>DKPO01000045.1:0-3944 GCA_002471225.1 Porphyromonadaceae bacterium UBA7332
GAGATGAAGCTGAAAAGTAAGCTTAAACGCAAGTTTATAGTAACAACATCTTCTGATCACAAGGAGCCTGTTGCAGAAAATATCCTTAACAGAAAATTTAACCCGGCAGAACCAGGAGTTGCCTATGTTTCTGATATTACATATTTAAGAACGTTAGCGGGATTTATTTATCTGACTACCGTTATAGACCTATTTGACCGGAAGGTTATAGGCTGGTCTATCAGCTACGGCATGGCTACTGAAGAGACTGTTCTGCCGGCACTAAAAATGGCTGTAAAAAACCGAAAACCTAAATCAGGTGCAATATTTCATTCAGACAGAGGTGTTCAATATGCTTGTAAGAAAACTCGAAACCATTTACTCTCTCATGGATTTATTCAAAGCATGAGCCGCAAAGGCAACTGTTGGGATAATGCTGTGGCTGATAGCTTTTTTAAAACGCTTAAATGCGAGCGGATATATGGATATAAACTCAAAACTAAAGAAGAGTTAAGCAAAATCATATTCGAATATATTGAAATATGGTATAACCGAAGACGAAAACATTCAGCATTGAATAACCTTACAATTGAAGAGTTTTGGAGATTAATCAATAATCAAAGAAAAAAATTCAAATGTAGCTTAACTTTTTGTCCAATATAAGTTGGCAAGTCCAAACCAATTCCAGTATAAGTAAGGTAATTCATTTTTAGTACGTATCAAAATATTTTTTAATACTATCAACTGAAACACAGAAACGTATCAAAACCCAGGAAGATACTATTTTCAGAAAAACAAACGTATTTGTCTGGGAAAACAAACGCATTTGGTAATAAAAACGAAGGCATTTGCCAGTTTGCAAATGCCTTCGTTTTTATACCTGTTACACTAAAAAGATACGGTATGTCTTTTCAGAGATACACCGTTTCTTTTTGACAAATCAGTCAATCTTTACAACGATTACCTCGAACTACAAACTCTTCTCCATGAGTTTTACAATTTGAATCGACACTATCGACAACAAAGATGTAAACATGTGTATACCAACGCATAAAAGGTGTCGATACACCTGTTTAAATCGACACCCAAAAGAAACACTATATAAAACTAGTTATCAATCACTTACAAACAAAGGTATCGATAGTGCTGATAGTGTTAATTGAAAATCAAACTCCAGGAGCTAATAAACTCTCTCCAAAGTCCACCGTTTCAGTTATCCTATTACAATACACTTAAAAAGGATTCGCAAAAAACAATATACAAAGTATTACTCCCATGGCAATTAAAATCGAATTACAACTGGGAATCGTTCAGGAATTAACTTCTGATGATTATTAAAAGATTGGGCTGAATTACTTCATCACAACTAAAGAAGAATAAAATACATTAAGAGTCCTAGTGAAATCTCATACTAATAACAGAGAGACTATCTGTATTTTGCAAGTATCAAATAATTTGTCCTTCTTATATTATAAGAACATGTAAGACGGGGTTTACCGACAGCTTACAATGCAAAGAGCCCGGTATAATCCCAAGCTCTGTTCCGATCCCTAGGTTAAAATATTATTAACCGTCCAACCATTTCTGGTTACTTCATGTTTGCATAATAGGAGCTTTAACTTTCTAGACTCCTTTCAATAAATATGATTTCATCAAAAAGGCAGCAATATTTAGATAAGCATGACTAATCAAATTTTGTAGATGTTCGTGAAACCGATTTTACGCCCTTTATTGATTCAATTTTTCTTATTAAATGATCTAATGAACTTAAATCTTGAACCATCACTGTCATTTGTCCTTCAAAAAGACCTGCATGTGTATCAATCGATATTGAACGCAAGCTGATATTTTTCTCTTTATTTATAATAGAGGTTATATTTGTCACAATCCCAATATCATCATTTCCGATTACATATAATGTTATAGGATAAGTAGAACCTGCTTTACCCATCCATTTGGCTTTAAGAATACGATATCCAAATCGAGAAAATAACTCATGGGCATTTGGACATTGTACTCTATGTATCTTAATTCCTCCATTTATAGATAAAAAACCAAAGACATCATCTCCATAAATAGGATTACAACATTTTGCTAACTTGTAATCAATACCTGTTAAATCTCTGTCGATAATAATCTCATCATCTTTATTCAAAGATTCATTCGAAGAGAAACTACTAACAGGTACAAATGAGTCTGCAGTCTTTAAATCACTCGACGTTATATCTTTTTCTTTCTTTTCTACATCTAAATAATGATCAATCATCAAATTGACATCTAACTTTTCGTTAGCAATTTCAGCAAAAAAGGAGTTTACCATTTTAAAACCTTCCTTTTTGATAAGACGCATCAAAATTGCTTCATCAACATCAATCTTACGATTCTTCATACGACGATAGAAAAGTTCTTTGCCAAAAAGAGCAAGCTTATTCTCTTCCTCTTTAAAGCTTTGCTTAATTTTAATACGGGCCCTAGAGGTTTTAACTATTTTGAGCCAATCTTGTTTTGGACTTTGTTGTGGAGAACTTAAAATTTCAATCTGATCACCACTAGTTAGTTTATGCCTAATGTTCACTATCTTAGATCCTATTTTTGCTCCAACACATTTACACCCAAGATTTGTATGAATTTCAAAAGCAAAATCAAGAACAGTAGATCCAATTGGGAGCTTATACACATCTCCTTTAGGAGTAAAAACATAAATCTCATTATTTACAGATTCTGGTTTCAAATCTTGCATAATATCTCCTGCGGATGTAGATTCAGCATCTTCAAGTATTTCACGCATGCTCTTAAGCCATTCATCCATTCCTTTCTCTGCTTTTCCACCCTTATACTTCCAATGAGCAGCTAAACCACTTTCAGCAATCTCATCCATCCTTTGAGATCTTATTTGAACTTCAACCCACTTATTCTGTGGACCCAAAACTGTGATATGCAGCGATTCATACCCATTACTCTTCGGGATAGATATCCAATCTTTTAGTCTCTTTGGATTTGGTTGATACATATCTGTAATTATAGAATAGATATTCCAACATACTATTTTCTCTTGATCAAATGGGACATCAACTATAATACGAATAGCAAATAAATCATATATCTTTTCAAACTCAATCTGTTGTTTCCTCAACTTGTTATAAATAGAATGTATAGATTTAGTTCTTCCTTTAATTTCGAATTTTATGTTTAAGGGGTTAAGGCGCTCTTCAATTGGTGAAATAAATGATTTAATAAAGGCATCACGACTTTTCTTAGTTTCTGCAAGTTTTTTTGCTATTTCCGAATAAACTTTCCTATTCGAATATTTAAGAGCTAAATCTTCCAATTCAGATTTTACTTTATACAAACCTAATCGATGAGAAAGTGGAGCATAAAGATAAGAAGCTTCATTAGTAAACTTTAATTTTAAGTCATCATCTTCACATGTTCTCATAACGACCCTAAGATTATAAAGCTTTTCTGCAAGTATAATCAAAACAACACGGAGATCTTCAGAGAAGGTCAATAAGAGTTTGCTAAAATTCTCAGATTGGATAACTGGCTTCTTTTCGTATAACTGGTGAATTTTAATGAGTCCTCTAATCATACTACTGATATCAGTAGTAAATATTTGATTTATCTCCTCTATTTTAACCTCATTACATAGCACCAATTTATATAATAAATATGAAAGCGTAGAACGTCTTTTAAGAGATAATTCATTAACCATTATGAGACAAGTCCCTAATAAAATATTAAATGGATTAGCTTTATTATCTCGCACAAAAACGCCCTTGTTATAAGCTGACTCTAATAAATTACGAATATTTTTTCTGTCAGTATAATTAAAAGAATCAGAAAGAGATAATGCCAACTGCTTATATTGGACTAATAATAATTTACGCTCATCATCTGAGAAAACTAAAAGATCTGACATAGCATTTTTTTTTCAAATATAACGTGAATATATATAGTAAGCTATG
>DKPO01000045.1:4185-13949 GCA_002471225.1 Porphyromonadaceae bacterium UBA7332
CTCTAAACCTATTAAAAGAATCGATTGTTTAAATAGTAATTTAATTATCAAAATATAAACAACATCACTACAAAAATTAATTATGAAGAGTTTATTAGCTGAATTTATAGGAACATTTTGGCTCGTTTTAGGTGGCTGCGGTGCTGCCGTTATATCTGCTGGCTTTCCTGAATTAGGGATTGGTTTCCTTGGAGTTGCAATTGCATTTGGTTTAACAGTTCTAACAATGGTATATGCAGTAGGCTATATATCGGGTGCTCACTTTAATCCTGCTGTAACAGTCGGATTATTTGTAAGTGGATTATTTGATGGAAAAAGAGTAATACCATATATTGTTTCACAAGTATTAGGAGGTTTACTCGCGGCATCTGTCTTATATATAATAGCTAGTGGAAAAGCCGGTTTTGAATTAGGCAATTTTGCGGCTAATGGATATGGAGAGCATTCACCTGGAGGATACAGCATGCTATCTGCATTAGTTGCAGAGTCATTATTGACATGTATGTTTGTGCTTGTTATTGTAGGCTCAATTCATAGAAAAGCTCCCAAAGGTTTTGCTGGTATTGCAATTGGATTAACTTTAACTCTAATCCATCTTGTCGCTATTCCCATAACAAATACATCTGTCAATCCTGCAAGAAGCACAAGCCAAGCATTTTTTGTCGGTGGTTGGGCTTTAGAGCAATTATGGTTATTCTGGCTGGCGCCAATTGGAGGTGCTATAATAGCTGGTTTGATTTACAGATACATGACAACTGAAGATCATGTTCCTGAGGTATAGAAAAACATCAAAATATAATAGAAACAAAAAAAGGATGCTCGATTGAGCATCCTTTTATATTTATTCTGCAGATTCTGCTGCAGTATCTTCAGTTTTCTTTTTCGAAGAACGACGAGTACGAGTAGCTTTTTTAGCTTCTGTAGCTTTCGCCATATTATCGTTAAAGTCTACTAATTCGATAAAACACATTGAAGCGTTGTCACCAAGACGATTCCCAGTTTTGATGATACGAGTATAACCACCCGGACGATCAGCAACTTTTACTGCGATATTTTGGAACAATTCTGTTACAGCGAATTTATCTTGTAGATAACTAAACACAACACGACGTTGGTGAGTAGTATCTTCTTTTGATTTAGTGATAATTGGTTCTACATATACTCTCAGAGCCTTTGCTTTAGCAACAGTAGTAAAGATTCTTTTGTGCTTAATCAAAGATGTAGCCATGTTTGATAACATAGCAGCACGGTGAGAGCTAGTACGACCCAAATGATTGAATTTCTTATTGTGTCTCATTGCGTTACTCTTTATCTAATTTATATTTAGAAATATCCATCCCGAAAGATAGGTTTAATCTCTCCAGAAGCTCATCCAATTCAGTCAAAGATTTCTTACCAAAATTTCTAAATTTCAATAAGTCATTTTTATGGAACTGAACCAATTCTCCTAATGTGTCAACATCTGCTGATTTCAAACAATTTAGAGCACGAACCGAAAGATCCATATCTACTAATTTTGTTTTAAGCAATTGACGCATATGAAGAACCTCTTCATCAAATTCTTCATTACCATCCATATCTTTAGTCTCTAGAGTAATTTTCTCATCTGAGAATAACATGAAATGATGAATCAGAATTTTAGCAGCTTCTTTCAAAGCATCCTTTGGATGAATGGAACCATCTGTACGAATTTCTAAAACAAGTTTTTCGTAGTCTGTTTTTTGTTCTACACGATAATTTTCAATAAAATACTTCACATTTACAATAGGAGTATAAATTGAGTCTATCGCAACAACATGCATCTCATCAATATCATTTCTATTTTCATCAGCAGGAACATATCCACGTCCTTTGTTAATAGTAAGCTCCATATTAAATGAAGCAGATGGATTCATGTTACAAATAACTAACTCTGGATTTAATATTTCAAATCCTGTCAAACTTGCATTGAAATCGCCAGCCTTAAGAACTTCGGTTCCTGAAACGTTGATCGTTACTTTTTCATTCTCAATCTCTTCAACAACTTGCTTGAATCTTACTTGCTTTAGGTTAAGAATGATGTTAGTCACATCCTCGATCACACCAGGGATCGTAGCGAACTCATGTTCAACGCCATCGATCTTAATAGATGTGATAGCAAATCCCTCAAGGGAAGAGAGGAGAATACGGCGCAAAGCATTACCAACGGTAATACCGTATCCCGGCTCCAACGGACGGAATTCGAATTTTCCGAATTTATCATCCGCTTCAAGCATTAATACTTTTTCTGGTTTTTGAAATGCTAAAATCGCCATGAATTCAAAGTTTATTATTTAGAATATAACTCTACGATCAACTGCTCCTTAATGTTCTCAGGAATATCTACACGTTCAGGCATATGTAGGAATTTACCAGACATTGAAGTCTTATCCCACTCTAACCAAGCATATTTGCTATGATTAAATCCAGAAAGTGCATTAGTGATAATTTCTAAAGACTTAGATTTTTCGCGAACGCCAATGATTTGACCTGGTTTAATAGAGTATGAAGGAATATTTACTACTTTACCATCAACTACGATGTGTTTATGAGACACTAGCTGACGAGCTGCAGCTCTAGTAGGAGCAATACCTAAACGATAAACAACGTTGTCTAATCTAGCTTCTAATAATTGAAGGAGTACCTCACCTTTAATACCTTTAGTACGAGAAGCTTTCTCGAAAAGGTTACGGAATTGTTTTTCTAAAACTCCATAAGTGTACTTAGCTTTTTGTTTTTCACGAAGCTGAATACCATACTCAGAAGTTTTTCTTCTTTTGTTCGCGCCGTGTTGTCCCGGAGGATAGTTTTTCTTTGCGAGAACTTTATCTGGTCCAAAAATAGCTTCACCAAATTTACGAGCAATTCTGGTCTTTGGTCCGGTATATCTTGCCATTGTAATTTGTCTTTATAATTTCTATGAATTGAGTTATGAGTCATCGACCACTGA
Source organism: Porphyromonadaceae bacterium UBA7332 (assembly GCA_002471225.1). Lineage (GTDB taxonomy): Bacteria > Bacteroidota > Bacteroidia > Bacteroidales > UBA7332 > UBA7332. The sequence goes on from DKPO01000045.1 coordinate 7,154, forward strand.
GAGGTTTGTGCAATCGACACATAATTTCAATCCCACAGAAAACGTTAATTAATGATTAAACTCTTCTTCTTTTTGGAGGACGACATCCATTGTGTGGAAGTGGAGTAACGTCAACAATTTCAGTTACTTCGATACCTGCTCCATGAATAGCACGGATAGCAGATTCACGACCATTTCCAGGTCCTTTAACATAAGCCTTTACTTTTCTCAAGCCAAGATCATATGCGACCTTTACACAATCCTGAGCTGCCATTTGAGCAGCATAAGGAGTGTTTTTCTTTGATCCTCTAAAGCCCATTTTACCTGCAGAAGACCAAGAAATTACTTGTCCTTCACTATTTGCAAGAGAAACAATAATGTTGTTGAATGAAGAATGAACATGTAATTGTCCATTAGCATCAACTTTCACATTTCTCTTTTTAGCTGCGACTGTTTTCTTTGCCATATTAATTATTATTTAGTAGCTTTTTTCTTGTTTGCAACTGTTTTCTTTCTTCCTTTACGAGTACGAGCATTATTTTTAGTGCTTTGACCTCTTACAGGAAGACCAATGCGGTGACGAACACCACGATAGCAACCAATATCCATCAAACGTTTGATGTTCAATTGAACTTCAGAACGTAGATCACCTTCTACTTTGAATTCTTCACCAATAATTTCACGAATTTTAGTTGTTTGATCGTCATTCCAATCTTTAACTTTAATATCGCGGTCAACTCCGGCTTTTTCCAAAATAGTGTTAGCGCTGCTACGACCGATACCATAAATATAAGTCAAAGCAACTTCCCCTCTCTTGTTTTGAGGCAAATCGACTCCAGCAATTCTTATAGCCATATTATTACTCTATTTTTTTCAGTCTGCAAAAATAATAAATTATCCTTGACGTTGTTTATACTTAGGATTTTTCTTGTTAATAACATACAAGCGACCTTTTCTTCTAACGATTTTACAATCTGCGGTACGCTTTTTTAAAGATGCTCTTACTTTCATACCTATAAAGTTTTTTTATTTGTATCTAAAAGAAATTCTACCTTTTGTTAGATCATAAGGAGACATTTCAACTTTCACTTTATCACCAGGTAAGATCTTAATGTAATGCATACGCATTTTACCCGAAATATGTGCTGTTATCATGTGTCCATTTTCTAACTCCACACGGAACATTGCATTAGACAATGCTTCTACAATAACTCCGTCTTGTTCAATTGCTGATTGTTTTGACATAATTTTTAAAACTAAATTACATTTTCGCCTAATACTTCTTCAACATATTCAAAAGTAGACAAAATATCTGCTTCTGTAGCTCCAACAGCAATAGTATGTTCAAAGTGTGCTGAGTACTTATGGTCTTTTGTATGTGTTGTCCAGCCATCTCTCTCAAATATAATTTGACGAGTCCCTAAGTTAACCATTGGTTCAATTGCAATAACCATACCTTTTCGAAGTTTTGGCCCCTGCCCTCTCTTACCATAATTTGGAACTTCAGGTGATTCATGAAGATTTCGACCAACACCATGACCAACCAATTCGCGAACGACAGATAGATTATTAGACTCACAATGTTGCTGAACAGCAAAACCTATATCTCCTACACGTTTTCCATCAACAGCTTGTTTAATGCCTAAATAAAGAGATTCTTTAGTTACGCGAAGGAGTTTCTTATGTTCTTCAGATATTTCGCCTACAGCAAATGTGTAAGCAGAATCACCAAAAAAACCATTCTTAAGAACTCCACAATCTACAGAAACGATATCCCCTTCTTTTAACTCATAGTTTGAAGGAATACCATGAACTACTTGCGAGTTTACTGAGATGCATAGAGTATTTGGGAACCCGCTATATCCCAAAAAGCCAGGAATAGCGTTATTATCTCTAATAAATTCCTCAGCTCTTTTATCCAGAGTCAAAGTATTAACACCTGGTTGGATTAACTTGGCTACTTCAGCCAGAGTTTTTCCAACCAAGCGTGAACTTTCCCGGATTAACTCTATTTCTTCATTAGTTTTGAGAAAAATCATTTTTAATATGCAGCAATAGAACCGGTTCTTCCTTTAATTTTGCCGGATTTTAATAATCCGTCATAATGTCTCATTAATAAGTGACTCTCTACTTGTTGAAGTGTATCTAATACAACACCAACTAAAATAAGTAAAGATGTACCACCAAAAAATTGAGAAAACTCAGAACTTACTCCAAAGAAACGAGCGAAAGCAGGAAGAATTGCTACTAAAGCCAAGAAAATTGATCCCGGAAGGGTTATTCTCGACATAATAGCATCTAAATACTCTGCTGTTTTTTTACCTGGCTTAATACCTGGTATGAAACCGTTATTACGTTTCAACTCTTCAGCCATTTGACTAGGTTGAATAGTAAGCGCGGTATAGAAGTAAGTAAATGCAATAATCAACAAAGCAAAAATTACATTGTAACCAACACCTTCAGGATTTATAAAAGAGGATCCTAGAGCACCAATTGAATCAATGTTAGAGAATCCGATGAAGGTCATCGGGATAAACATAATCGCTTGTGCAAAGATAATTGGCATTACATTTGCAGCATTCACCTTTAACGGAATATACTGTCTAGCACCACCATATTGCTTATTCCCAATTATTCTTTTGGCATATTGAACAGGTACCTTTCTAGCTCCTTGAACAAGAAGTATAGCACCTGCAATAATGAAAAGCAAGATAACAATCTCCACCAACATCATTATTAAACCACCTGCCTTCTCTGTTGTACGGTTTATAAACTCTTGCACCAAAGAATGCGGTAATCTTGCAATAATACCGACTAAGATAATAAAAGAAATTCCATTTCCAATACCTTTATCAGTGATTCTTTCACCTAACCACATAATGAACATACTACCTGCTGCTAGAATGATAGTTGTAGCAACAATAAAGAAATATCCACTTGGTAAGTTTGAGCCAGCTGCTCTTAGTTGAACACCTAAGTTTATCAAATAAGAAGGAGCTTGAACTGCAAGGATAATAAGAGTAAGGTAACGTGTATATTGGTTCATTTTTCTTCTACCGCTTTCTCCTTCACGTTGCAATTTCTGAAAATACGGAACTGCAATTGATAATAGTTGAATAACGATAGATGCCGAGATATACGGCATGATTCCTAACGCAAAAATTGAAGCATTAGAAAATGCACCTCCAGAAAACATGTCTAATAATGATAATAGACCTGAATCTGTCTGATTCTTAAGGCTTGTTAGCGCTTCAGGATCAATACCTGGAAGTACAATAAAAGAACCGAATCTATAGATTGCAACAAGCAAAATGGTAGTAAGGATTCGATTTCTCAAATCCTTAATCTTCCATATATTTTTCAAGGTTTCGACTGCTCTCATAATCTTAGAGTTTTACTACTGTTCCACCTAAAGCAACAATAGCATCCTCAGCTGACTTAGAGAAAGCATGGGCTTCAACATCTAATTTAATAGACAAGCTACCATTACCAAGAATCTTTACCTTTTGATTATTTGAAACATAACCAGCTTCGATCAAAGTATTGATATCAACTTTAGTTAGATTGTTTGCTTTCGCTAACTCTTCTAACAAAGAAATATTGATAGCTTTGAATTCAACACGGTTAATATTTTTGAAACCAAATTTAGGCAAACGTCTTTGTAAAGGCATTTGACCACCTTCGAAACCGATTTTTTTAGAGTAACCAGATCTTGACTTAGCACCTTTGTGACCTCTTGTAGAAGTACCACCCATTCCAGAACCCGGTCCACGACCGATTCTTTTTCTTGTCTTTACTGATCCGGCAGCAGGCTGTAAGTTATTTAAATTCATAGTTTGCAAATCTTTAATGATAGAAGTTGATTAATCAACAACTTCTATCAAGTGTTTAACTTTAGCAACCATTCCCAAAATTTGAGGAGTAGCTTCATGCTCTACCACGCGATTAAGTTTTCTTAAACCTAGTGCGTCTAGAGTTCTTTTTTGTGTTGCAGGACATTTAATTCTGCTGATAACTTGCTTAATTTTTATTGTAGCCATAATTATAAACCTCCTTAAATTAACCTTTAAACACTTTTTCCAAAGATACACCTCTATTTTGAGCAATAGTAGCTGCATCGCGAAGTTCGCTTAAAGCAACGATAGTAGCTTTAACAAGGTTGTGAGGGTTAGAAGAACCTTTTGACTTAGCCAAAACGTCAGTTACACCAACACTCTCAAGTACTGCACGCATCGCACCACCGGCTTTAACCCCAGTACCATGAGAAGCAGGCTTGATGAAAACCTCTGCACCACCAAATTTAGAGAACTGTTCGTGAGGAATAGTACCTTTAAGAACAGGAACTTTGATTAAGTTCTTTTTCGCAGCTTCAACACCTTTAGCAATAGCTGTAGTTACTTCATTTGCTTTACCAAGACCCCAACCTACAATGCCATCTTCGTTTCCTACAACAACAATAGCAGAGAAGCTAAAAGTACGCCCTCCTTTTGTTACTTTAGTAACACGGTTAATGGCTACCAATCTATCTTTTAATTCTAAATCGTTTGACGATTTTACTCTATTATTTACTGCCATGTTGTATTAAAATTTAAGACCGCCATTACGAGCTGCGTCTGCAAGTTCTTTAATTCTACCATGATAAAGGTAACCATTTCTATCGAAAACAACAGTTTGGATACCTGCTTCAAGAGCTTTCTTAGCGATTAATTCACCAACCTTAGTAGCTTGTTCTTTTTTAGGACATGCTTCCATACCTAAAGAGCTAGCAGAAACTAAAGTTTTACCACAAGTATCATCAATCACTTGTGCATATATTTGACTATTACTTCTGAAAACAGTCATACGCGGACGCTCTGTTGAACCAGAAATCTTTCTGCGAACGCACTGTTTGATTTTAAGTCTTCTTTCTAATTTTGATGTCATAACAATATCTTATTTAAAGATTATTTACCGGCAGACTTACCTGACTTTCTGCGAATAATTTCACCAACAAACTTGACACCCTTACCTTTATAAGGTTCTGGTTTACGGAATGAGCGAATTTTTGAACAAACGTGTCCCAAAAGTTGTTTGTCGCAAGACTCCAAAGTAATAAGAGGATTCTTATTTCTTTCAGATTTAGTTTCAACTTTAATTTCAGCCGGTAACTGTAAAAAGATATTGTGGCTATAACCTAAAGACAACTCAAGGATTTGACCGTTATTTGCTGCACGGTAACCTACCCCTACAAGCTCTAATTCTTTTTTGTATCCTTCAGAAACACCTAAAACCATATTGTTAATAAGGGCTCTGTAAAGACCATGAAGAGCACGAGTTTGTTTATCATCGTTTGCACGAGCAACTACTACTTGACCTTCAGCGATATCAATGCTGATATCACCTTTGATATCTTGCGATAGTTGACCTTTAGGTCCTTTTACTGTGATTACATTATCTTTGAAATCTACACTAACACCAGCAGGAATGCTAATTGGTAATTTTCCTATTCTTGACATAATTAAACCCTCCTCTGATTAGTAGATATAACATAGAACTTCACCACCGATCATCAATTCTCTAGCTTCTTTATCAGTCATAACACCTTTAGAAGTAGAAAGAATTGCAATACCCAAACCGTTCAAAACACGAGGCATTTCTTTGTAACCTACGTATTGACGAAGACCTGGAGTAGAAATACGGATTAATCTCTTAATCGCGTTCACTTTGTTGACTGGATCATATTTCAAAGCTATTTTAATAGAACCTTGAGGACCTTCTTCAACAAACTTATAATTTAAAATGTACCCTTTATCAAAAAGAATTTTAGTAATTTCTTTTTTTATGTTTGACGCTGGAACTTCAACCACACGGTGGTTAGCTTTAATCGCGTTCCGTAGTCTAGTCAGAAAATCTGCTATTGGATCTGTCATATTGAATTGAATTAAATTGATCCGGCTACCCGGACAATATTTAATAATAAATTACCAACTTGCTTTTTTAACACCTGGGATCAAACCTGCAGATGCCATTTCACGAAATTGGATACGTGAAATACCGAACTGACGGATATATCCTTTCGGACGACCTGTAATTTTACAACGATTGTGTAAACGAACAGGAGATGCATTTTTTGGAAGTGCTTGCAAAGCTTCGTAGTTGCCTTCCGCTTTTAATTGTTCTCTTTTAGCAGCGAATTTAGCAACAAGCTTTGCTCTTTTCACTTCGCGAGCTTTCATTGATTCCTTAGCCATATCTCTAAATTATTTAGCATTTTTAAAAGGTAAACCAAACTCTTTCAAAAGAGCATATCCTTCTTCATCAGTTTTAGCAGTAGTAACAAAAGTAATATTCATACCTAAGATTTTGCTAATGCTATCAATGTTGATTTCAGGGAAAATGATTTGTTCTTGGATACCCAAAGTATAATTACCTCTACCATCTAATTTACCTTCAATACCTTTGAAGTCACGGATACGAGGAAGAGCTACGCGAACTAGTCTCTCAAGGAATTCATACATTTGCTCTCTACGCAAAGTTACCATAACACCAACTGGCATTTTTTTACGTAACTTGAAGTTAGAGATATCTTTTTTAGAAAGAGTAGCAACAGCTTTTTGACCTGTGATTGCTGTAAGTTCATTGATAGCGATATCAATAATCTTCTTATCAGCAACAGCGATACCTAAACCTTGGTTGATTACAATTTTCTTCAACACAGGCACCTGCATAACAGTGCTATAGTTGAATTCTTTCATCAAGGCAGGTACGATTCTCTCTTTATATTCGTTTTTTAGGCTTGCAGTATTAACCATTACTTAATCTCCTCTCCTGATTTTTT
>DKPO01000045.1:14125-47790 GCA_002471225.1 Porphyromonadaceae bacterium UBA7332
TTAATCTCCTCTCCTGATTTTTTTGAATAACGAACTAGAACACCTTCCTCATTCAATTTTCTTCCAATACGAGTTGCGTTTCCTGATTTAGGATCAACTACGTTTAGGTTAGAAATGTGAATAGAAGCTTCTCTCTTTACAATACCTCCTTGAGGATTTGCAGCATTAGGTTTGGTATGCTTAGCTACCACATTGATACCTTCTACGATCGCGCGATTTTCTTTCACAAGAATTTCTAATACGCGTCCGGTTTTGCCTTTATCTTTTCCGGTATTTACGTAAACTGTATCACCTTTTTTAATATGTAACTTACTCATCAGCTTTACTTAATTAATATTAAAGCACTTCTGGTGCAAGTGAAACAATTTTCATATTTGTAGCACGAAGCTCTCTTGCAACAGGACCAAAAATACGGCTACCTCTCATTTCACCTGCATTGTTCAATAGAACACATGCATTATCATCGAAACGGATATATGAACCGTCTGGGCGGCGAACCTCTTTTTTAGTACGCACGATTACAGCTTTAGAAACTGCACCTTTTTTAACATCGCTAGATGGGATTACGCTTTTCACGGCTACAACAATAACATCACCAACTGTAGCATAGCGTTTTCTTGTTCCACCTAATACTCTGATACAAAGAGCTTGTTTAGCTCCACTGTTATCAGCAACTGTAAGTCTTGATTCTTGTTGTATCATTATTACTTAGCTCTTTCGATTATTTCAACTAATCTCCATCTTTTTAATTTACTCAATGGACGAGTTTCCATGATTCTAACAGTGTCACCAATGTTACACTCGTTTTTCTCATCATGAGCATGATATTTCTTCGTTTTATTAACGAATTTACCATAGATAGGGTGTTTTTCTTTCCATTTTACAGCAACTGTAATAGTTTTATCCATTTTGTTGCTAAAAACGACACCTTGTCTTTCTTTTCTTAGCTTTCTTGTTTCCATCAGGCTCGAATTATTATTGGTTCTCTCTTTGACGCAACACAGTAATCATGCGCGCGATAGTTCTGCGCTGTTGTTTAATAACAGCAGGGCTTTCTAAAGGAGTGATGCTGTGATTTAACAGCGTTTGATTCAATTCTGCTTCAACAGCAGCAATTTTCTCAATCAATTCCTTTGTTTCAAGTTCTCTAATTTCTGCAATTTTCATACTCATTACGCATTTTGATTTTTAACATCGTAGTCGCGTCTCACAACTAATTTAGTTGTTACTGGAAGTTTTTGAGCAGCTAGACGAAGAGCTTCTTTAGCTACTTCGAAAGAAACCCCTTCCAATTCAATAATAATTCTACCTGGAGTAACTGGAGCTACGAATCCTTCTGGAGAACCCTTACCTTTACCCATACGTACCTCTGCAGGTTTTTTAGTGATAGGTTTGTCTGGGAAAATACGAATCCAAACTTGACCTTGACGTTGCATATAACGAGTTACAGCAATACGAGCAGCCTCAATTTGACGACCTGTGATCCATTTATCTTGTAAAGCTTTAATTCCGAAAGACCCAAAAGCCAACTGGTTACCTCTTTGAGCAACACCTTTCATGCGGCCTTTTTGTTGTCTTCTGAATTTAGTTCTTTTTGGTTGTAACATCTCTGATAATTGTTTCAGTTAAACTATTACTTTTTCTTTCTCTTGAAACCGCCTTTGTGGTTATTTCCACGACCAGTTTCTTTTTGTGTGTTAAAAGAAGGAGCTAGATCTTTCTTTCCATAAACTTCACCACGGCAAATCCAAACTTTAACACCTAGCAAACCTACTTTAGTAAGCGCTTCAGCTAAAGCGTAATCGATATCTGCACGGAAAGTGTGAAGTGGAGTTCTTCCCTCTTTGTACATTTCTGAACGTGCCATTTCAGCACCATTCAAACGACCAGAGATTTGGATTTTGATACCTTCAGCACCCATTCTCATAGTTGAAGCGATCGCCATTTTAACAGCACGACGGTAAGCAATTTTACCTTCAAGCTGACGAGCAATATTATTTGCTACGATAACAGCATCCAACTCAGGTTTTTTCACTTCGAAGATGTTGATTTGAACATCTTTATCAGTGATTTTTTTCAACTCTTCTTTTAACTTATCTACTTCTTGACCACCTTTACCAATAATGATACCAGGTCTAGCTGTACATACTGTAATAGTAATAAGTTTAAGAGTACGCTCGATAATAATACGAGATATGCTTGCTTTAGCAAGACGGGCGTTTAGATATTTGCGGATTTTTGAGTCTTCCAACAAAGTATCGCCGCAGTTTTTTCCGGCATACCAGTTAGAATCCCAACCTCTTACGATTCCTAAACGGTGGCTAATTGGATTTACTTTTTGTCCCATCTTACTTTATTTTTTTTTATTATCAATTGAATCAACAAATAAGGTAACGTGGTTAGAACGTTTGCGGATTCTGTATCCTCTACCTTGCGGAGCAGGACGCATTCTCTTCAACATTGTAGCTGAATCAACAAAAACTGTTGATACATACAACTCACCACTTTCTGCTTTACGCTCATTTTTTTGCTCCCAGTTAGCAATAGCTGAACGCAAAAGTTTCTCCATTCTGATAGAAGCTTCCTTCGAAGAGAATTTAAGTACACCTAAAGCGCGGAATACTTCCATACCTCTAATCATGTCAGCCACAAGTCTCATTTTGCGAGGAGATGTTGGTACACCATTTAACTTTGCAAAATATTGAGTTTTTAGGGCTTCCTTTCTTGCTTCAGCTGAAATATTTTTTCTTGCACCCATTATTTTTTAATGTTTTAATCTAATACGAATTCCTGTAATTATCTTTTTTTGTTACCACCGTGGCCACGGAAGTTACGAGTTGGTGAAAACTCACCAAGTTTGTGACCTACCATGTTTTCAGTAACATATACAGGAATAAATTTATTACCGTTATGAACTGCAATTGTATGCCCAACGAAATCAGGAGAAATCATAGAAGCTCTAGCCCAAGTCTTGATAACGTTTTTCTTACCAGACTCTGTCATTGCTAGCACTTTATTCTCAAGTTTTACGTTGATATATGGGCCTTTTTTTAATGAACGACTCATAGTTTACTCTAATTAATCAGATTATTTTTTTCTTCTTTCAATAATATACTTCGAAGATTGTTTCTTAGGAGATCTTGTTTTAAGACCTTTAGCATACAATCCTTTGCGTGAACGAGGGTGTCCTCCAGACGAACGTCCTTCACCACCACCCATTGGGTGATCAACCGGGTTCATTGCAACACCACGGTTTCTTGGACGACGACCTAACCATCTTGAACGTCCCGCTTTACCTGATCTTTCAAGTGCGTGGTCTGAATTACCAACGCTACCTACAGTCGCTTTACAAGAAGCAAGAATTTTACGAGTTTCACCTGAAGGCAATTTGATGATTGCATATTTACCTTCTTTAGAAGTCAATTGAGCAAAAGAACCAGCTGAACGAGCAATCGCTGCTCCTTGACCTGGACGAAGCTCGATATTGTGAACTACAGTACCAATTGGAATTGCGCTTAATGGAAGTGCGTTACCGATTTCTGGAGCTGCTGTTTCACCAGAAATAATCGTTTGTCCAACTTCAATTCCGTTTGGAGCAATGATATATCTCTTTTCACCATCAGCATAATATAACAAAGCGATACGAGCAGAACGATTTGGATCATACTCTACTGCCTTTACAGTTGCAGGAACACCGTCTTTGTTTCTTTTGAAATCGATAAATCTAAATTTTCTCTTGTGACCGCCACCAATGTAGCGCATAGTCATTTTACCTTCACTATTACGACCACCTGAGTTTCTTTTACCAGTTACAAGAGATTTCTCCGGTGCTGATGCAGTAATATTATCAAATGCACCGATAATCTTGTGTCTTTGCCCCGGTGTTACGGGCTTTAGTTTGCGTACTGCCATTTTATTTAAATATTGCTATAAAAATCAATTACTTCTCCATCTTTCAAAGTCACATAGGCTTTCTTGAATGCAGATGTTCTACCTTGAAGAATTCCAGATTTAGTATAACGAGTTTTATTTTTACCTGCATAGTTAACAGTGTTAACATCAACTACAGATACGTTATACATTTCTTCTACTGCTTTCTTGATTTGAATCTTATTAGCTTCTGGCGCTACACGAAAACCGTAAACATTACGCTTTTCAGTTAAAGCAGTCATTTTTTCCGTTACGATCGGTTTAATAATAACTCTCATTATTCTTTATCTCCCAAATTAAAAGTTATTGATTGCAGCTAATGAAGCTTCTGTTAGAACAAGAGATTTCGCATTAACTACGCCGTAAGTATTAAGTTCGTTAACAGTAATAACGTTTGTGCGCTCCAAATTGCGAGCTGACAAATATACGTTATTATTTTGTTCTGCTAAAACCAAAAGTACTTTTTTATCAGCTACTTGCAATGCTTTTTGCATAGCTACGAAATCTTTAGTTTTCGCTGTTTCGAAATTGATTGAATCAACAACGATAATTGCGTTTTCTTGTGCTTTATAAGCCAAAGCTGACTTACGAGCTAAAGATTTTACTTTCTTGTTTAGTTTGAAGCTATAGTTTCTTGGGCGAGGACCGAATACACGAGCACCACCAACCAATACAGGAGAGTTGATATCACCTCTACGAGCACCACCAGAACCTTTTTGTCTGATAAGTTTGCGAGTAGAACCAGACATTTCAGAACGCTCTTTAGATTTATGCGTACCTTGACGACCATTAGCCAAGTATTGCTTAACATCTAAATAGATTGCGTGGTTGCTTGGTTCAATACCGAATACTGCATCGTTAAGAACAACTGTTCTTCCTGTATCTTCTCCTTTAATGTTATATACTTTAAGTTCCATTATTTCTCAATTATTACGATTGAACCTTTAGCTCCTGGCACAGATCCTTTTACTAAAAGAAGGTTGTGTTCAGAGATAACTTTTAACACCTGAAGATTTTGTACAGTAACACGAGCGTTACCTGTTTGTCCAGCCATACGCATACCTTTGAATACACGAGAAGGGTATGAGCTGGCACCAATAGAACCTGGTGCTCTCAAACGGTTATGTTGACCGTGAGTTGTTTGACCTACACCACCAAATCCGTGACGTTTTACAACACCTTGGAAACCTTTACCTTTTGATGTACCAACTACATCAACGAAAGCTGCGTCATTGAAGAAATCAACAGTGATCACGTCACCTAGGTTGTACTCTCCTTCATACTTGAACTCAGCCAAGTGTCTTTGTGGCTCAACTCCTGCTTTTTGGAAATGACCCATTTCTGGTTTGTTCGTATGTTTCTCTTTTTTTGTTTGGAAACCTACTTGAACAGCTTCATAACCGTCTTTGTCTGCAGTTTTAATTTGAGTTACCACACAAGGACCTACTTCGATAACAGTGCATGGAACATTTTTCCCATCGGCACTGAAAACGGATGTCATTCCGATTTTTTTTCCTAATAATCCTGGCATTTCATTAAAAATTTAAATTATCACACTTTGATCTCAACTTCTACACCACTTGGCAACTCTAATTTCATTAGAGCGTCAACAGTTTTAGCTGTAGAGCTATAGATATCAATTAGTCTTTTATAAGTAGAAAGTTCAAACTGCTCTCTTGATTTTTTATTAACGAAAGTAGAGCGGTTTACTGTAAAGATTTTTTTGTGAGTTGGAAGTGGAATTGGACCGCTAACAACTGCTCCAGACGCCTTTACTGTCTTAACGATTTTCTCTGCTGATTTATCAACCAACATGTGATCGAAAGACTTCAATTTAATTCTGATTTTTTGGCTCATATCAATGAATATCTATATAATTAATCAAACGCTTTTGATTGTTATCCGGGAAGGGTAAAAAACTCTTCCCGGATTTTATTTTTTTATAGTAAATCTACTCTACCGTTTACTTCTTTCAATACCTCTTTCGCAGTATTAGCTGATACAGCATCATAGTGAGAGAAAGTCATTGCTGAAGTAGCACGTCCTGAAGTGATTGTACGAAGTGTAGTCACATAACCGAACATTTCTGCAAGTGGAGTTTTCGCTTTTACGATACGCGCACCTGAACGGCTTGTTTCCATACCTTCAACTTGACCACGACGTTTGTTTAAGTCAGAGATTACATCACCCATGTTTTCTTCCGGAGTAACCACTTCAACTTTCATGATTGGCTCTAAAAGAACTGGAGATGCTTGTTCACAAGCTTTTTTGAATGCTTGGATAGCACAGATTTCGAAAGATAATTGATCCGAGTCAACGTTGTGGTATGAACCATCGATCAAAGTTACTTTCAATTGATCTACATTGTAACCAGCTAAAACACCGTTTTTCATTGCAGTCAAGAAACCTTTTTGTACAGAAGGGATAAATTCTTTAGGAATATTACCACCTTTAACCTCGTCAATAAATTGAAGTTGTCCTTCAAATCCTTCGTCAACTGGTTCTACGCGTACAATGATATCCGCGAATTTACCACGACCACCTGATTGTTTTTTGTAAACTTCACGAAGTTCAACCGCTTTAGTGATAGCCTCTTTGTAAGATACTTGAGGACGTCCTTGGTTACATTCAACCTTAAACTCACGTCTTAGACGGTCAACAATAATCTCAAGGTGCAACTCACCCATACCACTAATAACTGTTTGACCAGTTTCTTCATTAGTTGATACGCGGAATGTTGGATCTTCCTCAGCTAATTTTGACAAACCTGTTGAAAGTTTATCTAGATCTTTCTGAGTTTTAGGCTCAATTGCAATACCGATAACTGGATCTGGGAATTCCATTGATTCAAGAACGATTGGAGCTTCTTCAGCACACAATGTATCTCCAGTACGAATATCTTTAAAACCTACACCCGCTCCGATATCACCACAACCGATAAAATCTTTTGGATTTTGTTTGTTTGAGTGCATTTGGAACAAACGTGAAATACGTTCTTTTTTACGAGAACGAGTATTGTAAACGTAAGAACCTGCATCCAATTGACCTGAATAAACACGGAAGAAACATAGGCGACCTACGTAAGGGTCAGTAGCAATTTTAAATGCTAGTGCACATAAAGGTTCATCAGATGAAACTTTACGAACAACCTCGATTTCCGGATTGTCAATATCAGTACCAACAACGATAGGGTTATCAAGAGGAGAACCTAAGAATGCACAAACTGCATCAAGCAATTGTTGTACACCTTTATTTTTGAAAGAAGATCCACAAAGCATTGGAACAATTGTCATTGAAATTGCACCTTTACGTAATGCTTCAAGAACTTCTTCTTGTGTAATTGTTTCAGGATCTTCGAAGAATTTCTCCATCAATGATTCATCAAACTCAGCAACAGATTCAAGCATTTTCTCTCTCCACTCCATTACTTCGTCCATCATTTCTGCAGGAATTTCTTCTTCAGAATATTCAGCTCCCATTGTTTCATCATGCCAGTAGATAGCTTTCATTTTAACAAGGTCAACAATACCTTTGAAAGTTTCTTCTGATCCGATTGGAACTTGAATTGGACATGGGTTCGCTCCAAGAACGTCTTTCAACTGACGTACAACTTCAAAGAAGTTTGCACCAGAACGGTCCATTTTGTTTACGTAACCGATACGAGGCACTTCATATTTGTCTGCTTGACGCCAAACTGTTTCAGACTGAGGTTCAACACCACCAACTGCACAGAAAGTAGCAACTGCACCATCCAAAATACGAAGAGAACGCTCTACCTCTACTGTAAAGTCAACGTGACCCGGAGTATCAATAAGGTTGATTTTATATTTATCACCTTTATAATTCCAAGAAGTTGTTGTCGCAGCAGAAGTAATTGTGATACCTCTTTCTTTCTCTTGTTCCATCCAGTCCATTGTAGCACCACCATCGTGTACTTCACCAATTTTGTGAGAAAGACCAGTATAGAAAAGAATACGCTCAGAAGTCGTAGTTTTACCCGCATCAATGTGCGCCATAATACCAAGATTTCTGGTAAACTTCAGCATATCATCTTTAGCCATCTGTTATATATATTAAGCTTGATTGTAAAAATTGAATTAGAATCTAAAGTGAGCGAACGCACGGTTAGCTTCAGCCATACGGTGCATATCTTCTTTACGCTTATATGAACCACCTTGATTATTGAATGCATCAACGATTTCAGCTGCTAATTTATCAGCCATAGTTTTTCCACCACGTTTGCGTGCATACAAAATAAGGTTCTTCATTGAAATAGATTCTTTACGATCAGGGCGGATTTCCGTAGGAACTTGGAAAGTAGCACCACCCACACGGCGTGATTTAACTTCAACTTGAGGAGTAACGTTTTCTAACGCCTTTTTCCATATTTCTAGAGAAGACAAAGTTTCGTTTGAAAGTTTGTTCTTAACGATTTCTAATGCAGAATAAAAGATTGTATAAGAAATACTCTTTTTCCCGTCATACATTAAGTGGTTAACAAATTTTGTAACCTTAACATCACCAAAGACTGGATCTGGCAATACCAGTCTCTTTTTTGGTTTAGCTTTTCTCATTTTTCTAAAATGTTTTCTTGTTTTTGGTTGCTTTTAATTCACTCTTCAAATCCCCCCGCCGGGTTCATTTACTCAACCTATAGCCTATCAATTAAACACTCAGCTCACGCTGAATATAGATAGCCCTTTAGGCAAATCATACGCGCTAAATTACTTCTTCTTACCTGTTGCTGCTGGAGCTTGACCTGGCTTCGGACGTTTAGCACCATATTTTGAACGTCTTTGAGTTCTTTTGCTCACACCTGCAGTATCTAATGTACCACGAACGATGTGATAACGAACCCCTGGAAGGTCTTTTACACGACCACCACGCACCAAAACGATAGAGTGCTCTTGCAAATTGTGACCTTCTCCTGGAATATAAGCATTTACTTCCTTAGAGTTTGTCAAACGCACTCTGGCAACTTTACGCATAGCAGAGTTTGGTTTCTTTGGAGTTGTAGTATAAACTCTCACACACACACCACGTCTTTGTGGACATGAATCCAATGCAGGAGCTTTACTTTTGTCCTCTAAAGACACTCTACCTTTTCTAACTAACTGTTGAATTGTAGGCATTTCTTTACAACTTTATTAATACTTAGTAATTTTATATTTTATCCCTTACTTCTCAGTAATCACCACATACAACACCTAAATTTTCAGTAGATCAATCAATTAATCTACACATTGGGGTGTTCTATGCTGAAAATCTGCGCAAAGTTACAAATTAAATTCTAATTATCAAATAACCACTTCTTTATTTTATCAGAATATCAGATAATTACCACTCATTTAACACTATTACACATCCTTAAAGATAAAATCAACACACTTGATGTTGGTTTAACATCTATTTCAGGCTTACTGCCATTTTAGCGACAACTAGTCGAAATATAGAAAACAACAGAAACATGTCTTTATTACCTATACAAATATACTACAAAGGTCTGATAACTACAAGTTTAAAATTATAAACAAAGCTAAAAACAGACATATTTATATAATATATTATTTCCATAGTTCTACTTCACTCACTGTAGCAACAGTAAGCTTTAAACTACAAATTATTCTGAGTAAAAAAAATCAATCTCAGTAAGGACGCGCTTCTATATATCTGGCAATTTGCTGACATAAACTTTAGTACAACTCTCATGCCAGAAAGAAAAAAACGAGACAGATTCTCTAATTAAAATCTGTCTCGCTCTAATAATTAATCCATATATCGCCCTGAGTCAACAATCATTTTACACATTGTATTATTGAATTCTTTAGCATTTATAAGGTCCTGAATAGATACATGCATCCTGTAACGCCAATAATGCTTAGCAACAGCCGGAACATTAATTCGCTCTGACGATCCGTCACTATTCCTGATTGTATCATCAATTGCCATCCAATCCTGCAAAGGTAAAATTGTCAGCATAGCAGGTGACTTCAGATGATTGTCTACGATTAAACTTGCAATAAAACTATTACAATCAAATGGAGCTTTTCCTGTTTGCCATAATATATGATTATAATAATCTTGTGTCACAGCACCATTTTCATGCCACCATTCCCTTATTGGGGCCATATCATGAGTACTTGTTGTACATACGGACAAATAAGGATATTCATTTGTCAGCCCAAATGGCAGATGCGGATCTTTTGGCATTCTTTGAATCTCTAATGCCAATACCTGTAGAATATTAATTACATGAGGAACACAATCCGGAATCATCCCAAGGTCTTCTACGCAAACCAACATATTTGTAGACTCTATGATCGGAGGAAGCTTTTCCATTGCCTGGGCTTCCCAGAAACCGTTATGTCTGTTATAGAAAAATTCATTGTACAATTTATTAAACGCATCCTGAAGCCAAAACTCCAATTCTTGAAAACTCTTAGTAGATTGTGCACTGATACGAGGATGATATTTATCCTTTTCTTTTGGGTCAGCTACAAAAAGAACCTCATTACATAGTGAAAACAGACCATCCCGAATACACAATAATTTTTCATCTAATTCACCTTGCAATAAATTATCAATTTTGCGTTGAGTATCACAATGCACTTTTAATCTATAAACATCATATTCTACTTCTGTAAGATATTTTTCTACCACTTCTTGCGTATATTCGCCGAATAACTCAGGCAAGAAATGTCCTCTGATATAAGGATTCAAATGCCTTTCATCATTCAAATAAAACCCGAATTGTTCTAATTCAGATCTGGTATAGGGTAATGCAGGATTAAAATGACCTAATAATCCTTGTACGGAATCCATTGGAATTTCCCATATTCTGAAAAATCCTAATAAGTGATCAATTCGATAAGCATCAAAATAATCAGCCATTTTTGCGAATCGTTTCTTCCACCATGCATAATTCGTGCGCTTCATCTCATCCCAATTATACGTCGGGAATCCCCAGTTTTGTCCATTCACAGAAAAATCATCAGGAGGAGCCCCTGCCTGAGAGAACATATTGAAAAGATAAGGTTCTTTCCATGCTTCAACACTGTTTCTGCTAATTCCGATCGGAATATCACCTTTCAAAATCACACCTTTTGAATGAGCATAATTTCTAACTCGAAGCAATTGTTTATGCAATTCAAACTGAATAAAATAATATAATGCAATTTCTTCATAAACTGGTGAATCAGGCGAAACAAGTTCATCAACTTCTTTCTGCTTATATACACTCATTTTTTTCCAGCTTGTAAAAACAGGCGTATGAAATATATCTCTCAGATATGAAAATGCGGCATAGCTTTCAAGCCACTCCTGATTTTCTCTGAACCACTCTTTATATTCTGAAGTTTCAGTTGTCACTTTTCCGGACTCCTTAAATATCTGATTCAAAAAAGTCCATTTTAATTCAGTAACCCGATCGTAATCAACTTCAGGTAACGAATTTAAATCCGGCTGCAATCTATTATATTCCAGCAGCATTACTGGATCCTTGATCGCAGGAAGTTGAGTTAAATCAATATAAGCAGGATGCAGTGCATAGATAGAATTCGCATTATAGGGATATGAATCAACCCAGGTATGGGTCATTGTTGTATCATTAATAGGTAGAATCTGAATAATGGTCTGATCTGTCAATTTTATCCAATCGACGAATTTATACAAATCACCAAAATCTCCAATCCCAAAACTTGAATCACTACGCAATGAAAAAACCGGAATAGCCGTACCAGCATATCGAACGTTAGGTGAATAATCTCTGAAATCGGAGATATTCATTACATAACAGTAGTTTTTAAAGCTACAACTATCTAATTCCATCTTCCTGTTTTCACCTTCCTCCCACTTATAGACCTCCCTAGACTCTTTATTTGTCATGACAAGTTTATATTCCTGACCACTGACAATTTTATCCATATCTAACTCCAATGTCCAAAAAGGGAAGTGAGAATCATCTAATTGTAAAGATCTTTCCACTTGCCAATTTCCTAATAACTCACCCTCCCCCACTAAACACAAATCGCAAACAGGAGGAACTGTAGGTGCAGATACAACAAGTTTAAAAATCCGCTCAGAATCTAACCGCGATTTAACAACCGGATGCTTTTCTCTAGCAAAAAAGCTTTGCGTAAAAGCGGAAGAAAAAAACGGTTTATTTAACGGAATATCCAACCATCTATCCGCAATGAGATAATTGTCTTTGTGCTCAACTTTAGCAAAATGATATTTAAGAGATGTTTTGCGCACTATCTCATCAGCTCTCTTAACAATATATTCATAAGAGAAATTTGCATTCTTTTTGGGTACAGCAACCTGAATCGTCCACAATCCATCTTTCACATAACTCATCTTCAATGCTCTTTCCGGATGATTACAACCCAAAGCATCGATATCTCCAAGCAAATACAGCTCTTCACCAAAAGATGTATGATAATGTAATTCAAATTTGATTTTCATAATCCTATATTATTTCTGAGTATAAATTTTATATTCATAAGGAGCTAAACTTAGCTCTAGATTTTTATTCAAATCGATAACATCAGTAGATCCAAAAACATTAAAAGTTCCTTCCATCTGTGTATCTGTAATTTCAACTTTCTGATTTGATCCGGTAAGATTAAACACTCCATAAACGACATTACGACCACGCACCCGTTTAAATGATAATATAGCTTTCGGATTGGAATTCTTCACTTCCTCAAAAGTTCCTCCATCAAGACCACTCCATAAGGCAGGATTATCTTTTCTCAATTTATTCAAGTGTCTGTACATTGCAGTAAATTGACTCGAATTATCCCAATCAATACTATCTTTTTCAAAAAACGCCAATCTCCTGTTAAATCCGGCTTCTTGTCCATTGTATATTAAAGGCATCCCCGGCAATAAATAAGTTAAAGCAGCAAACATTGGAGCAGAAGCACCCATACGTTCGAACTCAGTTCCTGCCCATGAATTCTCATCATGATTGGAAGTAAAGATCATTTGTATATCTTGCTTTGTAAACTCCTTATTTTTCTTATCATAGAAAGTCCACAATGAGTCTGCCGATGCTTTACCCTGCGCTAAAGCGTTCAGAAGATGATGCAACTCCCATGCATAGTTCATATTAAACGCTTTTTCCATCAGATCCGGATTTTCGGATTCAGCTAGCATAAATATATCCGGATAGTATTTATGCAGAGAGTCACTTGCCTGATTCCAAAAGTCAGTAGGCACTTCATGAGCCATATCTGCCCTGAAACCATCAATATGAACACTATCTACCCAAAATCTCATCGATTTAATCATTTCATCCCGCATTTGCGGATTATCATAATTTAGCTCGACTACATCTGACCAATCATAGGGTGAGTACTTATTCCCCGTACTATCCAATGAATACCATCCATCATTATTGATCCATTTGGCATCCCAGGATGTATGATTAGCAACCCAATCCAGAATTACTTTCATTCCCTGATTGTGAGCTTCAGCCACTAACTCTTTAAAATCATTCAGGTTACCAAATTCAGGATTAATTGCCGTATAATCCTGAATAGAATAATAACTGCCTAATGACCCCTTCCGCTGTAATTCTCCAATAGGCTGAACAGGCATAAACCAAAGTATATCAACACCCATCTCTTTAAGCCGGGGTAATTGTTTTTTCACTTCTTCAAACGAACCTGACGGAGAAAACTGACGCGTATTGATCTCATATATCGTCGCATCGTTCCACCAATCAACAGGCTTTACGTTAATCGGTTCTTCTGCTTTTTGCTTACACGCAGCAAAAAGAAAAAGACTAATAAATAAAGAGCCTACTATTTTATTCATAAAACATAATTGTCAATTATTAATACATTTCTGAGGTAACAATCTCAGAACTATTAGGTTTCATATTTATAACAATCGTATTTCCTGACTGTTTTATAGAATTCCCTAAATGTGATTTTAAATTCCCAATTTTTATATTATCAGGCAACTGCATTTGGAAAACCTTATCTGTTGGGTACGGATTATTAACAAGAATGGACGTATAATTCATGTAATTCTTCAATATTCCGGAAAGCTGATTGTCCGAAACTTCGGCTATCGTTTGTGATAATCCCCATTCGCATCTGTTCTGATTTAATGAATCTGTAATTTCATGTCCGATGGTTCTCAATAGTTGATTTTCTTTTTCATAAAAATCAGATTGCTGCAGATAACTTGATAATTGATTTTTGGAATAATAAGATGCTTCAGAACTCAAGGTTAAGACTTTCCCTTTTTTTAACGGTATAAATAATTCGTTGGACAGACCATTTTCTCCTACAGCCATTACCCTTATTACCGATTCGTCCATAGATTTGGCATTTTCGGGCACAGGCAATATAACCTCTCCATCCCGAATCTGCATTTTATTTACAGGGATTTGAGCATTTTGCCAGAAGGCATACCATGAAATATCTTTTTGGTTAGACTGTATAATTAATCTGCCGAAATCATCGATTTTAGAAACAATTAAACAATTCTGATCCCGCTTGATAAAAGCTGGCAAAACAAAAGCATCAGCATATGCTCCTTTCTTCCAGACATTCAATATTACCGGCTTATTTGCATCATATCTCTCAATTCTTATTCGACTCCAGTCTGAAGTATCCCGGCTTATTATTGCCATTTTTGATGTCACGGAATCAATATTTTCAATATCAGGAAAAAAACGATTCAGATTAATTATATTATCATCCTTCATTCTGTTATCCGAGATAGGATCATTATAAGCCTGTGATAAAATCTGCTGATAGTCTAATTGTTTAGAACATCCTATAAATAAAAGTGTCGATAATAAAAAAGTTATATTCTTCATGTATATGTTGTATTTGGTCTTTTATCATGGTAAACTGAACCTCCTTTATACCTTGAGTTTTTATTTAAAAAGGTCAGTATCAATCTGCGAAAGATACTAACCTTTTCTTTAAATCAAATTTATTTCATAAAATAAATTATTGTAACTCTAAAACAAGGACTTCTCTTGGAGTAAGTTTCATTGTTTTGTCTAAACTGACATTTTTCTGAGTCAATATATCTTTACCTTTCGTGAATGGGGCCAAGACCTCCTGATAGCGCTCCATATCCAAATTCATTTCAGTATCAGTACCATTCATCAGAACAAATACATTTTTATCTTTATAAGAACGAATATACGCATAAGCTCCGTTCGTAGGCATAAAGTGTTTCAAATTCCCTTTTGAAATAACATCGTTGCCGGCACCTTTACGCCAATCAAGTAGCGTTTTCAGGAAATTAAAAGCTTCATTTTGCAAAGGAGTACGACCCGCAGCAGTGAATGCAGATATCGGATCACCTGCCCAACCACCTGGAAAATCCAGACGAATATCACCATCACTCTTAGCTTTTGTACCATTCATCAGGATTTCGGTTCCATAATAAATCTGAGGAATACCGCGAGTGGTCAATAAAAAAGTCAATGCTTGTTTATAAGAGCCCAAATTTGTTGGCATTGTTCTTAAGAAACGATCCGTATCATGGTTATCAAGGAAAGTCAAAACAGAATTCGGTGATGGATATAAGAAATCCATAGCCAATTTATCATAAACAAGATTCAAACCATTCCACGCATCCGTATTCTCATTGAAGGCTTTTTCAACAACTCCCTGCAACGGGAAATCCATAACCGTTTTAAGATTGCTGTTCGCATTCTCGTCTAAACGGCTATTTTGTTGCCACCAGGCAGCCCCACCTTCATTTCCTAACCAGCACTCCCCTACAATATTAAAATTAGGGTACTCTTCATTCATTTCCTTACACCACTCAGCCATTGGACCGAAGAAAGCATATGGATGGGTATCCATACGAATACCGTCAATTCCGGCATATTCAATCCACCATTTACTGTTTTGAATCAAATATCGCATCAAATGTGGGTTCTTCTGATTCAGGTCAGGCATAGATTCCACAAACCAACCTTCGTCCATTAGCTTTTTATCATACGTTGTCACATAAGGATCAAAATGAGGAGTCAGGCGATAGGAAGTCTGGACATATTTATCCTGAAAATTAAACCAATCTTTCGTTGGTGGATTCAAATGCCATGGATGTTCACTTCCACAGTGATTAAAGATCATATCCATTACCAACTTCATTCCCTTATCATGCGATTTCTGAATCAGTCTTACATAATCTTCGTTAGTACCGAGACGCGGATCAACACGATAATAATCCGTAGTTGCGTATCCATGGTAGTCGCCTCCTTCCTGATCATTTTCAAGAACCGGATTTAGCCATAGTGCCGTAACGCCTAAGTCTGAAATATAATCCAAGTGATTTTCGATACCTTTTAAATCTCCCCCATGTCTTCCATTCGGGAGATTACGATCGACCTGAACAGTATGACGATTCATTTTATGATTATCATTCTTTGTATCCCCGTTTGCAAAACGGTCTGGCATAATAAGATAAAGCACATCAGTTGCATCAAAACCTATACGATCTTCTCCACTTAACTTACGTTGTTGCAAAGAATAATCAATTTTCTTTTTTTGCTTACCCTGCTTCATATCAATCTGAAAGTTGCCGGGTTTAGCATTCTTCAAATCAACATAAAGGAAAACATAGTCTTTATTATCTACCTTCACACAACTATCCACTTTCACATTATTACCTGAAACAGTGAAATCAGCTAGTCCTACATCTTTCCCGGATATAGCTATTTGTAATTGTGAATTCTTCATACCTGTCCACCAATGTGGAGGATCGACTTTCTCTACTTCAAAAGCCATTGCCGGCAATACCAGAGAAAGTAAAACGGCTGATGTAAATTTTCTTTTCATGCGATTTTATTAGTTTTAATTTGATCATCTTTGTCTTCAACAAACAGTACACAAAAAGCAGCAACGAACAGGCAAATACCTGCAACTACAAGAGAGTAAATTGATTCAGAATTATAGAATCTCTTAACTATAGGACCTCCTACAATACCATTTATAATTTGTGGTATAGTAATGAAGAAATTAAATATACCCATATAGATACCCATTTTACGTGCTGGCAAAGATCCAGCTAAAATAGCATACGGCATTGCCAGAATACTTCCCCATGCAATTCCGATACCGATCATAGAAACAATCAATAAATCCGGATTATTAATAAAATAAATGGAGATTAAACCTAAAGCGCCAGCACACAAAGAAACTGCGTGTGTAGCCCTTCTTCCGATTTTTTTTGCGATCGCAGGTAGCATTAAAGCATAAATAGCAGAAATCCCGTTGTAAACACCAAATAATATTCCTACCCAATTGCCGGCATCCTGATATAGTTCAGAACTGGTATCTGTAGGTGATAAGCCATAAACATGCGTAGCTACAGCCGGAGTTGTAAAAACCCACATAGAGAATAAAGCAAACCAACTGAAAAACTGAACCACTCCTAATTGCAGCATAGCTTTAGGCATGTGCATGAAGTCACTGATGATAGAACTTAAGCCCTTATGTTCTTCTTCTGTATTAAATGTATCACCTTCCTCGTCAAACTCACCCGGAGGATATTCTTTAGTTGAAATAATTGTCCATAATATAGCGGCCATAAAGAAAGCTGCTCCTACATAAAATGAGAAAATCACATTATCGGGAACTTCTCCGGCGGGCGCAACTTTTGAGATACCCAACCATTCTGCTAAAATATAAGGCAACCATGAACCGACAACGGCTCCGATACCTATTAAGAATGTTTGAATAGAAAAACCTAATGTCCGTTGATCCGATGGTAATAAATCAGCAACCAATGCTCTGAAAGGTTCCATTGCAACATTAATCGAAGCATCCATTATCATTAACATACCTGCTCCGATAAACATGGGAGGAATAGCCGAAGCCATAACTCCTGCATTGGGCATTAGAACTAAAGCTATACATGCCAGAATAGATCCTATAAGAAAATAGGGCCGGCGTCTGCCTAACTTTGTCCATGTCCTGTCACTATAATGACCGATAATAGGCTGTACAATCATACCTGTTAAAGGCGCAGCTATCCAAAACCAGGATAAATGCTCGACATCTGCACCAAAAGTTTGCAATATTCTGCTTGCATTCGCATTTTGCAAAGCAAATCCAAATTGAATTCCAAGGAATCCAAAGCTCATATTCCAGATTTGCCAAAAGGATAATTTCGGTTTTTGTTTCATGGAATTATACCGTGTTTAGTTTTTATATTGCTTGAAGATAGGTTGCAGATGTATATGAAATAAACAGAATCTGACGAAATGCAGAAATATAAGGATTAATTATATGATAATTCAATCTAAATAGAACCTTAAAATTGATTTCAGACATCACAACTTACCTAATTAATCTATGTAATTAGACAATCGGGTATTCACAAATGTTCAAATTATATAGGGATATCAACTAATTTAAATCATCGCACTTCGGATAAGAAAAACAGGACAGGAAAAGAATACTTTAAGTACGTCATCAAGATATTAAACGCTCCCCCTGATTCAGAGTAGTTATCAGACTTATTGCCAGATAAGATTTTTCGAAAAGTCATCAAAGAGTACATTAATCTATCATTATGACACTTTTGAGAACTTACAAATTTTCATTGAAGAAACGACCTGATGGAAGGAAAATAGAAGGTAAAATGAAGAGATAGAGTCATTATTCTAAAAGAAACGGTATATCTTTTCAAAAACAAACCGTATCTTTTAATTTATACGGTGTATCTTGAAATTTTAACGGTATGTTTTCAAATTTTCCTCCTTTGTTTTTTCATGTAGATACGTATCAAAATATGACGTAATACGTATCTAATTCTAAAAGAGAAGCTTTAAATTTCAAAATAAAACCTTACAACCTCACTTACTGATAGTTACACTAATCATAATTCTTGCTTATATTCTCAATATAAAATACGAAGAGAAAAAAGAAAGCATTGTAGAGGATTAGAAAAATGCAAAAAGATAGTGTATTACCCCATATCGCGAAATTATGTCAGCATTTCAATACCGCTCAGATACCAATAAGGAATAACGAGACCAGAGTTCAGCGGTACGTCGCAAAAAAAAGCTAAGACTGTCCGAAAACAATCTTAGCTTATATACTTGACAAAACTCCCTAAGAGAAGTCTATATTTATTTGCGAAACCATATTATTCAACAAAGCGGCTATCTTTTCCCTCAATATAATTGATGAAAGCAAAATTTACCAATCTGTTTCCTCCCGCAGTCGGATAATCTCCCGAGAAATACCAATCGCCTGTATGATCAGGACATGATTTATGCAAATCTTCAATCGTTTGAAAAACGATTTCAACTTCTGCTTTTACATCAGAAGAAGTAACCATCTGTGCTATTTTAGCAGAAATTTCTTCTTGAGTGAAAGGCGCATATATTTCTTTCACATAATTTACCACGTCTTCTTTAGGTGAGTTTACCTGTTCCTTACATTTAAGGTATACCTCTTTAATGATATATTGTAAACCGCGTTCTTTTAACAATTCCATTGCGGCATTAAAAGCAATGAATTCGCCCATTCTTGACATATCAATTCCGTAACAATCAGGATATCTGATCTGAGGAGAAGAGGATACAATTATGATTTTCTTCGGAGACAGCCTGTCCAACATTTTAATGATACTTTGCTTCAAGGTCGTTCCGCGTACAATACTGTCATCAATAATTACAATATTATCCTGATGAGGAACAATTGAGCCGTAAGTAATATCATAGACGTGTGTAGCAAGGTCATTACGGCTATTATCTTCTGCAATAAAAGTACGTAACTTAATATCTTTGATGGCAATTTTCTCGAAACGAACACGCTGAGATAAAATCTCTTGTAGTTTATCATCCGAAAGATCACCATTACAAGCCTTAATACGATCTATTTTCTCCTGATTCAAATAATTTTCCAATCCTTCAACCATACCATAATAGGCTACCTCGGCTGTATTTGGTATGTATGAGAAAACTGTATTATGAAGATCATTATCTACAGATTTTAAAATCGTCGGAACTAACTGAGTTCCTAACATTTTACGCTCTTTATAAATATCATAGTCACTACCTCTAGAAAAATAAATACGCTCAAAGGAGCAAGCCTTATTTTCTTTTGGTGCAATTAATTGCTTGATATAGAAATCACCGGCTCTGTTAACTATAATGCCCTGCCCCGGCAATAATTCTTTAACATCCTCTTGTTGCAAATTAAAGGCCGTCTGAATGACCGGTCTCTCAGAAGCAACAACAACTACTTCATCATCTGCATAGTAGAAAGCGGGTCTGATTCCCCATGGATCACGTAACGTAAACATATCTCCGCTACCCATAAGACCACAAATTACAAAACCGCCATCCCACATCTTACCTGCTTCAGTTAGAATTGTTTCAATATTAAGATTCGATTCGATTTGTTCGTTCAAATCTTGTCCTGTATATCCGAAGCTGGAGTATTTCTGATAAAGACGTTCAACTTCTTCATCTAATAAAAAACCGATCTGTTCTAATAATAAGAAGGTATCTGCATTATGTCTGGGATGCTGTCCTTTTCTAACCAAAAAACTTAAAACTTCATCGACATTCGTCAGATTAAAGTTTCCGGCAAGACAAAGATTACGGCTTTTCCAGTTATTTCTACGTAAGAAAGGGTGTACGTAAGATATACCGGATCTACCGGTTGTACTGTAACGTAAATGACCTAAATAAGTTTGAGCTATAAAAGGGTATGAGTTATAGTCTTCTTTAAATTCAGGATGTTCAATTTTAAAATTAGAAATATTATCCTGAATACTTGCGAATACGTCTTTAATCGCACCCGACCCCATCGCTCTTTCACGAAAGATGTATTCTTCACCTGGTTCCGCATGCAGTTTCACACAACCAACTCCTGCCCCTTCCTGGCCACGATTATGTTGTTTCTCCATTAATAGATATAACTTATCTAATCCGTAAGTATAACTACCATATTTTTCAACATAATAAGATAATGGTTTAAGCAAACGAACCATCGCAATTCCACATTCGTGTTTTATTTGTTCCATCTTATATTCACCTGTTAAAGAAACTGCTGCATTATTGCATACAAAAATAAGAAAATAGCATCAAAAATCATTATTCTGTAATGATTCTCAGCATTAAAATAGACTAAGAGACAAGAATAAATAGAAAACCGATTGCATATGTTAACATATACAATCGGTTATATTATTTAATACTGATTATCTGATAAATAACAACTCTCTGTATTTAGGCAGAGTCCACATTTCATCATCAACGATTAATTCTAATTTATCGATGTGATAACGGATCTCCTCCATTAACGGAGCAATTGTATCATGATAAGCGATCGCTTTTGATCTCTCATCTTCAATTTTGTTTGCAACTTTACGTGCATTAATCATCTGATCAACCTTTTCAGTGATCACCGATAAGTGATGAGAAATTTTTTCGATCAAAATCATATCTTGTTTAGCTATGATTTCTGTTTTCTCCTGATCGAATAATTGTTTAACCTTACAAACATTATCAAGCAGTAAGCCTTGGTATCTGGATGCTACCGGAATAATGTGATTCATTGCAAGATCACCTAATACACGAGCTTCGATCTGGATCTTTTTCGTATAAGTTTCCCAATTTACTTCATTACGTGCATGTAATTCCACGTGATTTAAAACTCCCATTGTTTCGAACATAGAGATATTTTCGAAAGTCAGGTAGTTATCGAATATAACCGGAACGTTACGTTCACAATCAAGCCCGCGTTTAGCTGCTTCTTGTCTCCACTCTTCGCTATATCCGTTTCCATCAAAACGAATAGGCTTACATATACGAATATAATCGCGAAGAACTTCGAAAATAGCTTTTTCTAATTTTACGCCTTGTTCCAGACGGGCATCGATATCTTTCTTAAATTCTTTCAATTGATGTGCTACTGCTGTATTCAATACGATCATAGCAGCTGCACAGTTGTCAGAAGATCCAACAGCACGGAATTCAAAACGGTTTCCTGTAAATGCAAAAGGAGATGTTCTGTTTCTGTCTGTATTATCCAGCAATAACTCAGGAATCTGAGTAACGCTTAATTTCATTCCGACTTTGTCATCTACCTGGATAGCCTCATCTGATGACGAGCTTTCAAGTTTATCCAAAACCTCTGTCAGTTGTCTTCCTAAAAAGACAGATATAATTGCAGGAGGAGCTTCGTTTGCACCCAGACGGTGAGCGTTAGTAGCTGAAGAAATTGCAGCTTTTAATAAACCATTTCTTTTGTAAACAGCCATCATGATGTTTACAAGGAAAGTTACAAATTGCAGATTTTCGTGGCTGCTCTTACCCGGAGATAAAAGATTAACCCCTGTATTTGTTCCAAGTGACCAGTTATTGTGCTTTCCTGAACCATTCACTCCTTTAAAAGGCTTCTCATGAAGAAGTACACGGAAGTTATGTTTACGAGCCAGCTTTTTCATAACAGACATCAAAAGCAAGTTATGATCATTAGCCAGATTTGTTTCTTCAAAAATTGGTGCTAACTCAAACTGATTAGGAGCAACTTCATTGTGACGAGTCTTACAAGGAATTCCTAATTTCAAACTTTCTATTTCAAGTTCACGCATGAAAGCTTCCACACGAGCAGGAATAGCCCCGAAGTAATGATCTTCCAGCTGTTGATTCTTAGCACTCTCATGTCCCATCAACGTACGACCTGTCAGCATAAGGTCAGGACGTGCAGACCATAGAGATTCATCTACAAGAAAATACTCTTGCTCCCATCCAAGGAAAGATGTAACTTTAGATACATTCGGATCAAAAAACTTACAAACATCAGTCGCAGCCTTATCCACAGCATGGATCGCTTTTAGAAGAGGTGTTTTAAAATCCAAAGCCTCACCTGTATAAGAGATAAAGATTGTCGGAATACAAAGCGTACTACCAACTACGAATGCAGGAGAAGTCGGATCCCATGCACTATATCCACGAGCCTCGAAAGTATTTCTAATGCCACCATTCGGAAAGCTTGACGCATCTGGTTCCTGCTGGATAAGAAGTTTGCCTGAGAATTCTTCTAATAACCCGCCTTTACCGTCATATTCGATAAAAGCATCATGTTTCTCAGCAGTACCTCCGGTCAATGGTTGAAACCAGTGAGTATAATGAGTTACCCCTAACTCCATAGCCCATTGTTTCATTCCCGAAGCAATACTTTCTGCTATTTCGCGCTGGAGAGGAGATCCGTTTTCCATCGTACTTACTAAAGCTTCATATGTCTGTTTAGAAAGATATCTACGCATCTTCTCTTTATTAAAAACATACTTGCCGAAATACTCAGAAGGACGCTCTTTTAACAATGGTACTTCCACTGCTTTGCGCTTAAAAGCTTCTTCTACTACCCGAAATCTTAAGTGTGACATAAAAAATAATTTTAAAAGTATATCTGATAACAAATCAATATTCTAGTTATGAAGGAAATAAACAAAGAAGAGTAATCAGAAAGTATCTCAATTTCTATGAAATACCTTCTAATTACTCTTCTCTATGTCGGCAATTATATAATTGCTTTTTATTTTACCGCTGTAAACAAAAAAACTCTTCTTGCTCAGCGTTAGTTTAAACCCCTTGGAAAATCGAATCATATTTAATAACGAATAAACTTCAAATGAAATCAATCTGTTTGTTATTTAACACGACAAATATAATACTTTTTCTAAGTTAAACAATCAATGTTTAATCATAATGATTCAATTTAAGGGTTTTTATTAACACAGTATAAGATTGTGTATATTTCTGCATCATCTGGAAACCAGTATGTGATTGTCATAATCTCGCCATGCTGCTTTCAAATTACAACCTTCATAAGAGAAAACAGCCTTATTGTTTAATCGATGAGTCACAACACCCACAGACAAAGCTGCCGCTATAGCGTTTAAATCAAATCCCAGTTTATGATTATATGAGTCATATAATACGATTGAAGCCTGATCACGACTTTGAACATGAACGAATACAATATCCATTAATGAAGTAAGCAATGCATGCGAAGCTAACTTTGATCCAATCTTCAAAAAATCGACTCTGTTCAAATCCGGAATAAACAATACAAGAAATGGTTTATGGATTTTAACGGCAGAAAGCATAAAAGCCCCCTCTCCTACCTGCAGGATCGAATCTATCATTTGATTTGACATCCAGTTAACGCCGATATTCTTTACATGGAAATCGGGTTCACCTGTGTCGAGTGTAAATCTTAAGTCTTTATTTTGTACAAATGATAAATCTAAATCATTTGTTATATCTACATTTACCATAAAATTAGAAATTAAATATATTTATCTATGATCAACAATATAAATAAACCAAATGTTTAACACCCAAATAACACATTATATTTTATGGATTTACATCAAATCGCTATAGCTTTTGGATTAACAATGATAGCCGGCTTGTCTACAGGTGTAGGCAGTATATTGGCATTTTTCACTAAACACACAAATACGAGATTCTTATCTTATGCGCTGGGATTTTCTGCGGGAGTCATGATTTTCGTTTCTTTCGTAGAACTTATTCCAACCTCACTAGCTGATTTCACTCAATTATTCGGTGATAAAAAAGCATTCTTATATATGCTCATATCCTTTTTTGGTGGAATCGCACTAATTATGCTTATTGACTTCCTCATCCCGGAAGATGAAAACCCGCATGAAGTACATAAAGTAGAGGAAGTCGATAAAAGTAAACGACTGAAAAGAATGGGAATCCTCGTTGCTCTTTCAATTGCTGTCCATAATTTTCCCGAAGGACTTGCAACGTTTGTTGCTGCTCTGGATAATTTAGATGTTGCTATTCCTATTGTCGTAGCAATCGCCATACATAATATTCCTGAAGGAATAGCCGTATCTATACCTATTTATCATGCTACGGGAGATAAGAAGAAAGCATTTATATATTCCTTTTTATCAGGAATGGCCGAACCGTTAGGAGCGTTAGTTGGTATGATCTTCCTTTTGCCATTCTGGAATCCTGTCATAAACAGTGTTCTGCTTGCCGGTATCTCAGGTATTATGGTTTATATATCGCTCGATGAACTACTTCCGAGTGCTGAAAAATATGGAGAACATCATTTATCCATAAGTGGGGTTGTGACGGGAATGCTATTAATGAGCCTGAGTTTGTTTCTTTTAATGTAGAACAAACATTGTGATAATTAATAATGTTATATTAATAAATAACTTCAAAAACATATATTATGTCTAAGTTTCTTGCTGACTTCAAACAGTTTATAATGAAAGGCAATGTTTTCGATATGGCCATCGGTATTATTATTGGTGGAGCTTTTGGGAAAATTGTCAGTTCAATGGTAAATGATATTATCATGCCTATCGTAGGACTATTTGTAGGTGGAATAGACTTCCAGAATCTCAAATATACATTGAAAGCAGAAGAGCTTTCTGCAAAAGGAGAAGTTTTAAAACCTGCCGTAACACTTAACTATGGGAATTTCATTCAGCAGACAGTAGATTTTCTTATTATTGCTCTTTGTATCTTTCTGTTTTTGCGTTTGATGATGAACTTTAAAAAGAAAAAAGTTGAGGCACCTGCTGCTCCACCGGCACCTTCAGCCGAAGAAGTATTGCTTACTGAAATCAGAGACATATTAAAGAATAAACAATCATAAATAAAAAGGGGATAGTTCTAAAGCGGACTATCCCCTTTTTATTTATAGCTCTACTCGTCACAAATTTGTCTTAACCTGACCGAATCATGAATAGTTATCACCTTATTGTCAGAAGATATAAGACCTTCTTTTATATAGTCTGCAAGAATACGAGCAAAGGCCTGACGTGTGACTCCGAAATAGTCTGCTAATTCTTGTTGACTCTGAGTAAGATTGATACTGTTCAATCGAAAATTGTCAGACTCATTCCGTATAAAGATCGCAAATTTACTTCGAATAGATCTGAACATATGAAAACTCAATTTCTGTTGTAGAAACTGACTTCTATTGGAAATGATACGCAGAAAATTGGTGAGAATCAGAGAGTGTTCCTGAAGTAGTTTTATTAAACACTCTTTTCGAATCTCCATGAGACAGACTTCTGTGACAGCTGTAACATCAACAGGAAAATGATTCTGATCTGCAAAGATGAATGCAGGTGCCAGATAGTTTCCTTCTCCGATACTATCAATCTTAATCAACTTCCCTGAATCATCGACAATATCTGCTCTGCACTTTCCTTGTAATACAATATAAAGAGCTTTACAAGGCGTGTTTCGTAGTACTACGATATCCCCTTTCTTAAAGTTTCGCAATGAATAATGCACCTGATTTAATAGCCGGGATATCTGTTCACTTGTCAGTCCAACGAAAATGGGTGACTTTTCTAATACTTTTATCATAAATTGGTATTTAGATGTAACCTATATGACATTTCACAATTCAAAAAAACGGTTGTTTTGCATCGAAAGTAAAAAAATAAACCAATTAAATCATACAATTATGGATAATATGTTTTGTTTTCAATGTCAGGAAGCAGCAAAAGGTATTGGCTGCACAATTAAAGGTGTCTGCGGAAAGGATGATGTTCTTGCGAACAGAATGGATCTTCTTGTTTATGTATGCAAAGGAATATCTCAGATACAAAACAGACTTATCAAAAACAATTTGAGAGTCAATGCAGCTGATATGTATGTAGTCGACGCTTTGTTTTCGACAATTACAAATGCGAACTTCGATATCAAAAGTATTGATGCGCGCATTAGTAAAGGTCTTATCTTAAAAGACCAGCTGGTACATATTGCCAAAGAAAATAATATTGAACTTCCGGTCCATGATGCTATCAATTGGAAAGCTACTGAAGACAAATATGAAGCAGCCAGTAAATTGATCGGAGTATTAAATGAAAAGAACATCGATATACGTTCATTGAAAGAATTAACGATGTATGGAATCAAAGGACTTGCCGCTTATATAGAACATGCTTATAATTTAGGATTTGAGGATTCGGAGATATACAACTTTATACATTATTCGCTTAGCGAAATATCCAGAAAAGATATATCTGCAGACGAGTTAGTTAAACTGGTATTGCAGACCGGTGAATATGGCGTAAAGGGAATGGCTCTTTTAGATAAAGCCAACACGAGCAATTATGGTAATCCGGAGATTACGAAAGTAAACATTGGCGTAGGTACTCGTCCGGGTATTCTTATAAGCGGTCATGATCTGAAAGATATGGATGACTTACTTGAACAAACAAAAGATTCGGGTATAGATATTTACACACATAGTGAAATGTTACCAGCTCACTACTACCCTGCGTTCAAAAAATATAAACATTTCATAGGCAATTACGGCAATTCCTGGTGGAAGCAGCGGGAGGAATTTGAATCCTTTAACGGCCCTATCCTCTTTACAACGAATTGTATTGTACCTCCTCACGAAGGAGCAAATTATCAGGATAAAATATATACAACGGGAGCAGCAGGATTCACCGGCTGTAAACACATACAAAATCGAAGCAAAGGAGGAAGAAAGGATTTCAGCGAAATTATTGAACATGCCAAACGCTGTATGCCTCCGAAAGAAATCGAAACAGGAGAAATTATTGGTGGTTTTGCTCATAACCAGGTTCTGGCATTAGCTGATAAAGTTGTTGAAAACATCAAAAATGGATCAATCAAAAACTTTGTAGTAATGGCTGGTTGTGATGGTCGAATGAAAGATCGTGAGTATTACACTGAGTTTGCGAATGAACTTCCTAAAGATCAAATAATACTTACAGCAGGCTGCGCGAAATACAGATACAACAAACTACCATTAGGAGATATCAATGGTATTCCGCGAATGTTAGATGCAGGTCAATGTAATGATAGTTATTCTTTGGCATTAATAGCGCTAAAACTAAAAGAGGTATTTGAATTAGAAGATATCAATGAATTGCCTATTATCTACAATATAGCGTGGTATGAACAAAAAGCTGTTATCGTTCTACTTGCTCTTTTGTCATTAGGTGTAAAAAACATCCATTTGGGCCCTACCTTACCGGCATTCCTATCACCTAATATCGCTCAGGTTCTTATTAATGAGTTTGGAATCGGTGGAATAACAACTCCGTCAGAGGATATGGAAAAATGGAATATTATATAATGTAACTATCTAAAAAATATAGGTGGTAAGAAAGTATACTTTCTACCACCTATATTTATATTTTTACAATTTCTTTTTCAATTGCCGTACCGGAATCCATGCAGTTATAAATCCGACAATGGTCACAATAGACAGAACAGCCATTACATCGATCGCTTCAAGTTTTACCGGATAAGCATCTACAATAAACATACCGCTGTTTCCTAATGTAAGTAATCCGAAATGCTGTTGAATTAAACAAATCAACACGCCTATTATTATTCCGCAGATTGCTCCGAAACCCGAAATCAACCAACCTTCCAAAAGGAAAATTTTACAGATTAGATCTTTATCAGCACCCAGATTACGCAGCGTTATCATATCGGATTGTTTTTCTATAATAAGCATTGAAAGAGAACCTATGATATTGAATGCAGCAATCAACAGTATAAATGACATTATTAAAAAAGTTACCCACTTTTCAATTTGCATCATTCTATAAGAATCCGCTTGCTGCTCATATCTGTTCAGGACAATGTAATCTTTTCCTAACTGAGATTTAAGCCCGCCTATAAACTTATCTGTATTTACTCCTTTATTAAGTTTCAATTCAATAGCAGTTACCTCATCATCGTATTGAAAAAGATTACGTGCAAAACTCAATGATGTAATCAACATTTGATCATCATATTGAGGCTGGTTGATTGAAAAAACACTACTTATAAATAACCAATCTTCTTTAAATGCATTTGATGGATTACTCAAATTAACTTTAACTCCTCTCATCGGTGCATAAACAGTGATAGGCCGAATAAACCCTGTATTAATACCAAGTTGTGTTGCCAATCCAATTCCGACAGATGTATAATTAGCTATTGAGTCAGTCAATACAAATTCTCCGCTTACTAAAACGGAATCGATATTTGTCAATTGCTCAAAGTTATTATCTACACCTTTTATTTTAGCAGCAACTTGTCTGTCTTTGTGAGAGAATAAGGCATTTTCCTCTAAAACTTCAGTAAAAACAGCAATATCTTTATCCTGCTTCAAAGCCACAAAGATTGAATCTTCAGCATGAAAGGTCTTCCCTTTAGCACTTTTAATTTTTACTTGCGGATCAAAATTGCTGTATAATGTAGTGACTAAATCCTGGAAACCATTAAATACAGACATAGTAGTGATTAGTGCCATTGAGGTAATAGCAACACCACATACACAAATAAAAGAAATGATATTAATGGCACTGTGAGACTTTTTCGAGAAAAGGTATCGTAAGGCAAATTTTAAAGCTAACATAGATTTATAAGTAAAAAAGGAGAATCAAAGACAGGTTGCTGCTCCAATTCTCCTTAAAGATTTTATTTCAACAAATTATCAATGTTTTCAATATAATCCAATGAGTCGTCCAGGAAGAACATAAACTCAGGTATAATACGTAATTGATGACGAACCCGCTGACCTATTTCAAAACGGATATCTTTCGCATTAGCGCGAATCGCATCTAATAATTCCGGACCCTTCTCTGAAGGGAAAATACTTAAGTAAACTTTCGCTACACCTAAATCAGGAGATACACGAACAATACTTACCGAAATCAAAGTACCACGCATTTGTTTTGTTTGAGAAAGAAAAACCTCACTCAACTCTTTTTGCAGTAAACGTGCAATTTTATTTTGTCTAGTTGTTTCCATATATTGTAAATTATGAGCTTAGTCATTTTTTGTAAATTAAAGTCATTCCATCACGCAGTGGCAAAATAACCTTTTCAATGCGGGTATCTTTAGCAATTAAATCATTAAACGCTAAAATTCCGCCCGTTTGGGCATCTGTTGGCAATGGATCTTCAATCACTTTACCATCCCACAAAGTGTTATCGGCAAATATAAAACCTCCTTTTTTTACTTTTGGGAAAACCAAGTCATAAAATTCGCAATATAGACGTTTATCGGCATCAATAAAAACTAGATCAAATTGTTCATCTTTAAATTGAGGAATGATATCAAGGGCATTACCGATATGCTGTCTTACTTTATGACCATGTTCCGACAGTTCGAGATATTTAGCTACAAACTCTTCAAGTTCATCGTCATTATCAACTGTATGAATTTCAGCAGAATCGTCCATACCTTCTGCAAAACAAAGCGCTGAATAACCGGCAAAGGTTCCTAATTCAAGAACCTGAGACGGATTAATCATACGAGTTAACATTTTTATGATACGACCTTGCAAATGGCCAGATATCATACGTGGACGAAGAAGGTTAACATGCGCGTCCCTGTTTAATCGTTCCAGCAGTTTACCTTCTTCGTCACTATGAGATATTATATATTTGTCTAGTAATTCGGACATTACTTGTTTTCAGATTTAAAGTGCGGTAACATATAATCGCTACTATGCTCTAAAATTCTAC
Organism: Porphyromonadaceae bacterium UBA7332; assembly: GCA_002471225.1. GTDB lineage: Bacteria > Bacteroidota > Bacteroidia > Bacteroidales > UBA7332 > UBA7332. Next base: position 44,570 of record DKPO01000045.1, read on the forward strand.
TAACAGTATTTACTTCAAGGAAAGTTGATCCTCCTCCTTCACCAAAAGAGCCACCGATATATGCTACACGGTCTTCAGTTGCAATCATTTTATTTTCCAACATCATGTTCAATCCGCTGAAGAAATAATCACGAGCAGTACCTTGAGCTTCCAAGTACATTGGGCGAACACCATAAGAAAGTGCTAACTCACGAACTAAGTGCTCTTGATAGCAAATAGCAATAACTGGTTTTGGTGCACGATAAGCAGCTATGTTTCTGGCAGTTTTACCTGTATAGCTATCAGTAACGATTGCTTTAGTAAATAATTTGCTTGTTGACTCAACTGCTTGTTTCGCCATAAACAAAGAAATATCACCATCAACAATAGGAACCGGAATATCATTCTCAGGCATCTTTGTTTTCTCTGCCTCTAATGCAATACGAGCCATTGTTTGAACAGCTTCTACCGGATATTTACCATATGCTGTTTCTCCACTTAACATCAAAGCATCTGTACGGTAATAGATTGCATTTGCAATATCTGTTACTTCCGCACGAGTCGGACGAGGATTATTAATCATAGAGTGAAGCATTTGTGTAGCCACAATAACCGGCTTCTTAGCTTGCACGCATTTTTTGATCAATAAACGTTGAATACCCGGGATTTTTTCTTGTGGAACTTCAATACCCAAGTCTCCTCTGGCAACCATTACGCCATAAGCTACTTCTAAGATTTCATCTATATTATCGACACCTTCCTGGTTTTCGATCTTAGCGATAATCTTAATCGGGCTATTGTGAGCATCCAATATTTCTTGAATATCTAAAATATCCTGACGATTTCTAACAAAAGAGTGAGCAATAAAATCAACTTTCATTTCAATTGCATATTGAATATTGATTTTATCTTTAGCCGTCAATGAAGGTAAATTAATACGTACACCCGGTACATTCACACTTTTGCGACTTCCTAGTTCACCGTTATTCTGAGCAATACAAACTAAATAGTCATCATGCTTTTCAGTAACTTTGAAATCTAACTCACCATCATCGATAAGAATATCTAATCCAACAGATAAATCTTTAACGAAATCAGGATAATTAAGAGCGATACACTCTTTTGAAGTTAAAACATCAGGATTCCCAATAACTTTTACAACATCACCTGTCTGGAAATTAATCTTTCCATCATTTTCAATAGCTGTAGTGCGAATTTCAGGACCTTTCGTATCCATTAAGATTCCGATATTTTTCGATACGGCACGCGTATTGTCAATAATTTTACGGAATCCTTCCTCAGACAAATGCGCTGAGTTCATTCTTACTACATTCATCCCACTCTCGTAGAGTTCTCTGATAAACTCTTCCGTACTTCTCCAATCGGAGATAGTTGCAACAATTTTCGTTTGTTTTGTAGTCATACAATCTATATCAAGAATTTCGCATACCTGGAAGGGGCATGCTACCTAACTATATTATTTCAATTTAAATGATTCCATTGCTAAGCGATATGAATCAAGTCCAAAACCAAGGATAACACCTTTACAGGCAGCAGATAAATAAGAGTGCTGTCTAAAAGATTCGCGTGCATGTACATTGGAAATATGAACTTCAATAACCGGAGTATTAATCGCTCTGATGGCATCGGCAATGGCAATAGATGTGTGGGTATATGCACCGGCATTCAAAATAATACCATCAAAATCGAAACCGACTTCGTGCAATTTATCTATAATTGCTCCCTCACTGTTAGACTGAAAATAGTAAATTTCATCATTCGGATAAAACATTCTCAACTTGTCGATAAATCCGTCAAAAGATTCATCTCCATAAATTGAAGGTTCGCGCTTTCCCAATAAATTCAGATTGGGACCATTGATAATCTGTATCTTCATAATAAATTCAATTTATTTGCGCTAAGCAAAAATGACTTATATCCCGAATTTGCGTGCAAAAATACGAAATACTTTTGATACATTCTCTTTTGTTTTTACTAATTTAGCCCGCATTACTACTTTTTTTGAAGATTTAATCAAACAATGAACACTGATCAAAGCAAATTAATCTCTGGATACATCGCTTATATCCAATTCGAAAAAGGCTTATCTAAAAACACATTAGATGCATACTTAAGAGACCTTAACAAACTCTTATTATTTTCCGCTGATATAGATAAACCAATCATATATCTAACACTCGACGACCTTCATCAGTTCATTGCAAGACTACATGATAACGGATTAACTGCGCGATCAAAAAAGAGGATAATTTCAGGCATAAAATCATTTTACAAATATTTGATTATTGAGGATTATATGGAAAATGATCCCTCTGAACTACTTGAATCCCCTAAGCTTGGATTACAACTACCGGATGTATTGTCCATAGATGAAATTGACGCGTTAATGGAGGCTGTAGATTTATCTAAACCGGAGGGTATTCGTAATCTTGCTATTTTTGAAGTATTGTATAGTTGCGGACTACGGGTCTCTGAATTACTTGATCTGAAAATATCAGATATTTACTTTAATGAAGAATTTATCCGCATCAATGGTAAGGGAGACAAACAAAGATTAGTCCCTATTTCTGAAATTGCTCTGGAGCGAATAAAGGACTATCTTACCGATAGGGAAAAACTGCCTATCAAACCTCAATACTCAGATATTGTTTTTTTAAGTGTGCGGGGAAGACAATTAACCAGAATGAGGGTTTTCAAAATCATTAAAGACTGTGCCCTCATTGCGAACATAAAGAAAACTATCAGCCCACATACATTCAGACATTCTTTTGCCACACACTTATTAGAGCACGGAGCCAATTTAAGAGTCATTCAGCAACTACTCGGCCATGAACGCATATCAACAACCGAGATATATACACATCTTGACAAAAGCTTTTTACGAAAAGAAATTTTAGAACATCACCCGCGCAACAAAAAGCATTAAATAAGAGATACTTCTAAATTTATGTCAGGCGATAACCTCCTGCTTCGTTTCATCAAATTTAAGATCAGCCGATAAAACCCATTACTGCAACTTATCATCCTTAAGAGGCTAAAATAGAAACGGGTAATACAATTTATAAAACGAAGGCATTTACCAATCATCAAATACCTTCGTTTTTATATTGAGATAAGTATGAAAAATAATTCACATACGTATCTAAATTATTTTAGATAAGGCAAATTGAAATATACCTCGTAACAATACGGTATATCTCTAAAAAGATACGGTATATCTT
>DKPO01000045.1:48002-56630 GCA_002471225.1 Porphyromonadaceae bacterium UBA7332
GATACGGTATATCTTTTAAAAGAAACGGCGTATCTTTTTAGAGATAAACCGTATCTTTTTAACTATAACGTAATTCTCTTTGCACTCTTATGTACTGAAATATTTTTTTGCGTTTTATCTGCAACATTTGCAACATCCTTCTGAAGCCCTTTATGGATCGAAGGTTAGCACTGTTGCAAATGGTTGCAGATGGTTGCAGATGATATACTATCTGCAACACGTAGATATTAACACACATGTTGCAGATAAAACCTCATATTTTGCTAGAAGCAAGAATCTCAACGATAAACGTAAGCATAAATCTGCTTTTATGCCCCAGGAATACATTTAAATAATAGTATTCTAAAGCTATAGAGTGATATCAAACAATCTTTCTCCTCTTATTCTTTTATAAAATCTCTATTCCTCATTAAGCCCTGATATTTAGTCCGTTTTACAGCACTTCCTTTAAATATTCTTCGAAAGTCTTCTTCAGTCATTACATCCAACCCTTTTGCATCTAATCCGAGAAACTCAGGTATAGGTGTAAACTCATTTACTAAAGTGGGGTTAGCAAATCGATTCCATGGACAAACCAGTTGACAAGAATCACAACCATATACTCTTTGTCCAAAAAGACCTTGAACATCAGAAGGAAGATCTCCTCTATATTCTATGGTAAGATAAGAAACGCACTTTCTCGCATCTAACATATAGGGCTTTACAAAAGCACCTGTCGGACACACATCTAAACATTTACGACACTTACCACAACTCAACTCGAGAGGAGAGTCATATTCCAGTTCAAGGTCAACAATTAATACTCCTAAAAAAAAGAAAGTCCCCGATTTAGGCAAAATAAGCATATTACTTTTCCCTATAAAACCTAACCCGGCTTTTACTGCCCAATATCTTTCTAAAATAGGAGCTGAATCCGTAAAGCTTCTAACAGAAACAGAAAATCCTAAGCTTTCAATATATAAAGATAGATTCCTCAATTTAGATTTTATCACATCATGATAATCCTTACCATAAGCATAATAAGAAAATTGCGGCACATCAGGTCGTTGCAAAACTTGTGGATAATAATTTAAAGCAACGACTATAACTGACTTTGCACCCTCAACCAAAAGAGTAGGATCTAAGCGTTTTTCTTTATTATTAGCCATGTAAATCATATCTCCATTATATTGTCCTTCAAGCCAGACATTGAATCGATCTTGAGTTTCTTCATCAACAGACTCAGCCTTAGCTATACCTGCCGAAGAAAATCCTAAAGCCAACGCTTGTTCTTTAATTAATAATGTCAAATCAGCTTTATTCATCACTCTTGTCTCTATTTATGAAAGATTCTATCACAACGGGAAAATATTTATATTCTAATTCGTGAATACGAGTTTGTAATTCCTCAGGACTTTCCGTTTTGTCCACAGGAATCCTGAATTGAGCTAATATTTCACCTTTATCATATTCTTCACTCACACAATGAATCGTTATTCCGGACTCGGATTCTCCGGCTTTAATTACTGCATTATGAACATGAATCCCATACATTCCTTTACCGCCAAACTTTGGCAATAACGCAGGATGCAAATTAATAATACGGTCGGGATAAGCCTGAATTATAGATAATGGAATTTTGAGTAAAAAACCAGCCAAAACAATATAGTCTATATGCAAGTCTAATAATTTTAACAATATTTTTAATTCCAATTCATTCTTAGAAAAGGAAATTAGAGGAATATCTAATTTCCGACATCTGTCAACGACACCCGATTCTGAATTATTCGTCAGAATTACAGACACTTGAATATCTTCGGACCTCTTAAAATAAGAACATATATTTTCCGCATTGCTTCCATTACCAGAAGCAAAAATTGCAATTCGTTTTATCATTTTCAGCAAGTATTTATTGCACACTCATATACTACATGTGCAAAAAAAGTAAATTAATCCATCTTTTATTTGGGAGTATAAAAAAAATATCTATTTCTTTGCATCACAAAAATAGAAAACAATAGATTATTAACTAACTAAATTTTAAAGTTATGTCTCAAGTAGCAGAAAAGGTAAAAGCAATTATCGTTGAGAAATTAGGCGTTGAAGAATCAGAAGTAACAATGGATGCTAGCTTCACAAACGATCTTGGAGCTGATTCTCTAGATACAGTTGAATTAATCATGGATTTCGAAAAAGAATTCGGAATTACAATTGCTGATGACCAAGCTGAAAAAATCGGAACAGTTGGAGAAGCTGTTTCTCATATTGAAGCTGCTTTAGCACAAAAGTAATCTACTTTTAACAACACTTTATGGAATTAAAAAGAGTTGTGGTAACAGGTCTTGGTGCTATCTCTCCACTAGGAAGTACACTTCCCGAAACTTGGGAAGCGGTTCTTAATGGAAAGAGTGGTGCTGGACCTATTACTCTTTTCGATGCAAGTAAATTTAAAACACAGTTTGCCTGTGAGGTAAAAGGGTTTGATCCTTTAAAACATTTTGAACGTAAAGAGGTTCGTAAATATGACAGATATGCACAATTAGGGATTGTAGCTGCTAAAGAAGCAATCGAAGATGCAGGATTTGATATGGAGAAACTTGATACGGACGAAGTAGGTGTCGTATTCTCTGCTGGAATCGGGGGTATTGCAACTTTTGAACAAGAAGTAGGTAGCTATTACTGTAACCAAGAGCTTGGACCAAAATTCAATCCATTCTTTATTCCTAAAATGATTGCAGACATCTGTGCAGGTCATATTTCTATGATGTATGGCTTTAGAGGTCCTAACTATTCTACTGTATCAGCATGTGCTTCTTCTACAAACTCTATTATTGATGCTTTCAACCTAATTCGTTTAGGCAAGGCCAACGTTATTGTTAGCGGTGGATCTGAGGCGTCAATTACACCGGGTGGTGTTGGAGGTTTCAATTCTATGCAAGCTTTGTCTACTCGTAATGACGATCCTACTAAAGCGTCTCGCCCGTTCAGTGCAAGTCGTGATGGTTTTGTTATGGGTGAAGGGGGAGCATGTTTGATTCTTGAAGAAATGGAACATGCTATTGCACGTGGTGCCAAAATTTACTGCGAAGTTGTAGGGGGTGGAATGTCTGCGGATGCTTACCACTTAACAGCAACCCATCCTGATGGACTAGGTGCTAAGCTAGTTATGCAACGCGCGCTGAAAGATGCAGGTTTAAAACCTGAAGATATTGATTATATCAATGTTCACGGAACTTCAACTCCTGTCGGAGATATTTCTGAATCAAAAGCTATTAAAGCCGTATTTGGTGAACACGCATACGACCTTAATATCAGTTCTACGAAATCAATGACAGGACATTTATTAGGTGCAGCCGGAGCACTTGAAGCTGCTATCTCTGTCCTTTCTGTTCAAAATGATATTGTTCCTCCAACAATTAACTTTACTGAGGGTGATGAAGATGCTGATATAGACTATAAATTGAATTATACATTCAATAAAGCTCAAAAACGTACAGTAAGAGCTGCTTTGTCTAACACATTCGGTTTCGGTGGTCATAATGCAAGTGTCATCGTTAAGAAATTCAATAAATAACGTGATTACAAAATTATATAATCGAATAAGGCTCTTTGCAAAACGAGGCAAGGAGCCTTATTTATTGTACTACAAGCTCCTTGGATTCTATCCAAACGACCTTAAGGTCTATGAGCAGGCTTTTATGCATAAATCATCTGCAATAAAAGATGAACAAGGTGCCTGGATAAATAATGAACGCCTGGAGTTTTTGGGTGACGCAATCCTCGATGCAATTGTAGCAGATATACTTTATCATCGTTTCCAATTTAAGAAAGAGGGATTTCTTACAAATACTCGTTCAAAAATTGTGCAAAGAGAGACTTTAAACGGAATCGCTTTAGATTTGGAACTGGATAAATTCATGATTGTATCTGAGCGAACCAGGTCTCAAAGTAGTTGTATCTATGGAAATGCTTTAGAAGCTCTGATTGGTGCTATTTATATTGATAAAGGTTATGAAACGACTAAATCATTTGTTGAAACAAAAATGATTGATCGTTTTATGAATCTTACAACTGTTGCGAAGAAAGAGGTGAATTTTAAATCGAAACTGATAGAATGGGGTCAGAAAAACAGAGTTAGTATCCGTTTCGAGTTAATTGAGTCGTTTATGAGTGACGACAACAAACCAGTCTTCCAAACTCAAGTATATTTAGCATCAATAGCTGCTGGCATAGGCATTGGAAATTCGAAAAAAGAATCTCACCAGAATGCAGCACAAATGACTTTAGAGAAGCTTAAAACAGAACTAAGTTTTAAGCGGAGTGTTATTGAAGCCGGAGGATTAGAGAATCAGAATAATACAGACAACAAGCCTTCAGGAGAGTTTATAAATCATTCTTCTGAATTAAACAAGTCTGAGTAAAAATCAGATACTGATCTCTCATAGGATTTAGCTTATATAAAAAAAGCAGATTATATTCATTAATGAATATAATCTGCTTTTTTTATTAAAAAGTGATCTGGTAAACGGATGATTTGTTAATCATCTTTAGTTGAGTTCTCCTCTCTATTATTGCAGGAAGAAAAATTTAAGATCGCTTGTACAATAAAGATTGCGCTTAAAATTAAAAGAAAATATTGTTGGGCACTAAACGCATATATAGTTAATATAATACCTATAATAAGGCGTATCCATCGATATAAACTCCAATTCGAAAACAAATTAATCTTTATCATAAATCACTTTCCTTCTTTCTCGATAACTTCTTCCAACTTACGAATTAGCGGAGGTAAAGCAATATCGTTATTCCTTAAAACACGACCTGCATTCTCACCTTTTTCAGTCAAAGAGAAATACATTAAACGCTTGTCTTTTTCTCCCATGATTCGATTAACAAATCCTTTCTCCTCCAAAGATCTAAGAATCTTGGATGTATGAGATGCTCTCATGTGAGTTAATTTAGAAACATCACCGGAAGAGTACTGACCAGTAGCTAAAAGACAAATAGTAATAGCTTCATTTATGTTTACGTGAAACTGTTGCTGAAGCTCTTCTTCGAATTTGTCAACACTCTGACAAATTTCTTTAATTAGAGAAATTGAATCCATATAGTTTAGGTTTAGAATATTCAAATTCATTCGTTTAAACAACCAAATAAGGACAAATGTTTTTAACGACAATATCTTTAACGTACACTTTTCTTATAATGATATAGAAATAATATTATTGATCAAATAAAGCATTAGAACAACTAATCTTTTATTGATAGGAAATAGAGTTTTTTAAACTCTTATAGCAAGTACCTCACAAACAATTCAATAAACTAATATGTTATAATTATGAAGCGAGGGTTTTATTAGTTGAGATATCAAAGATGAAATATCTCGTTCAGACCTTTAAATGATTGTCGTTTGTTTTGTTGATTTTTGAATAATAGATTTGATCTTTTTCATGACAATCAATTTATTGGTTAGATAGTTAATTAGTGTTTTGGTTTTTAGTGGCGATGTGTAAGCGGATGCTTGCACATCGCTGTTTTATATATTAACCTATCACTTTAAGTAAATATAGGAGATACACGACATATACACTAAATAACAAAAGACCTTCCCATCGTTTCAGAACATATCCCGACTTCATTAGCGGAACCAATAGAACAGATAGAAGAAGCATAGTAAATGTATCTACATAATCAATTCCATTTGTATTTATTGGCTTAATCATAGAGGTTAAGCCTAAAACAAGGAAAATATTATAAATATTTGAGCCGATAACATTTCCGATAGCAATATCCTTATTCCCTTTAATCGTCGCAACTACAGATGTTGCCAATTCTGGCATACCTGTTCCCGCTGCTACAATAGTTAGCCCTATAATAGCTTCACTCACGTTAAAAGAACGAGCTATCAGGGTTGCTTTATCAACTAGCAGATTAGACCCGAAGATCAATAAAACCAATCCGATCAAAATAAAGGCCAAATCAACATACCATTTCTTATTCACTTTAATCTCCGAATCATCTTCTTTAGGAGAAGCGACAAGCTGTTGCTTTGCCTTACGGGAATTCCTTATTAATAATACTGTATAAAAAATCGCTCCTGCACAAAAGAATGAGGCTTCCCAACGATTAATTTTTCCATTATAGAACAATACACATACAGCAACTGCCGCTAATAGAAAAAAAGGAATATCCTGTTTGATCAAAGATCTTTTTATTGTTAATGGTGCAATCATCGAGCAAATACCAAGTATCGCTCCAATATTAAAAATATTAGAACCGATAACATTACCAGCTGCCAATTCAGGCTGCCCCATTAATGCTGATTTTATACTAACTAATAATTCGGGAGAACTTGTACCTAAGGAGACAATAGTCAAACCTACAATTAGCGGAGGAATTCCAAAACGAACCGCCATAGATGAGCTGCCTTTAACTAAAAAATCTGCACCAAAATAAAGCAAGATTAATGAGAGTATTAATAATAAGATATTTATAATCATATCACTTTTAATTAATCAACAAACAAAAATAATACAAATTCATTTATTTCGAAAATTTATATTAATCATAATACATTATTTACTACAAACAATTATGCTATAGTAAATAATGACTCGAAAAAGTATCCGAGCCTTTATATTGAACAAAGAAAACACAAGTATGTTTAACAATAAGCTGAATTAGCATTGCATATCTGGTCATTATAAACTACAAAATTATATCAATCATGAAAAAAGTTATTTTATACATCGCTTCAAGTCTGGATGGTATGATTGCTACAAGACAAGGAGGTGTTGATTGGTTAAATGCATCAAATGAGGTTTTGGAAGAAGATCCGAACGCGTTTGGTTATATTGACTTCTATAAATCTATTGGAATAACTCTTATGGGACATAACACCTATGAGGAAATACTTAATTTCAATATCCCATTCCCATATCCGGATAAGATCAATTATGTCTTTACCCGTAAAGAAAGAGATGACGATACAAATCCGGTAGAGTTCATAACTGAGGATCCCGTGAACTTCGTCAATGAACTCAAAAAAGAAGAATTTGGGGGTGATATCTGGCTAATAGGAGGTTCACAAATCAACAAATATCTTTTAAATGCAAATTTGATAGATGAGATAATTTTGTCCATACATCCTGTCGTGATCGGGTCCGGCATACCTCTCTTTGCAGAGGGTACATTAAAAAAAGATTTTGAGATTATAGAAACAATCTCTTTTGAAAATACATTTATCCAAATCCACTTTAAAAGGAAAAAATGCAAATAGAAAATCTATTCGAAGATCCTGATATTGATTTTACAGAAATCTCAAAATCAATATTCAGGCAATCTAACGATCATGTATTCAAGTTCTTACATATAGATCGGATTTATTCAAACGGGGTTGCTTCAGATAAAAACTTTTATTATAACCAGGATTTTGATGAATGGATTTTAATCATTGAAGGAGAAGCTACTTTGGAGATAAACAAGATATGGCATAAGTTGGTAAAAGGATCTTATCTATACCTACCAAAACATGTTAATCACCGTGTTGAGTCCACTTCACAAGATTGCATCTGGCTAACTATTTCTTGGAAATAAAATTACTATATTTAGCGCTTAAAAAACTGATACTATATAAAGCAAAGCTTATGAAAACTTTTAAAGCTTACCGGACTACAGAAGAAAACGGAGAATATATTTCTAAAATAGAGGAACTATCCTTTGATCTGTTGTCAAATGACGTAATAATAAAAACAGCTTATTCCGGGATTAATTATAAAGATTTATTATCTATTTCAGGCAATAAGGGTGTAACAAAAAAATATCCTCATACGGCAGGTATTGATGCTTGCGGGATAATCGTAAGTGATAAAACCGGTACTTTTACATCAGGAGATGAAGTCGTTGTTATGGGTTATGACTTAGGCATGAATACAGATGGTGGGTTTGCTGAATACATTTCTGTTCCTGTTGATTGGGTTATACACAAGCCTTCCCGATTTACCCTCCAAGAAACAATGGAAATAGGTACCAGTGGCTTTACCGCAGCACTTGGCATATCTAAGATGCTACAAATGGGAGCTATTCCTTCTGATGGTCCTGTGATAGTATCTGGAGCAACTGGTGGTGTAGGTGTGTATGCTGTACAAATCTTAAGTAAAATAGGTTTTGAAGTATGGGCTGTTACCGGAAAGAAAGAAACTGAAGAATTGTTATACAAATTAGGAGCTAAATCCATTTTATCCAGAGAGGAAATCTGTGTACCAAAAGAAAAACCACTGGTGAGACCAAGATGGGCTGGCGGAATAGATACCGTAGGAGGAGATACATTAGTCAATTTATTGAAACAGTGTAAAAAATCCGGATCGATTGCTACGTGTGGTAATGTAGGTGGCATGGATATCAATATGACTGTACTGCCTTTCATTCTGAATGGAATAAATCTTTTAGGAATAAATGCTGCAGATACGCCTATGAACAATCGGATGAAAGTCTGGGAACTTTTAGAAAAGTATGCTGAACCGTCACTTGTGAGCAAAACCGGTAAAGAGATATCGCTGGATCAGATCTCTGATGCTATAGAATCAATGCGTAAGAGTTCTCATACGGGACGATTCCTTATTAAGTTATAAGATAAAAAAAGGCAGATAT
>DKPO01000045.1:56833-69467 GCA_002471225.1 Porphyromonadaceae bacterium UBA7332
ATATCTGCCTTTTTTTATCTTATCATATTCAGCACAAAAATTAGTTTGTTGCCGAATCTTGCTGTGTAGTTGCAGGAGTTTCAAATCCCGGAGCTGCAAGAGCCGGATCTGTTTGAGCTGCTTCATTCACTTGATTAACAATTTCCGAAGCTGTACTCTGTTGAGACTTAGGCAATGCCCAAGAAGAAAGAATACAAAGAATCATGATTGCACCAGCAAGAGTCCATGTTGCTTTCTCCAAAAAATCAGCAGTTTTTGGAGCGCCCATAATTTGATTTGATGAAGAAAATCCTGCAGAAAGACCTCCACCCTTAGAGTTTTGTACTAAAACAATAAGGACCATCAAGATCGAAGCAACAAGGATGAAAATAGTTAATGCGGTATACATCTTAATGTTGTTTTTTTATGTTAGCAATTAATATTTCTAAATATCTTATTTGATCAGCAAAGTAAACACTTTTTTTTGGATATTTCAAACTTAGACTTTTAATTATTTCCAAAGCCTTTTCATATCGTTTTTGCTTAATATAAATTTTAGCCAGACTCTCTGTAAGAAGGTCATCTTCTGAGGGTTCAACTTCAGATAATGAAATATCATCATCCGTATTATTTAAGCGTTCCTCATTTGAGTCAAAAGCTGAAGACAAAGCTTCTTTCAAATTATTTTCTGACTCAGAAAAACTAAGAAACTGATCAATTAAATCATGATGCTCCAATTGGGTTACGCCTTCCTCCGTAGAATCATCATCCTGCATCAACGAATTCATGTAATCAGCCGCTGCATATGCTTGCTGATCTAAACACAAGTCTTCAATATCTTCATTCGTTCCGACTGTTTCCGGCAATAATTCACACATAGGTTCATTCTTACCTTTGGTACTAAAAAAAGAATCAATCAGATTTAAGGCATCAACCGTTGTCAGCTCTTTACAAGGAGCCACATTCTTTTTTTCCATATAGGATTGAAAAACACTATTCCATCCCAAATGAGTATTTGCAAGAAATCTAAACAGTAACTCCTTATCCTGAATTAACAGAGCGGTTCTTTTTAACTCAGAGACGAATTGTTCGTCATGTGTGTTTTGAAGTAATCTCAAATAGACTAAACGGACTAAATCAAAGGCCGGGTATTCTTTAATAATATCCATCAGCATTTCTTTTTCGATAGGTAAATTACCTTGTAAATGCTTATAAAATATATCTTTTACATCCATAGCTTTACCAATTTGCCACTGTAGCATTAAAGATTTGGTCTGTCAACTCATCAACAATCTTCTTTATTAACTCATCCTGAACCTGATTAAGCATTAAATTACTATTAAAATCCTGGAATGCGCTAAATGTTTGTTCAAAGTCCTGACTCGGATCTACTTTATTTGTAAATTTCACATTTACAGCAACTGTTAAACGAGTAATCGCAGCATATGCATCGGCCTGAACAGCCTGAGGAGTCAGATCATATCTGGTAATGGCGCCTTCAATAAGCAGATCGCCACCGGTTTTCACAAAATTAAGTCGGGTCTGACTTGCAAAACGATCTTTTAATCCTTCATCAAACGCAATAGCTAATGGTGTATAGACTAATGGTGCTTTAATTGGGAAATTCTCAATTGTTATCGTTTTTACTTTTGTATAATCAATTGAAGCTCCATTAAATTTATAGGATACATAACATGATGTAAATAGCACCATTGTCAAAATATACAATATCTTATTTCTCATTGATTCAGTTGTTATTCTAATCCATATTCTTTTATTTTCCGATACAATGTCCGTTCTGATATTTTCAGTTCCGCAGCCGCCGGCTTTCTTTTGCCTTTAAACTTATGCAAAGCTCTGATAATAGCCTCTTTTTCCATATCTTCAAGCGATATAGACTCATCATGAACTTCTTCTGTATCAGCAAAATCCGAGATATGAGGATGTGTATTGATATCTCTGATCTCTATCGTAGGTTGCGACATGATCGGTGTGAGAGATGTTTCATTTTTAACCGGCACTGAAGCCGATTGAACCTGCATGTCGCCTGAGCGGGTATTTTTACCTATCAATTCATGAACAATTGCTTTCAAGTCATTAACCTCCTTTTTCATATCAAACAAAATCTGATAAATAATCTCTCTCTCTTTTTCAAAATTATGAGATTCTTCTTTTTTTGCTTGTACAGCAGGAAGTAATGCTTTCTGATTTTCGGGAAGATAATAACTCAGGATTGCAGGAGTTATTTCACGCTCTGTCTCGATAATGGAAATTTGTTCAGCTATATTCTTTAATTGACGGACATTTCCCGGGAATGTATAATGCAATAATTCTCTTTTGGCTAATTCAGTAAGTTGCACCGGAGGCATTCTATATTTTTGAGAAAAGTCGGAGGCAAATTTGCGAAAAAGCATCAGGATATCGTCTCCCCTATCACGCAATGGTGGTATTTGAATAGGGACTGTGTTCAAACGATAAAAAAGATCTTCGCGGAATTTTCCATCCTGAATCGCTTTTATCATGTTTACATTTGTTGCTGCAACAACTCTCACGTTTGTTTTCTCTACCTTAGAAGATCCGACACGCATATACTCGCCTGTTTCGAGAACTCTTAACAGTCTAGCCTGTGTTGCCAAAGGTAACTCCCCTACTTCATCCAGAAAAATTGTTCCATTATTGGCATACTCAAAATAGCCTTTTCTATCATTTAAAGCTCCGGTAAACGAACCTTTTTCATGTCCAAACAATTCAGAATCAATTGTTCCTTCAGGAATAGCGCCACAATTGACAGCAATGTAAGATCCATGTTTTCTGTGACTAAACTGATGTATTATCTGAGGGAAATTCTCTTTACCCACACCACTCTCACCGGTAATTAAAACTGAAAGATCCGTTGGTGCTACTTGTAGTGCGATATCCAAAGCGCGATTCAAACCTTCAGAATTACCGATAATACCAAAACGCTGCTTTACAGAGATAAGATCCGGTTTCGCCATATATTCTAGAATTCATTTTTAATACAACTACAAAGATAATCAAAATATTAGAACTCAGAATTCTGAACAATCTAAAGATCCCCCGAATAAATGAGTAAGAATTCAAATAAAATAATAAGTCTATCGCATAAACTTCCTAATATAAAATTATAACCAAATCCGTTTTTTAAGAACATTTACACATTCCCCAAAAAGAATATTGTACTTTTGTATGTTATTTATTCATAAGCTATCGGATGTTGCAATATCAGATCCATAGTTTATTTCAAGCTATTTAGCTAATTTTTAAATCCTAAACATACAGGTAATGATTAATAAAGTTCGACCAAAAAAATTTCTCGGACAGCATTTTTTGACAGACTTAACTATTGCTGAACGAATTGCAGATACACTTTCCGAGTACAAACAACTTCCTGTTCTTGAAGTTGGTCCGGGAATGGGAGTACTTACTCAGTTCATGATCGAAAAGGGATACAATCTGAAAGTAGTCGAACTTGATCGTGAATCGGTTCCTTATCTGGAACAACATTTCCCTGCACTTGCAAACAGAATTATCGAAGCAGATTTCCTTACTCTTAATTTGAAAGATATATTTGAAGGAGAGTTCTGCCTGATTGGAAACTATCCTTATAATATTTCGAGTCAGATATTCTTTAAAGTATTGGAGAATAAAGAAATTATACCTGTATGCTCAGGAATGATACAAAAAGAAGTCGCAGAACGTATGGCTGCCAAACCCGGGACAAAAGCTTATGGTATTTTAACTGTACTTATGCAAGCTTACTATGACATCGAATACCTTTTCACTGTTTCTGAAAACGTTTTCAACCCACCTCCAAAAGTTAAATCAGCCGTAATACGAATGGTACGCAATGACAATAAAAAAATGATTTGCGATGAGAAACTATTCAAAACCGTAGTAAAAACATCTTTTAATCAAAGACGCAAAACATTACGTAATTCTTTAAAAGCTCTCTGCGGTAAAGAGTGTCCGATATTTGAACAGGAGTTATTCAATAAACGTCCTGAACAACTATCTGTCGATGCGTTCCAAGAGTTAACCAACTCATTGGCACCCTATATTATCACACAACAAAAATAAAGTTATCACTAAAAACAAAATACGAATATGAGTATGTTTGAACCAAATAAAGAGTTTATAGGAAAGTTGCAATCATGTATTTCAGAAAAGAATGATCATGGTACGTTACAACTCCTAGAAGGACTTCATGCGGCAGACATAGCGGAACTATATAACGAATTAGATGTAGAAGAAGCCAAGTATTTGTATTTACTCTTAGAAGGCGAAAAAGCAGCCGATGCTTTAATGGAACTAGACGAAGATGATCGTGAAGAATTACTTGAGTCTGTTCCCAGCGAAATCATTGCGCGACATTTTGTCGATAACATGGATACTGATGATGCCGTTGAGCTGATTCGTGAACTGGACGAAGATGAGCAGGAAGAAGTCTTATCACACATTGAAGACGTAGAACAGGCAGGAGACATTGTGGACTTATTAAAGTATGATGTCGACACAGCCGGAGGGATAATGGGTACAGAAATGATCATTGTTAATGAAGAATGGAGTATGCCTGAATGTCTCAAAGAAATGCGAAATCAAGCAGAGGAAATGGAAAATATTTATCACATCTACGTTGTAGATGAAGATAATAAATTGAAAGGTATATTCCCTCTGAAAAAAATGATTACCAGCCCATCCGTTTCACGTGTTAAACATGTAATGGTTAAAGATCCTATATCTGTCAAAGTAGATACTCCTATTGATGAAGTTTCTCATGTATTTGAAAGATATGACCTTGTTGCCATACCTGTTATTGACAGTATCGGCCGTTTAGTTGGTCAGATTACGGTAGACGACGTTATGGATGAAATGATTGAGCAATCTGAAAGAGATTATCAGTTAGCATCTGGTATCTCGCAGGATGTAGAATCCTCAGACAACGTTTTAGTTCAGACCAGCGCACGTCTTCCATGGTTAGTTATCGGCATGATTGGAGGGTTAAGCAACTCTGTGATATTAGGCAAATTCGAATCCTTTTTTGCCACTAATCCTAAAATGGCTCTTTTTATCCCTTTAATCGGGGGAACCGGAGGTAATGTCGGCATACAATCTTCAGCTATTGTCGTCCAAGGTTTAGCCAACAAGACATTAAACATAAGCAAAATCTGGGTTCAGGTTATAAAAGAAGCCGCAGTAGCTCTTATTAATGCCAGCATGATTTCACTACTGGTTTTCCTTTATAACTGGTTTATGTTCGGTACAAATACCGTAACCTATTCCGTATCAATTTCGCTTTTCGCAGTCGTCATGTTCGCCTCTATTTTCGGAACATTAGTTCCTTTAACATTAGAAAGATTTAAAATAGACCCGGCTATAGCAACCGGTCCTTTTATCACTATTACAAATGATATAATCGGGATGCTTATATATATGGGTGTTAGCTCATTATTATCGTAAATAACAGCTTATAATTTATGTAATATATAATTTTTTATGTTTATTTGCGAACAGAAGTAAATTACTCACAACAATTCAGAGATACTATGATGGATGCGCAAGAAACCAAGGATATTCTTTTAGATGAGAACTTGGATAGCTCACTGGATCAGCAATCAGCTGTAGATGTAGAAGTAGCATTCGAACAATATGCTACAAAATCAGAAGTTATTAACCGTATGAATACCCTTTTAGCGGAAAACATCGAAAAAGCTAAATCGGAAATTGACTACCTGAAGCAATGCTACTACAAAATGCGCAAGCAGGAAGTTGAAGAAGAGCGTGCTAAATTCGTTGAGGAATCAGGTTCTGAAGCTGATTTTAATCCGCAAAAAGACGAAACGGAAGAAGTTTTTAAAGAACTTCTCAACCAATTCAAAGAGAAGAGAGCTTTACTTCTCAAAGAAAAACAGCAAATCAAAGAAGACAACCTTGCTCGCAAACTCAAATTAATAGACGAACTGAAGCAATTAACTGAAGATGCAGATGATGTTAGCAAAAAATATCAGGATTTTCAGACAATTCAACTTAGTTGGAGAGAAATTACCGATGTCCCTCAAAGTGAAGTTGCCGAATTATGGAAACAATATCATCATTATGTCGAAAAGTTCTATGAACTTTTGAAAATAAACAAAGAACTTCGTGACTACGACTATAAACGCAACTATGAACTTAAAACTGCTTTATGTGAAGCAGCTGAAAAAATCATAGAAGAAGACGATGTTGTTTCAGCGTTCCATCAATTGCAAAAACTGCATGAAGAATGGAGAGAAATTGGCCCCGTTTCTAAAGATCTAAGAGAAGAATTGTGGAATCGTTTTAAAAACGCATCTACAATGATCAATAAAAAACATCAACAACACTTTGAAGACATCAAAGTAAAGGAAAAACAAAGTGAAGTTGAAAAAACTCGATTATGCGAAAAAGTGGAAGCTCTGTTAGTTGAAAAACCTTCAAGTTTTACTAAATGGGAGGAAGCAACGCAAATTCTTTTAGAAGCACAAGCTGAATGGAAAACATTAGGCTTTGCACCTAAAAAAATCAATAATGCGTTATACGACAGATTCCGAAACGCTTGTAATATATTCTTTGATGCCAAAGGGGAATTCTACACTTCTGTTAAAACACAACTAGAGACAAACCTAAAACGTAAAATCACTCTATGTGAAAAAGCAGAAGCATTAAAAGATAGTACGGAATGGCGTAAAACGACCGATAAATTAATCGCTTTACAAAAAGAGTGGAAAACAATCGGAGCTACTTCCAGAAAACACTCTGATGAGGTATGGAAACGATTTATCTCGGCTTGTGATTATTTCTTCGACAGAAAGAATAAAGAGCAATCTTCTCTTAAAGATGAAGAAAAGGATAATCTTGCTAAGAAAAAAGAACTTATTGATGAATTAAAGGCTATCTCTGTAGAAGATTTAACTACTCAAAAAGTTCGTGATATCATCACTAAGTTCAACGCAATCGGCCACGTTCCGTTTAAGGATAAAGACAAAGTCTACAAAGAATTTCATTCAATTGTTGACAAATGTTTTGCCTCATTGAATACAAGCAAATCAAAACATAGAGTTGACTCATTCTCAGCAACTGTTGAACAGTTAAATGCTGAAGATAACAAATCAAATCTTCTAAGAGAGAGAGACAAATTGATGCGTCATTTCGAACACATTCGTACAGAACTAAAAACTTACGAAAACAATATCGGATTCCTGACATCATCCAGCCGCTCCGGAAACAGTTTAGTAAAAGACCTGGAAAAGAAAATTGAAAAACTAAAAGAAGAAATGAACGTCATTGTTCAAAAAGTAGAAATTATCGACAATAAATTGAATTAGAATGAGTAAAGAAATTGAATGGTCTGAATTAGGTTTTGGTTACATGCCTACAGACTTCAATGTTCGCTGCCATTTCAAAGATGGAGCATGGGGGAACATTGAAAAATACGATACAGAATACATTAATTTAAACATGGCTGCAACTTGTCTTCATTATGGGCAAGAAGCATTTGAAGGATTGAAAGCTTTTCGTGGAAAAGACGGTAAAATCCGCGTTTTCCGTTTAGAAGAAAATGCAAAAAGACTTCAGCATTCATGCGATGGCATCAAAATGGCTAAACTTCCTCTTGAGAAGTTCAAAGAAGCTGTTTTTCAAGCGATCAAATTAAATGAACGTTTTGTTCCACCTTATGGAAGTGGAGCCTCATTATATATCAGACCTCTATTAATCGGTACGAGTGCTCAGGTAGGGGTTAAACCTTCTAAAGAATATCTTTTCGTAGTATTTGTTACTCCGGTAGGACCTTATTTCAAAGCTGGTTTTAAACCGACACCGATGGTCATTCTTCGCGGATACGACCGTGCAGCTCCTCTTGGAACCGGTAAATATAAAGTCGGAGGTAACTATGCTGCAAGCTTGGCTGCTGGTGAAAGAGCTCATGAATTAGGATATTCTGCTGTATTATTCCTTGATGCGAAAGAAAAGAAATATATTGACGAATGCGGACCTGCTAACTTCTTTGCTATCAAGAACAATACATATATTACCCCAAAATCAGAATCTATTTTACCGTCAATTACAAATGACAGTTTAATGAAGTTGGCTGAGGCAATGGGATTAAATGTTGAAAGAAGACCTATTGCAGAAGACGAATTAGCAACATTTGATGAAGCAGGTGCATGTGGTACAGCAGCTGTTATAAGCCCTATTGAAAGAATTGATGACGTTGATGAGAATAAATCATATATTTTCTCTAAAGATGGCAAACCAGGACCAATTTGTGAAGCTCTTTATAATAAGTTGAGAGCTATTCAATATGGCGACGAACCAGATATCTTTAATTGGAACTCTATAGTAGAGTAATAACTTTCGGCAAATTATAAACTAAATATGAAAAAATTCAGTTTATAACGGCATACTAAAAGTCTCGCTTCAGACCTAAGATATAGGTCCGAAACGAGACTTTTTCCGTTTTTAGAAAAAACAACCGTAAACAAACGATACTTTCATATCCTTGTTGTATATTATATATAGCAGACAGCCTCAATCACGGAAGCCAAATGAGATATATAGAAAAGAAACTCACGTATCTAATACTTTTATAAAAAGTTCCGATTTTTCTTTCTTTTATTATCTTTGTGTGTAAACCAATGTTTTAGTATCAATTTTTGAAACAGACAAAATCATATATGGAAGAGAACTTTTTAAAATTAGAAGAAGAGATCATCAAAATGCTGAAAACAGTATATGATCCGGAAATTCCTGTTGATATTTACGAGTTAGGACTAATCTATAAAGTAGATATCGATGAAGAAAAGAACGTAAAAATAGATATGACTCTTACTGCTCCTAATTGCCCTGCTGCAGATTTCATTCTGGAAGACGTTCGTATGAAAGTAGAATCAATTCCAGATGTAAAGAGTGTAGATATCCAATTGGTCTTTGAACCTGAGTGGGACAAAGACATGATGAGTGAAGAAGCTAAGTTAGATTTGGGTTTCTTATAAAATGGAAAGAAAGAATATTTATTTCGCTTCAGACACTCATTTTGGCGCAAAATATTTTAAAGATCCGGTTGAAAAAGAAAGAACTTTCGTTCGTTGGCTTGATTCTATTAAACCTGACTGCTCAAAACTATATCTTTTAGGAGATATGATTGATTTCTGGTATGAATTCAAAATGGTCGTACCTAAAGGATACACTCGGTTTCTTGGAAAAATAGCCGAATTTACGGATTCAGGAATTGAAGTTCACTGGTTTACCGGTAATCATGATATATGGATATTTGATTATATAACCAAAGAAACCGGTGCTATAATCCATCGTCAGCCTTTACTAACCGAAATCGGAGGCAAACAATTCTTTTTAGCACATGGAGATGGGTTAGGTGATAATTCCAGAACATTTAAAATACTCCGCTCATTATTCCACAATAAAACACTTCAAAAGATGTTTACATGGATTCATCCGAGATGGAGTGTCAGTTTTGGATTAAACTGGTCAAAACATAGCCGGGAATCCAAATTTGAGGATGATTTCTTAGGTGAAGACAAAGAGCATCTGGTACTATTCGCAAAAGGCTATTTGCAAAACCACTATGCCGACTATTTTATTTTCGGTCACAGACATATTTTATATGATCTTATGTTGACAAAAAATAGCCGCATACTAATTTTAGGAGATTGGATCACCTATAATTCATTTGCTGTATTCGATGGAAAAGATATCTGGATCGAACAATTTGAGATATAGAAAAAGCAGATTTTGATTGTAAAAATCAAGATCTGCTTTTTTTGTATTTATAGAGATGACACATTATTAATTCCAATGTGCATTTATTTCTTTAAAAATAGTCATTTTGCAACTCTCATATTACAAAATGCTCATAAAATCGCTATTTCTGCGGACGTATGATACAAAAAATCAAGCTCTTATGCAAATATTTTTGTCAAAAAAATATCTATAACAAATCCAAACAAGCGATTAATCATTTTGTTATATAAATTTGTTAATACAAGCAAAATTAACACAGACAATAACATCAACTAGAACAAAACACATCAAATACTCTTTCCTTTTCACACATCATTAAATTTTAACCATAGCAATATATATATTTTAACCATCCCGCAATTAACTAAACCAGCGATAAATAGGCATATAGAGTAATGCATAAGTAGATAACACAAAACATAGTTAAAAATTTTAGCACATATTTTTCACAAATCTATGCCATTCTCATTTGCATATTAAGGGGGTCCTTCCTATATTTGCATCACTTAGTTGTAACAATTAATAATGTTACATAACACATAATACTGAGTTCTTTTTATTTATAAATAATAGCGGTTTTAAAATCACTAAATTATTAATTTATGATGACAAACAATCAAAAGTTAATCAACTGGGTTAACGAATGGGCTGAGATCATGCAACCAGATAACATTTACTGGTGTGACGGATCAGAAGAAGAAAGCACTCGTCTATTAGACGAAATGGTAGCAAAAGGTGTAGCAGTTAAACTAAACGAAGAAAAACGTCCTGGTTCTTACTACTTCCAGTCAGACCCAAGTGATGTTGCTCGCGTTGAAAACAGAACATATATTTGTACAGAAACAGCTGAACAAGCTGGTCCAACTAATAACTGGGCAGATCCTAAAGAAATGCGTGAAACAATGTTAGCGCTTTACAAAGGATGTATGAAAGGTCGTACTATGTACGTTATTCCATTCTCAATGGGTCCTCTAGGTTCTAACATCGCTCACATCGGTGTTGAGATCACTGACTCTGCTTACGTTGTTGCTTCTATGCGTATCATGACTCGCATGGGTAAAGCTGTTCTTGACGTACTAGGTGAAAATGGCGATTTCGTTCCATGTGTTCACTCTGTAGGTGCTCCTCTTGAGCCAGGTCAGGAAGACGTAAAATGGCCTTGTGCTCCAATCGAGAAAAAATATATCACTCACTTCCCGATCACTAAAGAAATTTGGTCATTCGGTTCAGGTTACGGTGGAAATGCATTGCTAGGTAAAAAATGTTTCGCTCTTCGTATTGCTTCTGCAATGGCTAAAGAGCAAGGATGGTTAGCTGAGCACATGTTGATCTTAGGTATCACAAACCCTAAAGGTGAGAAAAAATATATCGCTGCTGCATTCCCAAGTGCATGTGGTAAAACAAACTTGGCAATGTTGATCCCAACTATCCCAGGTTACAAAGTTGAAACTGTAGGTGATGATATCGCTTGGATGAAATTCGGTGCTGATGGTCGTCTTTACGCTATCAACCCTGAAGCTGGTTTCTTCGGTGTTGCTCCTTTCACTTCAATGGATACAAACCCTAATGCAATGTTGTCTTGCCGTGCAAACACATTGTTTACTAACGTAGGTTTGACTCCTGACGGTGATATCTGGTGGGAAGGTATCGGACACGATTGTCCTGCTGGTACAATTGACTGGAAAGGTCGTGTATTCGATCCAGCTTCTGGTGAGCCTTGTGCACATCCAAATGCTCGTTTCGCTGCTCCGGCTAGCCAATGTCCATGTATCGACGAACAATGGGAAAACCCTGCAGGTGTTCCAATCTCAGCAGTATTATTCGGTGGACGTCGTCCTTCTACTGTACCTTTGGTACACGAAGCTGCTAGCTGGAATCACGGTGTATTCATGGGATCTATCGTAGGTTCTGAAGTAACTGCTGCTGCTATCGGTTTGAAAGCTGGTGTACGTCGTGACCCATTCGCTATGTTACCATTCTGTGGTTACAACATGGGTGACTACTTCGGTCACTGGGTTGAAATCGGTAAAAACGCTCCTAACAAAGAAGTTCTTCCTAAATTCTTCTTCGTTAACTGGTTCCGTAAAGAAGACGGTAAATTCTTGTGGCCAGGTTACGGTGAAAATAGCCGTGTACTTGCTTACATCCTTGACCGTTGCGAAGGTAATGGCGAAACAGTTGAGACTCCAATCGGAAAAGTTCCTGCTAAAGGAGCTCTTAACATTGAAGGTCTTGGTATGACTGACGCTCAATGGGATGCTGCTATCGCAGTTCGCAAAGATGAGTGGGAACACGAAATCTCATTGATCGATGAGCACTATGCTAACTTCGGTACACACTTACCAGCTGAACTTGCTGAAGAGTTGAAAAACTTGAAAGCGCGTTTCAACGCTTAATATCTTTCGTTTGAAGATATACAACTAACTATATTATTTGGAAAGAGCACTCTTCGGAGTGCTCTTTTTTTTTATTCTTGTTTGAGTTACGATTTCAATACGTATTAAAAGAAATTTAGATACGTATCAAAGCAACTTTTCATACCTATGAAAAATTCGTTTAATACGTATCTAAATCCTGAGTCTTACGGCAAATAAAAATCATATACGTATTTCAACAAATCAATATACGTATTTCATAATCTCAAAACACGCATTTAGTCTTCACAAAGTACGTATTTCATCGACACTAAATACGTATATAATTTGGTGTATCTCCTGATTTCAGGATACATAATCCAGGATAAAACCTAAATCCCGATTACACATTTCAGAATAATCCCAATAACTGGTAACAATCTTCTCAATATGCCTGTAATATCAAAAAGATACGGTATATCTTTTCAGAGATACACCGTATCTTT
>DKPO01000045.1:69660-76218 GCA_002471225.1 Porphyromonadaceae bacterium UBA7332
GTATCTTTTCCACAAAGAAGTCAATCTATTCTACAATTGACTCTATACGCACACTCCTCCAGAAGTTTTATGATTTGAATCGATACTATCGACACCAAGCACGTAAACAACTAAATATCAACACATAAAAGGTGTCGATTCACCTTTTGAATCGACACCCAATCAGCACCCAATCAACACCAAAGTAATTACTATACACAACTTGTTGTCTCCTATTTACAAATAAAAGTGTCGATAGTGATGATTGGTAAGCGTCTCCGCGATGATGTAGTGCATAGAAAAAAGTTCATACTCTATGAATAAATTCAGTTATCAACAAACTGTTAATAACATAACTAATTAAAAATATGCACTTTAAAATAACTAAATATACAGTTATAAACAAATTGTTGATAACTATGAAATATAAACAATCCCATGCATAAGACGAAAATCCTTATTAACTTTGCATACAACATACACTACAAAATATAAAAACCCCCAGTATGGAGAAAAGAATTGAAATATGTGCAAACTCACTCGAGAGCGCACTATACGCAGAAGAAGCAAAGGCAAACCGCGTTGAATTATGTGCCGGTATGCCAGAAGGTGGAACAACACCTTCCTATGGAACTATTAAACTGACTTGCCAACAGCTAACCATTCCTGTACACGTTATTATTCGTCCTCGTGGTGGAGATTTCCACTATTCTCAAGATGAGTTAGATATTATGCGTGAAGATATTCTTTTGTCTAAAGAACTTGGTGCTGCTGGTGTTGTGATCGGGTGTCTTACTCCTGAAGGGGATATAGACATGAAGGCTATGCAATATTTGATGGAAGTTTGCGAAGGGTTATCTGTAACTTTCCACAGAGCATTCGATATGTGTCGTGATGCAAATAAAGGATTAGAACAGATCATCAGTCTGGGTTGTAATCGTATCCTTACTTCGGGTCAGGAAGCAAATGCCTTAAAAGGAGCTGAATTACTTAGATCATTGGTAGAACAAGCAAACGGACGCATTATCATTATGCCGGGATGTGGTGTTAGTGCAAAAAATATCAAAGAAATTTCTGAAATTACAGGAGCATCAGAATTCCACTTGTCTGCAAGAACAGACCGGGCTAGTGAAATGGTTTATAAAAATCCGAACGTATCAATGGGAGGGACAGTTGTAATTGATGAATATAAAATTGATTATTCATCTCCTGAGATTATACGTAACACAATCGCTGCTTTAAATAAATAATCCAGACAGATTATAAAAATCAAAGCGTCTTATAGTAAACCAAACTATAAGACGCTTTCATTATATAGACCACCCATAATACAATTACAAAGCCAATTTATATGCCATGCGCAGCAAAAAAAAAGGGTTATCAGATACACTGATAACCCTTTAATCGTTATATTTTATTATTAGAACTCACAGTTCTTAGGCGTACGAGGGAAAGGAATTACGTCACGGATATTACCCATACCTGTAACAAATAATAGCAAACGCTCAAAACCTAAACCAAAACCTGAGTGAGGAGCTGTTCCGAAACGGCGAGTATCCAGATACCACCATAGATCCTTCATCGGAATTTCCAGTTCTTCAACACGAGCAACTAGTTTATCATAGTTTTCTTCACGTTGAGAACCTCCGATAATCTCTCCGATTTTCGGGAATAAAACGTCCATTGCACGGACTGTTTTACCATCCTCATTTTGCTTCATATAGAAGGCTTTGATATCTTTAGGATAATCAGTCAGAATCACTGGTTTTTTGAAATGTTTTTCAACCAAATAACGCTCATGTTCTGATTGAAGATCTGTACCCCAATCAACCGGGAATTCAAATTTCTCTCCAGAAGCTTTCAAGATTTCAACACCCTCTGTATATGGTAAACGAACGAAGTCATTCTCTACAACGAATTTCAATCTTTCGATCAGCTCTTTATCATACATGCTTGATAAGAATTCAAGATCATCCTGACAATTATCTAATGCATATTGAATTAAGTATTTCAAGAAATCCTCAGCCAAATCCATATTATCCTGAATATCAAAGAACGCAATTTCTGGTTCAATCATCCAGAACTCAGCAAGGTGGCGAGGTGTATTTGAATTTTCAGCACGGAACGTAGGACCAAATGTATAAATCGATCCAAGCGCCATTGCTCCCAATTCACCTTCAAGCTGTCCTGATACAGTAAGATTCGCTGATTTACCAAAGAAATCCTGAGTGTAATCAATCTTACCTTCTTCATTACGTGGAGGATTTTCTACATCCAGAGTAGTAACCTGGAACATCGCACCGGCACCTTCTGCATCAGAAGCTGTAATCAGCGGTGTATGTAAATAGAAATACCCACGATCATTAAAATATTTATGAATGGCAAAAGCCATATTATGACGAATTCTTAAAATAGCTCCAAACGTATTTGTTCTTGGACGAAGGTGTGCTATTTCGCGAAGGAATTCCAATGTATGTCCTTTCTTTTGCAAAGGATATGTATTTGGATCTGCTGTTCCAAATATCTCGATTTCAGTAGCCTGGATTTCGCAAGTTTGTCCTTTACCCTGAGATTCAACTAAGATACCATTCACACTAAGTGAGGCCCCGGTTGTAATCGGTTTCAAGAACTCTTCGCCAAATTTTTCATTATCAATTACGATTTGGATATTATTAATCGTAGATCCGTCATTTAAAGCAATAAAGCTTACATTTTTGTTACCACGACGAGTACGAACCCATCCTTTTACATTGATTGTTGAGCCAAAATCAGTACATTTCAGAGCATCAACAATCTTCGTTCTTTTTAAAGTCTCCATAGCTCATATCTTCAATTAAAGCCGGGACAAAGGTTCCCGGCTTCTAAGTTATACTATTCAAATGCGCCCATTTTAAGCATATTCACTTCTTCTTGTGTCAGATATCTCCAACGACCACGAGGCAAGTTTTTCTTCGTTAAACCGGCAAACATTACACGATCTAATTTAACTACACGATAACCTAAATGTTCAAAAATACGACGAACAATACGGTTTCTGCCTGAGTGGATTTCGATACCAATCTGTTTTGGATCAGTTTCATCCGCATAGCTAATAGCATCAGCATGGATTTCTCCATCTTCTAACTCAATACCCGTAGCGATTTGTTTAATATCTTCCATCGTTACGTCTTTGTCTAACCACACATGATAAATTTTCTTTTTATCATATTTCGGATGAGTTAGTTTTGACGCCAAATCGCCATCGTTAGTCAATAATAGAACACCTGTCGTATTTCTATCTAATCGCCCAACAGGATAAATTCGTTCAGAACAAGCATTCTTCACTAAATCCAATACAGTCAAACGTTCCTGAGGATCATCAGAAGTTGTTACACAGTCTTTCGGTTTATTCAACAAGATATAAACCTTTCCTTCAGGTCTTACATCAGATTCATTGAATTTTACCTCATCAGTACGATGAATTTTAGTACCTAATTCCGTAACTACCTCCCCATTTACAGTTACCATACCTTTTGCGATAAATTCATCCGCCTCACGACGAGAACAAATACCTGCATTAGCAAGGAACTTATTCAAACGAATTGGTTCGTTTGGATCTGTAAACAGATCTTGATATTCAATTTGTTTTTTCTTGCTATACTTAGCATTTGGATCATAGTTTTGAACACGTGATGCATTTTGACCTGCACCATTCGCATTAAAACGATTATTAGAGAAGTTACCACCTCTGTTTTGAGGTCTTCCGCCACCAAAACTATTGCTTCTTTGGCCACCGCCATAGCTATTGCTTCTCTGGCCACCACCGAAGTTGTTACTTCTTTGGCCACCACCATAGTTATTGCTTCTTTGGCCGCCGCCATAGTTATTACTTCTTTGACCGCCACCATAGTTATTGCTTCTTTGACCGCCGCCATAGTTATTACTTCTTTGACCGCCACCATAATTTCCGCGTTGGTCATCTCCGTAATTATTATTTCTTTGGCCGCCGTAGCTTCCGCGCTGATCGCCGCCGTAATTATTACGCTGCCCACCATCATAATTATTATTGCGTTGATTATTGCCATAATTTCCGCGATCATAATTATCGTAAGAGCGGTTGTTGTTATTGTTATTACCGTAAGAATTAGAATTATTACCGTAAGAACGATTATTATTGTTGTTATTATAAGTGCGACGTTCATCATTTCCATATGAACGGCGTTCACCGAAGTTATTTTGTCTTTGTTCAAATGGTCTTTTATTAAAGCCACCCTCTCTGTTATAATTACCTTGAGAGTTATCAAATCTGTTATTAGATCTTTGATCGTTATTATACGAATTTCTCGGACGATATCCATCACGGTTATCCATTTGTCCGAAATCAGATCTTTCGTTTCTGTAGCCATTATTTCCTTCACGGCCTGCTTCATAAGGTGTCGCGCTAATACGCGGTCGCTTAGGTCTTCTCTCTGAATCCATAGTTTTGTAAAAAATTACATTGTTAATAAAGCCTCACGGCTTCGATATTTATCTCGGTATAAAATTTTATATTCCAGTATAAGAATGAGGTGTAATCGCTTTCAACTCATTTTTCACTTCTTCAGAAACATTTAATGTATCGATAAATGATTTAATTGATTCTGATGTTATTCCTGCATTTGTACGAGTCAATGCTTTTAGTGCTTCGTAAGGTTGTGGATAACCTTCTCTTCGCAATACAGTCTGAATCCCTTCAGCTACAACTGCCCAGCAATTTTCCAAATCATTAAATAACGCAGCCTCATTCAAAAGTAATTTACTGATTCCTTTCATAGTACTTTTTACAGCAATCAAAGTATGAGCAAACGGAACTCCTACATTTCGTAAAACTGTAGAATCTGTTAAGTCACGTTGAAGTCTGGAAATTGGCAATTTGATAGATAAATGATCAAAAATTGCATTCGCCATGCCCAAGTTTCCTTCTGAATTCTCAAAGTCAATCGGATTTACTTTATGAGGCATTGCAGATGAACCTACTTCACCAGCTTTGATTTTTTGTTTAAAATACTCCATCGAAATATATTGCCAAAAATCGCGATCTAAATCGATAATGATAGTATTAATGCGTTTCATCGCATCAAACAATGCTGCCAAATTATCGTAATTTGAAATTTGCGTAGTCCAGGCTTCTCTTTCGATACCTAAACTTTTTGATAAGAAAGTAGCTCCAAATTCTTTCCAGTTAATTTCAGGATAAGCTATATGATGAGCATTAAAATTCCCGGTAGCTCCACCAAATTTTCCACTAATAGGCGTTTGTTTCAAAATAGCTAATTGTTGCTCTAAGCGATAAACAAAAACCATAATTTCTTTGCCTAAACGCGTTGGAGATGCCGGTTGTCCATGAGTTTTTGCTAACATGGATACATGATCCCATTCAATAGCATAATTTTTTAGTGTCGTAACAAGCT
The DNA here is from genome assembly GCA_002471225.1 of Porphyromonadaceae bacterium UBA7332. Classification (GTDB taxonomy): domain Bacteria; phylum Bacteroidota; class Bacteroidia; order Bacteroidales; family UBA7332; genus UBA7332. The sequence continues at coordinate 75,069 of DKPO01000045.1, forward strand.
GTTCGATCAGGGGATAATACGTTTGAACTAATGCTTCTTTGATTGATAAAGGCACAGATGTATTATTAATATCTTGTGATGTCAATCCAAAGTGTATAAATTCTTTGTATGCTTCCAGTCCTAATTCGTCGAATTTTTCTTTTATGAAATATTCAACAGCCTTTACATCATGGTTAGTTACAGACTCAATTTCTTTTACATGTTGGGCATCAGCTTCACTAAATCCGGCATAAATAGCTCTTAACTTAGGATAAACCGATGTTTCAATGTCTTTCAATTGAGGTAAAGGTAATTCACACAGTGCAATAAAATATTCGATCTCAACAAGAACTCTGTATTTGATTAATGCAAACTCAGAAAAAAAGTTCGCCAACTCAACACTTTTATCTCTGTATCGACCGTCAATCGGAGAAATAGCAGTTAAAGAATTCAGTAACATAAAAATATAATTGTTTGAGTTGCAAAAATAATTTATTCTTCTGTGTAATAACTCTTTTTCCTTAATTTATTTTGTATATCTGCGAGGATATCTGAATACAATCGCCAATATGGCAGCTATCCCCATCAAAAAAGGATAATACAAATGCGGAATTATCGATATCGGAGATATTCCGGCTAAACCTGCTGCTATAAGCAATTGGGCTCCATAAGGTATAATCCCTTGTATAAAACAAGAAAAAGTATCTAGCAGAGAAGCTGATTTTCGAGGATCAATATCAAATCGATTAGCGATATCCTTTGCGATTGGACCTGCAGTAATAATCGCGATTGTATTATTTGCTGTACATAAATTAGCAAAACTAACCAAGCCTGCGATACTAAATTCTGCAGCTCGCTTAGAACGGATACCTTTTGTCAGAAGATTAATAATAAACTCTATTCCTCCATTATAGCGAATCATCTCAAGCATACCTCCAGCCATCAATGTGATAATTATTAATTCACTCATCCCCATAATACCCTGTCCCATTGAGTTCATCCAGGTTAAGGCATCAAAACTACCTAAAAATAATCCGATCAATCCCGAAAAAACAGTTCCTAAAACCAATAATCTGATAACATTCATTCCGGCAAGAGCACTTACCAAAACAAACAAATAAGGAACGACCTTCCATAATTCTATCGGAGCTGACTCAGGCACCTGTGTAAT
>DKPO01000045.1:76470-104734 GCA_002471225.1 Porphyromonadaceae bacterium UBA7332
CATGCTATTTACCTTAAATTTATCCTTCATCTCACAACCTTGAGTTTTTGTAGCGGCGATTGTTGTATCAGAAATAAATGAAAGATTATCTCCGAACAATGCACCTCCAACAACTACAGCTGTCATAAAAGGTAATCCGACATTTGTTTTTGTAGCAATACCTACTGCTACAGGCGTAAGAGCAACAATGGTCCCTACCGATGTTCCGATTGACAATGAAATAAAACAAGCAGCCAGGAATATTCCTCCGATCAATAAATAATCAGGCAATAAACTTACAGCCAGATTCACCGTAGCATCAACAGCGCCCATAGCTTTTGCCGTCTGTGCAAATGCGCCAGCCAAAATAAAAATCCAAATCATCAGCATGATGTTTTTATTTGCGGCTCCTACGGAAAAATGCTCAACACGTTCTGCCAGCGTTTTATCTTTTGTGATCATTACAGATACAATCGCAGACAATAAGAAAGCTACTGTGATTGGCATCTTATAAAAATCACCTAATAATAACGAGACTACTAAATAAGACGCTAAAAAAACAAGAAGAGGCAAAAGCGCTAACGCACTAGCTCTGGGTTTTTGCTCAATATTTTCATTCATATATAATCAATCTATTATTTGAACTCACAAAGTTATTGATAATTCATTAACAATAAAAGCATTATACGACTTCTATGCTCTTAAAATTTCCTTATTTAAAAGAATACCTACTCATATCTAGCCTTATAGAATCAACAGAATTGTTAATTTCGAAAATTGTTCACGCTACCAATGTTAAACTTTTTTAATCCAAAAGAAAAAACGAGCTGTCAATTTGGACATATAATGCGAAGAGTATACATTTGCATCAGTTTTTCATGGTATTAGATTTAAGGTTAATAAAGGGTTTAGGTTGTCGTGAGACAACCTTTTCTTTTTTTATATGTTTATGTTTATAAGGATTTTTATCTTACACTTTTATATAAGAATTCGATCATTAATCACGTAATACCAAAGGTAAACCTATGATACTTACCAAATTTATTTTCCACTTCTTAGATTCTCGTAATGAACAGATAGATCTTTATGCGTCTAAATTTAGTTCTATCCAGAATAATCAGCTCAAATATCTTATTAAGCAAGCACAAAACACATTATTCGGCAATCAATATAACTTCAAAAATTGTGTTGACCACGAGACATTTGCTAAAAATGTACCTTTACACAATTATGATTCCTTGAAGTCCTACATCAATATGGCCATACAAGGAGAAAGTGATATTTTATGGCCGGGTAAAGTAAAATGGTTTGCTAAATCTTCCGGAACAACGAATGACAAAAGTAAATTTATCCCTATAACTAATGATGCATTAGACAATTGTCATTATAAAGCTGCAAAAGATACGCTCGCTCTTTATGCACGTATAAATCCGGATAGTGAAGTTCTGAGCGGAAAAAGCCTGATACTCGGTGGAAGTCATGAAATAAAAAATGAAACCGCCCATACCTATACCGGAGATCTGTCTGCTATTCTCCTACAAAACACTCCTGATTATTTCAATTTCGTTCGTGTCCCTGAAAAGAAAATTATTTTAATGTCTGAATGGGAGAGCAAATTGAAAGAAATTATTCGCACTACCAAAAATGCGGATGTCAGAAGTATAGCAGGAGCTCCGTCCTGGATGCTTGTCATGATTAAAGCTCTTTTAGACAATACAAATAGTTGTTATTTGACTGATTTATGGCCTAACCTCGAAGTTTTCTTTCATGGAGGAATCAGCTTTACTCCTTACAGAGAACAATATAAAGCACTCATACCGTCAAACAATATGCATTATATGGAAACATACAATGCTTCAGAAGGATTCTTTGCTATCCAAAATGACCTGACTGATCCAGCCATGCTACTCATGCTTGACTTGGGGATCTATTATGAGTTCATACCGATGGATGAATTCAATGACACAGATTCAAAAGCAATTCCACTTGAAGAGGTTGAACTGAATAAAAATTATGCTTTAGTAATCTCTACCAATACTGGTTTATGGAGATATATTATAGGAGATACAGTAAAATTTTTGTCAAAAGAGCCATATAAAATAATTATTACCGGACGCACAAAGCATTATATAAATGCTTTTGGTGAAGAATTAATGGTCGATAATGCAGACAAAGCACTTGCTATAGCATCGGAAAAACATTGTGTAAAAATAATGGATTATACAGGTGCTCCAGTCTTTATGTCAGAAAATGCAAAAGGAAAACATCAATGGATAATCGAATTTGACCACGCGCCAAAAGACATTAAAGCTTTCACTAATGATTTTGATAATGCTCTTAAAGAACAGAATTCTGATTATGAAGCAAAAAGATACAAAGATATTACTTTAGACAGCCCTGAGATTGTTATCGCAAGACCTAACTTATTTCATGACTGGCTGGCGTCAAAAGGAAAACTTGGTGGACAAAACAAGGTCCCTCGCCTAGCGAACAACAGAGATTTGATAAATATATTATTGGAAATGAATAAAAGTATTGGATAATTCTGCTTCAATATCTGATTATTTATCACACATTTGCATCCAAACATTTAATCGTTAATAAATTACCAATATGAAAAAGACATTATTCTCAATTCTTGCTGCAGGGTGTATATTCTCAGCTTGTACAGAAAAACCTAAAGGTACAACTTTAAGTGGTACTATAACGGGAGTAAAAAGCGACACAATACTAGTATTTATTTCTAATCCTTTTGTTCAGGGAGCAAGCTACCGCACGGATACAATCGCATTAAAAGAAGGGAAATTCAGTACAACTATGAACGATTCTTCTTTAATGAGAGTCCAAATTGTTGCGAAACCTTCGGGAAACATGGCTATGGCTATGCCGGGACCTAAAAGCATACTCTATGTAGTTCCTAATACAGCACTTTCAATTAATGGTGATATTAATAGCTTCACTGTGACGGGCGATAAGTTTTATGAAGAAATGAATGCTCAGACACAAATCAATAATTGCGATAAAAAGCTGGAAAATATCCAGAAAGAAGTGATGGATTTGTATACAAAAGGTGAACTTAATGACTCAATCGCAAATGTTTTTCAAGAAAAAAGAGCTATTGCTATAGATTCAATGAATGTATATCAATTTGAATACATTAAAAACCACCCTAACAGTGATCTTTCTGCTTACTATTTTACATTTATGCCAATGGAAAAAGTAGAAGAAGCTTACAATATTATCTCTGAAAGCGTTAAAACAGGACCTTATGCTTCAATGATTGAATTAAAGAAAAAGCAATACGAAGATTATATGGCCAAAGAGGCAGCTAAATTAAAACTGCAGCCTGGTATGCCTGCTCCTGATTTCTCTTTAATGGGATTAGATGGTAAAATGGTATCATTGAATCAATTCAAAGGAAAATATGTCGTTCTTGATTTCTGGGGTACCTGGTGCGGATGGTGTATCAAAGGACTTCCTGAAATGAAGGCGTACTATACTAAATATAAAAAGGATCTTGAAATAATAGGCATTGACTGCCGTGACAAAGAGGATGTATGGCGTGCAGGTGTAACAGAACACCAAATCCCATGGATTAACGTCTATAACGGCTTTGACACAAAGGTTATTAATGAATATGCTATTGCAGGTTATCCTACGAAAGTGATTATTGATCCACAAGGTAATATTGTAAAAATTGTAGTTGGTGAATCTCCTGAGTTCTATGAAACTCTTGATCAACTGTTAAGTAAGAAATAAAATAAAAAGAGGCTATCCTGATTAAAGCGGATAGCCTCTTTTTCTATAAGTTCAGATTCTGAGAAGTTGTAAATCCAGTTGCTGACAAAGTAATAGCTTCAGAAGCATTACTCTGAGTTGTTTTAAAATATAATTGAACCAAAGAGCCAGAAGACGTAGCATGGTATTTATACCCTCCGGTAATAGGAGTTACATTAACCATTTCGCCTGTCGTCGCATTATTCGGATCAATAATAAGACTTGTTGTATTTATGTTAACATCTACTGGAGACGAACCAGAAGGAAGTTTTAAGTTTAGAACAATTTGGTATCCGCTAGGCATTAATGAGGGCTTAATACTAAACCATGAAATAAATGTTTTAACATTAGTCGCACTTGATGTTAGATTAACAATCGCATCCGTAAATAAACTATTTGAGATAACTACAGAACCTGTAGAATTACTCAAGTTTGTCTTAAAGTATAAAACCTGAGTTCCTCTTTGAGTTGCTGTATATTCGTACTTATATTTTCCACCTTCTATAATTACAGGTAAAGTGTTTAAAGTATTATTAGGCGTAAGATTAGGTGCTGTTACATAAAACTTCATCGGAAAAGCATTATCAGGAACAATACTTGGTATATCAAATGACAATGAAACAGCCAAATTGGATGCCTGCGCCACAGGATTAGGTGAAAAGAATGGCATTTCCATTGTATACGGATATCTGAATTGTACTAAGATAGTCCTTGTCAAACCAAGTTTCGACACAATTATTTTACCTTTACTTAATAACGCACTTGGCATTGCTCCTGTTGTACCTGTTATTTTTCCTGGCGAATACGATACAGATAACCCCGGCGTTGAAGGTATGACAGGATTATTTATATCATCATTCATTAATATAACGGACGCTCCTGTATTGTCATAAGCTAAAGAAGTCCCATTCGGGAAATAAGCAAATTGAATATTAAAAGTCTGGTTTGGCTTTGTTAAAACAAGGCTTGTTGTTTCAACTCCTAATACAGCTGTACCATTTGAAACAGTCAAAAGTGGTTGCAATACAATTGACGAATTAATGTTATTTGAAGCAGGTGATAACATCGCCTCCTGCAAAGTAGCATAACCTATTTGCTGAACTTCATTAATCTTAACCAGATAATGACAATTACGTACTATATCAGTCAGAGCTAAATCTCCGGTATTAATCAAATCAACCTTATAATAACAAGTTGAAACAGCTCCATTATTTATAGGGACATAATCGGCCTTGATAATTAAAAACAGTGGCTGAGTTGCAGTACTATTTTTCCGCTCGTATAAGAATTGCGCTGAATTCGAAAATGCGGTCAAAGGTAGAAAAGCTGAACCGGCAGCTTCGGTAACCGCACCCTCAGTAAATTGTTCATTTATAAATGGAGCAATAGTTCCATACTCTAACTGATTCGCAATTGCAAATTGCATATTTACTAATTTAGGTTTAAGTGCTCCTAAATCCGTAAGATTCTGAGTTGAAATTTTAGCAATATTACGTATGAGTTCTACAGAATTAGGAAACGTCGCTTGCGAAATACCACTATTCAAAAAAATTCTTTTCCAATAAGCGACTTCATCTTTTATTACCAAAGATGGAATAAGCTCCTTCTCATCCTTATAAATATTCGCAACATCCGAAAAACCGCTCCAATCATAGTTGGCCACAAAATGAATGATTCTTGGTCGGGTACTGTTGATCAGCTCTACAGTAAATGATGTCCCGGTACGCGTTGCTTTATAACGAGATAAAAACAATCCATTCTCGTCAAAAACAAGAAGATACAAAGAGTTCAGATTTGTCCCTGCGAGATCATCTTTTCCTTTAGTTATAATTTCAGCTTCCGGCAATGCTATAGAAAATGTTATAGAACCATCATCCGGAATAATCTCCGGTGTCACGGCTGATTCTGAAACACATCCGATAAGTCCAAGGAAAGAAAACAATAATACAAGTATCTTTTTCATAATCAGTTGAAATTAAGGTATATCCCAAGTATCTGTAACGCAGCGAATAAAAGCAGTACCATTACTATTTGTACTAGTAAAAACATTATTCGTAAAGTCATAATAATCATACGTCAATGCACTCCAGTATTTTGGGCCAATTAACAAACGCTTAACTGCACTATTTGAATCATCCTGTATTAGATCAATCAGCATGATTTCAGCTTTAGTAGGTATCCGCCATTTACCTCTTGCATATGGTAATTCCTGATACGTCTGACATCTTCCCTGAGCTGTTGAATAATTATATTCATAGGTTATACCTCGCTGAGAAGCAATGATAAATTGAGGAGACCTCAAATTATTTCCTTCAATATCAGTCCTTGAAGTCATAACAGATCCATTATATTGTCTCGGATCACCCGTTTTATAAATATTATCTGTTGGAACAACAGTTGTTATCTTGAAAAAATTAAAGTTTGTTTGACCTGATGCTCCATTCGGAAAATTAGCCGTTCCATTTGTAGCACCGGCATTTGTATCTGTTGATTGTGTAGCTGTCACATATATCGGCGGATACTGATTTATAACCACTTGTTGAGTAATCTGCACGACACCTATTGTCCTAACTGTAAAAGTTATTTTTTTTGGTACATAGTTAATTGGAATCTTAGAAGTTACTTTTAACTTCATAGTCGATGGATCTACAACCACTGAAGGAAATTCCGGATTACCAGAGACATAGGTTCGGGTTGTCTTATTCCCATTTATGTCATACTCATCACAAGTAGCCGAGATATTTACAACCTCAATCGGCAAACTTGAAGAATAACCTATTTCACGATAATTCTTATTATACAGATTCACAAGCAACTCATGAACAACCATATAATTAAATTGGAGAAATGAAGCTAATATTTCTTTACTTGTCCAATCCTTTAGAGTAAAGTTAGAGGCAATGGTCTCTGGATTCTCAGGATCCGTAGACCCAAGTCCTGAAATATTAAAACCAATATCATAGATCGTATTTCGCAATAATTTAAAAGCTAATCCATCATTGATATTTGGTGAATTCAAATAACTGAACGGAGCTTTATAATAACCATCAAACTCCGTATTATCTGAATTTTTCTTCCATCTCACCTTCACGCGCAAATACGGTTCGCGTTGTCGGTCATAAGTCCAGTCATTTTCATAAGTAAGAAAATTTATCACTTTCGGATCAAACAATTCCGCAGGCATACCTATTTGAGTATATGCTTTCGACTTATAATCCGTTCCAATTACTGCATTATATGGAGCACCATCTGTCAGTGAAGTTCTATCCAGATAATTAACAAACTGTACTTCAGCCTTCAATGCTGTGTATCCGACAGGTGCATCCAATCGTTTAATCGATGTTCGCACCTTAACAGCAGCTCGCTTTAGATTCGCTGTCGCCAATACCGGGTGAGCTAAAGATAGCGTTGTATTATCCGTAAAGTCCATCAAAAAATCAGCTTGCTGACTCAATGTAAAATCAGACTGAGCAACTAAAGCCCTGATTTGAGAATAAGTTTTCCCTTCCAAAGCACTTCTGGGCAATGAAAGATTTGCGAAAACAAGCCTTTTATAAGACGTAGTGCCATTAAACAAATTATAATTCGTATTACTTATCTTAATCGTTAAAACTTTAGACGTTGAATTATATGTCAAGTCACTCTGTGCAGGATAAAGGACAATTGATTCACCGTTAAAAAAGATAACGTCTAAACGATTTATCTTATTCTCATTTAAAAGATCATCCCCAGGTTCCGTCGCCTTAGTTTCTGATTCCGAATTCATTTCTACGGTAAAAGAAATCATATCGGAACCGGTCTGTCTTTCATTTTCAAAATCAGAATCAGCACAACTCATACACAGAATGAAAAGCATAAAAGCTACTATATATCTTATCGCATTCGGATTCATAAGCTTTGTATTTATTGAGGTACCTGATAAATTGTATAACGAGTATTTGTTATATTAGTAAGATTTATTTCCTTACCTCCTACTGTAATATAAAAATTCGTTTTAATTCCCGGAGTCGTTTGGAATTGTTTAGGCTTGATTCTGATTTTATACAGAATATCATCTCTGGCAATACCTTGAGAAACAGCACCTCCCGAATAATCAAACATAAAATCGCCTCCATTGGTTAATGAAGCCACCCACAAAACTCCGGCAGGAGCACTCAATCGGAATTGATATTCTACAAATGAATTATAATAGACAAATGCCGTCGTGCCTGTCAGGTTGGTCCCTCCGGCCCATACGCCCTTAAACTCTATATTCTGATCAAAACCTATATCACCTCCGACATAATTCCATGGTAATACATTAACAGTAAATGAGTTTTCGAAATCACCAGGCTTTGTTATTGTACCATCTATGATATAATGATTATTACGAATTGTGTTATAATTATCATATATACCTGCTCCAGGTGAGTGACCTAAGGGAACGGTATAAAGACTGGTTGTTCCGCCATAATTAACTGCAATTAAGATATATGTTGCTTGATCAGCATCTGTTACAGGTGTAAATATATTCTCTCGTATCAGAATATCTTTAAAAAGATCCTGCTTTGTAGTTGATAAAGAGACAGGAGCATTAGTCAGCGAAATTTGTTTATTCTCAAATTCAACTGCTGCATAATGGGCTCCCCCTATATGAAAATGTTTTGGTATATGCATTAACCAAACTTGAAGTACTGAAATATTTTCAGTTACACTTGATGCTTTAGACAGCTTTAATGAAACTTTAGCCAATACTCTTGTTAGAATAGCTGTGTAATAATTCCCGAAACTACCATAAGATCCATTGTTTCCCTTAACAGCAACCTGACCCATTGGATCTGCATCTGAGTTCTGTATTACCTGAATCTGATTTTCGCCAATAAGCATCATATTGCTTTCTGTCAATGAAGAATAATCACTTTCTTCAACAATAATATCCTTTATCGTCTGCAAAGTCCTGCTATCATTAATCTCCGTACTTAATGTTGCAGCCTCATTTGCCATTAACATAACTGTATACTCTCCGGGTTTTACAGTTATTAAAAATTTGTCATTATCATTAGGATCAGGTTTTAAGCTTTGATCCGAAGTCTTAATATTTTGTAGAATGATACCGGATGATTGATCGGCTATAATCATCCTGACATGCGAAATAGTCACTCCATCATATACACCACCGATTACAGCCTTACTGTCAACCGAAATATGTACATTATCAGTTGATTGAATACCTTCTGGATCATCTCTTTCTGACGTACAGCTAATGAAGCAACCAAGCAGAAATATCAATAGGATACCGATATTTAGAATCTTCTTTTTCATAATTGATTAATGGATCTAGTTGTTGGGGACTATTGATTGGATAACCCAGCCATTAATTGTAATCGTAACACTTAAACTTGGGTCTATTTTTATCTCAAAAGTAAATTCGTCTTCTCTATCGAAATCTTCCTGATCACTATACTGAGGTATTTTTTTTATTTCATTAACCATGTTAACGGAATAAAAAGAATCATTCCCCGGATAAGAAACATGAAGCTCAGAAGGATCATTTTCTGCCATCAGACGAAGCACTCGGGTATTTGTTTTAAGCGTATCATTCAAAACAGTTGGTTGTCTGAATTTGTATATTAAAGGATGTGCATAACTATCTATTGTATTATCATAAATATAACGTCCGTTTTTAGATGCTATATGAATATCAAAGAAATTAGAAAAATCTGAACGGTTTCCTATTCCTTTACTTAGCAATTGATCTAAATAAGAAATACCGATAATATGCACATTTATAGTTTTCGTATCTTTAATCAAGTCTATCGTTGCACTTGATATTTTACCCGGAGGAGCCACAAAATGGGTAAGTAATCCATGGAATAAATGAGATATTTCATCAGTCAGAGTCACGGGCAGGTCAGCCGGTGGGTTATCATCCAACAAAAACGAAAAATCTTCAATTGATGTTTTCCCTTTTACTAATTCAGGCACAAACTTATGTGTTTGCGAATCAAACATTTCTCCTACTCTATAGGTCAGCAAGTCACCTCCCAGAGCTATAAAGTTATATTCCCCACTCTTAAGTGGTAGTGTCATTACATAGTCGTTTGTCAGATCGACACCTTTACTAGAGAAAGCATCGACATATTTTCCGGCCTGATCAAAAACATAAACAGTTATCATACCTACTTTTGCTCCAAAGAGATTCGTCTGCTGATTATTCAGCATATAAGTAAATCGCAATTGAATTCCCTGAACGCAATCATCTGTATCTTCTTTGGTGCAGCCGGAAAGAAACACCATAAATCCTAATATAATCAGTATTGCCAATCTCTTAAGCATATCGGTAATTGTTTGTTAAACTTACGAGCAAAATTAATTTGCCCGTAAGTTTTATTAATATTACATATTCGGTTCTATCAGTTTTACATTCCAAGGAGTAACGGTTATGTTACAAGAAACTGTTTTATCTTTACTGTAAGGAGTATCTCCTAAATCGTCTAATTCAAAAATGATACCTCCCCAACCACCTGGTTTGCCAGGACCATTTTCACCATCTGCACCATCAATACGGTACACATTAGCTGGCAAGAAGTCGGTAACAGCCAATAACGGATTATCTTTTACATGATAGGATTCAACTGTTATATATTTAATTGCTCCATTATTCCATAATTTCACCTCACCATCGGTATCTTTAAACATAATTTTGTCAACAGCTACAACTATTTGAGGTAAATTCAAATTGCCGCTTGCAGGAAAAACATGATAAGCCCACATGTTACCAGTTGCTGCATGAACTAAACCCGGGAATACAACCGAATTATCGGCATAGTCATTTAAATAACCTGTTCCTGATCCTGTTGGAAACAAATTTGTATATTTAGTTTTATCAGATAATGGATTGACTATAGAAGATTCTGAAGTATTATTACCCATAACTGTTGAAGAAGGGTAGTGATTCGGGATAAATATGCCTCTCAACCTAAATTCAGTAATATCACCGACCTGTGAACCATCACCTTTTACTCCCACTCTCGAAACCTCTAAACGAGACATGATTGGCGTAATTGTTACATTAGTTGCATAAAGAGGTGTAGCCGGATTTGTATCAATAACAATATCCGCTTCTCCAGACATAATCACATTTGCAACCGACATATTACCTGTTTTAGGCTGTTGCTTAGTTATACTTACAGGCAATGCTTTAATTGTAGCAACTGTATTGCCTGCCGGAAGAGGATAAGTCGTATACCCTGCCAAAAGGTAATTAGTCAGAAGAATCACCTTATTTGCTGCAGCAGGAACATTCAGAACAGATATCGGTGCTATTGTCTGACCAGCCAAATTGGTAATATCAGACGCAGTGAGTGTATAGCTAAATACACAATTGTTATTAGCTCCGAAAAAATAGATAGTCCCATCTTGAATCGATGTCTTAGCTCCGTTTATTACAGCTCCATCGTCAGATTTAGTAATAACCGATTTAATATTAATTTCAACTGTTTTATCACCTTTTTCGCCCTCTTCTCCTCCCGGTACAGGATTGTCATTGTTTGTACAAGAGAACATCATGAAAGCTGCAAGGAAAGCAGCCAAGTAACTAAGCTTTCTCATTTTGTCAAGTTTTAGATTAGACATGTTTTTATTATTTGTAATAGATATTTATTGCATACACAAACCGAAGTTTGGGATATATATTCGTAAGTAAATAAAGATAAGTCTCACCTTTATCAATCGCTTTGAGCTTTTGTGTTAATTCCGGACCATTCTTACAGCTTCTGATTATATTTAAAACCTGATCTTTATTTTTTAAATCTGAAAGTTCGATAAGTTTAATAAGTCCGTTCCAGTCAATATCTCCATTCTTAATTGCAATTTTATCAGAAGGTATAGTCGGGAAATTATGTTGTATATATTTCTTCAAGGTTATAGCCCTGCGTTCAGCTAACTGCTTATTAAATTCGATTGGACCTTCGGGAGATGCAAAACCAACAATTTCAATTCGATCCAGTTGTGTGGAGGTATTCTGAGCGACTTGTTCATTTAATAAATTATTCAATCTTTCAATTTCAAATTTATTATTTGCATAATCTTTTAACAGCGTACTGCTAGAAACCTTAAACTCAATCATGAAGCTTTGTTCTTCTTTTATCTGCATTTTAGCGACAGGGGATTCTGGAACGAAATCCTTCAGAACTTCGGTTTCAAGAATGACCGGATTCATAATTATTTCAGAACCTAAAAATGCAGATTTACAACAACCATCCTGAAAAGCTACAATCTTAAGGTAAGATCCATTCATCCATTTCTCATATGGAAAAACGGTAGAATACGTAAACATTTTCCCTTTGCGAAGGAACACAGCATCAGGAAATGATGAAGACAGATCACCCGAGTAAATTTTGCGATCACGCAAAATCTGATTATGTCTGCTTTGTGCCACTATTGGAGTCAAAACGGTAGAATCTGTTCCATTAATAAGTACAGGCAGTAAAACGACTTCATAGTTTCTTCCAGTAAAACTTTTGCCTACATACCCGGAAAATTTAACTTGAACCAACCCCTCATCATTGGTAATCTGAGGGTTATTCAATAACATTTTTTTGCTGGTTTGGGCAGAAAGTGACACAATAGAAAGCAACAGAACAGTTAATATTATTGATCTCATACACTCTATTTAATTATGTAAATAATACTAATACCTGCTTTGGTTGGTCCGAAATAATTTCTATGACCTTTACCTAATTTCTCACCACACTTGAGACAATCAAATTTATTATACCATAAGCGAGCATAACCAATACCTAAAGTTGCCTCCAGATTCCAGTGCTTACCTAAAATAAATTGATAGCCATACGAAATACCACCTCCCGCAGCATTCCCTTCAAACCTATAATTGTCTGAGTGATTACCTAACAGCCATGGCAGATCATGTTGCGATATATTGTATTGAGAATAGAGCAGATGAGCCCCAAAGAAATGACCATTAAAACTTTCGCATAGCCAATATCTCAATTCCGGTTCAATAAGCCAATGAACCAATTTTTTATTATCATGATAGGATCCTTCCCGATTCCAAGGGTTATACCCTCCCGAAATATCAAGAGTAAGTTTGGGACGAAGTCTGAATTCAGCTCCAAGATTTGGGGTAAGAGTTAATCCACCGTAAAGTAAATTTGTTTTGACTCCTACTTTTTGCGCATGAGTGATCAGGCAAAAGGGGAATAACATCAAAACAAGAAGCAAACGAATCTTATTCATATCCTCTATTTTTATATTTGCACAGTTAAGCAATAGATTTCTATATAATATTTACACTCAAAGTAAGTCCATATATTCAATACATAATAAACATTTCGTTATGTTTTAAGTTTCAAAAAAATACGAGTTTAACCATCGCGTTGGATAAGATAAGTAGGTTTCGCCAATTTTTAATAATAGAACTTTTACTTACAACTAAATTTACAAACTAATTAAAACGCTTACAAAAACATATCATTTATTACTAGAATAGCTATTTCTCTATATACACCTAATCGACAAACAGTAAATAGCAAACATGACAAAACAAACATAATTTCACATTTAGCAAACTCTATAAAATACATTTATATAACAAATATTCACACGACAATAACCAATCATACCCTATATCTTCCATATTATCCACTGAATATAATATTTTATCCCGTACAGTTAATTTACGCGTCAGTCAATTTAATTCTTTTCAAAGGCTATTTAATTTGTGCGATGTACATCGCACTAAATTGCGAAGTAGGTCGCACAAAAGTGCGAAGTACACCGCAATTTTGTGCGACCTACAGTTAACAAATTAATACAAGTGAGAAATAAAATATTTACCTTACACTAAATATTATATATACCTGATTATAAATAAATTCGACTGCATACAAATAAGAACAAAGCCTATCAATTATATGACTTAAAAGAAACGGTCATTATTAGCAAATAAAAAACTGCATTTCTCAGATCTGTAAGATTCTGAAAAATGCAGTTATAAAAATTTGATAGATGTAAATAGCCAGTCAGAGTACTATAAATTGTAGTGAAATTACTCATAACTTGCTTCCAAATTCACTCAATTACTCTCAATGAAACATGTCTGTATTTTTTATGATCTAATTTTCAACTTTTATATTATCCATCTTAAATTCGAATCGTTCTTTTTTTCCACTTTGCATATCCAACGTAATCGCAAGTTTATAACACCCTGTACCCACATTCTTACGAATTACCTGATAAGTATTGAAAGTAAAGTTTTTATCTGATTGCATCTTTTGCTTCCATTCTGTACCTACTTTCTTACCATTTTCATCAATCAGATTAACCTTTAACCATGCGTCAAAACTTGCACCTCCGGGATTCGATGGAGTATCATCACTGTTTAATTTACGTATTACTGCATCGAGTGTAATCACATCGCCTTTTGTAAACTGAAATTGTTTAGATTCCCAGGTTACTTCTCCCTGTTGATCACCTTTAACGTAAACATATTTATCATTCGTTCCCTGGATACCAATCATTGATATTAATGTCGCATTTTTAATAGTCCATGGCCATATTGCTTTAAGAGCATTGTCATCTGCGTAACTATTAAAATCTTCTTTGTTTGAGGTATTCGGCATAAATGGATCACAAGTACTTGTGTTACCTCCGCAATCATCGTTCGGAATTATACAGAAAGGAATACCATCACAATATTCAACGTGGATTGCATTCATTGATTCATCCCATAAATCAGACTCCTTAAACTTTAGTAAATTCTCAACAGTAACCGTTTGTGTGAAAATTTGTTGCTCTAGTGCATTTTTAATATAGAATACCAAATCATATACTTCTTCATTATCTGCTATTTCCATATTATTAGGAAAACATAATGTTGCGATATCCCCTGCAGTTGTAGGTTGTCCGTTCACAATAGTTCCTCCGTTAAAATCATCCTGATAAAGTGCTTTAGAGAAATCTGGCATTGCTGTATTCGAATTTGCATTATGCGGCATTAAATACACTGTACCTTCGCCAACAACATGCTCTCCATATTGATCACAAACATTTACAAAAATATCGAAACACGTAACTTCGATTCTGTTCAATTCAAATTTCGGCATACCAAAGTTTGTCGCAGGCTCTTTTTGAGCACACAAAACAAAAAGTGTAATGGTCGGCTTTGTGTAATTATCAAGTGTAAACTTCTTATTTCCCATCAATTCAGTTGATGGAATGAACGAAGCAAAAAGAGGCAATTCTGTTGCTGGGTTCTGATCATCAATAACTCCGGCATAAATAGGAGTAGATCCAGAATAAACAATAACATTTGTCACAGTATAAGTCCCTGATTTCAACTCAATAGGATCTGTTTTTAAATTGTCTCCAAAAAGCTTTACAGGGACATTTGTCAATGTTTTAGTTTCCGGCCCCACCAGCGTAATATCTACTGCCATTGTATTTATTGCAATATCACCCATACATTGTTGATATCCCTCAATTGCAGTCAGAGCTTTTGTATCGAAAACTTTTTTAGCATCAAACTGGAAAGTTACAGCGTTTGATGAATCGGGATTAACCGGTTGTTCATTTGTTGAGCAACCCGTATAGAAGAAAGCTCCTAATAATAGAGCAAAAAACAATTTATACGTTTTCATAATTGATAGATGTAAGCGATTTATTATTGAGCAATCTGACAAATATAACTACCAAAGAAGCATGTATCTTTTCCGGGGCAGAGTTGAATATGTAAGGCATTCATCGAATTACTCCACTGGGACACAAGCTTAAATTTCAGTAATTCACTAACGGGAACAGTTCCGGAATAGATCTGCGGATTAGCACCTAGAAACTCATTATTCAATTCGATTTGGATAAAATAAGACTCTGAAGGATTATCTAAATAATCAGCGAAACAAATAGTGCCTATTTTTCCTTCATCAAAACCATCCTTATCTTCCCATAATAAATTTCCATCTTCCTTACTAAATACTTTGACTGATCCTTTTCCTACAAAATGTTCATTATCGAACGCAGGATCACAGATATTGACAAATAGGTCAAAACAATACGTTTCTACCCGTTGTAACTCAAACTTAGGCATACCAAATTCTTCAGAAGTATGCCCCGTTGTGCATAACATAAATGTAGAAACCGTTGGTTTAGTATATGATTGTACTATAAATGTTGTTCCAAGATGATATTGGCTTGGAACAAAGGCTGCAAATTTAGATTCAGGCATTACCGCCTGATACAGAACAGGACCTCCTTTATGCACCTTTGCATCTAACAATTTATGTGTACCTGTAGGCAAATGAACCGGATCGGATTTTAATTTGCCATTAAACATTCCTAATGTACCTTTTAGCTCATGCTGTGAGCCTGATTCAATATGATGGGTTTTTATAACAAATGAATAGGGTGTCTCTAAAAACTCATCTCCGCCACACTCTGCTTCTTCAATAGGTTCTATTGCAGCTTTCGTCTCTACAATCTGATTTAGATCAAATTCAAACGTAACTTCTTGTGACTGTTGTTCCTGATTAGATGGTGATTCATTGTTACAACTCATAAGAAAAAAACCGGAGAAAGCGAGTAGCAAAATGCCTATTATCGGACTACTTTTCCTTTTCATATGATTCTTTTTTTAATCGCAACAGGGAAATATCCCTGTTGCGATTGATTATATTATAATCCGGATTTTACATTATCTATACCAAAATGATAAGAAACGTATTTACCTTTTTTTCCAGCCCAAGGATGGCACCAGTTATAAGCATAACCATCCTTTAAACTTACGGACAATTCAGTTCTGGCACATTGTGAAACCAATACAGGATCACAAGGGAAGTTAAACGACTCATGTAATCTCCAATCTGATTCATCACCTTGCAGATTTAATTGCTTTTCACGACTGAATAATTCATTTCCGTTTTTGTCTAGTAGTTTTACTTTAACTATTGCAGGCACAGAACAATCGCTACAACCTTCCCATTTAACAGGATCTCCATCAACTAATACCCTTTTAACAAAGAAATTAAAGCGAATATTATGTTTGGGTTGATATTTAAACGTTCTGGTCGTCCATATAAAGCTTTCTCTTTCTTTATCTTTATCAGCCGGGCTGACAGCCAAAATATATTTATTCCCAGGTGTAACTACGAAAATATCTCCTTGTCCAGCTGGCGATGTCCAACCCGAACGTGAGTAAAAATCATTTATATCTGAATAATTCTCAAATGTTTCATATAATCCACCATTACATTCATCACAAATCACACCTGGCAATAAACAGAATGGAGTATCCTCATCACAAACAATTAAGTGTAATGCATTCATGGATACGTTCCAACTTGGAGAATCTTTAAATTTCAAAAGGTCTTCGACAGATGCTTCGCCGGCAAATGTAGTTTGAGTGCTAAGCATATTTG
Organism: Porphyromonadaceae bacterium UBA7332; assembly: GCA_002471225.1. Classification (GTDB taxonomy): domain Bacteria; phylum Bacteroidota; class Bacteroidia; order Bacteroidales; family UBA7332; genus UBA7332. Next base: position 93,639 of record DKPO01000045.1, read on the forward strand.
GATTTGTAAAGTTAACTACGATATAATAGGATTCGGTTGCATTATTTTTAGTCAAATCATCGGCGAAACATAATGTTGCGATATTTCCTTCTGAAGTAGGGTTGCCCTCATTATCTAACACACCACCATCAAAAGCATCCTGGTACAATAAAGTTCCATTTTCTTTATCATATACTTTAATGGTTCCGACTCCGACCATGTGTTCGCCATTTTTATCACACACATTGAAGAAAATGTCAAAACAGGTTACTTCAATCCGATTCAGTTCAAATTTTGGCATACCAAAATCTGTAGCATTGTAATCTTTGGCACATAATACATAGAACGGAACTGTTGGTTTTGTATATTTTGCAAGTGTGAAAGTTTGTTGGTCCATAAAATATCCCGCTGGAACAAATGCTGCAAAAGTAGATGGCGTTTTAACGCCCGAGTAGATTACTGTTGATGTTGATGCATTATAAACGGTTACTGCATTAACAGTATAAGTACCTGCCGGCAATTCATAAGGATTCGTTTTGTATTTGCCGTTAAACTCTTTCACTTCCTCTGCTGTAATATTAACAACACCATTTGGTCCTGTCAATTTAATATCCACACTTAACGGAACATTATCTGTATTACATAAAGTAACACCCGGAACAGCTACAGGGTCTGAAGGTAGATTACCTTTAGTTCCCGATGCTATAGTATTTGCATCAAATTCGAAAGTTACACTAGCTGTTTCATCTGTTGCCTGAGGAACATCATCTTTCGTACTACACGCATAAAAAAAGAACGTTCCGCATAAAAGAGTTAGTAAACTCCATACTATATTTTTTTTCATATTGAGTTGATTTTGGTGAAGGTAAACTTAAGAGCAGATGATTCTGCTCTTAAGTTATAAAGTTGAATATTATTATTTTGCTGCTGGCATATGATAACCCGGGAATAATACTTTAGGATTAGCTTCAGGATCGCAAAGCACTACATGGACTGCATTCATTGAATTATCAAAGTTTGACCAGATTTTAAATTTCAGCAAATCTTCAACTGAAATCTGTTGAATAAAACTGTATGCTGAATAAGGTGCTTTAAATTCAACCTGGATCTGATAAGTTTCTGAAGCATCATTTTTATTTTCCATATTATCAGCAAAGCAAATAGTTGCGATATTGCCACTTCCAAACTCGTCTGTATAAAGGACTTTACCTCCATTTGAAGGCAATTTATCCCATACATTGATAGTACCTTCACCAACGAAATGTTCTGAATACTCATCACATACGTTAAAGAAAAGATCAAAACATGTTACTTCAATACGATTTAATTCAAACTTAGGCATACCAAAATCAGTCGCTGTGTAATTTCTTGCACACAAAACATATAGCTTCACTGTTGGTTTTGTGTATTTCAATAATTTGAAAGATTGTTTTTCCATTAAATAGCCGTCCGGAACAAATTTTGCAAAAGGAGCTCCGTCCAATACGCCAGAATAGATAACTTGAGAAGGATTAGATGTATTAAATACAGTTACTGACATCACAGTATAATCCCCTGATGGTAGTTCATAAGGATCTGTTTTCAAGATAGCATTAAATGATTTAACGGATAATTCAGGTAAGACTATTTCTCCGCCTGGTCCGTTCAATTTTATTAAAACAGACAACGGAATACTTCCGTCAACACACAAAGTTGTTGTAGGATTTGGCGTTTCATCTCCAGTTACAGCTTTAGTCTGAGAAATCAAAGTGTTAGCATCAAATTCGAAAGTTACATACGATTTTTCCTCATCAACTGCGGGTCCATCGTCTTTACTACTGCAGGAATAGAACATGAAGGCTCCCATTAAGAGTATGAGCATACTCCATAAAAGATTCTTTTTCATAATACATTTTTTTTAATAGATGAAAGATTAAAACAGTTATTTGATTTGGGTAAAAGTCACCCGACATATTACATAATAAACTCAGTTTAATCCTGATTTACTATGCGATCTAATTTACAATTTGCTTTATTTCTAATTATTAATTTAAAAAATAAGAGATAGCCTAAAATCTCTCTTTTCAGAAAAATCATTCTTTGATAGATTTAAACGATTTGATAGATGCAAGAATAATTCTCTCTATAAAGCAAATATTGAACTCTTTTTATATTTATTCATTGTTATAACATACGGATTTCTAATATGTTTGGCTCTATCTCATATTTAACATTCAATCTTTCATATAAATAAGTATAACTGAATAAAGTCTCTTATGTACTTTATCCAGTTATACTTATCTCCTTTATTCGATGCACAGACAATTTTGAAGATATCAGATGTCTGTTTTATTTATATCTGATGTTGATACAAATCCGGCTCCTGATAAGTTAATCGTACCGGTTGGATAATCAATCCCCTTTGTCCGTAAATAGATTGTAACTAATTTATTAACCGGAATTGCTTGTAATACCATTTTATTATTACTCACAATTATATTGGATTGATAACCTGTCCCGTTATAATTACTATCAGCTTCCAGATAACTCGTATTATTGATATCTATAGATACAGGATTCTGATCTGTTGACGGGATATATAGATTTATGGCTATTGGTTGACCGGAAAGTACATATCTTGGTTTCACGCTAAACCATGCTGAAATGTATTTTGAATTTGACGTTCCAACTTCAAATTTTATAGCTGCATCACTAAATAGTGGACTTTCAATCAAACATTCATGAGACGAGTTACCATAGACAGTCCGAAAACGAATTGATTTTTCACCAGAATTAGCAGCCTTATAGATAAACTTATAATTACTACCACTTACATCTACCTGCAACCCACTCGATGCATCAGGGGAGAGTTTTGTCGTCAGAATATAAATATTAAGAGGAAACTCAGATGCCGGTATAGTATTCGGAATCGTAAACTTTAAATCGACAATTTTATTCTGTCCTAAAGCAATAGGGTTAGGTGTTAAATAAGGCATTTCGAAAACGTATGGATATTTAAAAGTTAAACGTACGATGCGAGCCAATCCATTTTTGCAAATGCGTATATATCCAGTCCGGTTTCCCTGTTTCGGAAATTGATCTGTTACAAATGAAATTTTACCTGATACTGACGTATTGATAGCATTCAGGACAGGCCGTTCAGGATCATCGTTAACTAATTGAATACTCATATTTGAATTATCCGCAGGCTGAGATAATCCATTTGGATAATAATTATAATTAATCTCATAAGCCCCGTTTGCTTTGACCAGTATAAAAGAGGTTTTATCCACTGATAAGACAGATGTACCATCTGAGATTGTTTTCAAGTCCTGTAATTCGATTGAATTAATTATGTTATTACTGGCAGGTGAAGAAATAGCCTGTTGCAAATCCGGATATCCCAGCTTTGAAACAGATTTTAAAGTAACGATATAATGCATATTTCTGATTATATCAATAGGAACCACATTACATAAAGATGTATTATCAACAAAATCTATCTTATAGTATGTCAATACATTGGATGAAGTTGCCGATGCTTTAAAGTTCCCTCGTATTATTACAGACAATGGAATCAGACTTGACTTGTTTACCTTCTCATACAAATATTGCGCTTGAGAAGTAAATGTTCCGGGACCCAATATACTTCCCTGATTAGATTCTGTAACCCATCCTTCAGGAAATGTGCCATCAGATTTGCGGAATGGAGCAACTGTCCCCTGATCCGATTGATTAATCAGCGTAAATTCAACATTCTCTATTCGAGGATAACCTGACGAATTATTATTAACAGAAACTTTAGCTATATTTCGTATTAGTTCTATAGCAGCGGGAAAAGCATTCTTTGATATTCCGGTAGGAAACTCTAATCTTTTCCAATAGGCTACTTCATTTTTAATTTGCATAGAGGCTATAATTTCCTTCTCACTTTTGAAATAAACAGCGGCATCAGATAACCCTGAAAAACTATAATTTCCAATAAAATGAATAATTCGTTTTTTGCTCGACGGGGTTAGACGAACCTGAAATGAGTTCCCGTTAAATAAAGCTTTCCGTCTTTCCAGAAAAAGACCTTGTTCGTTAAACACCAACAGATAGAAATTCTGGGTATCTAACCCCGTAATTTCATCTTTCCCTTTTGTCGTTTGTTCCAGACCTGCAAGAGCTACTTTAAAATATACTATGTGTTCATTAGAATCTGTCGAAGAGTCATCATGAACAATGTCTTCTGAACTACAACTCGAGAACAAAAGAATACTGATTGTGATTAATATACAATAGATTGGCTTCATAGCATCAATATTTCCATGTATCGGTAATACACCTCACCGGAAATGTATTTCCAGAGGTGTTTGTGTAAAATTTATTTTCCGTAAACCTGTAAGAATCACTTCTGCGACCTTTATCTGTCACATCTGATCGTGCGCTCCAGTATTCATTCCCAACCATAAGAGTTTTGACTGCACTATTGGGATCATCCTGAATCATATCAACGATCTGGATTTCTGCTTTCGTCGGAATTCGCCATTTACCTCCTGAATATCCCCCTTCCCGGTAAGCTTTACAACGGGAGAAAGCGCAATCCCAATCATTTGCATGTGTTATTCCTCGCTGAGAAGCTATGACGAATTGAGGAGATATTATATTATTTGATACAATGTCCACTCCTGTTATCATTTTATTGGTACCGGCCTCTATTAAAGAAGCATCACCAATTACATAGTTGGATATTGACGGATAATTACTCAAATTAGGGATCTTACTAAGGTCATTAACCAATACCGTTATTTTATATAAGTTAAAATTAGTCTGTCCTGAAGCACCATTGGGATTATCAGAATTACAACCACCATAAGTACTACCTCCGCCGACTCCAGTACTACTTCCGGAATATTGAGAAGTAATATAGATAGGTGGATATTGAGAAATTTTTATTGTCTGAGTGAGATTACCAGGCAATCCTATCGTTGAAATAGTAAACTCAATTTCCCGCGGAACATAATTATTAGGCAAAGTAGAATTAATATTGATTTTAGAGTTCTGCGGATCAACACTTATAGTCCAGCCACTTTGTACCGGATTTTGTGTTGCAACTCCACTGTTACTAAAGGTATTAAAATAAGCTCTCGCATTTTTAACTTCTATTGCAGTACTTGCTGCATAACCAATTGTATAACTGGTAGTATTGTACATATTCACCTGTGTCTCGAAGGCTACAAGATAATGCAAGTTAGATATATTAATATCAATATTCTTTGTTGTCCAATCTTTAATTAAGTAATTACATGTCAGGTCCAAGGGATTTTGAGGATCCTCACTACCTAATTCATAAATCTGGATTCCAAACTCATAGATCTTATTTCTCAGCAAACGAAATGCGTACTGCTTATCAATCTCACTTGAATTCAAAAAACTTAATGAGAGTCTATAATAATAATTTTGCTCAATACCTGACTTATTTTTCAACCGGACTTCCACTAACAATGAAGGCTCAAAACTTATATTTGATGACCAATCTGTTTCGTATGTATAAAAAATAGCTGAACTGTTTATCGGAAAATTAGTTTTAGTATAATTTTTCAAATCAGACTCAGTGGCTTTATACGGATAACCATCTAATAAAGATGTCTTATCTATATAAGAATTCATTGATATATTAGCTGAAACGAAAGTATAACCTTCAATCTTCAACATATCGAACTTTGGTCGCAGCTTTACCGCTGCACGTTTCATATTTACTATCGTAAACTCCAAAGTTTCCGAAGGTAATTTTGTTTTAAATGTACCATCCATTAGAAAATCAACGTTTGGTATTTTTGCTAATTCGGAAGACTGAATCTTTTGTGTAAGCTGAGTGAATGAAAGACCACTCAGGTCAGTTCTCGTCATTGATGTATTAGCGATTACTATTACATTATACTCGGTAAGCTTATCAAACAAAGGCATTTCATTCTTTGAGTATTTAATATCAACTAAGCCTGTTGCTTTATCTATATTAACCTGATTATCGAAAGGATAAAAAACACATGTTTCTCCTTTAAAGAATAAAATGTCCAATCTATTAATTTTATTTTCATTTAGAGATTCATCACCTTGTTCTGAAGTCCTGGTCCGGATAGGATCATCTTGTATATCTATATAAAAAGAAAATGAGTCTGTACTTGTTGTTAATTTCGTGTCTTCCATATCTGATACACATGAGTATGAAAGAATTATCAACAACATATATAAAATATTATTTCTCATAAGTATCTTCATTATTCAGCTTTTAATATGATATTAAATACATTATCATTACCTGGATTTATCGGGACTTTTCGCCCATCTTCTGTATAAATAGTAAGAGTAGTAGCAGAACCTGTACTCATTTTTCGTTTCGCTTTAATCCGGATAACAGAAGATTCTCCATTATTACCTCTACTGATCCCCTGGGATACTGCCTGATCCGAATAATCAAATTCAAAATCTGCCCCATTACTTAATGTAGCAAACCATCTTTTACCCGAAGGCCTAATTAAAGAAAATCCACACTCTGCAGATTGATTGTAGCTTATAGAAACCTCATTTGAATTTATAAAGTTTGTACCTGTCTTCCAGGCAAATGAACATTGCAAAAGAGGATTAAACTCCGTATCAATACTTTCCTTATCCCATGGTAGAATACTTACTATAAAGTCTCCTATTTCTGAAAGTGTACCCTGGACCAGATAATGATTGTTCCTGACCACCTGATAATCTGAATAGCCTGTTTCGCTTCTTAGTCCTAAAGGAATATTATAAGTAACAGGAATATTATTAACCAAAGCGTCAATTCTTACTATAGTCGCTTTGGTTTCATCTTTTTGGTTCTCAAAAAGCTTCTCACTTATAAGACGATTTTCGAAAACAGATTGATAATTATTATTTACATTTTGAGGGAGAGATAAAGATCCTGAAAATGAATTAATCGTAATCACTTTATTATCATTAATACTATTGCCTCCAAATTTGAATGTTTCGGCGGTCTGAATGATATTAACATTCTTAATTACGTAATTGTATCCGGACTCCTTATTTAATTTCAAAGATACTTTTGCCATAATTCGTTGAAGTGGGGCCTTGTATCCGTTCAAAAAATCACCTCCGTTATCGCTGACCAAACCCATATTCTCATCTGTTGCATTGGAACGAATTTCAATATTATTGATTGCAAGTAACGGAATACTTCTTTCTTCAATGGCTTGCCACATCTGACTATCCAATACAAAATCATTAATCTCACTGATAAATTTAGAAGTCGAAAAAACCTTCGTCATTGACATTGATTCGTTTGCAATCAGATATGCCCGATATTTTCCGGGCTTAACACTTACCTTGATAGAAGAACCCAGAGAAACAGTAAGACCATTATCTAAAGTGGTTCTATTCACAATAATAAAACCTGATATTTGTTCTGCCAGAACCAATCGATAATTAGATATCTCCAATGGTATATCACTTTGTTCTTGAGGCATAAGTATGTTTACACCAAACTGGACTTGTTTATCTTCTGATGTACTAATGTCCTGTTCATTCTTATCACAACCAACCATACATAGACTGACAATGTACATTAGTACAAACAATAGCCGGCTTCTGTAAATATTATATGTATACATGGAAATTCAGGCTTAAGTAAATTAATTCTTCTCTGGAATAACTTCTATAATCTCCCAACCATTAATCTTTATACTTATATCTAACTCCGGTGTTATATTAATATCAAACAAAAAGAGATCTTCTCTATCCAGGTCTTTTTGGGTTCTGTATTTAGGATTCTTCATTATTTGAGCCACCATGTTCTTTTTATATAATATTTGATTAGTCGAAGGAATTTGAATATTCAGTTCGGAAGGGTCATTTTCGGTAAATAAACGCATCATTACCGTACTGCATTTTAACGTATCATTATTGAGCATATATTCACCAAAAAGATACTTCAAATGTTTTGCATGTTTATCGATCGTATTATCATTAATATAGCGACCATTCATACTTGTTATATGAACATCCATATCTTTACTAATCTCATTTCGCAATTGAGATGCAGCTAAATATTGATAACCAATAATACGAGTCTCTATTTTTTTTGTATCTCTTATCAAATCTACTGTTGCTTCAGTATAAGTACCGAAGGACACATTCAATGAGTCTGAATATCCATAAAACAAATCAGATAATCCGGGATTGACCTCCATAAACTCACCTGCTTGAAATTCATTCTTAATAATAAAAGAGAATTTACTTATATCTGTCACTCCTTTTTTCAAGGACAAATCAAAATCATCTGTCGAGGAATTAAGCATCTCTCCTATCTGGTAAGCCTCTAACCGTCCGCCAAGCACTATCAAATTATATTTTCCGGGTTTTAACTCCAAATCCATTTTGTAGCTATTACCGAGCTTCCCTTCGCTCATATAGGTCCCTAAATATTTATTATCTGAATCAAAAACAAATACAGATACACTCTCTACTACGTCTCCAAATAAGTTCTTATTCTGATTATTAAGCATATGGGTAAAGTGTAACCTTACACCCTGATTACAATCACTTGTGTCTTCATGAATACATGCGGTTAATAATAGCATACCAAAAGAGATCAGACATATAAAAATATTTTTAAGCATAATAATCTCCTTCTTACCTAAAAAGACACAGCTGCCTGGCGCTTGCAGCCAAGCAGTCTGTTGTCTATATTTATATCAATATTTATTTTGCAGGTGTAACTACGACCAGATTCCATGGTAGAATATTAATACTGCATTCTACTGTTTTATTTTTGTCATATGGTTTATCTGTCAAATCATCAATACCAAACTCAACACCACCTGTTCCGCCCGGTATTGTAACTTTTACGACTGTTGCTCCTGAAGGCAGAGTTGAGTCTGATGGTCCTGTATAAATTACAGGATTGCCATTTGTGTCTAAAATCACATTTCCGCTTGCGTCAACTGCGATATAGCTCACTCCCGGATCCTCGCCGATTATGCGATATATTTTAGCAGAAACAAAATTATTCAAATAGGCATTTCCATTTTTAAATTTCTCAATTGTGAAAAACTGAACGGCTCCGTTTTTCCAGACTTTTTCCTTACCGTCAAGATCTTTATACCATACATTATCTACAGCAACAACAATATTTGGCATATCAGAGGTATTTACAGAAGGGAAAGTATGGTATGCAAAATACTTAGTACTACCTTTTGTCAATGTATTAGGATTTGTATAGAAATCGAACAAGCCATTTTTGAAAGAATTACTAAACAAAACAGGATCAGTCGGTTTATACGGTGCATTCTGACCAATACCAAACACTGTTCCTTGTTCATAATGATTTGTAATGAAAATACCATTCAATCTGAATTTGGTTATTTGCCCCTCTCCATAAGTGGCTGGTAAAACAGTACCAGGTACATTTTTACATCTCACAGCTCCAACTTCCAGTCTTGATAAAACAGGAGCAATAGTAATTGCTGCTTTATTAACAGAAGGGGTAACTGATCCGTCTACAATAATATTTGCTTCGCCTGACATGATAACTTCAGCCACAGGATAAGGTGTGTCAACTCCTCCGACGGGTTGTTGTTCTTTAATGTCAAAAGCAAAGCCTTTTATAGTTGAAAGAGTATTGCCGGCAAATGGCGGATAAGTTTTATTCGCTTTATTTAAATTAGTAATTAATACGACACGATTTGCTGAAAGAGGCACTCCGGTAACAGTTATATCTTTTAATGTTCCATTTAGGGCTCCCGAAAGAGTTGTAATATCATCCCCTGTCAGACGATAAGCAAATACAGCTGAGCCGCCATCTTTGAAGAAATAGATTACACCATCTTCAACTTTAGTGTATGTATTATCAAGCGTACCCGGTTGTTCTGCTTTTGTTGATAGCTGATCTACATTGATCTTTACAACGCGATCGCTATTAACCGTTGAATCCGGGTCTACAGGTATTTCATTGCTTGTACAAGCAAATAAGAACAGAGCAGCAAGCATGCTCCAAAACACATTGAGATTTTTCATAAAATTGAGAGTAAAAAAATTAGACAATTATATATTCGTTTATTATTTCTGTTCGTATCGCTATCAAATGTCCTTTAATTCAAAAAATAATCTATTGTTTCTTTTATTTCAAGATATACATTATGCTTATTGCCGCTTTAGTTGGCCCCCAATAGTTACGGGAAGAGTTTCCAACTTTTTCTCCACATTTCACACAATTATATTTATCATACCACAAACGAACATAACCCAAACCAATTGATGCCTCCAGATTCCATCTACTACCTAATACAAATTGATATCCGTAGGTAAAACCTCCACCTGCAGCATTTCCTTCATACCTGTAATGATTGGAATCCTTCCCTAATAACCAAGGTAGTTTATGCTTTGATATATTGAATTGAGAAAATAAAAGATGAGTTCCGAAAAAATGTCCGGAAAATTTCTGACACAGCCAATAACGAGCCTCCGGTTCAATGAGCCAGTGCACAAGTTTCCTGTTATCTGAAAGTGAGCCTTTCAGATTCCATGGATTATATCCACCTGATATATCTAATGTCCATCGGGGTGATATTCCAAATTCCGCACCTAAATTTGGAGTTAACGTTATAGCTCCATAAAGAAGATTTGTTTTAACTGCAATCTTTTGTGCTGAGTGATTAACTGAATAGAATAGCATCATAATCAGCACACAGAGATTTATTTTTTTCATATCAATATTTTATATCTGTCAACGTCCATCAATTACTGCCTATAATCTTCGATACTTAAAGACTTATTAATATCTGAAACTTGTATCTAAAACTAAGCGAGTGAGAGCAAGTTAAGGTTTATACTTTTAACTTCTTATTTTTTATATCAAGAATATCAATTAATCGACTATTTCTAAATTCCTGTTTGTATATTCAAAACGAAACTAATGAACATTTGTTCTACATAAATTATCATTAAACACAAATCTCTAATAAAACGGAATAATATGACTGCTATAAGGTCTATAAATTAACAAATCGTTCCGATCCATACTATTTTATAAATTAAAAATCATAAAACAGGACTCTCAAATTAATCTTTAAACCAACATGAATTTAACAATCGGATAGGAGGTGATGGAT
>DKPO01000044.1:0-137406 GCA_002471225.1 Porphyromonadaceae bacterium UBA7332
GGTTCAAGCCCTACCTGAAGAGCATTGTAAGCCTCGCATTTATTGCGAGGCTTTTTTGTTCTATCAAACTTCAAAAATAATTTTTATGGGCCAGCATATCCTTGATCTATTCCAATATTGTCCGAAATGTGGCATGAGAACCTTTAAGCCGGTAAACGAGAAAGCCAAACGCTGCCTTGATTGTGGCTATACATATTATATTAACCCATCTGCAGCGGTAGCTGTTTTTATACGTAATCCCGAAGGTAATGCTTTACTTGTGGCAACAAGAGCAAAGGAGCCCGCTAAAGGTACTTATGATTTACCGGGAGGATTTACTGATTTGAATGAAACAGTAGAAGAAGCTGTTGTGAGAGAAGTATATGAAGAGACAAATCTTCATGTTTCAAAGCTAAATTATCTTTTTTCCATACCTAACTCATATGAATATAGTGGATTAATAGTTCCTACTATGGACTTGTTTTTTGAGGTAGAAGTTGATAATTTAACAGATTTAACGGCTGCAGATGATGTTGCAGAATGTGAATTTATAGACTTAGATAAGCTGGATCCTGTTAAATTTGGATTAAAATCTGTGTCTGAAGCGGTTTCTCGATATATAAAAGAACATTTAAATGAGCTTAGTCGTTGATTAATAGATAATTTTTTTCATCTATTTGAAATGATTTTTCAGAGACTTTCCCATGGAGTTTATTATTTTTGCGAAAAATAGTTTACAATGAAGCGATTCACGACGTTACTAGCAAGTGTGTTGACCGTAAGTACAGGCTTACTTTCGGCCCAACTTCCCTATAATCCTACTGAAGGAATAGTATATCCTCAGCAGGCTCAATCAATGTTTAACAGAAATAACTACATTGGTTGTTTAGAGCAATTAAAAAAGTATTATAATGAGCAATCAGTGCAAAACAATTCAGCTGATCTGGCATTTCTGGAAGTTGCTTCGGCAATGGAACTGAATAAGCCCGATGCAGAGGAATTGATGAATGCTTATTTGAAAAAATACCCACAGACATCTTACAAAGGACGTAGCTTGTATCTTCTTGGAAGCTATAAAATCAATCAGGGCCAATATAGCGAAGCAATTCCTTTGCTTGAAGAGGCTGGAGATAGCTGGTTGTCAAAAGCAGAGAAAGAGTCCTGCTATTATAAACTGGCATTCTGTTTTCTACAGACTGGCGAAATACAAGCAGCCAAAGGTTTGTTTCAGCAGCTAAGTCAAAACTCGGATGTCTATGAAATGGGAGCCGATTATTATCTGGCTTACATCAATTATCTGCAAAAAGATTATGATGCGGCATTAAAAGGTTTTATGCCATTAATGAATATTCCGCAATATAATGAGGTTGTACCTTTCTATGTTGCGCAGATTTATTTTATCAATGGCAAATATGAGAAAGCGATTGAGGCAGCTCAGCGTTTGTCAGGAAATGCAGCTATTGATAAAGAATCAAAAGCAGAAATGTTACGTCTGATCGGGGAGAGTTACTATTACATGGGTAATGGCTCTAACGCAATTAAATATCTGACAGAATACGTAGGATTAACAAATCGTCCGACACGTAGTGCGTATTATGCTCTTGGATTGGCTGACTATGAAGCGGGTCAGTTTAAGCAAGCTATTGCTGCATTATCAAAATGTACATCTCAAAACGATATATATGCTCAAACTGCATACTATTATCTGGCTTTGTCTTATTTAAAGACAGGGGATCAGAATAATGCACGTATGGCTTTTGAAGCTGCATCGAAAATGAATTTTGATCAAAAGATCAAAGAAATGGCGATGTACAATTACGCATTGACTGTGTATGAAACTGCATTTTCTCCATTTAATGAATCTGTAAAAGCTTTTGAGGCATTCTTGAACGCTTATCCTAATTCAGTATATGCAGAGCAGGCTAGTTCATATCTGGTAGATGTTTATATGACTACTAAGAACTACACAGGCGCATTAGCCTCTATTCAGCAAATAGCAAAGCCTACAGCTAAAATATTAGCAGCTAAACAACGTATTTTGTTCTATCTGGGAACAGAGCAGGTTGTAAGTGCTGATTTCAAAAAAGCGATAACTCTTTTCACAGAAGCAATAGATCTTGGAAATTATAATCCGGAGATCAAAGCAGAAGCTTTTTATTGGAGAGGTGAGTCTTATTATCGTCTTGAAAATTACTCGCAGGCAGTTTCGAACTTCCAGCGTTTCCTGAGTGATACGAAAGATCGTTATTCTACGATTTATGCTTTAGCTCAATATAACTTAGGGTATGCTTACTTTAAAATGTATGACTTTGCGAAAGCAAGAGTAGCTTTTGAACGTTTTGTTGATTTGTATAAAGACAGACAAAGTTCGGTATATGCAGATGCATTAAACCGATTAGGTGATTGCCAGTACTACAGAAGAGAGTTCAATGCCGCGGAGAAAAGTTATACGGCTGCTTCTCAGGTGAAAGGATTTGAAGATTATGCATTGTTCCAGAAAGCGACAATGCAGGGTATCCAACGTCAGCCTGCACAGAAAATCCAGACATTGTCATCATTATTGAACACATATCCGAAATCAGAATATGTTGATGATGCTTTACTGGAAAGAGGTCGTGCTCAGATTTCTGTTGACAATTATGCGGGTGCTATCCAGGATTTCCAAAAGCTGATTAAAGAATTTAATACAAGTTCTCTGGCTCCTGTCGCAGCTATACAGTTAAGCTTGGCTTATCGTAATATCGGCGATAAAGAGCATGCTTTGGAAAGTTATAAATATATACTTAAAAACTTCCCGGGAAGTGATGAGGCAAAAGTAGCCAATGCCGACCTGAAAGCAATGTATCAGGATTTGAATCGAATTGATGAATATGCTTCTTATGTGAATAATCTGGGAGGAGCTTTCAGCTTTTCTGTAACAGAACAAGATTCTTTGACATATCTTGCCGCAGAGCAGGCATACTTGAAAGGAGATAATATTCAGGGAGAAAAGAGCTTCGTTAAATACTTGCAATCTTTCCCTGAAGGAGCTTTTGTTGTGGATGCAAACTACAATTTAGGTGTAATTACAATGAAAACGTCTTCAGATGTAGCTGAACGCTATTTTGAGAAAGTAGTGTCATTCCCGAACAATAAATATACCGAAGATGCTTTGGCTGTTTTAGGTGATATTTATATGGGTAAAAACGATCACTCGAAAGCTTACAGTAGGTATAAAGATCTTTCATTGGTAGCTTCTAAAAAAGCATTGCAATTGAAAGCTAAAGAAGGTATGATGAAAAGTGCTGCACAAATGGGACAGAATGAAGACGTAGTTCTGATCGCAAATACAATTTTGAGTGAATCGGGATTAAAACCTGATTTACATAACGAAACATTGTATATGAGAGCAAAAGCACTTACAGCGTTGAATCAAAAAGATCATGCTCGTAAAGATTATGAGGTCTTATCCAAAGATACTCGTTCTGTATATGGTGCGGAAGCTAAATATATCCTTGCAGAAGAAAACTTCAATGAAGGAAATATGGATAAATCAGAAGCAATCTTATTTGACTTTATTGATCAGGGCACTCCTCATCAATATTGGTTAGCTAAAGGATTTATTCTGCTTTCGGATATCTATGTAAACAAAAAAGATGATTTTCAGGCAAAACAATATTTGTTGAGTTTGAAAAACAACTATAAAGCAAATGATGAGCTGCAAAAAGAGATCAGTGATCGTCTTCAGAAGATTCAGGCTCGTGAACAGAAACAAACCCGTAACTAAGGGGGATATCGTTTAACTTACAAGAAAATTCAAAATGAAAAGAAACAGATATATTCTACTCACAGCATTGACTCTTTTAGCAGTTGACAGTGCATGGGCTCAATCAGAGAAAAAAGAGAATGAAGTTATTGAGCGTGAGCTTACGATCGAAAAAGAATTTCAACCGATTGTTCGTGATGCGTCTAAAGTAAGTCTTTTGCCTTCAGTAGAAGCTCCGAAAGGTGATTCGAAAAAAGCTACAGACTATTCATTCTGGACTATTACAGGGACTCCTTTGTATGAAGTTAACCCTTTGGCTCCTGCAGCTATCGGGACTAACTTTGACTTTAGCGAGCAAAGAGGTTATGTGAATCTTTCAATGGGTAATTATTGGAACACAGAAGCAAATGTGGGCGGAGCAATTATCCGGAACGAGAATACGGAACTGAACGCTTCGTTTGACTTCTTTAATACTTCCGGTAAGAGAGAAGGGTTAGAAAGACAGTTGATGTTGATGGACAAAAAGATGAAAGTTCAGTTGATGCAGAATCGATTCAATATCAATCTGAATCAGCAGGTTTCTAAAATTCGTTTATTGTTAGGTCTTACCTATAACAATTCGCGTTATAATCTGCCAATGCTTCCGATTGCTACAGCTGATCAGGCGCTTAAGACAGAATCATTTTCTGATATTAAGCCTACGAATAATCAGATTAAGTTTAATGCAGCAATACCGGTAGTTCGCTTAGGTGAAAACTGGCAAATGAAAACAGCTTTGAACTATAGTTTCTTTACGCGCTCTTATACCGGATTATCTAACGATAAGAGTGCGACAGAAAACTTCGGAAATTTAGAAATGGATTTCTTTGGTAAACTGTTAGGAAATATCAGTGGCGGAGTGAATGTACAGGGTGAATTTTTTGCACCTGAAGGAGACACATACGGAATGGGTAAAATTACTCCGCGTGTAGCTTTTGAGTTAGAAAACTTCAGACTATCGGCGGGTGTTGCTTTCCAGGCAGGTCCTAAATTTCACGTTTTCCCGGATATTCATATGAACTGGGATATTACACCTGCATTCGGAATGTACGCAGACTGGACAGGAAATGCACAGTTTAATACATTTGAGCGAATGTCAAACCTTTGCTATCTGGTTTTACCGAATGCTATCACAACCAACAAGCAGGATGTTACACCGAGTGATATCAAAATCGGTTTCAAAGGCTTGATTAAGGATGCGTTGTCAATAGAACTTTTTGGAGGCGCGACTCGTTATGATAGAGTCTCTGTAGTAGCACCTTACGTAGACCGATTAGCTGCTTATGCAATGGCTGCTGCTCAGATAAAAGATATCACAGGTTGGAATTATGGATTAAAAGTGAGTGCTAATGTTGGTAAAATGGTGCAAACATCATTGGATCTGACAGGATACTCAGGATATAAATTAATGCAGCAACCTGAATTTATTGTAAAATATAATTTAGGTATTCAACCTATCAACCCACTTCGTATTGATTTGGATTATCAGTTTGTTGGTAAACGTCAGGTTGGCTTGGTAAATGAAGAAACAGGTAATGTTTTATCAAAAGATGCACCTGTTTATGACACAATGAAAGCCGTAAACTTGTTAGGTTTAAAAGCAACCTATAACTTTACCAAAAATTTTGCTGTATATGTATCGGCAAATAACTTACTCAATCAGAAATACGACATCTGGTATGGTGTACCTGCTCAGGGAATTAATTTCATGGCTGGTGCGAGCTTAAACTTTTGATGGAGGCTTTTCGCTGAAAAGTTTCGGAAACAAGGAAAATAACTATCGAAAAAGATCTTAGACAAGATGCAAAAAAATTTAGTCATAGTAGAGTCCCCCGCGAAAGCAAAGACGATCGAAAAGTTCTTGGGAAAGGATTTTAAGGTTATGTCAAGCTATGGACATATTCGCGATTTGAAGAAGAAAGACTTTAGTATTGATATCGCTAACGGCTTTCAACCTATATATGAAGTTCCTGCTGATAAAAAGAAATTAGTAGAGGAATTAAAAAAACAAGCGAGTGATTCGGATATTGTTTGGCTAGCATCCGATGAGGACCGCGAGGGGGAAGCCATTGCCTGGCATCTTTATGAGGTTTTGGGATTGAATCCCGAGCATACGAAACGAATAGTTTTTCATGAAATTACGAAAAATGCAATTTTGCATGCTATCGAGACTCCTCGCGATATCGATCTGAATTTAGTCAATGCCCAACAGGCAAGACGTATTTTAGATCGTATTGTAGGTTTCGAACTTTCTCCGGTATTATGGAGAAAAGTAAAACCTGCTTTGTCTGCCGGACGTGTTCAGTCTGTGGCTGTACGTCTGATTGTAGAGCGCGAACGTGAGATCCAGGCTTTTACTCCGGAAGCAGCATATCGTGTGATCGGTATATTTATCGTTACAGCTGCTAACGGGGATAAGTCTGAATTGAAAGCAGAATTAAATAAAAGATTTAAAACGAAAGAAGAAGCAGAGGCTTTCTTAAATAGTTGCAAGTCTACTGATTTTGTGATTGAGGATATACAGACGAGACCAGGTAAAAAATCACCTGCAGCACCATTTACAACATCTACGTTGCAACAGGAAGCCGCAAGAAAACTGGGTTACTCGGTATCGCAAACGATGTCTGTAGCTCAGAAATTATACGAAAACGGGCATATTACCTATATGCGTACCGACTCGGTTAATTTATCTGATTTAGCTATCAATACGGCTAAAGAAGAGATTTTCTCGACTATGGGCGAACGTTACTGGAAATACAGACAATTTCAGACAAAAGCAAAAGGTGCTCAGGAAGCCCACGAGGCTATCCGCCCGACAGATCTGAAAAAAGAAAAAGTCGAGGGTACTGCACAGGAAAAGAAATTGTATGAATTGATCTGGAAACGCACAATCGCTTCTCAAATGGCTGATGCGGAACTGGAGAAAACAACAGCGACAATCGGTTTGGCTACAACAAGTGAGAAATTTGTTGCAGTGGGAGAGGTGCTTAAGTTTGATGGTTTCCTTCGCGTATATCTTGAATCGTCCGATGACGAGTCAGAATCTTCAGATAGCGGACTTTTGCCTCCGATGAAAGTAGGTGAGGTTTTGAATATGAAAAACATCACAGCAACCGAGCGCTTTACTCAGCGTCCGGCGCGTTACTCAGAGGCTTCTTTGGTACGTAAACTGGAAGAATTAGGTATCGGACGTCCTTCTACTTATGCTCCGACTATTACGACTGTTCAAAACAGAGAGTATGTCGAAAAAGGAGATAAAGAAGGAACAGAGCGTTCGTTTACGGTTTTGACTTTATCGAAAGATAAAATCAAAGAACAAACAAAAACGGAAATTACCGGTGCAGACAAAGCGAAATTATTCCCGACAAATATTGGTGTTGTCGTAAATGATTATCTGACTGAGAACTTCCCGAATATCCTGAACTACAGCTTTACGGCAGATGTGGAAAAAGAATTTGACAGTATTGCCGAAGGAGACCTTAATTGGGTACAGGCTCTTGATAAATTCTACGGACCTTTCCATACAACGGTCGAAACAAGTCTGGCAGCTAAGCAAGAGCGAAAAGTCGGGGAACGTTTATTGGGGAATGATCCTAAAACCGGAAAACCGGTATCTGTGAAAATCGGTCGTTTCGGTCCGATGGTTCAGATCGGGTCGAATGAGGACGAGGAAAAGCCTCAGTTTGCTTCTTTGATGAAAGGGATTTCAATGGAAGAAATGACTTTGGAACAAGCTCTGAAACATTTCGAATTGCCTCGTACATTAGGCGAATACGAAAATGAAACAATAACAGTAGCTGTAGGTCGTTTTGGACCCTATGTGAAATTCGGAAAATTATTTGTCTCTCTGCCTAAAGGTGCCAATCCGATGGAAACGACTTTGGATGAAGCTATCGAACTGATAGAGGCAAAGAAAAAACAGGAGGCTGAAAAATTCATCAAGAAATTTGATGAAGAGCCGGAACTAGAAGTCCTGAATGGCCGTTTTGGTCCGTATATAGCTTACTCAGGATCGAATTATAAGATCCCGAAAGGTACAGATCCGAAAGTACTGACGTTAGACGAATGTATGACGATCATTAAAGATCAGCCTGCAAAGAAAACAACGGCACGTAAAACAAAAGCTGTCAAAGAGCCAAAGGCGACGAAAGAGCCTAAAGCCGCAAAAGAGTCTAAAGTAGCTAAAACTGCGAAAGAACCTAAAGCGACAAAAACAACAAAAGCGACAAAAACAACAAAAAAATAGTATTTTAAGGGAGAGAATAAAGTAATGCTTTATCTCTCCTTTTACTGTTAATATCCTATGCATAGTAATTTAGTACTTCTATATGAAAATCTGCCTGAAGAGGCAAAAGTATTTGTGAATAGCATAACTTTATATTTTAATCCGGTTTCTGACGAAAAGATAAACAAACTCGCCAGAGCCATGGAGAAGAAATATAAGATAGGCTATAACCTCATAACCGTAACTAATCAGTTCCTTGAATTGAGCGATAATATTAAATGGGAAAATACTTATCTGATACATCCTCAATTAGCTTTACACGTAATTTATTTATTGCATAAGGATTCTAATTTATTTGATGAAGCTCAATTATGGCAAACTTATTTTGAGCATACATACAGATTTACCAATACAGAATCTCGTCTGTTGCATGAACTAAAAGAATTCTTATTTGATTATCTGGAATTGCAGGCATCGGTCGTAAAGTTTCATTTGAAAGAAGATCATCAAATGAATTATGCGGCCCGTATTCAGATGTATTCGTTGCAGGATAAGAAATTTAAGCATATAGAACAATGCTATGGAACCTATGATTTTATCGAGATTCTAAAGCAAGCGCGTAATGAGCGTGTTCAGAACTTTAATAAATACTTTGATTACAAAAGTATTATCAATAAAATCCGCGTTTCTCCTGTTGCTTCTTCCGTGTTTCCTGTAGAATACAATTATCTCTATGCTACAGGGTATATACTGGAAGGTAAATTTGAGATGATTAAACAAAATCTGCCTCCGGAGAATATGCCGGGACTTTATGCCCAAGCCGTTGTGAGAATGCTTGATGGTGACAATACGATGTCTTTGCGCTTTTTTGATGCAGCCATCAAGATTCAAAAGAAAACAACTAAATTGCCTTATCCTCAAATGGCTATTTATGCCTTTCTTTATGCGGTTTTATTGGTGAAAATGAAAGATGAGGGCACGGCAGCTACTATATCAAAGCTCTTAAAAAATAAAGAACTCAAGAAAGTCGGAGTGTTATACATGCTTTTGGCTATCAATTCCGGGGTTACAAAAAATAGTATAGAAAAAGAGATTGCAGCACTTTCAGCTAAAGGGCTTACAACGCTCGAAAAGCTATTGACGGTAATTGTTGCTGAAAATTATCAGATTAAAATACCGGATTCGTACCGGTCAAATCTTCCGACACTGCAGGACTTACTGGAACTTGATTTCAATTGGTTAGCCATGGAGTATGCTTTTGCATGTAAAGAAAACGAAGAGCTGATTAAGCTGGAATCAAAGATTGATTGCAAATCTGTTTTTGATGAAGTTCGCATCGAGATGGATTGGGAAAGAGCATTGAATGCCCTTCTTAATCAGGTGAGTGAAACGGATCAGGTTCATGAAATCAAGCTTTTCCGAGTTGCTTACTTTTTGGATTATGATATGGGAGAGATTACTCCTGTCCTTCAGCAATCCAAAGATGGTGTAACCTGGACAAAGGGAAAAGTGATCTCTTTGCAACGATTTGCGGCTTACGAAACGGAGGGTATGACAGAACAAGATAAGAAAGTTGCAGATTGCATAGAGCGCGATTTCTATTACAGAAAGCAATTCGTTCTTTATATGCATGCCGCTTTGAAGCATCTTGGCGGACACCCTTATGTATTTTTGGCCGACAATCCGACTATTCCAATCGAGATAGTTGAAACGAAGCCCGAACTGACTATAACTCAAAAGGAGGGAGGGTATCAGTTGCATATCAATGTAGAGGAGCCTGAATTAAGCTGTCAGATCGAGCGGGAGAATAATACGCGTATCAAAGTAATGAATCTGACTAAAGCACAACAGGCATACTTGCAATTGCTTGATCAGATAAAATTTGTTCCGAACGGAGGGAAAGATAAATTATTGTCATTGCTGAATAAGCTTAAAAATGATATTACGATCTATTCGGATTTAGTTGATAAGAATTCGACAATTAAGCAACTACAGGCTGACTCTCGTATATTTGTTCAGATAATTCCTATCGGAGATACTTTAAAAGCGGAATTGTTTATAAAACCGTTTACTTCTGAAGCTCCTTACTGCAAAGCCGGTGTCGGTGCGAAGCATGTTTTCGGTCAATTGGGTGATGAACGCGTACAGGCAGAACGGAATCTCGAAGCGGAGAGATCCAATTGGACGATTGTAAAAAACGCTTTGGATCAAATCGTAATGGATGACGAAGAAGAAAACGATATCTATATTTTTGATGATCCGTATAACTGTCTTGAATTTATCGAGACTATTCGTTCGATGAATGAGGTTGCTGTGATGGAGTGGCCCGAAGGTGTAAAATACAAAATTACAGGCTATGCCAATTCGGGCAGTCTTAATATTTCACTTAGAAGCCGTTCTCACTGGTTTGAGTTGGAAGGAGAGCTGAAAGTTTCGGAAGATAAAATTCTGACGATCGGAGAACTTCTGAAAGCGACTCGTAACAGTAAAGGACGCTTTATTGAATTAGGTGACGGAGAGTTCTTAGCGCTGACCGAACAGCTTAGAAAACAGTTGCTGGACCTGGATGCCTATGTGCAGGATACAAAAGAAGGTTTAGTTCTGGATCAGTTTACGACTTCCTTTATTGAAGACTTAGCGATGCAAGGCATTAATTTGCATGCAGACAAACAATATTATGAGTTTCGCGAAAATCTGAAGGTCCAGGAAACAACCGAATATCAGGTTCCTTGTAATCTTCAGGCAGAACTTAGGGATTATCAGGCAGAAGGTTTCCGTTGGATGGCAAGACTGGATGGTTGGGGAGCCGGGGCATGTTTAGCCGATGACATGGGTCTTGGTAAAACGATTCAGACTATTTCGATGCTTTTATACAAAGCCAAAAGCGGTCCGTCTTTAGTGGTTGCTCCAGCTTCGGTTTTACCAAACTGGATTCGTGAGATCAGTAACTTTGCTCCATCTCTGAATATTGTCAATCTATCTCCTTCTGTTGATCGATTAGAGAAAATCAGACTGGCTCAGGCTAATGATGTATGTATTGTCACTTACGGAGTTCTGGTAACAGAGGAAGAACGTCTGACTCAGAAAGAATGGAGTATGATCGCTTTGGATGAAGCTCATACGATAAAAAATAAAGAGACAAAGATGTCTAAGGCAGCGATGAAGTTAAAAGCTGACTTCCGCTTAATTCTTACTGGTACACCGATTCAGAATCACTTAGGTGAGATCTGGAACTTGTTTAATTTCATCAATCCGGGGTTATTAGGAACCTTTGATCGATTCAAAGATCGTTTTGTATTCCCGATTATTGAAATGCGTGATAAAGAACAACAAAAGAGATTGAAGAAACTCATCTCCCCATTCTTGTTACGAAGAACCAAAAATGCTGTTTTAGATGAGTTACCTCCAAAAACAGAAATCGTTAAGGAGATTCAACTTTCAGAAGAGGAAACTGCTGCTTATGAATTAATTCGCAGAGAGGCAGAAACGAAGCTGACCGAAGATGGCGCATTGACTCAGATACAAGCGTTAGCCGAAATCACCCGATTACGGATGGCTGCATGTAATATCAACCTGGTGAATAAAGGCATTAATATGTCATCATCAAAAATTAATACGTTCCTGGATATCGTCGATGAGTTGAAAGAAAATAATCACCGGGCCCTTGTTTTCAGTCAATTTACGAGCCATTTGGCACTTATTCGTAAAGCATTGGAAGAAAAAGGAATTTCTTACTTATATTTGGACGGATCAACATCCATTCCCGAAAGAGAAAAGCTGGTGCGTAAATACCAGACGGGGGACGAGCTCCTGTTTCTTATCAGTTTGAAAGCCGGAGGGTTAGGGTTGAATCTGACAGCTGCCGATTTTGTGATTCATATGGACCCATGGTGGAATCCTGCTATTGAAGATCAGGCATCGGACAGAGCTTATCGTATCGGACAAACTCGTCCTGTAACCATTTACAGATTGATTGCTCAGGATACGATCGAAGAGAAAATTCTGAGATTGCATGCGACTAAAAAGGATTTGGCCGACTCTCTGCTTGAAGGTACAGATCTGTCTCATAAGTTGACTCGGGATGAGTTATTGGAACTTTTAAAATAAAGCTATAGTTATGACAGGATTGAAAAAATGTATGCTTGTTTCTGCCTTACTAGGAGGTCTTATCATTACTTCTTGTAAGGATAACACCGATTTGGCACCCGACTTTTCGAAATGTTTTGCTTTTTTGAAAGCTCGTGCCAATGTGAAGATAGAGAAAGACACAACGTTGTATTTTACTATTGAATCAATGAGCTCGATCGGAGAGCGTAAGGCTGAATTTTCGTTAGATAACAAAACTATAGGAAAAGAGAATCTGAATTTTGAAGTTCCGAAGGATTATATTTTTCAAAAGGGAGCGACCTCCGGTCAGATACCTGTGACTTTAAAATATATTGATAGTGACTCATTAGTGCGCATTATCCTTAATGTGAAAACAGCTACTAATTGTGTCGGATATCAGGAGGATTCGATTCAATCGAATGTTTATCGTTCAGTAAGAATCGACTTCCGATCGGTACAACCAACTAAGCCGGAATAAGATATATAGATTTTATAGAATAAAAAAGGAACTGCATTTTGTAATGTAGTTCCTTTTTTGCTTATCTGGCTAAATCATAACCAGATGTCTCGACCTACGAAATGATGTAGGTTGTTAGTTGTTTCATTTTGTGGTATTAATCCGCATAGAGATCCATCATTTTATGGATACAAACTTTCATTTCTTCACGTAGTGAATCAGGAGATATGACTGTTAAAAACTCCCTATGAGACAAGAACTCCTGAATCAGATCAAAGGACGGAGCAACATAGATTTCGAAATCTTGAAAATTGTTACCCCTGTTTACGCATATTTGAGAATGATGAATAGGAACACTTTCAATATATTGTGCTTGTTTTTCGAAAACTCTGAAACGAATAGTAACCGGATTATCATGATGAATTATCCCGTAACAATTTGCGTAGTAAGCCTGAGGATCCCGCACTGAGGTATTCTTTCTTTTTATATCTGTCTCCGCAATAGTCATTTCTTTAATACGTTCCACAGCATAAGTCCTTATTTCTCCTGAAGAAGCAACTTCGGCAATCATATACCATCGTTGTTTAAATAAACGAACGAAACGGGGAATAACTATAATTTCGAACTCCGAGAGATAATAAGATTTATATAAAACAGAAAGGGCCTTTTCAGAGGAGATTGCCTCTATAATATCATAGAGATACTCCCATCCTGTTGGTGGATTTTCTAAATAAACGATCTCTTTACAGTTCTTGATATCCTGCAATGCTGCTATTCTGTATGAGCTTAGTAGCCATTCTATTGTCGGGTTTTCTTTAATGGAGTTGTTATCCTCTATACTGTAGCGGGATATTTGACGAGTTTCTTTTTTACACTTGATTTCAATATTGAATAATTCTTCTGTATGAATCCGATAGCGGTTAAAAGATCTTTCGCTTAAAAAAGTACCATCTATATTTGCGCTACTTCGTAGCCAGGCATTCTGTATTTGCGGGAGAGTTAAGTCTCTTTTCATTAACAGGTCTACAAGCCAGATGCAGAATTTGTCTTTATGTATCATTGTTAGCCTATTTTTTGAACTTGCAAACAAGCACTGTTTAGAGCATTCAGCTTTTTTAAGTCAATACCATAAACGCGCATAAAGGCTGCATTGATAGCCTCTCCGCACGGTCCCGAAACAGGCGCTAAATGACCTATAAAAGATACATCAACTTGCATACCGGGCTCTATAATTACGCGATTCATAATTCGTTTTTGTTTGACTGTTATTCGATATAGTGCCATTTTTATTTAATTCTAAAGGTTAATATTATACGGCTTCGGTAGTTTTACGTTCCATCGCCTGTATGATTTTGTTTTTATTGAAGTTGTTCTCTTTATGAAGAGTCTCGATAGCCTTTTGTTTTATTTCAAAAGACTTTTTGAAATCCTCAAATCTGAAAATGCCTTTATTGCCTTCCTCACGGGCCTTTCGGGATAACATTTCTGAAATTGTGTTTTTTATTTCCCTTCCCGAAAAACCTTCGCTTAGAATAGCTAAATCATTCAACTGTTCCGGGCTTAAATGATCGGTCATTGGAAGCTTTGAAGGGATTTTAGAAAGAAGTATCTGCTTTCGGGCCTCTTCTCCAGGTAAGTCAAAGCGTATATGTTTCAGAATTCGTGACTCAAAAGCTTTATCATAGTTCGTTACTAAATTTGTTGCAAATAAAACGATTCCTTTGAAATCTTCCAAAAGTATCAGTGTCTGACTTCGTAAAGAGTTCAAAGCTTGCTCACTGCCGTGAGTGACATTCTGAATTCGTTTTCCCAGAAAAGAATCTGCTTCGTCAAAAAATAATATGGCATCATGTTTAGCAGCACAAGCAAATGCAGATATCATATTTTTAGCCGCTTCGCCGACATATTTTGACTCTATTTCAGCATAATTCAATCGAAGAATGGGCTTATCAAGATGATTGGCTATAGCCTCCGCACACATTGATTTCCCGGTTCCCGGTGGTCCGTAAAAATTCATGATGCTCCGGGGAGTCGGTTCTATTTCTTCAAATCCCCAGTTTTGGAATATTAATTCAGCATGCTTAATCAGATTCAGACCATCCATAATTTCATCTTTGGTTTGATTGTTTAAAATTAGCTGATCAAAATTATATCTGCCTTTCTGAGGTTGAAAAGTTTCTTTATCCTCATCTTTTGATTTTGCGTTATTCGCTTCTTTGTCGGGATTCCTGTTTACTTGTTGAGACTTTCGGAAATTAACCGCTATTTCGAATGAAAAATCGGAATACAATTTACCAATCTCATAGTTATTCCTTAGCCAATCTTCCATAAAACTCTTTAAAGCATAGCTTCCTGATAAGGAATAATGACAATTTGCTTTTAATATATAAGGCTCCCGCAAATTCTTAGCCGGACAGACCTGTATAATATAATAAATATCTAAGTCCGAGAGTTCCGGGTCTTTTTGTTCATCGATAACTGTATGATACAGCTCTTTAAAACTCTGTTCGATTTTGTCTTGAATCACAGAGCTTAAATTCGCAACACGATAGCGAATTTCTATTTTTGCCTGGTCTGTTGTTTTCATATGTATATAATATTACCTTCGTAAATTTCATCTGAGAATTTTTCACCCATAACGCACATATCGTCTATCTGATTGTTCTCAGAGTCAAATATTCCGACATGAACCGAATCTTCTTTTCGTTTTAGAATTTCTAATTTGAATGCTTCCTTATTCTTTTCGAGCGCTTTTTCTTTAATTATTTCAGCCGTTATGGCCTTAATTATAAAATAGCTGATAAGTCCTCCGATCACAACAACGAATATGAATTTTATAATCTCTCCCATTATTGCTGAATTTTTTAATCTAATACAATTAAATCTTCATCTTTTAGTAATGCCTGAATATCCCTGCTTAAGGCAGGCGTATAAATAATCCGGATATTTGTGATCTGCTCATTTTCTTTATCAAACATACCTATGACAATCGCTTCTTTTGAGGTTGCAATTTTTCTGAAAGGAATCTTATAACCTCTTTTACTACCATCGAAATGACTCTTTTTTGCGATAAAAGGAATATGTTTATTTCGATTGATAAGCCAGTTGTCAAAAGCCTGCTTAATATCCTCAAGAGTTGTTGTTTCGTTTTTTTCTTCTTCTTCGAGCGGACATTGCAATTCCTGATTTTTGTTTAATTCCTTATAAATCAAATAACCGCCTACAGCACAGCCTGCAATGATTGCACCTGAAATCCAATATGTATTTATCATGGTTTTTATTTTAACTTAGAACGACAATAGGTTGATCTCCCAAAACTTGTTTCGTTGTATTGTCCAGATCATCAGCATCCAGATATCTGATATGTTCAATCTGATCTGTTTCTTCATTATATACACCTTCGAATATTCCCGCATTCTTCACAGGTGCATTTTTTAATGCACTTTTGAATTCATCCATTTTTCCGATAAACGGGACATGTTTCTTTTTGTCAAGCATCAATTCGCGGAACCAACTGACAACATGGTGGACAAAGCTTACGATACCTTCGATTATCTCACTCCAGACCTCTTTTAAAAATTGAAAAGCACTTTCTATCCAATCTAATATTGTATTCATGATGTTTTTATTTAAGTTTAATGATCTTTGATTCTTTAAATAACGATTTGATGTCAGCATCAACACCGTTTGTCAAAATAATGATGAAACAGTTTTTTGACGGAGTTATGAATTCATCATTGTGCATATAAGAGATAATATATCTCTGTTTGCTATTGTATTTGTCTTTCACTACGACAACCTGGTCTGAATCAGGTATTCTTTTTTCTTTAATAATCCGGCACATTTCACCAAAACTACAGTAGTCCATCTCCACAAGCTCGGTGTTAAGCCCTACTTGCTGCGCTACGTCTTCAATTTCCTTTTCAATTTCAGACCAAGCTTTCGCCAAATCCTCGCCCGCTTGTTTGAGGAACTCTATAATTTCTCTTCCTTTCTCTTCGAACAGATCATTTACTTCATTGATAACGATTCTTTGTTTCTTCTTTTTAATAAACCCGGTGAACGGGTTACGAAATTTTTCATCCATAATTTTCATGTTTTGTTTGATTACGGAGGCAAATTAACCGCCTCTGAGCGCCATTACCTGTCCTTCATTAGTGTAAAAATCAATTATTCTCTAAATATTAGTTTTAAAAGGTATCTTATATGTATTTATTCAGGTATCAGAATGGTTAATAAAAGGGAGTATATGTGTAAAATAAACCAATATAAATATAGTTTAATATAATACGTTTTATATATTTGCATATACATTACAAAAACTTTTATAATATTGAGATGGAGAAAACTGATGAATCACATAATACAGTGTTGCAATCGATAGATAATTGGTTGAAAATGTGTCTTGTGAAATCCAATAATAATTCATTCGCAAGCAAAATACTGATGCCGGTTGTGTTTTTTATCAGAGACTTTATCAAATATAGTTTCTCACTGCAAGCAGCAGGATTGGCCTATCATTCCTTATTGGCTATTGTTCCAACCTTAGCCGTAGTTTTTGCCATTTCCGAAGGATTTAATATTGCCGATATATTAAAGGCAGAGTTATATTTAGCTTTTCCCGGACAAGAAGAATTTCTCAATAAGGCCTTTGTCTTCGTAAATAGTTATCTGAATGAAAGTCGAAATGGATTATTTATAGGCGTAGGAATTATCTTTTTGTTGTGGACAGTAGTCTCTCTGATTCGTAATATAGAAGATACACTCAATAAAATATATAATGTAAAGGAATCACGTAGTGCCGCTAAACAGTTCACTCATTACCTCGCATTGATCTTTCTGATGCCTTTGTTTATGGTTTGTTCCAGCGGCCTGGGAGTATTTATCGTATCCTATGTAGATAATAGTATATTTTCTTTCTATTTATCACCGATGGTAAAGGTGTTTAGCCGTCTTTCCTCCTTTGGTTTCATATTTATCAGTTTCGTTTTTGTCTATAAAGTGATCCCTAATAAAGACGTAAAACTCAAAGACGTAATTATACCAGCTATACTGGCAAGTATCTTTTTCCAGCTTTTTCAGTTTATCTATATCAGCGGACAAATCTGGGTCGGCAAATACAATGCTATTTATGGAAGTTTTGCAGCCATCCCATTACTCCTTCTATGGCTACAAGTTTCATGGACAATCTGTATTTACGGAGCAAAATTGGCTTATAATATCGAAACAAGTCGAAGCTTCCGAATCACGGAGCAGAAAGAACACATAAATCCAATAGATCGTGAGTTCCTTTCTTTTTTATTCATCGATCTGATAAAACAAGATTTCAAGAATCATCAATTAACAACTGTCGAGCAGTTAGCTGTCCAGTTAGGCTTAACGAAAATATTAGTAAACGAAATCATCGAAGAGCTTCATTCAGCAGGTCTGATTAACCGGGTTATCTCTAATCGCAAACAAGGTTATCAGCCAGCATTTGATCCCTCGGAAATGGATTTCTATAAAATAACAACCAGCATTCAATCATCTGAGTATGGTGATGCAGTCAAGAAATTATCAACCCAATATCCCTCTATCCGACAATTTATAAGTGAGAGAAATTTGTGGATAGAAAGGTATGAAAAATAAATATTAATAAGCGCATGGATAGACAAGAAGTGTATAAATTCATTGGTGAACTAGCGTTATGCTTATCAGTGAAAGGAATCAAAATTACGTTTGACTCTTTAAACTCAATTTTAAATGATCGTGGAATAAGTTATGAAAGTAATCGAGGCTTAGCTAGCGCTGTGAGTGCAGCGTATCGTTACTGGGAAGATTCAGATCCCGCTATGTCAGCTGCCATAGCTCACACTTATAAGAACCGTAATGGGCAAGCAGCTTGGGATATGTAAAAAATACAACTACTTTAAATTAATATAATATATTTTTTATGGATAAAGATATTGAATTATGGAATAAGATATTAAAAATGACACTTCAAATTCCATTTGTAAAAGTAGACAGAACTAAATTTTTGGAAAAAGAATTGTCAGTCTATTTACCCCAAGATGAGGTGTTAAAAGCAATTAGTGAATCCCCGCTAAAAGTATTAACCAAGTCACATTTAGAAAAAATAGCTCGTGGATGTATTAAATATCATTTAACCTTAGTAACCGGAGCATCAGCACTCGCAGGTTTACCAGGAGGTTGGGCATCAGCTGGAACTATTCCAGCTGATATAGCTCAATTCTACGCACATATATTTGCTCTAACACAAAAATTATTGTATTTGTACGGATGGCCAGACATGCAAAATGAAAATGGAGAAATTGATGATGAAACGGCTTCTATCTTAACTTTATTTGTTGGAGTAATGATGGGGTCACAATTAGCTTCCGAAGCAGCAAAAAACTTAACAAAAGCTTTAGCGGTTGAAGTAGCAAAAAGATTACCAAGAGTGCATTTAACGAAGTATATGATTTATAACATATCTAAACAATTAGCTAAATGGATTGGTATAAAGTTGACCAAACAAGGATTCTCGAGGGGAGTTTCTAAAGTAATACCACTTATTGGCGCTCCTATCTCAGCAGGGCTAACTTATTATACCTTTAAACCTATGGCGGATAAATTACATAAACATTTAGAAAGTACTGCTACTTTTATGAAGTAATCAGTAAGTGTATTCTCCGACAGAGTCTAATATTTTGTATAAATAAAAAATAGCAGGGTTCAGATCTAAGAAATTAGATCTGGACCCTTTTATCAAAGATACAGATAAATTGATTCATAATCAATCCCCAATCTCGATAGATTTTCAATCAAATTAGTCGTATAAATAATCTTTCTAATTTCAACAGGAAAGTCAAAGAAAACAGTACGGTTTTCCCAGTTAGCTTTCCATGATTTAATAGAATAAGGGTATTTTTCACCCCACTTCTGATCAAAAAGATCCAATTCATGCTCAGCTATTTCTTTTGTAGGAGCATTATAAACGCTCTTTAAATCTGCCGTAAAAGCCTTCTTGTCTTTCAATACAACATTATTTGGCTGAGTTTCGGATCTGATGAACCACACATATTTGAGTATTAGCAAGAGGGAATACTTCTTTTAACCCATCCTGTTTCAAACCTACACACAAATAGACGGTTTTATTGATTACCTTTCTATTGTCGCAAACCTTGAAAACAATACCACCCATCCAGACAATCAGATATAGATTATCCAATGATCGATTTTGCCAGTCTAAAGCAGCCTGAATTACTTTCCCGGTAATAATTGAAATTCTTCAGTTTTAAATAGAGAGATAAACTCTTTGTTTAAAATCTCTTTCGGTAATGTAGTTATAATTATTGTCTTTGTATTGTTGTAAAAATAAAATAGCAGAATAAGTTCATTATCCTACTATTTTTTATTTATACAATATTTTATACAGTATCTTTAGGATAAGGATTTATTCAGTAAATCCTAAGTAATCCTGATATTCTTTACCCGTATAGCCTTTACGCTTAATAATCTTATCAACAAGCTTATCAGGAAATACTAACTTTAGGCTGGCCTTATCAGGATACTTTGCATTTGAACTCCAAAAAGTAAAGTTATATATTTCTCCTGGATATAATGTTTTAGAAATGGAGCCATTGTCTTCAGCCATAAAATCTCCTCTATAGTCGTAATACTTCAGTTCGTACTTAACTCCTTCAATTGCAAAATTTAGGTTATTTCTAACGCGACCTTCACCATGAGCTTCACCGCTATAGCTAGTTTCCCACGACCAATTTATAATTTTTACGTTTTGAAGAAGTGTAATCTGTGCTTCAAAATATTCCTTGAGATACATCATTCTTACGTCATGAGAAATTTTAGAGAGCTCAACATCGAATATTTCCTTGTTACTGAATGCTCCCACAGCTTTTCCAAAATCAGCCATATCATCGTCTATTGTAAGCAAACCTTTACTATTGCAAATGTGAAGGTTGTCATCTTTATCTGTAGCCCACACTAAAGTCACATATTCTTGCTTAAAATTTCCATTTGAGGTCGTGTAGTTATTAAAGCACTTTACAAAAATAGTATCATTGGAATATGAGATATTAGATTCCTCAATTTCAACCACATCACTTTTTACATTAGTTTCAAGAGTCTCATATAAGGGATAATAATCAGATGGAGAGGCAAAAGTTGTATCCATGAGAGAATAAAAGAATCCCTTTGACAATGAGATTATCTCATCATTTCTGTTTGTACATGACGAAGCAGAAATGATGAGCATAATTAAGGGAAGTAACAATCTTTTCATTATTTAGTTTCTTTTGCGGCTGGAATTGTATCTTGCTTAACCTTATTCTCTGGTTGCTTAGGCTTAATTGTTGCTGGCGCAACATCATCTTTAAGAGTAGCCTCACGTTTGAAAACAAAGTTAACAACACTAGTTCTTGTATTTTCACGAATACCAGTTACATACTCTGAATTTCCAAAGTTAGGATGTTTCGTTTCCACTTCTGTGTAAATATCAACAAGTTCCCAACCATCTGCACCCATTTTATTGAGCATAGGAGTTTGATCTCCATAAACAAGAGATCCATAGTCTGGCAAAAAGTCCGCTTCTTTACCTGCAACCTTTACAACTTTGTACACCCAAGTTTGAGAATCATTACTACATGCTGCCATTGTCATGACCAGCATGAAACAGAAAAATACCTTTTTCATATTTATAAATTTATAAGTTATATCCAATATCTACCATTCGCCATTTTGATCATAGTTAGGATGTTCAAATCCATCACCCTCATAACTACTAGTAGTGACATCCTCCCAATCCACCCAATTGCCAATACCTTTATTTTTGAACCTATCAGAGTCAAATACGCTTTGATCCCAATCTAGCCTTTTTTTAGAGGCGTGCTGTTCGTCTTCAAATAAAAAATCCCAGAACATTAAATAGCTGAATTCAACTTGCAAATGCAACTGAATCCTGATTTTTAATTTGTTTAATTTTTCCGTTTGGTGTGAAGTACCCGATTCTTTTACGAGGAAGATTATTAAGTGCATTCTCAATCCTCTTAATCTGCTTGTTGGTTACTTCACTAAAATCCGTACCCTTTGGGATGTATTGCCTACTAAGTCCGCTAGTATTCTCATTGGGCCACATGCCTATGAGTAGTGCGGTTTACAAAAATATAAATATATTTCCATTTTTTATTCAACTCCATCATATTAATTAAGCAAATTACTTTCCATTATAAGCAGTAACCATGTGTATATATTTCTTTACTTTACCTAATACGCAAGCTGTAACTTTAACTATCGGAAGGCTTCTTTTCCCTATAACTTGCGTATCAAAAGGGCAAAACCTAAAATAATTCCTGTTTTTTCCATGTATTTCCTGTCTGACTGTTTGTGCCTTCAATTACGGGTAAGGCCACCACGGTTTTTCCTTTTATTTCCATTGTATATTTTTTTATAGGTTATGTTGATTTTAAATCAACAAATGCAATTGATTCCATTCGGCAAAATCCAATTACCCGCGAATGGGATTGTAGGGGTCTCGTTATTGGTAACGAGACCCGCGTTTCACCGTTGCACGGCAATTGAATTCAACTCTGTAAAATCATTGCATTGCTCAGACAAAAATTTATCTCCATAAATGTATAGGCAAGTGTATTTCGGCATGGATAAACGTATTTCAGAAATAGATACTTCTGTATTAATTTTCATATATTTGCGTTTTCAAACAGTAAATTTAATTATTCACTTTAAAATCTTTTATTATGAAAAAAGAAGAGTTTTTAAACTGGTTATCAGAATGTAAAGAGTATACAAATAACACGATAAGGAGCCGAGCTTCAAACTGTGCTACGATTGAATTATACTATGGTAATCTTGATGAACTATATGATCAGGATCATTGTGATGGTCTTATCAAAGCATTCGCATACAGCTGTGATGACAAAATGAACAAACGAGAAGCGAATCATAAAATTCCAATTGACGGAGACATTTATAATGGCACCGTAACATATCGTTCGGCATTAAATCTATATATAAACTTTAGAGACAATTTCGATTCCGGCAACTACAGAAATGTAAAAGTTATACCTGAAGCAGCAACAAGTGGAGCTCCCCAAAATCTTTTTGCTAATGAATTATCAATTTACCTATCTCAATTTCCATTTTGTTTAGATTCACATAAGGAACCTGATACTTTTATTTCTGATGTAAAGGAGTATATTGAGTCAAACCCAGCATATTCACAATATACCTGGGAAAGAGAGTTTAAGCCTTCAATATATCATGGTGATAGCCTTGATCTTTTTGGGAAAAGTAACCATAAGTCTGATTATAGTATAGTTATTGAATTTGATGCACACAGGGCTGATCAAGTTGCAAAAAAATTTGTATCAAGAGTAGCATTACTAAGTGATAGAAATATTATATATATTGCAATGTGTTACCCTGTAAAATCGGAAGTAAGTAAAAAAGAATGCGAAAAATATTTTAATTATTGCAATATTGTTTCTTCATTAATATCTATGGAAAAGAACGAAACTATTTTTGCCGGGATTTTATTTTAATATTATTTATTTCTTGAATCTTGAGACGAATGTTATTGTAAATAATTCAAATATCAATTCCAACTTCAGCTATGCGCATACTCCGAAACTCGGATATTGAACATAGCTGACACAAAACAATCGAAACCATGATTCCAGACCTTTCTACCAGTTTAATATGTCCTAAATGCAGTCATAAAAAAAGAAGTTCTTTCTCTCAGATCAAAGATTTTTATTGATACCAGTTTCTGGTTCGGCAATAAAATTATGGCACTCATGATGCCATTTGTATCACCGGTTCAAAAATGTCCGACTTGCGAAAAATATTATTTCAGAAGCCGGGCAGAATCTATGGAAAAGTGTGATTAAGCAAAACACCCAAATCCGAAGACTGTGTGTATTTTGTTGCTAATACAGAAAGACAACTAAGGCTTCTCAAAGACGAAGAAAACACTCTACTATTTCAAGCTGAACTCTTGAGAGAAATTGGCAGATTCGATGAATCTATTTCAGTCCTGTATAAGATTCCTAAATATGTTGATAGAGAGACTGTTGAAAGAATCTACCTAATAATGAATAATGCTTTGGCTATTGACAATCCTGTGTTTGTTTGTGATTAAAGCCACACGAATTAAGCTAGCCTTGTTTTCGATTTTTCATAGAACAAAAACTATTTAAATTGATATTTATGAGTAAACTTACTATTAATGTAAGCCTTCGATAAACTCCGTACTATAGATAAAATAAAACCTTGAGATTGAACTTAACAGTTTTATCTCAAGGTTTTCTATTGTTTCATTGATTTCGAAGATTTGGCAGATGTCACGGTTTTCAATATTCTCACGGATTTCAAAGTATCCCCGCAGATCTGGATCTGTCAGGTAACAACTCCGCTATATCCTTCGTATAATCCGTGTCGTAATCATGGACGTGGTATAGAAAATAAATCATCCAGCTACGGAAGTCAACTCCACTAACTTTGCAATAACCTATAATACTATAAATGATAGCCGTACTTTCCGCTGTATCATCATTCTCTAAAATAGTCTAATGTCCACATAATCTTTTTAGGCATAAATGTATAGTGCAGTTGGCAGTATTAACAGACGCAGTTTGCCGGAGACTTACATATATTTATAGTTAAATCTTATTCATCTCTATTTTATTTTGTTTGTATATTGGATTTTTATATATATTTGTTTGCGAAAGATGATTTCATAATAGAGTCGCGCAAATATGTAGCGTGGTATCGCCTGTTTCGTAACTAAACATAGATTATTCTTGTTATATTATGATATAGTTTTCATAAATATTGATAGGTGGATTTATCCTAAATTGAAAGTACTAAGAGAAACTTGAAATTCATGAACTATGAGGGAAATAAGCCGCCCTTCTTAAAAGAATGAATTTTATAGAGTAATATAATATATATCAATATGGCTGACAAAGCAAAAATGAGAAGCACGAGGAAGCAATGCATAAGGTAGTAATGGCTTCTACCATGAAAATCAAATTCTTTGAAACATAGCACTTAATACTAATTTACGCGAAAGGGTCAGGCTATATTTACAAAGAGTATAAACTTTAGTGAAATGTCCAATAAACAGATTACAGGGGTTTTAAATGCCCTGAATAATCATCCTCGTAAAACAATTGGAAGATTCACATTAAACAATCCTTTGAAATATAAACATTAAATTCAAGGAAAATGAAATTATCATTTTTTTCTCAAAGTAAGTTACTTTATGGAAGTATTGTTGCCATCATCGGAATATTGCTAATAGCAATTTCTTTAGTCTATAATGCCTTTTTCTTTTGGGGTACATTGGTGTTCGCTATTGGTATTGTGCTTGTATTCAGATGCTTTATTAATAATAATATAGCGTTTGGGGTATTTTGTTTATTTGTATTTCTCTTATTTGCCTCAATACATACATTCTCTTCAGAAAGGATTAGTAATACCAAGACAATTTCTACATTTGTCGAGAGTAATGAATTTGAATAATACTGTATTTTTTTGTGTCAATAGTGTCGATTCAAATCGTAAAACTTATGGAGAAGAGTTTGTAGTTCGGTATAATCGTTGAAAAGATTGACTGATTTGTCAAAAAGAAACGGTATATCTTTTTAGCGTAACAGGCATAAAAAACGAAGGCATTTGCAAACTGGCAAATGCCTTCGTTTTTATTACCAAATGCGTTTGTTTTCCCGGGCAAATACGTTCGTTTTTCTGTAAATAATATCCTCCCGGATTTTGATACGTTTCAGTGTTTCAGTTGATCTGTACTCTTCCTCCCGATTCCTTATACATAAAAAACCACTATATAATACCAAAATACTATATAGTGGTTTTAAAGCAAATATTATTCTTATGATTAAAAAGAACGTAAAGAAATTAGTAGCGACTTGAAACTACATCCCAGTTGATAATATCCCAAAGTTTACCAACATGGTCAGGACGTCTGTTTTGATAATCCAGGTAGTAAGCATGTTCCCATACATCAAAAGTTAAGATAGGTGTTAATCCTTTAGTAAGTGGGTTACCTGCATTGGATTCTTTTACGATTTCTAATTCACCATCCTTGTTTTTTACAAGCCATGCCCAACCTGATCCGAATAGAGAAGTTGATGCTGTATTGAATTCTTTTTGGAAGTTTTCAAGTGATCCCCATTTCTTATCGATAGCTTCAGCTAATTTACCAGTTGGTTTTCCGCCTCCGTTAGGTTTGAATGACTCAAAATAGAATGTGTGGTTCCATACTTGTGCAGCATTATTAAAAATCGGGCCATCAGATTCTTTAATAATTTCAACAAGATCCATATTCTCGAATTTTGTTCCAGGGATTAAATTATTTAAATTATTAACATATGCCTGATGGTGTTTGCCATAATGAAAATCAATAGTTTCTTGACTGATAACTGGCTCTAAAGCGTTATGTGCGTAAGGTAATTTTGGTAGTTCAAATTTCATAATTGTTTTGTTTTGAGCATTAATACTAATAGCGGCTAATACAAAAAAAGTAAGTATAGTCTTTCTCATCACTAATTGTATTTAGTTCTTCCTTATAACAAGGAAAAATTCCAAAATGTTTTGTTTGTAATTTATTTTAATATAAGTTTGTTTTTGTATTGAATGAGTTTCTTTGCGCTCATTCGGCGAATATTTGATTTCTTTTAAATATTCGCTTCAAAATTAGCAAAATTGTAATTATTACAAAATAATATAAGGGGAAAATACTATAAAAAATATCTCCCGGATAAATATCTCCAGATATGGATAATATTATTATTCTACTTAAAGAAGGAAATAAGGCTACTTTTACAGAGGTCTATAATAAGTATTCAAGGCGACTTCAGTATTTTGCAAATGAGTATTTGCAGAATACTGAGGAGTCTATGGATATTGTTCAAAATGTATTTATCCAACTTATAGAAAATGTGTCGCATCTGGATGCAGATTCTAATTTGGAGGCCTTCCTTGTGACATCTACCAAAAATGCCTGTATAAGCCAATTAAGGAAAAACAAAATTCGACAGCAATATTATCAGACTACCATGCAGAGTATGGAGTTGGATCTGAATTTAAAAGCATTGGAAGCCTTTGAATGTTCCGATGTGTCCTTTAATGAGGTCCGTAACAGCATTAAAGAGGCTATTGAAGAATTACCGCCTAAATGTAAAGAAGTCTTTCTGATGAGTCGTCAGAAGCAAATGAAATACCAGGAGATAGCTGAAGAGCTGGATATATCAAAACGTACTGTAGAGAGGCGCATGACTGAGGCCTTGTCTATGTTGAAGTCAAAATTAAAAGAATTTTTCATATTGCTTTTGCTCTTTGATATGTATATTTAAGGAATTGTTATACAGGTATATATGTGATTGGATTTGTAAGGTGTTTAAATAAAAATAAAAAAAAATCGATTTTTTTTGTCGGTTCCGTTATACCTGAAACGTCTACTTAATAGAAAGGGATTTTTAGAGCTTAAAATTGTGATCTGAACGGCCTCTATGACAGATTGAAATGAGACAGCAGATCAATTAAATGATTTTTTAATGAAAGAGATTATTTCAAAGTATTTGAATCATGAAGCAACTGAAGAGGAGTTGATTCATTTGAATACGTGGTTAGAAGAATCAGAAGAGAATAAAGAAGAATTATTTCGTCTGAAAAATG
Source organism: Porphyromonadaceae bacterium UBA7332 (assembly GCA_002471225.1). Taxonomy (GTDB): domain Bacteria; phylum Bacteroidota; class Bacteroidia; order Bacteroidales; family UBA7332; genus UBA7332. Next base: position 27,262 of record DKPO01000044.1, read on the forward strand.
CATACGTTCTGACTAATGTATTAAGTTTTGCAGATAGTATAACTATCGAAAGCAAATCAGACACAGACCATAAAGTGAAAAAAAGAAGATTCTCTTTTTATCCTTTTGCAAAATATGCAGCAGTTGTTTGTGGTACAGCTATTCTTTCGATTGGTTATATGATGATGAAAGATTATAATCAGGGTGAGGTCTTACAAACATTGACAGTCAATGAAGGTGAGCGGGCTCAGTTAACTTTAGCTGACGGAACTCAGATTTGGTTAAATGCAAACACGGTGATATCTTATCCTGATAATTTTAACAGACGCAGCCGTTCGGTAAATCTGAAAGGTGAAGCCTATTTCAAAGTTGCTAAGAATAAAGATCTGCCTTTTATCGTCAATGCTGAGAATATTGATGTAAAGGTGCTGGGTACTGAATTCAATGTGAAAGCATACAATGATGAAAATACGATTGAAGTTCAGGTGACAGAAGGTAAAGTTCAGGTGTATAAAGATGATGCTGACAGTGCTTATTATCTGACAGCAAATGAAATGATTTCTTTTGATAAATCAAATAGTCTGTTTACCGAAGCCGGATTTGATGCGAGTGCAGAGAACTGGAGAGAAGGTAAATATGTCTTTAACAATAAGCCTTTAAGCCTTATAATAAAACAATTGGAACGCATTTATGCTGTTCATTTTATAGTGAACGATACGAGATTGTTAGATGAAATCTATTATGGTGAAGTAAATGTGAATGATCCTATTACTAAAATTATGGAAATCATATCTATCAATGGTCGATTCAATTATGCCATTAATGACAAACAAATTATTATCTATAACAATTAACTTACAGTGTGCCTATGAGATGACGTTTGAATAGCTCAACCTTTCTAAAAACAATTATTATTTCGGGGATTTTCCCTTTAACCTTACAAATCTTATTTAGAACATGAGACTAAATTCTAAGAAAAGAATTTTAGCATTACTTTGTTGTGCATACATGGGAGCAATGAGCGTTTCTGCTCAGAAAGTATCGCTAAAAGCTAATGACCTGACAGTCGGAGAAGCTATAGAATCATTGAAAAAACAAACGGGATATTCAATATGGTACAAACAAAATGAGTTGAATATCAACGTTAAAGTAACAATCGATGCCAAGGATAAACCGTTTGATGAAGTTCTTAAGACAGTTTTAAAAAATCAACCTGTAGATTTTGAGATAAAAGGTAATTATGTGACTATCTACAAGGAAAATCAAGCTCCTGTAAAAAAAGGTAAGGAGAAAACGATCAAGGGTGTGGTTTTGGATGAAGCAGGTGAGCCTCTTATCAGTGCAGCTGTAGCTATTAAGGGAACTACTGAGGGTACGGTTACAGATTTAGATGGTAATTTCACGCTGAAGGCTGCTCCGGGACAAATTCTTGTAATAACGTATGTTGGTTATCAACCCAAAGAAGTACCGGTAGGTGCAGAAGATACGTATAATGTAAAACTTAATACCAATGCCCAGAACCTGAAAGATGTAGTCGTAACGGCTATGGGTGTGAAGAAAAATGTAAGAGCCATTACCTATTCGACACAGGGGCTCGATACGAAAGAGTTGGTCACAGTTAAGAGTGGTAACTTTACAAATTCTATTTCCGGTAAAATATCGAACGTAAATGTTCAGCAATCTTCAGGAGGTGCCGGCTCCGCAAACAAAATCGTATTACGTGGTAATAACTCTCTGAATGGTACAGGCGCGCCGTTAATCGTTATCGATGGTATGCCGGTATCCAATTACAATCCTCACTCATCAACAGATCAGGGTGCTTTCGGTGGTGTTTCACTGGGAGCTGACGGTTTATCGTCTATTAACCCGGATGATATCGAGGATATGCAAATTCTGAAAGGTCCTTCTGCGGCAGCTCTTTATGGTAATCAGGCTGCTAATGGTGCTATCCTGATCACAACTAAAACAGGAAAAGCAGGCAAATCCCGCATTGAGGTTTCAACGAACACTACTTTTGATCATGCGGCTTACAAACCAAAATTCCAAAAAGACTATGTCGGTTTGGAAGGTGCTTTCCGTGAGAGTTGGGGGGATAAATCTTCTAATGCGGGGAGATTGGAAAACAATTATCAGGACTTTCTACAGACCGGAGTTAACACAACGAACAGTGTGACTTTGACTGCCGGTAATGAAATAGCTCGTGTATTCGCATCTTACGCAAATACATACTCGAAAGGGTTGATTGATCGTAACGATATGAATCGTAATAACTTTAATCTTCGTGGTACAAGTAAATTCTTCGATAATAAGCTTGAACTTGACATGAAGGTGAATTATATGATGCAAAAAACGAATAATCCGTTTGCTCCGGGTATTTATATGAATCCATTAATCTCGTTCTATAATATGGATGCGGGATTGGATATGAATCCATATCGTAATTATGAATTAAGAGGGAAACAACCGGGTTATATCGGACAAGATGGCTATGAGGAATTTAATCCTGACAGATATTATCAAAACTGGCCGGTTGCTCCGAGAGAAGATTATGAGAATCCTTACTGGATCACTAACCGGGAACGTAATGTGAATAATATCTCTCGTATGTTAATGTCTGCGACACTGAAATATAATTTCACAAATTGGTTCTATGTACAGGCTCGCGGTACAATTGATGATACAAATGATAAGATGGAGACAAAACTTCACCAGGGTACTAACCTGATCACAGCGAAGCATAATGGTGATTATATCAACATAGAGTCTGGTGCTCGTCAATATTACGGTGATATTATGGCGAATGCGACTAAAGAATTCGGTAAATTCAGAGTTGCCGGTATCTTAGGAGCAGCTATAAATGATTATACTTCTCAAGGGATTAAATATACTGGGAATAAAGGTTATATCTCACAACCAAACTTCTTTAGTGTATCTAATATCGACTTTAAGAATGGTGGATATATTGAAAATCTGTATTCTCGTAAACAGGTTCAGTCTTTGTTCTATTCATTCGAATTAGGATGGAATAATGCTCTGTTCTTAACGCATACAGGTCGTAATGACTGGGCTTCTTCTTTGCCGTCTTCTGACAACAGTTACTTCTTTCCTTCTGTAGGTTTATCTGCTGTTTTATCGGAACTTTTGCCGATAAATAAGGAAACGATTAATATGTTCAAATTAAGAACTTCTTATACTGAAGTAGGTGCGGAGCTTCCTCCGTTTATCACTAAAGTGATTAGTAGAGTAGGTACTGATGGAGGTTTAATTAATCCGGATGTAATTGTAAGACCGGGTGAAACATTGAAGCCTGAGTTGACTAAATCTTTCGAAATCGGTGCTGATTTAGGTTTATGGGAAAATCTTTTACGTTTTGATTTTACCTATTATCGGACGAATACAACGAATCAGTTATTTAAGATTCTTGCTCCGTTAGGTAGTGGTATGAATTACTATTGGGTAAATGGTGGTGATATACAGAACTCAGGTTTTGAAGCTTCAGTAAGTGTTGCTCCTAAATTAGGTGAAGTGAATTGGGTATCTACCGTAAACTTCTCTAATAATAAGAACAAAGTTAAAAAACTTCATGAAGGTGCTCCTCAGTTTGATATATCAACAGATGATAAAGGTCGTTTCGTTTCACGGGTTACTGTAGGCGGAAGCTTAGGCGATATGTACGCTTATAAATTAGCCAGAGATAATGACGGTAAACTGATCCTGAAAGATAAATATGTGAATGGACAAGTTGTTGGTTCTGAACCTACCCTTTCAAAAACGAAAGAGTACGTAGGTAATCCGAATCCTGATTATATGTTGAGCTGGAATAACTCGTTCTCATGGAAAGGTTTGAACTTCTCATTCTTAATTGATGGTCGTTTTGGAGGCGAAGTTATTTCTCTTACAGAATCTATGCTGGACTATTCCGGTAATAGCCAGACTACAGCGGATGCAAGAAATGCAGGTGGTGTTAAGATTGATGGCAACACGTTCTCTCCGATTGCTTATTACAAGCTTGTAGGAGGTAAGAATGGAGCATGGGGTGAATACGTTTATGATGCGACTACTGTTCGTTTGAGAGAATTAGTTATAGGATATGACTTACCTCAGGAATGGTTTAAATCAACGCCTATTCAACAATTGAGAGTGTCGTTAATCGGTCGTAACTTATTTTATTTCTACAAACCGGCTCCGGTTGATTCAGAAATTTCTTCCTTTACTGACAACTTAATGTCTGGTGTTGAAACTTACGCTTTACCGGCTACACGTAGCTTAGGTTTCAGTGTAAATGTTGCATTCTAAAGATAAACTCAACAAAAATGATTATCATGAAAAAGTATATATATATGTCTCTGTTATGTATGGCTATGGTTGGCTGTACTGATAAATTCGAAGATATTGACACCGATAAATCCGGGGTGTCATCTGGTTTGGTTGACACAGAATTAGATCCGGCAATCAATTACTTAACATTGGCTCAGCGAGCTATTTATCCGGATGATTCGGGACCCTATCCGATTGCAGCATGGGTTTTACAGGTACAATCAAATTTGAATATTGATATCTGGGCCGGCTATCTTTGTTCGGGTACCAACTTTTTAGGAGGCTATAATAATCAGACTTATGATTTGGTAGACAACTGGAATGGGTATATGCTGGATTATTGGAATAAAACGATGTCTCAGGTTTTTTATATGAAAAAAAGTTTTGAGCAATCGTCTAAGAGTCCGGTAGATAAAGGCGTAATGGCTATGGGTTTATTGACTCAGATTATAGCTTCAGAGCGGACAGTCGATATGTATGGTATCTTGCCTTATTCTTCATTTGGCCAATCAGTTCCGACATATGATGGTGCAGAACAGGTGTACACTATGTTTTTCGATGAGTTAGATCAGGCTCAGGAACTTTTAGCAAATGCACAAAGCAGCTCGGATGCCGCATCTAAAGATTTGTTTTATCAGGGAGATATTACAAAATGGCAAAAGCTATCGAATACTTTGCGTTTAAGACTAGCCATGCGTATTGTTAAAGTTAATCCGGAATTAGCTAAGACTCAGGCAGAGAAAGCTCTGAATCATCCATTCGGTATGATTGAAGATAATAGTCAGAATGCAGGTTTTACAGGAGCTTATATCAATGGACTTAATGTTCTTGCTCAGGTATGGGGTGATACTCGTATGAGTGCAGATATGGAGAGTATTCTGGTTGGATATAATGATCCTCGTTTACCTAAGTTCTTTTCTGAACATAAAGAAGGCGGATACAGAGGTATTCGTGTAGGTTCAGAATTTAATCAGAACTCAGGAACGCTTTATTCAGGTCTTGGTACTTCATTCCCTGCAGGAGCAACTTATCAGACATCTCCTATATTTCTTATGAATGCAGCTGAATCCTGGTTCTTAAAAGCAGAAGCGGCTCTAAGAGGTTATTCAGGTGCCGGAGATGTGGCAACGGCTTACAATAAAGGAATTGAGGTTTCTATGAAACAATATGGAATCGAAGATGCTGCAGATATTACAGCTTATCAGAATTCGCAGGCTAAACCTCAGAACTGGACTTCTATAGATCAGCAAATTGCTAAAAATGTTGAGGCTGCTTCTAAGGTTACGCCGAAGTTTGCAGATGCTACAGACAATGAGGCTAAACTTGAAAAGATTATTACTCAAAAATGGATTGCTATGTTCCCTGGTGGATCTTCTGTAGCATGGAGTGAGTATCGCAGAACGGGTTATCCGAGACAACTACCTCCGTATATGACCTATTTCCAACCACAAATCAATGTGGCTTATGGTCCGGGCGTAGTGAATAATGCTCGTAAGGCAGGTATCCCTCAATCACAATATGAGGTAAATGCAGTATTCGTACAAGAGGCTGTAGATACTTATCTGGGAGGTAAAGATGATATTGGTACACTTGTATGGTGGGATAAAAATGTACCGAATATTTGATTCTACAACGTTACACAATATTAATATCTGGGTTATTAAGAGGTAATTAGAAAGGGGATCTGCTTGTGATAAGTGGATCCTCTCTATTCTGAATTTAAAATGAGTTTGAGTGTTAATTTAGATATACATTTATTTTCAAAGTGGAAAGAAAGAGGTGTTTCAGATTATTGGAACATCTCTTTTTCTTTTTATTATCTATCTTTGTTTGCGTATAAATCTGAATATTATCAGAGATTCAGAAAAGAATATCCTTAAATGAGCAAACTAATAAATCCTATATCGGAACTTCAGGAAACATATGATCTTTTGCAATTAGAATATAATTACGAGAAAGAGCAATATGAAGAGCAAACAAAACAAACGAATGTTCTGAACAATGTCGAGAAAGGTAGCTGCTGGTATCCTATACAGATTGGGCGAAGTTATTATAACTCGATTAACCAGTATATACTTGAAGTAGAAAGAATGGATGTGCGGGAAATCGATCATGATTTCGATCCGGGCAAGCCCCTTCGTTTTTTTGTAAAAGACAAAAACAATAAACCTGCTTATTTTGATTTTACGGCTCAGGTAAGTTATGTCGACGAGAACAGAATGATGATTGTTCTCCCTCATAATCAGGCTTTAGCTCAACTAAATCAAACGACAGAAGTTGGGGTTCAGTTATATTTTGATGAAACGTCCTATAAGACTATGTTTGCAGCCTTAGCTCAGGTTGCTTCAGCTAAAGATAATCGATTGTCTTATTTAAGGGATGTATTGTTAGGCAACAAGCCTGCAACATTCAGAGAGTCGTATCCTATACGTTTTCCCTGGTTGAATATCAGTCAGGATGAAGCTGTAAATAAAGTCTTAAATGCCCGTGAGACAGCTATTATCCATGGTCCTCCCGGTACAGGGAAAACGACAACCTTAGTGGAAGCAATCTATGAAACGTTACACAGAGAAAGTCAGGTAATGGTTTGTGCTCAAAGTAACACTGCCGTAGACTGGATTTGTGAAAAGCTTGTAGACAGAGGAGTAAATGTTTTACGTATAGGTAATCCCTCCCGTGTAAATGATAAAATGCTCGGATTTACTTACGAACGACAATTTGAGGCTCATCCTCATTATTCAGAGTTATGGAGCATTCGGAAGATGATCCGGGATTTGAGTAAGGGACTTCGTAAATCCGGTGAGAACAGAGAAGCTTTACGTAATCGTTTAAATAAATTGCGTAGTCGGGCAACGGAGCTGGAGATAGCGATCGAACAAGATATCTTTTCAGAAGCGAGAGTAATTGCTTCTACATTGATAGGGGCAAACAATAGGGTGCTGAATCATCGTAAGTTTGCGACATTGTTTATTGATGAAGCGGCTCAAGCTTTGGAAGCAGCATGCTGGGTACCTATTATTAAATCAGAGCGGGTTGTCTTTGCCGGAGATCACTGCCAGTTGCCTCCTACGATCAAATCTTTTGAGGCTGCTAAAAAAGGCTTGGCGGTTACTCTGATGCAAAAAATAGCAGAACGGAAACCGGAAGTTTGCTCATTGCTTAAGATTCAGTACCGGATGCATCAGGATATCATGCAATTCTCTTCTGATTATTTTTACAAAGGACAATTGGAATCTCACTCCGATGTAAAATACCGAAGCATTCTTTCATGGGATATTCCTTTAGTCTGGATAAACACATCTAAGCTGGATATAAAAGAAGAGAGTGGGATATATGGTAAAAGCCGTTTAAACAAAGAGGAAGCGGAGCAACTGATAACTCAACTGGTGAAGTATATTGAAAATATCGGACGTGATCGAATCATAAATGAGCGGATTGACTTCGGTATCATTTCACCCTATAAAGCACAGGTATATTATCTGAGAAAAAGAATAAAGCAGATACCTTTTCTGAAACCTCTGCGTAAGTTCATTACGATTAATACGGTGGATGGATTCCAGGGACAGGAGCGAGACGTTATCTTTATAAGCCTTGTACGTGCTAATGAGCAAGGACATATCGGTTTCCTTTCTGATTTAAGACGAATGAATGTAGCTATTACCAGAGCCAGAATGAAACTATTCGTCATTGGTGATGCCGATACATTAATGGCCCATCCGTTTTACGATAAGTTATATCAATACTTTGAAGATAAGGGTGAAATTGTTTATCCCGAAAATAGTGAAGATAGCATAGAGCCCCAGCATATATAAATAAAAAAGGATGTCAAGTGACATCCTTTTTTATTTAGTTCCATTTAATAGAACGTGTTCCATCTTCGTTTTCAGCAATGTACACATCTACAACATCACCCGGAAGTAATTCTTCTACTTTCTCAGGCCACTCGATAAAACAAAGAGATCCGCTGAAGAAGTAATCTTCATAACCGAAATCGTAAGCTTCTTCAATCTTATTAATTCGATAAAAGTCAAAATGATAGATTAGCTCACCTGTTAAATCAGATCTGTATTCATTGATGATTGCAAAAGTAGGGCTGTTAATAACATCTTCTACACCTAAGACTTCGCACAATGCTTTGATAAAAGTCGTTTTACCGGCTCCCATCTCACCATGAAATGCAAAAACGGTAGAATCACCCATCTCACGGATGAACTCACGAGCTGTATCGTGAATAGTCTCTAAATTATTAATTTTTAGTTCCATATAGATTTCTAAAATATATTCGGGTTTAATTTTTAATATTCAGTGTAACGTAAGGTATAAGCATCTCTTCTAATGATATACCTCCATGCTGAAATGTATTTTTAAAGTAGCTTACATAATAATTATAATTATTGGGGTAAGCTAAAAAATCATTATTCTCTGCAAAGATATAAGTTGAACTGAGATTTGGTACAGGCAAACCGGCTTCTAAAGGTTTTTTAATCTCAAAGACCTCTTTTGGATTGTAATTTAGGTTTTTTCCGACCTTATACCTTAAATTGGTATTCGTGTTTTTATCACCTACAACTTTAACGGCATTATTGACACGTATTGTTCCATGATCAGTTGTCAGTACAATCTTGAATCCTTTTTTAGCAATTAATCTTAGTAGATCCAGAGTCCCTGAATGCTTAAACCAGGATCGTGTTATGGATCGGTAAGCTGCTTCTGTTGAAGCCAGTTCCCGGATCATCTTTGATTCTGTCCGGACATGCGACAGCATATCAATGAAATTTACGACTAATACGTTTAAATCATTCTGTTCCCATTCGGCAACTGTTTGGCTTAACTTTTCGGCAAATCTGGAATCCGTATTTTTTGTATAGGAAAAAGTATGACGTCTCCGATATCGCTCCAATAAAGTATGGATAAGAGGCGATTCGTTTAAGTTTTTACCATCCTCCTCATCCTCGTCAACCCACAGTTCAGGAAACATTTTTGCTATCTGATTAGGCATTAATCCTGAAAAGATGGCATTTCGCGAATATTGAGTAGCTGTTGGTAGAATACTGTAATAAAGCTCCTCCTCAAAATGGAAGTCCTCAGCAATAAGCGGCATAATCGAGCGCCATTGATCTAATCTGAAATTATCGATTAGAACAAAAAATACTTTCTCGTTACGATCTAACTGAGGAAATACTCTTTTCTTAAATATATCCGGGCTGATCAAAGGCCTTTTGTCTTCGTTCTGAATCCAGTGGATGTAGTTTCGTTGAATGTATTTTGCGAAATTATTATTAGCTTCTGCCTTCTGGTAACGAAGAATCTCCTCCATCTCATTGTCGGCTTGTTCTAATTCGATTTCCCAATAGACAAGTTTTTTATATATATCCTTCCATCCTTCGCTATCCAGAGAATCATTGATTTGCATACTGATTTTTGCAAACTCCTGACGGTAGTTGATTGTAGTTGATTCAGAGATAAACGCTTTCTTATTTAAATTCTTTTTTAGGCTAAGCAGAATCTGGTTAGGATTAACGGGCTTAATCAGATAATCGGTAATTTTACTACCAATAGCCTGATTCATCAAATCTTCTTCCTCACTTTTCGTAATCATAATTACAGGAAGGTGAGACTTCATTTCTTTCAATTTACCCAATACTTCCAATCCGCTTATACCCGGCATATTTTCATCAAGAAAGATAATGTCGGGATTTTCTGCTTCGATAAGATCAAGGGCATCATAACCATTTGTAGAAGTCAGGACTATATAGCCTTTTTCTTCTAAAAAGAAGATATGTGGCTTTAACAAGTCTATTTCGTCATCGACCCATAGAATTTTTATCTTTCTCATATTGTGTTTTCAGGTTATTGTAAAAATCCAAATATATCTCAGTTGAACCACCCTCAAGTAGTATTTCCAGATTCCTTTCCGAAATAGGAATTAACTTCACTCCATCGCGCAGCTGCTTCATAAAATCGGAGTTTCTGCGCAGTCGGTTTTCATAGAAAAATAATTCTTCTCTCGATTTGAATCCTTTCACGATGATCAAGATAGATTTATCACTCGTTTGGGTTTCAATATCATACTCACGAACCACAAAATTACTAAAATTAAATTTAGCTATCTGATAGATAAGATCATTCTTATACAAAGGATCTTCCGGAATCATAAATACGATCTGATGAGGTGATAACGGATCGTCTTCAAACGATACCATTTCTTCTATCTGACGGGAAGTTGAATCGGATGTCAGCATAGGATCACGATCTGCCAACTCCCCGTCATAAGACGGATAAAAGCCTCCTGTATTCAGTTTTCTGCCTTCATTGATTCCTTTTATGATATCGGTAGCTATTTCTGTTACAGCATCTTTCGGATATTCCTTAACCAAAACATCCAGCTCTTGTTTGAAGCTTTCGGATTCCCCTTCAGAAAGTAAGGCAATTGCATTCAGAAACATAAACTTAGGCATCAGTTTAGAAGCAGGATAGCTATCAATAAACAATTTATACCGGTCTCTTACTTCCTGTAAATTCCCTTTTCTGAATACATCAAAGGCATCTGAGTAAGCCTGCTCTTCAGCTTTCAGTCGTTTCTGGTAATCCTGGATATAATCCGGATCACTGACGATTTGTGCCATTTTCGTATCCTTAAATTCATGCAAAACTTTATTTCGGATATCTTCAGCCTGAGTCATATCCTGTTTATAACAATAGATAAGATATAGCTCATACAGCACCTTTAGTTTATCCTTGTATTGAGGATAGTCCGCTAAAAGCTTATTGTAAGTTGAAACAGCCTCAGTATAGTCCTCCAGCCTGTCTTTGTATATACCCCCGATGTGGAAAAGGCCGTTCTGTATGATTGCATGTGCAGCCTGTTTTTGTTCAGAGGTGAAAGGTATTTGTTTGAGGTAGAAATCGAGATCTTTCGGGTCGTCAGATTCTTCAAATTCAGGCGCATCATCCAAATTAGAAATCACACCTTTATCCGGAGAAACAGGTGCATCTGCAAATAACAACTCATCACTATCGGATGTAAAATCTGTATTGCCTGATTTTTCTTTTCGTCTCCAGTTATCTTCCAGTTTACGGTTTCCCCATTGTTTCTTAAAAATCTCTTTACCCGCAGCTACTAATTGCGGATTATAGAAGTACCAGAAATGATTATTGTTTACTCCCGGAGGGGGCGAGACAGGTTTGATTCCAGACTCTCCGCTTTCGTAATCATTTTTATTGCTGTTATATTCCTTTTCTAATTCTTCGGCTGCTTTGATTTCTTCTTTTCGTATGATTTCATCAATAACCCGACGGATTGCTTTGTTTCGTTCTTCCTCAGACAATGTTGAGAGAACAAGCAGACTATCCTGAAGTTGAATTTGCTTGTCGTACTTTGCGAAATCGCTTAAAATACTCGCTCTTTCCTGTACCTCTTTATATCTTTTATTTTCGGCATTCATGCCCGATAGAGCAATCGCATAATAAGGTTCAGCCTCCGTATATAGCTTCTTTGTGAAATAGATATCAGCCATCTGAAGAGCCGATAAACTTTTCTCGATACCGTTTCGGGTACTCTTGGTTATAGCCTCAGCATAACTGTTTAAAGCTTGTGCAGTATCCTGTCTGTAAAGATGCATATTTCCGATAGCCAGAAGAATCTGATCGGAATAATTATCGTTTTTCGGATCTTTGAGCATTCGTTTAAACGTGCGGATGGCTTTCTCGGATTGGTTGGCAGAACTTAGCTCTCCCTGTTTGATTTTAGCATGGACAGCAACGCTGTACGGTGGATTCATCCGGATTATATGAGCCAGAGATTCGTATGCTTTTGCCTTATTACCGGTCAAAGCATAGAGTTGCGATTCTAAATAAATAAGACGATATTTTTGTGTTTTGCTTTTCGTCAGAGGAATAGCCTTTTGCAGATAAGGTAAAGCCTCAGCATACTGATCTTTCTTTAAGAGCAGCTCAAACCATACTGTATTGTATAATGGTGCTAAGAAGGGAGGGACCTCAACACCTTTTATCAAAGGCAACAAGTTTTCCGCATCGAATACCCAGCCCATAACCAAATAGGTCCGTATCATCCATAGACGTGCCTGTAGAACCACTTCCGGTTTATTTCTGAAATGTCTGGATATATAATTGAAAGTAGATAAGGCTTGCAATAAGTTTCCTTTGTAGAATTGTGCTTCGCCCCATAATAGCCATACCCGATGAATGAAAGGATTAAACTCTTCTATTTTCGCTTGTTCTCTCACCCTGCGTAAACTGTATTTTCCGTTTCGGGGGAAAGATCTGATAGAGTGGGTCTGAATAGCTTTTGTACATTTTTCGATGGTAACGTCAAATCCCGGAATATCGGATGTAAAATCATCTTTTGCCAACTCATAAATCGGATGAGGGGGCAAAAGATGTGTATAGTTGTCTTCGAATTTATCTTCGAGGGTTTTTAAGTCTGTCTGAAACGCCTCATTTGCATTGTGATAGATATTGTATCGGGTGGTCATTTCATTATACGCACGACTTAGCAAGGTGTTCTTTTTGTTCGAACAACTGCTTAGAACTAAGGATAATAAGAAACAAATAAAAAGACGATACTTCATTATCTGGTGATTTCAGTTAGGCTTTTATCATCGATTGTCTGAACTTGAAATAAATTTTACAAATCAGGTATATAATGATTGATACAATAATAATCAAAGCACCCGAAGGAACATTCAGTACATAGGAAAGGAACAAACCTGCGATGGCACACACAATCCCGATTCCCACACTTAAGAAAATCATTTTCTTAAACGATTTGGTAAACAAGTTGGCTGTCATCTGCGGAACGGTCAGCATAGACATCAGCAATACAATTCCTATCAGACGGATACTGAATACAATCGTTGTAGCAATAAAGAACATCATTGCATATTCGATAAAGGCAACAGGCAGCTTCTTGGTTTTAGCAAACTGACTGTCAAAGGCGATGTATAAAATGCTTCGGTAAAAGAATAAGAAGAACAGGGCTGATGCAACGGTCAGGATGCTGTAAACCAATAAGTCCGTTCTTGTGATGGTTAATATATTTCCAAATAAAAATTCGGTCATTCCCGGCATATAGCCCGGAGTCAGGAAGATAAACAACACACCTAACGCCATTCCTAATGACCAGAATACCGCGATAGCCGAATCCTCTCTGACGGCTTCTCTTCGTGAAAGCCATTCCACACCGAATGAGGATAAAACAGCAAAGAGCGTAGCTGTAGCGATCGGATTCCATCCCAGATAGAACCCAAGTCCCAGTCCGCCAAAGGAAGCGTGTGTTATACCTCCGCTAATAAAAACAAGTCGGCGAACTACAATGTAAGTGCCGACTATACCACAAAGAATGCTGACAAGTATTGCACCTGCCAAAGCATTCTGAAAAAATGTATAGTTTAAAAGTTCAATCATGGAATCTTCTTTCTCCTACGACTAATAATACTTCATCTTTAATAATTGTTGGTAATTCGATCGCACGGAGTTGCAGACTTCGGACCCATCCGGCCACTTCTTCACTTTTTAGTGTATAAAGGATTTCTCTGAATTCCTCGATCTGATCTTCTGTGTATTCCTCTGAAGGAACTCCTCTGAAGCGATCCAGATCTTCATCTTCGTAATATTCGATATCTTTACTTACCGCTGTTAACAGGCTGTCTTTTTCGCATGTAGAATGGGCTCCACAACACTCTTCTTCCACAACAGGGCTTTCTTCTATCACTTCGCCGCGCTCTACTCTTTTTTGAAGATTCCGATAATGGAATACTCCGGCTATAGCGGCGATTAAACCGAGCACAATTAAGGCAATTATTAAAAATAACATAGATTTATAATTTGATTTTTCAGGGACAATGAATGACTGTTTCCTATCCCAATTCTTCCATTTTGAAACCGATATGTTTCAAATCCTTCCAATAGTCCGGATAGGATTTCGAAACCACATGGGGTTCACAAATTTCAATTTTACCGATCTTCAGTGCAGCCGGGGCAAAAGCCATGGCCATACGATGATCTTCGTATGTATGAATCGGTTCGTTTGACGGTTCACATCTTTCTCCCTTCCATTCCAGGATTGAGTTGTTTTTATCTGTCAAAACATAACCTAATTTACGCATTTCGTTTTTCAACGCTTCCATTCGGTCTGTTTCCTTAATCTTCAGACTTTGAAGACCCGAGAAATGAAATGGAATATTCAATAAACAGCAAGTCACCACAAATGTTTGAGCCAGATCCGGCTGATCTACGAAATTGTAGATACATTTTTTCGTTGTGATCTCTTTTTTACTGATCGTAACACCTTCTTTCGTATAGTGTGTCTGTACACCAAGCAAGCTGAACAACTCTGCACCTTTCGCATCTCCCTGCCAGCTGTTTTTATACAAATGAGGCAGTTCTAAGCGAAGATCTTTGCTTAATGCAACGATCTGATACCAATAAGAAGCAGCCGACCAGTCACTTTCTACAAAATAAGGTTTCGGCTGATATTCGCCCGGAATCACTTTGATTTTGTTGTCTGTGATAATCACTTCTGCTCCGAAGAAACGCATTAGTTCAGCCGTCAGATGGATGTACGGACGAGATATGATAGTACCCGTCAGCGTCAGTGTCAGACCATGCTTCATATAAGGCGCAATCATCATCAAAGCCGATATATATTGCGAACTTACACCTCCGTTAAGCTCCAGTTCTCCACCCTCAAGAGCCGATCCGTAGATTCGCAGGGGAGGGTATCCTTCTTTTTCTGCGTATTCAATCTTTCCGCCAAGTTCATTGATCGAATCGACCAAAAGCTTAATTGGTCTGTTTTTCATACGTTCGGTACCTGTGATTGTCCATTGGCCGAATGTTTTAGCCAACAGAGCTGTCAGGAATCTCATTGCCGTTCCCGCAGCACCGATATCAAAAGAAGAAGAGTCTGAATCAAGCGCTCGAAGCATAACGTTTGTATCGTCACAATCCGAAAGGTTCTCGATCGGATAGTCACTCATTGATAAAGCGTTAATGATTAGAACGCGGTTGCTGATACTCTTCGAAGAAGGTAATTTGATGATCCCTTCGTGTAATGTGTCTGTCGATATCTGATATTTCATGTGTTTAAAGTCTAACTGAAAGTACAAACTTACTTATTTGTTTAGTAAGATAGAAGCTGTTTCGGATTTTTTTCTGCAATGCTTTCCGGTTGATTGCTTCTCAAAATAAGATTCGGATTTTATTCCGCTGAAACGACGGATAATATTTCCGATTCATCTTGTTCGAGCATGCCGTCATCCAGTAAAATCCGAATGGCTTCAATGGCTTCCTCTTTCGGGCAGGCCATTTTTGTGATTAGCTCGGATAGGGTCTGCGGACAAATACTCAGGTGATTGACGATATCTTTCATCAATGACTGAAGCTGATCTTTCTTTCTCTTTTTCCGAGACAGACAGACGTCGCAAATACCGCAATCCTCCGCATTGGTCTCGTCAAAATAGGCAAGCAGCGAACGGCTGCGGCATATTTCGGTATTTTCGATATATCCGATCATAGAATCGATCCTGCGCTGATATTTCTCCAGTCTTTCTTCGTAAACGCCTCGGTTTATCTGGATATACCTTTTCTCTTCGCGTCTTTGCAGATAAACGATATAAGGAGTCCGTTTACGTGGCACGTAACTGATGATTCCCTGTCTCGTCAGAGTCTGCAAACGTTCGTATATACCTTCCTGCGATAGATTGATCCGCTCCGAAAGCTTCTCTTCGTCTATGTAGGCATAATCTGTAAACAGACCTGTATAACTGCGCAGGATAGTCTGTATCAATTCTTCCGTTTTCGGATCCCATCCCCTTAATCTGTATAGCTCTTCTTTAGTCAGAAGAACCAGAATCCGGGATTGGCTTTCTTCTTCGGGAATATATTCGATATATCCGGCAAGTTCCAGCAATTTCAGGGCACTGTGAGTTTGTATGACGGGCAATTCATAGAATTTACAGAAATTACCCAGATTAAACTCTCTGCAAGCTTCAAATCCGCTGTCGATGCCGATTTTCAGAAAACTTCCTAACAAGTCATAAACCTCTTTGATAAAGTCTCGTTCCGGAAAAGCATTCGTGATACGTCTTTTGAGGGTAGGCACGTCCTGCTTGCCGATCAGACAAACGGCATAGGCTTTCTGCTCGTCACGTCCGGCTCTTCCGGCTTCCTGAAAATACTCCTCGGGCGAGTCTGGCATATCCAGATGGATGACACAGCGTACATCAGCTTTGTCAATACCCATCCCGAAAGCATTAGTCGAAACCATTACTCTGGTTTCTCCTCGTTTCCAGGCATCCTGTTTAGCCTCTTTAATTGAGTTTTTGAGTCCTGCGTGAAAGTAATCTGCTGAAATACCGAAACGTTGCAGATACACTGCTGTCTCTTGTGTCTTTTTTCGATTACGGGTATAAACGATTGCCGTACCCGGGATACTGTTTAGTATATGCGTAAGTTCAGACTCTTTACCGTCTGTACGCCTCACAACGTAAGCAATATTGGAACGGTAAAAACTTTTACGGAAAACATTTTCCTGCCTGAAGCGTAACTTCTCCTGTATATCCTGCACAACCTGCGTGGTTGCAGTGGCAGTCAGAGCCAGTACGGGTGTTTGCGGATGCAGGAGCCGGATGTCGGCTATATTTAAATAAGCCGGTCTGAAATCGTAGCCCCATTGTGAGATACAGTGAGCTTCATCCACGACAATCATAGACAACTGCATGACTTTGAACTTAGCAAGAAATAATTCGGATGTTAGCCTTTCGGGCGAAACATACAGAAACTTTACTCCTCCGTACAGCGCATTGTCCAGTATGATGCTGATTTCCGAAGTACTCATTCCCGAATAGATACAAGCCGCCTTCAGTCTGCGTTTCTTCAGATTGTCTACCTGATCCCGCATTAATGCAATCAAGGGAGTGACGATTACGCACACTCCCTCCATTGCCAAAGCCGGCACCTGAAACGTCAGAGATTTTCCTCCCCCGGTGGGCATAAGGCCCAATGTATCCTTTCCGTCGTAGATACTTTGAATAATATCTCCTTGTAAAGGCCGGAAGGTATCATATCCCCAATGTTTCTTCAGTATTTCTTCGAAAATTGTCATTCGGTCATTAAACTTGGTCTGATTTCTTTTACTAACAACTGAATATATGAATTACCGTTGTAGTTATTTTCTTCGATTGTATAGACAATATCGAAAGGATTTAATCCCTTCACATAATCGTTATGCTCATACATCCCGAATGCGATTGCATTCATGATATTCTCCGAATTGGTATCGATCAGTTCCAGTTTCAGGTGTTCCTGGTCTTTACCTACCAAACGGCTGGTTCCGTAGTCATAAACACGCTTTGTACAAAATACGGGTTTCTGATTATTCGGACCGAACGGGGCAAACTGCTTCAATACACGAAAGAATTTCGGTGTGATGTCGTGGAAGTTGATTACGGCATCGATCTCCAGTTGTGGAATCAATTGTTCGGGTTCGATATTGTCGGCAACATATTGCTCAAATCTTATGGTAAACTCTTCTACATTTTCTTCTTTCATGGAAAGTCCCGCGGCATAGGGGTGTCCGCCGAAATTTTCGAGCAAATCACGACACGATTCAAGTGCTTTATAAATATCTATTCCCTGAATAGAGCGACACGAACCTGTAGCCAGTCCGTTTGAAAGAGTCAATACGACAGCCGGTTTATAATAAAGTTCCGTCAATCGTGAGGCTACGATACCGATTACGCCTTTGTGCCATCTGTCGTTGTAGATAACGATTGCTTTACGGCTTGCCAGACTTTTGCAATTTTCCAGAATGGAGTTAGCCTCTTCCGTCACGTTCTTATCCAGCTCTCTGCGCATATCGTTATATCCGTTCAGGCTTTCGCAGATGTCCTTTGCCTGCTGCATATCTTTCGAGATAAGCAAATCAACGGCTTCTTTACCGCATTGCATACGTCCCGAAGCGTTCAGACGCGGACCTATTTTAAAGATAACGTCGCTCAATGTAATTTCCCGATCGTTCAGACTGCAACTGTTGATGATGCTTCTTATCCCGATGCTGGGATTGTTATTTAATTGTTTTAATCCGTAATAGGCCATGATCCGGTTCTCTCCGACGATAGGAACAAGATCGGCAGCAATACTTACGGCCACAAATTCCAGTAGCGGATATAGCGATGCAAAATCAATTCCGTTACTGATCGCAAATGCCTGCATGAATTTAAATCCTACACCGCATGCCGACAGATGAGAAAACGGATAACTGGCATCATCCCGCTTCGGATCCAGAATCGCCACCGCATTCGGTAGTACAGGATCCGGTTTATGATGGTCACAAATGATAAAGTCAATTCCTTTGCGGTTGGCATAATCAATTTTTTCATTCGCTTTTATGCCGCAATCCAGAACGATGATTAACGAGAAGTCATTTTCGTGTGCAAAGTCAATCCCTTTATATGAAACTCCGTATCCCTCATCGCTGCGGTCCGGGATATAATAATCCAGGTTCGAATAATAGCTACGTAAGAATTTATAAACCAATGCGACCGACGTTGTGCCGTCCACATCGTAATCTCCGTAAATCAGAATTTTCTCTTTGCGTCCCATAGCTAAGTTAAGGCGATCTACCGCTTTGTCCATATCCTTCATCAGGAATGGATCGTGCAGATCCTGGAGTTGAGGACGAAAGAATTTTTTAGCCTCTTCAATAGAAGTGATACCTCTTTGCAAAAGAAGCTTACAGAGAATCGGGCTGATTCCAAGCTCTTTTGCCATGTGTTCGACTGTATTGTCAAATTCAGTCGGAGGCGTTAGAAATTTCCATTCATTACTCATATATTGTGTTTTCTTTTGTTTCCGGTCGAAAGGGGGCATTCCTCAAAAAGAATGATATCCACCCTATGCAAAGGTAACAGAATATCCAAATTTTAGAACTATAACGAAAGAAAAAAGATTGTGAATTATAGAATCATTCTATTTTATGTTAAATGTTTTTTTCTCTTGATTGGCTCTTTTGGCTAATGTTTGTTTTTACGCTTAGTTTTTTGAGGATAGCTCAGCAAAATAGTCTATATTTGAATTGAAATAATGAAAAGACTAGAGTATTATTATGAAAAAACTAACTGTTTGTGCAGCCTTATTCTTCTTCTTTGGCTTAGTAAAAGCTACTGATAAACGTGTCGAATCGATGATACCGCAACCTCAGAAAATCGAGACGTTATCGTCCGTACATGTCAGGCCCCTGACGATGGATTCCCGGGTAAACGCTCGTTTGAAGTTGCCTTCGGATGAAGCGTACACGATTAAAATTACAAAAGATAAAATTGTAGTAAGAGCCAAAAGTAATCAGGGGTTGATTTGGGCAAACCGGACATTGGAACAGTTGAAAGACCCGAACGGATATTATCCGAGTGTATATATAGAGGATTATCCTGCTTTCCCGATCAGAGGGTTTATGCACGATACGGGACGAAACTTTCTTCCGGTCGGACTTATTAAGAAGCATATTGATGTATTGAGTAAATATAAAATAAATGTATTTCAGTGGCATCTGACTGACAATCCGGCCTGGCGAATCGAGTGTAAAGTTTATCCTGAGTTAAATGATCCCCGTTTCCAACGGAAAGGTCGCGATGAAGGTTCGTTTTACACCTATGATGAGATTCGCGATGTCATTGAATATGCTGCACAAAGAGGTGTACAGGTTGTTCCCGAAATAGATATGCCGGGGCATAGCCGCTTTTTTAATGATACTTTTGGTTTTTCGATGGACAGTCCGCAAGGACGTGCCGTTTTGGAGAAGTGTCTCGACGAATTCTTTACGGAGATTCCCGCCACACTTTGTCCCTATTTTCATATCGGTTCGGATGAGGTGCATATCAAAGATCCGAAAGGGTTTATGCAATGGGCTGAAAACCTCGTATCCCGATATAATCGTACACCCATAGCGTGGGACCCCGGCTTACCTTCGTCTGCTACAACCATTCGTCAGATCTGGAATGAAGCAGAAGGGGAAAATACCGTAGCGGCTCAGAAGCCCGGTAAGTTTCTGGATTCCTTTATGGGATATCTGAACTTTTATGATCCGGTATTATTTACCAATAAAATGTTTCTGCACAATCCCTGTGGCACAGGATTTGCAGATGAAAGAGCAACCGGAGGTGTTCTTTGTTTATGGAACGATGTCCGTAGTGATGATAAAAATAAACTCGAATTGCATAATGGGATGATCAACGGTCTGTTACCTTTTGCGGAAAGATTCTGGAAGGGTGGGAGTGTCGGTCATACCGATCATTCGTGTTTAACGCCTGCTCCCGATACAAAACCCGGCATTGCTTTACAGGAGTTCGAAGAACGTCTGGCTTTCCACAGAGATTCTCTGCTGACTGACTGTAATGTCAGATGGGTCGGTTCTGCCCCTATGCAATGGGAGATTACGCTTCCTGCCCGAAGAGGTGCCGGTAAGGATACTCTTTCTAAGGTCAAAGCCTGGGGAGGTGTTATTGAGATGGATGCTTTATGCAAAAAACATAAGGTGAAAATGAGTCCCGTGATGGATGCATGGGCAACTACCCGAATCGAAGCACAAAGCGATACAACGATTTACGCCTGGATCGGGTATGAGGCAACAGCTCGTTCTAATCGTATTTCTAACGGAATCGGTTATCAGGGACTTTGGGAAAACGACGGACGATTCTTTGTGGAGGGTGTCGAGATTTTTCCTGCCGCACAATGGAAAGAGCCTGCTAAATACAGATATCATTACCATACCTGGCATAAACCCGAGGAAGAACAGCCCTTTACCGACGAACAGTTCTACTGGATGCGTCAACCTGTGTCGGTTCCGCTTAAAAAAGGTGTAAATACGATTGAAATGTATGTCCCGCGTGTTTTTGCAGGGCAGAGATGGACATTCGCTTTTATACCTCTGACGGTCGATGGCGAAAAGGTGTCTGAAGTATCCGGAATACGTTTCCTTCAGTCGGAAGATAAATAAACTTATTATTTAATAATCAGATAGAAAAAATGGATCAGTTACCTAAAGATGTTAATATGTTGTTCAGCTTTATCAATATGAAGCTTCGTGACTCTTATAGTTCATTGGATGCTTTATGCGATGATCTGAATATCGACCCGAAAGAATTAATTGAAAAATTAGCTTCCGGCGGATTTGAATACAATGCAGAGTTAAATAAATTCTGGTAAATCTAAAATCCGGAGATCCCTTTCCGGATCTGCAAAATAAAAAAAGTATTCTGTTGTTTGGTACGAATACCATCAGCAGAATGCTTTTTCGTTTCAGTTAACCGGTATGCTTGTTCTCTGCTCAGCCGCGCTTTCGTATCAGCAGTCCTGTCAGACAAAGAACAATTAATAGCATACAAATCAGTAAATAAACAGCAGAGAGTTGCTTTCTTTTCCCGATGCTTTCTTCTTTTTGAGTAATCTCCGTTTGTTGCTCCAGTGCGAATCTTACCGTGTCACGATAACTCTCAATCCCGATCACACCCTCCGCATGTTTCGTCAGCGAGATTCCCCCTTTAGGATTAGTGTCGGTCCGGGATCGGATAGACTCGCCGACAGGCAACCGGCGGATCATATCTTCGGCAATCACCAATCGCTCCGTTTCAGGCAGCAGGATCACCTCTTGCCGCAGCCTCACTGTTTCGTGACTCACCGTCTTCTCCGACACCTTTTTGATGGAGTGACAGCTGATGCACCAAAGGACACTGATTCCTGTAGCGACAATCACTGATCCGCTCCGTAATCCGTTCCAAACGGCAAATCTTCCTCCGCAGTTTTCCATGTTCTATACTCTGATTTCTGATTAATTCCTTCAAATCCTCATACAATTCCCTGTAAACCGTATGCTCATCCTTGAGATCCTTCAGCCGCTCCCGTCTCCGGTTAATAAGCCAGGACAGGAGCGAAGCAATAAACCCCGAAGGCAATAAATACATCCAAAAATCTTTCATTGTTTCGGTCGTTTAGTCGTTTAGTTGTTTATTCGTTTAGTTGCGGATGCGCGGATGCGGTGATTTCAACAGCCGCAGACAATCAACAATGGCAAAGCCATGATCAACAGCGTAGCAATCATCTCCCCGCATACAATTCCCTTTCCGCCTTTCGTCTTCTCACCAATCCGTTCACCATCTTGCCACCTGCGTACACCCATCGGTCAAACTGATCGGGGATTCCCCGCTCATTCGGATCCCGATTCACCAAAATCATCAACGTGGATTTTCTTAATGCTTCCGCCCCGATATTGAAACCTAATGAAACCAACGCATCCAGTTGATTTTGCTTTAACGGCACACGCAAAGCCTTCCTTAACATCTGCAATACCCGATTGCAATCCACCAACAGCCACTCCTCAGCCTGTTTTTGCGAGATCACCAAACCCGGCGTCACCTCCTTGCCCGTATGTCCGTAACCAATTGTCCACACTCCGGCACTACAGGTATAAGCCTCTAAGCGGCATCCCTCAAACTTCTTAATCAAAGCAAGCCCATCGTTTGAAACCTTCATTTCCATCCCTGTTTTTTTTAATAATTCCGTATTAAACTGACATTCACTTTCATCAGGAATAACTTACGGGTTATTCGCCCTGACCAGGACCTTCCCCTTCATCCGTATTTCCCGACTCACACGAAAGAGGCGAAACACGCTCCATTGGAGCCCGGTTTATACGATCCTTCAGGTCTGTATCCGGATAAAAACGAATACTGTGTTTACGAATCAAATGCGGACCATACTCCTCCTTAGTTTCAGCCCCTGAACTGTTGACAGTCACACGAAAAGTCCCGATACCCTCCACTTTTACCGAATAACCCTCCGTAAGCAGCATCCCCATTTGCGTAGCCAGCGCATGAAGAACCAGCAACGTATCCGCCTTGCTTGCAGAAGAAGATTCAGTAATACGCTCAGCAATCCCTTTGATACCCATATGTCCGCGTTTCACTGCATTCGCATAAAACTTTTTAGGTGCAGTACGATCCTGAGGGTTAATTCTTTCGATTACATGATACTTGATAGCCATAATTTCCTTGTTTTAAGATGAATAAATGATTAAACCCCTTATCCGGATGAGGTGAAACAAAGATACGCTGACCTCTTACTGCGAATGTGATCTGGTGTGACTTGGCGTGATTTAGTGAGGAGAATTTAGAATATTTCACATAGAATGAACGTTATCTGTATTTGCCTGGGTCGTCCATCCAAAAGATGTTTTATCTGACTTAGGAAATTTACTTCTTTCTAAGGCGAATAGGTTTTAGTCAAATTCGAATATTGTAGGATTGTGGATTCCGGATGGGCACAAGGTCCATCCCTACGACCCATCCGTGTTTCAAAACCAACGAAATGTATAATCACTCATACAAATGTTTGATCCGCTTATCGATTTGATTAAATTCGATAGCCGTACAATATTAAATTCCCTACACCCAAAATTCGGTCATGGTATCGTTGTGTCTGATCCAGACCTCACTGCTGTTTCCGTTTCGGTTCTTGACTAAATCCACGAGCATTTTACCTTTATCGTCATCGTGGCGCGAATAATAAAACGGACGATAGAGCATCAGGACTGTGTCGGCATCCTGTTCGATCGAACCCGAATCGCGGAGGTCGGACATGAGGGGACGCTTGTTGTCACGCCTTTCGTTGCTACGATTCAATTGCGAAAGGAGGATGATGGGGATTTCCAGCTCCTTCGAAAGGATTTTCAGTTCTCTGGTAACGGCTGCGACTTCCTGCTCGCGGTTGTAATTACGGTTCTTATGACGCATATCGATCAGTTGGAGGTAATCGATAAACAGGATATCGAGACCGGTTTTGTTTTTCATTTTTAAGGCCACGTTGCGAATCTGAGCGATGGATTGCAACGGTGTATCGTTGATGTATAACGGAAGATCTACCAATGAATCCGAGACTGTTTCGAGAGTGCGGATTCCCGTATCGTCGAGAATACCCAACCGGAATTCACCCGCATCGACTCCCGATTGTCCTTGCAGAATACGCCCGCCGATCTGAACCGCATCCATTTCGAGCGAAAAGATGAGGGCCTTTTTTTCTTTGCGTACCGCCTGTAAAGCCAGGTGAAGAATAAATGAAGTTTTACCCATGCCCGGACGTGCGGCTATCACATTCAGCGTGGATTGATCCCATCCGCCGATCAGAAAGTCCAGCTTGTCGATTCCCGACGAAATACCCGGTAACTCATTCCCTGCCGAGCGGGTCTGCCGTTGATAATACTTTTCAAATACTTGCGGAATCAACTCCTTCATGCTCAGCGTTCGTTCCTGAGCATACATCTGCTGCATCATGAATCCGTTCAGCTTTTGCAGGTCCGTGATCAATTCCTCCGGATCTGTCGACTCATCGTATGCAATCTCGATCATCTCCGAGCTGCGACGAATGAATTCGCGCATCAGATATTTTTGCTTAACGATCATCAGGTGGTAATCGAAATTACCTACCGAGGCAACCTGCGAACTCAGTAAAGTCACAAAATAAGCCCCGTTCATAGCAACCGTCCGTTCCGTATCCAGACGCATCATTTCCTGTGCCAGCAAGAGGATATCGCATGCTTTGAAGCGTGCCATTACCGACACGATAGCTTCGAACACGAACTGATGTTCGGTTTTGTAAAACATATCAGCCTCCATTTGCAGGATGCCCTTTTCGGCAGCCGATTTTTCAAGTATCATCGCCCCCAGAACGATTTCTTCCAAATCGACGGCGCTTGGCAGCAAGATCCTTGAGTTGTCGGTCGATTTCGCTTTCGGGTTGTTCGTTGAGTTGTTCCGGGGCTGATGGTTTGCATGATTTTCCATTGTGTTCAGGTTTTGATCGTTTTTTGTTATTGAAATAGCGGATAAATTGCTGAGAGAAAAAGACCTTGGTCATCTGATTGAAGCCCATATCTTTTTGCCGCTTGCAGAATTGCGCGATGGCTTCGATCAGTTTTTTCGAATCGGTCTGCAATTCTTCGCAAAGGCAATGTATCCAGGCTTCCGGATCGCGGATGGTCAGATTGGCGAAAGCCTTCAGCGGATACCATGGGTTTTCGGAATTCTGATTCTCAGCATTCGCGCCCACGCATAGTTTGTTATTTATATTTTTAAATACATTATTTTTATGTGTAACATCTGTTGTAACATCAGGTTGTAACACGACCTCCTCAGACGGCTCTTTTTCCGGGTTGCGGGTAAACCCCTGAACAGCCCATGCAGAAAAGGTTACGGAGGTTAAACGACAGGGTCCTTTAGCCGCTTCGGAGTTGTCACTTTCTGTTGTAACAGATGGTGTAACAGAATGACCGATTTTCCGGATATTTAACTGGATTACTCCGGCAGCTTCGAACTTTTCCAACATTCGTTTGAGTGTCGTGTGTGAAATTCCGAACTTCCGGGACATCCGACGCAGAGAGAAGCACACCTCGAGAGGTTGTAATTGTATTTCATGTCCGTAAAGGTTGTACGTAACTTCCTTGAACGGGACTTTATTCAGCAGGTTCACCAATAATCCTTGTTCGGATAAAGACATAGTATTCCAGAAGGGACTATTGATCAGCTCCTTCGCAATTTTAAGGTAACTCATTGTATAATTGTGTTTGAGAGTTAGAATGTTAAGCGCATCTGAAAAGCGGTATTTGTATGATTAAGGCATAAGTAAGCGGATGAATCTGTTTCAGTCAGGCTCACCAAGAAAATAGTAGATGTGTTTGCACTGAGGATCGGTCATGTAGCGTTGCCCCGAACGGAAGCCCGACTGATCGAGCAACTGATTCAGAGGTTTGCATCTTTTGATCCAACGTGACAGTGTTTGCGAAGCATTTCTTTCGGACTTATCCGGAAAATAGGCTTTGGCTACAGATTTAAATGTTTTCATTATATATGTTAGATTACAGGGTTAAAGAATACGTATGATTTTAACACTGATATCTCGAAAAAGATACGCCGTATCTTTTTATTTTAACGGCGTATCTTTTCAGAGATATACCGTATCTTTTTCGAGATATACCGTATCTTTTGCGGTACTCTTATCAGCTATTTATTGAACTTATCAAATTCAGTCTCCGACCTGATTTGTTCTATAAAAATACATATAGAATAACTAATTTACAAGTCCTTTTCCTCAACCTCACCTCAAACGGACAATATCGGGTCTAAAGTGTCCTCAAACGGACATTTTTGTTTATGACGACCGATTGAAATAAGATGTTTTTTCAGATTCAGGATTAAATGCTTTGTCGTAGAAATCCCGTTTTTATTGAGTATTTTCTTTATCGTCTGATTCGAAAAATCGCCGCTTTTGAAAAGTGAACTGAAAATATGCATAGGAAACAGGTAGTTGCTTGTATCAATAAAGAGATGCGACAACTTTTGTGTACAGATGTATTCCTTGATTTTTTTTAGCGTGGTGTTATTCATCGTAAATAGTTCGGATTTGTCCGGACCTACGAAGTAAACCGTTTTGGTATTCACGAAGATATGAGAAATCTCGTTAATGAATATATGCTTATGTCTCCGCCCTTTGATTGCCGGAATGTGGAGGCAGGGGTGTTCAGTAGTTGTTTCCTGAATAAATACGCTTTCCGATACCGGAGTTTGTTGTTTTTGAATGATGTCTTTAGCCTTATTGCTCATTTTTTCAAATAGAATTTATGAGTCGAAGGTCTGATATGATAAGTTTTCAATAAATAGATTAACAAATATAGCTAAGTTTTAATTGAGTATAAATTTTTTTGGCTGAAAAAATGAAGAATCTTTTCTCTGAATCCGTGTATTAAGCTCATTTATTTGACAGAATATTTTGAATAACAATGAGTTGATATATTTTGGAGTGTCGGCTAATTTATTTTATATTTGCAATAATATCTCATTAAATGTAAATTACTGATTGCTTATGGATGCCGATGGTATGGTAATGCAATAACGGAGGATGTGAATCCGAATATTAAATAAAATAAGAATCAGATATGAGGAAGGTGCGGACCCAATTTTGAGGTTCGTACCTTTTTTTTAGGGAGCCTGTTGTTATGAATTTAAACTCTTTTATGCTCAAATGTAAATTTAAAGTGTTAAATGTTTGTGTTTTGAAATTTTAATAGCAATTAGAGTATCAAAAAGTAATTTTTTAACTTTTTTGGCTTGTGATTTTGGTTATTCTGTTGATGTATAGCTAATTATATTATTTGTAAGAAAAATACTAAATAAAAACTTTGTATTAAGAAGAAAATATATTTTATTTGCGGTGTAAATACTTAAAAATTTAATAAATAAAATCTCATTTAGTTAGATAACTAAATAAGTAGGGTTGAATAAGTGATGAAAAACGATTATATGTAGATTTATTATTAAATTAAGAAGAGTAATTCAAAAATGATATTCAGAATGGTATTGAGATGAAAAATTAGAGAAAAACGGGATGAAAAGCTAATATTCTGAATGTGACCATAGAATAAAAGATTAACCACAAAGACTAGTGCACACAGCGTGTTGAGTCGTTCTAACTAAATTATTATTGTATGAAAAAACAATTATTGATTTTTCTTCTAATGCTTACATCCCTGGCGATGTATGCCCAGAACAAACAAATTAAAGGTGTCGTTTACGATACTCAGAATGAGCCGATCATTGGTGCATCTGTAGTAGAGGATGGTACGACGAACGGAACAGTTACGGATTTAGATGGTAATTTTCAATTATCAGTTAAGCCAAATTCAAAACTTAAAGTTACGTACGTGGGTTATGTTCCTGCAATTGTAAATGTTGGGAACAATATGAGTTTGACGATTGTACTGAAAGAAGATTCGGAACAATTGGAAGAGGTTGTTGTGACAGGTTACGGTGGAAAGCAATTGCGTACAAAAACAACGAACTCTATTGCGAAAGTTAAAGAAGAGGTTTTCGCGAATGGTGTTTTCTCGAATCCGGCTCAGGCCCTTTCCGGAGCTGTAGCGGGTTTACGTGTTGTACAAAGTTCGGGTAATCCGGGTGCTGCTCCTTCTATTGTATTAAGAGGTGGTACTAATCTTAACGGTACTGGTTCTCCGTTGATCCTTGTTGACGGACAATTCAGAGAAAGTTTGAGCGATATCAATCCTGAAGATATCGAGTCTATGGAAGTTATGAAAGATGCAGGTGCTACTGCTATCTATGGTGCCCGTGCCAATAACGGTGTAATCCTTATTACTACAAAAAGAGGTAAAGCGGGAATCAGCGAAATCAATGTAAAAGCAAAAGTCGGTTTGAATTATCTGACAAATCCATATGATTTTATGGATGGTCGCGATTATTTGTACTGGATGAGAAAGGCTTACCAGAATTCGGCACAAATGTTTAAAAAAGGTGACGGTTCATGGGTGGGTATTACGAATCTGAACAGTTTGGACGGTGCTACACCTTACGGTACAGGTAACCTTTACTGGGCAGATGCGAATAAAACAATTCCATTGGACGGTAACAAAGACAACAGGGCTGTCTGGAGTCCGATGAACTATACTCCTGATTTGGCTTTTCTTTTAAATCAGGGATGGGAAACAATGATTGATCCGGTTTATGGAAAAGAAATTATTTTCAGAAACTGGGATATGGGTAAAAACAATATCAATTCTCCTGCATTGACGCAAGACTATAATATTAGTTTCACAGGTGGTAGTGAAAAAGGTTCTTACTATGCAGGTTTAGGATATAATCATACAGAAGGTCTTCCGTTGGATAACTATTACCAACGTATTTCCTTTACAATCAATGCTGATTATAAAATCAGAGAGTGGTTGACTTCTTATTCTAATTTCTCTTTTGCTGATGCAAAATGGAGGGGTCTTCCTCCGACATCTGCAGACGAAGCTAATTATTTCTCAAGAATGTTAAGTGCTCCTCCGACACTACGCGGGCATAATGCTAACGGCGAGTTGTTGTTGGGTGTAAACTCCGGTGACGGTAATCAGGCTGTGAACATTAAGAACTTTATCCGTAAAAACAATACCGATAAATTTACTTTGGGTCAGTCATTCCGTATTGAATTTATGAAATCTCTTTCATTGAAAGTATCGGGGTCATGGTATTACGATGAAGGATATTATGAATCATTCAACAAGGATTATTTATCATCTCCGGGTAACGTTAATGTTTCAAGAAACTCTTCTGCGGAGTTCCAGAGATCATTGAATCAAACCTATAATGCTGTATTGAACTATGATCAGACGTTTAACAAAAACCATCAGATCAGTGCTCTTGCCGGTATCGAATACTACGATAAATATATCTCAGGATTTAACGCATCAGGTTCGGGAGCTCCGACAGATGATTTCGGTGATCTTGGTTTGACTTCGAAAGATAAAGACAAACGTAATATCGACTCATGGCACCAAAGAGAGCGTATCTTCTCGGGATTTGCTCGTGTGAACTATGACTTTATGAATAAATATCTTTTATCGGCAGTTGTTCGTGAGGATGGTTATTCAAGATTGCTTGGTTCTAACAGATGGGGTGTATTCCCTGGTATCTCAGCGGGATGGTTGATCGGTAATGAAAGCTTTATGAGCGGAACAAAAGATATTATCTCTTTTGCTAAACTTAGAACCAGTTTCGGTTTGAACGGTAACGTATCGGATATCGGTCCTTACGAATTGCAAGGTAGCTACGGAACAAACCGTTATAACGGTGATATCGGATATTTACTTAACAATATCCCGAATCCGTTCTTACGTTGGGAAAAATCACATACGTTCGAGGTTGGGGCTGATATTAGTTTCCTTGAAAATAAAATCAATGCAAACTTTACCTATTATGATCGTCTGACAAAAGGTAAATATGCAAATATTCAGTTACCTGCTTCTTCAGGATTGAGTTCAATCAGATCGAATAATGGTGAAATCCAGAACCGCGGTATCGAGGTAGAACTTGGTTTCAAAGTATTGAGTACAAAAGATTGGTCGTGGAACATCAATGCGAATGTTGCATACAATAAAAATATCATCAAAAAACTACCTAAAAACGGACTTGAAAGAAACCGTCAGAATGCATTCCAGGTTTATAACCCTAAAACGAAAGAGCTGATGTGGGTTGGTGGTTATCAGGAAGGTCAGGAGCCGGGTCAGATTTATGGTTTCAAATACGAAGGTGTTTACAAAAGCTATGATGAAATTCCGGGTGGTCTTGTTGACAAAACAAGCGGTAACAACGGTAGTAACGGTTTAGTGCTTTACGGACCGGATGCCTGGGCTAAACTTCCTGAAGGTCAGAAAGTGAAAAGTAACGGAATGGCAGCAGCTCTGCCTATCCAGCCGGGTGATGCAAAATGGAAAGATGTGAACGGTGACGGCGTGATCGATAACTACGATATGGTTAAAATCGGTAACTCAACTCCACGTTGGACAGGGGGTATCACTTCTATGCTGAAATGGAAAGATCTGACATTCAATGCTCGTTTTGACTATGGTTTAGGATTTACGGTTGTTGACTGGAGAACTCCTTGGATCATGGGTAATATGCAAGGTACTTTCAACTCATTGGTTGATTCAAAAGATACCTGGACTCCGGAGAATCCGAATGCAAAATATCCGACTTATGTTTGGGCTGACCAGTTAGGTAAAAGAAACTATGCGAGACAATCAAGTAAATTCATGTATAATGGTAATTATTTAGCAATTCGTGAATTGACATTGACTTACAGTTTGCCAAGCTTCTTATTGAGACATGCGAAAATTAATCGTCTGGAACTGTCTGTAACAGGTCAGAACTTAGGTTATATCACAGCTGCGAAAGGTGTATTCTCTCCTGAGAAATCAGATAATAACGGAGGTTACCCACTACCAAAATCTGTGATTTTCGGATTAAATCTTTCATTCTAATAAATTGAATAACTATGAAGTGTATTAAATATATAGTATCATTTTTCACTTTGTTGCTTGCAACATCATGTGGATCTCTTTTGGATTTGTCTCCGGAAGATTATTACGGAAGTGGAAACTTCTGGAATACTGAGGCTCAGGTTAAGGGTTTTATGCTAGGCTTACATAATCAGTACAGAGGATCTTATTCGATGTATTATGTTATGGGTGAGGCTCGCGGGGGAACTTCGAGAAACGGAACTTCTTCTCAGAATACATCATTGGACTACAGTAGTCCGATTAAGGATAATACGTTTACGAAAGACCGTACAGGGATTTCTTCCTGGAACGGGTTGTACTCGAATTTGCTTCAGGTGAATTTGTTTATTCAGAAAGTGAATGAAGTAAATTTCCTTGATGCTGCTACCAAATCATATTTGTTGGGTCAGGCTCACGGTTTGAGAGCAAACTATTATTTCATGCTGTATAAAACATACGGAGGTGTTCCGATTGTTGAGCGTGTGAAAGTTCTGGATGGCCAGATCACAGCTGAATCTTTGTATCAGGCAAGAGCAACCGCTCAGGAGACTATGGATTTCATTAAGAAGGATTTGAAAATCTCTGAAGAGAGCTTCGGTTCGAATGTGACTATCAACGGGAATAAATCTCAGTGGTCAAAATATGCAACGCTGATGTTGAAAGCTGAAGTGTACTTGTGGACAGCGAAAGTTTCGACAGGTAATCTGCAGGCAAATCCAAGTGATGCCCTTATTGCGAAAGATGCGTTGAATGAAGTGTACGGTAAATTTGAACTGATGAAATCCTTTACAGATGTGTTCTCTGAAAAAGGAAACAAAGAGGTGATCTTTGCTTTACGTTTCATGGATGGTGAAGCTACAAACTTTGCAAGCTCGTTCACATACTCCAATAACGTATTCCTGGGTCAGGTTTACGGCAGAAAAGGTAATCTTATCGATACGGATACATTGCAGTTGAAAAACTCGGGTATAATGCGTAACGAATACAAATGGGGATTATTTGCTTCTATGGATGCGAAAGATGTCCGCAGAGATGCAACTTTCTTAGATTATTATGATCAGGAAGGTGAGCCTAAAGGACTGGCATTCAAAAAATGTATAGGTATTATCAATCAGGAAGGCAATCGCGTGTATCAGAATGATGTTATCGTTTACAGATACGCAGACGTCTTGTTGATGCTTGCTGAGATCGAGAATATGACAGGAGGAGATGTTTCACCTTATATCAATCAGATTCGTGAAAGAGCTTATGCTGCTAACTGGGATGCCAATCAGTTCGGATATAAAAACGGATCTAAAGATGAAAATGAACTGGCTATCTTGTTCGAACGGGATAAAGAGTTTGTTTGGGAAGGTAAACGTTGGTTTGATGTTGTGAGAATGAAAAACGGAGCAGGTGAGTCTCTTGTGTTTGATGCACGTGTAAATTATGACGATCCGAATCCGATTTTGACAAAAGATCAGGCATACATGATTCTATGGCCAATCGATATCAATACATTGAACAATGACCCTGAATTGAAAAACAATCCGGGTTACGATAATTAATAAATCCCGATTTGTCGGAAAATGCTGAGCACTCTGCCTATGAGAACGGATTTAAATCAGACTCTGTTTTCTGCACAGGATGTTAAACATAAATTAATATAATACTCTGATGGCAGGCTATTCAAAGCTTAAATACTTTGGATAGCCTGCTTTTTTTGTGTTTCTGTAATTTTAAAATTTAATAAGAATTAGGATCTTAAAATGGAATCTATTTATATAGTTATCTATGTAATATGTTATATTCTTATATATTAAACTATTAGTATATTTATAAGAAAAATATTAATGGAAAATTTTGTATTAAGAAGAAAATATATTTTATTTGCGGTATAGATACTTAAAAATTTAATAAATAAAACTGAGGTTGGTGATAATACTGATTAAGTAAGGTTTATTTGATGATGAAAAACAATTATATATGTTTTTATTTTAAATTATATATCTGATTGTGTGCGGTAGAGAATAGTTGATATTGGAAAGCAGAAGTGTAGAAGCAGAAAGAACAGAACACAAATGAAAGAACCCGCTTCTGTGAAGATTAATACAGAAAGAGAAATATCACTCACTGATAATTAGTGCACAGCACTAAGTTAACCCAACTAAATAATTACTTTATGAAAAAACAATTATTGATTTTTCTTCTCATGTTTACATCCGTAATGGTGTATGCCCAGAACAAGCAAATACGAGGCGTTGTACTAGATGCCTTAAAGGAACCGGTGATCGGGGCAACAATCGTAGAAGAAGGAACAACGAACGGAACAGTAACAGATTTTGACGGAAAATTTAGTCTTAATGTCTCTCCTAATGCAAAATTGAAAGTCTCTTATGTCGGTTATGCGCCGGCAATTGTATCGGTACAGAACAAAACAGATTTAAGAATCACTCTCCAGGAAGACTCAGAGAAGCTTGGCGAGGTTGTCATTACAGCCTACGGAGGAAAGCAGCTGAGAACGAAAGTAACCAATTCCATAGCCAAAGTAAAAGAAGACGCGCTGACAGTAGGTATGTATTCCAATCCTGCTCAGGCATTGTCAGGAGCCGTAGCAGGTCTGAAGGTGACTCAGTCATCGGGAAGTCCGGGAGCTACACCGGCAATCACATTGCGCGGGGGTACGGATTTCAATGGTTCGGGCTCGCCACTAATTATCGTTGACGGACAGCTGAGAAGCAGTTTGAGCGATATAAACCCCGAAGATATCGAGTCGATGGAGGTGATGAAGGATGCCGGAGCAACAGCTATTTATGGAGCTCGCGCAAGTAACGGTGTTATTCTGATTACGACAAAAACAGGTAAAGCAGGTCGTCGTGAAATCAACTTCAAAGCAAAAGTGGGATTGAGCTTCGTGAACAATCCATATGAATTTTTGGGTGCAGAAGATTATATCCGCACACTACGCACGGGTTACAGTAAATCAGGTTTCTGGACTACAGGAGATAAACCTGAGTACGTATCAATCGCGCCACAGTCAAACCTTAGCAGTGCATCTCCTTTCGGAACAGGAAATGTATTGAACGAAAAGACTGCATGGAATATCATGAAATATTCAGACGAAAATAAGCATCTTCTTCAAAAAGGATGGCAGGTAATGCAGGATCCTTTAAATCCGGGAGAACAAATTATTTTCAGAGATACAAATCCTGAAGATTACAATATCAATAATCCGGCAGTTTCTCAAGATTATAATATCAATATGTCGGGTGGTAATGAAAACGGTTCTTATTACGCAGGTGTAGGTTATAACCGTCAGGAAGGTTTACCAATCAAAACTTTTTATGAAAGATACAGCTTCGTATTAAACGGGAGCTATAAAGTTACAGACTGGTTATTAAGCTCGTCTAACTTCAACTATAACAGAGCTAACTGGAAAAATATGCCGGGATCTCAAACGAGTGAAGGAAACTACTTCGGTCGTATCTTGTCGACTCCTCCGACAGCCCGTTTTGAGGATGAAGAGGGGAATGCAACGTTAGGTCCTAATGCTATGGATGGAAATCAGAGCTATCAGCCTGATAAATGGACAAACTTCAATCAGAGTGATAAATTCACGATGATGCAATCATTCAATATAGACTTCACGAAATACCTTTCACTTAAAGCAACAGGTAGCTGGTATTACTCAGAGTCGGTAGCAGAGGCTTTCACAAAGGATTATGAAAATACTCCGGGTACTTTTGTAAGAACCAGATCTACCAGTGCATCATTTGACAGAGAATTCTCTCAGACATACAACCTTGTATTGAACTACAATCAGACATTATTTAAATATCATACGATATCGGGAATGTTGGGTCTTGAAGCTTTCGATAAAACAACAAGAGGTTTTAAAGCTTGGGGACAAGGTGCGCCGACAGATGATTTCGGTGATTTGAACTATACGGATAACGGAGAAGGAAAAAGAGGTATCGATTCATGGCATTCAAAATACCGGATTATGTCCTACTTCGGACGTATCAACTATGATTTCAAAGATAAATACTTGTTGAATCTGGTTTTCCGCCAGGACGGTTATTCATCATTGCTTGGAGATAATCGCTGGGGATTCTTCCCGGGTGTTTCTGCAGCGTGGATTTTCGGTCAGGAGAACTTCGTAAAAGATAACGTACCATTCCTTTCGTTCGGTAAATTAAGAGCGAGTTTCGGTGTGAATGGTAATGCAACAGGTATCGGTCCTTATGACCTTCAGGGATCCTATGGTTCTCAGAAATACAATGGCAACGTAGGTTTCCTTATCGGAAATTTACCAAATCCTTTCTTGAGATGGGAAAAAACGAGAACAGGAGAGGTTGGTCTTGACGTAAGTTTCTTCGAAAACAGATTGAATGCGAACTTTACTTATTACGACCGTCTGACAACAGATAAATATGCGAACCTGAGTTTGCCATCGACAACCGGTTTCTCTTCAATCAAGAGCAATAACGGTAAATTCGGAAACAAGGGTCTTGAAATCGAATTGTCAGGAAAGATCATTCAGGGTAAAGACTGGAAATGGGAGATGGGCGGAAATATCTCCTACAACAAAAATAAAGTAGTAGCTCTTCCGGATAACGGATTGATCAGAAACCAACAGAGTGCATCTGAAATCTACAGTGGTAAGATTCTACCTGACGGTTCATCAGAGAAGATCTGGGTAGGTGGTTATCAGGAAGGTTATGAGCCTGGCCAGCTAATTGCTTTCAGAGCAGACGGTATTTACAGAAGCTGGGATGAAATTCCGGGTGATTTGATTATCACGACAGGAAATGCAAACGGTAAAACAATGTACGGACCGAATGCATGGAAAAAGCTGACTAAAGAACAACAAAAGAAAGCGATTCCTATTATGCCGGGTGATGTAAAATGGGGAGATATAAATAACGATGGTACTATTGACAGTTATGACAGAATCGTAGTAGGAAATACAACTCCGCGTTGGTTCGGAGGTTTCAATACAACGCTTCGCTGGAAGAATCTTCAATTGTACGGACGTTTTGACTTTGCTCTTGATTATTGGATTTATGATAATACGACACCTTGGTTCCTGGGTTGTATGCAAGGAACATACAATACAACGACAGCTGTATTTGATACGTGGTCAGAAGAGAGACCAAATGCACAATATCCGAGATATGTTTATGCAGATCAGTTGAATACAGGTAATTATAATCGTACGTCGACTATGTTTGCATACAAAGGAAATTATCTGGCTGTAAGAGAATTGTCTCTGACCTATTCACTGCCAAAGGCGCTGGCAAGTAAATTCCATTGCCAAAGACTGGATGTTTCGGTTACGGGGCAGAACTTAGGCTATCTGACAGCTGCTAAAACGGTAGCTTCACCAGAGGTTTCGAATGCAGGTTCGGGTTATGCATTGCCACGTTCGGTATTGTTTGGATTGAGTGTATCATTCTAATTTGTAAAATCTAAATTTAATAATTATGAAGGCTTTAAAAAAGACACTATTATATACATTATTGGCAGCTTCTACGACCATGATTCCGACATCTTGCTCGAACTGGTTAGAGCTCTCGCCGGAGGATTACTATGGAAGTGGGTCGTACTGGAAGACAGAGGCACAGGTCGTAGCTTATATTGACGGTATTCACAAACATTTGCGTGATGCAGCATGGCAACATTCTCTTATTTTCGGAGAGCTGCGTGGCGGAATGTTCAAAAACGGAGTGAACAGTGACGGTATAACAGCATCTTACGGAAGTATTATTCTTCAGAACTTTGACGAACGAAACACGGGTGTATCTAAATTCGGAGATCTATACGGAAGAATCACGAATCTGAATCTGTTTATTTCCCGTGTGACAGATGCCGATTATATCGGTCAGGAGAAAAAGAATTTCTTTCTTGCTCAGGTATATGGTTTGAGAGCATTCTATTATTTTGATTTATACAGAATATACGGGGGAGTGCCGATCCGTCTGATTCCGGAAGTAGTTGATGGAGTGACAGATCCGAACTTGCTGTATATTCACAGATCAACTCCGAAAGAGGTAATGGCTCAGATCAAGAGTGATATAAGTAAATCTCTGGAGCTTTTCGGCAACGTAAACGATTTTGATCCATACAAACGCGGAAACAAAGTGTATTGGTCTAAAGCTGCAACGGAGACGTTAAAGGGTGAGGTTTATCTTTGGACAGCTAAAGTTTCGACAGGAGACGATACAGCGACTCCATCGGATATTAACGAGGCAAAGGCTTCTTTCGAAAGTGTAGTAAATAACTATAAATTAAGTCTTCAGCCAAGTTTTGAGAAAGTATTTGATGCTCAAAACAATAAAGCAAACAGTGAAATAATATTTGCAATCCGATTCCTTGAAGGGGAGTCAACAAACTCTATGGGAAGTTTCTTGTACAATATGGCAACAGGCAGTACGAAAGATCGTTTCCTTGAAAACGGAGAGAAATTCGGTGATCCGCTGGGCATTCAGACTACGGGGAATCAGACAATGGAGTACGATACGTTATTATTCAATAGTTTCGATGAAAAAGATACCCGTAAACTGGCAACCTTTATCGGCTCGTATGAGAAAGACACTCTGACGAACGTAGTCTCTTTGTACGGAACGCATGTACGGAAGAATATCGGTTATATAAACGCACAGGGCACACGGATTTATTGTGGTGATATGGCATTCTATCGTTTACCGCTTGTTTATCTGTATCTGGCTGAAATAGCAAACTATGCAGGTGATAATGCCGGGGTAGAACAATATATCAATCTGGTACGTAAGCGTGCTTACGGAAAGAGCTGGGATGAAGCGGTGCATGGTTTCAAAGCGGGCGATTTTACTAAAAATGAGCTGGCTATCCTGAGCGAAAAAGATAAAGAATTTATACAGGAAGGTCAACGTTGGTGGGATCTTCGTCGTATGACTCTTACTAAAGACGGAAAACCTCTTGTGTTCTGTCCTGAAGGAAATCCGAAAGCAAACGGTTTGCCTATATTGAATGAGGCTACCGAAAAACATAAACTTTTATGGCCTATTGAAAGAGGCATGCTGGATAATGATCCGAAGCTCACTCAAACTCCGGGTTATTGATTTGAAATGGTATTATGATTAATTAAAAAGAAAAGGGGGAGAAGTAATAGCCTTCTCTCTCTTTTTGATTTTTCCAACAATTGAATATGGGACAAAAAAGAAATCTGTTATTTACAGCAATGATGCTTTTTGCGGTAAATCCTTTTAATATATCAGCACAACAAACACTTATACCGAAACCACGAATAGTTGAAAAGAATCAGGGTGTGATGAAAGTAAAATCTTTTGTCCTTGATTCAAACGGGACTGATATCAGTTCGATCATGAAATCCGTAGATCTGCCATTTGGTAATAAAGGAACTCAGGTCGATTTAAAACTGGTATCCCAACTTTCGGGTGTAGAAAAAGCTAATGATGAAGCTTATAAATTGGTTATAAACGATCAGGGAGTGAGTATTTCTGCGACTAATGAAAAAGGTTTGTATTGGGGAATGCAAACGTTGGCTCAGTTGTATGATGAATATGAGCGTGAGAGGCTTCCGTATTTAGAGATAACGGACTGGCCGGCTTTTCGTGTGAGAGGTTTTATGCAGGATGTGGGACGCAGTTATATCTCAGTGGAGGAGCTGAAAAAAGAAATCGAAACTCTGGCTAAGTATAAAGTGAATGTATTCCACTGGCATTTGACGGAGAATCAGGCGTGGCGTCTGGAGAGTAAGGTTCATCCCGAAATTGTAGCTGCAGAAAATATGACGCGGATGAAGGGAAAGTATTATACAATAGAGGAAGCAAAAGAGATTCAGGCTTTCTGTAAAGAGCATAATATGTTATTATTGCCCGAAGTGGATATGCCGGGACACAGTGCAGCTTTTGTTCGTGCATTTGGCGTTGACATGCAAAGCGAAAAAGGAATGAAGATTCTGAAAGATCTGGTTAATGAAGTATGTGAGATCTTTGATGAAGTACCTTATCTGCATATCGGTACGGATGAAGTGAAGTTTACGAATCCTACTTTTTGTGATGATATGGTCGCATTTATCAGAGAAAGAGGAAAGAAGGTTATATCGTGGAATCCGGGATGGAGATATAAGGCAGGAGAGATAGATATGACTCAAATGTGGAGTTATAAAGGTAAACCGACTCCGGGAGTTCCCGCAATTGATTGTAAATTCCACTATTTGAATCACTATGATACCTTTGCCGATATTTACGGACTCTATACAAGCAGAGTCGGAAATGCCGATCAGGGAGATGACCAGATCGCAGGAGCCATTTTAGCAATCTGGCATGACCGTTTTATTGATGATGAGAGTAAGAATATTAAGCAAAATCAATTATATCCGAATATGTTAGCCCTGGCAGAACGTGCATGGTTAGGCGGAGGATGGCAGTACTTCGGTGATTTTGGTACGAAAATGGAAAAAGGAACAGAACCTTTTGAAGCATTTACGGATTTTGAAAACCGAATGGTCTGGCATAAGGATTATAATTTCCGGGATCTTCCATTTGCTTATGTGAAACAAACAGAAGTTGAATGGAATATATCTGATGCTTTCCCGAATGATGGTGATCTGGCAAAGTCTTTTGAACCTGAAACCATCTCTAAAGGCAGTTATACCTATGGAGGTAAGAATTACGGAGTGAGCTCGGCTACCGGAGCGGGAATTTATCTGAGACATGTATGGGGAACAAGTGTTCCGGGATTCTATAAAGACCCGAAAGAAAATCATACAGCCTATGCCTGGACTTATGTGTACTCTCCGAGAAAACAAAAAGTAGGACTTTGGTTCGAAACACAGAACTACAGTCGTTCAGAAAAAGACCTGGCACCGAAACAGGGTAAATGGGATTACAGAGAAAGTAAAATATGGATTAACCAGGAAGAAATTAATCCTCCGGCATGGACTTCTGTTCATACAGAAAAGAGCAATGAAATTACATTAGGTAACGAAAATATGGTAGTGAGAGATCCTATTGAAGTTACATTGAAAAAAGGATGGAATAAGGTATTGATAAAATTACCTATCGGTAAATTCTCTATACCGGAAGTCAGACTGACGAAATGGATGTTTGCTGCAGCTTTTGTGACCAAAGATGGTAAAAAAGCCGCTCCGGGATTAATATATTCTACAACTAACCCTGAATTACCAGAGTAATAAACCTTCAGACTTTATTTATAGTCAGATATAGATTTTATGTGTTAAAAGTAGATTTTTGTTAATTAGATTGTAACAGAGTCTCAGGACTTATAATTGATAAATCATCATTGCTTCGTATGAATTATCAGCTATAAGATTTCCTGAGGCTCTTTTTATTATCTGATATTTTGGTCAAAAAAAACGTGTTTACAGAAAAAATTCAGAATCTATTCGTTTATTTGTTCGTTATTATCGTTATAAATGATAGCAAATAGCTTAAACCTCAGAAAAAAATGAAAATACTTATTATTGAAGATGAACCTGAATTGAGAGAAATATTGATTCGTTCGCTGGAAAAAGAAAGATATATCGTAGAGGCAGCTTCTTGTCTGGAAGATGCTTTGGAGAAGGTTCGTGAGTATAACTATGATTGTATATTACTCGATATAATGCTTCCCGACGGTAATGGACTGTCTTTGCTCAGAGAGGTGAAGAAACTGAACCGTAAAGAGAATGTGATTATTCTGTCGGCTAAGGATTCGATCGACGATAAAGTAGAGGGTCTTGAGCTTGGAGCGGATGATTATTTACCAAAGCCTTTCCATCTGGCAGAACTGAATGCACGGATCAAAAGTGTGATCAGAAGAAATCAGCAGAATGGGCAGATGCTGGTTGAATACGGAAATATTTCGATTAATCCCGATATCTATGAAGTGAGGATCGATAATAAACTATTGGATCTGAACCGCAAGGAATATGATATTCTGATGTATCTGATGAATCGTCCCGATCGTTTGATTAACAAAAACACATTGGCGGAATCCGTGTGGGGTGACCACATTGATCAGGTGGATAATTTTGATTTTATTTATGCCCAGATCAAGAATCTGAGGAAGAAACTGAAAGATGCCAATGCCACTCCGCAGATTAAGGCCGTTTACGGTTTCGGATATAAATTTACAACTGATAATTAAATAGTATAAAAGCGTGAAATTACTTACACACATAACTCTCAGGATATCGTTCTTTTTACTTATCGTGATGACTTTATGGGCATGTCTGTTCTATACGGCAATCATAAATGAAATAAATGATGAGGTAGATGACTCACTGGAAGATTATTCGGAAATGATAATTACCCGTAAGCTGGCAGGAGAACCTGTTCCGGAGCGGGATAACGGTACGAATAATACGTTCTTTATTAAGCGGGTTACGGAGCAATATATGAATCAGAATCTGGATAAACGTTATCAGGATTCAATGATTTATATACGTACTAAAAAGGAAACGGAGCCTGCACGTATTCTGAAAACCTATTATCGCGATGCTGAAAACGATCTCCTGGAGTTGACGGTAGTTACTCCTACGATTGAGAAATCAGATCTCAAAAAATCTATTCTGGAATGGATACTCTGGTTGTATCTCTCTCTGCTTGTGTTGATCGTTATTATCAACGTCGGACTGATTAAGCATAATATGAAGCCCTTGTATGTATTGCTGAAATGGTTGGATAAATATCAGATCGGAGGAGAGAATGAACCGCTGAAGAATTCGACTGATATTGTAGAGTTTCAAAAGCTGAATGAGGCAGCTCTGCGAAATGCGAAAAGGGGAGAAATGCTTTTTGAAGAGCAGAAACAGTTTATCGGGAATGCTTCGCATGAGATACAGACCCCGATAGCCATATGCAGAAACAGACTTGAAATGCTACTGGAGGATGAGAATCTGGGCGAGAAGCAAATCGGTGAGGTGATAAAGGTGATACAAACGCTCGAATCGATCACACGTCTGAATAAATCACTGTTACTTCTGAGTAAAATTGAGAATAATCAGTTTGTCGAAAAAGAAACGTTATGTATCAATACGATTGTGAAGAATTTACTGACAGATTTCGAAGAAGTTTATCAGTATAAAAATATTTCAACAGAAGTTATAGAAAGGGAAAGATTGGAGATTGTGATGAACAATGCCTTAGCGAGCGTGTTAATTACAAACTTAATTAAGAATGCATACGTGCATAACATCGAAGAAGGAACCATTCGAATAGAAATAAAAAACAATTGTTTGATAATAGCAAATACCGGAATATCGAAACCTTTAGATCCGAAACGTATATTTGACAGATTCTATCATACCAAAAAGAAAGAAGGATCTTCAGGATTGGGTCTGGCTATCGTCGAATCCATCTGCAAAATAGACGGATTTTCATGCAGTTACGAATATAAAAACGATTCACATCAATTTTCTTTATATTTCACCCGCTGATTCCAGATTCTTTTCAGTTTTGACTGCGAACTTTGCATTATCAAATTAAAACAAGTAATCAAATCACTAAATCATAAATAGATTATGAAAACAAAAATTTTAATGCTACTATGTGTAGTTTTCGCAGCTTTCTCAACAGCAAAAGCAGATGACGGTAAGCAAATCAATTTTAATGAACTTCCTGTAAAAGCTCAGCAAATGATTAAAGCTCATTTCCCGAATCAGAATATTTCTTATGCATTGCAAGATGAAGAAGATTTGTTCAGCAAAGAATATGATGTGGTGTTTACAGACGGAAGCAAAATTGATTTTGACGCTAAAGGTAACTGGACTTCAATCAGCATGAAAAATGCTTCAGTTCCTTCATCTTTGATTCTTCCGGGTATTAAAGCTTATGTCGGACAAACTTATCCTAATCAGCAAATTGTGAAAATCGAGAATGATCGTCGTGACTACGAAGTGAAACTTGACAACAACCTTGAACTGAAATTCGACAAAAAAGGTAAATTCATGCGTATTGATCGCTAATCGGCACGCAATCATATAAATAAAGGACTAAACATACTACTAAACTAAATAATATATTACGATGGAACTTAAGAAACTTCTATTTCTATTTATATCTCTGATGATGGTAACAACTGCTTTTTCTTCTTGTGATAAAGACGATGATAAATTCATCTCTTATGAGCAGCTACCTGTAGGAGCAAAGCAATTTCTGGCAGCTAATTTCGGACAGGGTGATATCCTTTCTGTTCAATACGACAAGGATCTGAGAGGCGCTGAATATGAAGTGAAATTCATGAACGGAGCTGAGATTTCTTTCGATAAAAACGGAAACTGGGATGAAATCTACGTACCTGCAGGTATTGCAGACGATTTAGTTCCTGAGAAAGTTTTAGCTTTCGTTCAAATCAGACATCCTCAGGCTACCATCGTTAAAATGGATAAAGATAAAAGAGAGTTTGATGTTCAATTGAACAACAGATTGGAGTTGGTTTTTGATAACCACTACAATTTCCTTCGTTACGATGACTAAGAGATAATAGTTCAAATTAAATGCCGGGCAGGTTTCTGTCCGGCGTTTTTTGTATGGTGAATATCCGATGTATTTGAGTAATAAAAAAAGAATGTGTACGTTTGTATTGAGTATAAAACATATATGGTTATGATTAAGACAGAAGAAATACGTATAGAGGAGTTTGATTACCCTTTGCCGGATGAGCGTATAGCGAAATTCCCTTTAGCAAAAAGAGATACATCCAAATTATTGGTTTATAATCAGGGGGATATTCAAACTCATACCTTTGGCGATCTGACTCAATTTATACCGTCAGGCAGTCTGATGGTATTCAATAATACAAAAGTAATTCAGGCACGTTTGTTTTTCCAGAAGACAACCGGTGCGAAAATTGAAATATTTTGTCTGGAGCCGATAGCTCCGCATGATTATTTGCTTTCATTTCAGCAAACACAGACTTGTACATGGTTGTGTATGATCGGTAATTTGAAGAAATGGAAAGAGGGACAGTTGACCCAAACGATCGAAACACCTCACGGCAGTACGGTTCTGGCAGCAGAGAAAATAGCTACCAGAGGGAATACGCATGAAGTATGTTTTTCATGGGATAATCCATCTGTTACATTTGCCGATATTCTGGATGCAATCGGTGAATTGCCTATTCCTCCATACTTGAATCGTCGTACTGAGGAGAGCGATAAGCAGACCTATCAGACCGTAT
This sequence comes from Porphyromonadaceae bacterium UBA7332, assembly GCA_002471225.1. Taxonomy (GTDB): domain Bacteria; phylum Bacteroidota; class Bacteroidia; order Bacteroidales; family UBA7332; genus UBA7332. The sequence continues at coordinate 71,621 of DKPO01000044.1, forward strand.
ATTCTAAAATAGAAGGATCTGTGGCAGCTCCGACAGCCGGTTTGCATTTCACACCGGAGGTACTTGAGAAGTTGCAGGCTAAACAAGTCGATTTGGGAGAGATCACTCTGCATGTAGGTGCAGGTACTTTCCAGCCTGTGAAAAGCGACAAGATTGCCGATCATGAAATGCACACGGAGTTTATCAGTGTTACTCGTTCGTTTATTGAGAAACTGATTGCTCATACAGGCAAGGTGATCGCGGTAGGAACGACCTCTGTAAGAACACTGGAGAGTCTCTATTATATCGGTTTGATTCTTGAATCCAATCCTGATGCGACCTCTGAAGAATTGAAAGTAACACAATGGATGCCTTATCAGCAAACGACCGAAATTTCAGCTGAGAAAGCATTAAACAATATTCTTTCTTATTTAGATCGCCATGAGTCGGATGTACTTATGTCAGAGACTCAGATTATGATTGCACCGGGATTCACATTCCGTATTGTGAAGGGAATCGTAACGAATTTCCATCAGCCAAAGAGTACATTGCTGCTTTTGGTATCAGCGTTCCTGAACGGAAACTGGAAAGCGGTTTACGATTACGCATTGGATAACGATTATCGTTTTCTTAGTTATGGTGATAGCTCTTTGCTTTTACCTAATGCATTGTAACAGATACGAATGAGGTTGAGTTTGCCCCATATACTGATCGCCATTCTGCTGGTGTTTGTCTCCTGTAAAACTGCTACGATGAAACAAGGCAACGAGCAGATGGAAAGAGGCGAGTACTATGCAGCTGCACGTACGTACAGGAAGGTTATCGGTAAGACCAGCGGAAAAGATAAAGCAGCAAGGGCTGAGGCCTATTTTAGGATGGGACGGGCTTATCAGCTGCATAATCAGATTCCGCGGGCTGAATCGGCCTACAATTATGCGATTAAAAGTGATTGTAACGATTCGACCGTTTATCTGTACATGGGGCAGGTGAAACAGAAGTCGGGGAGATGGAAAGATGGTGCTCATTACTTTGAGACGTATCTCCGATTTGATTCGACACACCTGAGTGCACAGAACGGATATATGATGTGTCAGAAGCTGGAAATGATAAGGCGCAATCCGACCCGCTATACAGTCAGGATGGCCCCTGTATTGAATTATTCGGCCGGATCAGACTACTCGACTTCGTTTATGGGACAAGACGGCACGAAAATCTTTTTTGCATCTACCCGTCGTCAGGCTAAAGGAAAGGGAAAATCCGATATAACCGGTCAGAAAAATGCCGATATCTTTTATAGTCAGAAGGATGATAAAGGACGATGGAGTAAACCGAAAGCCATTGACAGTGACATTAATTCCGAAAATGATGAAGGTGTGATGTCACTTACCGGCGACGGATTGAGGATGTATTTTACTCGTTCACGTAATATAAAAGAAGCCGTAACGGAAATCTGTTATGCGCAACGAATAGAAGATCAGTGGGGTAAGCCACAAGTACTGAAACTCACTAAGGATTCATTGACGGCAGTGGCTCATCCTTCTATATCAGCTGACGGAGGGTTTCTTTATTTTGTCTCGGATATGCCCGGAGGATCAGGCGGATTAGATATCTGGCGGGCCAAAATGGGCACAGACGAGGTGATGTATATAGAGAATCTCGGACCTGAGATCAATACATCGGAAGATGAAATGTTTCCGTTTATAAGAGAAGACGGAACGTTGTATTTCGCATCCAGAGGCTGGCCGGGACTCGGAGGTCTGGATATTTTTAAAGCCTCTGTGACTTCAGCCGGAAGCTGGAAGGTTGAAAATATGGGTATGCCTGTAAACTCTACGGGTGATGACTTTGGAATATCCTATTACGGACCCGAAGAGAAAGGCTTCTTTAGTTCGGATCGGGGCAATTCCAGAGGTTATGACAAACTTTATACGTTCGAATTACCCGAACTGAAATGTTTTTTTGAAGGAAATGTCAGGGGAGAACGTAAAGTCCCGCTGAAGGAAGCTCGTATTCATATTGTCGGGGATAGCGGTTATTACGAAAAACAGCCTGTAAGGCAGGATGCAACTTATCAGTTCAAGATCAGACAAGGTGAGAAATATGCCGTTCAGGCCTCTTGTCCGGGTTATCTGAGTGTGGCAGAGTATTTCACACCTCCCAAGCAGGATCAGGATTATGTTTATCGGAAGGAATTTGTACTGATGCCTGTGGCTAAGACGATTCGTGTAGACAATATATTCTTTGATTTTAATCAGGCAACTCTGCGACCCGAATCCAAAGGAGCTTTGGATTATCTGATTATGATTCTGAATGAGAATCCGAATATAACGATTGAGCTGTCTTCTCATACGGATATAATAGGCTCGGATACCTATAATATGGATTTGAGTAACCGGAGAGCAAAGAGTGTGGTTGATTATCTGATTGATTCAGGGGTCGATAAGGAGCGTCTTACACCGAGGGGTTACGGTAAAACGGTTCCTGTCGTCGTTGATGATGATATGGCTGATCTTTATCCATTCTTGCAATACGGAGATATTTTGTCGGAGGACTACATCAGACGATTGCCGGCAGATCAGGAAGAAATAGCAAGACAATTAAGCCGCAGAACTGAATTTAAGGTTTTACGGACAGATTATAATTTATATTGATGTACAAAAAGCGTCTTTTTGGGGGAGATCTCCGGAAAGACGCTTTATCTTTTAAAAGATACGGTATATCTTCAAAAAGAAACGGTGTATCTCTAAAAAGAAACGGCGTATCTTTTCAGAGATATACCGTTTCTTTTTAGAGTTATGCCTGTTGCAACACCCTGGTTTCACAATTCAGAAACAGATAGTTATTTATGTAATGCTGATTTCGTCTTCTCAGATCTTCACTTTTGTTGTTAACAGGGTCTAAGCAAAATATGACAAGATGAAAAAATGTCAGGTGAATAAATTAATGATTTCTGCAAACAAGTTTATCGGGTTGTTTGTTATCTAAGTGAAATAAAAAACAAAACACTGTTTTTATTCAACTGAAAAAATATAAACCTTAATAATAAAAAAAGATGAAAAGTAAATTTTTAATGCTGTTTGCATGTGTCGCTTTATTAGGCGCTTCTGTAGCATGTACCAATACATCAAAAAAAGCTGTTGAAGATACGGCTAATGTTGGAGAAGATCTTGAAAATAAAGTAGGAGAGATTGTGGGACTGGATATGACTGCTGAGACATTGGATTACTGTGGCGTGTACGAAGGGAATCTTCCACCGGTAGCAGAAGGTCCGTTAGTTAAAACAAAATTGCAGTTCAATCAGGATTACACATTTTCATTGACACAGGTATTTCCTAATCAAAAAGATTCTGTGATCACAAAAGACGGGAAATATTCAGTAGTTGAGGGAGTTATTAATGCGACTTATGCAGATGGTAATGTCGGTTATTTCAAAATCGGACAAGGTAATGTTCAGGTTTTATCAACTGACCAAAAAACGATCGAAGGTCCGAATGCAAAAGATTACTTCCTTACAAAAATCGAATCGTTGCCAAATCCGATGTAGTTTGTATATTAAATAGATGTTTTTCTAATAGTTTTATTTTGCAAAATGCAATTAGTTTCGATCAACCCACGGTTGATCGAAACTTTTTTATTTTTAATTCACTGCAGGAGAGTTAACGTTCAGAAAATCTCTATATTTGGCAAAAAAATTAGATTAAATGCGATTGAAAAAATGGATAGGAGGTTTTATCTGCCTCTTTATGTTTCTTACAAGTAATATATTAGCGGCACCTCAGTTATCTAATAATGCTCAGGTTAGTGTGTTGACTCAGGAGAAAGGTTCTGAGATTTATGCTTTATGGGGGCACACGGCTATTCGTATTAAAGACGATAGTCTGGGTATTGATCACATATTTAATTATGGCATATTTGACTTTTCCAGTCCTAATTTTGCCTGGCGTTTCGTCAATGGTGAAACAGACTATATTCTGGGAATCAATAATCTTAATGACGTATGGATGGAAGGCGTGATTCGTAATCTGGATCTGACAGAGCAAACTCTGAACCTGACAGCAGGTGAGAAGCAAAGACTCTGGGATAGCCTGATGGAGAACGCTCGTCCTGAGAACAGAACCTATCGCTATAGCTTTGCATTTGATAATTGTGCAACGCGACCTTTGTCCATGATCGAGAAAAGTTTAGATTATCCGTTGGTCTTTTCGGATACAACGGCTACCGGCGGGACTCTCCGTTCTATAGTTCATGAGACGACAAGTGATTATCCCTGGCTGAAGTTAGGGATAAATACGGTTTTTGGCAGTCGCTTTGATCAGCCGGTAACATTCAGAGAACAGTTTTTTCATCCTTCCTATTTGAAAAAAGCATTAAACGAGGCCTACGTGACAGATTCTCTTACAGGTCAGAAACGTATGCTGGTAAGTAAGTCGGTTTTGCTTCTGCAACATGATGATACAGTCGAAAATGATGAAGCTTCTTATCCTGCACCGGGATGGTTTTTCTATCCGATCGGAGCATTGATACTGTTGCTTACATTATTCAGAGGTTTGCGAAAAGGTAAACTATGTGTAGGAGTTGATGTAGTATTGTACTTATTGTTTGGTATTGCAGGTTGTATTCTGTATTTTCTGGCGTTTGTATCTACACATCCGGGCATGTACCCGAACGGACTTCTTCTGGTCTTTGAACCTTTACAATTGATTTATGCTTTAGCACTGCTCGTAAGACCGTGGCGAAAAAAAGTGCTTCTGTTTAACTGGGTCAATGCGATTATGACCTTTGCTTTTATATTATCTGCACCGTTCGTTACGCAGATTTATCCGATAGAAATCTTGTTTTTAGGCATGGTTTCGCTGATTCGTTCGATAATGTGGATAAAAATCAGAAGATTTTGTTGTGAGAAGTAGAGATTAGCACGATATTTGTAGAATAATTTTGAAATAAAGAATTAAAACAAGAATAAATTATGCGCAGATTTGTCGCATCCATAGTAACCATTCTCTCGGCTGTTCAACTTGTTGCTCAGCAATTGCCGGAGAAACCGAAATTGGTTGTAACGATTACGGTCGATCAGCTACGTTCGGATCTTTTGCATTTGTTTTATGAAGCATTCGGTGAGACAGGATTCAAGCGATTGATGAAAGAGGGAACCATCTGTTTTGATTTAGATTACGATTATCCGAATGTGGATAAAGCCAATTCGGTAGCAACGTTGTTTACCGGAACGACTCCTAATTATCACGGAATTGTTTCGAATCAGATTTACTCAAAACAGTTGAACAAACCTCGCCCGATTCTGGAAGACAAAGAGTTTATGGGGAACTATTCGCAAGAGAGTGTTTCGCCAAGAGCTTTGCTGACTTCGACGATCGGCGATGAATTAAAGACAGCGACAGAGAATCTTTCGGACGTTTATGCTATTGCACCAACCTACGAACAGGCTATCTTATCTGCCGGACATGCAGCCAATGCCGCATTTTGGATTGATGACGTGACGGGACGCTGGGCAACATCGACCTATTATAAGGATGCGCCTTCCTTCTTTGAGAAGTATAACGCGACATTTCCTTTGAATAATAAGATCGAAACTGTTGACTGGACGCCTTTAAATGCTCCGTCATTCTATCGTTTTATTCCGTTCCAATCCAGAGATTTTACTTTTAAGTATTCGTTTCCGAAAAACAAGCTGGATAACGTAAAACAGTATAAGAACAGTGGCCTTGTAAATGAGGAGATCACACAGTTTGTTTCTGTTTTGCTGAAAAATTCGACAATCGGAAAACGTAATTATCCGGATATGGTGAACGTTACCTACTTCGCTGGAAGTTTTAACGATAAAAGTTTGACGGATAACTCGATGGAGGTTCAGGATACTTATTTGCGTTTAGATAAGGAAATCGGAAATCTGATCTCGATTATTGAGCAGAAAGTAGGATTGAAGAACGCACTGATCGTATTGACTTCGACGGGATATTTTAATGCAGATCGCTATACTCCGGAACGAATGCGCGTTCCTTCGGGTGAATTCTATCCGAATCGTTGTACGTCACTTCTTAATATGTATCTGATGGCTGTTTATGGTCACGGACAGTGGGTGAGTGCGTATCACGATGAACAGATCTTCCTGAACAGAAAACTGATTGAAGAAAAACAGATCGATCTGAAAGAAATTCAAACGAAATCAGCTGAATTTCTTGTGCAGATGACCGGTGTTCAGGATGTAATCTGCGGACATACACTGTTACACGGAGCATCGAGTAACGAGAACCGTATTGCACGCAATGGGTATCATCGTAAACTGTCGGGAGACTTGTTGGTTGAGATTCAACCGGGGTGGACCGTAGATTATGAATCGCCGCAAATTAAGAACAAACAAATAAGTAAAGCCGCTGTAATGTCTCCTCTCTTTATGATGGGGGCAAACATCGTTCCTAAGAAACTTGAACAACCGGTACGTGCTACGCAAATCGCACCGACCATTTGTTCGTTTTTGCGAATCAGAGCTCCGAATGCCTGTTCGGATAAACCAATCTCGGAAATACTTTATAACAAGTGATTGTGCCGGGAAAGATAAAACAAGATTAATTTGAAAATTTTGTTATATTTGCAAAATAACTCTTAGAACGAAAAATAGATAATAAATATACGTATGGGATTTGTAGAAATTTTAAGTAAACTGTTTGGAACAAAGTCGCAACGCGATTTAAAGGAGATTAATCCATACATCGATAAAATTAAAGCTGCTTACGGCGAGATTGAACAATTAGATAACGATGGTATCCGCCAACGTATCGAAGATATAAAAGAGCGCATCCAACTTTATGTTGTGGATGAGAAAAAACAAATCGAAGATCTGAAAAAATCTGTAGAAGATCTTGATTTGGATGAGCGTGAGAAAGTGTGGGAAGAGATTGATAAAATCGAGAAACGCATTACAGAGAAATACGAAGAAGTTCTTGAACAAGTACTTCCTGAGGTATTCTCAATCGTAAAAGATACAGCTCGTCGTTTTGCTGAAAACGATCAGATTGAGGTAGTAGCTACTGACTTCGACCGCGAATTGGCAACGAAACACGATTTCGTGACAATCGAAGGGGATAAAGCAATTTACAAAATGAACTGGACTGCGGGTGGTAATGTAATCCGTTGGGATATGGTTCACTACGATTGCCAGTTGTTCGGAGGGGTAGTTCTTCATAAAGGTAAAATTGCAGAGATGGCAACAGGGGAAGGTAAAACGTTGGTAGCAACGCTTCCGGTTTTCCTTAATGCATTAACCCGCAGAGGTGTTCACGTAGTAACGGTGAATGACTACTTATCAAAACGTGACTCGGAGTGGATGGGTCCTTTATATATGTTCCATGGTTTAAGCGTGGATTGTATTGACAGACATCAGCCAAACTCAGATGCACGTCGTAAAGCTTACGAGGCAGATATCACATTCGGTACAAACAATGAATTTGGTTTTGACTACCTTCGTGATAACATGGCAATGAATCCGACAGATCTTGTACAACGTAAACACAACTTTGCGATTGTCGATGAGGTTGACTCGGTTTTAATTGATGATGCCCGTACTCCTTTGATTATCTCAGGTCCTGTACCACGTGGTGAAGAGCAAATGTTTGAGATGTTCTGTCCTCGTGTAGAGAAACTGGTAGCACAACAAAAAGCTTTCTGTACAAAATTATTGGCAGAAGCGAAACAAAAAATAGCTTCTTCTGATGCGAAAGAACGCGAAGAAGGTGCAATCTTATTGTTCCGTTCATTCAAAGGTTTCCCTAAGAATAAGCCATTGATCAAGTTCCTTAGTGAGCAAGGTGTGAAAGCAGCTATGTTGAAAACTGAGGAGACTTATATTGCAGAAAACAATCGTCGTATGCACGAAATCACAGATGATCTGTTGTTCGTGATCGATGAGAAACATAACAGCATCGAGTTAACTGATAAGGGTATCGATATTCTTACTGGTAATTCGGATGACCCTAAATTCTTCGTACTTCCTGATATTTCAGCATTACTTTCAGAATTGGAAGGTCGCACAGATATCACGGATGAAGAGCGTCAGTCTTTGAAAGATGAACTTATGGAAAACTACTCGGTTAAGAGTGAGCGTGTACATACCGTAAATCAATTATTGAAAGCTTACGCATTGTTCGAAAAAGATATCGAATATGTCGTAATGGACAACAAAGTGAAAATCGTTGATGAGCAAACAGGTCGTATCATGGAAGGTCGTCGTTATTCAGACGGACTACACCAGGCGATTGAAGCAAAAGAGCGTGTAACGGTTGAGGCTGCAACACAAACTTTCGCTACGATTACACTTCAGAACTACTTCCGTATGTACAATAAGCTTGCAGGTATGACCGGTACGGCTGAAACAGAAGCAGGAGAGTTTTGGGATATCTATAAGTTAGACGTTGTTACGATCCCGACTAACCGTCCGATCGCTCGTAAAGACTTAAATGACCGCGTTTATAAAACAAAACGTGAAAAATATAATGCCGTAATTTTAGAGATCGAAAAATTAGTAGGTGAAGGAAGACCGGTATTGGTTGGTACAACATCTGTAGAAATCTCTGAGTTATTGAGCAAAGCGTTGACAATGCGCAAAATCAAACATAACGTATTGAATGCGAAATTGCACCAACGTGAAGCAGAAATCGTTCAGAATGCAGGGCAGCCGGGTACAGTAACGATTGCAACGAATATGGCTGGTCGTGGTACCGACATTAAACTTACTGCAGAAGTAAAAGCAGCAGGAGGTTTGGCTATTATCGGTACTGAGCGCCATGACTCTCGTCGTGTAGACCGTCAGTTACGTGGTCGTGCAGGACGTCAGGGTGATCCGGGATCTTCTGTTTTCTATGTATCGCTTGAAGATGATTTGATGCGTTTGTTCAGCTCTGAAAGAATCGTGAAAGTTATGGACTCTTTAGGATTCGAAGAAGGAGAAATGATCGAACACAATATGATCTCTAAATCTATCGAGCGTGCACAAAGAAAAGTTGAAGAAAACAACTTCGGTATCCGTAAACGTTTGTTGGAATACGATGACGTTATGAATGCTCAGCGTACGGTTATTTACTCAAAACGTCGTCACGCATTAATGGGTGAACGTATCGGTCTGGATATTGTAAACATGATGTATGATGCGGTTGATACAATCGTTTCTGAAAATGTTGAATTGGCAGACTACGAAGGATTGAAGATGGAAATGTTCCGTGTATTTGCAGTAGAAACTCCATTTACAGTAGAGGAAATGAAGTCTAAAAAACTTGATACGCTTATCGACGAAATGTTTGACCTGGTGATGAAAGCATTCAAACGTCGTACAGAACGTATGTCTGATGTAGCTGATCCGGTAATTCAACAAGTGTACGAGAATCAGGGTGAGATGTACGAAAATATTTTGATTCCTGTAACGGATGATAAACGTATGTACAATGTTTCCTGTAACTTGAAAGAAGCTGCTGAATCACATTCTAAATCGGTAGTGAAAGCATTCCAGAAATCGATCCTTCTTCATATGTTGGATGAATCATGGAAAGAGCACTTAAGAGAAATGGATGATTTACGTCAGTCTGTACAGAATGCAAGCTACGAACAAAAAGATCCGTTATTGATTTACAAACACGAATCATACGGTTTGTTCCGCAAAATGGTTGATTCAATGAATCGTAAGACAACTTCTGTATTAATGCGCGGGCATATCCCGGTACGTGAGCCTCAGGAAGTAAAAGAAGCTGCTCCGGAGAAACAACAGGATATGAGCAAGTATAAAACAGAGCATGCAGGATCTGATGTTCATGATGAACCAAGAAAGCAAGAGCCGGTTCGTGCTGAACATAAAGTAGGACGCAATGATCTATGTCCTTGTGGTAGTGGATTGAAATATAAAAACTGTCACGGTAGAGGTTAATAAATAGTATAAAAGAGCAAAAGAGAGCAATTTAGCTTCTTTTGCTCTTTTTTCTTTTGTCATTAATAGAAAAATAGATACATTTGCAAGCCATTTATCACTCGACCGAGAAATTATAATTTTAAAAGTAAAGTCAGATATGAAAAAAGAACTTCATCCGGCGAATTATCGTCCAGTTGCATTCAAAGATATGTCAAACGGAGATGTATTTATCTCTCGTTCTACAGCTAACACTCGTGAGACTATCGAAATTGATGGCGTTGAGTACCCATTGGTTAAATTGGATATCTCTAACACTTCTCACCCATTCTACACAGGTAAACAAACTTTAGTAGATACAGCGGGTCGTGTGGACAAGTTCATGAACCGTTACTCAAAACACATGCAAAACAGACAAAAATAATTTGTTCTTGGTCAAAAATACAGAGGGGATACATTTCGTATGTATCCCCTCTTATTGTTTTATAGGTAATAGTGTCTGACAGGTTTGAGGTTTTTATCAAGCTCATAGACCAAGGGTCTGCCTGTAGGTATTTCTAAATTTACGATATCCTCGTCACTGATGTGATCCAGATGTTTAATTAATGCCCGTAAACTATTGCCGTGCGCAGCAACTAATACAGTTTTTTTCTTCTTCAGACTCGCAACAATTTTGTCTTCCCAAAATGGAAGGACGCGTTGTACTGTCATTTCCAAAGACTCACCCAACGGAATATCTTCGTCAGCAAGTAAACGATACTTAGGATCCTTATTTGCACATCTTTCATCGCCCGGTTGTAGCAGAGGCGGTTGTACATTATAGCTTCGTCGCCATATCTTCACCTGATCATCGCCATACTCTTTGGCTGTCTCGGCTTTATTCAGACCTTGTAAAGCGCCGTAATGTCTTTCATTCAATCGCCAGTTCTTGACCATTTTTACCCAAAGCAGATCGCACTCGTCGGCAATATAAAATGCCGTCTTAATAGCCCGTTTCAATACAGAAGTGTAAATTACATCGACCTGAATACCGGATTCTTTGATTTTACGACCGGCTGTATAAGCTTCGGCTACCCCTTTCTCAGAAAGATCAACGTCTGTCCAGCCTGTAAATCTGTTTTCTTTGTTCCATTCGCTTTCTCCGTGACGAACTAAAATTAATGTGTACATGTTCGTAGTGAATTTAGTGGATTTGTTGTTTTATAGAAAAACAGTTTATGAAGCAGATAGTTGACTCTTGTACTTAAATCTTCCTGTGGACAGGATCTGTTTTAAATAAAAATTTCGTTATTGAATAATTCATTATGAATATTATATTGATTACTTTTGTAGTTAGATTCAACTAAAAGAGAGTTATATATACATGTATTTTACTGTATAGAGTTCAATATTCATCTGTACATTCTTTCCAGTCATATTGGAATGAAGCTTTATTTTTTATGGAAACAAGAATTGGATTGTCTAAACCTAAGTGGTTTGTTCTTTATACAGCACCTCGCGCAGAAAAGAAAGTACTTGAGCGCTTAGAGCAGGCAGGCGTAACAGCCTATTTACCGCTCCATATTTGTCCACGTGTCTGGTCAGACCGGATTAAGATGGTCGAAGTGCCTTTGATCCCGAGCTATATATTTGTATATACAAAGGAAGCACTTCTGAGAAATCTTTTAGGACTGTACGGAGTATCCCGTATTGTATTTTATGACGGCAAACCGGCGGTCATTCAACAAAAAGAGATAGATGCGATTCAGAAATTTCTGGAAAAATCCAGAGAGAAAGCAGTGTCGTTTACTCCGGATGAAGAAGTATTGATTGCGGTCGGAGCATTGAAAGATGTTTCGGGTAAGATACAGAAAGTGGGTAAAGATTATTTATTGCTTCATATTGAGCAATTAGGTATCACTGCAACTGTAAAAGTGAAAACGGAACAGGTCAGAAAAAAGAAATGACGTACCGTTGAAGAGAAAATATTTAAAAGCAGATAAGTATTAATTTCAATACTTGTCTGCTTTTCTTTTTTCAAACAATCGATAACAGGGACTGTTATATACATAATATAAAGTAAGTCAGACTATGAATCAAACTATATGGACAATCGGGCACTCAACCAGGACAGGTGAGCATTTTATAGAGGTCCTTAAAAGCTTCGGAATTGAAGTGCTTGCCGATATCCGGACTTTACCGGGTTCGGATAAATTTCCGCAATTTAATCAGGACAGACTATCCGAATCTTTGTTTCAAAATGGCATCCGCTATGTTTATATCCCACGTTTAGGCGGATTAAGACCTTCTCATAAGGATTCGCTTAATATAGCGTGGCGGAATAAGTCGTTTCGGGCTTATGCGGATTATATGCAGACGGACTCTTTCAGACAAGGCATTGAGGAGTTGCTTGTATTGGCAAAAGAGAACCGTACAGCCATTATATGTTCCGAGATTCTATGGTGGAGGTGTCATCGTTCTATGGTTGCCGATTATCTGAAATCAATCGGATGGATCGTTATACATATTGAAGATACCGGTAAGTTTAAAGAACATCCCTATACCTCGGCAGCCTCTATAATTAATGGGCATTTAGATTATACACAAGTCAAATGATATATCCTTCAGTTCAGACTCCCGAGCGTTTAGTCGCGGCTTACTTATATTTAATCGCACGTAAAATACTGGGGCATCCGCTTAATTATTTTGAGGTAATTCCTGTAGATATTGAATGTTATTTTTACCAGCAGTCCTGGCATCCGGATGATACGGCACAAAGACACCCTTTGCAGACAAGGTTTAACAGACTTTACTTTTACCGTATGGGTAAGAGCAATACACTTCGTCCGGTTAAGCGGATGGGAGCAGGGATCGCTCTCTCAATGGGTTCTTATACATTAGCCGTTTTGTTACGTGGTATCCGGGATGGAGATACATATATAGATGGGACAGCAAAAGTAGCCGCTTATCTTTTTCATCGTTTCTCCCGGTTGGATTATTCAACAGCTTCAGTCAATGAACGACTTGAAATAATACAGCAAATGGAGCAGTTGGCAGATGTAGTTAATTTATCAGATAAGCCAGTTCAAGGTCCTGTATGGACAACAGTCCGTGTAGGATTAAATGCAAAACGGGATTATAAGGATCGTAGATACCGTTTTCTGGTAGAAGCAACCCGTTCGGGCTATAAAGGAAAGAAACAATTGATGGAGAATAACGGCAGAAGGAAAAATAACCAGCAGAAGTAATTCATTACAGACCGTAATGAATGGAAATAATAGGACCAATAATCTATAACTTAGTCTGATTTTATTCCAATAAACAGTTGTTCTGAAATTGCGGTGTACATCGCACAAAAGTGCGAAGTAGGTCGCACTCAATTGCGGTGTACATCGCAATTAATAATTACGCTTTGAAAAAAAATAATCAAAGCGTCGGATTTATTATATCCGGGATGTCGGAACTTAAAAATCAAGCAATAGCAGACCCATGTATTCCTATTTCTGTATTAATACAGTAGCGTATGCAGAGATACCCTCTTCACGACCGGTAAACCCAAGTTTTTCGGTTGTAGTTGCTTTGATAGATATATCATCAACATCAACGCCCATTACTTCAGCTAATGTCTTTTGCATATCCGGAATATGAGCCTTTAATTTGGGACGCTCAGCACAAACTGTAGCATCAATATTGCCTAATTCATATCCTTTGGCACGAATTAAATCCATCGTTTGTTTAAGCAATATCTTACTGTCAATGTTTTTAAATTCGCCCGCGGTATCCGGGAAGTGAAATCCGATATCTCTCATATTTGCTGCGCCAAGAAGCGCATCGCAAATAGCATGAATCAGAACGTCAGCATCCGAATGCCCTAAAAGTCCGTGGGTATGTTCCAGTTTAATACCACCCAGCCATAATTCTCTGTCTTCGACTAATTTATGAACGTCGAAACCAAAACCAACACGTATTTTCATAATGATAATATTTTCTCAAAAATAAAAGGCGATAAGATCAACTGACCTTATCGCCTCAAATATAAGAATTTATTTTATCTCATTAATCCACGTATTCCACCTAAATCAAAACCAATGGATATACGGAAGGTTTGATCTAAAGGATTATTTTGTGATGCAACCAGATAGGATGCATCAACCTGGAAAATGTTTAATTTTACACCGGCACCAAAAGAGAAGAATCTGCGATTACCCATCATTTCGCTTTCGTAGTGGTAACCCATTCTGGCAAAAAACTGATCATTATAACTGTATTCGGCACCTATACCGAGATTAATCTCTTTGATCTCATTAGAAAAACTGCGATCACCGAAAGATTTGAAAATTCCTTTGATCGGTGACATATCCCGATAATTCTGCATACGTTCCTGATAATCGATCTCTGTCTCGCCTTCGCGCTGCATAGGAGGAGCAGGCACTAATAGTTTATTAAAATCCAGACTTAGAGCTAACTTATTATAATCATTGAACGGATACAGGAAAGAAGCACCTAAACGTAAATTAGTAGGGATGAAGTTGCTTATGCTTCCGTTGTCATAAGAAATCTTAGTACCAATATTTGATACATCAAAACCCCAGGAGAATTGTGCATCCTGTCCGTTAAGTAAATAGACAGGGGTTTGAAAATATCCCGATATATCCGCACTGAAAGCATTTCCGGCAGAGGATTCTTCATCTACATCCAGATTTGAATGTGTATATCTTAAAGTGATCCCCATGGAATATTTCGTAGAGAGCTGTCGGGCATAAGCGACGTCAAAGGCAAATTCATTAGGATTGGCCGCATTGATGATGTTACCTGTTTCGTCGGTTATGTCGATTTTTCCTAAAGAGAAATAACGGAAAGATCCACTGATGGATTGAATTTCATCGAACTTATAATATCCCGTAAGGTTGGATAATCCGATATCACTAACTAATTTACTAAGCCAGGGAGTATACGTAAATCCAATTCCCGCGCGGCTTTCTGCAAATGCATACTTTGAAGGATTCCAGTATTGAGCATTGATATCCGGCGAAGTTGCCGCTCCTACATCACCTAATGCACCCCCCCGGGCATCCGGAGAAATATTCAGAAAAGAAACACCTGTCAGAGGAGGAGTCGGCATGGGTTCTTCGGCATAAACATTGAATGCCGATAAGGCTAACAGAGCTGCACAAGAAGATTTAAATATGTTCATTATGGCTAAATTATATAGTTAGAGATTCTGAATCCAATCGTGTCGGATTGTTTTTTTATAACGACGATCCGTAATAGTTATTGTGATTTAATAATCATTTTTTTTGCTTCAGATGCAAATTGACTATTAGCCGTTGCTATGAATACACGGAATATATACACCCCCGGAGCAAGATGATTGTTATTGAAATCGGTTAAATCCCAGCGAATAGGATCTGAAATGTCATTTTGAAATAATAGGTTTTGTTTCGTAGACCAGACTTCCTGTCCCGAGAGGGCATAAACCTTAATTTCAAGTTTAATTTTGCTTTCAGGTCTGTTATGTCTGATATAGAAGTCAACGCCTTCAGTTCCGGTTGTCGGAATAAGAGACGGTGATAAAGCCTTATAAAAAATAGAGTATATATCTGGTCTGGCAGAAGTGTTTACCTTAAAACGTAAATGGGCAGTTGATGAATTATTGAAGATATCCCATACTCTAAGTTTTAATTCATGCTCTTCATTATTGAGCTCAGGTATAGGGAATCTGATAACTCCCCGGGTAATGCTTCCCTGAAGAGGTTCGTAAAAATCATTGACTGTATAGCGGACATTGGTAGCCCCCGAAATCATGACTTCCATTTCATGACCTATAGATGCCTGTGAGATATTTAGTCCCGAGTCATCTTCTATTTCGGCATATAGCATTGGAGTTTCGTTTACGGGATCCTTTATGCTGAATGCCGGAGAGTTTAAATAAAGCGTATTGATAAGTGGAGCATTTTCCTCAGGTTTCATATCGGAAGAGGTTCCGTTAATAATAAGGTTATCATGATATCCCTGGGCCTCATTTCCTTCGGAGTCATAAGCATACAAACTAATCTTAGCGAGATCGTTTTTATATGAAATGTCTTTAGGCAATATTAAGTCCAGTTCAAAAGCTCCGTTTATGATTTGTCCTTTGCTTTTAAATAGGATTTTAGAACGGTCATAATAGATAAATGGATTATTATCGGCATCATTATCCCGGGTTGTTATTTTTTCGGCTGCATCAAACAAAGTTAATTCAGTAAATCCATTAAAAGCTGATGCTATATCGTTCTCCGGAGAGAGGATCTGACCTCTGACTTTGACATGACTAAGAGCCTGAATCGTATCAGTACGATCAGGGTCGGGCGTTTTATCATTGATATGTGTCAGTGTTATTTTATATTCCGGATAATTAAATTTTAAAGCAGGATCACCCAATAAAGTAAACTTCAGATGATTATCCGATTTAGCTATAGCCGGATCATTAACGATCGTACGCTTTGCTTCTCTTATTATATCCCCGAATGTATAACGACTATTATTCTCTTTTTTATCAAAGAGGTTTCGGCAGAGTTGCTCATTTATAATATAATTAGGACCTGAATATACCACACGTGTGGTTGAGAAAAGTGCAATCGCACCACCCTGAGGATGAAAGAGCATTTTTTCTCCTGCGGAAGTAGTGTAATCATCAAAACGACTAAAATCACAGGTGGCTGTGATCCATAGAGGAATACGCTTAAAAAGCATATTGTCTATGTCCTGCATGGTTATCATCTCTTCGGTAGTCCATGAAATATTACTGCCATGTCCGACCAGGTTAACCATTAGCATTCCCTGACGAAGTAATTCATACATCTTCCTTTTAGCATCAGGATAGCGATTTCCTGTGGCCGTTTGTTCAAGTTTATAAGAATCAAGATATATTTTCTGGATATTAAATTCTTTGTGTTCGGATTCGAGGTAATTCGCCAGTTTGTCAGCCTGCTGCATATGCAGATTTCCATCTCCGTCATCACCCATAAATAGCAGATTATTTTTCCACGATCCTTTTTCGGTATTGTTTGTATATGCATATAGCTTCGATAAATAGGCTTTTACTTCGCTTCTGTTTCTTGCAGGAATACGCCCTATACCTAAGTTCATATTTGCATTACTTAGCTTATCGCCCGAACTATTATCCAGAAATCCCAGGTAGTCGTCAGTAGTATAGGATACCGTTTCCTGTACAGAATTTGAAGATTGATATGTCAGAATTCGGTTAGCTTTCGTACTGGATGCTGCTTTTAATATGCCTCTGTTATCAAAACATCCGTCTCCGAGAAGCAAGAGATATCTTGGTTTTTCGGATTCGTGTTCGGCTTTGTCGTATAGCATTTTCATAAACCAACGATAGGCGGATATATCGGGCGTTCCCGATGAAAATTCATTGTAAATAACTTCAGGGGTAACAACCGTGACGAGTAAATTATCTGAGCGTTTATGAAAATCAGCAAGATCAATGGCTTCTGCCATAAATTCCGGATCTGTCAGAATAACCATATCAGTAAAAGGAAGAGCATGTAAATTTTGATTGGCTACAGTCCCGATAGTTTCCGGCTTATTAAATCGTCCGTGAACATTGACAAACGCAAAATTCTGAGACGGATTAACCATAAATGAATTATCGGTATTTCCGGATTTAATTATTTTAGCTGCAACCGGATTTGTTAAATCCCATACCTCAGAAGTATTATCTTGTCTCATAATCGCTTTCCCACTCTTTAGAAATCGAAAAGGGGAGAAGTCTGCATAAGGACGTAATTCCCTTTGCATATGCAAGCGAATATAATTGAGGTGGGCGTTTATGTAATTTTTCTTTTCAAGATCGAGAGTTACTTTATATTGTCCATTATCCGATAAGTTTGCACTGTTAAATCGTCTATTTATAAGTACGGATTTATCATAGTAGTTACTGTTACCGGGAAATGTGATTTGTCCGATTGAATGATCATTCAATCTTATTTGCAGGTTGGAGTTAAATTTATCTTTTGCAATGAATTCGACTTCAATATTGATAGTGCTTAAAGGTTTTATACCGGGAATGTCAAAGAGGAAATGCTGTACATTGTTTAATGAAAAGTTTTCACCAAAAAACTCTCTACCGGTATTAGCGACAGATATTATATCATTTTCATGGATAATCAGATCGTCATAATATTCAAGACCTGGAGCCTCAATAGGCGTTTTATAATGTATAGATTGTAAGGTGTCGGGACTTGCATTTTCTGAATCACTGAGGAAGTAATAGCCGAAATCAGAGTAGGGATTATTCTCGTGAATAAGAAATGAATTATTAAGTCGTTTGATTTCAGTAGATCCGCAACCGTAGAAAAGTAAAAAATCACCCGATACAAAAGAATTCTTATTTGCAGTTATTCTGCGCACAGATACTTCAGGCAGGTCATCCGGTTTCGTATCATTGAAGGTTTCGGGAAGGATATATCCTCCGTACCCATATATTTTGACTTTTTGAGGTTCGGAGAAACCTAAAGATTTAAGGTCGTCATACGTATATTTATATATGCCAGACTGCGGTATTCTTACTTTAATCCACTTGCCTGTAGCTAATTTGGATTGTTTATTAAAGAAATCAGAGGGTAAAGCATAAAGCTTTACCCCTATAAATAAAAAAAGTAAGATACATATTTTCTGAAAAGTCATAGACGTATCTGAATTTTGAGTTGAGTAAATAGTATTTACTTAACGAAGAAATCCAGCACTTTATTATTTTCAATATATCCTTCTATATGGTCATTGATGTCTACACGTCCAACACCTGAAGGTGTACCGGTAAAGATCAAATCACCTTTTTTAAGTGTGAAATACTTACTGGCATAAGAAATGATTTTGTTAATCGAAAAGATCATTTCCTCTGTACAGGCTGATTGTCTGAGCTCATCATTCATTTTCATACTGAATTGAATTTTAGTCATATCAACATCTTCAGTAGAAATAAATTCGCCGAGAACAGCAGAATTATCAAAAGCCTTTGATATTTCCCACGGTTGTCCTTTTTCTCTCAATGTTTGCTGTAAATCACGAGCGGTAAAGTCAATACCCACAGTCATTGCATCATAATAGCGAGGAGCAAACTTTTCTGCAATATTTTTACCTAAACGATTGATACGAATTACAATTTCTGTTTCGTATTCAATGCGATCAGAAAAATCCGGGATAAAAAATGGCTTACCATCTTTTAGTATGGCTGAATCGGGTTTCATGAAAAGTGTCGGTTCAGCAGGAAGTTCCGTACGACTCATTTCCTTATTATGATCGGGATAGTTCCATCCTACACAAATTATTTTCATACGATTTCTTATTTTGATGATTATTCTAAAAGGAATAACAAAGATAGATAAAATTCTTTCTTTCTGTATTCTCTTTTTTTGATATCATGAGTCTTCAATAAATACATTATCCTATTTTTATCTTACTAAGAGATTTCTTTAGTAGATAGGCCAATCCGATGGAATAGGGAAATCCTTTAATCGGGGATAAGGATACCCCTCCTTATTATCAATGATCCAATAGGCCGGATTTAAATTAAGGCTGGCAGCTTCTTTAGTTCTGAATCCAGTCCCACCCCCTGTAAGAGTAGGCTGATTGCTTCCTGGTGTTATAATAAGCGGTACATCCAGAAAGTAGCACTGGTCAATTGTTCCATAAGTATTATTAACTCCTGAAATCGGATATTTATTCGTTCCATTTGGAATTTTACCAATGAATAATACATTAGATAAAAGAGCATTATTTTGTCCTACAATTCCTCCCATGAAGTTATCCGCTAGGTTTGAATGCACAATAGGTACTGAATCTGTTTGAGCATTAGGATTTATATCGATCACACAAATATTAGTGATACCACGACTAGACTGATGATTACACCCTACAATGGCCCCCGTATATTGATGATAGTTATACACAGCTTTATATCTTCTGGAATCTGCAATAACCATGCAATGGTTTATGTTTCCATTTACATAGTTATGCCCTGCAAGAAAACCTAGATAGGCTCCATAGGAGTATAAAATGCAATCCTCAATCAATACTTTTTCAATAGTTCCCTGATTTATACCTGTCAGACAACCCGTACTGCCTGCTGATACATTACTTATATTATAAAGGTGCAGATTCTTTAATAAGCCAGCATTTTGCTCAAATAGAGATAAATAAGGAGATGAAGGATTATAAAAAGTCATATTTTTGATATGATTATTATTTCCGTCGTATACACCCTCGAATAACCCGATAATTAACGGAGAAGTAATATTATCTTTAAATCCGCCGATACTTGTTTTTGAAAAATCAATATTATGATCTTGCAGATAGTAGTTGGACAATGGATTAAATACATTGTTGATACTTCTGAAATGCAAGGGCGTTCGAATATTAAATGATCCTTTACTTTCTGTATTATATACAGTCGACGTTTGATAAACACCTTTTGCAAAATGAGGAAATACATATTGTGATGTTGCTTTGGTATTAATACTGACAGATACAGCATAATAATTACCTGTTTCTTTTTTGATCAGTTCATTCTGATTGATCGGATAGAAAGAGCCTGTCGCATAATCTTCCCAAATAGAACTGGAAATAACCTGTGGACAGGTAAATGTACTATTTCCTATTTTTATTGAAGAGTTATTCAGCGGACTTATATTCACCACTCCATATCCGGTTTCGATAATATCCTTTTCATTGTTCATATCCAAACTGGAGCAGCTGCCATCCTGATAACTGAACCCATACGTATTATCCTGATACTTTTCATAATAAATAACTTCTTGTGCCGGACGTTTTACGGCAATGAGTACATTTTTGCGTGTTTCGTCGGCAAAAGCAGTCGCATAGGCAAACACACGGTTACGATCCGGATAAATAGGACGATTATCCATGATCAGATTTTTGCTGGATATTTTTAGTCTGTCAGATAGTGAAGTAAAGGTTTTGAAATAATAACCATCATATTCAGTATATCCGATCGTATATGTTCCAGAAACGTCTGGGCTATTGGCTTTTTGTACAATCTTAATCTCTTTGACCAAATCTCCGATTCGTATAGTCAATATCCCACCTGTACTTGCAGATGTCAAATCTAATTTAACAGGCAAGTTCTGCACGGCTCCGTTTTTTAGATTCAAGGTAGCAGTAGTTGATGTAGTTACAGTATACCCTTCAGAAGCGCGCAATGTTATTCCTGTTCCCGAAACAGAGAGAGTTGCATTTGTGACTGTCGCAGGGGCATTGTGCGATAAGTGAGTAACTGTCACACCTTTTGCTTCATCGGCAAACAAATAGAACTCAGAATTAGTCACACCCAAATAATACGATCCATTGGATGTAACGATATCTTTCGAGCGTCCATCGTCTATTGTAATATTATAATCAATATTTACAGGCTTATTCGCTTTTGCTTCCTGAAAAGTCTTATATCCAGGACCTTTTACGGAGTTAATAGTCACATTATATTTATATCCGCGATTGATAGAATAGTTATTTGTCTGATCTGTGTTTTTATAGTTAATGCAGATTTTATAAAACCCATCATTTATCTTCACTATCAGATCAGTTGTATTCTTATCTGTTGTTCCTGCTTTTACTTCGCTATTTTCAAATAAATAGATTTTCTGAATGTTATTATTTGATACACTAAGTGTACTGCGCTGTTCTTCGCCTCCCAAATCAAGAGAGTTGATGTTTTCTCCAAGTTCGCTTTGTTTTGCGGCATTAATTAAAGTAACCTCCGCTAAGGTAAGCCCCGGAGTATTGCAGGTTATATCTATTCGCGCACAGGCATATTTCAATGATGCAGTATAACCATTGATATTTACAGGATCTAATACTTTAAACGATGTCGCTTGCGACAAAACGGGGATACCTTCTGTCGATGCTCCAGCTAAATCTGAAGTATTGAGTAAAAGTTCGTTGATGTCACTATATGTACTTCCAAGCTGAAACATGGTTAGTAGCCTGTCTGGGATATTTGCAAAGACCTGAATGGAGCATGGATTGTTGTAGCGTTGTAATATCGCTTCCATCTTATTGTTCGTTGACCCGATTTTTCCTTCGACAGACTGGATAACTTTTCCCTCGCTGTCATAAACAAGAACACGTATATTTTTGACGATAGTCTCGTTAGTGGTTGCTTTCGATTCAATAACGGAGTAAACGGGAAGCTCCAGTGTTATCGGTACAAGGAGCTTCCCATCTTCCAACTCAATTATTTCACCAACTCTATCAAACTCATTATATTGTTCTGTCTGACATCCGTTTAATGCCAGCAGGCTGATCAGTAAGAAGATCAGTGTATATTTAATCTGATTAATTATGTACATAGTTATCTGTTGTTAGATTACTGTCACGTTTATTTTTCGCGTTATTTTATCAGCTCTGACTTCCAGTATATATTTTCCGGCAGGAGTCGTTTTGAGTATTGTGATTTTCTTAGAAGCAGGATCATGTGTGAAATTAATACCCTGGCCTGCCTTAACGGAGATATTCGTTCCGTCTGTAGCATAATAGATAATCCTTTCGCTTCCGCGGCTTATATTCACTTCAGATTCAGAAAGGCTCAGATAAGTAGCCTTTATATTTCCGTCAATTGTTTTTTCGACCCAATCCGTAATAGTTCCTGTCACAATTACCTTTTCGTCTTTTATCAATATGGAATACCGATAGGCTTTTCCCATTTCCCATTGTGTGATCCCGGATATTTTAGAAAGATCAACTTCCAATATTTTATTAATAGGAGATCCACCCTGTTTTATAATAGAATAATTAACGATCAGTTTATTATCCGTTTCGTCCTGAAACGGTTGAGGCATCATGAAAAAGGCACTGTCGGAATGATGCAATAAGTTAAATTTGGAATCAGTGACAGCGATTTTCTTGAGTCCATCGTTAGCTACTGAAAGTATATATGTTTTCGGCATATCTGGTGATGAAGCCCAGCTAGCTCGGATCATATCCGGGTAACTGCCCGTTAATTCAGGAGTTAATTTCCCATTATATCTATTGACTGTTAAATTGATACTGTTTATCTGTACTTCGTCTGTCATGCCGATCTCCTTTTGAGCGGCGAAACTTATTTTCGATAACGCATGACTGAATCCAAAATTTACAGGACGACTCCCGATATACATCTGTTTTCCGTTTAGTAGTGTCTTATGGCTATAAAGTATGTCTTGCTGAGATTTATGGTCTGTGGGTACACTATAAAATAATTGAGGTAAACCCTCTTTGGGTAGGTCCGATACCCCATCCCACCTATAAGGCGCAAAGGCAAAGAATGTGTGATAGCCATCACCCGCCCATTGCGTCGGTGCATTTGGCTGATACGTATTATCGACTACCCATTTATCAGAAACATTGGCACGGAAAACACGTACATTGTGCATCCATTCGGTTTTTGAAGTCGCAGGGTTATACTCCTGTTTATCCGTATAAGCACAAAATACAGACATAGATGTTAATGGGTTACTACCTGTTTCGCCGGATATGACTATCCCGCGTGTATCAGATACATTTTCTACACCAAATTGAATACTATCTGTCGGAACAGTTAGTTCTTCCGCTTCCTGTGAACAAGCCACAAGCAATGAAATTCCTATACAAGTGATGAGTTTTCGTATCATAGCTTTATTTTCGTATTTTCAAATCTTTCAATTTTAAGAGAGTTATGGGGAGGCTAATCCCCATAACCCGATGTTTATCCGATCATGTTTCGGATTTTATACAACTCTAACTATTGATTTATCACTTACTGTGTGATTGTTCCTTCTAAATCATTACCCCATTCAGTTACATCAACATTGAAGTGGATATCACCGTCATTCACAGGATCGCCCGGTTCTTTATCTTTAATCGTAAGATCTGTACGATTCCCTTTTTCATCATAATAGTTATCATCAATGATGATACCGCCTGTCGCATCAGCCGTACCTAGTTTTAAGCTATACATATAGCCTTTCCCTTGGTCCCAGGTTAAAGAAGCGCCTAAAGGGAACCCAACTTTAATGAAAAGAGGTTTGTCTGTAAGGTCTCTCTGTTGCTCAGGCGTTAATGTTGAAAAATCAGGATGTTTAGCAGCATTTTGATATCCAACAGCATTCTCATCACCATTTGCTTCAATACGATAGACACTTTCAATATATGCTTTTGTAGGTTCAATTTTACCATTTGCAGTAGCAGCAGGATCAGTTTTGGTTCCAGCCCATGTTGCAGTTGCTGTTTGTGGACGCAGCATTAGATGACGATTGGTTACACTTTTTCCATAGACCGGGTTTTTAGTAGTTTCGTCAGCTGTAGTAGGAGTAAAGGTTGGTAGTGCAGTAGTAGTACTTGGTACGACTTCGGTAGGGAAGTATTTGTATTTATCTAAAGTCCCGTCAGTTAATGATGATGACCAAGCATGGTTTCCTGTTAGCTCAGATACATAGTTATAAGTTCCTGTATTACCCACATTTTGCATATGTAACTGTTGTACAACGACCTTTGCGCCAGTA
Source organism: Porphyromonadaceae bacterium UBA7332 (assembly GCA_002471225.1). Taxonomy (GTDB): domain Bacteria; phylum Bacteroidota; class Bacteroidia; order Bacteroidales; family UBA7332; genus UBA7332. The sequence goes on from DKPO01000044.1 coordinate 96,014, forward strand.
CCTGCAATTACACTGAAGTTTACTTTCGATGTGATATGCTTAAACATTAGATTCAGCTTACCTGAAGCCGGTTTTGTAGTTACATTGATATAATTAGCTGCCAAATAGTCGGTTTGCGTTGCAGGATCAGACTTAATAGTGATATTGGCAGTTACAGTACCTACAATATTTGTAGAAGGAGTGAAACCATCCGCTGTATGAGGATAAAAAGCATAAAAATTCATCGGATATTTGGTTTTATCCTTTGGCCATTTATGCGGTCCATTTTGCCAATCCCAGTTTGCTCCATATTTATAAATGTCACCATTTATAAACCAAGAAGCATTACCATTTTCTGTAGCGAAAACTTTAAACCCCTGTTGAACTTCAGGTAAGCCATTACTACTGGCGCGAGTTGTATTCGCACTGAAATTGATGTTGTCTTGAGAATGAATGTCGTTATTTTCCTCAAAAACATCGTTGTTAGAACAACTTGCAAAAATGAGTCCGCACGTAGCCAGACAAACTGCTAAATTTTTCATTTGCATGAATTTTTAAATAGGTTAGTAAAAATTATTTTATTATTATATCTTCATCGTCACCCCAATCTCCGACATCGATTCCTCCTTCCACAACAGGGAGAGAGAGCGCAAATGGAATTTCGATATAGTCTTTTTGGAGTCTATCCGAAATTGGTTGGGTGAAATAGTCATAGACATAGTTGTTTACGTTCATTTCCAGCAAATTCGGATCTTCCGGCACAAACCGGCATCCATCTGTCAGGATAATATCGACCCCCAATGTATAATTGAATGATTGAGGTAGTATACCGAAAGTCCGGAAATTCCACTCTGTCGTACCGTCTGTCTGACTTCCGTTTATCGGTTTGCGCCCGTTGAAGATAAACAGATGCGTTGCAGGCGTATAGTAGGTTTGGCGCGAGCTCAGTCTGACTTTGTTGGCAAACCCTCTTTCAGCACCTCGCATCAGCTGGACCGATTTTAGATTTTTGACCGTAGCAATCACTTTACAATCATGTGTCACGCGTTGCATGTCCACGTACAGTGTATGCTGCTTTATCTTATTTTCGTTCAATCCGCGCGTATCATTTACGGTTTCGAAGGTTATCGGATAATCAGTCAGAGACCACGAAGCCAGCTTAGGAATATTGATCATGAATCTTTCATTCGGAGCCGGTTTGTAGTATTCAAATCGTTCGGGGTTGTCAGCGAGAATTTCGGCAGAAATCTGTTCGAAACTATTGATATCCGAAAAACGGATAAACTCGCTCCAATACGACTCCAGAACCGACTCATTCATGACCAGCAGTTTATATTCTCCGATAGGAACTTCGAGATAACCTTCATGGACATTTCCTTCGAGATATAATTCAAAAGGCTGACCTCCATCTTTAGGGAAAAACCGGAATGAGACTTTATGAACCAAATCTTCTTCATTGCTTTTAGTCGGATCTATCCCTGAATGCTTCCACTCCACAACTACGGGTATCAGCGCACTTTTATGCTTACAAGCATCAAAAAGTACTTGTCGTTCGCAGCTTGTACAAAGTATATATATCAGGAGCCAGATCGTAATCCAACCATTTTTCATCTGCGACCTCCTTTCTTATCTTTTTCATTGATCATCCAAACGAGCGAAACCTTGGCACGTGTTGGTCCGATCCAGGTGTAGCGACCTCTTTTTTCACGAATCGGGTACCAAACGGCATCTTCGCAGAAGTGTGCCCGGTAAGTTCTGTAGTCGGTACTTAATATACCTGCACCGATGGCATATTCCAGTGATAAATGTTCGGCGATCCGATGCGAATAGCCTCCGCTTATCCCGGCAGCAATGAAAAATTCGCCTTGTACACCTTTTCCCTTCCACTCAATATCATATAATCCGCCGCCACCATAAATCCCGGCAAACCAACCATTCAGCAGTCTTTTCTTTTCGCGATTGCCAAACCAGTAGCGGGCTTCTATATTACCGTTCAGGATCTGGAGTCTGGTACGTTTACTGTCCTCTTTATAATTATCGATGGTCCACCAGGGAAACACCCATTCGGCAGCCAGTGAAAATCTTTTATGCAGCGGAACCTCTATTTCGAAATTGAGAGCGGTAGCTAAATCAAACAGCAAGTTTGTCTTTAAGGCAAAAGGAGGCAGATAATCTCCGATATAGATTTGAGGTTTTCCAAATCGGAACATCAGTCCGGCATTGACGTAAGGTAAACTGCTGAAATCGTGACCCGATTTGAAGTTCCGATTGACAGACATTCCCGATTGAGCATAAATTCCGATAAGAGGCAGTGGGTTATACATCAGACGAATACCCGCATGGAAACCCATCGAACGGGTATTGTTCTCCCGATATTCGAGTCCGGCTATTCCATAGGCTTCAAACCGGTGTATGTCTGCATTCCGGTATCCGAAAGCAGTCAGATTGATTACGTAATTTAATTGACCGCCATAACTATTCTTTCTTTTCGCATACTCCGCTATAGCAGGCAACGAGTTCTTTCCCGAAGCAAAGAGAAAGCTCGCCTCTAAGGCATGTACCGGAGTGAATTTAAAACCTAATCCGGCATGTACCGAAGGATTAAAAAAGATATCCGAAGCTTCTTTACTTGCTTCCCAATTAGCCTCCACACCAGCGTCGGAAACGATGTAAAAGCGATCACGAAGCGGGTATCCTTTCGGAAATCGGGGCAGCGAATGATCCGGATTCTGATAGCGTAACTCAATGATGTTCTTTTTATTTTCGGGCAGTCCCGGCTTTTGGCCATATACGCCCATCGATGCAGCGGTTGAGATCAACCCTGCAAAAATTAGTTTAGTATATGTCCAATTTGTTTTCATTCTTTTTTTATTTAATAATCTACTAATTCAAGAATATCCATAATATCACTATCCAGTTTAGCCGTTTCTTTCAGATCGGGCTTTAGCAGCAGAGCCCTTCGTAAAGACTCCATCGCTATAGTCAGGTTATCTGTCCGGTTCGCACAGACAGCCCGGATATACCACATGTGCGCGTTATCGCTATTTTCGGGCAAATCGAGTAAAGCGGTTATTTTTTGTTCGGCATCCTTATTCCGATCCATACACAAAAGGATCAGCACCTCGTTCAGTCCGCCTTTGGACACAATAAGCGGATATGCCTCATTGTATCTACCGTTCAGAGCCGCAATAATTGCTTTCAGATAAGCAATTTCTTCTATTTCAGGCAAGCTGGAACAGAGCGAATCAGCCAACTGATATTCGTGCGTACCCAGTGCCATGATCGCTTGATTGTATTTAATTTCCCAAGGCGCATCCGAGTCGATCGAAGCTCGTAAAACCGAAGTGTCAAAAGAATCTCTTTCGATCAGATGAATGGCATATTTGTTAGCCAGCAACAAAAAATCGGGATAGACATCTAAAGCTTGTTTGTCTACTTCATTCTGAAGCTCCTCTTTCTCCGCTGTATCCGACAGACGCCAATACTCATAGCGCGTCAGCTTACTCCCGCTATTTTGGTAGCGTTCCCAGATTTCCGGATCTTTCAGGTTCCGGAACACTGAATAATCAATGATATATTCCGTACGTCGCATACGTGGCAACAGTGAGGTGGCGATATAAGACTGATAGACAGGTAGTCTTCTGATCGAATGATGACAGTTCGCATAATCATTTTTATACCGGTTCACGATCGATTGGATTTCCTCGCCTACAGACGCAGAATCCTCCAGAGCCATTTCAGCAACCCGTTGCCAGGATTCTACCTCAGAGTCGGCAAACAGCTTTATAAACTTTTTATTGCTTGCCGGTATAATCTCTTCGATATATCCGAGTACAGCATCCGTTCTTTTTCTGGCAAGCTGCTTATTTCTTTCGTAACTACCATCGGGCGAAGTATAGCCGATGGCCGAAATCGAGCGAATGGTTGCTTCTTCGTTTTGAAGGATTTGCCGGATTGTCTGAGCTATTTTAGTTAGTTCGACCTGGTTGATCGAATCCTTTCTGTCAATCGTAGCCTGGCCAATCGGGAATCGGATGTTTGAGATTCCTTTTTCGGACATCAGATTCATTTCCGGTTTCGGATAGTAAGCCGAGTCCTTTATTTCGTAAGGAGCAAAACCATAGGAAATAAACCGTAATGCATTCTTTGTTCCCCGAGCTATGACCACTGTATCCAGATAATCTTTCGGATGCTCCGTTAATCCGTTTACAGCCAAATAACATTCAGCCTTAAAGTCATGATTAATCTTTTGAGGCGATACATAGATCGAATCATAATAGGCATAGATATATTCATTTGTTTTTAAATCGTTCGTGACCGTATATCGGTTGAGCGAGTCATTGCTAAGATCAAAAGCATTCAATCTCAGATTATTGATAGAGAAATGTGCACCGTCAATCACGACCGGTCTGAAGTACGAGTAGCTCTTTAGATTCGCATTGTAAAGCGAAGGCTGAATAATAAATCGTTTATCCGTTTTGAATATTCTTGCCGGCACTCTGAACTTGGTTTTTAAATGAAAATAATTTCCTTTGACTTCCAGATCTGTGGGTTCGGCACTGATTTTCTTGTTTTGTTCCTTACCTATAATGACCACTTCCTGTATCTCGATTTCTCTCTCACTCATTTGAATATTAATAATCTGTCGGTTATCAATTTTCACTGTCACGTCATTATACCCGGGGATATTAAATAAAAGATCAGCGTCGGGGCTGGCCTGAATCGAGAAGTTTCCATCGCGGTCAGTTAATCCCAGTAAGTTGCCATTGCTTGCAATATTTACATTTCTGAGTGGTTTTTGCGAAGCCAACTCGGTTACTATCCCACGGATCTTAATCTTGTACTCGGCGAACACATCCGTGAATGAAGTAAACAGCAAACAGCTAAGTAGTATTTTATATAGAGGTTTAGAAGCTTTCATTGTTTATCTGATTACATATTGTAGTGTAATAGCTGCCTGGGTCAATACGGGTTTGATTCCGCTTTTCACAGTTTGATTTCTGGAGTGGTTATAGCCAACACCGATTCCGATACCCGGGATCAGATTCAATCTTTCGTTGAGAAGAAAGCTGTAACCGTATCCGATGCCGAGCGCAATGATATTGCCATCGTAGATTTTTTTTTTCAGATGTATGTCATAAGCACTGTATAAAAGATCAATACCGATATAGTGAGCATAAAATGCTTGTTTGAACCAATATTTATATGTAGGTCTGATACTGATTTGTCTGAATGATAAATTTTTGCTTAGTCTCCATGGACACCCCGATACATCCATTGCGATGGATGATTTTTGACCAGACCTGAGTTCCACACCAACATTGGGAGTTAATATTCCCCATTCCAATAAGTTGGTTGAAACACTGGTGCGCTGGCCATATATTTCACTGCCGGACCAGATCATAAATAGGAAGCAGATCAGATATTGTATCCCTGTCAGATGTATTCGTTCTTTCATGTAAAATAGAATTATAGACTGCAAATCGAAATACGCGGTCTAGGTATTTCCATATCTTCTTGAAATATGTTTGCAATATTAACGTGCCTGATTAAGGGATGGGAGAGAAAAATGGCGTGATTCAGATCTACAAAATGAGATATTTCTTTTGAATTAGATCTATTAATATCGTGACAAGATGTGTGCAAGTTGTTGATATATAGTGTTTACTTGTTTTTTTGAGATACTACATTTTGCGTTTGCTCAAAAATGATCTTTTATTAAGCTTTCTGCATGAGATGAATAAAAAAACACCTTTTATCAGATCTAATTTATATCTTTGCTGAACTCATATAATCAAGAAATAACGATGGACGGAACAAGAAGAAGCGATATAAAAATAGGTCAGCTAGTAAATATTGTATTGAAAGAGGATCAGAGAACAGGTGATTTAACGGAAGGTGTAGTTAAAAATATTTTGACAAAGTCACCGGTTCATCACAGAGGAATTAAAGTGAGATTAGAAACAGGTGAAGTCGGAAGGGTAAAAGAAATTTTAGAAGACCCGGAAGACTGATCAGCAGGAATACAAAAAATAACGAGGGCGGATGTACGAAACATCCGCCCTCGTTATTTTCAGACTTCTACTATTTTAATGACTTCAACAGGACAACTTTCAACTGCATCATGAATAGCTGATTCAAATTTATTCAAATCGGGAACTACTTGTACATGACACTCATCTGTAACTTTAAAAATCTCAGGACAAATTTCTTCACAAATACAGCATGCTGTACATCCTTCATCAATCCATACTTTTGTAATAGCCATAATTTAATATTTTAAGATAAACAGTTGTAAGACCTATTTTTCGCTTGTTAAAACAGCATTCTATTAAGACGAAAAATAACGGTATACCTAATTACTCTATTTATAACTACATAAAACCTTAAATAGTTTACAGCTAAATTATTTTTTGATCTTGAATGATGTTTAGTGCCTTACATCTCTGATACAACGAACTTTATATTTTATGCCAGAATTATTCTGTGTGGCTCCTGAAACAAATGTATGATTCATATTCTGAATAATGGAGGCACCTTTCTGGCTCGCATAATCACCGACCCAATAACTTCCTGCTAAAGGATTTTTGATATTCTTTTTCTCAAACATTAATTTGTACTCATTGTATGTTGGTATTCTCCAATCCGAATGGCCACCTTCCCGTAATGCTAAACAACCTTTTGTCGGATTAGGATTAATGGTTCCATGATTATTGTTTCCCCAAATCTTTTCCCATCCACTTGCATCATACCAGTTCATAGCAGGCAGATCAGCAGTGGATATGTGAAAATGTTTAGATATCTTATCCTGATCATGTAAAAAGTGTGTCGGGATAGTTATATCTTCTGCACCATTTTCGGTAATGATTGTATTCGGATTAAAGAAATCAGAATCCCAATTTCCTCCAAAAGAGAAATCTTCAACTTCAACCGATAACTCTCCATCAGCTTTAAGGATTAAATTATAATTGTAGTTTTGACCACTAATCCAATTAAATTCAGTTTTATTATTTCCATTTTCTGTCAATAGAAATGCAACTTTATGCTCTTTGCCATCAATTTGAATACTTAAATAAGTACCATCAGGCTTTATTTCACTTAGTCCCTTTTGAGGTATGACTAAAACATGTAAACTGTTTTCTTCACTCTGAGATGAAATGGAAGGGTATCCAAGTGAATGATATTCGAATTGTAATGGATTTTGAAATCCTGTGGTCCCATTTGCATTTGCTGGATCATAATGTTTTCCTTTCCATGCAGCTACTTTCAAATCAGTCTTTAAACTTCCGGCATCAATACTTCCATCCCTTACATATAAATCAGCATCAGCTGTTACGTTATGTAGAGTTATAGCCTCTAAGATGCAGTCTCCTTTATATCCATGATTTTTTACAGTGAAAGTAATGGATGCAAGCGCATGATTCATTTCTAAAGCAGATATCGGATTGGTTGAATTTGGATAAGATTGCGCTTTACCGTACATAAAATCTGTATATCCGGGTTCGATTTTAATTTTTAATCCAAGTTGATCATCAATATCTACTCTTTGCGTGAAAGGATAGTAGGCATGAATATATGCATCCTCATTGCTTAGATAATATGCATCTTCATTTCCGTTTTTATCAAAGTATTTCCAGCCATCTACGGTGTTTTTCCATATTTGATTTTGATGTTTCGCTCCATTGATTGACGGGTAAGGAGTATATTCTTCTCCATCAAAAGCATGAATGCAGATTCCAATTTCGGCATGGTCCGGTAGCAACGATCCTAATATAGGACCTTGCCCGACAGAGCCAATGAAGGGTTGATTGATATTGCGTTTTAATGTATTTCGAGTGTCGATATGAGTTGTCAGTCTGAGTTCTCCATTTAGGTAAACCTCTGGTTTATCTAAATCCTCATAATTTGATTGACAACCTGTCAATACCGATAAAAGCATACATGCAATCACGGTAAAATATTTCATCCTGATAATAGTAAAATGTTGATAGTAAGTTGATACATATCATTCGGGTAATCATTTAACCTCAATAAGACATGTATGAAAAATAGATGAAGTGATAAAGTCCCGGATAATAAAAATTATCCTGAATAATAAATGTTTGATAGTCGTTCTGATTTGCAATGAGCATCTCAGATTATTTCCTGTATAGCTGTTAAATACGACGAACCAGGTTTCCTGTCCCGGGTTCGTCGTATATTATATTTTATAGGGAGCTTAGATTTCGATATCAGAGCTTCCGCCTTCTTGCCATTGTGTAACTTCTACAGTTGAAACTGTTAACTGGTTATTACCGCTAAGCTTTAAGTTGTATGTATAGTTTTTACCTTTTTCCCAAGCTGCTTGTTCTGCTTGTTCTGAAGGGATTCTTTGTCCAACTTTTAAGCTGATGTTATGGCTTACACCATCAATTACGATTGTTGCATTGTGATCTTTCACAGCATCAGCTATTTGAGGTAAAACCATTGCATGAAACTTGCCGGGTGTAACTTGATCTTCAGAAATTGTAGTTCCTTCGATTTTCACTTTAGCGAATGCTTCAGTCCAAGCTCCTGTTAAATAACTATTGTTATCAAACTTCTGAATAGAAATATTTGCGGCACCAGCAATATTATTAATATTTCCTGTCGTAATATCCAAAGTACCACTATTAGGAAGTTGATTCAATGTGATAGACTGAAGCACTGCTGGTCCTGTATATCCTGTATTTTCAAAAGTGAAAGTAACCATGGCTAATGCGTGGTTAAGTTTGATTGTTGCAGCTGATTTTTTTGAATCGTGAGCTATAATTCCATTACTATCTTCAGATTTTCCATATAAATAATCTGTATAGCCTGGAGCTACAGTGATTTTAGGAGAGTCAGCATTTTCAATAGAAAGTGAAGATTCATTGCCAGTATATGGGAAATAAGCATAAACATTCGCTTTTGCTGATCCGAATGCGAATTGTTGAGCGTTATCATATTTCCATCCATCAGTAGTAGTATAAGTCCACTTTAAATTCATATCAGCTTGGTTTGTAATACCTGGGTATTTAGAAAAACCATTTGCATTAAATACAAATACACCAATCTGAGAACCGCTAGCTAAACCTGTTCCCATAACCGGGCCAGTACCAGCAGCATCACTAAGATTTTCTTCTGTTCCCGTTGTTCTCGTTTTAGCAATTGAATTTGAAACCGAAGTTGAAATAGAAAGAGTTGCATCTTGTGGATCAATGATTTCCGGAGTCGTAACGTCATTGTTTGAGCATGCGCATAGAGCCACAGCCATAGCTGCATAAGAAATAAATTTTTTCATAAATAATAAAAGTTATTTTGTAAGTCCTATAATTTTCCTGATCAGATAATTTGTAATGATTATCGTTTCTGATTTTTTGTGGATGCAAATATAAAAAGTAAAAATGGAATAGCAAATATATTTCTAAAAAAAAATTCATTTAGTTGACAGGTGAAATATTATTGAGGACTTCAGGAATTATATATAATATAAAAATGAATATATATTCATTTAGTAGTTAGAGTGAAGGTATTCTTTTTATTAATAAGGAACTGGAGATATATTCGGATAGAATTGAGGGAAAGGTTAACTATAACTTAATGCGTGTTTATATCGGATTTAGAGAAATATAGATGTTTGTGTTGTTAGGATATTTTAGCTGTATATATGTATTAAATTTCAATATCGGTATCTATGTTTTCCCAGGGTTGTACTTTTACTGATGCGCTTAATGAATTAAAATGCAAATCAATTTCCAATAATTCATTGGCTTTGCATTGGAAGGGTAGTCCGGTTTGGTCACGATCGATTGACCAAATAATTTTTCCGTTTTCGCGAAGTATAATTACTAATCCATCTTTTTGCTCTGTTGGAAATATAGTCAGTTTATCTGTCGAAATTTTAGAATCTGAATTATTTATAAAAGGGACTATAGTACTTAAACGATTGTCAAAACCATTATCATGAATATTTAATTGAGCACTGATATTTTGAATTTCTACTTCATAAAGATCCTTTTGGTTTATATCCGCATTTGCAAGATTAATCTTTACGTTGCTTACTTTACGTGTCATCGGAATACGTATTGGTTGGGCATTATTATTTTTTATCAAATGAAAGCCACTATAAATAGGGCTAATTGGGATGTAATCAGCAGATGGGAAAGTTATTGAGAATTCATTAATAGTATGCATCCATTCCGGGTAAATTAAATTTGCTAATTCATCGAGTGTAACAGCATATATAATCAAATCTTTTTCATCAACAAGATTGGCTATATCCAATGAAAAATCATTGTCAGAATCAGCTGAATTAAAATCAGTCCATTCTAAAAGTTCATAAGCAGCATTATAGCAATATATACGGAATCGTCCTAAGGAAAGATCTGTATTAAAAGGATTTCCTTCATAATCAATTAATGAAAATTTAATTGAGGATTTATCTGTTGATTTCCAGTTATACTTTGATTCAGAACAACCGCTCAATAATAAGCAAAATCCTATAATTATATAGATAATGAAATTAGCTCTGTATGTATTAATCATCTGTGATATTTATGTTATATCAAACTTAACATTCCGGAAAAATAGAATGTTCATGCGAATATACAGAATTTAAATAGGGAAAATCAAAGAAAGAAGGAAACTTGTATAAATATTTTCTCATGGAATCAGATATCGATCAGCATACATATAAAATACCTCTGTAAACAACTAGTTTACAGAGGTATTTTTAAAAAGATTACTTTTGATTATTTTCTAATTGTCGTAGTAGCTCATTAACGGCACTTTTGATTTGTTCATCATCTCCACGTAATTGAGATTCCGGGCTGTTATAAACTTCAATATCTGGTTGTAGTTCCTGATTCTCGAGATACTTTCCTCTTAAATCCTGAACACCTACCTGAGGTATACCAAATACAAGTGATGGATCAATCTGATTTTCCCACCAAACTGCGGTCATTGTACCCGGGACAGGAGCTCCGATAAGTTTTCCTATACCTAATTCCTTATAGACAAATGGGAAACCATGAGCATTTGAGTAATTATCTTCACACATAAGTACGACAGACGGTTTAGTCCATTTATTGAATGGGTCATCGCCGATATATTGACCTCTGGGTACAAATTTCTGATATAATTTACCTCCTAAAAGAGTAACCAGATCGTCATGTAACCATCCACCGCCATTATGACGCGTATCAACAATGACAGCTTCCTTTTGTCGGTTTAATCCTAATAATTCAGAATATACAGTCCGGAAACTTTCACTATCCATACCTTTAATATGTACATAACCTATGCGTCCGTTCGATAAAGAGTCTACTAATGCTCGTCTACTTTTCACCCAACGTTTATATAAAAGATTGTTTTGTTCTCCATAAGAAAAAGGTTTAACTTTTTCATATCGGTTCTTTTTTGTTTTTGGGTCATATATACTAAGTACGATCTGTTTACCACTTTTCCCTTGTAATAACGGATAGTAATCCATTCCTGATTTAATAGGGGTGCCGTCTATTTCTTCAATAAGCATTCCCGGCTCCATTTTAAGAGCCGCTTTCGATAAAGGGCCTTGTGGGATAATTTCACTAATTCGTAGACCATCTCCCTGATAATTTTCATCAATGAAAATCCCTAATGATGCAGTAGCCGGTGTATTTGACCAAGCTCTGTATCGCGCACCTGTATGAGAAGCATTGAGTTCTCCTAATATTTCACTTAATAACTCTGCAAAATCATAGTTATTATTGATATAGGGTAGAAACTTATTATATGCCTCATGATAGCCTTTCCAATCTATTCCATGGATGGTTGGATCATAAAACTTATCAGCAACTTGTTGCCATGCGTGATCATAGATATATTGGCGCTCTTCGAATGGTTTATGATTGAATTCAGCATTATAGGCTATATTTGTTACAGCTCCCGAGGGTATAGATACTTTTTTAAGACTTCCACCGGCAAGGGCATAGATGTTAGCATAATCTTTATCCGGGTAGATGCTGCCCCAACCAAATCCTTTTATCAGTTCCTTACTGCTTCCCGATTTGAGGTCTCGCTCTATTAAATCGCCGTTTGAAATATAATAAAGTTTATCTCCTTTAGGCAATAAGACAGCATCACCAATAGATCCTGAAGATGGAGTTAAGCGAATAATGCGATCTTGAGCATTTACTGTATCAAATACCAGATCCTCTTTCTTTTGTTTTTTCTTTTTATTAGAAGTCGAATCATTTTTCGCAGCTTCTTCCACAAGTTGTAAATCTTCTTTCGAAAGCTTAAATGTATCAAAAGTTTCTTCATCAAGGAACATCAGGTATAAATCCCGGAAAGCGCCCCAACTACCATGGCTTCTATATCCGGCACGATCAGAGGACCACATAATAGCTTTTCCATTCATTACGAATTGTGGCGTAGCATCTGAATATCCACTTTGTGTAAGATTATGGATCTCACCGCTTCCGTCCGCTTTAATCAGCGCTATATCTGTATTATTCCAACCTCCGACTGAAATATATTTAGCTAATATCCATTTTCCATCCGGAGACCATTCAAAATATTGATCACCATCGGTATAAGAATAATTATATTTTTTATCTAAAACAGTTCGCGTTTTTCCATTTTCCAGGTTCAAAACTTTGATAGCTGTACGATCTTCAAGATATGCGATTTCTTTTCCATCAGGAGATATTCGTGGTTGAAAGCTGGCAGTATCATTTGAGGTTACAGGTTCTTCTTTTACCTCAGTTGCATATGTGAAATATTTGTCATCTTTATTAGGTAAGAATACTTTATAAATATTCCATTTGCCATTTCTTTCTGATGAAAAGTAAATACTCCTTCCATCGGGAGAGAATTCAACATTTCTCTCTTGTACAGCGGTGTTGGTTAATCTTTTGGTAGTCGAGTAATCTGTTGCTGTTACAAATAATTCGCCATTATTAATGAAAGCAATTTCTTTTCCATTTGGGGAAACAGACATTGCAGAAGCACCTCCGGTTAAGTTTTTGAACGTAGATTGAGGATCTATGTCATCCGTAATACTGATATTTACTTTTTCAGGCTTACCTCCTTCTTTTAGAGTATAGAGTTCTCCATCATAAGAATAAGATAGTAATCCGTTTTTTCCGACAGATAAAAAGCGAACAGGGTGATCTTTATGGAAAGTCAATTGAGTCGGTTGAGTTTCTCCTGATACTAATTTATAGATATTCGATGTTCCGTCTTGTTCACTAAGATAATAAATAGTCTTATTGTCCGGTCCCCAGATAGCATTTCGGTCTTCTCCTTTGAAATTTGTTTTTTTATCGAATTTCTGAGTAAGAGGGTCAAAAGTCCAAATGTCTCTTGCAATGGAAGATTGCTGATGCTTTCGCCATTTATCTTCATATCCTTTCTTATCGGTAAATAATAATGTACCGTTTGATGGATTTACAGAGATTTCTTCCATTGTATGACCTGAATAAACGGCTGGACGTTTTCCATTGATATCAGTTACATAGATTTGAGAAAAAACACCGGATGGAAATTGAGAAGTTTGTGCTGTCGGTTGTATATTGGAACTGAATAAAATTTGCTCATCATTCAGAAACGCTTCAGGATATTCAGCAGAAGTGTGAGTCGTTAATCGTCGTGCACTTCCTCCGTTTGAATCCACAATAAATAGATCCATACTTCCTTCTCTGTCAGAAGCAAAAACAATTTTAGATCCATCAGGCGACCAAATTGGTTTTGTGTCGTAGGCAGTATGAGTTGTGATTTGTTTAGCAGATCCTCCAGTAACCGGAACAGTAAATATATTTCCTTTATACGTAAAGGCAATGGTTGTACCATCAGGTGAAATGCTATTATTCCGAAGCCATAAAGGGGCAGATTCTTTGGCTTGTCCTGCTAACACGCAAGCTCCCAGACAAGCCGTGAGTACTAATTTCTTCATTGTGTTTATAGGTATTTTAGAATTCAGGGTTAAAGATATATATTATTCGAAATAATAAACAGAGAAAAGATATAAAAAAAGGGCTTATCTTATCTGGTTTTTATAAGATAAGCCCTTTTCTAATGTATTCATTTCTTTATAGATATGAGGTTATATCATAGTAAAGGAATAATAGTTATATATACACCTGTAATGATTGCGGATGTGATTACTCCTGATATATTAGCACCCAATGCATCTCCTAAAATAATGGAGTCGGGATTGTCTTTGCTAACAATCTTTTGAGCGACCTTAGCTGTTGTTGGAACGCAACTGACAGCTGCAATGCCAATAACCGGATTGAAGTTTCCTTTTTTAATAAAGTACATTATATATCCTCCGATAATACCTCCGATACCGGATAATAAAAGGGCTGTTATCCCTAGCACTAAAAGTTTAAGAACTTTCGGGTCTAACAGAATTTTGGCTTCACATAATACCCCTAACAGCAGTCCAAGCATAAATGTTGAACCATATAATAAAGGTCCGCTTACAAAATCCATTATGTGCTTCATGCCAGATTCACGGATAGCGACTCCTAAAAACAATGAAAAGAATAAAGGAGAAGCTACAGGAAATAAGAAGCAAAGAATCGCACATAATATAACAGCAAATGCAAGTTTTACTTTGGCAGGATAATTCTTAACTTTTCCAGTTTGCTTCATCTTAATGGCTCTGAATTTTTTAGGAACCAATAGTCTGACCAAATAAGGGTATCCTCCATAAGTTAATCCCAGATAAAGATATGCTACTACAGTAATAGGAACAAAAAGATGTTTGGCTAATTCAAGTGAAGTGAATAAAACCATAGGACCATCTGCACCGCCTACCATGGCTATTGATGCACTTTCTTTAAGAGTAAGTCCTAAAGAGTGAGCAATAGGTAGTGTTAGAAAAGTGCCTAATTCAGCACAAAGTGCAAGAAATATACTAGTAAAAGGCTTTTGTAATAAGAATCCCACATCTAATAGTGTACCGATACCCATAAATACGAAGCAAGCAATAAGTCCGTTACTAAAAGTAAGCGTGTACACCGGTTGTAGGAAATTAATTTGCATAGAAGTCATTAGAGCATCAGTATCTGATAGCATGGGATCCAGAAATAAATTGCCTAATCCCCCTTCTGGCATAAAGAGTGTTCCTGTATTGATGGCTATCATTCCTAATCCCATAGGTATCATTACCATAGGTTCCAAAACCCCCTTCCAACCTAAATAAACCAATAATCCCCCTAGAGCTATTAAGACAAGACGAGCTACAGCTAATATCCATCCGCCTTCAACCATTGTTCCAAAACCTTGAAACAAAGTAAAAAAATCAATACCTTCCATATATTAAATAGGTTATTTGTTTTTCGAAATTTTATAATCAGGAGCATCCTCTTCTTTTTCATAGGAGGGTGTTTGTTCCGGTGCTTTTGGAGAATAATAATAATCCAGTACGGTATAATGAGAATCCCCTTTGCTTACTCCATGGTAATATTCTTGTATATACTGAGGGTCACCGGATTCAATTTTATGCAATAATTGTTTGAGTCGTTTAATTCGGATTTTTTTTAGTTGATGTGCTCTTTTTATTTCGTCTTTGTTTAATTCCAGGTATTCTTGCTTATCAGCAGCCAAAGCGGTTACTTTAATTACACCTGCTACCAGAAAACCGATAAAGAAGGTAAACAACATCATCAGAAAAGTTGCTAAATACAGATTCATCATAGTTGTGTTTATTAATTAATAAGGTAATAAAAAGAAATAGTACATATACAAAACTATTGAAGCAATAAAAAGTTCTCTGTTTTCAGAATAATTTTTAGAAATAAAAAAGGAGGGTGCTATGAGCACCCTCCCAGAACGTATTCGAAATATCTTTCGAATCGTTTATCGAAACCTTGAATCTTTATTATTCTACGATAACAACACGGTTCCAAGCTTCTTTGCTGAATGGTTGTTGGTTAGAGCCGTCCCAAGATACTTTAAGTTGGTCTGGATTAACACCAAATTGTTCAGTTAAGATTTTAGCAACAGCGTTAGCACGTTTTTCTGATAACATCATGTTATAATCAGCTGTACCTGTTTCTTTATCTGCATAACCTACTACAGTATAAGTTTTGCCAGGGTTAGCGTTAATAACTTTAGCAGCATTAGCTAAGTTCAACATTTGATCAGGACGAACTTTTGATTGATTAATTACGAACAATACAGTTGTAAATGGAAGATCCATGTCTTTAACGACTTCTTTAATTTGAGGACCTTTAGCTTTTTCAGCAGCTAATGCAGCAGCTAATTGGCTGTTTTGTTGTTCGCAAGCAGCAAGTTGACCTCTAAGTTGGTTTACTTGATCGTTCATTAGAGCTAAAGCAACCGGACACATAGCATCGTAAGGTTGGAAGTCTCTTTGTTTGAATTTATAAGTTACACCAAGAGTTGCACCTAAGATACCATCAGCTGGTTTTCCATATACAACACCGTTTAGTTTATCAGCTGCTAATGTACCTTGAAGTTCAAGATTGATATCTACAGCATCAGAAACTCTGAATCGGTTAATTAAACCGAAATTACCCGCAAAATTATAGATGCCAGGATAACCATCTTTTTTGAAAGAATATGTATAACCAACACCAAAGTATGGGATTAAGCTATATACACGATAAGGATCATAAGTTCCGAAAATAGACATTAAGTCAAACATAAAATCACCATGTAGGTTATAGTAATTCCATTTTTGTTGAATAAGTCCGTTTTCAAGTCTACCAGTTTCGTATGGAGCTCCCGGATTCATAGCGCTTTTCAATTGCCATCCATTTGCTTTCAAACGGAATCCCCAACCCGGAGCAACCCATTTACCAATTTCAAGAGAAATCTCAGGACTCACGCGATCTTTGAAATCTGCTTTTGTTGAGTTTTCGCCAAAGAAAACCTGAGCACCACCACCGATTCCGATAAACCAGTTATCAAAGAATCCGTTAGTAACGTAACGTGGTTTTTCTTTTACAATCAAAACATCTTCTTCAACAACTTCTGTTTGAGCAGAAGCTTGAGAACTTATTCCGAATAAAAGCCCTGCAGCTAATACTCCTGTAAACAACTTTTTCATAATCTGTTTAATGTTTAGGTTAAATATAATATGTATTTATTTTCTCTTTAGCTCAAATAATCAATTTCATTTGAATCGAGATAATAACAATAGAATCTAATAAATTGTTTTTTCCTCCAAAAAAAATATTGCACAGAGTCCATTTGTTATCAACTGTACAATAATAACATCTGCTATAATTTAAATGTTCATTAGCGATCAATATTAACATTTACGGTTGGATTACAATTTATAGAAACCCTTTCTTAATGATATATAGCGGATATTTAAAGAATTAATCTTATCTTCGTTCCCGAACAGAACAAAGAACTAATACTAATAATTAAAATCAATTATGTCAAAAATCACTTTTTCTAAAGCGTTTTGGGTAGCAAATAGCGTTGAGCTCCTTGAACGTATGGCTTATTATGCTGTTTTTATTGTTATAACGCTTTACTTGTCCGATGTGTTGGGTTTCTCTGATATTGAAGCG
Source organism: Porphyromonadaceae bacterium UBA7332 (assembly GCA_002471225.1). Lineage (GTDB taxonomy): Bacteria > Bacteroidota > Bacteroidia > Bacteroidales > UBA7332 > UBA7332. Next base: position 113,530 of record DKPO01000044.1, read on the forward strand.
GGTATTATTTCCGGATTATTTTCAGGTATTCTTTATTTTCTTCCGACTTTTAGTGGTGCTCTTGCCGATAAAATCGGATTCAGAAAGTCAATGTTGCTTGCTTTCGGATTGTTGACATTCGGTTATGCAGGACTGGGAATATTACCGACATTATGTGAGAATGCAGGATTAGTATCTTATGCGAAAGAAACAACTTTTACAGGCCTTAGAGAGAGTTGGTTGAAATGGAATATCGTTCCTGTGTTGGTCGTTATTATGATTGGCGGATCTTTTATTAAGTCTGTTATTTCAGGTACAGTTGCTAAAGAAACAACAACAGAAACGCGTGCAAAAGGATTTTCATTGTTTTATATGATGGTAAATATCGGAGCCTTTACAGGTAAGATGGTTGTTGATCCATTACGTAAATCAATGGGTAGTGAAGGCTTGGTTGTGCTGAATTATTTCTCGGCAACGATGACGTTTCTTGCTTTTATCGCTATTTACTTCATGTATAAATCAAGCGAACATCAAGGTGAAGGTAAATCATTGAAACAAATACTTCAGGGGCTGGCTCGTGTATGTACCAACTATAAGTTATTGATCCTTACGCTTATCGTAAGTGGTTTTTGGTTAGTTCAGGGACAGCTTTATGCGACAATGCCTAAATATGTATTACGTATGGCGGGTGAAGGAGCTTCTCCGGCATGGTATGCGAATGTTAATCCGTTTGTTGTTGTCTTGACAGTAAATCTGGTTACTCGTTTAATGGCTAAGAAAACGGCATTATCTTCTATTACGGTAGGTATGTTTATTATTCCGATTTCTGCGTTAGTCATGGCGATGGGTAATATGTTCCCTTCCGATCAGGAAATATTAGGCATGCACCCGATTGCTTTCTTTATGGTTGTAGGTATCGTCTTCCAGGCATTATCCGAAACATTTATTTCGCCTCGTTTCTTAGAGTATTTCTCTTTACAGGCGCCTAAAGGAGAAGAAGGTATGTATTTAGGATTCTCGCATCTGCATTCATTTTTTTCATATATTTTCGGATTTGCGATTTCGGGTGTCCTTTTAAGTAAATATTGTCCGGATCCTTCTTTATTCGCAACGCATGAAGAGTGGGTGGCAGCGTCATCAAATGCGCATTATATCTGGTTTGTTTTTGCCGGTATCGCTATGGTGGCTGCTTTCGCACTGGTTATTTTTGGTAAAGTAACATCTAAAGATGAAGAGTAATCGGGAAGCGATTATTTAATCAGTCGATATAAATAAAAAAGCGTCTGACAGATATCATTCTGTCAGACGCTTTTTATTTATTTATAAGTCCCGGTTTCGTCGTAAATATTTGTAGATTGGAACAAATATGATGATGCCGGATGCAGTCAGAGCAAAAACAACTTGAAAGTTTATTTCTCCATGACCTTTTATCATTAGATAAGCAAGGAGGAACCATAGCAAAATAATGCAGGTTATTCGAAACGGATTTAGTTTTCGCATGACCGTTTTGTTTATTTGCAGTTATTCGGATCAATAGAACAAGATGCGTCCAATGTGGCAATAACAGCCAGATTGACAATGTCACGAACCGAACTTTCAATATCTGTAAAGTGAATTGGTTTATTTAACCCCATCTGGATTGGGCCAATAATTTCGGCTTCACCTAACGATGCCAGCATGTGCGTAGCAATATTGGCAGAACTAAGGTTCGGGAAGATCAACGTGTTTACATCCAATCCGTTTAATTTACTGAACGGGAATGTCGCTTCTCTTAATTCGCGATTGATTGCAAAATTCACCTGCATTTCTCCATCAATAACCATATCCGGATAATTCTGGTGCAAGTAATTTACAGCTGTTTTTACAGATGCAGGGCTACCGTTCTTATCTGCTCCGAAGTTTGAGTAAGACAACATAGCCATCACCGGTTTGTGAGCAAAAAACTCTACAGTACGTTCTGCAAGACGCGCAATATCAATTAAAGTTTCTGTCGAAGGATGTCGGTTGATTAAGGTATCAGCAACGAAGAAAGTACCTTTCTTTGAGTTGATAATGCTCATTGCACCAAAATGATTGAAGCCTTCCTGAATACCGATAATATCTTTAGCCATCTCGATCGTTTCAGCATATCGGGTATAAGTTCCTGTAATGAATGCATCGGCATCACCCGTTTCAACCATCATCATACCGAAGTAGTTGCGGTCATTCATTTTTTCGGCAGCCTCAATATAGGTTAGCCCGTCGCGCTGTTTCTTTTCTACAAGAATACGTGCATATTTTTGTCTACGCACTACTTCGCGATCATGTCTCAAATTAACAATTTCAATGCCAGCTAAATCAACACCGTATTCATTGGCGAGCTTTTCAATACGCTCTTCATTACCTAAAAGAATAGGATAACAGATACCTTCGCTATATGCTTCAGCAGCAGCTTTCAACATATTGATGTGATTCGCTTCGGCAAAAACAACACGTTTCGGAGCTTTTTTAGCTTTTTCCGCCAATAAACGAGTCATTTTATTGTCTTTACCCATTAATTCACGTAAATGTTCTGCGTATTTATCCCAATCTGTAATAGGATTTCTGGCTACACCTGACTCCATAGCAGCTTTAGCTACAGCAGGCGCTATAATTTCCAGTAATCGTGGGTCCAATGGTTTCGGAATAATATACTCTCTGCCAAATGTCAGATTGTCTACATTATAGGCATCATTTACGACATCCGGTACAGGTTTACGGGCAAGTGTCGCAACTGCTTTAACGGCAGCCAGCTTCATTTCTTCGTTGATACAAGTAGCACCGCAATCAAGTGCACCACGGAAAATATAAGGGAATCCTAAAACATTATTGATTTGATTTGGATAGTCCGAACGTCCTGTGGCAAAAATAATATCCGGTCTTGAAGCCATTGCATTGTCATACGAGATTTCCGGATTCGGATTGGCACAAGCAAATACAATCGGATTGTCAGCCATTGAGCGAACCATATCTTGCGTAAGCACATCGGCAACTGATAAACCTAAGAACATATCAGCGCCCACTAAAGCATCAGCCAATGTTTTAATATCCGTACGTGTGGTTGCGAATGCTTTTTTGGATTCATTCAGATCCGTACGGGCAGTCGAAATAACCCCTTTACTGTCGACCATAACGATGTTCTCTTTGCGTGCGCCTAACATCATGTATAGTCGTGTACATGAGCTGGCAGAAGCACCGGCACCATTCACTACAATCTTAAGCTGATCGATAGGTTTTCCTGTTAATTCAGCAGCATTTAATAAACCTGCTGCCGTAACAATAGCTGTCCCGTGCTGGTCATCGTGCATTACCGGTATATCCAGTTCTTCTTTCAGTCTTCTTTCAATTTCGAAACATTCAGGAGCTTTGATATCTTCTAAGTTAATACCTCCGAAAGTAGGAGCGATAGCTTTTACGGCCTGGATAAATTTTTCAGGATCTTTTTCATTGACTTCAATGTCAAAAACATCAATGCCTGCAAATATTTTAAATAATAATCCTTTTCCTTCCATAACCGGTTTACCGGCCAAAGCACCGATATCTCCTAATCCAAGAACGGCTGTACCATTCGAGATAACAGCAACCAGATTGCCTTTTGCTGTGTACTTATATGCAAGATCCGGATTTTTCTCTATTTCTAAACAAGGTTCTGCAACCCCTGGTGAATATGCTAAAGATAAATCTGTTTGAGTGCTATAGGGTTTTGTTGGTACTACTTCAATTTTTCCCGGTTTCCCTTCTGAGTGATAACGCAAAGCTGCGTCTTTAGTTACTTTTGCCATTGTTAAACGTTTTCATGTGATTACATATATCTTTTTGATATTGCAATACGTGTTTCTCAATTAAAAAAAATAAATACGGCGATACTTCCTTTTGAAAGAAACATCGCCGTAAATATAAAAAATCTCTGAGATTAAGATTTTGATTAATATAGTTTAACTACAAAATGTTACTGTATTTAAGAAATTGTTCACTTTTTATCCAAATAACACCCGAAAAGCTTCCTCTACTTTCCGGACACCGATTACTTCTATTTTTGTTTTCTTCAGGTCTAACCCTTTCAGGTTATCCTGCGGAAGGATGATCTTTTGCATACCTAGCTTTTGAGCTTCCATAATGCGTTGTTCAACCCTGTTTACAGGTCTTACTTCACCAGAAAGTCCGATTTCACCGGCCATACAGATATTTTTTTCTATGGCTATGTCTAAATTGGATGATAGGATCGAGCTGATGATCGATAAATCAATAGCAGGATCATTCACTTTGAGTCCGCCGGCAATATTCAAAAATACATCTTTCTGACCAAGTTTGAATCCTACACGCTTCTCCAGAACGGCTAATAGCATATTCATGCGGCGGATATCAAAGCCTGTCGCAGAGCGCTGAGGAGTTCCGTAAACGGCTGTGCTGACTAATGCCTGAGTTTCTATCAGAAAAGGTCTGACACCTTCAATGGCACAGGCTATCGAAACGCCGCTTAAGGCGTCAGAGTTTAAGGATAGTAACATTTCGGACGGATTACTCACCTCACGTAAGCCATCCTGACGCATTTCATAAATACCTAATTCAGCAGTATTCCCAAAACGATTTTTGGTAGAGCGTAGAATACGATACATATAATGCTGATCTCCCTCAAACTGAAGAACCGTGTCAACGATATGCTCCAGAACCTTCGGGCCTGCGATGGTCCCTTCCTTATTTATATGGCCGATAATAAAAACCGGAACATTATTCTCTTTGGCAAACTTGAGAATAGAAGCGGCACATTCACGAACCTGAGATACACTTCCCGGTGATGAGTCAATATGTTCCGTCGCGATTGTTTGAATGGAATCAATGATCAGAAGCTGAGGTTCTACGTTTTTGATATGCGTCATAATCTCCTCCAGGGATGTTTCACAAACGATGTAGCAATCCGAATGCGTATGGGCTATACGGTCTGCACGTAGTTTGATTTGCCGGGCACTTTCTTCGCCCGATGCATATAAAATCTTGATTCCTGTCAGTTTCAGAATCGTTTGAAGAATAAGCGTGGATTTTCCGATTCCGGGTTCGCCCCCTAAAAGAATCACAGAACCCTTGACCAGTCCGCCACCTAAAACGCGGTTTAATTCAGTGTCTCTCATATCCAGACGGATTTCTTCATTGACAGCAATTTCCTGGATCGGCTGAGGTTTAGTACGCATTTTTTCAACAGAAAGCAGCGGCGAGTTTTTGGAAGGTTTAGCAGAAACAATTTCTTCGTTGAAACTATTCCAGCTACCACATGACGGACATTTACCCACCCATTTGGGAGAATCTTGCCCGCAATGATTACATACGTATATTGTTTTTGTAGTTTTAGCCATTATCTCAAAATTTCGTATTCGCATTACTGATACTTCCTTAGAGTTTGTCTGTAATGCTTTATTTAGTCCAAAGATAAAAATATCCCGATTAAACATAGATTAATCGGGATATAATATTTAGTTCTATATATTCATAGAAAATTCAATTCTGTAATTCAGTGCATTCATTATTCGATAGAATGTCGAAATCTTGGGTTCTGTTTGCCCTTTCTCTACTCTTGAAATATAAGATCTGTCAGAACCAATCCTCCGGGCGAGTTCTGCCTGGCTGATCTTAGCTTTTTTTCGAGCATCTTCAATGATCTGACCAGTATAAAATGCATAAGCTTTCTCTTCAGCCTGAATACGATCAGGAGAACCTTCTACACCAAACTTTTCATCAAGCACTGCGTCATAATCAACAATCTTATGGTTGTTTTGATGTTCCTTTGTCTGCATAATATTCTTTTTTTATTTTAATAGCTTTCCGAATTTCTTTATCAGGGGTTTCTTGTGTTTTCTTTTGAAAACCATGAAACAGCACAACAATATTTCCTTCATCAAAAATGAAAAAAACTCGGTATATATTACCATTGTACTCAGTCCTTAGTTCATAAAGATCCTCTTTGATAAACTTCACAAATTTCGTAGATAACCTATCTTGTGTCTTTAATAAAAGTAATCCGTATTGAATCTTATCTTGCTCCTTTCTGGATAATGAGTCCATAAAGTTTTCAAAATAACCACCATAGGTCTTTATTTTACGCTTTGAAGTCATAACACAAATATATATAATGTTGTTCAACTATACAACGTATCGCCTGTCTTTTTATTATGTTATATAAAACTAATATTCGGGAAATTCAAAACTGTTTCTTACTTTTGCAGCGAATTTCTATAAAACTGCTTGGAAAGAATGAATACAATGAGAAGTTTTGGGAGTGATAATAACTCCGGAGTACATCCGCTTATTTTGGCTGCTATATCCGAAGCGAATATCAATCATGCAATTGGGTACGGAAGTGATCCGTGGACTGAAAAAGCTCAACAGGAGATAAAGCTTCAGTTTGGCGAAAATGCATCTGCTTTTTTTGTTTTTAACGGAACAGGAGCAAATGTAGTTTCCATAAATGCCTGTGCGCGATCGTTTCATTCTGTGATCTGTACGGATGCAGCTCACATTGTTTGCGATGAATGTGGAGCTCCTTCAAAGGCTTCAGGTTGTTTGTTTCTTCCAATTCAGACTCCGGATGGCAAGTTGACGCCCGAGTTGATACGCCCGAAACTGCAAGGGTTTGGCGATCAGCATCATTCTCAGCCTAAGTTGGTGTATATTTCTCAATGTACCGAATGGGGCACTGTATATTCACCTGAAGAGATTAAAGCGATTGCTGATTTAATTCATCCCTATGGTATGTATTTACATATGGATGGGGCGCGTATTCATAATGCAGCGGCAGCTTTGGGGAAAACATTAAAAGAAATAACGGTCGATTGCGGTGTCGATATTCTTAGTTTCGGCGGAACGAAAAACGGGATGATGATGGGTGAGGCTGTCATATCTTTCCGACCTGAGTTAACTGCCGACTTAAGGTTTTATCGTAAACAGGCTGCGCAGTTATTCTCTAAAATGCGTTACGCTTCTTGTCAGTTTATTCCTTACCTCCATGACAACTTATGGCTGACCAATGCATCTCATGCCAATAAAATGGCTCAGATTCTTCGTGAAGGCTTATTGGCTACCGGTTGTTGTTCGCTGGTACAGTCTCCGGATGCTAATATTCTTTTGGTTAAGATGCCCGCTGCTGTTTCGGCAAAGTTACTCGAAAAGCATTTTTTCTATATCTGGGATGAGGTGAATGAGATTGTTCGTTTTGTTACTTCATGGGATACAACAGAGGATGATATTCAATCATTTCTTAAAGATCTAAACGACTCGTTGAGCGAACTCAACGTATAACTATATAAATTTTTTATATTATAAATTAGACTCATTTATTATGTCAGTTCATACTCCGAATACAAGAAAGGTTACTACACATCGTCTGATTGAAATGAAAAGACGTGGCGAGAAAATATCAATGCTGACAGCCTATGATTATTCTATGGCTACATTGATTGATAAAGCAGGAATCGATGTGATACTTGTAGGTGACTCTGCATCAAACGTAATGGCTGGTAACGTGACAACTTTACCTATTACACTGGATCAGATGATCTATCACGGCAAATCGGTTATGCGTGCTGTTAACCGTGCATTGGTGGTAGTTGATATGCCTTTTGGTACTTACCAGGGGAACTCGAAAGAAGCCTTGGCCTCGGCTATCCGAATCATGAAGGAAACACATGCTGATTGTGTGAAAATGGAAGGTGGAGCTGAAATCCGTGAGTCTATCGAGCGTATCCTTTGTGCCGGAATTCCGGTAATGGGGCATTTGGGACTTACTCCTCAATCGATTAATAAATTCGGTACTTATACGGTACGAGCAAAAGAAGAAGCTGAAGCACAAAAGTTGATTGAAGATGCTCGTTTACTTCAGGAAATCGGATGCTTTGCGTTGGTCCTTGAGAAAATTCCGGCTGATCTGGCTAAACGTGTTGCTGAAGAACTGACTATTCCGGTAATTGGTATTGGTGCCGGTGCGGGAGTTGACGGTCAGGTATTGGTTATGCATGATATGTTAGGTATCAATAAAGATTTTTCTCCTCGTTTCCTTCGCCGTTATGCGAATCTTCATGATGTGATTATCGATGCGGTTGGTAATTATATCAATGATGTAAAATCAGAAGATTTCCCGAATGAATCAGAACAATATTAAGAAATAAAAAAAGCTGTCTGAAAACTCAGACAGCTTTTTTTATTTAACGAGAATAATCTTTATAAAGAATCACCATCTACCGTCATGGTTACTTTGATTCGTGCCATTAAAGGCATATTGGGTTGGATCTTATCACCCGCGCCTTTCTCTCCATACCCAAGCTGACTAGGAATCCATAATAGAATTTCACCAGATTCGTCAGCTAAAAGGATACCCTCAGCCATACCACCAATCAAATCAGGTAACATCGCACAAAAAGCATTTGCTTCTTCTGTCTGATCAACAACCTCACCTGCTGCATTTGCAATGATATATTCAAAACAAACTTCATGCTTGGGATTTATCTCATAACCTTTGTTTTCAATCTTGTAGCGTAATCCGGAGGTAGTTTTACTTACGTCCGGTAGTTTATCTACTTCATTGAAAAATGCATTATCATACTCACTCATTTTTACTTCCTGCCCATGTAAGATACTAAAAGAAAACAGGGCAATGGTTAAACTTAGAATTTTAGTAAAGATTTTCATATTAGAATATTTAAATTTGTAAGTGTCAGAGTTGTAATAATATAAATTACGAGGATTAGTATTATAACAATAATCAGATTAGATCGGTTTAAAAGTATAATTAGACGATGTAGAGTTTATAATATTATTTATATGAATAAGATGGAATGACTAAATAAGATGCAGAATGTAAGTAAATGTGATGTTTTATTGTCGTTTTGATTATTTCACAACCTCTCTATTTTTGATCAAAGTTCAGATGATTCTGATAGTTTGACAGGTCTTTTTTAACTGTATAGCTCCAATTTACAGACGGAATGCCTTTATCTTTTCAACGATACACCGTATCTTTTAAATTATACGGTATATCTTTTAAATTCAACGGTATCTTTTAAAATTTTCGCCCTTTGTTTTTTTGCTTATATACGTATATGAAAGCGACGAGATACGTATTATAACCTGACGAAATACGTGTTATTTTTCTGAATAAAACTTTAGTGTTGATTTTCAATGTTTTATGAGATTTATTATACAGAACATATCCGTAACAATCTTTCGGGATGGATGGAATATCGCAATCTGAGCGATTAGGAAAATGCAAAAAGTCAGCAAAAGGTGCCTGTCTGAAGAAATATGATAATTTATTCAATAGTTCGATTAGAAGGGATGAAGATTTACGGGCAACCGCGTAAGATAATAATCCTTCTTTACTTTTGCAATGCAGCTTCTTTTTTTGCCTTCTTCTCATAAAACTTACAATAAGGCTTCAATCCGCAATTCTCGCATTTAGGCTTTCTGGCGAGGCAGACATAGCGTCCATGAAGGATCAGCCAGTGGTGAGCAATCGGAATAAGACTCTTGTCTATAAATTTGATAAGCTTCTTCTCGGTTTCTAAAGGTGTTTTTGAGTTCGTAGTTAATCCCAAACGATTGGAAACGCGGAATACATGGGTGTCTACAGCCATACGGGGCTGATCAAATACAACGGAAAGAATCACATTAGCTGTTTTACGTCCTACGCCCGGTAAGCGTGTGAGATCTTTCTCAGTGGATGGGACAATCCCGTTATACTCATGCGCAAGTATCTGCGCCATTCCATATAAATGCTTGGCTTTGTTATTGGGAAACGAAATACTCTTGATATATTCGAAAATCTCATCGACCGAAGCTTTCGAAAGAGCAAACGCGTCCGGGTAAGCTTTAAAAAGGGCAGGAGTGACCATATTTACGCGTTTATCGGTACATTGAGCAGACAGGATAACCGCAATAAGTAATTGATAGGGATTTTCGTAATGCAACTCCGTTTCAGCTACAGGCATTTCAGCCTGAAACCATTGGATGATATGCTCGTATCTTTCTTTAATCTTCATAGGTTTAGATAAAAAAGATGGTTGATCTGTATATACGGACCAACCATCGTGAATATATAAGGAATATATTTTATTTACAAAATCCAATACAGGTTCTTAGTGAGCTGATTTAAACTGTTCAAGGAAACGAATGTCGTTTTCGGAGAACAAGCGTAAGTCTTTTACCTGATATTTCAGATTGGTAATACGTTCAATACCCATACCAAGAGCATATCCCGAATATTCTTTGCTGTCAATACCACAAGCTTCCAATACGTTAGGATCTACCATACCGCATCCTAAGATTTCTACCCAACCTGTATGTTTACAGAAAGGACAACCTTTACCACCACAAAGATTACATGAAATATCCATCTCTGCAGAAGGTTCAGTAAACGGGAAGTATGAAGGACGAAGACGGATCTTAGTATCAGCTCCGAACATTTCTTTCGCAAAATAAAGCAATGCTTGTTTCAAATCGGCAAACGATACGTTTTTATCTACGTAAAGAGCTTCTACCTGATGGAAGAAACAGTGTGCACGATAAGAGATAGCTTCGTTACGATATACACGTCCCGGGCAGATAATACGGATAGGAGGTTGAGAGTTCTCCATTACGCGTGACTGAACCGAAGAAGTGTGCGTACGTAGCAACACATCCGGATTTCTTTGAATAAAGAAAGTATCTTGCATATCGCGAGCCGGGTGATCATCGGCAAAGTTTAACGATGAAAATACGTGCCAGTCGTCTTCAATTTCCGGACCTTCGGCAATCGTAAATCCTAAACGAGCAAAGATGGCACAAATTTCGTTTTTAACGATAGAAAGAGGGTGACGAGTACCCAGTGCAACCGGGTAAGCCGTACGAGTTAAATCTTCTTTGTCATTTACATCGGCACTGTTCTCAAAGCTTTCTTTCAAAGCATTGATTTTATCTGTTGCCGCAACTTTCAGGTTGTTTAGCAATTGACCTACTTCTCTTTTTTGTTCAGCAGGAACATTACGGAAGTCGTTAAAAAGGACAGTAATTTCACCTTTTTTACTTAGGTATTTAATACGTAAAGCTTCGATCTCTTCTGCTTTTGTTACAGATAACTGCTCGATTTCTTTTAAAAGTGCGTCTATTTTTTGTTGCATAGTTTCTGTCGTTTCTTCAATTGAAATGCAAACCTACACAATAATTTTCAAACTTAAAACGGGAGGGGTTAAAAAGTTAGCCACTATTTGACTTGTCGAACAACATCCTGCAACACAAATTAGGGAGTGATAAGATTTAGAGCGAAGGAAAATAGATAAATAAGTAATACTTTTGCATCCGTTTGCGTTTAAAAAAATCATTCAATTTAAATTTATGAGTTTACTTACACCCAAAGAAATTGTTGGATATGCCAGTAAAGCGGCAGTGGATAAAGGAAATTACGGATTCAAGAAAACGATGGTAATGAGCTTCCTTGCTGGTGTATATATATCAATGGGCGGACTTTTAGCAGTGTTGATAGGTTATGGTTTTCCTGAGATATCACAGGGAAATCCCGGTTTACAAAAGTTTTTGATGGGAGCTTTTTTTCCTATCGGACTTATTTTGGTTGTCTTAGCCGGAGCAGAATTATTTACAGGGAATACAGCTTATTTTATTCCGAATGTAATGAGCGGAAGACAGCCTTGGAGTGCAGCTTTTAAAAACTGGACTTTAGTTTGGATCGGAAATTTTATCGGCTCACTGTTTTTTGCTTATTTCCTGGTTTATGTCACACATATTCTTCATAAAGATCCGTGGCAAACAGGTATTATCGATTTAGCGACAATGAAAACTTCAAACTCTTTCTTTGTTACTTTCTGTAAAGGAGTAGGAGCTAACTGGCTGGTATGTCTGGCTATGTGGTTGGGTATGTCAGCTAAAGATACATTCGGAAAGATTATTGGTATATGGTGGCCGGTAATGACGTTTGTCGCTATTGGTTATGAACACTGTATTGCGAATATGTTCTTTATCCCGATAGCGATGCTGGAAGGTGGAGATATTTCAGTAATGGATATGATTGTCAAAAACCTTATTCCTTCAACATTAGGCAATATTGCCGGTGGAGCTATTTTTGTAGGTGGCTTGTATTGGTACATCTTTGAAAAGCTGGAGAAGAAATAGATTCGGACCGGTTCTGAGAAAGAGGATTATTCTATCAATGAGCAATTAGTAGAATAATCCTCTTTTTTTGCGTCTATGTGTTGCATATTATTATATTTGCCAATGAAAAATTAATCTACTAATATACAGATGGCATGATAAACACATTGAAAAAACACAGTATTCCTTGTTTAATAGCTTTAGCACTTGCATCGTGTTCCTCGATCGGAGATAATAGCGGATCGGAATTGTTGGTCTTTAATATGGATGAGAAGTATGATAAGAAAGATATTCTGATGAGTGAGATTGCGGATATAGAATATATACCGCTTCAATCACAGGATAGTTTCTTTTATCATTGGGCAATCGGTCATTCCAGAGATTATATTGTGACCTATAATTATCGTAATAATGATATTGTCTTCTTTGATAAGAAAGGTAATCCTTCACATATAGTCAATAAGAAAGGTCCGGGACCGGATGAATATAGTTCTCTGATTACAGCCAGTTATGATGGCGAAACGGATGATTTGTTTGTGTCAACCTACGATAGGAAGATTTATGTCTATGATAAGCTGGGTAATCTGAAAAAGATCTACGATGTGAAAGATAAAAAATTTACGACAGATTTTGCCAACTTTGGAGATGACTATATCGTTTGTTCTCATGAATCCTCAAGTGCGGATGCAATTTATATGATAAATAAATCTACGGGTGAGGTTGAAGATATAAGCATACCTTATGAAAAAGAGATAAACCTATCTGTTGTCGTAGAGCAAAATGCCAATTTTATTTCAAAAAGAAATCTTCCTAAGTTTACAATCTTTCCGAAGGGAGATCAAATACAGTTAACAGAGTATTCATCGGATACGATTTTTCTAATGGATAAAAATAAGGAGATGACTCCGGTGTTTGTTCGTCAGCCTAAAGTGTCGGAACAGGAAGTGCCAAAAGTTATTCATGGTCTGATGGAGACTGATAAATATACTTATTTTGTGATGCAGGATAAAGCGTATGATGTAGAGAAGAATGTCGGATTCAAGGAAACAACTTTCAGATATGATAAAAAGAAGAAAGAGTTTACCGAACTGAATGTAACTTTGCCCGATATGACTTTTGAAGATAACTGGAATGTAAGTTTAAATCCCCGTCCAATTTATTATAAGCAAGATCCATCCGGAAAATATGCGGGTTATGGTATGAAGTTTCTGGCAGGCGATATGCTTGCGAAAAAATATGAAGAGGGTAAAATTCATGGAAAACTCAAAGAGGTCTATGAGCAAATGGCTGATCCGGAAGATGGTATAGCTATGATGATTTATTTGAGAAATTAACGATAAAAAAAACGAGAACTCCCGTTAAAGAGTTCTCGTTTTTTTATCTTATTAATTCGGAGCTTTCCGATACAAATAAAGAGCAATAAATGAAAAAACAATATTCGGAATCCATACAGCTACGCGCGGAGATGTTTGTCCGCTGACCGCAAAGCTGGATGTGACAGTCATAAACAGAATATAGCCAAAGCTTAATCCCAGACCGATACCGATATTTAATCCCATTCCTCCTTTAATCTTACGAGCCGAAACCGAAGCCCCGATAATAGTCAGAATGAATGAAGCCATTGTCATGGCAAACCGACGTTCATATTCAATCTCAAAATCCTGAATATTTCCCATACCGCGTTTTTTCTGTTTGTCGATGTAAGCTCTGAGAACGGGAGTTGTCATTTGCTTCTCATCACCGTAGGAAATCAGGAAGTCTTGAGGTTCGATCGCTATGATCGTATCCAGTGTGCTTCCTTTGGTGATCTCCTCTTTCATCCCATTGAAATCGCGGATCAGATAATCACTCAAAGTCCATTTGTAGGCCGTGTCATAGCGTGCTATCTGTGCAGTCATACGGGATTTTAGCTGTTTCCCGTCAAACTTCTCTAAAGAAAAGCGATAACCTGTTTTAACTGGGTTGTCATATCTTTCTATATAAGCGATAACACCCGAATCGACCTGCATTTGAATATTGGTAGCGTATTCTTTCTTCTTGTTTTTGACATACGTGTTCTGAAACTCAATCATTCCTTTGTTACCGACCGGAATAACATAGCTGCTCAGATAGAAATTGGCAATGGCAATAATCAAAGCCGAAATCATATACGGACGCATTAACCGTTTGAAGCTTACGCCACTCGAAAGTATTGCAATAATCTCAGAGTTGTCTGCTAGTTTAGACGTAAAGAAAATTACGGATATAAACGTAAACAGCGGACTGAACATATTAACGAAGAACGGGATAAAATTGGCATAATAGTCCAGAAAGATAGCTTTCATCGGAGCATTCTTGCTTAAGAATTTATCCAGGTTTTCATTAATATCGAAGACTACGGCAATAGCAATAATCAAGATAATGGAGAATATATAAGTCCCCAGAAATTTTTTAATGATATATAGATCAAGTTTCTTCATGGGGTTTTTACAGTCGGGTTGTTACACGAATCATCATCTCTTTTTTCCAGGATGCGAAATCGCCGGCAATGATATGCTTACGCGCTTCCTGAGTCAACCAAACATAAAAAGCAAGGTTGTGAATAGATGCGATCTGTAAAGCCAATAACTCATCACTTACGAATAAGTGACGTAAATAAGCTTTTGTGTAAAAACGGTCTACGTATGAAGCTCCGTCTTCTTCAATAGGAGAGAAGTCGTTTGCCCATTTTTTATTACGCATATTCATGATACCGTTTTTCGTAAATAACATTCCGTTACGACCGTTACGGGTTGGCATTACGCAGTCGAACATATCAACCCCGCGCTCAATTCCTTCAAGGATATTGGCAGGAGTACCCACGCCCATCAGATAGCGAGGTTTCTCAGTAGGAAGAATATCATTAACGACCTCAATCATTTCGTACATAACCTCAGCCGGTTCACCAACGGCTAATCCACCGATAGCATTACCGTCACAGCCAAGATCTGCGATATGTTTAGCAGCTTCCTGACGAAGGTCCTTATAAGTACATCCCTGAACGATAGGGAAGAATGTTTGACGATAGCCGTATTTATCTTCAGTTTCGTTGAATCTCTTCAACCCTCTTTCTAACCAGCGTTGAGTAAGGCCAAGTGATTTTTTAGAGTAGTTGTAATCTGAGGTTCCCGGAGGACATTCGTCAAAAGCCATCATAATATCCGCTCCGATCGTACGTTGAATATCCACTACGTTTTCCGGAGTAAAGAAATGCTTAGAGCCATCAATATGTGAACGGAATTCGGCACCTTCTTCTTTTAATTTACGGATTGCAGATAAAGAAAAAACCTGAAATCCGCCGCTGTCAGTAAGAATCGGTTTATCCCATCCGCCGAATTTATGTAAACCGCCGGCTTTTTCAAGAATCTCTAATCCCGGACGCAGATATAAATGATAGGTGTTACCTAAAATAATCTGAGCCTTAATGTCTTCCTTAAGCTCCTGCATATGTACAGCCTTCACGGATCCGACAGTTCCTACCGGCATAAAGATAGGAGTCAGGATCTGACCGTGGTCGGTTGTAATCTCACCCGCGCGCGCGTTTGAGTTTTCGTCTGTGTATTGTAATTTAAAATCCATGTTTGTAGTTAGTCAAATAAGATTGCAAATATAGTAAAACTTTATAAACCACTCAGGCAGACTCAGGCACTGAAACACAATTTAAATTAGTAGCTTAATTTAACTACTCTTTTTTGATACTTTTTCCTCGCTGTTTGTTATAAAATCAAATTCAAAATAAGAAATATTTTCTTTAAACTAATAGAGAGTTATGAATATGAAAAGCATTCTGCACTTAGGTGTGTCAGTAATATTAGGAGGACTTACTTGCTCTTGTTCATCGAAACCTAAACCAGCCCCTGAGATTCCGGCTTTTACAGAAGAGGTGGAGAAGGAAGAAACGCATGATTTTTATTATTGCGGTTATTTTGTTTTTACAGATGATTCGGCTTATTTCGAAGATTGTGCAACGGGTGAACGATTTAAACTTAATGATAATGAACTATTGAAAGAAATTCATACAAAATATCAGGATATTAATGGTAATGAGCCGGGAGAATTGTTTGGTGCTTTTCGTGGTTTTGTTTCTTATACAAAAAATAATAAGCCTCAATTGAGCGTTCGGAAGTTCTTAGGATTTAATCAATCAGAAAGCTGTAATCCGAATGCCGTTATGAGTGATACGTACGTTGTTTATTTCCCTGATATTAAAAAGCCGGATCGTAAAATTACAATTAATCTATTGCCGGATTATCGGTTTACATGGAATGAGAATAACTTTCAGACCAGGCAAGTTCGTGATACAATCGGTTATTGGGGAAGAGTTGATGAGGAGGATATCTGGTTGGACTATTTGTTGCCGGAGGATTCTATAAAAACAGATGGTATTGCAGCCTATTTTGATTTCCCGAATATGCAATTATGGGTTGATTCATTGAGACTGACTCGCGAATTCAGAAAATGATTCTTAAATCCGTATTAATTTCGAAACAGTTTCTTATTTTTGCAGATATAGAATAAAAAATATTTAGAGTAAAGCGAATGGAGGTACTTATTCATTATCAGTCAGTAGATATTTACAGACAAGAAAACCTTGTGTTGAAAAATGTCGAGATGGAATTGCGTAAAGGCGAGTTTCTTTATATAATCGGTAAAGTAGGTTCCGGCAAAAGTAGCTTATTGAAATCTATGTATGCTGATATTCCTATCGGTTCGGGTGTTGGACGAGTGCTTGGATATGATGTCAAACATATAAAAAATAAACAGATCCCTTTCCTAAGACGTAAATTGGGTATCGTATTTCAGGATTTTCAGCTTTTGACGGATCGAAGTGTAAATGAGAATCTGGCTTTCGTTTTAAAAGCAACAGGCTGGAAAAAGAAAGTAGAAATAGATACTCGTATTCATGAAGTTCTGGTTCAAGTCGGGATGGAACGGAAAGGTTATAAAATGCCTCACGAATTGTCCGGAGGAGAACAACAGCGTATAGTAATTGCCCGCGCATTATTAAATAATCCGGAAATTATTCTTGCTGATGAGCCTACAGGTAATTTAGATCCGCAAACAGCTGATCAGATTGTAAAGCTTTTGAAAGGTATCTCAGAAACAGGAACAGCAGTTATTATGGCAACGCATAATCTGAAGTTTTTAAAAGAATATCCTGCTCGTGTTTTATGTTGTAAAGACGAGAAATTGGAGCCGATGGAATTAATCCACGATTTGTTGGTTTAAATATATATGTAAAAGAGAAAGCCGATATCGACAGATATCGGCTTTCTCTTTTAAACCTAATTAGTAGTAAATAAAAAAGCTCTTATAAAACTCTATTGTCATAAACTAAATACCTCTTATTAATACGGTTTGATAGATGTAAGTAAACTTAAAAGAATGAACTAAATTAGTTATTATATATTATTTTGATTTGTCGAATTTATAATATTAAACATTCTAATATATAATTGGTTGAGTGATATTTGATGAACTTTATTATTATCAGGATGAAATATAAAAAAAGAGGACTCAAATGGTCCTCTTCTATGTTTAGTCTTTAGTCTTGTTTAATCTCTCTTGTTGTTTTGCATTTCTTTTTGCAATACGAGCTTTGTACTCAGCTTTCATTTTTGCAGCTCCAGACAAAGCTTTTCCTTTTTTCTTTTTGGGTCCTGAATTCTTGGAATTGTTATTCCGTCTGTCATCCTTACCCTTTTTTAAAGGCATACCACCCATTAAGATATCGCTAAATTCCATTCGTTCAAATTATTAACGTTTAATTTCAAGCTCAAAGATACTTCTTTTTTTTTACATGAACAATTATCTAACCCTATCTGCTTGATTTTGTAATGGCTGTTATAAAATATAACTTCTTTTACTATATTTGCACAAAAACACACAGACTGGCTTTAAAATAAAATATAAATGAAAAAAACTAACACAAGAACACTACTTTTAAGTGGTAGCCTTATGGTTGCCGGAGGAACACAAGTTGTATCTGCTCAAACAAATCAGCCGTATAATATTATTTATATCCTGTGCGATGACATGGGGTATGGCGATTTAGGTTGTTACGGGCAAGAAAAGATCCATACACCTAATCTCGATAAAATGGCTGAAGAAGGAATGCGTTTTACGCAGCATTATGCCGGATGTACGGTTAGTGCACCTTCAAGAGGATCATTAATGACCGGGAAACATACCGGACATTCTCAGGTTCGGGGGAATTATGAGATTAAACCCGAAGGTCAGTTTCCGATGACGGCTGATACACGAACGATAGCACATCTTTTTCAGGATAATAATTATAAAACCGGATTGTTTGGTAAGTGGGGATTAGGTTTTCCGGGCTCTGAATCAGAACCGGTAAAGATGGGATTTGATAATTTTTACGGTTATAACTGTCAGCGTCAGGCTCATTCGTATTATCCGACACATTTATGGAGACAATCTGAAAAAGAAGTTCTTCCAGGTAACGTGAATAATGGAAGAAGTACTTATTCTCAGGATTTAGTACATCAGGAGGTTTTGGATTTTATTCGTTCAAATAAAGATCAATCTTTTTTTGCTTGTTGTACCTATACTTTGCCTCATGCCGAATTAGCTGGTCCAAATGACTCTATCTTAGCTATGTATAAAGGAAAGTTTGAAGAAGTTCCTTATCGTAATCAATGGAGTTATACGCCGACTGAAATACCTTATGCTCAGTTTGCAGCCATGGTGACGCGTTTGGATACGTATGTCGGAGAAATTATGCAAGAGCTTAAAAAGCAGGGATTAGACAAGAATACGCTTGTGATGTTCACCAGTGATAATGGTCCTCACCGGGAAGGTGGCGCAAATCCGGATTATTTTAAGAGTTATGGACCTTTAAGAGGTACAAAACGCGATTTATATGAAGGAGGTATTCGTGTTCCGTTGATTGCCTGGGCGCCTGAAATGGTACCGGCTGGAACAGTTTCTGATTTACCTTGTGCTTTTTGGGATATGATGCCTACGTTCGCAGATATGATCAATGCTCCCAAAGAGAAAAATACAGATGGAATATCTTTTTTGCCTACACTCAAAGGAAAGAAGCAATCAAAGAAACACGATTATCTGTATTGGGAATTCCACGAATTGGGAGGGCGTCAGGCTATACGTCAGGGTGATTGGAAGTTAATTGCTCAAAATGTCGGAGATCCTCAAAAAACAACTTTTGAATTATATAATCTGAAGAATGATATTCATGAAGATAATGATTTGTCAACTCAATATCCGAAAATAGTTGAGAAGATGAAAAAAGAAATGGCGAAAGCCAGAACGGAATCGAATACATTTAATTTCGGCAGAGAAAAGAAATAAAAAGAATCGGGACTATCAATTAAGTATAAACTTAAAAGATAGTCCCGATTTTATTTTAATAGTAAGCTATTGTTTACGTAGGTTATTACAATCCAGCAATTTCCAATACTTTATTTACAGCAGCTTCTAATCCTTCAACATTTTTACCTCCGGCCTGAGCAAAGTGAGGTTGACCACCTCCGCCACCTTGGATAAGTTTGGCAGCCTCACGAACCATCTGACCTGCATTTTGTCCGCCTTGTACTAACGCATCACTCATCATTACAGTTAATAATGGTTTGTTTGCATCTTGTGTACCAGCAACAAAAATAAATTTGTCAGTGATCTCACCTCTTAATTCAAAAGCGATATTTTTGATCATATCAGCAGACATAGCATCCACCAACTTGATTACTTTCACTCCGTTTATTTCAGAAGCAGATTGAATTAATGCTTTTTTCACTTGTGAAGCTTTCTCTTTCATCAATTCTTCCATTTGCTTTTTAAGCTCCTGGTTTTCATCGATAGACTTCTTGATAGCCTGAGTCAAGTTCGGCATATTGTTAAACATACCTCTGATTTCTTTCAAAAGCTCTTGTTGGTTAGAGATGAACTCTTCAACTTTCTCGCCTGAAATAGCTTCGATACGGCGGATACCTGCAGCAATAGAGCTTTCAGAAATTATTTTCACCATACCGATATTACCAGTAGAAGCAACGTGTGTACCACCACAAAGCTCAACAGAAGAACCATAACGGATTACGCGAACTTCTTCGCCATATTTTTCACCGAACAATGCCATCGCACCCATTTCTTTAGCCTGATCGATAGGCAAAGCACGATGCTCATCCAATGACACGTTTTGGCGGATTTTCTTGTTTACCAATTTCTCAACCTGAGCAATTTCTTCCTCAGTTACTTTTTGGAAATGAGAAAAGTCAAAACGCAAAAGTTCCGGCGTTACTAAAGATCCTTTTTGCTCAACATGTGTTCCAAGAACCTCACGTAAAGCTTCGTGAATCAAGTGAGTCGCAGTATGATTAGCAGCAGTTGCTTCGCGATCGCTCAGATTAATTTCAGCAAAGAAAGTTGCTGTAACATCTTTAGGCATTTGCTCAGCATAATGAACTGCTAAGTTGTTTTCTTTTTTTGTTGCAATGATTTTTACAGTTTCGTTCTCGTTACGAAGAACACCTGTATCACCTACCTGACCACCACTTTCAGCATAGAAAGGAGTTTTGTCAAGTACAATCTGGAACAACGTTTTATTTTTTTGTTTGATTTGACGATAGCGTAAAATTTCAGCATCGCAAGCCATCAGATCATAACCTACAAATTGAGGTTCGCCTTCTTTAACGATAACCCAGTCGCCAGTTTCGATAGCTGCCGCATTACGTGCACGTTCTTTTTGTTTTTGCATTTCTGCAGTGAATTCATCCAGATTAACTGTAAATCCGTTTTCACGTAAGATAAGCTCAGTTAAATCCAGAGGGAAACCGAATGTATCATATAATGTAAATGCATCTACACCGCTGATTTCAGTTTTACCGGTTGCTTTAGAGTCATTCATAACACGCTCCAATAAACGGATACCTGTTTCCAAAGTACGAAGGAAAGATTCTTCTTCTTCCTTAATTACTTTTTCGATCAAAGTTTTTTGAGCGATCAATTCCGGATAAGCATCACCCATTGTATCGATTAATGCAGGGATTAATTTATACATAAATGCATGTTGCTGACCTAAGAATGTATATCCGTATCTTACGGCACGACGAAGGATACGACGAATAACGTAACCAGCTTTAGCATTTGATGGTAATTGTCCGTCTGTAATAGAGAAGGCAATCGTACGGATATGGTCTGCGATTACGCGAAGAGCAATATCAGTTTGTTCGTTTTTACCATACTCAACACCTGCAAGAGTGCACATAGCCTGAATAATCGGTTGGAAAACATCTGTATCGTAATTTGATATTTTACCTTGAATAGCCATAGCTAAACGCTCAAATCCCATCCCTGTGTCGATAACTTTAGCAGGAAGACCTTCTAAAGAACCATCAGCTTTACGATTATATTGCATGAAAACCAGATTCCAGATCTCAATTACCTGAGGGTGGCTTTCATTTACAAGAGTCAAACCATTAACAGCAGCTCTTTCTTCGTCAGAACGAAGGTCAATATGTATTTCAGAGCAAGGACCGCAAGGACCTGTATCACCCATTTCCCAGAAATTATCTTTTCTGTTACCGTTAATGATACGATCAGCCGGAAGGAATTGTTCCCAGATGCTAGCTGCTTCATTATCTCTTTCCAATCCTTCAGGTGCATAACCTTCAAATACTGTAGCGTATAGACGAGAAGAGTCAAGTTTTAATACTTCTACCAAATATTCCCAAGCCCACTCAATAGCTTCTTTTTTGAAATAATCTCCGAATGACCAGTTACCCAGCATTTCGAACATTGTGTGGTGGTAAGTGTCAATACCTACTTCTTCAAGGTCATTGTGTTTACCGCTTACACGTAAACATTTTTGAGAATCGGCGACACGTTTGTATTTGGCGGGAGCATTCCCTAAAATAATATCTTTGAACTGATTCATTCCGGCGTTTGTAAACATCAACGTCGGATCATCCTTAATTACCATAGGAGCAGAAGGTACGATCTGGTGACCTTTGCTTTCGAAAAACTTCTTGTAAGATTCTCTGATCTCTTTTGCTGATAACATATATAGTATTATTGTTTGGAAATTATACAATGTCTGTATACAAATCTGACGAATTTGCAGATCTGCAATAATAAATCTAAAATGATTTACTATTTGAATTGCAAAAATAAGGTTTAATATTATTTTTGTCGCTACCTTTCGTTAGAAAAAAATAGCGATGTCACTCTTTTTAAGTTTTTAAGATGAGCAAAAAAATATATTACAGATACGATCCGCATACATTAAATTATGAACGTGTTTATCCGACAGCTAAAGAAAAAGCTATTGGATTTCTGCGACATTTCTTTATAAGTGCACTTTTAGGTTGCGGTTTATTTTTCCTTTTATCCTATTATCTGGATTCTCCATACGAGAAAATGCTGAAGCAGGAAATCAGTGTTCTGTCTTCTCAAAATAAAATTCTTTCAAAGCAGATTGATCAGGCCGAATCGGTACTGCGAGAGCTTGAGCTTCGTGATGATAATCTGTATAGGGTAATGCTTCAGGCAGAACCTCTTCCTGATGAAATGCGTTCGGGAAATTTCGTAGAGACGAATCGTTATGAAGAGTTAGCGGGATTGTCCAATGAGAGCTTAGTGAAAAATACAGCAGTCAAAATGGATTTGCTGAATAAACGATTGTATTTTCAATCAAAATCATATGATGAACTTCTTAATCTGTTTAACAATAAAGAAGCTCGTCTCTTGTGTATTCCGGCTATTCAGCCAATACTTAATAAGGATTTGAAGCAAACGTCTTCCGGTTTCGGCAGACGTGTCGATCCTATCTACAAAACTGTTCGTATGCATACAGGGATGGACTTTACAGCCAAACCGGGAACTCCGGTGTATGCTACCGGTGATGGAGTAGTTGAGAAGGCAGACTGGGATCAGGGATATGGTAAGACTGTTATTATTAATCACGGATATGGTTATAAAACTGTTTATGCACACTTGAATGATTATGTCGCTAAACGTGGGCAGAAAGTGAAGCGGGG
The DNA here is from genome assembly GCA_002471225.1 of Porphyromonadaceae bacterium UBA7332. Taxonomy (GTDB): domain Bacteria; phylum Bacteroidota; class Bacteroidia; order Bacteroidales; family UBA7332; genus UBA7332. The sequence continues at coordinate 136,680 of DKPO01000044.1, forward strand.
AGAGGTTATCGGAAAAGTCGGTAGTACAGGAAAGGCTACAGGACCCCATTTGCATTATGAAGTACATCATAAAGGAAAACCGGTCAATCCGCAAAATTATTATTTTATGGATTTGACTCCTGCTGAATATGACAAGATGGTACAATTGTCGTCAACTATGGGTCGAATGATGGATTAACGGACCTCAATAAATGTATTACCATGGCATTGAATAAAAATAAAAAATTAAAACTCTATTACAATATCGGAGAAGTGGCTGCTCTACTGCAAGTGAACGAATCTCTCTTGCGTTTTTGGGAAAAAGAAGTAGATTTGATCAAACCCCGGAAAAGTAAAGGCGGAACACGTCAGTATAGAGAAGAAGATATTGAAACAATCCGGATGTTTTATCATCTGGTTAAAGAAAAGGGGATGACTTTGCAAGGCGCGAAAAATAAACTAAAGAATGGTAAGGACAATGTTCAACGGAATTTAGAAATAATCCGACGCCTTGAAAATGTAAAAGCAGAGATTCTGGCAATTAAAGCAGAATTGTTGACGGATGACCTTGAGAATCCAGAAAATTTGATATAAAAATATCTGATTGTTTTTGTTTAGTATTCAGTGTTTTAAGTTAAAAGCGTCTGTATTTATTAAAAAAAAGCAGGCGGAAAGTTTGCAGGTTTGAAAAAAGACGCTACCTTTGCACACGTAATCGAAACAATAACGATTCGAAAACGGTTCCGTA
>DKPO01000044.1:137738-152705 GCA_002471225.1 Porphyromonadaceae bacterium UBA7332
AATCCTTTTTTAGTTCCCATATCACTTTGATATGATTCTTATTTGCTAATGTCGAAGATTAGTTTACCGACATTCATTCCTTTACTACCGGTTTGAGTAATCATTACTTTTTTGCCGTCAAGATTTTCAATCACTACCGGCTCTTTTAGGTAGGTATGAGAGTGTCCACCCACAATCAAATCAATATTTCTTGAGTTCTCAGCAAGAGATTTATCCGAAAACCCTCTTTCGCTTTCGAATCCTAAGTGAGTAAGAGCGATTACCATATCGACATCTTTTTCTTCTTTCAACTCTTTAGCATATTTATTTGCTGTTTCGATAGGGTCCAGAAAGCGAATACCTTCGAAGTTTTTATCCGAGATAAGTCCGAACGGACGTACGCCTAAGCCAATGATGCCTACTTTAAATCCATTAATATCTTTGATTGTGTAAGGTTTTACCAAATCTTTCAAAGGAGTTGCGGATACATCATAATTAGCAGACACAACTTCGAAATCTGCATTCTTAAGCATATCGGCAAGAAAGTTGATCCCATTATCAAACTCGTGGTTACCTAATGTTACTATATCGTAACCCATCTTATTCATGGCTTGAATCTCAACTTCACCCCCAAACATATTGAAATATGGAGTACCTTGTACAAAGTCACCGGCATCAAGAATAAGCACATTAGGATATTCTTTTTCGACATTCTTTATGTAAGAAGCACGTCTGGCAACTCCGGCTTTACCATAATTGTCACCGGCTTGTTTACCGTAAGCTTCAATTTGGCTATGTGTGTCATTCGTATGAAGAATGACAAGTTTGTTCTCGTTCTGTGCGTATATGAAGCTGACAGAAACGATGAAAAGAAGAAGCAATAATATTTTTTTCATACGATATGTAATCTTTATTTTTTGTTGTTAGAACGATAATAATCAATAATCAGATCTCGTAGCATAATACCTGTATCTTCTCTGTTAAAAGAAGAACCAAGCATAGATGCATTATCATTTCCGTCAACCAGGTAGTCAATAGTTGCAAGACGATATTCTTTTTTATCGTCGATATTATCAAGACGCGTTACCGCTAATCTTTTACGATCGTCTACTAATTTGTAAAGATCTTTGATTGCACGTCCCTTGATCGTTACAATCGTCAAAGCATTCTCAAAAGGGAATGTCGAATAAATATTACCAACAGTGACAGGGCCTTTGTAGATAGGGCTTCTTAGTCCACCTAAATTGACCATGGCAAGATCTATTTTTTCGCCAGTTACTTTCTCTGCTTGTTTTCTGATAACTTCCAATACGAACTGTGGGAGTTTGCTATCAGGTGTTTTAGATCCCATATCTTCATCTGAATAACCGATAACTTCATTCATAATGCTATCCATCTGTTGTTTGTAGGGCATGATGAAAGCTACCATTTCCGGATCTTCTGCTACTAAATCTTCCTTAATCTCTACCTGTTTGGCGCTTTCCAGTACTGCTGTCTTTTGCGTATTGTGCAAATCAGAACAAGAGACTGCTCCGATAAGGAATAAAGCAAAAAACGAATTTAAAATTTTTCTGTGCATATATCAAAAATTAAATTTCGCTGCTAAAGTAATGAAATTTACCCATATCCATCCTTAAAATTGTATTACAAAGTCATTACAGAAAAAAAAGTTTGCCGAAAAATTTGCAGGTTTAAATAAAAGCGCTACCTTTGCATCGCAATCGGGAAACAACGGTTGCCAATAAGGATGGTCGCGTAGCTCAGCTGGATAGAGCAACAGCCTTCTAAGCTGTGGGTCACAGGTTCGAATCCTGTCGCGATCACTGAAAAAGGGATACCTGTTAAGGTGTCCCTTTTTTTATTTTATAGTCTGAAATGCTAAAATATATTTATTGTCTATGGAGTATAATTTATTAATAGCATGTCTCAATAAATACATTCCGGTGGCTCCATCGGATATTGAGGAAATTCGAGAAGTCTTTGAGCTGCGCACCTATACAAAAAATTCTATTCTTATTGATTTTGATGAAAAAGCAAATGGTATCTTCTTTATTGCTCAAGGTATAACACGGACCTGGAATATTGATTATAAAGGAAATGAACAGACTATACATCTTAATGGCCCGGGTGAATTTGTCACGTCTGTCAACAGTTTTTTTTCTCAAGTTCCCGCTAGTGAGCAACTCATAACTGTGACGGATTGCAATCTATTATATATTTCAAGAGAAAAGTTGCTGTCATTCTCGGAGCCGTCATCTAAATGGATAGTGTTTATGAATAAACTATATATTCAGATTCTGATTGAAAAAGAACAGCGAATTGTTGAGCTGTTGTCGCTATCTGCCTCAGAGCGCTATGTTAATCTTAACTGTACTAAAAGCTATTTGATCGGACAAGTTCCGGTTCAATACATTGCATCCTATATAGGAATTCGTCCTGAATCCTTAAGCCGGATTCGCAGAACAATTTTCTAACATTTATCAAGAATAGACATTTAAAAGTTTCTTTCCTTTGTGCAAATCCTAAACTGAAAAATAAATGAAGAAGATAAAGGAACCTATAGAAGTGATGAACGGGCTTATATTTTTGCTTAATAAGAATCATCAACCGAAAGCTTTGACTCTCGGATTTGATTTTACAGATATAAATTTAAAGTGTTGGGTCGATTTTAATAATGAATCGATCTGTTTGACAGAAGGTCTGAATTCGGAGGTTGATGCCTTTCTGCAATGCAGATTCCCGGATTGGCTAAAACTGGCATCGGGAAGAATGAAACCTGTTTGGGGCATTCTTACACGCAAGTTACGCTTTAAGGGTAAAGCTACGCTTTTTAGACAAATGTCTCCGAAGACCGGAAATGAGATACCTTTTAATGATCAATCAACTCGTATTGTCATTAAAAGCCCTGAGAAAATTGTTGTTTTGAACGCATCTCCTCGTAAAACCAGAGGCTATACTGATCTTTTAGCGCGTGCACTTGTCGCAGGCATGGAATCGGTAAATAATAATAACGTGAAATACTTACATCTCGAAGATTATAAATTCAACTCGTGTACGGGTTGTTGGTCTTGCTGGCAAAAGAGTGATGGCGATTGTATATTTAAGAATAAAGATGGGCATGAAGAGTTAGCAGCTATTCTTGATGATGCTGACTTAATAGTATATGCATTTCCCCTTTATGCAGACGGTATGCCGGGCAAACTTAAAAACTATTTTGACAGACATGTTTCATCTCTCTTCCCTTATATGATGAAGGGTGAACATTCTGTTTGTCATCCGGTAAGACGGAAAAATGAAAATCAAACTCTGGCGATTTTATCTCTTTGTGGTTTTCCTGAAATAAGACATTTCGAGGCAGTAAAACAACATTTCAGAGCATTGGCTCATAATGACCATCGAAAAGTAGTAGCGGAATTAGTCAGACCAGCAATTATGTATATGTTTAATAATCCAATGCTAACAGATCTTCAGGGAGAGTTGTTGGATAATATTTATAGAGCAGGAGTGGAGCTATCCGTAAACGGATTTGTTTCTAAAGATCTTGAAAAGAATATATCCAAGCCCGTATGTACAGAATCTGAATTTATTTCGTTTGCAAATCAATATTGGCAAAGTAGAATAGATGAAAAGGGAGGAAGTGATTATTAAGTATTCAGATCAGAACAGCATCTGAATTTCTGACTTATCCAAAAGTATGGAATAGAGGGTTTATTCTATCATTATGTCAAATACAGAAGCTTCACAGTTTAGGGCAAGTCTCACAATGCAGGAATGAGTTTGTTGGCTTATTTCTCTGTAAGAAAGTCTTTATTTTACTCAGATAGTAGGTTTTTTCTCGTTTTTGGGGGCATTTCTGCAATTATGTGCCTATAAAAATATAAAAGATTGGGTCCCATCTAATTTTTCGCCCTTTGTTTTTGAATTTAGATACGTATGAAAATTTCGAAACAAACGTATTTCGCAACTTTTAGATACGTATGAAAATTGAATGAGATTATTTGTTTTAATATGTTTGTTGGAGTGCTTTGATAAACAGTTATTTATGTAAATGCTTTTCCTTCTCATCTGTGCGACTCCTATTGCTGAATTTTTATATATTCAATTCTGAGGACTTAGCAAAATTCAGAATGTAAGAGTTATTGTCTAATGAATATCAATTTGTCATTTCTTTCGGTGCATTGATAAGATGATAGCTTGCTGCGACTCAGTTGTAAGATTTTCATAGAGGTGTATTTGTAAATCTGATTTTTATTATTGTGAATGTATGATAATTTACATTATATTTGACGAAATATAAACAAAAGGATTTATTATACAGCACAATTAACACAATTCGTAACTCTATGAACAACAAGTTTTTATTATCTTGCTCTATGGCTATTCTATTGTCATGCGGAGCATTTAATGTTTTGGCTACAAACATAATACCTAAGCCATTACAAAGCGAAGAGCAAGCAGGCGTATTTCTTCTAAATAAGAAAGTTGGTATTTCGACAGATGCGAAATTCGAAGGAAGTGCAGAACTATTAGCTGCAATTATTCGTCAATCTACCGGATTTAAATGTCCTGTATCGGTAAAAGGAAAACCACATAATATTGTGCTGGAGTATGACCCGACACTATCCAATTTAGGGGAAGAGGGTTATACATTAGAGGTTTCTCCCAAACAGATTATAATAAAAGCTGCAAATGAAAAAGGTGCTTTTTATGGAACACAAAGTTTGAGACAACTTTTACCGGCATTGGTTGAAAGTTCTCAACAGGTAAAGAATGTTGCATGGGAAATACCTTGTGTTAAGATTCAGGATCAGCCGAGATTCAGTTGGAGGGGATATATGAAAGATGTAAGCCGTACCTTCTATGGAGTAGATGTTATCAAAAAATATCTGGACGTAATGGCTCTGTATAAAATGAATGTTTTTCACTGGCATTTGACCGATGACCAGGGATGGCGAATAGAAATAAAAAAATATCCTGAATTAACATCTCCGATTGCTACTCAGTTTCATGAAAGCGAGAATCAACCGGCAGAACGTAGTGGGTTTTATACGCAAGAACAGATTAAAGATATTGTAAAATATGCAGCCGATCGCCAGATAACTATTGTTCCGGAGGTTGATGTTCCGGGTCATAGCTGGCCGACTTTATTGGTTTACCCTCAATTGGCAGTTAATAAAAATCATACACCTAACTATGTTTTCCCTTTCTGTTCTTCATGGGGATATTGGGGTAATCAGTTTACTCCTAATACACTTGATCCGACAAAAGAAGAGGTTTATCAGTTTCTGGATGACGTTTTTGGTGAATTAGCTACCTTGTTCCCCGGTGAGTATATGCACTTCGGTGGCGATGAGGTGATGCATCATTTCTGGCAAAGAGAACCGCACATTCAAGCCTATATGAAAGAAAACGGAATGAATAATGTGGGTGATTTGCAAAATTATTTTGTAGGAAGAGTTTCGAAAATTATAGCTTCTAAAGGTAAAAAGCCAATTGGATGGAATGATATTCTGGAGCACCATGAGAGTTTGACTAAAGAAACGGCTATTATGTCGTGGCTCGGAGCAAATGCGATTGAGAAAGCAGCTCAGAACGGATTCTATACAGTAGCTACTCCGGCTTCTCATTTGTATTTTGATATTACTCAAGCTGACCGGAATGACGGAACGATGTGTGATTTGGCTTATCCGAATATTAATTCAATGGAGCGAATTTACAACTACAATCCAACGGGTAATCTTTCAGCAGATCAATCAAAATATGTATTGGGTGTTCAGGCTAATATGTGGCCGGCTGTACCTCAAGAGGTGAAAGACATAAACGTAAATAATTTCCCTCGTCTGTTAGGTGTAGCTGAAATAGGATGGTGTCCGGCTGAAGGTAAGGATTATGCAGATTTCCAAAATCGCTTGAAAGAGAATTATCCGCGTCTTGATGCAATGAAAGTTGATTATTATAAACCGGGCGGATATATCACAGGAACATGGGCGCCGGATGATATTCAGACAGATTATGCAAGTCTGGAACATGATGTAACGCCAAAAGTATATACAAACGGGCGTATTATTGCAGGATATTACTTTACGAAAGGAGAGAATCATCTTCAAATAAGCAAAGTCGAGCTATTGCAGGATGGAGAAGTTATTTCGGTTGATGAGCATGAAGGTTTGGCTGATACTTTCCGTGGTACAAATGGGGCTAAAAACTTCTGGTATAATCTGAAAGTTGATGAATATAATCCAAATTCAAAATACACTGTGCGTGCAACAGTAAAAGGAAAAAATGGAACAGATTCTTACGGGAATTTTACCTTCAATTTATCTCCTTATGAGCCATTTACGGTAGCAGAGCCTGCAATCTGATTAATGTCAGATTATTAAAATATAAAACAGCGGATTCGGCATAAAGGATATTATGATCTTTTATACGAGAATCCGCTGTTTTTTCTTCTTGTTTTTCAGGGTCTCTAAGTTGTTACCATTTCTGGTAGCGTATGTTTTCAGGTTTATATTTATCTTTGACTACGCCCGGATTAGCCGGATATCCTACAGGGATAACATTTAGCGGAGTAATAGAATCCGGTAAAGAAAGTATTCTTTTCACACTCTCAATTCTTTCCGGAACGGGAAATACTCCTGTCCATACGGCACCTAATCCCATTGCATGAGCAGCTAATAAAAGATTTTCTGTAGCAGCTGATACATCCTGAACCCAATATCCGTCACCATAACCTTTTATTCCTTTAGGAAGATCCCCGCAAGCAACAATAGCAAGTGGGGCCTGAGCGATCATTTTTCCGTATGGCAATTCTTCAGCAAGTTGCTTCAATGTGTTTTTGTCAGTGATTACTACAAAAGCCCAAGGTTGCGTATTTCTGGCAGTAGGAGCTGACATTGCTGCGCGTAATAATGTGTCTATCTTTGCTTCAGGAATAGCTTGCTCTGTGAAGCTACGAACACTGCGACGAGTCAGAATATTTTCTAAAGCATCATTCGTCTTTACAGAGACAGTTTCCTTTCCGGCTGAAGAATCCAGAAGTGTCACTTTTATGGCCAATATCAGTAAGGCACATGCAAGAATAATATTGATAATCTGAGAACTATACTTCATTGTCTTTTATTTATTTGTTTGTTGTGAAAATCTTATTAAAGAACCTGTCGGACAAATATATCTGCAATACGGACGATTAATGAAAAATGATAATATCAGGAATAAAGCACCTGTTATTAAAACAAATAGAGACGCATTGTTAAACAGGAAAGCAGAAAAAACTTCATAATCAACTATTTCAAATCCGACTCCAATCCAGTTAAGTGCCAAAATCGTATATAAGATTATATCACGCAGATAGGATAGCGATTTTTCTATGCGGTTAGGAACCGATACTTTTTTATGAGTACATTTTGATGCTAACTCTTGTAGAGATCCCATCGGGCAATGATAGTTGCAATAGTTATTTTTCTTTCCGAACAACGGAAGAATAATCGCTGATAATAATAACAGAAACGGTACAAGCGCTACAGTTAAGTTTATACCATTGCTAAACCAGTTTATCAGCAGTGACAACGATAGAAAGCTACCACACCAGAAGCCCAGAACACAGACATTCAGAATTAATAATATCGTGCGTGCAACTTTTGATTTGGTTTTGAGAAATGCTAAGATCACTCCTGATAAAATAACTAATATCGCAATTACTGATTTAAGGGATAGTTGAGGAATTATTTCGTCCTTAATCAATCTATCCTGCGCTATATCTGCTACTCTCTTTACAGTGGAAATGATTGCAGATGATGTCATCGTGGCCCCACTTACGGCATCGACTTTTTCAGAACCGATGTCAGTTAATCTGACTCCGTCCCATTTAGAAAGTAAACCTGTGTTGATTACTTCTTTGAGAAACTCAGGTGTTTCTGCATTTGATAATAATTCAATCCGGAGCACTTTCTCTTCCGAAATATACATTTTCAAAGGTACGGGACCGCCGAAACCACTTATGTCTTTAGCTATCTCTGTCGAATTGAAAATCATTATTCCGGCAGAATCTTTTGGTAAATATACTGAACCGGTTTCTGTTTTGTCGGGATTGACCAATTTAGTAACCTCAGTACCCCATATCTTAGCATTACGGTTTACAGCAATGGTAAGCATGAATAAGGATACGAGGAGAAGATTAACGATGTATCTGATTGTTTTTTCCATTAATAAGCTCCTTGTGAATATGTCATTTCGTATGAATGCGTGTAGATTTCGAAAACAATTCCGAATGGATCTTCAACGTAACACATTTTGAAAGGTTTTTCATTCGGATAGTAAGCGCGGATTGGCATTCTTTGTTTGCCTCCTGCATCGACAATACGCTTTACCAACTCTTCTATATCCGGATCCTGTACAGAAAAATGAAATAGTCCGGATTGGAAGGGATTGAAGTCAGGACGTTTTTCTGCTGCTTGCTTAAATTCAAATAATTCAATTCCGATTTTATCTGAAGTTGCCAGATGAGCAATGCGGAAATTACCCCATCCTGTTCCGAACACATCAATACACATTTGACCTATGGCCGTTTCGTGCTCTTCTTCAACAGACGTCGGATTCATAATCACGTACCAGCCCATTATATCCTGATAAAATCTGACTGCTGCATCCAGATCAGGAACCGTAATTCCTATATGAGAGAATGCTTTAGGGTATACACTTTCAGGTTTACTCATTGTTTTTATTTTTAATATTACTTCTGATTGTTCGTTTGCAAAGTAAAAAGAAAGGAGTTACTTTTGCAAGTACTTACTAATAAGTTATATAGTTACCTAAATGAGTAAATTATGAATAATCAGAGTAATGTAAAATATATTTTTAATGAAAAAGAATATTTGTGTTCTTTAGAGCTGGCAATGGAGTTAATAGGTGGGAAATGGAAAACACTTATGTTATATCATTTAAAAGATGGAGCAATGCGTTCCGGAGATTTGCAAAGATCTTTACCCGGTATCGCAAATAAAATGTTTACGCAAACTGCCCGTGAACTGGAACGTATTGGCTTAATCCAGCGAATCGTTCATCCAGTCGTTCCTCCGAAAGTTGAATATAAACTTACGGAAAAAGGTGAGTCAGTTATTCCTGTCCTTACTCATTTAGGAGAATGGGGAGTCGCTATGTCAGACGTGAAAGAGTTGCATTAATCTGCTCTTTTTCAATGTATCCCTTATCAAACTCTTTGGAGTATGCAGCTGTTTTATAAAAAGAATAAACTTAAAACCTGCTGATATGGAAGCACATAATTTATTTGGTGAATTCAAGTTGTTAATAGAAAGAGTCGCTATCCGGGAGATTGAACGAAAAGAAAAAGATGAGTTTGACAGGGTTTGGAGCAATTTGCTTTTTGAAGACTTTCTGGATTTAGGTTTGAAGAAAGGTTATGAAGTTGAGGTGAGACCTGCAATTGTAGAAGAGGGACAGTCTATGCGTCTGACTCCACTAGTAGATGTGTCGTGGAAAAAAGTAAGAGTAAATCAGCTGGAAGGAATAGAGTTGCTTTTACAATGTGAGTGGTCTAAAAATTTAGAGTTGATTGAGGCTGCATTTACGAAGTTAATTGTTATAGAGAGCCATTTTAAAATTATGATCTGTCAGCAACTGACCGAACACGACAGTAAGGTGCTTATTGAAAAGCTCGAGTCTATGATTGTTGCTTTTCAGAGTCAACAGATTGTGCAGAATTTTTTGATTGCAGTATGGGTCGATGATCATTTTGAATCTAAAGAAATTTATTGCAGATAATAGATATAAAGAGAGCTATCCAATATATGATGGATAGCTCTCTTTTCTATATCTGAATTAATCTAGATACATTAAATCTTCGAAGATAGCATCGGAAACAAAAATTCCTTCACGGGATAGTGTTATGTAATCAGAGTCCTGATTTTCGGATACACCTAATCCTTGTCCGTGTTTTAAAAGTCCTTTTTCCAGAAATATATCTGCTTCTTTTTTGAAATGTGCTGCCAATTCGGATCCGAACTTTTCGGCAATAGTTTCGATATTTGCACCCCATTTGGTTCGTAAAGTCGTAATAACGTAGTCGTTATATTTATCTTGCAGATTTAATACTTCCTTTTCTGTTGCAATCTTGTTTTTGAAAATATCTTCCATGTATATCTTCATGGAAGACGGATTCCAGGATCTTTCTGAAAAATCAAATGAATGTGCAGAAGCTCCTAATCCGAGATAAGGAATATCTTTCCAATAAGATGAATTATGCATGGAGTAAGCCTCGTCTTTTGCAAAATTGGATATCTCATATTGTTCATAGCCAGCTTCGGCAAGCCGATCTATCAACGTCTGGAAAAATAGCAAACTCAATTCTTCGTGAACTTCGTGAACTTTACCCTCTTTGAGAAGCTTATGAAGCACGGTTCCCTCCTCATAGGTGAGGTGGTAAGAGGAGATATGTTTGACGTTTAATGAAAGTGCAATATCAAGGCTACGGTTCCAGTCTGCTATATCTTGTCCGGGTAGTCCATACATTAAATCAATACTTATATTGTCGAATCCCATAGATTGAGCCAGACGTACGGCATTAATGGCTTGTTCTGCATCATGACGGCGGTTGATTCGTTTTAACAAATCGTTATTGAAACTCTGGATGCCCATGCTTATACGGTTGACTCCAACTTCTTTTAGTATTGTCAGATATCCGGTATTGATGTCATCCGGATTCATTTCGAAAGTAATTTCTTTGCATTTGCTTAAATCAAAATATTGATTTAAAGCATTAAATATAGATCTTACTTCATCGTGTGATAATTGCGAAGGCGTTCCTCCACCGAAATAAATAGTATCTGGAGTATGATATAGGTCGGATTGTCGTAGTTGCATCTCATGACAAATTGCATCAGTATAATTCTGCTTCACTGATTCATTTGTAGAAGAGTAAAAATCGCAATAATGACAGCGTCTTTTACAAAAAGGTATATGTATATAAATTCCACTCATAATTACAAATTTACTTTTTTATGATAAGATAAGCTTGATCTATAAGTTTTTTTCGCTAAAATATTTATATTTGTCTCCTGACACAATCGAATATATCGACTAAAAGACACTTTGAAATATGACACATATAAGAGTCCGCATCTTTCTTTATTTTTTTCTTATAGCCATAGGTGTTTCGGCACAAATCAATACAGATAGAGTAATGTCTATCGGTCGGAATGCACTGTATTTTGAAGATTATTTGTTATCCATCCAATATTTTAATCAGGTAATTAAAGTTAAACCTTATCTGGCTGATCCTTATTTCTTCCGTGCAGTTGCAAAACTGGAGCTGGAAGATTTTAAAGGGGCGGAAGAAGACTGTACATTGTCTATTGATAGGAATCCCTTCATTGTGAATGCGTATGAATGCAGAGGTATCGCACGTATGAATATGAAAGACTTTAAGGGGGCTTTAGAGGATTTTGATAAAGGATTGGATTCTTCACCTATGAGCCGCAGTTTATTGATGAATAAATCTCTGGCCCGAATTGAAATGAAGGATTTGGACGGAGCAAAGGAAGATTTAAATAAACTGGTTCAGACACATCCGAATTTTTATAATGCCTATTTAGTAAGAGGTTCTTATTTGATTCAGGCAAAAGATACTTTACGTGCGATTGAAGATTTCACAAAGGCAATAGATCTGAATAAGAATAATTTCGCTGGATGGGCTTATCGTGCGATGGCTAAATATGAAATTAAAGATTATAAAGGTTCATTGGTTGATCTGAATGAATCCTTGCGTTTAGAGCCGGATCGTACATCTTTATATGTAAACAGAGGTATTGTTCGTTATAATCTGAATGATTTAAGAGGTGCAATGGCTGATTATGACCGTGTATTGGAATTGGATCCAAATAATATAATGGGACTTTATAACCGAGGTATTCTTCGTGCACAGGTGGGAGATAACAATCGTGCGATTACGGACTTTTCTAATTTGCTTAAGCAAGAGCCCGATAATTATTTTGCCTATTATAATCGGGGGATTCTTCGTAAAGAGACCGGAGATTTGAAAGGAGCTATAAATGATATATCTAAAGTATTAGAGGAATATCCGGATTTCCTTCCAGGCTACTATCTTCGTTCGGATCTGAAGCGTAAGAGCAGAGATACAAAAGGGGCAGAAATTGATTACTGGACTGCCATAAATAAAGAAAAAGAGCATAGGGAACAACAAGCGTTAGCTGCTAAAAATCCGAATAAATCGCAAGATAAGAAAGAGGATTCAGTGGATGCGAACGATCATACAGCCCGTAAAAAGTCAGATAAAAATATCAATAAGTTTAAGCAGTTGATGATGGCAGATGATGCCGGACTGGATTCTAAATACGATAATAAATTCAGAGGTAAGATACAGGAGCGTAATGTGCAGTTGAAACAAGCCGGAGATTTTGTTCTATCGTATTATGAAAAGGGCGATAAACTTAAAAATACGGTTCGTTACGATAAAGCTTTGGAAATCTTTAATAAACAAAGTGGCTTACGTAAAAAACTGTTGTTGGTTAATGATGAACCAGCGTTAAATGAATTGCAGATGCAGGAGCATTTTAATTCTATTGATGAGCATTCAAGAGAAATACAACAACAGCCGGATAATGCGGTTGCATACTTTGCCAGAGCTCTTGATTTTATGCTTGTACAGGATTTTGCGAGTTCATTGGAAGATTTAACCCGTTCATTGATGCTTGATAATAAATCTTCATTAGCTTATTTCCAGCGAGCAGTCGTACGAAGCAAGCAGTTGGAGTTTGAGCGTTCACAGGAAGGTCTTGAAGAAGAACTACCAATGAATAAATCATTCAATGCCTTTAATCAAAAAACGGATAAAGCGAAATCTCAGAAAACGCCAAAAATGGATAATGAATTAGTGATTCGGGACTATGATATGGCGATTGAATTAAATCCGAGATTCTCTTATGCATATTTTAATCGGGCGAATGTACGTACTATGCAAAAAGATTTCCGTAATGCTATTTTGGATTTCAACGAGGCAATACGTATAGATCCTGAATTTGCAGAGGCATATTTTAACAGAGGCTTGGTTTACATCTACCAAAACCAATTAGATAAAGGAACTGCTGATTTAAGTAAGGCAGGGGAACTCGGTATGAGTGAGGCATATAACCTTATAAAGCGACTTTCCGATGAAAAATAATCATCGGAAAGTTTGCAACTTCCAATAAATACACTACCTTTGTATCACAAACATCGCGGGATGGAGCAGTGGTAGCTCGTTGGGCTCATAACCCAAAGGTCATCGGTTCGAGTCCGGTTCCCGCAACTAAGTAAAAGCTGTCCGAATTTCGGACAGCTTTTTTTATGATATGATTGTTAGATTTATTTTTGTTTGTAGAATCTTTTTTTCTTCTTACATCAAAAGATATTTATCTTTGAGAACTTGTTAGCAAATAGGGATCCGGAAACTTATGCTTAGAACTCTTCTTATATTTTTATATGTGGTTTGTTTGTCTGTTGATTTGTTGGGAAATGAGTCAATAAGAACTCTCGTACAAATAAATCCGGATATTTTCTTATCAGAAGATAAGTTTTCTTATTACGATGATAAGTTAACGGTTCGTTTCGATCTGGTAAGGACGAAGCTTACTCCGAGTTTTAGTGTTGTTTTGCTTACAAGTGAGACGTCTCGTAAAGAAAATATATGTTTGATTTTAGATGCAGAACCTCAAGATAAAGAGCTGGATGTCTTTTATGGCAAAAATATGCAATTACGCAAAGAGGTTATTAAAGTCGATTCGACCTTCTTCCGGACAAAACAAATCCCATTATTTATAGAATTTGATGTAAGAAAAGATGTACTGAGATTATCCGTAAATACAAATGATACGATTGAATTTAATGAAGCGGGTCTTTCGGTTGATGATGGTTATAAATTTGCGATTCATTTAGATTCAATCCCTTTTAACAGTAAAGTTTATCCTTCTCAAAAACCCGCAATCATGAATTTCAAAGTTGAAGCCTATCAGGATTCAAGAAAAGGAAATTCAATATTCTGGTATGTATTTATTATAATACTTGATGTTTTTGTTTTTGCGTTTATGTATTATCGTCATAGAAAACGTAAACGAGAAGGACAAACTAATTTAAATGAGGTATCACTCAGTTCTCCGGCATTTTTGAATAAACCATTATTGCCGACCAAATCCGCAATTTTTCTTTTTGGTGGTATGCGGATTTTCAACAGAGATGGAGAAGATATTTCGAAGAAGTTTTCTCCGATCTTAAAAGAGCTCTTGTCTTTATTGATTGTTCATTCTGATAAAAAAGGGATTTCTGCCGAAAAAATGAAATCATATTTATGGGCGGATAAAACGATTGCAAGTGCCAGGAATAACAGAGCTGTTAATCTGGGTAAACTAAGGAATCTATTGTCTGAAGTTGGGGTTTTTGAAATAAAAAGTGATGACGGATATTGGCGAATAGATACAAACGATACGTTTATTGACTATTTACAATATCGTACTATTCTGAAAACTCCCGGATTATTATCAAGATCAGATATAGAATTGCTATGTTCCATAACTTCGGAGGGAAATATTTTACCGGAACAGGATTATGAATGGCTGGATGAACTTAAAGGAGCTATATCCGATGATATTTTTGATAAATTTTTAGCTTACGCTGAAACGATGAATGAAAGTAGTGCAACGGATCTCTATATAGGTATTGCGGATGTAATGTTTAAATTCGAGAGTATCAATGAACAGGCTTTGTCATTAAAATGTCGTGCTTATACCCGATCCGGCAGGCACTCAGCAGCAAAAATATTTTATGATAAGTTTTGCGAGGAATATAAACAGGTTTATGGAGAAGATTTTCCGGTTTCATTTGGCGAAATACAAAAATAGAAATTCTGGCTGTCTTAAAATAACAGATAGTAATCAGGCTCTCAATAGCGTATTTAGTGTCGATTAACAAACAAAGGGTGTCGAT
>DKPO01000044.1:152907-218993 GCA_002471225.1 Porphyromonadaceae bacterium UBA7332
ATCGACACCCTTTGTTTGTTAATAATCAATCGATTATTAGCTTAGTGTCGATAGTGCTGATTTAAAATCACAAAGTCTGGAGTGTAGAATGCAAAAGATCGGGTCAATCTCTGCAACAATTGACTCGATCTTTTGAACGATTGACTATATCTCTAAAAAGATACGGTGTAAGTTTTAAAAGATATACCGTTTCTTTTCCAAAATAAAGAGTTACTGCAAACGAGCCATTGTTTTGAATTGTCTTTTTCATCTTTCTTAGTGCCTTCATATCATCTTTCTATTCTTTTTTTTGAAATCCTTATTTATTCAGCTCTTCTGTTTTGACTTTTATTCTCATATATCTGCCCCTTATATGTTGTATCTTTGTTAACGTGTTGATTGATTAATGTTTATGGAGATAGTTTTGTTCTCCTTATTAAGAGAGATAGGATGAAATGACCACTCGTTTATCTGATATTAATAAAGAAATACGAAAAAAAATCACTCATTAATGTTTTGTTAATGCTTCTATTTACCTGTTTATTTAATGTTTACCCCTTATTTTGACGTCGGGAACAAAATAAAGGATATCATTAACAATAAGTCAAAATGAAAAGAATTAGAAACTATTTAATACTCTTAGTTGGATTATTTTCGGTTGTATGTTGCTCTACAGAAGATGTCAATTTTATCGAAGACAAACCTGATAAAGCAAACTTTTATCTGCTTTCAGATATTGCTTTTGCTGAATATCTGATTTATAATACTACACTTCCAGCGACGAATATCAACGCGTTGCCTTATGGTATATGTATCCATCGGAATGATAGCTTTCTATTGGATATAGACAAAGCGCTAAATGTCAAGCAAATTTACTTAGTAAAAGACTCAAAGCGTATTGAAGCTTTGGAGGCTGCAGGAGTTGCTTCAGCGGCAGTGAAAATTAAAAATCTGGATGGCATACAGTTTTTTAGAGGATGTACGAATTTGAAAATCACATCTAACGCAGTGGAAGGTAAACTTGATTTAAGTTCTCTATCTAAACTTGATACATTAGAAATGAATGCCAATTTGGTGAATCAACTAATCGTACCCTCTTCAATTATGCGTTTGAGATATAGTGCAAGTACAAATGCCACAGATCAGGAACGTTTAACTGAGATTAATTTAAGAAATGCATCTAAGGCTCAGCATATCTACTTGCCTAATCATTTAATCACTCAAACAGGTTTGGTTTTACCTCTGTCTTATCCGAATCTTACAGATTTAGATTTAGCAGGTAATGCAGGAGCACCGTTTGAAATACCTTTAGCTCTGTTTAATCAGTTAGTGATTAAAAACGGTGTAATTGCAGAGGAAGATAAAGGAGAAGAGCCAACTGATAAAAACTATCTTATTAAGGACAGAGCTTTTGCTGATTATCTTTTTTACCTGATGAATGATGAAAAAGATCAATCTTTAAGACTACCTGAAGGTTTGGTATCTAAAACGGAGAATCAGGTTTTTCTAAATAAAGAAATAGCAGCTGGTTTTACAGGGACACTGAATATAAGTAAAGCATCATCGTATATAACAAAACTGCAAGAAGCCGGAGTTTCGACGGCAGATACGAAAATTGCAGATGCAGACGGATTACAATTCTTTACATCATTAACAGAGTTAATCGCTACTTCTAACGCATTTACAGCAGAACTACCTATAAGTGATCTGTTGCAATTGGAAAGATTAATCGTTCGTACAGCAGGAGTAAGTAAAATTGATTTATCGACAAATATCAATTTACTATATCTTGATTTGCAAGGTTCAACATCTAAATCACTCAATAGATTGAAAGGTATTGATTTAAGAAATAATCTGAAGCTTAACTATGTCAATTTAAGTGCAAATGAAATTGATCCGGATAATTTCCATTTATCTACTGCTTATGCGGATTTGAGAACATTAAACATGGGTAAAAATAAAGTGAACAATAGCGAAGTATCTTATCTGATTTCATCATCATTATATGATCAGTTAGGGAATGAAAGTGCTGATAAAGCAGGGTTGGTTCGCGGAGAGTAATAATCTATAAAATAAATTTCAATGACATTATTAAGTGTAATAATTGCCGTACAATTTATTCTTCTGACGGCTTATTGGTTATACAAAAAATATAATCCACAGGTGGTACTAATGGTTACCGGTATCTCAATGCTTGCGATCGCAGCTTTGTTGGGTGACGCATTAGATCCGGTGAAACCTACCGGAGGAGCTTTTTTTGATCTGTTTAAAATTGTAGTAGAGACATTCTCTACAAATCTTTTACGTGTAGGTCTGATGATTATGTCTATTGGTGGTTATGTTGCTTATATGAAGCAGATAAAAGCCAGTGACGCTCTGGTGTATGTTTCGATGCAGCCACTGTCTCTGTTTCGTAAATATCCGTATATAGCAGCTATTTCGATTATTCCTATCGGTCAGTTACTATTTATCTGTACGCCAAGTGCAGCAGGATTAGGTCTTTTATTGGTGGCCTCGATTTTACCTGTATTGGTGAATTTAGGTGTTAGCCGCTTAACCGCAGTATCAGTAATCTCAGCTTGTACTGTGTTTGATATGGGACCAGGTTCTGCAAATACAGCAAAAGCTTCCGAATTATTGGAAATGAATAATGTAATGTACTTTATCGAGTATCAGCTTCCGATGGCTATTCCTTTAACTATTCTGTTGATGGTCTTGTATTACTTTACGAACAGATATTTCGATAAAAAAGATATTGAATCGGGTAAAATTGTGGCAGAGAAACCAATCCAGTTAAGTGAAATGAAGATTGATGTACCAATGATTTTTGCCATATTACCGGTTCTTCCATTATTGATGCTGATCATCTTTTCAAAATACTTACAACTTTTTCATCCGGCTATAGAGCTTGATACGACTACAGCTATGGTTGTGTCTTTATTTATTGCCATGCTATTTGAATTATTCAGAACGAAGAGTTTCAGATCTGCATATAATAGTGTCAAAGCATTTTGGAACGGAATGGGTAAAGTCTTTACAGATGTAGTGACATTAATCGTATGTGCTGAAATATTTTCGATGGGATTAATCAGACTTGGATTGATAGATGCATTGGTTGAGGGAGCTTCTCAACTTGGATTTTCAGGAGTTGCAATTGGTATTTGTATCACGATATTGATCTTCCTTGCTGCTATGCTTATGGGCAGTGGTAATGCATCATTCTTTTCTTTCGGTCCTTTAGTACCTTCAATAGCTCAGAAGCTTGGAATACCTTCTGTTGATCTGGTGCTTCCGATGCAATTATCAGCGAGTATGGGACGTGCAACTTCTCCAATTGCAGGAGTTATTATAGCTATTGCCGAAGTTGCAGGTGTATCACCTTTTGATCTTGCTAAAAGAAATTTGATTCCACTTGGTGGAGCTTTAATGTTCATGCTATGCTATAACTATCTAATACTGTAAAACCGCTATGATTAAATTAATAAAGAACGCTCGTCTCTACACTTCTGTAGAGACTGAGCTTACTGATATTCTTATTTGTGATAATAAGATTCAGCAGATTGCACCGCAAATCGAGACAGGTAATTTACAAGTAGAAGTTATAGATGCTAAAGGATATTGGGTAACACCAGGTTTAATAGATATACATGTCCATGTTATAGGCGGAGGAGGACAAACCGGATTCAGTTCTTTAGCTCCGGAGGTGCGTATTCAACGTCTGATAGAGTGTGGTACAACTACAGTTGTCGGATTACTTGGGACAGATGGTTTTGTAAAACAACTGCCACAATTATATGCGAAAACTATGTCATTGCGAATGAATGGGCTTTCGGCATATATGTTAACCGGCTTTTATGGACTGCCAACTCCTGCAATAACAAATTCTATTGCCGAAGATTTGATTTATACAGATCCGGTTATCGGTTGTAAAATAGCTATGTGTGATGACCGGAGCTCATATCCTACAAAAGAAGAACTGTTGCGTATCATAAATCAGGTACGTTTAGGAGGTTTTACATCTGCTAAAGGAGGCGTAATGCATGTTCATCTGGGCGGTCTTCCTGAAGGTATGACATTGTTGCTGGAAATAGCTCGTGAATACCCGTCATTAATCGGATATATTTCTCCGACACATACTATCCGTACAGAGAATCTCTTTAATCAAGCTATTGAATTTGCAAAGCTGGGAGGGATGATTGATATTTCCACAGGAGGTACCAAGTTTACGGAACCTTATAAAGCCGTATTACAAGCTATGGATAACGGAGTAGAGTTGAGTAAAATGACTTTTAGTAGTGATGGGAATGCTGGAGTCAGACGTATAGATCCTCAAACAGGTATCGATACCTATACTTTAGCTCCTCTTCATCTGAATCTGCAACAGACCGTAAAACTAATTACAGACGGAGGTCTGCATCCGAAAGATGCTTTTAAACTCGTAACAGAAAATGCGGCAAAGGTTATGAAGCTGAAAAATAAAGGATTCATAAAAGCCGGTTTTGATGCTGACTTCTGTTTTTTTGACGAAACATTCAATTTGACTGATGTTTTCTCGCAAGGAGTCGAGTTTATGAGAAATGGAGAAATTGTACGTAAAGGGAATTTTGAAGCGTAACGCATAAAAATATAAGAATGAGAATTAACAAGCTGTTTATATTGTTTTCTTTCTGTTTTCTTTTCAGTTCGGGAATTCAAGTGTTTGCCCAGACAGATGAGGATGCATCAGTAGAATTTGATGATATGGATGATGGAGATGAGGATGACTCTGAACCTCAAAAACGAAAGAAGAACTTTAATATGGGATACTATACGTTAGGAAACGGAGTATCTTTTCTTTCTACTACAGACTCCTATGGAATCAACTTAAGTGGTTATATACAAACGTCCTTTCAATCTCAAATGTATCCTGAGGATGATAAGATGTATTCTCGCTTCAGAGTCCGTAGAGCCCGATTAAGATTAAACGGGAACGCACTAAATAATAAAATCAAATATCGTTTAGGGCTGGATATGGTAAAAGGGAGTGAAACGGATGCCGAGGGCGTAGGTGCTATGCTTTCTGATGCATGGATTTCATATCAGCCATGGGGCAATAATAAATTATCGTTTGCTTTCGGTCAGAGATCAACACCTACGGATAATCGTGAGTTACAGATGAATTCAGCAACTTTGCAATTTACAGATCGGAGTAAACTGAGTTCTATATTCGGAACAATCCGTGAAGTCGGTGTTTTTGCATCAGGTACTTTTAAAATTAGTAACGGATCTTATCTTCGGCCCTCTTTGGCTATTACAGATGGAGATGGTCCGATCGGAGTAGATCGGCGCTATGGAGGATTGAAATATGGTGCGCGTTTGAATTATCTCCCTTTTGGACTTTTTCGTTTAGCAGGGGAGTCCAGACAATCGGATTTAGCTTACGAGATAAAACCCAAATTAGTAATCGGTGCAGCTTATAGCTATAATGATGGTGTAAGTGATCGTCGTGGAGGGCGTGAAAGTGGCGCGATTCTTTATCAGAATGCAGATAAAATGACAGACTTGCCGGATTTAAGTAAACTCACGTTAGATTTTATGTTTAAGTGGCAAGGGTTTAGTGTTCTTGGCGAATATGTTAAAACCTGGGGACATGTTCCCTCTTCAATTGCTTATCGTGTAAGAAACGACGGGTCAGTCTCTTCCGATTTTAAAATAGACGGGGTTAATCATATTGAGAATTATATAAAGAACAGAATGATGATCGGCTCAGGATATAATCTTCAGGCAGGTTATATGCTTCGTAAGTTTTGGTCTTTTGATGTTCGTTATACACATATTATGCCGGATGAGTATTCATTTATGAATAATGACCTTTATTTCAATCGAAGCGATTATATGGATTTTTGTATAACGAAATATCTTACAAAATCTTATGCGGCCAAGGTACAGGCAAACTTCGGTTTAGCTAAAACGAATGGAGCGATTCGTAATCCTGAAGGGGAATCGGTAAGTGGCTGGGAGAAAAGTTTTACAATATTATTCCAATTAGCATTCTAAAAGAGCATATAGATGAAAAAATATCTGATTCTGTTACTGACATCTTTGATTCTGAACGCTTCTTTTGCTCAGGATTTAAAGCGAGTTCAAAAAAAATATTATCCGAATCCCACAGTTTTGGATCTTCAAACTCCGATAGCATCAAAAAAAACGGGTTATACTTCTTACAAAGAAATGAAGAAGTATCTGAATGAACTGCAACAGTCCAATGATTCAATTATGAAATTGAGTGTAATTGGAAAAACACAAAAAGGAAAAGATATACTTTTAGTAAAGTTATCTGATAGTACAACATCACAGTCGAAAATGCGTGTTATGTATTTTGCACGTATTCACGGTGATGAGCCAGGTGGTACTGAAGGCTTATTATACTTCATAGACAAAATGACAAAAGATAATTCATTAAAAGAATTATTGAATAAAATCGATTTTTATATCCTCCCTATGGTAAATGTAGATGGTGGTGAAAAATTGACTCGTCAAACTGCTAATGGCATTGATTTAAATCGTGATCAGGTTCGTTTAGAAACTCCCGAGGCAACAGCTATACGTAAATTGGTTAATGAAACAGATCCTCATGTTTGTATAGATTTTCATGAATATCAACCTTTGAAGAGTGCATATTCATTGTTATCAGATGAGGTTATTTCTGTTCCGTGGGATGTTATGTTTCTTACCAGTGGTAACCCAAATGTTTCCTCTCACATTCGAAAATCGATAGAATCCCTGTTTTTGGAGAATGCAAAGACTAAAATGGAGGTAAATGATTTTACTTCTCATACGTATTATACACCTAAAAAGACGAATAAAGGGATTGTAATGAATATTGGTGGCGCTTCACCAAGATCTACAAGTAACACATTCTCATTAAATAATGCATTCTCGATTTTGACCGAGTCAAGAGGGATTGGTTTAGGTAGAAAAAGTATTGGCCGTCGAATCGAGAATGTTTATTTGCTTGCTGAAAGTTTTGCAAACACAGTGTATCAGCAGGATACTGCTTTACTGGCTGCATTGGATTCAGCGATGATGCAGAAAGATCCTGTAGCTGTTGAGTTTGTTTCGAAGAAAACAGCACAATACCCTCTTCCCTTTATCAATCAGATAAAGAATAAAATGGATACGCTTGATCTTGACGTTTCTAATGCAATTGAGTCAACAGTAACTCTGTCAAGAGAGTTGCCTGTTAAATATTTAATTCTTCCTGATCAGAAGTACGCTATTGAAACATTAAACAAAATGGGTGTTTTGGTCGATACCTTATCCCGTGAAGAAGTATTTGAAGTTCAAAGTTTCGAGGTTCGGGACGTGGAAAAAGAAAATACATCTTTTAAAACATTTACTCCTGTAAAAGTGAAAACGAAGGTAAGAACAGAAACGAAACGTTTTCCGGCAGGGACATTTGTAATTAAAACAGACCAAAAAAGAAAGCGATTACTTGCTGTAATGCTTGAACCGGAATCCTCTAATGGTTTTGTGAACTACCGGATCATTGAAGCAACTCAAGGAAAAGAGTTACCTGTTTTTCGTTTAATGGATTAATTAATTATTTCAGACATTTAGAATATGAAAAAATATATCATAAGCTTATTATTTGGATCATTGGCTATCGGATTGACTGCTCAGGAAAGCAAGATCGATTTTAGATTAGGGAACGGATTAAATATAGACTTAAATAAAGGGAAGCACCATTTTAATATAGGTGGCTATATTCAGGCAGGAGGAACATACGAGGAAGTAAAAGATCTTGATCCGGAATATCGTTTTGATATAAACCGTGCATATCTTAATTTCAGTGGGGGGGTAAATCATGATAAGTTCACATTTTTACTTCAAATGGATTTTGTGAGATCTTATCCCCTTCTTGATGCTTGGATGGCATATAATCCTACAAATTATCTGACTTTTACAGTCGGTCAAAAGCAATCTTTTTCGGGTACACGTTCTATGATGTTTAATGATCAGGCACTGGCTTTAGGTAATCGCAGTCTGGTAGATCGTACGTTTTATGGAACGGGTAGAGAATTAGGAATTTTCGCAGAGACTCGTTTACCTCTTAAGAAAACGGGTATTGAGTTAGGTCTGGCCGTAACGACAGGAGATGGTATCAATTCATTTGGATCTTCATCGACAGATTTCGATTTAGGAGGTCTGAAATACAGTGCTCATGCAACATTCTATCCGATGGGCTTCTTTAGTCCGGGGAATGATTTAACGGATACTGATTTTGCCCGTGAACAAACTCCTAAATTATTAATAGGAGGTTCATACAGTTATAATCAGGGAGCAAGTGATGCAATCGGCGAAGGTCACGGAAACTTCCAATTGTATAATAAATATGGAAGGACAGCCTACCCGGATTATATAAAAATGTCTTTGAATCTGATGTTCAAATATAGAGGATTTACTTTCCTGACTGAATATGTTGATGCTTGGGCCCGAAATCTGGATGGTTTGTCTGTTGCGGCTACTGCCGGTTCTGAACTTACACCGAAACAGATTGCAGATTATCTGGTTTTAGGAAGTGGTTTCAATGTCCAATCCGGTTATCTTTTTGCTAAGAATTGGGCTGTTGATTTTAGATATAGTCACATTTTCCCTGAATGGAAAGACAAACAAGAGCTTCTGAAAACGACTAATGCTTATCGTTTTGGCGTAGCTAAATATTTTGTTGACAATCGTATTAAACTTCAGTTAGTAGGCTCATTGGAAGATTATACATTGTTGAATACACAAAATAAAGCCTTTACTTTAGGTATCAACACGCACATAATCTTTTAAAAGAAAGTTTTTATGAAAGTGATAGGACTTGTATTACTTTTCCCCTTACTGTTTCTTACAGGTTGTTGGGGTGGTGAGTTGATCGATGAGCAAAATCAGGATATCCTTTTCCAAAAAGGAAAAGGAGTTATTCGTTTTGATTATTATAAACCGTTATCTCATAAACCTGTAAATATACATTATTATATTCCTGAGGGAAACAGTAAGGAAATGCCGGTTCTGTTTTTGTTCCCGGGAATAAACAGAAATGCTGAAGATTATCTTCAGGCATGGGAAAAGTACGCTATAAATAAAAAGGTAATGATTTTTTCTTTAGAGTTTTCTTCTGCCATGTATTCTTCTGAAGAATATATAGAAGGAGGGATGTTTAAGAATAATACATTAAAGCCTGAAGAAGAATGGACCTTTTCTATAATAGAGCCGATATTTGAGTTTATCTGTAAAGATTTATCCGGAACGCAGAAAACGTATGATTTGTGGGGACATTCAGCAGGGGCCCAATTTGTCCATCGTTATCTGATGTTCAAACCACAAGCACATGTTAACCGTGCTGTATCAGCAAATGCAGGTTGGTATACTCTTCCTGATATCGATACGGAATTTCCTTATGGTTTGAAAAATACATTAATAACAGCGGATGTTTTACCCGATCTGCTCTCTAAATCTTTGATCGTTCAATTGGGAACGGCAGATACGGATGAAAATGATCCGAATCTTAACCATACTCCCGGAGCCGATGCTCAAGGGAAAAACAGATATGACAGAGGTTTGTATTTCTTTTCAAAAGCAACCGATTTAGGTAAAAATTATGAGCGTTTCAACTGGTCAAAAGTTGAAGTCAAAGGCGTAGGACATAGCTATACACAGATGGCAGCAAATGCAGCTGGTTTAATGTATTAGAGCATAACTCATAAATAAGAAACGACTAACAGCAATCTTTTGAAACAGGATTGTCGTTAGTCGTTTCCTAATTTATATAAGTATCAGATATCTTATTTTTTATCCGTTTGAAGACCAACCAAAAGGTCAGCAACCACGAAGGTACTTCCTCCGACGAAAATAAAATCATCGTTACTGCTATCTTCTAAAGCACAATCATAGGCTTCCATTACACTATGGTAACTGTTCCCGTTTAATCCTGCTGCAAAACCGGCCTGTTGCATAGCCAATTCGTCCAAAGAGCGAGGAATTGAAGCTCGTGTAAAGTAATAAGTTGCATTTTTAGGTAGTAAAGACAGTACTTTAGAAACATCTTTATCATTAACCATACCGATTACCATACGTAGCTTATTGTATTTAATCTCATTGATTTGCTGTACAATCTGCGCAATACCTGCTTCATTGTGCCCGGTATCACAGATCACAAGAGGATTTTCCTGTATCTTTTCCCAACGTCCTCTTAATCCGGTTATTTCACAAACCTGACCGAATCCTTTTTGGACTGCGGATGAAGTTATATTGATTCCGGTTGTTTGTAGTTCACGTAAAGCCGCGAAGACTGTAGCTGCATTCTGATCCTGACATAAGCCACTTAATTCACCATCAATTAATCCGTAATCGGTCGTATCAAACAACCATCTTCCGCCAGCCATATGTGTCGCCTTTTTTATCAGATTTTCCTGATCGGCAAAATACAAAGGAGCATTCATTTCTTTGGCTTTCTCAATGAACACCTGGCGGGTTTCGTCATTTGTTTCACCCACTACGACAGGAACGTCAGGTTTGATAATTCCTGCTTTTTCACCTGCAATTTTAGTTAAGGTATCTCCCAGAAACTGTACATGATCTTTGCTGATATTTGTAATAACCGACAGAATTGGTTTTACGATATTTGTACTATCCAGTCTGCCTCCTAATCCCACTTCGATAATAGCTATATCCACTTTTTCCTGTGCAAAATATTCAAAAGCCATAGCCATAGTCAATTCAAAGAAAGACGGCGATATCGTCTCTGAATAATCTTTGATATCATCTATAAATTTAACAACAAAACCTTCAGGTACCATATCACCGTTAATACGAATTCTTTCACGGAAATCAATCAGATGCGGTGATGTGTATAAGCCGACTTTATAGCCTTGTGCCTGTAATACGGCAGCAAGTAAGTTTGATACAGAGCCTTTACCGTTAGTACCACCCACATGAATGATTTTATATTTATCCTGCGGATTTCCTAAATGTGAACATAAGCTCAAACTGTTATCTAATCCTTCTTTGTAAGCACTTCCTCCAACTCGCTGAAACATAGGAAGACGAGAGTACAGATAGTCTAATGTTTTTTGATATTTACTCATTGTTTCTATCGCTTATATCATTAAAATTATTATTTTGCGAAACTAATATGTGAAAAACAATACAAACCTACATATTTATTTGTTATAACTACATATTAACTCAAAGTAATAACAATTAATCATCAAGAGTAGTTAACCTTTTAAATCGAAAAATAATTATGAGCACTAAAAAGAATTTTGTTATCGACACAAATGTCATCCTGCATGATGCGAGTTGCCTTGATAAATTTGAAGAAAATGATGTATATATTCCCATCGTAGTACTTGAAGAACTGGATAAATTCAAAAAAGGAAATGATGTGATCAACTTTAATGCTCGCGAATTTATTCGTCATTTAGATGAAATTACAGGAGACGATCTTTTCAAAAAAGGCGCTTCATTAGGCGATGGCAGAGGGAAGCTTTTTATTTATCTCATAAACGAATTATCTCCTGAAGTCCAAAAAGCTTTTCAGGGAAAAACATCCGATAACTACATTTTGTCAGCGACACTCGATCTGGCAAATAATGATAAAGCTTCAAAGACCATACTTGTAACCAAAGATATTAATCTTCGTATGAAGGCGAAGTCTTTAGGTATTTTAGCAGAGGATTATACAAACGATAAAGTGAAAAATGTAGATATCTTCTCCGAAGCTCATAAAGTTTACAACGATTTTGATCCTGCGTTGCTCGATAAATTCTATGCGTCAAAAAATGGGCTGGATCCTGAAGAACTTCCATTCTATAAAAATCTGATTCCGAATGAATGCTTTGTACTGGAAAGTACGCGTGCAAGTGCATTAGCTCGTTTTAATCCATTTAACGATAAAATTGAGCATGTAAATAAAGAACGGGTTTATGGTATAGAGCCGCGAAATGCAGAGCAAACATTTGCGATGAATGTTCTTATGGATCCCGATATAAAACTTGTCGGGATGACAGGTAAAGCCGGAACAGGTAAAACTTTATTAGCTCTGGCTGCTGCTTTAGCACAAACGCATGATTATAAACAAATACTTTTAGCCAGACCGATTGTAGCTTTGGCGAATAAAGATTTAGGTTTTTTGCCGGGCGACGAGAAAATGAAGATAGCGCCTTATATGCAGCCTTTATATGATAATCTTACGGTGATTAAAAATCAGTTTAATCCTTACTCCAATGAGGTGAAAAAAATAAGTGAAATGGAGACGGGTGGTCAACTGGTTATTGAGGCTTTAGCTTATATACGCGGCCGAAGTTTATCAGATACATACTTCATTATTGATGAAGCTCAGAATCTGACTCCTCATGAAATAAAAACAATCATTACCCGCGCCGGAGAAGGTACGAAAGTTGTGTTTACCGGAGATATTCAGCAGATCGATTCACCGTATCTGGATGCTCAATCCAACGGTTTAGCTTATATGATTGATAAAATGCGCGGACAGAAATTATTCGCTCACGTAAACCTTGTAAAAGGAGAGAGAAGTGAGCTGTCAGAACTGGCTGCATCCATTCTTTAATTTAAGAGTTACCTACTTGATTTAAATAATATATAAAATAAGAAAAGGCACTTGCTTGAGATAAGCAGGTGCCTTTATATTTTTCAGGACTAATGTTTTTTCTTTTTATTGTTGCCTTTGTTTCTTCGTTTTGTTCTTGGTTTCTTTTTATCTAAATAAATGGAATAAGCAAGCCATGTAGCTGTCAGAAGATTTATTATAACCCAGTAGTCAACTGGAATGCCCCAAGTGATGAACGGTTGATAAAGTATAGATAAACCACCATATACGATCATCCGCAACTCACGATAATACAGATATTCATAATAGGCTATCCATATAAAAGCACCCATTGCTAACAGATGTATGAAGCTGAAAAAAGCTTCAGGAATATCAAGCATCCCCAATAAAAGGAAGAATATCATTCCGCCTTTTACATATTGTACAATCTTTTCCATATAACCACGTTAATTAGAGTTTTAGATTCTAGATTGAAAAAACAGTTTCTTAACAACTTATTCCTTAACGGTTGCTTCCGGATTCAGATGGAAGAAAGAGAAGTTTACGCTACCGTAAACACGCTTTTCGATAAAATAAGGGTGATCAGAAAAATCATTGTTTTTAGAATGCTCTAAAATAAAAAGCCCGCCTTCGTTTAATAATCCGTGAGAAAAAACCCGCTCAGGGATCGATGGTAATTCTTTCAAATCATAAGGAGGATCGGCAAAGATGAAGTCAAATTTTTCATGTGATGAATCAATGAACTTCAATGCATCTCCTTTGATTGTAATCAGATTATCAATATTAAGTTCTGCTCTTACTTTTTTTATAAAGTCATACTGGAGTGAAACTTTTTCGACACATACAACTTCCGGACAACCTCTCGAGATTAATTCGAAACTAATAGCTCCTGTTCCTGCAAAAAGGTCTAAGGCTTTCATCTCTTCAAAATCAATCATATTATTTAGAACATTGAAAAGATTCTCTCTGGCAAAGTCTGTCGTAGGTCTTGCCTTAATGTTCTTAGGAACGTCAAATCTTCTTCGTTTAAATATACCGCTAATTATTCGCATAATGTCAAAGTTAGAATTTCTAAAGGAACTCTCTGATCTTCCTTTAAAGCTAAATCCATAGGCTTCGAAAGTATCGAAACTGTACGAATGTAACGCTTTAGAAGAGGTATGAGTTCATCAATTACCGGAGTTTCTCCCGAATAAATTATTTCATCATTTTCCTGATCGAATTGTAGTGTTTCCCATATTGTCAGGATGTAATACAAAAAGTCAGATGTTTGTGAAACAGATATGCTATTCAGATGATTCAGCTTGTTTTTCTTAAACGCAATAACATCAAGTCGGCTTGGACCGATATGGAGGTAAAGCTTATTCTTTTCACTAGAATCATATTTTTTATTGAAATATTCAATAAGCGGGGATAGATGAGAATATACTCTGTTTATGCCAAAAGTCCGTGTAAGAAAAGAAAAACGTTCAAGATCATATTCAAAAATCAGATGATAACCTGATCTTGTAAGAGGATTGTGTATCAATTTCTTTTTGGGATCAGCAGGCATTCCTGCATAGAAAAGCAGGCAAAGATGATCACGATCATAAAACTCATCAGGAACAAGTCGTACAGAAGTTACATCGTCAATGACATAAACATTCTTGTAGGGGAGCAATATGTGTTCTTCCTCGTACACATAC
This sequence comes from Porphyromonadaceae bacterium UBA7332, assembly GCA_002471225.1. GTDB lineage: Bacteria > Bacteroidota > Bacteroidia > Bacteroidales > UBA7332 > UBA7332. The sequence continues at coordinate 167,167 of DKPO01000044.1, forward strand.
TTCTTTAGCAACTCGTTGTAGTCTGTCTCAGTATCAGTTTCGAAGCTGATTTGCTTACTGTAAGAGACGCTTGAGTCAGTTTCCGAACGTATGTAAAAAGAAAATCCATCCGACAATAGCCGGATGGATAAACTATATTGTTCAGACTTGCTAAAATCAATGATTCGGTCTGTCATAATGTTATTGGATGAGTGTTACTCCCAGTTACCGGCGTTATTATTAGCCTCTTTAACTGAACCTACTTGCATACCAGGATATTTATCCACTTTTGTAGCATAGTCGATCAAGTTGTAAATCTCTTGTTTATCCAAACCTTGTAGGTAAACAGAGAATGGAGTTTTAGCCTCGAAAACCTGAATAACCAAACCAGATGCTGTTTCGATAGCACCAGTAGCCATTTCAAATCTTGTAGATGTTCCAGGAACAAATTGAATTGAGTCAGCTACGAATCCAGGAGCAAATAAAGTATCAATGATATTCACGTAAGTTGTATCACGTTTGATCAAACCTTTTTTTACTGCTTCCTTTTCAGTCAATCCTTCTTCTAACTGTTGGTCAGTCAGAATCCCCTCTTTAAGGATCATAGGAAGTTTTCCTTCTTTAATGAAAGTAATCAGAGTATCAAAGCTGGCAGTATATTTGCCATTGATGTTTCTGTACTCCATTTGAGCTTTACGAATTTCAATAAGACGAGTTTTAACTGCTAAATCACGTCTGTCTTTTTCTTCTTTGAACTCGATTGGATCTAAAATACTTTTAGTACATAGATACCCCATAACTGCGATACACGCAACCAATAGAATTTTGAAAGTAATCTTCATAGTATGTTGTTATTTTGTTTTTTTCGTACCGCAAATATAGAAAAGAAAATTAAACTGTTTATTTTTATAGCAACTTTTATTGAAAGAATTTATGACAAAGGGGCTTTTAATTCAAAAAATAGAAGAGAATCTGGCATACCAACCTACCAAAGATCAATCAGAGGTGCTAGGGTTATTGGCAGATTTTCTGTTACTTAACGATGAAACATCGTTGTTTATATTGAAAGGTTATGCCGGAACCGGTAAATCCTCGCTAATTGGAGGTGTTGTGCAAACAATTCGGCAATTAGGACAAAAAGTTGTCCTTTTAGCACCTACGGGACGTGCTGCCCGTGTTTTTTCGGCCTATGCAAACCTTGAAGCTTATACGATTCATAGGAAAATTTATAGACAAAAAACATACACGAGCGAAAATTTTGAGTTTACGACTAATAATAATCCTCACAAAGATACTTTGTTTATTGTCGATGAAGCTTCGTTGATAAATAACAATCCTTCCGAATATGGCGGAGGGCATCAATTGTTGAATGATTTGATCGAGTATGTGTATGCGGCCGAAAATTGTCGTTTGATTCTGATGGGAGATACGGCTCAGCTGCCTCCGATTGGTCAGACGGTCAGTCCGGCTTTGGATCAATCGTCAATGAGCTGTTATGGTTTGTCTGTATATGAAGCAACGCTGACTCAGGTTGTTCGTCAGGCTGAGGAATCGGGGATTTTATGGAACGCAACGTTGTTGCGTAATTATATGGCAGAGGATAATGTATATGATTTGCCTAAGATGGATTTGTCCGGCTTTAAAGATATTAAGGCCGTAAATGGCGAGGATTTTATTGAATTGCTTAATGATTCATATAACAGTGTCGGGGCAGAAGATACACTTATAATAACTCGTTCTAACAAGCGGGCTAAAATGTATAATCAGGGCATCCGTGCCCGGGTTCTATATGCAGAAGACGAACTGTGCTCGGGTGATTTGCTTCTGATATCTAAGAATAATTATCATATTCACGAAGAGTATTCAGAGATAGACTTTCTGGCGAATGGGGAAACTGTGGAGGTTTTGCGGGTGAGGAGATCGCAGGAGTTATACGGATTCAGATTTGCGGATGTTACTTTACGCTTAATGGAACGTGACATGACGGTAGATGCTAAACTCATAACAGACTCATTGCATAGTGATACTGCAGCGCTTTCTGCCGATCAGCAAAACCTGCTCTTTACGAATGTAGCCGAAGATTATATTGATAGCTTCCCGCAGAATGTCGTGTTGCGTAAGATTAAAACAAATGAATTTTACAATGCTTTGCAGGTAAAGTTTGCTTACTGCATGACTTGTCATAAGGCACAAGGTGGTCAATGGAAGCATATTTATATTGATCTGGCTAATTTGAATCCGGAATATTTAGGTCTTGACTTTTATCGCTGGCTTTATACGGCAATGACTCGTGCAACGGAAAAAGTATATCTGGTTAATATGCCTGATGAAATGAAAGGTTAAGGCTTTAAAGATATATAGATGAGATATAATGACACATGGATGACAAATTGGTTATTCGTGTGTCATTTTGTTATTTTACAGACCTCTCTGATTTGGAGTGAAGTAAGAGCAAAATTGAAGCTTCAATTTGTGTTTTGGGACAGTAAAGCGTCTCTGTTTGGATAAAATACCGTTTATTCTGAAACGTTACACCGTATCTTTTTATTTATACGGCGTATCTTTCAAATTATACGGTTTGTTTTGAAATTTTCGCCCTTTGTTTTTTTCTTTAGATACGTATGAAAATGTTTCTAAATACGTATCTAAATCCTAAATATAAGCTTGATTCGAATAGTTTATCGTTTGATTGCTGATTATCAGTAGGTTGTGCTAATTGTGTGTAAGGAGCTTTTTTCAGATATAGTTGTTTGAGATTCAAAATATCCCAATCTGAGCGATTAGGAAAATGCAAATAGTAAGTAGTATGAGCATATTCTGGACTTTTTGATATTAGTGTTTAGTGACGTATCAGATATATTGGTATCTTTTATTTTAAAGAAGTAGGAGTCTGGATTTTAAATCTGTTGCAGAATGCGGATGGATAGATGAAAATAAAAAAAGGCAATCTTTTATAGATTGCCTTTTTTCTTAGTTGCGGGAACCGGACTCGAACCGATGACCTTTGGGTTATGAGCCCAACGAGCTACCACTGCTCCATCCCGCGATGTTTATGATGCAAAGGTAGTGCAATTATTTAAACCTGCAAGTGTTCGTGTGAAAACAACATCGTAAATTAAGTTAAATTGGCTTTTTGGGTGATTGATGTTTCTAAATTATAAATAATCGACACACCTTTCTAAAGCCATTCCCCGAGATCCTTTAATCAGAATATATGAATTCTCGAACGCTCTGCGCTGTAAATATTCCATTAACTCTTCAGTCGTTTCGAATATAGAGAATTCATGCTCTGTTTGTTTAAACATTTCGCCACTTAAGAGGACTTCATTGAAATGTAGTCTGGATATGAAATCTACAATTTGCTGATGTTCGGACAGAGAAGTTTCACCTAACTCCTTCATATCACCTAAAATAAGAATTTTATTTTGCACATCCATCGCTTCAAAATTCTTTAAAGCAGCCAGCATACTGGTCGGATTGGCGTTATAGGCATCAATGATCAGATGGTTTTTACAAGTCTCCTTCAATTGAGATCTGTTGTTTGATGGTTCGTATTCTGTAAGAGCTTTTGATATATCTTTATGTGCTACCTGAAAAAAGCATCCGATAGCAATGGCAGCCAAAGCATTTGGTAAGTTATAGGTTCCGATTAATTTGGAGTGAATCTCACCCGTGTAAGCCGCATGTTTCCATAAGAAGCCTAAGAATGGATTGTTTTCAATAATCCGACCGCTTACGAAGATACGTTCAGACTCGCCGTATAATACAGATTCAATACCTGTAGAAAGATCTCGTAATATGGAATTTTCGTTATGTCGGAATATTTTCCCACCGGTTTTTCGGATATAATCGTATAGTTCACCTTTGGTTTTAATTACGCCTTCGAAAGACCCGAAGCCTTCCAGGTGAGCTTTGCCGACATTTGTTATCAGACCGAAATTAGGTTCGGCAATTTCTGCCAATATTTTGATTTCTCCGGGATGATTGGCGCCCATCTCAATTACGGCAATATCATGTTCCTCACGTAATTGCAGCAGAGTTAAGGGTACTCCGATATGGTTGTTTAAATTACCTTGTGTAAATAAGACATTGTATTTTTTACTAAGAACGGCTGCCGTAAGTTCTTTGGTCGTTGTCTTTCCATTCGTTCCGGTAATCCCGATAACAGGTTTGTTTAGTATCCGTCTATGGTATCTGGCTAGTTTTTGCAATGTGCATAAACAGTCATCTACCAAAATGATTCTGGGATCTCCGTTGGAGTATTCTTTTTCATCGATAATGGCATATTCCGCTCCTGAGGCTAAAGCTTGCTGAGCAAACTCATTTCCGTTAAAGCGTTCTCCTTTGAGAGCAATGAAAATAGAACCGGGAACACATTTGCGCGTATCCGTGGTGATATTAGGGTATTGTTTGAAAATTGCGTATAAAGAATCGATCATAATCGGAGACCTTTTTATTTTAGATAATAAGCCATTGCTTCAGGCATGACTGTTTTTATGTTATTAATTCTTTCCTGATCCGTCGGGTGAGTACTTAAAAAACTACTGCTTTGTCCCGAAGCGTTTTTTTGTGCCATATCTTGCCAAAAGCTTACGGCGCGATTAGGATTATATCCTGCCATTGCCGAAAAGATAAGTCCCAGGCGATCGGCCTCATATTCATGCTTACGCGAATATGGGAGCATCAAACCCACATTGGCGCCAACTCCGAAAACACTTTGAGCTAATTTTTGTGTTTCTGAGGATTGGCCACCTAAAGCGACCTGAAGTAGTGAGCTTCCGGTTTGGACCATCATTTGCTGGCTGATACGCTCATTGGCATGTTTGGCTACGGCGTGGGCAATTTCGTGTCCGATGACAATTGCTAATCCGCTTTCGTCCTTTGTGTATGGTAATATCCCTTCATTGATGACGATTTTGCCTCCGGGCATACAAAAAGCATTTGGTGTAGGGTCTTTTACTAAATGAAACTCCCAGTTGAAGTTATTAACTTCAGAGGAGAGTCCTTGCGAATTCAGATACTTTTCAACAGCACCGGCTATACGCTTGCCGCACCTTTCAACCATTGCACTATTCACTTTGTTGGAGGATGGCGTAGATTTAGCCATATAACTGGAGAAGCTTTGTTTGCTTAAAGCTAATACTTCCGCATCAGAAACTAAAAGTAGTTGCTTCCTTCCGGAAATAGGAATAGAGGTACATGCCGATATCAAAATCAAAAGACCTGCAAGGATAATTGTTTTTTTCATGTTGTAAGTATCGTTTTTACATCAATATAAACACAAATATAGAAAAAAGTTTATTTTTTCGTTTCTATATCTTCTAAATGTAGCTCGAGAGCTTTAGCTGAGATAACAATTTCCTTAATGGATAGAGCCAGAGAGATAATAAGAAACAGCAGTGCTATCCCAAATACCCATATGGCGATCGTCATCAGGTGGATATATATAAAAAACATGCAGGCAACACAAAGTAATAGACTGGTAATGCCTAATATCTGCATCGATCTGGTTAGGTAAAGGCGTTCTCGCAAATTGTCTATCTGGGCTTTCGCAACCGGATTACTCGTATCTTTGAATTCTTTTTTCAGATTACGTATCACTTGTGCATAAGAAAGAAAGCGGTTTGTATAAGCTAACATTATTAAAGAGACTGCCGAAAAAAGAAGACTCGGAGTGGCTAACGTTAATTCTTCCATATATTGCTATTTGAATTTATGCGCAAATATCGTATTTATTTTACAAACTAATCTTCTTATCTTTGTAAAATAAATAAGTAGCTAACATGTTTGAGCAAATCAAAGGAGTTGTCCTGAATACTGTTGAATATTCGGATAAATTATCCATCGTTCGTATCTATACCGATAAATTTGGTATGGCCAGTTTTACATTGCCAAACGCACGAAGCAAGAAGGCTGCTGTGAAAAGAAATTTGTTTCAGCCTTTGAATTTGTTGGAACTGGTGATAGATTACAAGTCAGGAAGACAGGTGCAAAAGATAAAAGAAGCACGGGCGGATTATGTGTATTCTTCTTTGGCTTTTCATCCATTGAAGTCGGCCGTTTCTCTTTTCCTGGCAGAAGTGGTCGGTCGTTTCATTCAGGAACAGGAAGAGAACCAGCAGATTTATGTTTTTCTTGAAAATAGCTTTAAGATTCTGGATCTTTTAGATGGGGGAGAGGCTAATTTTCATCTTGTCTTTTTATTCAGATTTATAGAGCATTTGGGGATTGCTCCTCAATTTAAAGATGTCGATGCGGGCTTTTTATTGTTGGATAAAGGTTTGGTTGTAGAGCAGAAACCTCTATATGGTGCATTTTTCTCGGAAGAAGTTACAGGTTTGCTTATATACATATCTCGTTTTGATTATATGGATTTGCAAGAGATTAAATTAAACAGAATACAGCGAAATCTTTTAACAGAGTCTTTTATTAATTATCTGCGTTTTCATTTGAATCAGCATATAACTATCAAATCTTTTGAGGTGCTACGTTTATTATTTGAATAGACTTCTTTAATAAATAGAATAACAAATACAACGGGCTTATGATATTTCATAAGCCCGTTGTTATTTCGGGTTATTCTTAATAGATTTGAATTGTATTCGGGATGTTATAATTCATGAATTACCAAGACTGGATTATCATCCTCATTGATGTCTGGCAGGAGTTTACACTCTAATGCCTGATAAGCATCCAGAATGGAAATAATAGTATTCCCATTGGAGTAGAATATGTTTGTTGTAGGCTTAATATTCAGAATTGTGTCTTGCTTATTGATGATGATTGTATTAGGATATTGTTTGTTGTCTGTTTTGTTATACACAGCTAAACGTTTTCGTTTGTTTTCGGATGCTGCATTATTACTTAATTCGTAGAATATCATATAATATTTTTCAGTATCAATAAAGTTAGATACAAGTGCGCGTGGCTCCGTAATCTTTTTTTTCGTCTGATAATCAGCAACGGTAATTAATTCATCATAATCAAAATACATGTTTTGCATATCGAGGAATCCAACTGTTTTTAGAGTGTTGTCAGACTCAATCTTAAAGATACTGTCATTAAAGTAATGATACATATAGAGTTGATCGTTAACTGTATTAATGAACGTTTTGCCCATAAATAATTCCCCGATTTCCATCGTACGGTCAGGCGTAGAAATTGTATCGGTGATCATGGTTTTTGTATTCAATTTAAGAAGCGCCGGAATAATGCTGTTTTCATATCCGTAGAAATAGATATTAGATCCATTCAGCTTAAAGTTGTTGTATGAATAATGAGGGAGCTCAAACGAGTTTATAAAGTCACCGGTTAGAGTATAGGTAACCATTTTACGACCCAGGTAGTCCATTACGTAAATTTTATTCCCGGGATCGTCAATTTGTAAGTTATATGCATTTAAATATTCTTCAGGTCCTTGTCCTATTGCACCTATTGTTTGCAAATACTTTCCTTGTTTTGAAAATTTGAAAACTAAACCGTCAGAGACAATCCAATAGGCGTCTTTACTTTTTTCAATGCAGGTGATTTTAGATAGTAGAGACGAATCTGTAGTTTCCAGAGGAATGAGTGTCTGTGACATATTCAGAGATTTAGAATCAAGCTCTGATTTGTCATTGATGACTGACATGGAGTTTAAGTTTATGACGGGAATATGTTCTTTACTGCTAGAGCTGCTACATGCCGTAGTTATTAATATAACTACTAATGAAATGTAGATGAGGTGATTTTTCATGATGGGAGTTAATTAGTTGATTATAAATTGAATTTTCCAAATGTAACTAATCTTTTGAGATGACCTTAAGATTTATGGTGCTATTTAATAAAAAAGGATGAGTCCCAATTAATCGGACTCATCCTCAAGTATAAATTTTAGAATTCAGTATTATTTATTTAGCGGTTTTTGTCTCTTTGTGCTTCATGCCTAACCATACAATCAGAAGATTGATAAGAGCTAAAAGAACAAAGACTTCAAATCCCCATGCATAGCCTTCTTTACCGAACTTAGTCGCGATAGCACCCATGATAGGCGGAACTACAAAACCTCCGAAAGCACCAATACCACCGATCCATCCGGATGCACCTCCAACTGCTTTAGGTATAAAGAAAGGAACCATTTTGAATACAGCAGTATCATTTACACCCATTGCAATGGCGATAAGGATGGTGAAGAACATCGATAAAGCAAAATTAGAGCTAAAGCCCATACCGAAAGCTGCAATACCTAATAGTATCATCGAATAAATGCATAATCTTTTTCCGCCGACTTTGTCCGCTAAAGGACCTGCAAATACGCGGATTACAGCAGAAAGAATTGAGAACGTTGCGGTTAATACGCCTGCTTTAATAGGTGTTATATGATAATATTCCTGCCAATAACTTGGATACCATTCGGTCAAAGCCAGAAATCCACCGAAACTGGCAAAATATAATGCTGTTAAAACCCATGTAGCCGGGATTTTGGCAGATTCCATTAAACTTTGCTTTATGCTTCCTGTTGGAAATAATTCTTGTCCCTGAGCAATGGCAGCCGTTTTACTATCGGCTTCACTCATGCCTTTTTTTCTGAATTGGAAGTAAGGGGCATTTTTACCAATTAAGAAATAGAGGATCGTGCCCACAATCAAAAATACTGTCCAGCCTATGTATGAATCACCTAATCCATAATTGGAGATAGCTATTGGAAGGATTAAAGCAAAAAGCCCGGGAGCAATTGTTCCGACACCTCCAAAAGTACCGGTAGCATAACCTTGTCTTTTTTGCTCAAACCAATAAGAAGCCTGGCTTATACCAACAGAAAATGTTGCGACACCACAACCAGCCAAAAGACCGAAAAATAATACTAGCGGATACATTCCGTCCATATTATTCGGATAATGAGTGTTAACCAGCCACATTAATCCCGCGACACCGATGATAGCAAGTATCATCAGAATATTAAACGGCTTTTTACCCCCAGTTGTATCAACCCATGCCCCGAATGGAATACGAAGTATGGATCCGGATAACGATGGGATAGCTACAAGTAATCCAATCTTTGTTGGATCGAGTCCCATAACATCTCCGAATTTGTGGGCTGTAGGTCCGAAAAGGGATACAGCCGCCATTCCAAAGAAAAATCCTAATGTTGCACCCCATAAACCAAAGGAGCGATTACCACTTATTTTTTCATTTCCCATAGCTTAATTATTTGCTGAAAATTATTAATAAGAAAACAAATTATATGAGGCATAGTTTATGACAAAATGATATTATGATGAAATAAGGATGAGTTAATACTGAAATAACAGTTTTAAGATGTTTAATGTTGCTGATTGACAGTGGTCTGGCGGGTTTTGATTATGATTTTTGAAATTTAGTAAAAATAACATTCTGAACGGTACGATGTATATAAATGACTAAAAGAGAATCTCATATTAAATAATGCTTAAAAACAGCGTTTTATGCAACAAATGACAAGCTCATATCGTTATTATTACGATTCAATTACCTGTAATAAAAATGCGTAAAGCATTAAAGATGTTTATAAATAACAAATCGCTTCAGGGAAAATTGTTTTAATGACGATTATTCATTATTTTTGCGGTCCAAATTTCATTTTGCAAGATGAGACAGTTAAAAATCACAAAATCAATTACTAACAGAGAGAGTGCCTCTTTGGATAAGTATCTTCAAGAAATCGGACGCGAAGACTTGATTACAGTAGAAGAAGAGGTAGAGTTAGCCCAACGTATCAAAAAGGGTGATCGTAGAGCTTTAGAAAAGCTGACAAGAGCCAATCTTCGTTTTGTTGTTTCTGTAGCGAAACAGTATCAAAACCAGGGCTTAAGTCTACCCGATCTAATTAACGAAGGGAACCTCGGTTTGATTCGTGCTGCTGAAAAATTCGATGAAACGCGTGGGTTTAAATTCATCTCTTATGCGGTATGGTGGATTCGCCAATCAATTCTGCAGGCTTTGGCTGAGCAGTCTCGTATTGTCCGTTTGCCTCTAAACCAAGTAGGATCGCTTAACAAGATCAGTAAAGCTTTCTCTAAGTTTGAACAAGAGAATGAGCGCAAACCTTCTCCGGAAGAGTTAGCAGATGAGTTGGATATTCCGGTTGACAAAATTTCAGATACTCTGAAAGTTTCCGGACGTCACATTTCTGTAGATGCTCCTTTTGTTGAAGGTGAAGATAATAGTTTGCTGGATGTTTTAGTGAATGATGATTCTCCGATTGCAGATCGATCGTTGCTAAACGAATCTCTTTGTAAAGAAATTGATCGTGCACTTTGTACATTAACCGAAAGGGAGAGTGACATCATTAAGATGTTCTTCGGATTAGGTTGTCAAGAAATGACATTGGAAGAAATCGGCGATAAGTTCGGGTTAACTCGCGAACGTGTTCGTCAGATTAAAGAAAAGGCAATTCGCCGTTTGCGTAATAGTTCACGCAGTAAATTATTAAAGACGTATTTAGGCTAACACGTAGAAAGAAGCCGAAGAGATAAAGGTGTTTCGTTTTAACGGGACACCTTTTTCTCATTTAAGGAAGAGGGACATAAAAAAACTGTCTCTAAATCTATAAGATTTTAGAGACAGTCACAATGAAGATTGTTTAAAAAACGATGAGAAGATTATTCAGCTAAATTAATAGCATAGTAAGCAGTTTTTCCTGAAGGATATACACCCATGATGAACATACCCTGTTCGTTAGCACTGCCTTGTCTGATTTCTTTTATGATTGATTCAAGATCCTGTACAGAATTAATCCGTTGATTGTTGATTTGAAGTAGGATAAAGCCTTTGCGAATTTGTGCTTCGGCAAATTTACCTTTCGAATCAATATCTTTGACTTGTAGTCCGCTTCGGATACCAAGTTGAGCTTTTAAATCATTAGGGACAGGTTGGAATGTAGCACCTAAATTTCCAATTCCCAGTTGTTTTACGATTTCCGTATTCCCTTGTTGATTTTTCAGTGTTACAGAGGCTGATTTTTTATCTTTGCCACGAATGTAATCCACTTTTACTTTATCTCCCGGGCGATATCTGCTCACTTGTTCCTGAAGTTCGGATACCGATTTAGTTGGATGCTCATTGATGGCGGTAATAATATCACCTTTTTCGATACCGGCAGAAGCTGCAGATCCTCTTTCAACAACTCCTCCGATGTAAACTCCATCTAATGTCGCTAAGTTTAGTTCCTTTTGCATTTCGGAGTTGATATCTCCAATCTGTACTCCTAGTACGGCACGTTGTACAGATCCATATTGTTTTAGATCGGTTACAATTTTGCTGGCCATATTAATAGGAACAGCAAATGAATAACCAGCAAAGTTTCCTGTCTCGGATGCAATCGCTGTATTGATACCAACAAGTTCACCTCTGATATTTACCAGTGCTCCGCCACTATTACCCGGATTTACGGCAGCATCTGTTTGTATAAAAGATTCGATACGCATTGGGCCGGCATTAGCCAGAATATTGATATTTCTGGCTTTAGCGCTAACAATTCCGGCAGTAACGGTAGAAGTTAGGTTAAACGGATTTCCGACAGCCAATACCCATTCGCCGATTTTGATTTTATCAGAGTCTCCGAAAGGAATTGCAGTCAATCCTTCAGCCTCTATCTTGATCAGGGCGATGTCTGTAGAAGGATCGGTTCCGATTAGTTTTGCCGGATAACTCTTTTTGTTATCTAAAGTCACTAAGATTTCATCCGATCTGTCTATTACGTGATTGTTGGTAACGATATATCCATCAGATGAAATGATTACTCCCGAACCAAATCCTTTTTGCGGCTTTTGTTGGGGCATTTGATAACCACCACGGTCACCAAAGAAGAAATCAAAGAAAGGATCCCTTTGTCCTCCTCTTGAAACAGTCGTTTGATTTATGGTAGATTGTATGTGTACAACTGAATTGATTGTTCTTTCAGCAGCATCCGTAAAGTCTGTCTGAAAGGCAGGTGTTTTAGATGTTGAGGTGAAAGAGACAGGTTGTGAGTAATTCTCAATAGATCTTTGATCTTTCGAAGTGTCTGAATTGGTATATAAACTGTATAAACCTATTGTTGCTCCGGAACTCAATAAAGATACGAGAACCAAGCCCATGATTTGTTTTGTACCCTGTTTCATAAGTCCAATTGTTTTATTGATTATCTATAATTCTTTAGTCTGAATTTTGAATTGTTTTTTCTAATTCGACCGCAAAATAGTAAAAGGTTTAATATGCTACATTGTATTGCATACTACTTTAATAATATTTAACCCAGAGTTGTTTGAGGCAATAGCCGTGTATATATTGATAAACAAAACGCATTTATGAGTTTAACTCATAAATGCGTTTTTATAATCTTTAATATTTAAGAGAAGCGGTTTTTACAGGTTTTAAAGGAACTGTTCAGGTTAATGAATCATTCTCCTTTTAGCACAATTGTCGCTGAAAGCTCAAATTCATCATGAATGATCTTGTCTGTTATGCTTTTGAATATACTTTTGGAATTATAATTGATTTTCCAGACAGTTCGGTTTAAAATCACTTCATTCGTTGTAAAAGAAACCGGATTGACTTGAGAAAGCTGTTTAATTTTAAAAGAAACCTCTTGAGCTATATCTTTTATAGTCAATGCTCCTGAAATTTCCATTACAAAAACAGGATCCTCTGGTAGCAAGGTTACTTTATGAATCTCAAATGTAGAAGTAGGGAAGTTTTTGACGTCAAAGAAATCTGCACTTTTTAAGTGATTTTCAAGCATTTCCTTCATTTCTTTCATGCGTTGATCTTCATCTGTTATCGTAGTCATATCAGCAACGAATGAACCGCCGGTAACATTATTGTCTTCGAGTTTTATATATCCACTCGAAAACTTTACAGTGCCGATATGTTCTCCTCCGGGCTTCGTTCCTTTCCAATGGATAAATGATTTGAGAGGATCAATACATATTTTATGAGTATTTTCTGTCTTAGGTTCATTTTCAAACTGGTCAGATTTGCTTAAGCTTCTGTCCGGATTCGGTAGATTAAATACGATTTCCATAATATAATTTAGGTTTAGATTGTTATAGAGAAATAACGACGATACATGATGTAATGTTCAGGTATTCAAGGCATAATTTCTATATCTGTAATTTAATATTTTCATTATGAGAAAAAGATTCAATCTGATGTTTTTAGTTCTAATTCTAATAAGTATATCTATGCATGGACAGACTGTAATAAACAATAAACCGGTACCTGATTTAGATTTGAAAAGGTATTTAGGGTTGTGGTATGAAATAGCACGTTTTGACCATTCTTTTGAAAAAGATTTGGTTGGAGTTACAGCTCGTTACTCTTTAAATCCGGATGGAATGATTCGAGTCGAAAATCGTGGATTTATGCATACATTAAATGGAAAAGAGAAAGTAGCAGTTGGCAAAGCGAAAACGGTACCGGGTAACCCCGGGCAGTTAAAAGTTTCTTTCTTTTTATGGTTTTATGCTGATTATAATGTACTAATGATTGATGAGAACTATACGTATGTGCTTATTGGAAGTAAATCTCCTGATTATCTCTGGATTTTAAGTCGTACTCCTAAAATGAATCCTGATCATTATAAGGCACTCTTAACAGAGGCTAAACAGAGAGGCTATAATACATCTAAACTATTACAGGTTTTACAAAAATAAATAAACCCTTCGAATCACTTCGAAGGGTTTAAGCCATGATACCACAAATTTAAAAAAAACACACACCAAATTAAATACCATGTGTTATATTTTATATCGAATGATATACCGTTTTGGTAAGTCTGAAAAATAATTCTCAAGACTTATCTATCGCAAAGAAAGTAAATATTTTTATATTACGAGAAAAAATGACAAAAATTTTCAGAAAAATGATATCAACATATAATATTTGATCATAATTGTCGGGGGAAATTTGTTTTGAAAGTTTCCCAAACAGTTTTAGACTGTCCATTAATAAAAGCCTTCCAGATATATTTTGAAAACTTATACATCATATCCAACGTAATTTCAGGAGGCATCAATAAAGAATTTGGATTTACATGCACATCGATTACAGCAGGCCCATTATAATCAAAAGCTTCCTGTATCGCGCTTTCTAGTGCATTTGGATGTTCAACCCGTATTCCTTTAATGTGTATTGATTCTGCAAAATCAGCAAATGAAGGATTTTTAAGATCTGTAAAAGAATCAATTAAACCTTCTGTTTTCATTTCTAATGCGACAAAATCCAGGCGATGATTATTGAAAATGATAATTTTAACAGGTAATTTTTCTTGTTTGATCGTAAGCAATTCCCCCATAAGCATAGCAAACCCTCCATCACCACACATTGCGACAACTTGTTTATCAGGAGCTGCGGCTTGTAAGCCTATTGAAGATGATAACGCATTGGCCATTGTACCATGTAAACTTGAATGATATAATTTCCTTGTACCATAAGTATCAATATACTTAGCCATATAAGCCCATGGTGTACCTACATCAGATACTACAACTGCATTTTTGTCGATGAGTTGATTCAGTGTATAGCTTAAATATTCCGGATAAATACTATTTAATTCATCATTATTTTGTTTTGCGATATGTGTATAATGTTTTCTTACGTTATCATATAACTGAGAATTTTCTTTTGCAAATATGTCATTACTCTTATCATCAATCATATTAATAAGAATGTTTAATGTTTGCTTAACATCACCTATTACACCAAAATCGATAACATGTCTTTTACCTAAGTTTGCACCATTAATGTCTATTTGTATTGTGTAGGTGTCCTCAGGATAAAATTGAGTAAAAGCAAAATCTGTTCCTAATAAAAGGAGTAAATCACATTCATACAAAGCATGTAAACAGGATTGATCACCAAGTAACCCATTCATACCGATAGGATAGGGATTGTCAAAGTCCAGAGCTTCTTTTCCGCGATAAGCCCATCCAACGGGGGCTTTAATTTTCTTAGCTAAAGCCATAACTTCCTCATGTGCATCTAAGCAACCTGAACCTCCATAAATGACAATTTTAATTGAATCATTAATTCGGTCTGCAATTTCTTTTAATTCATATTCTGAAGGTATAACAATGCCTTTTGATAAATGTGGATAATATCGTATCACATCGAACTCTGTAGTTTGGCTAAAGAGATCTTCAGGTATGATTAATACAGCAACGCCCTTTTGACTTAAGGCTGCCTGCATAGCCATACCTAAAAGTTTCTCTGTTTGCGAAGGTATTTGAACGGTTTCACAAAAACAACTACAGTCACTGAATGCTTGTTGCAATGCGAATGTATAGTTTTGAGCTCCCGGACATACTTGTTTATTTGATGTAGCAATACATAACACCGGGCTACCGTTGCGATGTGCATCATATAATCCATTTAAAAGATGGATTGAACCAGCGTTTGCAGGGGCACAACATACCGATAGCCATTTTGATAAGTGTGCATCACCACCTGCTGCAAAAGCTGCTGCTTCTTCATTTCGCGTTTGTATAAAACGGATAGATGTTTCATTAAGAGCATTGAGAAGAACATTAATACCAACACCACCCATTCCATAAATTCGTTTTACTCCAACGTATTGAAGTGTATCTGCTATAATTTTAGCTACTTGTGTAAGCATATTGATAGTCTTTTATAAATTAGCTAAATGAGCATCAGTAATTGATGCGACTTTTACTTCTAAGAATGCAGGTCCTGCATGATTTAACCATGAGTCAATAGCAGAATCCAGATCTTCGGCATTTTCGATATGCCAGGCTTCAAATCCAATAGTTTTAGCCATCTCAGCAAAATTCACAGGTGTCAGATCGATATGAATGGGTTTTAATCCATTTTCAATAAAGTCTAAACCTGAATAATCTAATTTGCCGTTATTGAGAAGAAGAATTTTAACAGGAAGATTTAATTGTATAATTGTAAGAAGTTCACCTAAAAGCATAGATAGACCTCCATCACCACAAATGGCAATAACTTCTCTGTCAGGCATAGATGCTTTTACTCCAATTGCAAATGGCAGGGCATTTCCCATTGACCCCCATTTGTATGACTGGAAAAACCTCCTTTTTTCAGTAGCCTTTATATACCATTGCGTTAGTATTAAAGCCGTTCCTGTATCTGATGCAATGCATGCATCTAAAGCTAATTTTTGATTTAAAAGACAGAATAAATACTCACTTAATATCAGATTGTCTTTATTTACAACTTGTTTACAGAGATCTTCATATTGCTTTTTCCTGTTTAGATATGGCATAGTAACTTCTTCCACATAACATCTGGAACAATGTTCATTAATAAGAGGTAATAATCTCGATAGAGTATCTTTGACCTTTCCTCTGAATGCATAATCTATTTGATGCTCTGTTCCAAAACTTCGTTCATTTATTCCGATTTGTATAATTATCCCTCTGGTCTTATATTCAGATAGTGATATTGAGCAACCTAATTGTATAATCAGATCGCTGCTCCTTATAGCTTCATTGACACTTTTAGTTCCAAGTTTTCCAATTATACCAATAGGATAGGGGTTGTTATACTCTAAATATTCTTTACCTCCGAAAGTCCAGGCTACGGCTGCGTTAGCTCTTTTTGCGAGCTCCATAATTTCGGAATTTGCATCAGCACATCCTTCTCCACCGATAATCAGTATTTCATCATATTTATTTATCAGAGAAGCTAGCATATATAATTCTTCTTCATCAGGATATATTTGAGGAGATGGGTATTGAGGAATAACTTTCGAAATATTGTTACCGGAATATTCTTGTGAAGATATATCTCCTGATACAATAAGTACAGCTACTCCTTTTTGTGCAATGGCTGTCTGCATGGCATGCAACATAAGTCTTGGTAGTTGCTCTGATGATTGTACATAAGCACAATATTTACTACAACCGGTAAATAGTAGTTTAGGATCTGTCTCCTGGATGTAATTAAATCCAATTTCATTTTTTAGTATATGTGTAGCTATGCATAATACAGGTACTCCGTTTGTATTAGCTTCATAGAGTCCATTTATTAAATGTAAAGATCCCGGACCGCATGAGCCAATACAAGCGGATAATTTATTTGTAGCCTTCGATTCTGCCGCTGCTGCGAATGCTGCACTTTCTTCATGTCTTACATGCATAAAATCGATAGAACTTTTACTTATTGCCGCTGTAATATAATTTGCGCTATCGCCAGTTATGCCCCATATTCGTTTAATTCCTGCGTTTTCAAGAATTTTTACTATAACATCACCAGTATATTTCATCATGATTCCATTGTATTATTGAGGTTTTAAAATGGTGTTTATTAAGATAGTTGTTTAATTAGAAGAACAATATCTTATCTTTTCATGTTCAAACTATAATGTTAAACAATTGACCTAATAATTGTTTCTATGAATGTTTTATAAATAGATCGGTTAATTATGAAAACGACAGCTATATATGTATTGGATTACATAGATGGAAATCGATGTGTAAATGCTGAGCATGGACATCAGTTAGGTATAGATATTTTGAGTCTATGGAATACTTATGATTATATTAAAATAGATTTTGAAGGAGTAAATTTAGTATTATCTTCTTTTCTGTATACAGTATATGAACGCCTGCTAGATGAGCATTCTATTCATGAAATCAAGGATAAGCTCTCATTTATAAATATGAATGAAGAAGAAAATTCAGAGAAAAATCGAATAGAAAGAATGCACTGGTATATTTCCAGACATGATGAAGAGATTAGAGAAATAGTGTCTAATATAATAGAAGGGAAAAACATATGAAACTAAGATATAGTAATCTTGATTTAGATAAAACTATTGGAAGATCTTGTTTCTTCGATGCTAATATTCTTTTGTTTTTATTTTTTACGACTACGCCCTATCAGGAGTGGCAAAAGCATTATTCACCAATGTTTTCACAACTATTGCATCAACGGAATCCTTTATATATAGATTTTCTAGTATTATCAGAAGTAATAAACAGGGAGTTGCGGATACAATATGAATTATATTTATGGGAGAATAAACTTTCCAAAAAAAATATGCGATTTAAAGATTACCGGAATAGTGAATTAGGTAATGAAAATCTGGAGCATATTTATAAAGTAATTGAAATAAAAATATTTTCTTTATTCGAATTTAATGTGAAAGATTTCTCATTAAAAGAGGTGAAGGATTTTATGACTACAGATCCTCTTGATTTTAATGATAAAGCAATCGAACGTTTGTGTAAAGAAAATAATATGATTCTTTTTACAGATGATAAAGATTATGCAAGATCAGAGATTGAAATTATTTCTACAAATCCGTCTATTATCGGAATGTAATAAGTTATGACGTATGATATTTTGCTTTTTATAAGAAAGGTGCTGATTGAGTTTTTAATCAGCACCTTTCTTAATTAGAGTATAGATTACTTTATCTATTACATTATAGTAAATAATGTATTAATTATTTCAGGAACTATGAATAATACTTTGGATAGACTCTTCTTAAGATTTTAAATGGTATTTTTTATATAGATAATATGTCTTCTTAAAAGTTAATAATGATACTTGTGTTTATTTTTTGTCTATTAGTAATTTGTAGTATTTTATTGTATTTTAATATGCTTCATTTTTATAGTCTCTATAGGATGATTTGAGTATATATACGTATAAATACTTATATAATAGTGTTTATCAGTGTTGTTAGGATTGGATATACAAAATAAATTTTCTAAGATGAACAAGTTGTGTATATATTTTCATAGTTAATATATGTTTTTAATTTGATTTATTCCTGTCAGCGTAGAATAATAGTTTTTTCTAATAAAACGAACTTTTATTTTTGAATAGCGTTTTTTTCTGTATAAAACACAATCTGTAATTTATTAAAATTATGAGAATTCAAACTGGTCAAGGTACCATTCCTTTAGCTACATTGTTAGCTATATGGTCTATTTCGGCAATAACATCGTTGCCTGGTTTAGCGGTATCTCCGATAATGGGACAGCTGGATACAATTTTTCCTTCTGTTTCCCATTTAGAGATCCAGATGTTAACTTCTATACCGTCTTTATTAATAATTCCTTTCGTCTTGTTGTCAGGGAAGCTCTCTGAAAAAAAAGATAAAACATTAATATTAGCTATAGGACTGGCAATCTTTTTATTTAGTGGCGTATTATGCTTTTTTGCGAAAAGTATGTTAGCCCTTATTTTAATAAGTTGTTTGTTAGGTATTGGTGCAGGTATGGTAATACCCTTATCAACAGGTCTAATCGCTGACTTTTTCGTAGGATCATACAGAACCAAACAATTAGGAATAAGCTCAGCAATCACGAATTTAAGTCTTGTATTAGCAACAGGTCTGACAGGATGGTTTGCGGAGATTAATTGGCATTTACCTTTTGTTGTTTATCTTATTCCTGTTTTTGCCCTTGCTCTTTCTTACTATTTACGTGATAGTGTTCTCAAACAAAGTAACGTGAATTATATTGGAGCCCCTAACAATACAGCAAATGATGAAAATGAAGACATGATTCCTAAAGGCAAACAGATGAATATACCTTATCTGATCGGTGTAATGGTGTTATACTTTTTTATCTGTTATGCAGCACTTGTGGTAGTTTTGAATCTTCCGTTTATTTTACAAACTTATAAATTACCTAGTTCTGTTTCAGGAACAGTTATCTCTATTTTCTTTCTGGCTATTATGTTACCAGGGTTATTCCTTTATAGAATCCTGACTGTTTTAAAAAATATGACAGTGATTTATAGCTTAATTTCATTAGCTGTAGGTCTATTATTAGTCTCATTAACCCATAATGTGGTGTTAATTATTATCGGGGCTGTTTTTGTAGGATTTGGTTATGGGATCATACAACCTTTGGTTTATGATAAAGCGACTCGGATAGCTAAAAGTAATAAAGTGGTTCTTTCCTTAGCATTTGTAATGTCAGTTAACTATTTATCTATTTTAGTAACTCCATTTATTATTGATGCTATTGCTGCATTTTTAGGTGACACCGATGTTATATTTCCATTCCGTATTAACTTTATTCTGACTCTATTGTTTATAATAGTGGCTTATATACGGAGAAATACGTTTGTATTTTCAGCAGACAAATAACAAGCTGATTAATATCAGCTATTATATATCTAAACCTTAATTTATTCATTATGGAACAAAAAAAAGTAATGGAAGGTATCTGGAAAAAAGATCAAATATCTTCCGAAGCACCAAATTGGGCTAAGTACAGAAAATTAATGACAAGTGAATTCCCTTCTCCATTTAGAGGTAAAGAAGATCCTTTAGCAAAAGAAATTGAGAAAGCAATTGAAATGATTGATCAATTGAAACCGGAAAAAGATGGTCCGGCTTTCTTAGGTGAAAAATCACAATTAGCTTATACATATCCAGAGGTTAAAAACGTTACAATTGCAGATAAACCACAGGCATTGGATGATGTTATTGCAGATACCGTGAAACTATTTGAAGGTATGCCTAACGTTTCAAGTCCATTGACTATGGCTAATGTTTGGCCTCAACCTAATACAGCAAGTATTATTGCTTCTATTCTGCCATTGATTTATATGCCAAATATTATTGAAGGTGAATATGCATGGAATGTGCATAAAGCAGAATTGGAATCAGCTGGTATGCTAGGTGATTTATTTGGATGGAGTAGTAAAAATACAGGTTGTGTTTATACTTATGGCGGTAGTGGGTGTTGGTTATATGGCTTAAAATATGCATTGACTCGTGTATTACCAGGCTCAAGAGATAAAGGTATACGTACAGATGCTAAAGTAATCTGCTCTACACAATCACACTATTGTAAAGAAAATGCTACAGACTGGACAGGTATAGGGATGGATAATATTGTTCAAATACCTACTGATCCACAAACAAATCAGATGGATGTAAATATATTAGAGCAAAAACTTAAAGAATTTACATCAAAAGGTATTCCTGTAGCATCTGTGGTATGCACAATGGGTACAACTGATGCCAGCGTATTTGATCCAATTGAAAAGGTAAGAGAATTGCTTGATAAATATCCGAACCCTGCAGGTTTTGGTAAAGCTTTGCTTTATGCAGATGCAGTTGCGGGTTGGTCGTGGATGGTCTTTAATAAATATGACTTTGCAAATAATCCATTAGAGTTTTCTAAAGAAGTATTAAGTATAATCAAACGTAATCTTGAACAAATCAAAGGTATTCATCATGCAGATGCTATTGGTGTAGATTTCCATAAATTCGGTTGGGCTCCATATACAAGTAGTTGCTTTGTTTACAAAGATTCAGCAGAGTTCGAATCGATTATGCGTCGTGGTAGTTATGCATATCTTCAAGAAGTTACACCTTATAATCCAATGTATTATACTCTTGAAGTATCAAGAAGTGGTGCTGGTTCTTTAGCAGGATGGGCGACAATGAAATATTTTGGTCTGGAAGGTCTACAAGCAGTTTTAGGAGGTATTCTAGAAGTAAGATACTACTTCCAAAATCTTTTGAACGAACATCCTGAAATGGTTTGTGTAGATCCTGATAATACAGGTTTGATTAGCTTGTTCCGTGTATATGCTAATGGTGTTGATGCAAATTCTCAATATCAGAAAGAAGTATCAGATCCTGCATTCAGAGCAGAGTTGATTAAAAATAATGAATTTACAGCGGCAATCGGAGAGAAACTATTCAGCTGGTACTTAGATCGTAAACAAATTAATGGTCGCTATACACCTCATATGGCATATAGTACTGGTTTCCGTACAGCATCTTATAATGGAGACGGCTCAGATGATCAAGCTGTTGTTTACGCATTAAAAGTCTATCCAATGAACGTATTCGTATGTCCTGAAGATATGCAACATATTATTAATTGTATTTTGGCAGCACGTGATGAGGTGATTGCTGAGATGATGTAATTGATCTTATAATTTAAAATTATATGGCACAAGATAATGAAAAAGCAGGTAGTTTAAAATCTGGAGTTTCTACAGCTGCTAAAATAGGTGTTGGTACAATGACTGTCATGATTATTACAACGATCGTGAGTTTAAGAGGTCTTCCTTCACAAGCAGAGTTTGGAGTAACATCTATTTTTTACTATATTTTTGCAGCTTTGGTATTCCTGATTCCATTTGCATTAGTTTGTGCTGAATTGGCTTCCACTTTTACTAAAAGTGGAGGTCTTTTCAGATGGGTCGGTGAAGCTTTTGGTGCAAAATGGGGGTTCGCTACTTTGTATTGGGAGTGGCAAACTTTGGTTATTTGGTTTCCAACGGTATTAATCTTTGGTGGTGTTGCCTTAGCTTATATATGGTGGCCTGAAAGTTTTGATGCGAAATTGGCTAGTAATAAGTGGTATACAATAGTTGTGTTGTTAGGCATTTATTGGTTTGCTACGTTATTGACATTGAAAAGAGGTATCGGATCAGCAACAAAATTAAGTGCTGTTTTTGGTATGGTTGGTACAATTATTCCAGGAGCGATACTTATCATCTTAGGAATTATTTACGTAGCTATGGGTAAAACAATAGAATTACCGGCTCATGAATCATTCTTTCCTGACTTTACCAAATTTGGTAATGTTGTATTAGCAGCTTCGATATTCCTTTTTTATGGTGGATTAGAGATGAATGCAGTGCATGTACAAGATTTGAAGAATCCGGCGAAAGATTATACTAAATCATTGTTTATTGCAGCTATTGCTATTGTTTCAATATTTGTACTTGCTACATTAGCTATCGGAGTTGTAGTCCCCGAAAAAGATATAAATTTGACTCAGAGCTTACTAGTTGCTTATCGCGATTTATGGAGTGTTTTGGGCATGGATTGGATGGGTAATGTGATGGCTGTTATGTTAGCTTTTGGTGTAATCGGGCAAGTTATGGTTATTATTGCTGGTCCTTCAACCGGACTTTTGGCAGTAGGTCGTGCTGGCTATCTCCCTAAAAGTTTACAAAAAGTAAATAAGCAACAAGTTCAGGCTCCTATTTTGATGGTACAAGGTGCTTTAGTTACTTTATTAACTTTTGTGATGGTATTACTTCCATCCGTGCAATCTGCCTATCAGATTTTAGGGCAATTAGCAACGATTATTTATATGATCTGTATTATTACAGTTTATATAGCAGCAATTCGTTTAAGATATACTGCACCAAATAAAAAGCGTCCTTTCAAAATTCCTGGTGGTAACTGGGGGATTTGGGTATTAAGTGTAATTGGTATAGCTGGAGCTGGACTGGCTGGATTTGTAAGTTTTATTCCTCCAAGTCAGATTACTACTGGTAGTCCTGCTGTCTATGTAGGTATTCTTATTGTAGGAGCAGCCTTATTTGCAGCATTGCCATTTGTTGTTGAAGCTTTCAGTAAAAAATCATGGAAAGATCCTAAGTCATCTTTTGAACCATTTGATTGGGAATTGGAAGGAAGAAAACCATCTCAGGTTTCTAAGTTAGCAGCAGGACAAGATGCTGGTGATTTAGCTAAAAATACATCAGATCCTGTAAAAGGATAATACAACTCTTTAATTAATTAGATCTTATGAAAAACGATAATTTTGATATAAATGCTTTGTTCTTAGGTCCTAAATCAGAAAATGGACAATTCTTTAAGGACGCTCTTATTTCGTGTGTGGATGATCATTTGTTTTGGAGAAAAGATTTCCATCCTGAAGATGAGCCTATTATTTCCTATCAGGAGAAAAAATGTGATTCTTTCCAAAATGTACAAGATCGTACTTTAAGTGTGCTTGATAGATTGAGTGCATTAATGAGAGAGACATCTGCACCCTGGCACTCACCAAGATATTTGGGACATATGAATAGTGAGGTTTTGATGGCTTCTATTCTTGGATATGTTACCGCAGTGTTTTATAATGCCAACAACTGTGCTTACGAAGGTTCTCCGGCTACGACTCCTATGGAGTTGGAGGTTGGTATGGATTTATGTCGTTTATTAGGTTATGATACTTCTAAATCTTGGGGACACATAACATGTGACGGAACTATTGCTAATATGGAAGGGTTGTGGTATGCACGTAATATTTCATCTTTGCCTTTTGCTATTCAGGCTGTGAGACCAGAGCTGGTAGCAGGAAAAACAGATTGGGAATTAGCTAATATGACTGTTGACCAAATTCTTGATTTAGCACAAAAAGTAAAAGATGTTTGGGACGATGTAAGAAATAACTCGGTCAGAGGATTAGGTGTTCAGGAATCTAAATTAGGAAAATGGATTGTACCTCAATCGAAACATTACTCATGGGTTAAAGCAGCTGATGTCTTGGGTATCGGGCTTCAAAATGTAGTAGACGTTCAGGTAGATAATCATTTCCGTATGGATATAGATGTACTTGAACAAACAATTAATGACCTTGTCGAAAAGCAAATTCCAATATTAGGTGTTGTTGCTGTAATTGGAACAACAGAAGAAGGAGCTATTGATTATTTAGATAAAGTTGTTGCTCTAAGAGAAAAATTCCAAAAAGAAAAAGGCGTTTCATTTTATATTCATGCTGATGCAGCATATGGAGGATATGCAAGATCTATTTTCTTGGATGAGGAAAACCGTTTCATGGAATATGATGAGCTAGTTAACAGACTTCATGCAGAAGGAATTATTGATAATGATATCGTATGGCCTCCTAAAGATGTTTATAATGCGTATAAAGCTTTAGAAAAAGCAGACTCTATTACAATCGATCCTCATAAAATGGGATATGTTCCTTATGCAGCCGGAGGTATTGTTATAAAAGATAAACGAATGGTTGATTCCATTTCTTTCTTTGCTGCCTATGTTTTTGAAGCAGGAACTACATCACCTATGCTTTTGGGTAGTTATATTATGGAAGGATCAAAAGCAGGTGCATCAGCGGCATCTGTATGGGTGGCACATCAATTAATACCTTTAAATATTACCGGATACGGTAAATTGATAGGGGCAAGTATTAATGGGGCTCATTTGTTCTATAATATGATCGCTAAAACAAAAACAATTGAAGTTAATGGTATAACTGTACGCTTAGAAGCGTTAGTTAATCCGGACTTTAATATGGTTGATTTTGCATTCAATCCTGAAGGTAACACAGATCTGAATTATATGAATGAGATAAATCTTAAATTGTGGGAGCAAAGTTCAGCTACGGGCGTTCCTATTTTGAAAAAAGATTTTGTTACTTCACATACAGATCTTGCGTATGAGGATTACAAAGATGCTCCTGAAAATTTAGCTCTAAGATTAGGCGTAACCTCTGATGAATGGAATAAAGTGAAAAGCATACGTGTGCTTAGAGCTTGTATCTTATCACCATATTTGGGCTTACCAAAAGTTACAGAGCAATATTGGGATGATTTTATGGAAAGTATGAAAAAGAAATTATCATGCATCCTGAAATAATATTTTCATAGATTAAAGTTGTTTTATATGAGAGACCTCTAAGATATATCTTAGAGGTCTCTTTTTTATAGTATTATGTTGTAGAGATATGTCGATTTAAAAAGTAATAATGCATACCTTTGAATTTACAGATTTGTGCATGGTTGTAGGTGTTAACAATAAGTTAGGCTTGTAAAATGTAGATGATGAGTTTTTTTAATATTCTGTTTTTTAATGTATTAACATCTGATTCCATTGTATCTTTCGACTCTTTCTATATATTTGGCGCTGTTGAGTTGTTGTCTTCTAAAATATTGTGTTTACTAACTAAACGAAATGTATGAAAGAAGTGAAAAAAGTGATGCTTACATTATTAAGCATCTTGTTTGTAACAAGTGTATTTGCTAATAAATCAAACTGGGAAAAATTAGGAGAGGTAAATGCGGATATCTCTCTGGATCGTGTTACAATTAATTGTTCTAATAAAGGAGCATTTAAGGCTATCAAATTTAAAGTTCAGGGTTCTGCTGTCGATTTTGACAGAGTATTAGTGAAATATGCAACTGGAGCTTTAGATGATCTTCGTTTTTCGCAATCACTCAGACCAGGAGAGGAATCTCAGGTTTTGGATTTAAGAGGAGATCATAGGGTGATTAAAGAAGTTATTCTATATCTTAAATCCGAGGCAAAGAATAAAGGCAAGGGCAAGGGGAATAGTAAGAATAGTAAGAAAGCGATGGTTCAGATTTGGGGCCAGAATTAACTCGTTTATAATATAAAAATAAAAGCTATCTCAGTAATATTCCGGGATAGCTTTTATTGTATATAATATATCGAATATCTGTATTATGTCTTGTTTAAGGAGGAGGTCTATAAAAAAGAAAAGGTTGTCTCACGACAACCTAAACCCCTTTTTATTAACCTTAAATCTAATACCATGAAAAACACGATGCAAAAGTATAGAGTTTGAACTATCTTTGCAAGTGTTTATGTGTTAAAAATCATTCAGTTAACGCTCTTTAACCCACTATTCTACATATAGAACAAGACCTTTTAAATATTCTCCTTCCGGATGATAAATATTTACAGGGTGGTCAGCAGGCTGAGTTAATTGATTAATGATTCGCACACGTCTGCCCGATTGAGCTGCGGCACTAAATACGGCTAATCGGAAGTTTTCTTTACTTACTACCTGAGAACAAGAGAAAGTAAATATAATACCTCCTGGTTTTATTTTCTTAAATGCTTTTGCATTCAGCTTCTGATAGCCTTGCAGAGCATTGCGTAATACGTTCTTATGTTTGGCAAAAGCAGGAGGATCCAGTACGATTAAATCATATTGGCCATACTCCATGTTGTCTAAGAATTTGAAAGCATCTTCCGCAAAAGCTTTGTGACGAGGATCTCCCGGAAAGTTTAATTCAACATTTTTATTAGTTAAATCAATAGCTTTGCCTGAGCTGTCAACAGAATGAACTAATTCGGCTCCTCCACGCATAGCATAGAATGAAAAACCTCCGGTGTAGCAGAACATGTTCAGAACACGTTTTCCTTTTGAGTATTTTTCTAATAATGCGCGATTATCCCTTTGATCAACAAAGAAACCTGTTTTTTGACCTTTCAACCAGTCTGCATGAAATTTCAGACCGTATTCCGTAGCTATATTGCCGGCATTACCGCCATAAAGATAACCGTCTTCGGCATTCAAATCAGCTTTGAAAGGTAAAGTTGATTCAGACTTGTAATAAACGTTTTTCAGTTCTTCGCCCATAACCTCTTTTAAGGCTTCTACTATTTCGTAACGAGCAACGTGCATACCCGGAGCATGAGCTTGCATAACAGCTGTACCATCATACATATCTATAACAAGTCCCGGAAGGAAGTCTCCTTCGCCATGAACTAAACGATAAGCATTGTTATATTCGCCGGCAACCAAGCCAAGATTTTTACGTAGATCAAAAGCTGCATTTAGTCTTTTTACCCAAAAATCATGGTTGATTTCCTCTTGCTCGAACGTCAGCACACGAACTGCAATACTTCCGATCTGAGAGTGACCGATGGCAATAAATTCGTTATTGGCATTAACAACTTCAACGGTATCACCTTCTTCTACTCCTTTATCAACTTTTGCAATCGCACCCGAGAAAATCCAAGGATGAAATCTTTTTAGAGACTCCTCTTTTCCCGGTTTTAAGTATATCTTTTTATATGACATTCTATAAAGCATTAAAAGTTTGAAGTATGAAAAACAAGAGAAAACTCTCATTTTTCGCACTTCAAACTTGAAATTTATTTTATTCTATTCTGAATTATTTGATTAGCAGTTGCAACCTTCGTCACCACAACCTTCGTCGCCACAACCACAGCTGCTGCATCCACCACCACAAGAAGAAGCTGGCATTAATTCTTCAGGACGAGCATCGCGAACTTCGATAACTTCACCGATGAAGTGAAGATCTTCTCCTGCTAAAGGATGGTTGAAGTCAAGTTCAACAGTATCTTCTTTAACTTCAACAACTGTTGCGTTTAGACGGTTACCTTGAGCATCCATCATTGGAACAACGTTACCCGGAGTAACAACCTCATCATCAAATTTACCTTCAACCATGAATAGATCTTTAGGTAATTCGATAATATGTTCTTGATCGTATGGTCCGTAAGCATCTTCAGATTTGATTTCGAAATCAAATTTATCGCCAACTTTCATACCGCTAAGTTTTTCTTCAAATGCAGGAAGCATTTCTCCCAGACCAAAGATGAAAGTTAATGGAACTTCAGTTGTTGCTTTTTCCATAATTTCTTGTTCTGCTCCTACTTTTAGGTCGTAGATACATGCTACGTATTTACCTGCTTTAATTTCTTCCATTTTGTTATATGTGTAATAATTTAAATTTTAAGCTATTGTTTAAAGATAGCTCGTTGATTAACGCTATACGAAAGCTGCTTTCATTCGACGTAATGCTTCTTCAACGATGGAGCGTGATGTTCCTATATTTAGTCGCATATGCATTGTTCCCTCTTTCCCGAAACTAATTCCGTCGTTGAGTGCTAAACCTGCTTCCGATTTTAATTTTTCCACTACTTGATCATGAGAAAGTCCTGTTTCTGAAAAATCTAACCATATTAGGAAAGACGCTTCGGGACGCATCATTTTGATCTTTGGCAGATACTTTTTTAAATAAGTCTCTACAAACTTAATATTTTCATTGATATAAACCAAAACTTGTAGCAACCATTCTTCACCTTTTTCAAATGCTGCCTGAGTTGTAGCATAAGCAAACAGATGTCCACCAGTCAGATCATTACCTAAAACGAAATCCTGAAATTTTTTACGTATAGTGGGATTCTGTATATAATAAAAAGAACTTGCCACACCAGCCATATTAAAGGTTTTGCTTGGTGCCATGAATGTTATAGAATTCATTCGGGCTTTTTCTGACACACTCGCAAAAGGAGTATGTTTATATCCCGGCAAAGTTAAATCTGCATGAATTTCATCAGAAATGACTAATATATCATTATCAAAACAGAAGTCTGCCAGAGAAATGAGTTCTTCTTTGCTCCATACTTTTCCGCCAGGATTATGCGGATTGCAAAGAATCAGCATTTTAGGCTTATTTTTTAATAACGTCGGGAGATGGGCAAAGTTCATCGAAAATTGTTGGTTATCTTCAATTAATGGGTTGAATAGCAGCTCTCTTTTACTATGTCTGACAACCGAATGGAAAGGAGGATATACAGGAGGTTGTATAATGATTCCATCATTTTTCTCAGTTAAAGCATTTACAGCAAAAGAGAGTCCGGGAACAATTCCTCCGACAAACCCCAACTCATCAGGATTTACGTCAAGCGCATGTTTCCGTTTTAACCATTGTTGTATACTTTTCCAATAAGAATTGGAAGGTTTGGTATATCCCCAGACGGGTTGTTTAATCTTTTCCATTGCAGCTTCAATGATGCAGGGAGGAGTCTCGAAATCCATATCGGCAACCCACATAGGCAATAAGTTCTCTTTGCCGAACATCGCTTTGACATTATCAATTTTAATGGAATCTGTACCGCGTCTGTCAATAACACGATCAAAGTCATATATAGTCATAATAATTTCTTCTTTTTGGTGTTAATTGGTTCTGTGAATTTAAAGTTATTCTCTGACAAAGATAGAAAAACAAACGAATCGGGGAGTTACCCAATTGTATTCATTGGATAACTCCCCGTATTTCTTAAAGTAGTTTTTATCCCTTCAACTGAGATAATAATAATGAAGGTATTTCAGATGGATTCTTTGCAACCGGTACATCAACCTGCTCAAAAGCTTTCCATTTTTCCTGAGCTGTTCCTGAACCGCTTGAAATAATAGCTCCTGCATGTCCCATTCTTTTTTCAGCTGGAGCAGCTGCACCCGCGATAAATACAGTTACAGGTTTCGTTATGTGATTTTTTATGTATTCAGCCGCTATTTGCTCTGCATCGCCACCGATTTCACCAATAAGCACGATTGAGTCAGTTTCCGGATCATCCTGAAACATTTGTAGGAGTTCTTTATAAAATAATCCGATAACAGGATCACCACCGACACCTATAGCCGTTGATTGCCCTATTCCCGCTTTGGTGAGATTTTGAACAACTTCATAGGTCAGAGTTCCGCTTCGGGAGATAACACCGGTATGTCCCGGTATGAAAATATTCCCTGGCATAATTCCGACAAGAGACTTCTCAGGTGAAATAATTCCCGGACAATTTGGTCCGATAATTTGTACGCCGTGTAGTGTTGCGTATCTTCGGGCTTCAATAATATCTAATGTTGGAACGCCTTCGGTTATACATACTATTAATTTAATACCGGCTTCGACTGCCTCCATAATTGCATCTTTCACGAAAGCAGCGGGAACGAATATAATTGAAGTATTGGCACCTTTTGTATGTACAGCTTCCCATACACTGTTATAAACCGGTATCTCATCAATGCTCTCACCGCCTTTACCTGGTGAAACACCTGCTACAACTCTTGTTCCATAAGCTTTCATCTTTTTAGCATGAAAGCTTCCGTCGCGGCCGGTGATTCCCTGCACGACTACGCGTGTATCTTTATTTATTAAAATACTCATAGTATTTAGATTTTGCTAAGTTCAACTGCTTTTTGTATTGCCTGAGTCATATCTTCAGAACGTATAAATCCTGAATCTGCAATAATTTTATTGCCCTCATCTTCATTTGTACCTGTAAGTCTGATAACGATAGGAACGCTTATTTTAATTTGCTTGAAAGCTGCTAAAAGTCCGTTAGCTACATCATCACATCGAGTTATACCTCCAAATATATTGATAAGGATAACTTTGACTTTAGGGTCACTCGTCAGTAGTTGCATAGCCTCAATAACTTTCTGAGGGTTTGAACTTCCTCCGATATCCAGAAAATTAGCAGGGTCGCCACCGTATAGTTTGATAAGATCCAGCGTAGCCATGGCTAATCCGGCTCCATTAACCATACAACCGATAGAACCTGTTAGCTGGATATAACTGAATCCTTTAGTTTTAGCCTCGTTTTCTTTGATTTCTTCGTCACTGAGCTCAGCCAGGTGAGCGATATCAGGATGTTTAAATAAAGCATTGTCATCAAAAGTCATTTTTCCGTCAAGAGCAATGATAATACCTTTGTCATCTTCAATTAAAGGATTGATTTCGATCAGTGAAGCATCTTTCTCTAACATTAACCGATACATATTTTGAATAACACGCGCCGTTTGTTTAACCTGATCCATTTCATCGAATAATGATAAAGCGATATTGCGGGCTTTGAAATCGGGGATGCCGATTGAAGCATCTATTAAATAACGGTTGATTTTTTGCGGAGCAAAAGCCGCAATCTCTTCAATTTCTACACCACCTGCTTTACTTGTGATCACAACGACACATCTTTTATTACGATCGATCGTCATACCCAGATAGCATTCCCGTTTAATTGGATAAGCAGGAACAATCATTACTTTGTTAACTATATTCCCTTTAATATTCATTCCGAGGATTTCTTTGGTTTTTTGACGGACTTCATCTTCATTGTTAGCAATTTTTACACCACCGGCTTTACCTCTTCCACCTGTGAGAACTTGAGCTTTTATTACTGCTGCTTTTGGCTTTATTTCGGAATAAGCTATAGCAGCCGAGTCTTGATCTTTACAAATTTTGCCTCTGACAGTAGGAATAGCATATTGTTCGAAAAGTTCTTTTGCCTGAAATTCATGGATTTTCATAGAATCGGAATTATTCGGTTTGTTTTTTATGTTTGAAAAATTCTTTTACGTATAACACTGATAATTATCGAAGGGTTTAGCAGACTGTTTTATAAACGAAAAAACGTCGACACTTCACAGCGGCGACGTTTTTTTAGTCCAAATATCTTCGGACCAACATAACTAAACTAAAATTGAGTTCTCACACTCATGAAAATGAGTATCAGAATGAACAGAGCTATTGTTTGTATCTATTCAACGGTAAAAATAAGACTTCTCTTTTAATCTACAATGAATTGTAGTTTGAAAATTTATTTTTTACGTTTTTTTTTCTCAATTTTTAGTTCAGTCGGTTCGGTTTCCGATTCAACGTTATTCATATTATCATACATATATTTGACTACTGCATATTTCGCAGCAGCAATAGTTTCGCGATTAACCTTCTCGATAACACTGCCACGTGCAACATCTTCAAGAGTAACATAGCCTTCCATTAATAATAACTGGATGATCATGTTATTAATGTTGGTTTCCTCGCTATATCCGTCAGCCTGATACAAGGAAGGCATATGCTCCATAAACTCAGCTGCAAATTCCGGATAGTTCGGTAAACTCATTAATTCCTCAAATGTTTCACTGAAGCTTGAAAGTTCGATGTTCAGATTCGGATTAACTAATAACGGACTGAAGATATGTTTCGGATCAACCGGTTTAAAGTTAATCAGATTAGACATATCTACCTGTTGATTAATATCATCCATACGTCTGTAATCGGCCTTACGCATGTTCTCCAATTGATAAATGAAGAAGTTGTATCTCCAAAGTTCCGAGCTGTTAAGCATACCTTTGAATATATGGAAATACTTTTCATTCAATAATCGTTTAACTAAGATCTTACCTTGATTGATTTCCGGACGATTTACGCGTACATCCTGAATCAGATGTTTAAGCTCCATCGCAGCTTTTTGAGGTCCTGTAATTTCACGACCTTTTTTACCAATCTCGGTTGAAATAATACCACATTGAATGTTGCGCGCTTTACCGTTACCATCCTGGCCTCCATTCATACATTTAATTAGGTTCATCACACAAGTTAACTGACCTTCTTCTGCTATAAATGGTTGGCCTCCCGGTGTACTTGCCAATGAATCATAAATCGAACTGAAAATGCGTCTGTCAAGTAATACATACGATACAGTTTCATCTTCAGCAATTACCTCAGCACGGAATCGGTTGCGTATCATATCAAACGTAACATCTTTAATTATATATCTGATGCCATCTCGTTTGTATTTTTTACCTCCGAAAATCAGATTTACAATCTCCGTCAGATTGATCTTATCGATTAATTTATAAGACGAAGCCAGATAATACTGTTGTTCATGAGCATCAAAATCCCAATCTAAAACATCGTCAAGATAATTTCCGTGACGCGCAATAACATCAACAATATTCTTGTCAGCCGTGTAGCGTTTAAGCGTTCTCTGGAAGTTCGGACCATCCTGACTTGTTGCCTTCTCTTTACGCTCACCGTGTGAATCGATATATAAAAGGAAGTTTTCAGGATTATCGATACGAGTAATACCGGCTTCTTCTTTAGCGTAGTTACCAGCACTAAGCATAATGTCAATTTTGTATGGCATTGTGATATCACACATACCGCTGACTGTACTACGTGAGTTTAAGTCTTCGACATTACTGTCTGCACTGTTCTCAAACAGATACTTATAATATTTGATATAATCAGGATCAAAGTCCGTTGTGCGGCTAAAGTCCCCGACTTCTGTACCGATACCATAAAGATTACCTTCGGCATCCTGGAATTCATGGAACATATCTCCTGCGATCAGTTTAACCGAACGAATGCCTTCCAGATTATTTCTTAACCATTTTAAGATGAATGCAGCGATCATTTCAGATTTACCTACACCACTGTCTCCGTTAATTTCGATAACAAATACACTACCGTCATTTTCTTCAACAGCAAATAAGGATCCATGACGAGGGCTACCACCCATTTCCTTGATTTTCTCATTGATTATTGTCAAACGAGGCTTCTTAACATCTCCGAAATAGTCAACCTTTTGTTTTAAAGGTGTAACGATGGTCTTAATATTTCCATTTGGACCTTTAATGTCGAAATAACCGATTTGCGGGAATGAAATTAATTTCTCAGGTGCACCCAGGAAGCTGATTACATCAGGAACAAAGTTGCGGATATCATCAATCGAGATATCTTCCGTATAATTCAGACGATAATTGTCTGTCAGATATTTCATATATCCTTTCTGGAAGATAACCAATTCTTTGACCATGCCATGTTTCACGATCTTACAACGATAGTCATCAGAATCCATATTCTCAATAAATCTGGCCAGACGATTCGCAAAGAATGATGAATCAGGACGCAACTCGAGCATTTTTAAATAATCGTTCGGACCTGTCAGTTCATCGAAATTCTTATCCTTCGTTTCCGGTCTGTCAATTTTATGGAAAGGATATTCCCGTTTTTTTGCATCGGTTACGATACGGGTATGCTCCTGCACAGCCTGCTCTGACGAAATAACCCCGCATTTAGACATCAATGTGTTTATCCAGCTGATTCTTCCGTCTTCGTATGTATCCAATGTACGGTCTTCCATCTCAAAACCTCTGTAGATAGAGATTCCGTGTTGTACCATTTCGTTGACACTGGAGTTTTGTTTCATAAAGGCAGTTTCTACCATGCGGACCATTGTATGCGTATAACGCTTGTAGTAGTCTGTTCCTTTTGTACGTTTGATCATACTCAGATAGAATAAAACGACTTTGCGGCTTACACGATGAATTTCTTCTTCGCCTACCTTAATATCCTTCTTACGCATGATGTAATTACTGATCTCTTCAAGTTCTTTAGGAAGAATATCAGTAATAAACTCTTCAGTAAACATTTTCATTTCGCCGTCTTCACAAGCGTCAATCTTGTTGCCGAAGTATTTTAATTTCTCAGATACAAGTTCGAAGAAGGAATCATCGTTATGAAGTAAGTAAAGATACAAAATACGATCCGTTACGCTACCTTCACTGATTCCGTCAGCGATTGTATCCATAATATAACCAATACTTTTGTGAGAAAGCTTCAAAGTTTTGAAGGCTTCATAATCGCGTAAATGACTTATGAACTCATCTACCCAGATCTGAAGATTCAAATCTTTCACTTTGATTCCAACAATTTCTTCAAATACTTCACCTGCATATCGGATAATTTCGCTTCTGCTTGGTTCCAGACTTTCCTTTTCAAAAGGAAGGTTGAAGTGAAGAAGAATCTCGCGGATGAATTTTTTCAGAATAATGTTGATCCCTTCCAGTTTAGCTTTATCCAGTTCTGCATTACCTGTTGCATCGATAGCCAGAATCTTAACCTTGCTGTCAGAGAACAGAATACTTTCCATTTCGATCAGTAACTCACGCATTACATTACGTTCCGCCGGATCGTCCAAAACATTATGGTTTGGCTGGAATGTTTTTTTGTTGGTTATATATTTCAGTATAACTGCTTTGCCATATTTGGAACTTACTGTGTTGAAGTCCAGATCAGCAATATCAGGAATGTTTTTATATATCTGAGCCAAAAGGGTTTCGTACACTTTTGTAAATGCAGCACTGCGAATGAAATCATAAACGTCACGACACGAACCGATTTTATCTCCATGAAGCTCTATTACTGAATTCATTGAGCGATCAATCGTTGTAATGCTTACACCACTTCTTTCAGGAGAAGCATGATAAAGTGTACGGATATCTCTTAATTGCAAAGATGGCGCCTTGTCTTTTGCAAATGCAGCAGAGAATTGATAATCTTCAATGATGATATTGATAAGATCACGATCTTTTTTATAACCGAAAATCTCATCCAGAATTGTATGACTTTCAACCAATCCTCCTTTAGCACTCATTCTCATTGCGGCAAATATCTCCCAATATTTAGCAAAAATAGAGAATGCATCTTTGATCTCTGCTCGGAATACATCCAGACTGTTTTTTGTGTCTCGTAAATAGCCACCTACAGAGAATCGCACTAATCCTGTTGCATAAGGAACGGCAGCAATACCTCTGTAAAGAGCCAGATACTGACAGAAACACAAAATATCCGCATAAGAGAATCCACCCATTACACGGAAGTTAAATAGGTATGAACCATCCGAGTCAAGCCATTCGATCAGACTGTTGTCAATATTGCTGCATACTTCTTTGGCTACACTCTTAGCTAAATTAATACGTTCTAAAGATTCATTTCTGAAAACCTTATTGACACGGAATTTATTCAGATTGCCGACAAGCTTTTTCTGATAATATACAAAGAATGGCTCTTCGTTATATTTGAAATCATCAGGTAATCCTAATACATCCAGTTTATCCAATGACACTAATTCGTCTAATAAGAATAGGTATAAAGGACTACCTTCGAATTCAGCCGTTTTATGCAATTGCTTATGAGTACTGTTGGCATTGGATTTCTGAGTTCTACCGATTTGATCCAGTACAAAGCGAACGATTGATTCTTTGATCTTATAGCGGGAAGCATTCTTTGGTAACTCGCTTTCCAGAGTGTCTTTGATTTTTTTAGCTGTTTGTGCAACTTCTAACAAATTATTAAGCATCAGTAAAGAGCAATTGTTTCCATGCGTTGCACTATTACGCTCTCTGACAAAAGGAACAATGTCTTTCGCCTGCGGTGTAACTGCCAAAGCTCCCAAACGATTACCTGTAGCCGAAAGATTCTTTGTAGTCGAAAGAGACGATACGGCACGGATATTCGATTGAGCATTAATGTTGTTCAGAATGTAACGGGATAAGCTTCTCCATTTTGGCATCTCGTCATCATCCGTCTTAACACTATCGGCATATGCCTCATCTAAGAATAATGTAATTTTACAATTATTCATCAGACGAAGGAAGTTATTTACCGGTTCTGTATTAAAGTCAGTGAATCCCGTTGGATTGTTCGGATCATTAATAAGTATAGTTGTGTTTTCGCAGAATAAATCCCACAAACTACCGCTATCATCAAATAATGACAATGTCGATTTGATACGCAATAAGCGATCAGTCAAACGCTGGTAGGCAAGACGTCCATCTTCCAGATTTTCTATCTCGATATCAAAAGGATTTATATCGAAAGAGTCATCCGGTAAAAGGTCTTTGTATTCCCAGGCCTGCATACCATTATATATAATGTATGGTTTTGGTTTGCCTTTAGAATTAAACAGAAGATCACGGATAATCATTTGTGCCGAATCCGAAACGGAAGTTTGCTCAAGATTACCCAAAGCCGATAAGAAATCTTTTACAATATTCTGATCTTCTGTCGAAAGAGCTCTGTACTTCTCACGTATGCCCAGATCATTAAGGAAGTTATCATAACGTCCTTTATTGTTGGATTC
This sequence comes from Porphyromonadaceae bacterium UBA7332, assembly GCA_002471225.1. Lineage (GTDB taxonomy): Bacteria > Bacteroidota > Bacteroidia > Bacteroidales > UBA7332 > UBA7332. The sequence continues at coordinate 204,140 of DKPO01000044.1, forward strand.
ATTATCTGTTTTAGTTATATATGCCTGGTATTTCTCAAGAAAAAGATTGATACCGAAGTTTTTATGAAAATGATTTTTAAGTGTACGTTCATAATTGCTCGGAATGATACTTAAGATCAGTTCGCACGCACGCAACACTTTAGGAGATACTTTTTGCAGAGGTTTTTGTAATAAGTATTTACCGAATGTGCGGATCTGATTACGTCCACCACCTTCGAGTACACTGATGACCTCGATATTTTCACTTCCCGAATAGAAATACTGACGCATTCTTTGCTCGAACTCTTCAATCAACTCGCGGGTTTGAGAATATCTTTTCTCTTCTTTATGGCAGTTTTCCAGAAAGAACATGAAATCGCGCAATTTCTCCAGAGAGTATTTATCCTGAATAATTTTACGGGAGAAATGGTCAAGTTTGAAAACGTTCAATCTTTTGACAGCATCTTTATCCGTACCGACTTGTTCTTTAAGAATTTGTTGTATTTCTTTTTCATATTCGGCAATCTGCAATTCAATCTTTTCGCGGAATTCCAGAAGATATGACGGGTTGACGTTCTCAAGAATCAAACGTAAGTTTAACTGGGTATTCGCAGGCGAGCCCAATTTTTTAGTATGTACTTTATTTAAAGAATTGATGATTCCGTTATGGAAACAGAAGACGAGTGAAGTATTAGAGCTGCGACTTTCTTTTGAATCGTCAACGATGACTATTCTTGTCAGCAACGGAAACCATTTGTCGCTTGAATAAGGATTGACACGCATGTGTTTCACTTTAACGACAAAGATGGAAGTAGTATCCAAAAGCATTTCCTGGTATAGAACATCTGATGAAGGGTTTTCAAGCACACGTACTGCATCGTGGCTAAAAACATCACCTTGCAATAGTTGAACAGCTTTGTCGGCAGAACCCGAAACTACGGTCTGGATCATTCCGTTCAAACCTTTGAAATTGACAGCCCAGCGAGCTCTGTTTAAGAAATCGTTTGTCTCGGCTTTAGTCGTATAATGTGTACTTTGGCTGATCATTTGTTCCAAAGTATCCATTAAGTAATTCCAATGAGCTTCATTTAAATCGCCGGTTACTCCGATTACGTCTCTGTATTTACGTAAATCAGAAACCTGACCGCCCAACTGGACTTGTGAAATAAATTCGATATGGCTGCTTTTTACCGGAGGAGTACCTACAGAAAAGTCATGCGTATCTTTGATATTCTTCAATAACTTCTTTGCTTCCGGATTAGCGGTTTTGGTTTCAAGGAAATTATTGATTTTTTTCACAAACTCTGTCCTTTTTCCACTCAACTCAAAAGCCTTCGAATTAGTGGTCGGATAAAGCATCAAAGAAACATCCGTATATCCCGGAATATCTTCTCTGAACTTTAATAGGTAGCGATTGATCTCAGCTTGTTGTGCAGTCGGATCATCCGGCTCTTCAAAACAAAGCTTCACAAAACTCGTCAGATTATCATATATATGACGAGGAAGAAAAATTTCAGCACGCTCTCCCAATGATTCATACAGATTGAGTAATTGTCTGGCTTCATTACTCAAAAAGGCTCTTGGTTCTCCTTTAATTTTCATCTTGTGTTTGTGTTTTTAATGTCTTTTATAGGGCTCTCTTGTTATTTTTTCTTGGTAATAAATCTTTTTAAAAGACTATTTGTTTGTCAAAATGAAATATTATTGTCCTTTTGACGATGCAATATTAATAAATATGTCCGTAAAAACAAACAATATGATATGATAATAAATCTGATGTTTAAATATTATAGAGTACAAATGAAATATTTTATTTACGAATATAGATCAAAATGATATTTTTCGGTGAATTATCTAACTGAAACGCCTGAATAACTACCAAAAAGGCAATTTAAATGTGCTTTTTTGAGTTTATTGAAAGTGGGTAGAATTGGTGTATGTTTATCTCAAGTAGCTGTATTTACAAATACACTAAAATGATCCTGCTCTATTTGGTATAATGCTTCTGTTGTATTCCCAATTTTCGGGAGTTTTTGCTATAATTTGTTGTTAGATTTAGGTGAGACAATAGGGTGGAAGTGTACATTGTTTTTCCTGAACAGAAATATCTATGTAGATTGAATAAAGCAGAACGGGGTCTTTTTGCCAGACGAGTCTGATTTTTGCAATTCAATAAAAAATATTTGAAAAAAAATCGTTCTTCATCAGATTGTAAATAATCAAGGTCGTACAGATATGAAATTGTAAAGTGCATACATTAATAACTATTTGATTAAGTGCGATTTTGTTTAATCTGAATTTGAGAGTAAATTAGTCTGCAATGCAGATGAGAATGGGGGCTGAATGGCGGGTCTACGGGATCTTCAGAAATGTTTTTGCAAATAAAAGTCTCCGATAATTTGCAAGTATGAAAAAAAGCTCTACCTTTGCACACGTAATCGAAACAACAACGATTCGAAAACGGTTCCGTAGCTCAACTGAATAGAGCATCTGACTACGGATCAGAAGGTTACAGGTTTGAATCCTGTCGGGATCACAAAGAGCTACATCGTAAGATGTGGCTCTTTTCTTTTATATGTCTATCCAATCTTCAAGAATCTTTTCTTAATATCATTTTGAATGAATATTCTTCTATTCTGAAGCAAAATGATATTTTTTTACATCTGTTTCTGGAATCAAAACTGAAAGATGATTTCAATAATTCGAGGATCGTTTTATGATAAACGTCTGTTTTTGCGTAATAATTGACTGTATTTTCGGAAAGATATACCGTATCTTGAAATTTGTACGCCGTATCTTTTAAATTATACCGTATATCTTTAAATTTTCGCCCTTTGTTTTTTTGGTTTAATACGTATGTAAATCTATAGAAGTACGTATTAAAAAGCTCAGTCAAAGGTTTATTTTTTCTCCTTGTTTTATCTTACTGATAATAAGCCAACTATGTAATGATGTTTCTTTGCCCTATTTTCAATGATACTTTTCAGCATAGAAAATACTCAATTCTGAGCAATTAGGAAAATACAAAATGATAGGAAAATACTTGTTTAGAGCGTTATTTGTTATTTAGATTATTCCGATTGTCGGTTAACTCATATTGGCTACTTTCTTTTATCTGTTTTTTATCCCTTTTCAATCACTCTGTTTATCCGAATATTTGTCTCTGAAAACTCTCCGCAAGATTCCGGTTTTCAACTCTTAAACAACTTAATGTTACATTAACCTATGATATTAAATAAGGATCAGGATTAACAAAAGCAAAATCGGAAGATGATCCTGCCTTCTTCTTAACTTCAGTCTGGCAAATAAAAAAACAGTACTGGGTTTAAGTTAAGAGAGGTTTTGGTAATTAAGATTCTATCGAAAAATATTGAAATAAAATACTCTTTCAAAAGGGTATTATAAGATAATAATTTTGCTTAAAGTCTGATTTTGTAATGCTTACAATTAATATTCACAACATAAATACAAAGTTGCTGTTAAGTATAGAAAGCTTCAAAATGAGGTTGTTTATCGAATTTAAATAACAGACAGATGTGTAAAATTAAATCTTTTATAGTCTTATTATTAGCGACTTACTTTGTTTCTTGTAATGATGATGTATTGACCGAAAAAAGTTCCGATTCAAAGGATTTAATACAATGTGAAGTCCAAGCTCCTTCTTTTGTAAGTAAAGGAACTCCTGTCGATTCTGAAAAAGATCCCCTGTTTAATACGTTTGGTTTATTGGGATATGAGACCAATGATTTGTATGAGAACTCCGTTGATCCCAAATCTTTATTTATGTCAAATGTAAAACTTGAAAAAAATCAGGAGACATGGAATTTTGACCATAAATATTATTGGCCTCAATCGGGATACTTTTCTTTTTTTGCTTATTCTCCGTTTGCCTCTTCTGTTAATGGGATTCAAATAGAATCAATTCAGGGTAAAACTCCTTATTTGACCTACAAATTGCCTCATAATGTAGCAGACCAACCCGATTTAATGATATCGAATGCTGAAAAGAATCTTTACAAACAGAATATTCAATTAAAGTTCGCTCATGCATTGGCTTGCATCGGATTTGATGTCAGCGGAGAGAACGTTCCGATAGATTCGATTGGCATCAAAGGAGTATATACTTCAGGTACTTTAATGTTAGGTGTAGAAAACGGTGTAATTGATTGGCAGAATCTGAAAGGCTTATCTAACGATTTATTCAAAGTCGGTTTAGTTGATAATCCCGAAGCTACAGATCCGGAGAAACCTGTGATGGCTACAGATGGTTATCTTATGATGGTTCCTCAGAAATTGACTGATGATGCAGCTATTGTTGTGAAATTTAAAGGTATAGATCCCAAAGTTATTCCTTTGAAAACGCAAGGAACTACAGAATGGGTAGCCGGCAATAAATATATCTATTCTTTAAAAGAAGGCGTATATCATTTTGATGTTAATCTGGGTCAAAATGATTGCTCATATGTGGGAGGAACTTTAAATCTGAATATTAAAAGCAGTTATACCACACAGAATGGCTTGACCCGAAATCTGAAATGGAAATCCCGGATTTTGAATATCTCGCCTGATAATACTTATTGGAATTCAAATTTTAATATGGATTCATTGAATACATACGAATTGGCTAAAACAATTCATATCAATGTAGCGCCTTACACTACAGACTGTGCAGAAGATCAGCTCCTCAAACAAGCTGATTCGATCAAATATAAAGATATGAAGGACCTGTCATTTAACAATAATAGTTATTCGACATCTAACTGCTATGTTGTCAATGCTCCCGGTTGGTATAAATTTCCTTGCTGGGTTATGGGGAATGCCATTAAAAATAGCTCACAGCCGACTGCTGTAAATAATACGGAATGTATAAGTTCTGAATCTCCGTATTTTCAAGACTACTCAGGAAAGGATATCCAGTCTGTAAATGATTTGACAATTAATACAACGAACTCCACACCATTAATGATATGGTCGGATTCCCCTGATTTGGTTTCTGATATTCGCCTTTCCGGAGATCAACGATATGTTGAATTTTATGTTTCCCCTGAAACGATCAGACAAGGTAATGCTTTGATCGGGTTGAAAAAGAATGGTGTCATTTTGTGGAGCTGGCAGATTTGGGTAACTGACTGGAAACTTAATACGAAGAATCAGGTGATGGGAGGAACAAAACCGGATTTAATGCCATTTGCTATCGGTCGCTGTTCTGCTGCTGCGTATAATTATCAGCAACGGACCATTACTATCCGGTTTACCCAAGATGAAAGTAACATCGAAAGAGATATAGTGATTACTCAAAATGGGGATGTAGTCAGATATGGCGAAAATGCACCATATTATCAGTGGGGTCGGAAAGATCCGATGATTGCATCTGACGGATTAGGTGCTGTTACAAAGTTATCATTCGGACCGATGCTGTTTAAAACTTCGGCTTCTTTGAGTCCTGTTGCTTTGAATAAAGGTATTCAGAATCCCAATATATTTTATTTATCAAATGAGTATCCATCTAATTGGAGTACGCCCGTGAATTATGAATTATGGGGATGCCGCTCGAAGGGGCAAGGCGGAGTGAAGACTATATACGATCCATCTCCTGTAGGATATAGAGTGCCTGAGTTGACAACGCTTCTTTCATTTATCAGAATGGGTCATAAACTTGTCGATTCTCCTGTTGAAGGATCCGAGTTTAGTCCGGAAAATACCGGAACGTATTCTTTATTTCTTGCATCGAATGGAGGACGGGGAGCTAAGGACGGACAATTATTTGAAGCCATCGTTACTAAAAAACAAGGTTTTTATTGGACTAATTGTAATTTCTATTGGGGTAAAAATCCGGCTCAAAGTGTGAGTACATTTTTGAATCTGATTATATCGGCCTCTAAAGATCCTCAGGTTTATTATCAGGAAAATCCCGGTGCGAGCGGATTAAATGTATGTCCATCTGTAGAATAATAAAATTTAGATATCATGGTTAGTTATAAACTAAAAGATCAGTTCAAACGGCTTCTTTTGGGAAGCGTTCTGATTACAGCCTGTACGAATATTTCTGCTCAGAACAGTGATGATCCGACTCCGAAAATACAACATATCGCGATCAAGACAAATATTGTGCATGATGCGGCGATGATCCCGAATGTTGGTGTGGAACTTTGTTTTCCTCAACAGTGGTCATTAAATGCGAGCTGGAATTGTGCGTGGTGGGATAATAATAGTAAGCATCGGTATTGGCGAACTTTCGGAGGTGAGATTGAAGCGCGGAAATGGCATGGACGTTTAGCCCGGGAGTATCCCTTAAGGGGGCATCATACCGGATTGTTTATGATGGCCGGAATGTATGATTTTGAATGGGGGCATGCCGGTTATATGAATGATTTGTATTACGGTATAGGTGTGTCATATGGCTATGCGGTAAAACTGGCCAGGAATCTGACGCTGGATTTTGGAGTCGGAATCGGATATTTATGTGGTACCTATTATAAATATCGTCCGCAGGATAATGGGTACTGTGTAATGAGTCGCCGTAATCTGAGTTATTTCGGACCTATAAAAGCAGAAGTGAGCCTTGTGTGGACTTTGGATGATATTTTTAAATGTATGAAAGGAGACAGACGATGATCGGATTTAAAGCGAAAGAGTTGGCAATTTTATTCATTATCATACTCCTTTCTTCATGTCATAACAAAGAATTATGTCCTGAATGTGATAAAGAGACAGGTGTAGAGGTAAAATTTGACTGGAGTGACGTGTCTGAAATCCCTGATGGTATGACTGTTCTTTTTTACAATATGCAAAATGAACTGGTGTATACTTTTAATAATATATCGTCGCAGGGTGAGACAGTGCGAATTGATGAAGGGAGTTATCATTTAGCTTGCTACAATAATGATACCGAATATGTCGAATGGAGTAATGAGTCTGATTTAGATAGTTTGCAAGTTTATACGCGCAAGCCGGTTTCTCCTAAATCCGCATTAAACAGGACGTTGGATATTCCCGATGAAGAAGTTGTCGAATATCCGGATTTCTTATGCGGAACCATATCAGGAGAAGAGAGGATTCTCGCATACGTTAACTATGAACAGGTGATTTTACTTAAACCGGAACCTCTTCTGGATAGCTATACTTATAGTGTAAATAATATTCAGAATGGGCAATATATATCGAAAACTGCTGCAACGCTGACCGGTTTGTCAAAGCGACTCTATTTAGAGAATCAGACTCATCAGAATGGAGTGGTTTCTATGACTTTCAGTGACAATAAATTGACAGGAGACTGTAGTTCTGCAATTGGGAATATGTATAATCTGGGTTATTATCATAATAAAGGGAATCATAATTATCTGATTCTCTATATATGGAGTCCCGGCGGTAATCTGCGAGCAATATTTGATGTGACGGATCAGGTAAGAAAAGCTCCAGACCCTCGTAATGTGCATATTGTAATTGATCAGAAAATAGTCGTCCCGACACCGATTGACGGTGATAAAGGAATAGATCCGACAGTAGATGAATGGAAAGATTTAACTTATGACGTGATATTGTAAAATGTCAGATCATAGCAGTTACTTATAATAATATATAAAATGAATAGTATGAAAAAATGGATGATGATTCCGGTTGTTACAGCGCTTGTAATCTCCGGATGCTCCGAAAACTCAGGATCGTCTATTGAGGAACCTGACTTAAATTCAAATGAAATTGCCATTGATGCCTTTGTTCCTAAAATGCAAAAAGGTATAGACGCTACAACATCGACGTTAGCAAGTGGTATAAGTATTTATGCTTATCAAACAGGTGAACCGTATTCGGCATCACCTTTCATGAAAGGAACTTTGTTTACTAAGCCAAGCGAAGGTTACTGGACTTCTCAACCGGTAATGTATTGGCCAATGTATCCATTGGATTTTTATGGTTTTTACCCTAAATCTGTAGCTCCTGAAAATGTGGCTGAGCCAACGAAGTTTTCTTATACCGTGTTGCCTGATGTAGCAAATCAGTCTGATGTCGTGACCTCGTTTGTCGGAAAACAAGAACGCGACCTTGTTCAGATGGAATACCACCATGCGTTGTCAAAAGTAAATTTCCGTATCGTTTCTTATGCGAATTCAGGGCTGGATATTGCGGTAAACAGTATAGCTGTAAAAAATATTCCAATGTCTGCTGATTTTACTTATAATACATCAGCTACAGGTGTACCGGACTACTATACCGTTTCTAACCAGGCTCCGGTAAATCCATCTACAGGTATTTCTACTCTTACAGAAAAAACACCTTTGATCATTAAAGGATCGACTGTGAATGAAGCTTCTGCACCAATCACAGGTATGTATCTTATTCCTCATAAGTTGAATAATTGGGCTTATACTCAAACAAATGCATATCCGATGACAGGAACCTATATAAATATAAACGGTGAATTGACAGGTGTTACAGACTATAAAGGTAATATCGCAATACCTATTGTTACAACCGAATGGCAACCCGGATATAGTTATACCTATAATATAATTTTCGGACAACCCGGCGGATCTACCGGTGGGGGTGGATACAATCCTGACAAACCAACGACAGGAGGAAATAAACCGGAACAAATTCTAATGCCAATTCAAGTCTCTGTTACAGTAGATAAATGGATTGACGTGAGTGAACCGGACATTAATTTATAAAGAATAAATAGCTGTTTTAAGAGAGTGTATGCATAGATAAATGTATACACTCTCTTTTTTTTGAATAATATTAACAAAATAGACGTGTTGTTATTGAATAATAATCTAAGTATTTATATGCGAAATTATTTATAATGCTTTTTAATTTGTAGATCCTTATGGATGCTCATTTCTGAATGATCTGATATAACAATCTGATAGTAAATATATGCGTATCGATATATTTATTATAATGATTTGTTCGGATTTATATGTTATATATGGCAATTGTTATCTTAGTGTAAGTCAAAGTTAAATTCTTCCATCAAACATTAATCTTTAAATTCTGTTTTATTTCATATCATTCAAGTGATATGTATATAATTTAACTTTAAAAATACGGATAATCGATATGAGAAATATTTCGTATGTTTTAGTCATTATGACTATAATCTGTTTTTTTTCGTGTAAGGATGATGATTTAAATGAAACATTATCAGCAGATTCAGATCTAATACAGTGTAAGATTACCATTCCGGAATCTTTTCAAACCAAGGGATCTCCGATTGATTCGGAAAAGGATCCGTTATTTAAAACAATCGGTCTTTTAGGATACAAAACTGATGTTTCGTTCGAAAATACGACAAATCCTACTTCAGCCTTCTTCCCTAATGTGGAAGTACAGAAAAGTAGTACGGGTAATTGGCTTTTTGATAAAAAATACTATTGGCCTCAAACCGGTTATCTTTCCTTTTTTGCATATGCTCCGTATGCAACCTCAACGAATGGAATTACAATCAATAATTTACAGACAGGTGTGCCAACCTTAGACTATACTGTGCCTCATGCTGTTGCTGATCAACCCGATTTGATGGTGGCTGCTCAACAATTGAATCTTTTCAAGAAGGAAGTACCTTTAGCTTTTAGTCATGCTTTGGCTTGTATCGGCTTTGAAGTAAATGGGAATAACGTACCTATTGATTCAATTGGTATAACCGGAGTTTATACGACAGGATCACTTTTATTGAGTCTCACTAATGGCATGCCGGTATGGAGTAATCTTTCTGGTTTGTCTCAAGATTTCTATAAAGTTGGTTTAGTATCCAGTCCGGAAGCGACGAATCCGTCTCAGCCTATTATGTCGGCTAATGGTTATCTGATGATGATCCCTCAGAGTTTAGATGATAATGCTGCCATAGTGGTAAAATTTAAAGGTATGGATCCGAAAAAGATACTTCTGAAAAATGCCGGTACTGCGCAATGGAAAGCTGGAAATAAATATATATACTCATTAAAAGAGGGAACTTATAGCTTCTCGGCTGCAGCTCAGAATAATACTGTGGATTATACAGGAGGTATTTATAATCTAAATATCAATAGTATTTATACGAAGCAGAATGGCGAAGTGGTTAATATGGGTTGGACTGCAAAGATTATTGATCCGACGACGAAAGATACAAGCTGGATCAGTAATATGGAAGAATTGAGAAATCAGTTAGGTGGAAGTAATCTGAACCGTACCCTAACAGCTGAAATTGGTGCATTTACGTCAACCAGTGATATTGACCAGTTTTTACAGCAAAAAGCTCCGGTAGATTCGTTAAATATGATTGATCTGTCTTTGATCCGAAACTATTATTCATCTTCGAATTGCTATCTTGTAAATGCACCGGGCTGGTATAAGTTTCCATGTTGGGTGATGGGTAACGGAATGCTTTCAAGTGTTTCATCTATGTATAATACAAATTCATTGAACAATAGCTGTTATAAGAAAACAGCACCGTTTTTTGTAGATTATTCAGGCAATAGTATTACAAAAGATGTTGATTTGCTGATAAATACATCGGGAGCCTCAGCCGATCTTTTATGGATGGATGCTCTTAATCTGATAACTAAAGTACAATTGTCAGCAGATAAGAACTATATAATGTTTTATGTTGATCCGAATACCATCAGACAAGGTAGTGGAGTAATTGCCATTCGTGATGCTACAGGTCACATAATGTGGAGTTGGCACATATGGGTCAACGCATGGGCGTTAACGGATTTTACATATAACGGACGTACAAATTATTATGGGAATAATATAGGTGTTTGTTATCCGGCAACTTACACATATCCGCAAAGATCAATTACAATCGAATTCACACAAAACCAAAGTAATCTAAAAACTCAGGTAGTTTTAACTCAAACTTCTGAACTTATAGAGGTCTATTTGAATAATCCATATTATCAATGGGGAAGGAAGGATCCTATGCCTGGAGCTTATGGAACTACTTCGCAGACTAAACCTCTGTATGGTCCTCAGCAGTATAAGGTAGAACCCGGACCAGTGCCTATGAGCCAAGCGATACAAAATCCGAACGTCTTCTATACAAATTCCGGCAATTGGAGTTCAGAAAACAATAATTACTTATGGGGTGATCCAATAAACGATAGTTACGATAAAACAATTTATGATCCGTCACCTATTAGTTTTATTGTTCCATCTCAAAATATGTTGTCAGTTCTTAAGGTGAATAAATGGAGCGATCAATATGTTGGATTAGGATTTATATATTCTTATACGGGAGGATCATCTACAATCTTTTTTATGGGAACCGGTAAACGAATAGGAGAAACAGGAGGTTTCAATAGTAATGTTTACTCTAATGGTTTCTATTGGACCAATACAAATAGTGGTGATCAATATGTAGGAATGGAAGTTGCGAAAGCTGGAAATTCAGTGCAAATTACGCCATATAATTCATCACAAGGATTTAGTATAATGCCTGTTCAGAATGCGCCTTATCCTCCTAATAATTAAAATACAAATAGCTATGATTAGATTGAAAAGTAGATCAGTGCGAATGAGATGGATCTTAGCAGGGATTTGTATCTTGTTTTCTTGTAGTTGGAATAAAGTTATAGCTCAATCAGACACTCAGGGAGTGCAACAGATTGCTGTGAAAACCAACTTGCTTTATGATGGTGCAATGGTTCCGAATATAGGAGTTGAACTCATGTTTCCTCAACAATGGTCCTTGAATGCAAGCTGGAATTATGCGTGGTGGAGCAACGATACTAAACATCGTTACTGGAGAACGTACGGAGGTGAAATTGAGGCAAGGAAATGGCATGGACGCGTAGCTCAGCAATATCCTTTGCGTGGACATCATACCGGACTTTTTATGATGGCCGGAATGTATGATTTTGAATGGGAGCATGCGGGCTATATGAATGATCTGTACTTTGGAATAGGCGCTTCATACGGTTATGCTGTAAAGATAGCTCATAATCTGTCGCTGGATTTTGTTATCGGCATTGGCTATTTGTGTGGAACCTATTATAAATATCGTCCGCAGGACAATGAATATTGCATACTGAAACGACGAAACTTAAGTTATTTCGGTCCGATAAAAGCTGAGGTGAGTTTGGTTTGGATTATTGATAATATAGCAAAAAGAAAGAAAGGAGTTAGGAAATGACTATGCGAAAATTAAATGAATTAGTATTCTTGATTCTGATCTTATTATTTACTTCTTGTCATAATAAAGAGTTGTGTCCTGAATGTGATAAAGAAACAGGAGTGGAAATAAAATTTGACTGGAGTGATGTGTCCGATATTCCTGATGGGATGACAGTCGTATTTTATAATATGCAGAATGAGCTTGTATATACTTTTAATAATGTATCGCCTCAAGGGCAGTTAGTGCGCATTGATGCAGGATTGTATAAAGTTGTTTGCTATAATAATGATACCGAATATGTCGAATGGAGCGGACAAAATAATCTGGATAGCTTGCAGGTTTATACGCGCAAAGCGGAGTCTCCTCAGTCATCGAAACAAAAAGCTATAAGCTTGCCTGATGAAGAGTTAGTTGAATCTCCCGATTTTTTATGCGGAAGTCTGCTGATAGAAAAGGAAATATTCGCATATGCAGATTATATGCAAATTGTAATGCTTAAGCCCGAGCCCTTATTGGATCAATACTCTTATAGCGTAAGTAATATTGAAAACGGGCAATATGTTTCTAAAACGGCTGCGACGTTAACCGGTCTGTCTAAACGATATTATTTGGGGAATCCTCTTCACCAGAATGGGATTGTTTCTATGATATTCGGAGATAATGATCTCGTTAATAATAAAAACACTGCTATCGGAAATATGCTTAATCTGGGCTATTATCATAATCCGTCTAACAAAAACTACTTGATCCTTTATATTTGGAGTCCTGGTGGTAACATAAGGGCGATTTTTGATGTGACAGATCAGGTCAGAAAAGCTCCGGATCCTCATAATGTGCATATTGTAATCGATACAAAGATTATCGTATCACCTCCGATAGATGATAATGATGGCTTGGATCCATCCGTAGACGAATGGAAAGATATAATTTACGATGTAATTTTATAAGAGAGAACCTTAACTAATTTGATATTTTAATTTAGAAAAATGTATTGTATGAAAAAGTGGATGATAATTCCCTTTATCACAACGATTGTGGTAGCAGGGTGTACGGAAAGCTCTAATTCCGGAGATGGAGATCTGGATCCGAATGCGATTGTAATAGATGCTTTTGTGCCTAAAATGCAAAAAGGAATTGATGCAACGACTACATCTCTTGCTAGCGGGATAAGTATTTATGCTTATAAAACGGGAGTTGCCTATACGAATACCCCTTTTATGAATGGAACAATCTTTACTAAGCCTGCTAATGGCTATTGGACTTCATCTCCAGTAATGTATTGGCCTATGTATCCATTAGATTTCTATGGGTTTTACCCTAAAACGGTAGCTCCAAAGGACGTTTCAGTACCTACAAAGTTTTCTTATACAGTGGCATCTGACGCATCTGGTCAATTTGATGTCGTTACTTCATTTACAGGAAATCAAGATCGTGAACTTGTTCAAATGAAATATCACCATGCTTTGTCTAAAATTAATTTCAAAATTACGGCATATGCTAATTCAGGTTTGAATGTTACTGTAAACGGCATAACGATGAAAAATATCCCGATGTCTGCCGACTTCGAATTTAACACATCGGCAACAGCTGTGCCTAATTATTTTACTGTTTCGAACCAGGCTCCGGTGGGTCCATCTACGGGTAATTCATTGATAACACCTGCTCAACCCGTTGTGGTGAATGCATCAACTGCGGATGTATCATCCGATTTGATTACAGGTATGTACCTGATCCCTCATAAGCTGGTTAATTGGGCATATACAGATGCTAATGCTTATCCATTAACAGGAACGTATATCAATATACAAGGTTCTTTGTCCGGGATTACAGATTATAAAGGTAATATAGCCATTCCGATTATTACTTCAATTTGGCAGCCAGGGTATAGTTATACATATAACATTATATTTGGTAACCCGAATGGTGGTTCAGGTGGAGGTGGTTATAATCCGGATAATAGTACAGATGGAAACAAGAAGCCAGAACAAATCCTGATGCCAATCTTAGTAAGCGTTACGGTTGACGAATGGGTTGATATAACACCTCCTGTTCCTCCAATTGATTTATAAGTAATTAAAAATATAAAGCGGCTGTCTGATATTATTCAGGCAGCCGCTTTCGCTAGATTAATTATGAAAAAATCACTTAACCTTTATTGGAATGTAAATGTCTGTTTTCCACGTGTCTTCAGTATGCGGGGAACACATAGGATAAAGCTCAAAACAAGGAATTCCTTCAATAAACTCATAGCCCTGCTCTTCAATTACACGGAACATAGTGTCCCATGCCAACTGACATTCTTCGATTTTCATCTCAAAACGACCTATTGCATATAGTCCTTCTAAAATTTCGTGATGTTTGATTCCGTCACCGACTTTTACTTTTTCAGTAACAATTAATCCAGCATCAGATCGAAGGTCTGCTTCATCTGTTATTCGGGGATCATCATGATATACAGCGATCATGCGGGTTTCGGATTTAGCTGCAAGTCCTTTGGGTTTTGCCCAGGTAAGTAGTTCTTCAAATGCTTCGCAGATCGTATCGTAAGATCCTTTGTGACGACAAGCAATATACTCGAATGTCGGAATCACGCGAACGTCAAATTCATAGATCATAGTAGGTTGTTTTTAGGGAGAAATCAGTTTCTCGAATAGAATAACAGTACTGATCGGAATACGTTCGTTTGCAGATGGTTAAAACAAATAACAAATTATTGTAGTAAGCTAAAAACGGATCAGCGGATTAATACGGTTAGTGAGGATTTGAAAAAAGTAATCAAAT
>DKPO01000044.1:219294-253351 GCA_002471225.1 Porphyromonadaceae bacterium UBA7332
TACGGAACCGTTTTCGAATCGTTGTTGTTTCGATTACGTGTGCAAAGGTAGAGCTTTTTTTTGATACTGCAAGTTTTGAGAAGAAAAAAATAGCACCAAAAACCTTTATGAATGGGCTTTTGGTGCTAAATGCTTCATTTATAATGAATAATTCGCTATGTTAAATAATGTGCTTATTAAGCATTTTGGTATGATTCTTTCATAAGGTCCGGATACTCTTGATTTACCTTCAGAATAAATTCCCCAAAAAGCGTATTTACCCATGCAAACCATTTACGGGTAAAATCGGCGGGATTATCCTTATGGAACGATTCGTGCATAAATCCTGTATTGGCATCAGTATTGACTAATTGTGTTATACAGGCTTTTATTTCTTCTCGATCTGTGGAGGTAAGCCCTTTCATGATTATACTCATTGGCCAGATATAATTGAATCCGATATGCGGACCTCCGATTCCTTCTCCGGCTTCTCCAGAGAAAAAGTAAGGGTTTGATTTACTCCAGACAAACTTACGGGTATTCTGATATACCGGATTAGAGGTATCGCAGTAACCTAAATAAGGAATAGATATCAAACTTGGGATATTAGCATCATCCATCAGGTTCCGACCTCCGAAGCCATCTACTTCAAATGCGTATATTGATCCGTATTGTGGATGTTCAATGATTGCATGTTTCTCAATAGCTCGCTCGACCTCTCTGATTAATTTTCGTGATGGCTCGAGCAGGTGATTCCCTTTACCTGTGATAGAGATTATCTCATTTAGCTGTTTAAGTGAAACTACAGCAAACATATTTGAAGGAATCAAGAATCCGAACATTGTCGCATCGTCTGAGGGTCTGAATGCTGAGAATATAAGTCCTACAGGATTTACAGGGCTTCCCCATCCCTTATTAAGAAGAGTGTCTCCCTGGTTTTCAGTCTCACGCATGAATGAGTAGGGACCATTGTTTTCTTTCCGTTGTTGCTCCTGAAAAGTTTGGATTGTTAATTCCATTGCTTTTTCCCAATTCGAATCAAAAACACTCCTGTCTCCTGTAATTTTCCAATAATGATAGGCAAGGCGAATCGGATAACATAGAGAATCAATTTCCCATTTGCGTTCATGAAGTTCTTTCTTCATATCCGTCATATCTGTCTCCCAGTAACTGCCTGTTGGTCCATCATTAAACGCATTGGCATAGGGGTCGAAGCAGATACAAGCAAACTGTCGGCGAATAAGTCCTTTAATCATTTGTTGCAGTGCTGCATCATTTTTCATCAGAGGCAGGTAGGGCCATACCTGAGCAGACGAATCGCGAAGCCACATTGCATCGATATCGCCGGTAATAATAAACGTATCAGGATTGCCCAGGTCATCTATTTTATATTTAACGGTTGTGTCTAATGTATTAGGAAAACAGTTGCCGAACATCCATGCGAGTTTTGGATCCTTGATCTCTTTCATCATACTCTCGATTGTTTTTTCAACAGCCGTTGATGTGAAAGCTCTGCCGGACAAGGGTGGACGGAGAGGAGAAAAGGAAGGTTGGCTCTGATCTTCGATTTTAGCAATCATTTTTTCAGGAGAGAGCATTAACCCTCCAAGGGTCAATGCTCCGCCTTTTAAGAAACTTCTACGAGATATCATAGGTTAGAATTCAATAATAGATAGAATAGGTGTATGATCTGATGTATATTTTTCAGAAGTTGTGTCAAATAAAACTTCGTAAGATTTAACTTTGGTTCCTTCTGAAACGAAAATATAATCAATTAATGGTCTTTTTTCTGTTTCTAATTTCCCGAAATTATGAAAAGACCATTCCGGACCTTCTGTTTTAAGAGCAATGGATTTGGAATCTTTCAATGAGATTCCGGTTTCCGGTTTCAATAATTCTTTGATTGCCGGATTTTCAGGTGAAATATTTAAATCGCCCGTAACCAATACACATTCTGCATTTCCACGTAACTCTTTTATTTTTCTTTTTAATAGCTTCGCACTTTCTTTCTGAGCTTTTTTACCAACATGGTCAAAGTGTGTATTAATAAAGAATATTTCTTTACCTGTACGATTATCTCTTAATAGCGCCCATGATGCAATACGCTCACATGCTGCATCCCAACCTTTTTGACCGATAGCTTCCGGATTTTTAGATAGCCAGAAATTGCCGGAGTTTAATTCTTTAAAACGATCTGAATTATAGAAAATAGCACTGTATTCACCTTTTTCTTTTCCATCTTCACGGGCAATGCCAACTTGTTTATATCCTTTAAGCTCATGATTTAAGAATTCAACCTGATTGTGTAATAACTCTTGTGTGCCAAGAAGGTCAACCTGATTTCTACGAATCGTATTGACTACGTCATATTTACGGTTGTCCCATTTATTAGCTCCGTCTCCCTGATTGTCATAACGCATATTGAATGTCATTGTGCGAAGCTGTGAAGTTGGATAGGTTGTCTCACCGATAATCTTTCCGCTACGTAGCATAACCTTTGTGTCAAATTGTCTGCGGTCTTCTTTAAGTGTAATAATGCGTGCACCGTTTTCAGTGTCTGTATACGTATTCTTGCTACCGGTAAAACGACCATATGCCATTGCTATTCCGCTCATATCAGCCAGATAATCGTTGTTATGATCATGTCCGCAAAAAGTTCCGAATACATCCCCATTGATTTTCATTGCAGCATAAAGCCCCGTATTGATAGCTGCAGGACATTCTTTTTCTAATCTTTCGCCTACCGGACTATTCTTTTTGTTGTTAAAAGCTTGCTCATATTCAGGCAGAGGTATATGAAAGAAAGCAAGAGCAGGTAGAGGCTCTCCGTTGTTTTCAGCCGTAAGTTGCTTGCTTAAGTCAGTATATGCGTTGATTTGTTCAGGTTTAATCCATCCGTAACCACTCACATCATTGAATGTGCTGTATGAGTTACTGTCGAAGATATATAGTGCAGCTTTTGTCTGATCCGAATCACTTCCTAATACACGGATTACACCGTCATAATTATTCTCATCGCCAATTTCAGCATTCAGGCATCCTTTTAAAGTTCGTAGATATTTCATCAAATCGCGACGGGATACACCTGATTCGTCGTCGTGATTTCCGAAAGTAACGGCAAAAGGAATATTTCGTTCAATAATCGGAGAGATAACTTCCAGCCAACCTTGTTCTACAGGAGCACCCGTAACGATATCTCCGGTAAGCATAACTACGTCAGGACTCTCTTTATCTAATGTCTGATTGATTACATCTAAAGATAATTTTGAATTATCAGGGTTTGATACTTTATAATGTACATCAGTAAATTGTACAATCTTGCACTCACCATTTTTATTGAAACGAATGGATTGGGCATTGATCGCTAACGCGACCAATGTTGTAAGCCCTAAAAATACTTTTCTCATATTATTAAATAATAAATTGTGTCTTTGATTTTAGCGAACAAATAACTGCTCAGCAGGAAATGTTTCCTGACTGCCCGTTTGTGGATTTCTCCATCCCCAACTTAAATGATCGCCTTCATAATCTTCAAAATAATAAAGTGTTACAGGATGATAACCCGCTTTCAAAGCAATTCGGCCCGTTGCTATAATAGCAGAATGGGATAAATCATTATCAACCACTTTTTCATTATCGATATATAAAACGCTTCCGTCATCCGATTTTGTGTAAAATTCGTACACCGCATCTTGTGGTACATATATATAAGCTTTGAAAATAAAACCAAAATGATCTTCTTTTACTTTCTTATCTAAGTTGATTTCTTTAACGGTACCAGATGAAATTACTTTTGCTTTATTCAGATCGTCAGTCTTTTGAAAATAACCTTCAAAATAGGTGTACGATGCGCCATTCTGAGTTGGGTTTAAACGTATGCTATTCTTATAAACCGCTTTAGTTGCATTTACACTTAGTGTTTTACTTGGTTTCATACCTGTTTTATATGCTTTAGCTTTTACTGTTTTGCTATTAAGTAATAATACAGGACTTTCATAGATTGCTGATTTTTCATCAGGTTCTGAACCGTCTAATGTATAGTGAATAACAGCATCAGGCGTTGCAGAAGTTATTTCGAAACGAATTGAATCAACGAACAGAGCTAAGTTTTTTGCAATATTTGGAATAGAAACTACAGGCTCGGTCGATAAAGAGTAAGGGTAATCTTTTTTATTTGTACCTCTTGTCTTTGATGGTTCCGGGCTTAATCTGAATTCCAGCGTGCCTCCTTGCATTAGTTGTTCATGAGTGATATAATTACTTTGGATTGGCATTCCATTTAAGATCACTTCGGCAATATAGGTGTTTTTATCCGGATTATTGGCAATGATATTCAGGATGTTTCCATTTGCGAGTTTGATCTTCGCGTGCTCGAATAAAGGAGTGTTAAATATATATTCACCTGACCCCGGACATACAGAGTAGAAACCAAGTGCAGACTGAATAAACCAGGCTGACATTTGTCCGCAATCTTCGTTACCTACAATTCCGTCAGGAGTAGACTTATACATTTCGTTTTGAACTCGTCTGATAAGCTCCTGAGTCTTCCAGGGTTTGCCAATATAATTATAAAGATAAGCAATATGATGACTTGGCTCATTACCGTGTGCGTATTGACCGATCAGACCGGTAATATCAGGCATATTGCCATCGATACGGGATTCTGTAGTAAATAGTGAATCAATCGCTTGTTCAAATGCATTTGCTGAACCAAACAAATATTCAAGTCCGCGTATATCATGAGGGACAAAAAAGCGATATTGCCATGCAGTTGCTTCGGTATATGCCCTTCCTACCTCGAATGAATTAAAAGGAGTTTCCCAGCTTCCATCTGCATTTTTAGGACGGAAAAATCCGGTAGAACTATCGAAAACATTGATGTATGACAAAGCTCTTTGTGTATATTCACACGATGTTACACTGTCTCCTAAGGCTTGCGCGAATTGAGCAATACACCAGTCATCATAAGCATATTCCAATAAGCAAGAGATACTCTCTTTTTTCAGATTTGCTGGAATATACCCATTCTTTGCATATACATCGGTTGCTTTACGTGTAACCCATGATGATTTCTTCATTGCATCAAGAGCTTTTTGAGCATCAAATCCTCTGATCCC
Source organism: Porphyromonadaceae bacterium UBA7332 (assembly GCA_002471225.1). Classification (GTDB taxonomy): domain Bacteria; phylum Bacteroidota; class Bacteroidia; order Bacteroidales; family UBA7332; genus UBA7332. Next base: position 224,391 of record DKPO01000044.1, read on the forward strand.
TTTCATATAGGCATCCGTGATGATCGAAACTGAATGATAGCCGATCATTGTTCCTGTTTCTCCTGAAGAAAGAGGCCATATCGGCAACTCTCCGGTGGAGTCATACATGGATAACATAGAATTGATCATATCGTTAACCAATGATGTGTCAGTCAATGTCATCAGTGGATGCCAGGCGCGAAATGTATCCCACAATGAAAGAGTCGAATAGTGTGAGCCGTTCGATTTTTTTATTGTATTGTTATTTGCTCTGTAATCACCGTTGACATCACTCATCGTATTTGGGATGATAGATGAATGATACAAAGCCGTATAGAATATTTTTTTCTGGTCTTCATTTTTACCTTCTACAGTGATAGTCGATAATTTATCATCCCACTGACGAGCGGCATTTTGTTTATATTGATCAAAGTTGAAATCGGAAGTCTCCGTATTCATATTTAGACGGGCATTATCAATACTTACTGCTGATATTCCCACAATAGCTGTAACAGATTTACCTTTCAGTTGATTGAAGCTAAGGATTGCCTGTATGTTGCCGTTTTGACACACCTCAGTATTCATGATATGACCATTCTGAATAAGAGAAGCCGAATCAAATGGTTCTGAGAATTTAGCTGAGAAATAGACGTGTTGTTGTGGTACCCATCCTGTCGTAATTCGCATACCTTCTATTTCGGCAGGAGAAACAATACGGATATATGCTGAGTCGATTTGTTCATTTTCAAGAGTATGTGCTAAATCAATCACAATTTTAGGATCCCCACTCGAAGGAAAATGATAACGATGAATACCTGTATGTTGAGTTGCTGTTAATTCCGCAGATATGCCATTGTCAAGTTTGACAGAATAATATCCCGGTTTTGCAGTTTCATTCTTATGTGAAAAAGAAAGAAAGTTAAAAGGATACCCTGCAGGGTTCGGGGTGATTTCTGATATTGTCGGATGGAATAGGATGTCACCCAAATCCACACAACCTGTACCGCTCAGGTGAGTATGAGAAAATCCGATAATAGTGGAGTCGCTATAATGATAACCTGCACAGGCATCCCAATTCCCACGACGTGTGTCGGGGCTTAATTGTACTGCTCCGAAAGGAGTTGTTGCTCCCGGGTATGTATGTCCGTGGAAGTCTGTACCTATGAACGGATCAACGTATTCTGCAGGTTTTTTGTTAGTCTGAGAACATCCGATAAGGAGGATTAACGAACAGATCTTAGAAATAGATTTTAGATTCATGTCGAACGAATAATTTAGATTGTAATTCTGTATATATTAAATTGTAATTCTGTGTCTGCTATTCTGAGAGATTGATTTTCTGAATAATCTTACTCCAAATCTCATCATTTGCTTTTTCTTTCGATAAAACAGTACGTACTAAAACGTCACTGTTTTTCAACTCCGCCCATTCTTTGCATAAAGGATGAGTCAGATCGATATGAGAGAATATGTTTTCTACTTCATACCGATTATGTTGATTGATCAAATATTTTAAAAGAATTGTTGTCATGAAAGTTACATTGTCTCATTTTTTTGTTTAACTCTGTATGTCTATATATATAAACGGAGGAACATTTATTTACCCTACCCCGAAATCTACTTTTTTTGAAAAAGAAAGTGTTATAAGTGGAAATAAGAAATTGGTGGAAACAAAAAAAGGATTAAATTTGTTGAAACCTTAAATTTTATTTTATGCCTATAAATGATTGGTTATACTATATATTTCAGACGCTTTATTTAATCACAGCTATAGGAATGGTTGGTGTATTAATTTCGGAAAACAGGAATCCGGTTAAAAGTCTGGCGTGGATTATAGTCTTGTTGTTTATTCCGTTTGTTGGTGTTATTATTTACTTGTTTTTTGGTCAGGATTTCACTCGCCAACGTATGATAACCAAACGAGGAATGAGACAGTTAGAGCACTTGCTTCATAAACACGGAGCAACAAGTAATGCGGATGCAGTTCGAGAACCTTACAAAGAGTTGGTAACACTTCTGAACAGGAATAATAATGCACCTTTATATGAGGGTAATCAGATAAAGCCTTATACGGGAGGAGAGTCTAAGTTGCAAGATATGATAAGTGAAATTGAAAAAGCACAACATTATATCTGGGTAGAATATTATATTATTGAAAATGACAACTTCGGACGTACTTTCCGTGATTTACTTATTAAGAAAGCCAAAGAGGGTATAGCGGTTAAGTTTATATATGACGATGTAGGTTGCTGGAAAGTTCCCGCATCGTTTTTCCAGCCACTAAAAGACGCAGGAGTTGAAGTTATTCGGTTCTTACCTGTGAAATTCCAGATTCTTACGAGTAAAGTAAATTATCGAAACCACCGTAAGATGTTAATCATAGATGGGAAAACTGCCTTTATGGGCGGGATGAATATCGCAGACCGTTATATAAATGGGAATGGAAATGGAGTTTGGAGGGATACAGATATTCGAATAGAAGGTCCCGCTATACTTAGTTTGCAGCGACAATATCTTATTGATCGCTATTTTGCTATAAAAGAAATTCCGTCTAAACCAGACTATCTCCCAACGATAGATAATGCCGGAAAATCACTTATGCAGATTGTAGGTGATGGACCTTTCGGTCTGTTCCATCCTTTATTGCAAGGGTATCTTAAAGCTTTCCTGATAGCCAAAAAGTATATATATATACAATCGCCTTATTTTCTTCCTACAGGAAGTTTATTACTGGCTCTCCGCACAGCTGCTATGTCCGGTGTGGATGTTCGTATTATGCTGCCGCGTAAGAGTGATGTAGTCCTTGCACATCATGCTTCCAGGTCTTATATCAGAGAGGTGTTAAATGCAGGGGTAAAAGTCTATTTTTATGATGCGGGATTTCTTCATTCTAAATTAGTCATTATTGATGATTATCTGACAATCGTAGGCTCTACTAATATGGATTTCCGTAGTTTTGAGCATAACTTTGAGATCAGTTCATTTATTTATGATGAACAAGAGGCTAAGAGATTTAATTCGATTTATCTGGAAGATCAGAAGCAGTCTACCCGTATAACGGCATCATACTGGCGAAAACGGCCATTAAAGAAAAGATTCGTTAATTCATTATTGCGCTTGTTTAGCCCCTTACTTTAATTTATTTATTATTTTCGGACAAAATTGTAAAAGTTATGAATCGTATATATAAAGAAATTCAGGTTGGCTATTTTATACTCTTTCTTTTTGTAGCTATCGAGGTATATTGTTTTTACGATATGCAGATTAATGATCGCGTAATAGATACAGCCCAGTTAATAGTGTTTGCTTTGATCCTGCTCTCGTTGTTCATTTTTCTGATTATGCGTACGACTGTCACTGATAAGGGTATTTTAATCAGATTAGGTTTTGGACTTATCTCTAAGAAGATTGATGCGACTAAAATTCTTTCTGCCCAGATTGTGCAACCGAAATGGTATCATGGCATAGGGATTCATTTTGTAGGTCGGGGAAGTATGCTGATCAATGCCAATTTTACAAAAGCTGTTGAGGTGAAAATGATTAACGGCAGTTCCGTTTGGATAGGAACTGCCCATCCCGAAAAATTATTACAAGCTATTCAATCAATACTTAGGTAGAATTTGTTATAGTATAAAGAAAACTCATTCTTTCTTTATCTTTTTGTAAATATCTATATGATAACATAGGAATCTGAATTATTATTAAGATGCTAAAAAATAAGCATGTAAGTAAGATTATTCGAATATCAATTTATACATTTGCGAGTCAAATACACAAGGATTATGAAAACCTATTTTGAAAATCAGAAATTCTGGTTGTTAATTATTTTGACCCTACCTGTTATCTTGTTTGCTTTTCTGGATTATGGATTGCAATGGGGGATAAGTCCGATGGGTAAAGTTGCTTTTGTCTTTACAGTCTCTCTGCTTTTTCTTGTTTATCTATTATTGTATAGAATGCAGATTGATGTGATGGATCAAAAAGTAAAAATTTCATTTGGTGTTGGCCTTTTGAGTAAAGAAATTGATGTTAGTCAAATCAGATCTATACGTATTGTTAAAGGAAAATGGTACTACGGATCGGGAATACATTTATTATCGAATGGTGTTATTTATAACGTAAATGCGAATGATGCTGTTGAAATAATGCTTAAAAGCGGTTATAGGATACATATAGGAACGTATAATCCTTATGCCTTAAAGAAAGCTATAGAAGAGGCATAATAGAGGGTATAGCTGAAAAGCGGATAGATTTCATTGTAAATCTATCCGCTTTTTTATGTTTGTTATCCGTGTAAATTGCCACAGATATTGAGTTGTCATCTTAATGGAGCTATCAACTTGTTAAAGCTCAAAAATTCCGGTAGGAACATTACGCTTCAAAGATATCAGTTCAAAATCTACTCCGGCGCGAATACCAAAGTCAGCTAATTTCATCTCTACTGTTTTATAAGCTAACTCAGGATGGTTATTGTCTTTACTGATATGGCAAAGATAGACGGCTTTAAGGTGTAAGTCAAAAATGGATGAAACAAATAACGCAGCATCCATATTGCTGAGGTGACCTGTTTCGCAATGTATTCTGTTTTTTAGATGAATCGGGTATTTCCCGTTTTGTAACATCTCAAAGTCATAATTAGCTTCAATAACTAAATGATTAACCTCGGATAAATGTCTGGTAACAATGTCCGTAATAACACCTACATCAGTTGCTATTCCGAATTTTACATCGTTAAATTCAATTTTATAACCGACATTGTCAGATCCGTCATGCGAAACCTCAAATGCTGTAATTTTTAAATCACGGATTTCGAAAGTTACTTCTTTCGAAATCTCACGGCGGGCAGAGTAGATCTTTTCAGTCATGCTGTAGTTTCGACTCATGCCATCATGTATTCGGCGAGTTGAATATACGGGGATACCATATTTTTCGCCAAGAACACCGGCATATTTGATGTGATCGGTATGATCGTGTGTAATAAGAAGTGCAATGATACGCTCAAAAGGTATACCATTGTCTTTCAGATACTTCTTAATTGTACGAGGTCCGATACCCGCATCAATTAAAATTCCGTATGTTTCTGTGCCGAGGTAATAGCAGTTGCCACTACTTCCGCTGGATAAGCTCAAAAACTGTAATCCCATAAAATAAATCTCTAGCAAATATATTAAACTAAAACCGCACAGGTCTCAGATTTGAGTGTGCGGCTTTAGCTAAATATCTTATAATCAAATGATAAATTGCGAGCTGATAGATTCGTTGTCAATCACACGTTTGATTGTTTCAGCGAATAGATCTGCAATAGAAAGAATTCTTACTTTATCACATCCTTTTGTGTAAGGAATAGAGTCAGTGAAAATCATTTCTGTTAAATCTGAGTTAGTAACGCGTTCTGTAGCAGGGCCTGACATTACAGCATGAGAAGCTATAGCGCGTACAGAAAGTGCACCGGCTTCCATCATAATATCAGCAGCTTTTGTGATAGTACCGGCTGTATCTACCATATCATCCATAAGGATAACATTCTTGCCTTTAACGTCACCAATGATACTCATTGTTTCAATTACGTTTGCCTGAGCTCTTGACTTGTGACAAAGAACTAAAGGTACACCAAAGAATTTAGCATAAGAGTTTGCTCTTTTAGAACCACCTACGTCAGGTGATGCAATAACTAAGTTCTCAAGTTGTAATGACTGTACGAAAGGTACAAATACAGAAGATGCATACAAATGATCAACAGGCACATCGAAGAAACCTTGAATTTGATCCGCATGTAAGTCCATTGTAATCAAACGATCAATACCGGCAACGCTTAATAAGTCAGCGATAAGTTTTGCACCGATAGAAACGCGCGGTTTGTCTTTACGATCCTGGCGTGCCCATCCGAAATAAGGAATAACGGCAATGATAGATTTAGCCGAAGCTCTTTTTGCTGCGTCAATCATTAACAACAGCTCCATCAAATTGTCAGAATTTGGGAAAGTAGATTGTACAAGGAATACGTGCTCACCACGGATAGATTCTTCAAAAGAAACAGCAAACTCGCCATCAGCGAAGTGAGTTACGATCATGTTTCCTAACTGACATCCTAAGCTTGCACAGATTTTCTCTGCCAAGTATCGAGAATTTGTTCCCGAGAAGACTTTAAAAGAAGGATTTTGTCCCATTGCGGTTTTAGGTAATAATATTGGTTTCTAAATTTTCGGCAAAAGTACGAAAAACTCCTATGTTTTGCCAAGCTTTTAGGAAAGTTTGATGTAATATTTTATGGATTAGTGATTCTTTTGAGAGTTTATTGTTTTCAAACAGTGTGTTGATGAGGTCTTTCGAATTATTTAATTAAATTTGCATCCCAATTTTTTAGTATATAAATGACAGATCTTATAATTGATTGGTATTTAGCTAATAAGCGTGATTTACCATGGCGTGATACCACAAATCCTTACTATATATGGCTTTCTGAAATTATCCTTCAGCAAACGCGTGTTGTTCAGGGGTTGGATTATTATCTCCGATTCGTGTCAAAATATCCTACAATTGTAGATCTGGCTAATGCAGAGGAAGACGAGGTTTTGCGTTTATGGCAAGGTCTGGGATATTATAGCCGGGCGCGGAATATTCATGCTACGGCTAAGTTTGTCAGGGATAACTATGAAGGCATTTTTCCATCTACTTATGAAGAAGTGTTGGCTTTAAAGGGTATTGGCCCTTATACGGCTGCAGCGATTTGTTCGTTTGCATATCGTTTGCCTTATCCTGCTGTGGATGGTAATGTGTTTCGTGTTATTTCTCGCCTGTTTGCTGTTGAAGAACCTATCGATACAAGTTCGGGAAAGAAAATATTTACAGCATATGCTGAGGAGATGATGGATGTAAAACACCCGGATTTATTTAATCAGGCAATGATGGAGTTTGGAGCAATGCAATGTACGCCTCAGAGTCCGGCTTGTCAGGTATGCCCTCTATTAGATAAATGTCGGGCTTATGAACTGAATCTCGTTAAGTTGTTGCCGATAAAAAGTAATAAGACGAAGGTCAGACCTCGCTATCTCCATTTCTTTGATTTTGGAGACAAGGAGTATGTATATCTTCAAAAACGAGGTGTAACGGATATATGGAGAGGTTTGTATCAGTTGCCATTGATAGAAAGCGAAAACGAAGAACTATCTCTTGATAAATTTAAGAATACATTTTCTATTGATGAAGATATAATTAATATATCAAATGTTGCGAATTACAAGCATGTGCTTTCACATCAGACACTTCACTGTTCGTTTTATAAAGTTGATTCGCTGCCTGCTGCTGATTTATCAGAATTTACGCGTATTCTGCTATCAGAGCTTGATGAATATCCATTACCGCGGGTCATGGAAAAGTATTTTGAGAAGCGATAAACTCAAAAAATAAAAGAGGCTCCCTTTATGATGTTCCCCCAAAAAAATTGGACGGTTTAACATTATTAAGAGACCCTCTTTTATTTTTTTTGAGTTATTGTTTATCTGCGATCTTCCGGCAACGCACTCTGAATAATTTCTTTTGTTTTAGCCATAAGTGCCGGCAGGTCATCCTGTATAAGTCCTTTTGTTGGTATTGGTTCGTGTATCGTTAATTTGAGATGACTAGGGTGTAAATCATATGTACCTCTTTTCATAGCCTCAAACGAGCCCTCTATAGTTATAGGCACGATTGGTAGTCCTAAGTCATAGGCCATTTGGAACCCCCCTCTTTTAAATCTGCCCATTTTTCCTGTAAGTGTACGTGCTCCTTCAGGAAATATAGTAATGGACATATTGTGATTCAAACTGTTTATAGCCTTTTCCATTGTTTCAAAGATTGATTTAGGATTACGGTCGTCTAATAATATATGTCCCGCAATTTTACAAGCTTTCCCGACAATAGGAATTGTACCTAACTCGCTTTTCATAATCCATTTGAAGTTATGATCCAGATAGCCATAAATTAAAAAGATGTCAAATGCGCCTTGGTGGTTTGCTACAAATACATAGGATTGTTTTGGATCTATTTTTCCTATTCGTGTTACGCTAACTCGCTGGCAAGCAAGAAAACAAGAGATCCTGGCCCAGATTTTAGGAGGGTAATATCCCCAGATACGATTGCCGAAAAGGAGACATCCTATCATTGTGATAATGGATGTAATAATTGTGATTACTAAAAAAATCGGGAATATAACTACCCATTGTAAAATTTTAAAAAGTATTTTCAACATCTGAAATAGTGGTTAGATTTGCTCAATATATTTATAGTATAACATAAGAACAAATATATTAAGAAATAGATTTCAAAAAAATAAAATCATAGAAATTGATCAAAAACTTGTTATATTAGAAAAATATATTTTTCTTTGCTCGTGATCCGAATGGCAATCATTGTTATTATTAATTGTATCAGATTCTATTGATAAATTGTATCTTATCCGTTTCTAGTACTGTGATATCTTTTCGAATCCTTTTTAACTATATTATTTGTATTAATTTTTTTTTCTATGAACATTTACATTGGTAACTTGAATTACAAAATTCAAGAGTCAGATTTGAAATCTGCTTTAGAAGAATACGGAGTAGTAGAATCTGTAAAAATAGTAATGGACCGTGAAACAGGTAGATCAAGAGGATTTGCTTTTGTTGAAATGCCAAATGACGAAGAAGCAAAAGCTGTTATCGAACAATTGAATGGTGCAGATTTCGGTGGTCGCGTAATGGTGATCAAAGAAGCAAGACCACGCATGTAATCAGATTGATTATCAGGGTTATTCCTATAAAGATAAATGAGGGGAGGGTTATTGGATTAACTCTTCCTTTTTTTATTTGTATATCGGCTGTATAAGTTTGAATATCGTTGAAAAAACAAAGGTATATCGAAGCATTTATATGCGTTTGTATTTGTAGAAACAAAGGCATTTCGTTGTAACGAAATACGTATCAAAAAAAAAGTGGAATGCGTTGATTATTTGAATTCGAAGAGAGATAGAAAAAAATAAAACATGTATGGTACGTATCAGTTATTGCGCATCACTACGTAATAACTCAAACCATACATGTTTCTCTATTTATTCAGGAAAATTAAAAACTTGAAGCAGGCTCAGTGTCTATCCTTCATATCACTACGTAAGATACTCACACCATACTTCAACACTTACATTACTTACATTACTTACATATTTATTTCTATATTTAGAATCGATTTATAAACCTTCATTAAAGTTTTTGCTTTGAAATTGTTTAATCAGCTCAGTAGGAGTCTGACCATAATGTCGTTTGCAAAAACGAGTAAAGTCGGTTGCTGACGAAAAATTAAACTCGTACATCAGGTCTTTGGCTAAGATGTTGGAATTTGAGATTTTTCGAATTATATCTTTAGCTAATTGTTGACTGAGCCATTTAGCAGGAGATATTCCAAACTCATCGTTGAATTGTTTGCTAAAAGTATATTTGTTCATGTTTAGCTTACCGGAAAGTTCTCCGACAGAGCGAATACCTTTATAGTGCGCATAAACATTTCGCTGAAAAGCTGATACCTTTAAGCATCCAAATATGTTTTGGAGCTCATTTGGTTCATAGCTAAAACAAATTAATAGCAATAATTCAGTTAGTTTGTGAGGATAAACAGAGGAGTGAATTCCTTTATGCTCCAGATATTCATATATGCCTTTTAGAAATATTCTCAGTGTGTTTTTAATAGATATGGGCTTACTAATGAATAATTCCCGGGGTTCAATGAGTTTTAATCTGTTTGTTATCTGGGGATTGCTTATTAAGTAAGTGATATCAAATGAAACTACTAAAACGAAACTATCCCTTATAAAATTAATCTCAACGTCAACTCCGGTAGGAATTACAATGAATTCTTCGGGTCTAACCGTATTTATTTTTTTATTGTCTCTTATACGGATTTCGCCGTGCGAAACAAATAATAATAAGTTAAACGTATCACTCTTATGTTCTAACTTCTCTCCGCAAGTAAACATCTTTACGTGAAAGATATTGTTCTTATCCTTATTGGAAAAACAATTATTTAGAATCATGCAAAAGTTCTCACTATAATGTTCAATTATTATATGTTTTATTTTCTATGCAAAGTAAGTAATTTTTTTTTCAAGCTAAGTTTACAATTTGAAATAAAATCTTTACATATTGAGAAATCCTGTGAATGATTCAATATTTTAGTTTTTAAAAACAATAAAGGCGCTACTTTTGTTCTCGTTACAACCTTTAAAAATACAGCAAAGATGAATATTTTTGTTGTATCTTTGACGGTGTAAAGATAGTAGTTTTTTTAGAAAATAAAATAATATGATAGAATATATTAAAGGTATTTTGGATGAATTGACACCTGCTTATGCTGTTATCGATTGTAATGGTATTGGTTATCAGTTAAATATTTCTTTGAATACTTATTCAATTGTTCAAGGGAAAAAAGAAATAAAGCTTTATGTACATGAAGTAATAAGGGAAGATGCTCATATATTATATGGTTTTTCAGACAAAAAGGAGCGTGAAATGTTTCTTTTGCTGATCAGCGTATCAGGTGTCGGAGCTTCTATCGGGCGTATGATTCTTTCGTCCATGACTGTCGAAGAAATTGCCGGAGCGATTGCTTCAGGAAATAGTGGAGCTTTGAAAAAAGTGAAAGGAGTTGGACAAAAAACAGCAGAAAGAATCTGTGTTGATCTGAAAGATAAAATAAAAACAGAAGAATCTTCGTTATTAGTTGAAATCTCGGTAACCTCGAGAGCAAAAGATGAAGCTTTGGCTGCTTTGGTTATGTTGGGATTTGTAAAAGCACAATCAGAAAAAGCCTTAGATAAATTATTGAAAGATTCACCAAATGCTTCAGTCGAAGATTTAATTAAAGCCGCTCTGAAAATGCTTTAAACTATAGGTTAATCCTAAATAAAAAGTTTTTTCGTGAGTTTTAAAAGAGGATCAAAATATATATACACAATTATATTCTTATTCTGCTTCTGCATGTTAGAAGCAGAATATACCTCTTATTCTTATAGCAAAACAGCAGTTGATTTTCTGACAGAGATAAAAAAAGATACCCTGGAGACAAAATATAAAGTCAGGAAAACGATTGCAGATAATATAAAAACACTTAATCAGTCTTCACCAATTGATCTACAAACACCAGAGAATATCTCTTCTGCATTTGAATTTGATCCATCTACTAACTCCTATATTTATCGTTCCAAGATAGGTGACACAGAGATCGGGATTCCTTTTCGTCTTACGCAGGAAGAATATATGCAATACCATTTGGAAACTGTAATGCGCGAGTATTATAGGAGAAAAACAACAATAATCGAAGGAGAATCAACCGGATTCCAACCTTTCAATCCCTTCGATATGAAATTCTCGTTAGGACCAGCTGAAAGGATCTTCGGTCCGGGCGGAATCCAGATTCAAACCCAAGGCTTTGCTGAACTCGCTATTGGAGTGCAACGTAATGTTGTAAATAATCCTCAACTATCTGAGCGGGCACGTAAACGGACTTCTCTTGATTTTAGTCAGGAAATTCAATTGAATATGAATGCGAAAATAGGGGACAAGATGGATTTTAACTTGAATTATAACACTAATGCGACCTTTGATTTTGATGCTCAAAAGTTGAAGCTGGCATACGAAGGAACCGATGATGAGATAATTAAACATATTGAAGCAGGAAATGTAAGTATGACTTCTTCAGGAGGATTGATTCGTGGTACACAGGCTTTATTTGGTATTAAGGCTGGATTGCAATTCGGTAAATTAAGATTGACGGGAATTGTTGCTCAGCAAGAATCAGAATCTAAAGTTATTAATACGCAGGGAGGTGTACAAACGACTCCTTTTGAAATGTCTATTGAGGATTATGATGAAAACAGACATTACTTTCTTGCTCATTATTTCAGAGATACATATGATAAATCCATGAGTAAGTTGCCCTATATTTCTTCCGGATATATGATAAATAAAGTCGAAGTATGGGTTACGAATAAAAGAGGGAATTTTGATCAGGCACGTAATGTGGTAGCTTTTATGGACCTTGGTGAGTCTAAGGTTATAGGTAATCCGTTCTGGAAACCTTTAACTCCTAATGCTCTTCCACAGAATGAGGCAAATTCTTTGTATAATGAAATAACAACGACGTATAATGCCATAAGAAATATAAATCTTGTAAATCCGACCTTAGAACCCTTAGAAGCATTTGGCATATATGGAGGTCAGGATTATGATAAGATAGAGAGTGCTCGAAAACTCGATCCGTCAGAATATATTCTCAATAAACAGTTGGGATATGTATCATTAAAAGCTTCTTTGCAATCGGATGAGATTCTAGCCGTCGCGTTTGAATATACCTATGAAGGAAAAACGTATCAAGTTGGTGAATTTTCGACGGATATCACTAATAACACACAGTCCTTATATCTTAAACTTCTTCGTTCTACCGGATTGACTCCTAATTTACCTATGTGGGGATTGATGATGAAGAATGTCTATTCATTGAATGCTCTCCAGATTGAGAAAGATCGTTTCAGGCTCGAGATTCAGTATCAGAGTGATACCACAGGTGTTTATCTCAATTATTTGCCGGAAGGTAATATAAAGAATGAAACACTGCTACGCGTTATGAATCTGGACCGCTTGGATGCCAGACAGGAGCCACGGCCTGATGGCTTTTTCGATTTTGTGGAAGGCTTTACAATTCATTCTCAATCAGGACGTCTTATTTTTCCTGTATTAGAACCTTTCGGGTCTCATTTAAGAAAGAAAATCGGGAATGATGTGATTGCCGATAAGTTCGTTTTTCAAGAGTTGTACGATTCAACGAAAGTTGAAGCAGCACAGTTAGCCGAGAAAAATAAATATAGGATGAAAGGCGAATATCGGGCTACCAATGCAGCTGAAATACGGCTTAATGCAATGAATGTGCCTCGAGGGTCTGTGAAAGTTATGGCTGGCGGTCAGGAGTTGAAAGAGAATGTTGATTATTCGGTAGATTATATTATGGGTGTTGTAACTATAATGAATCAAAGTCTTATAGATTCAGGTACGCCTGTTAATGTTACACTTGAGAATCAGTCAATGTTTAGTATGCAACGTAAAACTCTTTTAGGTTTGGATGCTGTATATGCTTTTAATAAGAATTTCAATCTCGGAGCTACCATTATGCATTTAAGTGAAAAGCCTGTAACACAGAAAGTATCGATGGGAGATGAGTCGATTAGTAATACAATCTGGGGATTGAATATGCAATACAAAAAAGAATCTCAATGGTTGACTGATATGCTGGATAAAATTCCATTTGTGAATGCTACAGCTCCATCTCAAATGACTTTGAATGCAGAATTTGCACAGTTAGTTCCCGGACACCCTAAAGAATTATCCAGACAAGGTATTGCTTATATTGATGATTTCGAATCCACAAAAATGGCTATTGATCTGAAAAATCCATATTCATGGATATTGGCAAGTACGCCAATTGAGCTGTTGAATCCATTATATAATGATCGACTTTCGGAAAATGGAGTGAATTATTATGGCAAGAACCGAAGTCTTATTAACTGGTTCTATGTTGATGGCTTATTTACACGAAAGAATTCTTCATTAACTCCTTCACATATTAAAAATGATAAAGATCAACTTTCAGATCATTGGATTCGTGAGATTATGGAACAAGAACTTTATCCTAATAAAGAAGCAGGATATAACGAAATTCCAACGATCCAGGTACTGAATCTTGCATATTATCCCAAAGAGAGAGGACCGTATAATGTTGATGCGTTGCATATGGGTAGTGACGGTTATTTGGAGTTTCCGGAACAACGTTGGGGTGGTATTATGCGTAAGTTGGATAATACTGATTTTGAAGCTTCGAATATTGAATATATTGAATTCTGGATGTTGGATCCTTTCATTAAGGATAAGTCCGGAGCGTTTAGTGGTGGGGAGCTGATTTTTAATTTAGGAGACGTTTCGGAGGATATTCTGAAAGATGGGCGTAAAATGTATGAGAATGGATTGCCTGTGGACGGCGATCTGTCTTTAGTTGAAGATACATATTGGGGAAGAGTCCCTAAAAGACAATCCTTGACGTATGCTTTTGAGAATACTCCCGGAGCAAGGCGTATGCAGGATGTGGGTCTGAATGGAATAAATACTGAAACAGAACATACTTATCCGACCTATCGTAACTATATCGAAGAGCTTAAAAATAAAATATCGCCTCAGACCAGAGCGAAATGGGATGCAGATAAGTATTCACCGTTGAATGATCCGGGCGGAGATAATTATCATTATTATCGCGGTGCAGACTGGGATAAACAAGAGAAATCTATTCTGGAGCGATATAAGAGATACAATGGTACTGAAGGGAACTCACCGGCTTCATCAGACTCTCCTGAAACGTATGATACATCTTATAAAGTGGTTCCTGATGTTGAGGATGCTAACCAGGATAACACGCTGAGTGAGTATGAACGTTACTATCAGTATCAGGTAGCGATTAAAAGGGAGTCCATGAAAGTCGGATTTAATTATATTGTAGACAAACGAACTTCTCGTGTCAAGCTGAGAAATGGTAAAGAAGAAGATGTTAGCTGGTATCAGTTTAAAATTCCGATTCGCAATTATCATAAGAAAATAGGAAATATCAGAGATTTTAAAGCGATTCGTTTTATTCGTATGTTTATGACCGGATTTAATGATTCGACCGTTCTTCGTTTTGGCTCACTGGAGTTGGTTCGCGGAGATTGGAGGCAATATCAGAAGTCTTTACATGCTCCGGATGTTATGCCTGTCTCAGATGCTACTATTGATGTTTCGGCAGTGAATATTGAAGAAAATGGATCTCGCGAGCCTGTGAACTATATTCTTCCTCCGGGTGTATCGCGGGTGGTGGACCCCGGACAGCCACAGCTTCGGCAATTAAATGAGCAATCCTTAGTGTTAAATGTTCAGAATCTTTCACCTGCGGATGCCAGAGCTGTATATAAAAATACGGCTTTGGATATGCGTCAGTACAAAAAATTACAGATGTTTGTTCATGCTGAGAAACTTATAGATGATCTGACGGATTTGCGTAATGGAGAATTAAGTGCCTTCTTACGTATTGGTACAGATTATCAGAGTAACTATTATGAATACGAGATACCTCTGCGTCTGACTCCTCCGGGATTTTATAATAATAACAGTACAGCTGATCGTGAAATAGTATGGCCCGAGCAGAATATGTTTGATTTTGCCTTAGAGTTATTTACAGATCTTAAACTTACACGAAATAGAGAAAAGAGAGTTACTGGATCTAATGTTACATTTGCGACTCCGTTTTCTATTGTTGATCCCGATAAGCCTAAAAACAGAGTTACCGTTGTAGGAAATCCATCCTTATCCGATATAAAAACGATAATGATAGGTCTTCGTAATAATGCACGTACGGTCAAATCAGGAGAAGTATGGGTGAATGAACTTCGATTGGCACAATTTAATGAAGAAGGGGGATGGGCTGTTCAGGGAAACTTGAATATTTCACTATCAGATATTGCAAATGTTAACTTTAGTGGAAGGAAAGAGACTGTAGGGTTTGGATCGGTTGAACAGTCGGTTACGGAGAGACGAATGGATGATTTCTATCAATATAATATAGGTACGAATGTTGATGCAGGACGTTTCTTGCCTTCCAAAATTAAAGTGAAAGCTCCAGTATATTATTCATATTCCGAACAGGTAACAACACCTAAGTACAATCCACTGGATCAGGATATTGAGATTTCTGATGCTATGCGCGAAACGATAAATGAAGCTGAACGTGATTCTATAAGAAGTTTTGCCCGGGATGTTGTACGCAATAAAAGCTTTAGTGTGACTAACTTCAAGGTTGATATATCAAGCAAACGTCCGATGCCGTATGATCCCGCTAATTTTACCCTGAGCTATGGATTTAATGGTTTAGAAAAGCATAGCCCTTCTGTCGCATTTGAACGTTCTGCTGACTATAGGGGTAATTTAGCATATACCTATAGTCCTATGTATAAAGGCTGGGAGCCTTTTAAGACATTGAAAGATAAAAATTGGAAAATCGCGAAAGAAATACAGTTGAATTTTTTTCCTCAGAATATAACTTTTACAACTTCTATGATGCGCTATTATTTCGAATCATTATATCGGGATTTGAGTGCACCGGGTGATATAAATGAGGGGCTACTCTCTTTTCGTAAAGATTTTCTTTGGGATAGAGAGTTTACATTGCGCTGGGATTTAACTAAGCATATTAAATTTTCTTTTCGTAGCGGAACGAATGCCCGGATAGACGAACCGGACGGACGTGTGAACAGGAGAGACTTACCTGATGAGTATCGTTTGTGGAAGGATTCTGTGATGTTAAGTATCGCGGAGTTGGGACGACCTATGAATTTTGGACAATCTGCTAACTTTCAGTTTTCTGTACCCATACAGAAGATTCCGGTATTGAGTTGGACTAATCTTGATATAAAGTATGCTTCGACTTACAACTGGGAACGGGGTGCTGTTATCGATGATCAGACAAATCTGGGGAATATAATTCGTAATACGGGTAACTGGAATGGTGATATGAAGCTGAATTTTGAAGGGCTTTATAGTAAATCTCGTTTTCTGAAGGAGGTCAATCAGCGCTTTTCATCTAAGAATAAAAAAGTGGATAAACAATCCAATGTAGCTCGTAAATCTGCGAAGTTGATTCATATACAAAAGATTACACTGAAGAGTGGTGATAAGCGTATGGTCAGGCATAATCTTAATACGCGTTATCTGACTTTATTGGCTAAAGATCAGGATAGTCTCCTGGTTAAAGTGAAATACGTGATTCGTGACGATAATTCGATACAGATTCATGCCGCTAAAGACCAGGTATTGAATCTGACTATACGTGTTGCAAGTGATCCAAGAGACTCTAAGTGGTATGATGTTGCTCAGTATTCAGCCCGGGCATTGATGTCTGTTCGCTCTGCAACTATTAGTTACCGACGATCGGGAGGCCTTCATTTGCCGTCTTTTAATCCCGAAGTTGGAGATATGTTAGGTCAGCGTCGTAACGGAGGCATTCTGTCTCCGGGATTGGATTTTGCATTTGGATTTACGGATGATAGTTATGTAGATAAAGCGATCAGTCGGGGCTGGATGATAGTGAATGATTCGGTGGTGACTCCGGCATTATCAAATTATAATGAGGATATTCAGATTCAGGCGCAATTAGAACCTGTTAAAGGACTAAAAATAGCACTGACAGCTCATCGTACACAAGGGAAAAATAATCAGATAAACTTTATGTATGAAGGTCGTCCGATGATTCAGACAGGCAATATATCTATGAGTTTCATGGCTCTGTCATCATCTTTGCGATCATCTAATGCAAAAGGAGGTTATCAATCAGATTTCTTTGACCGATTTGTTGCGTACCGGGATGTGATAGCAGGACGTCTTACGGATAAATATATGGGATCATTATATCCTTCCGGTGGCTTCATGGAAGGGAATATTTTAGCCGGTAAGCCATATGATCCATCTGTTTCTCCGGTTAATAGAAATACGCCAGATGTCTTGATACCTGCTTTTATAGCTGCTTATACAGGGCGGAAACCTGAGAAAACCTCTTTGTCTTTTTTTCCGGGGTTATTGAGCATGATTCCAAACTGGCGAGCTACCTATGATGGTTTGATTCAGATTCCGTTTATTGCAAAACATTTTAAGAGTTTTAATCTGACTCATGGTTATAAATGTACATACGGTATTGCTAACTATTCGACATTTATTAATTACAGCGAATCGTCAGATGGTTTTGGCTATGTTCAGGACCAGCTGACTAAACAACCTTTACCATCTTCGATGTATGATATAGGGGCTGTTGTTATTAATGAAAGCTTTAGTCCTCTTATCGGTGTGAATGTAATGACAAAGAATAATATAAGTGGTAAGGCTGAGGTGAAGAATAGTCGCTCTCTGTCACTTAATATAGGATCTATACAGTTAGTTGAACAGATTAGCACCGAATATATTTTCGGAGGAGGATATACGATTCCTGATCTCCGGATATTTTATAAATCAAAAGGAGGAAAGCAATCAACCATAAAAAATGAAATGAAGTTTTTAGCTGATGTTGTATACAGACGCAGTGAGGTGATGATACGTAAAATAGAAGAAGAATATACCCAACCCACTACCGGGACCAGTACTTTTACGTTTCGTTTATCCGCAGATTATACGTTAAGCAGATCTTTAAATCTTCGCGGTTTTTATGATAAACAGATAAATACACCACTGGTTTCTTCAGCTGCTTTTCCTGTTTCGAATTCAAGTTTTGGAATAGCTGTACGACTTATGCTGAATCGTTGATACTTGTTTTCTATACACTTGTTTTATAGATTTACGTATAGGGTGATTATCTGCGGTTAAATCTATGTATTGACATATTTTTGATATAAGCTTTTAACAGACTGGAAATATGCCTGTCATGCAGATGTAATATCCCTTTGGAGGTGACGTATATCTAATAAAACAGTAAATGTTAAATACGATTAAAAATAAAGAGGGGGAGATAGTACAATTCGAGAACTTATACAAACTCTATTGCTGTAAACTGAAGAGATTTATTTTCGGATATGTAAGAGATGATGAAGAGACGGCAGATATTATTCAGAATATATTTATGATTCTCTGGCAACGTCGTTTGTCTTTTGATGCAAATACGAATTGGGATGCCTATATATTTACGATAGCTCGTAATTTATGTATTGATTCGTTGCGTAAGCAAATTAATCGTGCAAAGCCTATTGATCAGGATATATCTGACTCTGTTTTTGATGCTCAAATGAATGTGCTTGCTTTGGAAGATTTCCGGATGGGTGCAATGGATTTTTCTATGTTAGAGAATCAAATTGAGAGGATACTGTCATCTTTGCCTGCCGAAACCCGTAAGTCATTTTTATTAAGTAGAGAGGAGGGGCTGAAATATAAAGATATTGCAATCCTTCAGGATGTGAGTGTTAAGACTGTAGAGAAGCGCATTTCCACAGCTTTGTCGTCTCTGAGAAGCGGTTTGCAAATTTTTATGTAGAGATTCTTTTTGATAATCAATAATATATTACCTTTGTTGAACGAATGTTCAATATGTATATAAATAATGGCTGAAAATATAGATACAAAAGAGCTTATTCTTGAGAAAACGTACCTTTTGCTTTTATTGAAGGGGGTAGATTCAGTGTCGATTAGTGATATTCAAAAAGAAACAGGACTTTCCCGCGGATTACTGTATCACTATTTTGGGAATAAAGAGGCTCTTTTTCAGGCAATAGCTGAAAAATATCTGATTAATTTACTGAAGTTACCAGCAGACTCTCTTAGTGGATATACGTTGAGTGAGTTGATTGAGTATTATATCTTCACGTATGCTGATTTGATTAATCAGGCATGGGGAAAATATGCTTGTGATTATCAGATTACAATAGCTAATTATGATTTCCTTATTTTCAGACTCTCTGAATTGAATCCTGAATTGAAAGAAAAGTTTAAAGCTATTTGGGAGGATGAGGTACATATATGGGAGAAGGCTTTGGTTAATTCGCAAATTAAATCTGAACTGCGAGAGATAGGGGAGCCTTATGAAACAGCCAAATATTTTCAATACCTGATTAACGGAATTTGGATGAACTCCGTTACACAAGGGACAGATCAGGGTTTGATCGAAACATTGGAAAAAACACTTAAAGGTTTTTATCGCTTGCTGAAACGGTAAATTCCGGATTAAGTTTAAAACATCTTTTCTGGTAAGAGATGTTTTTTTATAATTACGTATTGAACGATTGTTCAATATTTAAACGGACTATATTATGAATTTGAAATTAGAGGAACAAGCTTATATATCGGAGAGTGAAAAAGCTCTTGCAGGTCAGAAGATATGGAAACTGTTTCTGCATTATGCTGTACCTGGTGTAATAGGTTTGTTATTTGTTGGTATTCAATCTATTGTAGATGGATTGATGGTCGGTAACTTTCTGGGAGCAGATGCTTTAGCAGGAGTGAGTCTAATCCTGCCATGTTACAGTCTGGCAGTAGCTTTAGCTGTGGTTGTTGGAATAGGGAGTCAGACGATTGTCAGTATCAGTCTGGGTGAGAAAAACTATAATAAAGCGCAGGATGCCATGACAACCGGATTTATTGCAGTCTTGCTTATCTCGTTATTGTTTACAATCGCCATGTTGGTTAATCCTGATGCACTGGCTAGACTTTTGGGAGCAAATGATAAGCTGATGCCTCATGCGGTTGGTTATATAAAAGGGCTGGTGCCTTTTATGCCGGTATTGACAACGATGTTTTATTCGGATTTTATGATTAAAGCGATAGGGAAACCTCGTTATGCCATGGCTATTACGACCTCTTCTGTATTACTGAACGTTCTGTTTAACTGGCTTTTTATTAAGGTTTGGGGATTTGGAACCATGGGGACAGGGCTTGCTACAGGAGTTGCATTTTCTTTAGGCGCTGTCTTTTCGTATGCTATAATATTTAATGCGAAAAATATTATATCGGTCTCTAAAGGTAAGTTTAGATTCGCTTATTTCAGAGAAATGCTTTATAATGGATCATCTGAAGGATTGACAGAGTTTGCGGCAGGAATAAGTACTTTCCTGTTTAATATAACGTTGATGAAGTTTGTCGGCGAAAACGGAGTAGCTGCATTTACAGTAATTAATTATGTGTTTTTTGTAGGCACAACTGTATTTTTAGGAATCTCGGACGGAATCATACCGATAATCAGCTACAACTATGGAGCGCAGCAAATTAAAAGAGTGAAGCAGGCCTTCTTTCTTGGTATACGTACGAACAGTATTATAGGATTGTTTTTGTTTTCGATTCTCTTTTTCTTTAGTCATCCGATTATTACTTTATTCTTTAGTGGTAGTGCTGATCAGGTAGTGGATCTGGCTTCTCATGGTGCTGCTATTTATGCCTTTGCGTTTCTGGTGAGTGGATTTAATATTTTATCATCAAGTTTTTTTACATCACTTGCCAATGCGAAGCTATCTGTTATTATAGCTTTGCTTCGTGGAGTAGTTTTTCTTTTTGCAGGTATTTATATACTTCCGCGTATCTGGGGTGTGGATGGCATTTGGATCACCATACCTCTTGCAGAAGCACTGACACTGCTGATCTCCTTTATATTAGTGAGAAGAAAATTGAAATCTCTCGGGAAAGCAGGGATCTGACAAATAAAAAAAGGATATATCTTACGAGTTGTAAGGTATATCCTTTTTTGATATTATAAAGCTCCGGCAATATATCCGGACTTGTAATTAGCCTCTTCTTTTCGAATTACGGGCAGTACCTCTGCTACCTTTTGAAGTTCTGCTTTTACTGTCTTTTGAACCGGACGGTGCAGCACCTCCCGATTTAGGCCCTTTCGCTGTAAAGCGGGCAGAACTTGCTACAGGTTTAGCTACACTTTTACCCTCACGTTTACCTGATGGTTTTGCAGCTGCGCTTTTTTTCGAAGCAGATCTGTTCTCAAGTGTTTTAGAAGGACGGGTTGAGCGTTTTGGTTTTACTGTTTGTTTCGCAGATGGTTTGTTGTCTGCTGTTTTAGGACTTTTTGCTCCTTTTGATGATTTGGTAGTATTTTCAGAGTCCTTGATCAGTTCCATCAATTCTTCAACCTCTTTATCTGTAAGGAAGCGCCATTGCCCTAATGGTAATTTGGTTAGTGTGATGTTCATTACTCGCACACGTTTCAGTTTTACCACTTCATAACCTAATGCTTCACACATACGACGGATCTGACGATTCAACCCTTGAGTTAGCGTAATACGAAAACGGTTTTCGCCTTCTTTTTCGAATTTACACTTCTTTGTCATTGTGCCTAAAATAGGTACACCGGTAGCCATTTTAGTAGCAAATTCTTCTGTGATCGGTTTGCTTACGACAACCTCATATTCTTTTTCGTGATTATTTGATGCTCGAAGAATCTTGTTAACGATATTACCATCGTTAGTCAGAAGAATCAAACCTTCAGACGGTTTGTCCAGACGACCGATATTAAAGATACGTGAAGGGTAATTTACGAAATCGATAATATTGTCAGCTTCACTCTGATCTGTAGTACAGGTGATACCTGCTGGTTTATTAAGAACGATATATACGGCTTCGTTCTCATGCTTAATGATATGTCCGTCTACACGAACGACATCGTTCGCTCCGATTTTAGTTCCCATTTCAGCAGGTTTGCCGTTAACGGTAACACGTCCTTGTTCGATATATTTGTCAGCTTCGCGGCGGGAACATAATCCCGAATCGCTGATAACTTTGTTTAGTCTGATATTCATGAATTTATATGCTAAAGGTATATACCCTGATATTTTAATGTGCAAAAATAATTCCTTTTGTTGATACTCTCAAATCCGAAACTATAAGAATCTGAAAAACGAGCAATAAATAAGTCAATTATCCGAATTTTTAATGACAAATCTGTTACTATTATCGGATCATAGAAGTTTTTATCTTTTTTAAAATGTAATATGTGTACCAATAATGCGGAATGTTTCTAAATTTGTTGCATGATCGAAATGACTAATTGGTTTTCTCGTACTGAACTGTTGTTAGGCGAGGAGAAGTTAAATAAACTTCGTGATGCTCACGTACTGGTTGTGGGTGTCGGTGGTGTCGGCGCCTATGCAGCCGAAATGATTTGTCGTGCCGGTGTGGGGCGTATGACTATTGTAGATGGCGATACGGTAAATATTACCAATATCAACCGTCAGTTGGTGGCCTTACATTCGACGATAGGTGAATCTAAAGTAGATGTACTGGCTAAACGTTTACTGGATATCAATCCGGATCTTAAGCTGACAGCCAGACAAGAATACCTGAAGGATGATTCCATCCCTGCATTATTGGATGCAGATCAATATACATTTATAGTTGATGCTATTGATACGCTGAGTCCTAAGTGCAATTTAATTGTAAATGCTCTGAGACGTAAAATAAAGATTGTCTCGTCAATGGGAGCAGGTGCTAAAGTTGATCCTACAAAGATTAAGTTTGCCGATATTTCGGCTACATCCGAATGTGCTTTGGCTAAAGCTGTGCGTAAACGCTTACAGAAAATGGGTATCCGTCGGGGACTACCGGTTGTGTTTACTACAGAGCAGGCAGATCGGAATGCTGTATTTGAATCTGACACAGAACAAAATAAAAAATCAACGGTAGGAACAATTTCTTACCTTCCTGCAATCTTCGGATGCTTTCTGGCATCTTACGTGATTCGTAAGATTACAGGAAAATAAATCATTAAAAGTATGAATAAGCACACAATTTTTAGTTTAGTCCTTAGTTGTGGACTGATCGGAGGAGCTTCTGTATATGCAAAGCCGAAAGAAGTGAAAAACGTGATTGTTATGATTCCTGATGGTACCAGCACAAGTGTATTGTCGCTTTCAAGATGGTACAAGCAGGCTCCTTTGGCTGTCGATAAATATCTTTCTGGTTTGGTAACTACGCATTGTTCGGATGCACCTATCGGTGATTCTGCTCCTACGGGTGCTACTTACGCGACAGGAGTACTGGCACGCACAGGGAATATTGCGATTTATCCTGAAGTGACAGAGAATGATTTGGTAAAAACAGATGCAAATCGTACCTATCAGCCGGCTTTCACTTTACTTGAAGCTGCCAAACTGAAAGGTAAAGCAACAGGACTTGTTTTTACTTGTCAGTTGCCACATGCCACTCCTGCTGACTTTGCTGCTCATGCAGTAAGTCGTAAAGATGATGATCGTCTGGCTAAACAAATGGTTTATAATGGTGTGGATGTTGTATTCGGAGGTGGATGGCAATATCTTGATCCTGCGGTTCGTGAGGATGGAGAGAATCTTTATGAAGTATTGAATGAAAAAGGGGTTCAGCGCATATCCAACAAAAACCAGTTGAATGCGTTAAATAAAGGAACGAAAAAAGTTTGGGGTCTTTTTGCTCCCGATGCTTTGCCTTTCGAAGATGAACAAGTAGATTCAGTTCCTTCTATAGCAACTATGACAGCTAAAGCAATCGATATTCTAAGCCAGGATAAAGACGGCTTCTTTCTTATGGTTGAGGGTAGTAAAGTCGATTGGGCTGCTCATGCCAATGATACAAAAGGTGTTATTACTGAATATCTTGCTTTTGATGATGCTGTAAAGGTAGCGATGGATTTTGCTGAAAAAAATCAGAATACGATTGTCGTTGTAATGCCTGATCATGGTAATGGCGGTGTGAGTTTAGGTAATAGCAAATCAAATGGAAGCTACTCTAAATTACCGTATAAAGAAATTTTTGATCCTTTCCGCAAGATTCGTGTGAGTCAGGCAATGGCTAAAGCTATTAACCAGACAATGAAATATGCAGACTATGTTGCACTACTTCAGGATGAGTATGGCGTGAATCTTAGAGGGGATGAAGGTTTATACGAACCATTCCTTGCAGCTCAACAAGCATTGGCTCTTCGCCAGGAAGCTGATTATGCTCAAAAAACGTTAGCTTACGAGCGTAAAATTGAAAATGCAATGGGTAAAGTTTGCAACGTTTTGATCAAGACTGTGAATCGCGATAATTATATCGGATGGACAACGAGCGGACACGAAGGAGAGGATGTATTCCTTGCTTCTTATTCGCCTGCCGAGCAGTTGAGAGGGGTTGTGAAAAATAATCAGGTGAATGAGTTTATTCAACGTACATCGGATATTAAAGACCTGACTAAAAAAACAGATACTTATTTCGTTCGTCACGATCAGTTATTCAACGGATATGATATGCAGATTGCAGGATCGAATCCACGTTATCCTGAATTGATTGTAACAAATCCGAAAAAAGGAAAAACACTTCGTTTCGAAGCGTACAAAGATTTCTATTATCTGAATGGTAAAAAAGAACCATTGAAAGCTAAAGGAGATGCAGCGACAACGATAGTAGGATATACAGAAGCTAAAAACCATCAGGCATTCTATTTACCAATCTATTTGAAAGAAATAATCAAATAAAGAAAAAACACGATTCATGAATTTATTAAAAAAAGGAGCAATCCTTCTGTTAGCACTTTTATCTTCCGGAATGCTTTGGGCTTCTCAGCCTAAAGAACAATTTCGCGGTGTTTGGGTACATACGATTTATCAAAATCAGTATGCTACGATGAATAAAGATCAGATGCAGCAATATTTCACCAATATGCTTGATATGTATAAGCAGATGGGTATTAATGCATTTATTTTTCAGGTTCGTCCGCAGGCAGATGCCTTTTATTTATCGGATATCGAACCCGTAAGTCGTTTCTGGACAGGGGCACAAGGTGTGATGCCGAAGGATAAATGGGACCCGATGGCTTTTCTGATCGAAGAATGTCATAAAAGAGGAATGGAGTTTCATGCCTGGATGAATCCATATCGTGTTACGGCCAATGCTAATGAGCGTCTGGCTCAGGATCATCTTTATTTCAAACATCCCAACTGGTTTTTGAAATACGGCAATCAGATCTATTTCGATGCAGGTCTTCCGCAATGCCGCAAGCATATTGTCAATGTCGTAAAAGATATTGTTTCTCGCTACGATGTTGATGCCATTCACATGGATGATTATTTTTATCCTTATCCGATAGCCGGGCAGGAATATCCTGATATGGATACCTTCAAGGCATTAGGGGCTTCTCAGGGTTTCGGTCCGAATCAACGTGACGACTGGAGACGTAATAATGTGAATATGCTTATTAAAGAATTGAAGGAAACGATTCATTCAAC
Organism: Porphyromonadaceae bacterium UBA7332; assembly: GCA_002471225.1. Lineage (GTDB taxonomy): Bacteria > Bacteroidota > Bacteroidia > Bacteroidales > UBA7332 > UBA7332. The sequence goes on from DKPO01000044.1 coordinate 250,159, forward strand.
TAAACCATGGGTGAGATTCGGTGTGAGTCCTTTTGGAATTTATCGCAATAAGAAGAATCATCCACAGGGAAGCGAAACGAATGGTCTTGAAAATTATGGCGATTTGTACGCTGATGTTCAATTATGGTCCAGAAACGGATGGACTGATTACATCGTACCTCAGTTATACTGGGAGATCGGCCATAAAGCAGCAGATTATGAAACGTTGGTAAAATGGTGGAATAACCAGAAAGGACCTGAACAATTGTATATCGGACAAAGCATTGTGCGTACAATGAATAATGCTGATAAAACCAATGCAGGCGCCAATCAGCTGACTCGTAAAATGGATATGATGAATCGTAGCAAAGATATTTCGGGTGTTGTTTGGTGGAACGGCTATGATTTACTTCAGAATTATGGAGGTATTTCAGATAGTCTTGCCATGAATCATCATAGTACTATTGCTCTTGCTCCTGCCTACACGTCAATGTTTAATAAACACCCCAAAGGTGTTTCGGGACTTAAGGCTGAATGGAAACCTGATGGCTATTTCCTTACATGGAAAGCTCCGAAAGATAAAAATCCGGGCAATCAGGCTGTCAAGTATGCAATCTATGCTTTTGGTGAAGGCGAGAAGGTTGACTTAAAAGATGCTTCTAAAATCGTAGATGTTACGGGTGAAACTCAATATTTCCTTCCATATGAAAAGGGAGATCAGAAATATACCTATGTTGTTACAACGATAAACCGTTACAACTTCGAAAGTAAGAAAGGAAAGAAAAAAGCAATCAAGCTTTAATAAATAAAAGAAGAGAGCTATCCGGATATCGGATAGCTCTCTTCTTTTGTTTATTAAGTTATTCACCTTGTCCCGGACCTTCGTCGTCTTCATCCGGATGAGCACAAGCGGTATTTGTTCGCTCAAGCGATGCGCGGTTAACTCGTGCTATCATTTCCACTTCAGGTTTAAAACGGATATTGAACTTCTGAATCATCGAACTCTTAAATTCCTCCGGAGTATCCGATCCCTTTCCGTTTATTGTGATACGGAATGTCCCGAATCCATCTACCTTTATGGAATATCCCTCCATTAATAGATGTTGCAGTTGCTCGCCCAGAGCGCTTAAAACCAACATGATGTCACCTTTACTTGCCGTACTCGACCCTGCTATACGTGTCGCTAAACCATCCAGACCCATAGATCCCCGTCTGACTGCACTCGCATAAAACTTTTTTGGGGCAGTACGATCTTGTGGATTTACTCTCTCTACCAAACAATACTGAATAGCCATAACTTTAATGTTTTAAATGATTTGTATTACTGAAGCCAAGTTGATCAATCTTGTGATGCAAAGGTATGGTAAGAGTAAATGCCCCTGAACGTTAATGATGTTAAGTGTAATCTAAAGGTATTTTTTAACAGAGAATGTTGAATTATAAGCATCTGAAAAAGGTAAAAAAGAATATCTCCCAAATTAGGAATATGAATACATCAGATTAAAATATCTATATTGAAACTATGTTGTAAATAATATTTAACTATTAGATCTGTTTTGTATGTTTTGTAATGGTTCTGTTTTGTATTTATGAATTTTTAGTATTAATAAGTGTTTATATTAGTGTGCTGAAGGCTCCCAAATCTGAAATTTTAGTAGTTTTCACGTATTTAATCATTTGTAATATACAGGTTTGTTGACTGATGTCTACTTTGTAAATACTTATGAAAGTATTGTTAAGATGAACTTAATTAATTTAATAGTGTTATAATTCAAAAGTTTGTTTATCTTTGAACTTCGTTGAATACGAGAATCGGATATTCCGATGCGAAGTACAGGATTATACACCACGAAAGATTTGTATCTGAGTAGATGTAAAAACTGTATTTTCGGATATTATCCATATTATGGATGATTGTTTTGAAATGTGTGTTCAAATAAGATGAGTGAAGTGTTTGACTGTAGGGATGGTTGAACATTTTTCGATTGGTAATTAAGAAATGCAAGTCTGTCTATTGACTTATTCTTATTTGATAATTTGGTTTGAGAAGCTGTAAGAAGCTTATGGATTTATTAGTGTGAGTTCTTACAAATTATAGAGATTCATCATTTGTTTGTCGGAGAATAAATGGCGATTCCTACAATAACTTTATTATTTAATGATGTGTAAAGCCGCATTGTATGTGCGTAATATAAACTTCTCATTGGTAAGTAATTACTTCGGTAGTTACGGTGATGTCTTGTCATTAATCATTGTTTCTGATCGCAGAAATATGATTTCGATATCTTTAAACATATAATTTCGATTAAGTATTTTGCTATATGACTTTATCACTTAGCAAATTCAAAGATACTTCCTACGGTGAGAGGTAGGAAATTAGACAATTTTATATCAATATTTTTTTTGATAGATGTAAACGGCCAGAGAGGTGGTATGAGACATATAGCCTCTCTTTATTTTTCCTTCCTGAGGAATTCTTCTGAATCAGAGATCCAATTTTAACACGATTACTTATTATACCATCAAAAGAAAAAAAACAGGTTATTTCTGATAAAAAATAATATTCAATTTGTTATACAGGTAATTATTTCTTTCTTAAACCTGATAACTGAATGAATACACAGTTTAGAAACCCCAATATTAAATCATTCTTATCGAATAGTTTTGTCAAACTTATGTTCGTGTTTCTTTTGCAATTGCCCGTAGCGACATATGCACAAAGCGATAATTCTGAGTTTAAATTCGGACGAACAACCGGACAACAAGCTGAAATATTTCTTCAGAATAAACCCGAAGGTCCCAATGCAGTACCTGTTCCTCGTTTCACACTGCAAACGATCAACGATAAATTCTGGTTGACTATAGGAGGCTTTATTCAGCCTATAATGGGTATGGATATTGGGAATACACTTGATGGATGTATGTACTTCTCTCCGTCAAATATATCGAACGTACCTGCTGTTAAAGGGCAAAAAGCCGATTTTTTCATTAATCCATTAAATAGTTCCGTAGATTTTCAGGTAATTGCATTTCCTCATACACGCAATCAGTTAGTCGGATATGTTAAATTTGATTTTACTGCGGGAAAAAATGATAAATATGCCGGTCTAAGTTCTGCATATATCAAATACCGCGGGTTCCTCGCAGGCTATAATTACTCCTTATTCACAGATGTGAGATCACTTCCCGCAACGATAAGCTGGAGCGGAGTGAC
>DKPO01000044.1:253554-255979 GCA_002471225.1 Porphyromonadaceae bacterium UBA7332
CACCTTACATACGCACTGCTGTTGAATATCTGTGGGCAAAACAAGTTCAGTTTGACCATCAGTCAGCCAGTGTGAACCGTATTCAGGCAATGGTGATGTTTTCCTTATAATGTATTATCCCATAATTCCTGTTTCCATTCTTTTGTTTCAAAATCACGCAGATTATATTTAAATATTATTTAATAAAGATATTAGTAGATTATAAATGATTAAATAAGTTTAATCCGTTAAGTATTCTATAGGATTACGCTGTTATATTTGTGTTTATATAAAATTATACAAACTTATCGCCATATTGGCTTGTTTTTTTTGCAAATTTTATCTTTGTCTGGTTGTCAGGCTTATCAGTAAAAGATTAGGGAAAATGAAGTTGCAATGAAACTTTGACATGTCTTTTTTTTGATACTTACATTTAAGCAGGTTGGGATTCAGACACAATTGCCTGACCTGTAAATGAGGAATTGATTTTTAATATTAGAATACAACAGGAATGATTAGACTTGGATACAAATTACTTATATTATTTTTTTTGATAAGTAACACGAGTAAAGCAAATGACCGCTATAAACTCGTCAGGGACAGCTTGGTAAGTCACTTGAATGAAGCAACATCAGAAAACGAACGCTTAAGGCTATTAACGCATTTGAGTGATATTGATTTTCTGCAGAAAGATTCTGCATTTATACTTCCTTGCTGGAATGCTGCTGTCAAACAAAAAGATTATTTAATTATGGATGGAATAGCTGCCCCTATGTTCCTCCGCTATTACAACAAGAACAATTCTGATTCCGCTGATATTTGGCTTCAGCGTGCTCAATTGTCATTTGAAGGAGAGTGGCTTGAGAGTAATCTCGAATTCATTCAGTTATTGCAGGATATTCGCTCGTTTGATCAATACGATAAGCTATCTCAGCAGATCCGGACAGAGCGGATCAACATAAGTCCCAGAGATGATCCTTACAGATCGATGCGTATTCTTTACAATCTTGCCTTATTTTCCAGTTTCGAAGCAGAGTATAATCCTGCAGCTGTATGGAAATCACCTCGTGAATATCTGGAGCAAGCCCTGCAAATAGCAGAACAGTTACCTTATAGGATCGGGAGCCGCTTCAAAATGCAGATCCTGATGGCATTGAGTAATTATGATTTAATGTATGCAAAGCAATTTTTATTATGCCTGGATACATTCTATGCACAACCCGATGTGAAGGCCCGGCCATTCTACTCCAAGAAACCTGCAATTATAGCATATGATAAACTTATTAGTGTCGGAGATAGTCTGCCTGAAGAAGAATTGAGAGAATACTATCTTAAACTTTCGGCATTAGTAGAAGAGTTCCCATCCAGTGCTCCTGTCCGGACAGATTATTTTAAACTTCGGATGAAATTTAATTTTTACAAGGCTCTTGGTAATACGGATTCGTCATTGATATATTGTGATTCTCTGGTTATGAATGACAATCCCGCAGGAAATAACAAAATCTATCTCTACGAATATAAAAGTAAAGTGCTTGGAGAGCAGCAACGATGGAAGGATGCTTATCAGTCAGCTATGATTCTCATGGATATAAGAGATTCGCTGGCGCATATCAGTTCCCGTAATGCATTAGCCGAGTTGCAGGCTCAATACGAAGTGGATGATGCCATACAAATCGCCGAGCATAAAAAACGGCAAATGCTCCTTTTTACAGCTTTAATAGCCCTGCTTATCGTTTCGTTAATCATCTTTGCAATACGTAGCCGACGCTATCGGATAAAAAATCGGATATTGCTTGTTCAGCTCAATGATTATGCTGCTGCAATTAAAAATACGCCGTTAAAGGAAAACGATTTAAAAGAAACGGAAGATTTGAAGCTCGGATTGATTAATCCGGTAAAACCGGAGATTAAAGATACGACGGAAGAGATGCCTAAATCGCAGGAACTGACACTGCTTTTCGAGAAGTTGGATCAACTGATGCGTATGGAGAAGAAATATGCCGATCCGGCTTTAAGTCGTGAGGTGCTTACCTCTGAGTTAGGCGTAAACAGAAATAAATTATCGGAAGCTGTTTTTCAGGCTACCGGTAAGACTATAAATGACTATATCGTAAGTGTTCGTTTGAATGAAGCTTTATTGCTGATCAAAAATGATCCTAAAATAGCATTGACCGAAGTAGCTGATAAATGTGGTTTCGGAACCTACTCGACATTCTATCGTTCCTTCTTTAAATGCTACGGTGTTAAACCGGCTGAGTATAAAAAATATCTGACAGAAGAATAATTCGTAGAACAGATTCTATAGAGGCTGTCTGACAAGTCAAGATCAAGTTAGTCGAAGTTACAGTTTATTACGACATAAATAAAAGTTCCATTTCAGACTTGAATTAATCGGTCTGAAATGGAACTTTTTTTAGAAATATTTTGTGTGATTGATTTTTAAATG
>DKPO01000023.1:0-10545 GCA_002471225.1 Porphyromonadaceae bacterium UBA7332
CTACAGGGTTCGTAATGAAATTTTTGTTGGTTGGATCAGCAAAAACGTCATTATACGAATTGGCTTTTTAAATGTAGGGCGCGGATCTATGTATCCGCCCGTGGTACACCATCGCACGGCATTCGAATTTGACCAAATAAATACATCGCATTGTTCGGATCAAAACATTTGTGTGGTTGATTGTGTGTTTGATGGTTTTGGGATACGGTTGGATCTCGTTATGGCTCCCGAGACATGGTACACGGATCCAACCCTACAGGGTTCGTAATGAAATTTTTGTTGGTTGGATCAACGGTTTAACTACAAAAAAACTCCTTGATATCTCTGTATTTTGTATTTCTAATCCCATTCGAATTCGAGGTTATCGATCCTGAGGGTGCTGCCGGCTCCTCCTGTGAAATAATCGCCATAGCGACTGGCTGAGGCTACAATAATCAGGTATTTGGGTTTACGTTGCGTATCCCGGTAATTTAACTCCAAAGTGAATGCCTGGTAATCATTCCATGTCTTACCATTATACAGTTCGGCATAAGCGATGATCTTCGGATCTTTGGGATCAAAGAGTTTTCGCTCGGATGCTTTGGTCCGGATTTCGACAGGAGTGTCCCAATCGCCCAGGGCGATATAAATAGCACAGGTGTCAGGCACATTGGCTAAATGCGGGAACAATTGCTTATCGAAATAATTGACAGGTTTACTCGTGTATTTGTATTTGCCTTTTAAGCGAGTGGGTCTTTCGGAGAACGGACGACCAAAATCAAGTACACCGTTAGTCCCATCCACACGCTTAAATTCACCTACGAAAAGATTGCCTGCTGCAAACTTGCCGATAGAGCCGATACCAACAAATTTAGATTCCAGTTTCGCTGCCTGTCCGGATCCGGTTGATGTCTCATTGGTAGGAATGGTATTGCTTTCGCCTAACGTGGATGCCCCTTTATTTCCGGTATCCCAAAAAGAGGAGGATGTATCTGCCCATGGATTCCAGACATTGCCGACTTTATGCCAGTTATCCAGCGTTCCGTCTGTCAACGACAACTTCTTTCCTGTAGTGAAATTCACTACATTCCCTTTTTCTTTGTCCGTACAAGCTCTGCATTCATACACAGTCTCAGGCAATAATCCGGATAAACGGGTCGAAAATTTCTCGCCCTGTTTCTGAATCAAAGACGGATCAACAGTTATCCATTCCTGCGAACCGGACTGACGATACTCAAATCCGTTATTGGCTCCTTCCACTCCGGCACCATACAGATAAGCTACTTCAGTAAACGCATCGGCACGTAACGTACTAATATTATTTTCAAGCAAAAAGACATAAAGCGTCCATTCTTCCATGACTATAAAATCGCGGTAGTTGACCATTACTTTTGTCTGCGCATACGTACCGTAACGTTTCCATTCGAGCATAGGCAAGGATTCGCTCATATTAATGGTCGATCCTTCCGGCCCAAGTTTAAGTTCTGTCAGTTCAATATTAGCCAGGCTGAATGAAGAACCCAGATTGACAGATGCTATTCGCTGATCCGAATTGAACGATGGCTCGCCAACCTGGCCGCGAATACTAAAACGACGATCAATATGTTGTTCTGCTTTTACCGTCCAGACATATTCCTGATACAGAGATAACTTCACCTCAACCGGATTCGTAAGATCCAGTATTTGTCCTGCCTTAAGTGTCGATTGTGCTGATTCGGTCACATCAATCGACTTGACATACACTTTCCGTGGATTCACACTATCGGCGAGTGTTACAGTCACTATATGATTTTCATTGTCCATATAGGGTGCCGCCGAAGCGCCACGTACCTGCAAATCTTTAATATACAGCGGGATTCGCGGATAGGGTATATCATTTTCTATACAACCTGTGAATCCGCCCAATATCATTAAACATAAAACGATACAGGATACATATTTTTTATAAACAGAAGAAATCAGATACATAAAGTAATTCCCAGATTGATATTAAACAAGTTGATTTTGAAATTCGCCCCGCTGGAACGACGTGAACCTTCTTCGCCCCGGTCATTGCGTTGCTTCTCGGTCCGATATTTAAAGCCTACGACGCCAAAAGACATTTCGGCACTGACATTTTGCATAATAAAGACCGAAACACCCGGATTGATACCCAGATGAAGTTCCCGGATGTCCGTATCCGTTCTTTTAGGCTGCTCGCCTTCCGTCCTGCTGAAAGAAGAGGTGCCACTTTTATACATCAGAGAGGTTTCATTGAATAAACCGAAACGTTTTCCGGCATCCAGTCCTACATACGAACGATGAAAAGCGGCTATCGTATACAGATCTTCGGAGAAGCGAATTCCACTTAACGAAAAGTCCAGATCGTCATCAATCTTCAAACTGATATTATCCAGATTCGCAACCGTATGGTTATATCCGAATTCCATACCAATAACGACATTGTCACGAATGGCGTAGCCGATATAAGGTCTGACTTTCAATGTTCGTGCGTTAGAGGTGAAATCCTTTAAAAGAGAGAACAACATACTGGCCTCACTGCTTTCGTAATTGACATATGAAAATGTGACACCTCCCACCCATTTTTTTTTCGGAATAAACCGATAGTTGGTGATCCCCCGATCATAGCGTCCGATTGCACGTGTACGAATAATATCCAATGTATCTGCCTGCATCGCCTTCGTTTCTTTACTTTCTCCAAAGACAGAACAAACTGAAAGCATCAGAAAAAGAGAAAAAAGGGAAATGCGTATTTTGAAGTGCTGTGCTATCATAAATTTATAGATAAAATGCGATTCCTAAACCGAGTGAAAAGATATTAATTTTGAAGTTACCGGAACTCATGGATTGCTCTCCCACATGAACCTGATCCGTCACCTGACGTTCTTTGCTAAAATTGAATCCCATCACACCGACATTAAGTTCCACTGCCATAAAATTATTTATAAAAGCAACCATCCCGGGTGAAACGCCAATACCCAGATCCGTTCCCGTTTTATAAGTCCCCGTAAGAGATTCGCCTGAGCCTGTTACTATTTTGGATTGACTCTTGCCAAACTGCAATTGTGTCTCACAATAAAGGGCAAAACGACGACTATTGCCCAGACTGATATAATTGCGCAGAATAGCCATTCCCGAGAATGAATGTCTCAGGCTATACATATCCTTCACATTAAATTTATTGTCCTCATTAATTACAATATCCGTTTCACTCAAACGGGTAAGTGTACGTCCGTATGAGAAACGTCCGCCACCTGCAATATTCTCTTTAAATGCATAGCAAATAAGCGGAGTCACTTTAAACGTATAGCCATCCGAATTAAGGCCTTCAACAATCAAAAACTGATAATTCTTTTCGTTATGTTCTGAATAGGATACAGAGCTTCCTACAATCCATTGACCTTTGGGTACAAATTGCTTAAACTCTATATTACGACGAAAATCTTGCCCCTGTATGCAAAAAGCATACAGGAGTAAGATTTGTAAAAAGAAGAATTTTCTCTGTGTGTTTTTATTCATATATAAATTCTAAATTATCCAACCACATTGTACTGCCTGAACTTCCCGAAAAATAATCTCCGTAGCGGCTTGCCGAAGCAACCAGCACTAAAGATACGGGTTTACGTGTATCACGGTAATCCAACGGGATGGTGAACTCAATCATCTCTTCACCTTCCGTATTGGCATTCAACACATACTCTCCGTACGCAATCGTACCTGCATTATTTTCAGAAGGGTCAAAGAATTGCTGGGATTTGGTTTTAACCACTACCGGCCAATGTTCGCCTTCAGCCGACTCACCTGCCCAATCACCCAAAGCCACATAGACAATACCCTGGTCAGTCTCGCCTTTGCCGATTTTATCTGTAGTCGTATAATCGACCGTTCCCGGACGATACTTAATATAACCACGCAAGGCTTTCGGACGGCTCGCAAAAGGACGTCCCCAGCCAAGAACCCCATCCGTACCATCTGTTTTCAGGTATTTACCCACAAACAGATTCCCGGCAGCAAATTTCCCGATAATACCCAGTCCGACAAATTGAGATTTCAGTCGAATGGATCTGTTACCTTCCTGCTTTATTGTTTCGTCCGGTTCGGTCACATTCTTTTTCATTGTTGCAGAACCATGATTTCCGCTATCCCAGAACATAGATTGTCCTGCGCCATAAATCAGAAGCGGAGACGATCCCGACCAATCCTCGAATCCGGCATTCGGTAGTTGAATGGCAGATTCCGTTGTGAAACGAATCAAAACATTCGAAACCACATCGCCTACCATTACCTGATATTCATAGTTAGTCCCCGGAGTAAGACCTGTCAATTGAGCCGACAAACTATTCCCTGAACGTTGTGCATCTGCAAAAATCCATTCAGAAGCTCCAACCATACGATAACGGAAACGATAAGCACCTTCGGACTCGCGAATCACCTCACCACGCAAAACTGCCCGATTTGTGTAAATGGTTGCAGCAAGCGGTTCGAGTGTCGAAACAGTTGCATTGCTCACATGAATACCCGTAATCACCTCTCTTGATTTTTCGTTACTGTCAACTGCACGGATCGTTAGCGAATGACTTGCTTCCACAGCCGTAATCCGTTGCATCAATGCTGAAGTAAAAGTAATCTTCTTGAAACTTTGCCCGGTCAGCTCATTGTCATTGCCTGTCACTTCCAATCCGGCAGCAGCCAAAACTGCCGCTTCTTCAGGGGTTAATTGTGCCAGATCAATCTGATTAAACGGTAAGCCCCAATTTGAAAAGGAAGCACATTGAATCAATAAAGACTCAATTAAAGAAGATCCGGCAACCGTGAACGATAATGGATTATTATTGCCTGTCTCTACTTGTACGCCTTTCAGAATATCGAATCCGACACCCGAGATCTTAGGAGCCAGATGGACCGGTACTTCTGATTCATTCACCTCAATCGGAGTCGTATCAATTTCAATCGTTACGGAGCCCCCTCCTTCGGGAGTCAAGTCCGGTTTGTAAGCTATATTTAAATCATAACGTGTTGTTGCAGCAGCCTGAAAACTTCCTGTATGTTCGAATTTCGATCCATTTAAGGCAGTTGCTTTTAGTGTCCAGGTAATTTTCTTATTATCGGACGGCAACATAAAATAAGCAACCGAATCCTGATTTTCAGGGTGGATTTTCAATGATGCTGCTGAAGTCGCTACCGTCACCTCATAAGTCGAGAATATATTCAAAACCGACTCATCAAAGTTAACCTTCACTAAGCTATTCATGATCCGGCAAACCAGATCTGTCTGCGTAACCTGTCCGGCTTTGATTTCGAAATCCGTCTCTCCATAAAAATATTTTTTATTAAAAGATGCCGGAACTGCCTCCCCTGCAGAAGCTTCTGTGCGATATACCCCCGAAGACAGCTGTAATTCACCCGGAATAGATGCGATCCCCGTATATTTACGGATCAAACCTTCCGAACTGTAAATTTTAATTACACAGGTCTCTTCAGGTGCAGGTTCTGTCTCCCCTCGTGTCTGTACAACCTGAATATCCCCTTTTACACCTATTTTCAACTGAAGTGTTCCTTCACCGCTCCAGTCATTATTATTTTCGCAGCTGACTAACCCCATTCCGACAAGGGTAAATATCAGCCATATATTTAAAAGTCTGTTCATAGTAAGCTTGTTAATGTGATATTAAAGTAAGTGTCTGACGTTTGGTATTCGGTGATGCTGCCTGATCAACCACCGATATTTTAAAATTGTGTGTTCCTGCTCCGTATATGCCCAATAGGGGAATAAACTGTGAAATATCGAATACGAGTTCTTTTTTCCCTATAACCTGATCTCCTGTAGGAAACCCTAATCCGGACAATCCTTCTTGTAATGCACCGGGATGAGCCAGATCAAATGTCTTAGCCAGACCTACCGAAACGAGAATATCCTCCGTCAGTGTTTCGGAATCAATCTCTACGAATAAATTGGCAATCCCTTTCGGCGCTGATATATTAACAACCACATTCATCTCTCCGCTTTCAGGGATATTAACGGGTTGAGTGATATCAAATCCCTGACCGACAATCACCGGCATATCTTCGCCCGGGTTTGGATCCGGGTCCGGTGTCGGATCAGGATCCGGTTTTTCATCCGGGATCACATCTTCCCCGGGTTTGATCACCTCATCTTTATCAACGACCGTACAACTCATATCAATATTGATAGTGATGCTTCCACTTCCCTCATCGGGTTTTTCTTCTCCCACGTTTTTAATCGTATATTTAATGATACGATGTTCTCCGGCTTTTACATCGGGAAATGCCTTACTCAGATTTACAGGCTCGCCATCAATCGTTCCGATCAATGTGGATTGCAATAAATTCTGATTGTCATTCAAAGCATAAAAATGACCTGCACGGGATTCGTCTTTCTGATAGATCAACTGCCCCTCACCTACCTGAACCGTCGTTTTCACATCCGGACTCAACAACTGTTTCAATTCGTCATCAAAAACAACCGTCACCATAATGCTACGCAGAATACACTTCAAGGTTTCAATAGAAGTTAATTCATTTTCTTTTACCGTAAAATCCCGAACGCCATAATAAAACGGTCTTTCAAATTCGGCAGGAAGCTGATCATGTGAATAGGCTGCAATTGAGTAGTTACCTACCTTTAATGTAAAAATTTCAGGCATATCCCCATATGCCCACTCATTTACGAGTTTATTCCCGTGATCTTTATCGAAAATCCGAATAATAAATGGGGTCAGATCTATTTTCGTGGATTTAACAACCGGTTCTGTTGTTACGCCTACTTGCAATCCCGCTACACTGACCTTTCCTTCAGGACGATTATCGACTTCCGGTTTCTGAGTTCCGTAATCCAGACTCTCCCGGTCACAAGCCGCAAAGCTCAACAGCGATAAACAAAGAATACTTAATATATATAGTTTCTTTTTCATTATTTCCAAATTAATAAATTAGACTCACATCATCAACAGTCAGAATACTACCGATATGGCGCGAATCGCCATAACCCGAAAATAATCCGGCTGAACCAAAAACACCTTTCGTTTCAGGTGACTCTGCATCTGTAGATAAAAATTCAACACGTATAAAAGCTGCTTTTCGCAACTGAGAATAAGTAACAGCTACACGTCCTTTGGTGAAGACCTGTGTATCATCCGTTATTTTTAACTCTCCACGCCCAACTTCCTGATGATTTTCATCTTCGAGTACCACCGTAACTTTAGCCGATTCATTATTATAAGAGAAATATTTATAATAGAACTCAACGGCTTCGGGACGTGAATTAAATGATATACCATGTATTTCTTCCTGAGAAGCACGATCATAAGTTCCCAAATACAGCAATCCGGGCTGTTTATACTCTGTAGATCCTCCTCCCGGTCCCCAGTTATTCTTACCCCAACCAACCGTAGCTATCTCCATCGCATTCGTTCCGCTATGAGCTTCAATCGTAAAAGCTTTCCCATCGAAACGATTTAAATGGTTGGTTGCAGTAAATCCTGTCTTCGCCGTAGGAACAGTACCGGGATAAGCTCCGTAATACCAGGAATAGTCTGCTCTTGGCTGCGTTGTTTTATCGTTATAGCTTGCCCAGCCTCCTGCTGCATAAAATGCATATATTTCTTTCCCTCCCATCGATGTTTTTTTCCAGACCATGGCTTCTGACCATTCTTCAAAGCCCGCATTTGAAAGTTGCAATGCCGGTTCTGTTGTTATCAATGATTCATCCGTTCCCGGAATCTCATTTTCATCATGGATCCATTTTGACCGGATCTTATAGGTATTCGTTTTAGATGCGTCAACAGGCAAAACAATACGGATTTCATCCTCCGTCTTTGTTTGTTCCGGTTTATACCAGTTGTCCGTTCCTTCTAATGCGCATTCTACATAAATATCTTTCGTCTTAAAATATTCGGTTGCGAAGGCATTCTCACCAACGACATGCAAACGGGCATAACCCGCAAAAACACTTCCCGGGCTTAATGCTTTTACTTCAAAAGAAGGTGTCCGTACAGGAATCTGAGACGTCAGGATCTTATTTTTCCATACAATTCGTACGGGTATTTCCGACAAAATAGCTTTGGGAAACGTTGCTCTTACGGTATGCATGGATTCCTGTGATTGAATTACTTCCACAGGTAAATTTTGCCATGTTCCGAAAGCCTGCATCTGAACCTGAATCAGTGAAGGATCTCCGTGCAGATTTACCGGAAAGTCAACCGTTGCAGAACCCAGTGCCACCGGTGTTAACGGCTGTACAGAAAAACCATTATCCTTGCTACGAATAACTAAGACCGATTGTGTTATTTTATTATACCGATCAACCACTTCCAACATGAAAGTGTGTGTATCCGATTCGGAATGAAGATAGAGCCTCGGTATTATCTGTGTAAAATCCACAACCGCCATCTTATCGACATTATTACTTAGTCCTTTAAGAGTAATACCCTGATTGGTCAAAAGAGCTTCGGCTTCTTTCGACAATTTTACCAGCTCCATCTCTGAGGGAATGCCCAGTTGCTGCAAAACGGGAGACTCTGTTTTTAGTTTACAGGATACAATTCCAGATTTGGCATGAATAAAAGCTTCCAGAGGAGAAACCGTTAACGACTGCCCTTCTACAACATCCAATATTTCATTATGCTTATAATTGGTTGTCGTAATCACAGGTGCTGCTGCATTCAATGCTTCATCAGAAATATCGATATCAATACTTTCCTCAGCCGTACTTGTATCAAATGTGACTTTCAATGTAGAAGAACCTGCATCTACATCAAATTTAAATCGATAATGATGTTTTGGGAGAGTCTGATCAATACTTGCAGCCTTCAAAGTGGAAGTAGATCCTTGCTGATTAGTTACCTGCAACTGCACCGTTAAATCGGAGGGCTTAAAATAGGCAGCCCGCGTTTCCGTTCCTGAGAATAAAATGGGTTGATTGCTTCCTGAATGAATACTTGCTGAATACGCTGCAAAATACTTTTTAAATGCGTCTGTGTATTCAACTGATGCCTTTGTATTTGCCAAATAACACGTAAGATTTACGACTGTCTCTTCGTCTGTAAGAATCTGAAATCCTTGTTTTCCTTCAAAATAGGGTTTACTAAAACCTTCCTGATTGACATCTCCCAGAGATGCCTTTGCTAAGTAATTTCCTGATGGAAAAATCGTGTTCTGTTTAAACTCTTCAAAACGATCCCAGCTTTGAAGTAATTCATCTTGCTGATAAATATCCAGCTTAAAATCTGCCGGATCCGGCGCTTGTTCTGCAAATTCATTCTTTGTGGATGGTAAAACCACATCTGTGTCCGATACGACTTTAATTGCTAGCCTCCCACCTCCGCTGGTGTCGGTCATTTTATCTTGCGAACAAGACGAAAAACCGATAGCTAATACAACCAAAACCGACATAAAACCATGTAACTTTTTCATTTAGACATAAGTTTAATGATACTTTGATTGATTAAAATAGGTCGCAAAATTAAAATATTTAACGGATAGATTGCCAAAACCAATCATTTTAACATGTTAACTGTTAAAATACAAAACATATTTGGGTAAAATTAAAAGGCCATTTCTAAATCGTATTGGAATAGAATTAAAGCGAACGAAAAGGCATTCTCTCACAGGAGTTCAGAGAGGTAATCTCGTTATGACTCCCGAGACAGGCATCGTTTTAGAAGACATATACTCTGATGGTCGCCGATAAGTTAAAATCCGAAGTGGATAGGAGGTAAATCGTGCGTGAGCCATAACGAGAAGGCACCATCCCTACACCATTGCTGTTGGAATGATTGTTGGTTAAACCACCGCATTAACAACAAAAAACTCCTTTACCCTTCTTAACTCCTGTAGGATCTTTTATCGACAGCGAAGCTTCATCAACAGAAGGGCAAAGCCCGCCTATCAACAGCGAAGTGATCAACTGCCTTTCAAGATTACCAGGAGCCCAAAGGTTCGTAACCCAGGAGCGATAGCGACGTAACCAAAAAAAGCCCCGTAATGGGGCTTTTTTTATTTCAGGTAGATTTTTTTGGTAATCTGACCTTTCGCTTCTAATTGTATTTTGAGAATATATATGCCTGATTCGAAGCCGGAGGCATCCATCTCGTTTGATTGATTCACTACAACGATCTTACCTGACACATGGATCAGATGAGTTTGCGCTATTTCATATTCTGTGTCTATGATAATACGTCGTCCTGATATACGAATTTTCACCTCATCCTGATCTACAGATGGTATGGAGGTTGCTGTTTCAAAAACGGCATGCAAATGATGACTTTCTGTGACTGTAAATTGAATAACAGGACTATAAGAAACAATTTCACCTGCATACTCCCATTGTTTAAAAGTAAAGCCTACGTCAGGGATAGTTTCTAACAGAACTTCTTCACCATGCCAGTAAAGTCCATCCCCATAAACTGTTCCATTCTCAGTTGTAACAGTTATTTCATGTTGCAACAATTCAAATTCAGCAACTAAGTTTATCGCTTCCGTTACCGTGAACGTATAAACAGCTTCTTTGCTGATAACCACTCCATCTTTCTTCCACGCCACAAATGA
>DKPO01000023.1:10767-10961 GCA_002471225.1 Porphyromonadaceae bacterium UBA7332
ATCGCTTTCAATGTCGCTTCCGAACCGTAGGTAAAGTTACCCGTACCTTCGATCGTTCCGTTATCGCCTGTGGCAGACACTGCAAAGCTGTTGATCAAAAATTCAGCTGTCAACGAGATCGCTTCGGTCACCGTGAACGTATAGATTGCTTCTTTGCTGACAACCTCTCCGTCTTTCTTCCACGCTACAAAGGA
>DKPO01000024.1 GCA_002471225.1 Porphyromonadaceae bacterium UBA7332
ATCTTGACGTTGTTAGACAGCCCCTTCTTTATTCGTATGGGTTATTAATCCGGATTCTGAGTAAGCACACAACCAATACTGTTATAAGCATTGATTTGCTCCTGAGGAATATATTGTACTACACGCGGATGTGAGGCAGGATATTCATCTAAAGATCCATGAGGACCCGGATAATGGCGAGTAAGTGTACCTCCGTTGCGATATACATCATAACTTCGGTCCGCTTCGAAAGCCATTTCGAGCTGGCGTTCTTCCTCAATCCGTTCAGGTGCATCCGTTGCGTTAAGCGAAGTATATCCCATACCCGGCAGAGAGCGTTCGCGGACCATATTCAGATTGACTAACGCATTTCCGTAATCACCTTTCTTCGCATAGCATTCGGCCAGATTCAAATACATTTCAGCCAAACGGGAAATGATCGGCGAATGCAGATGTGACTCTCCGTCCTGCAAAGAACACTTCGTGATATAGAACATCGGATAAACGCGATTCAATAACATCAGATAATCTTTCTCTCCGACATATTCTTTTTTGTCAATCTCATAAATGACACTGTAAGTCTGGTCTTCGGCATTAACCAATGTCAGTTTCGATTTGAATTCCGTTTCTTTGTCATCAATATTCTCTTTATAAACAGCATATAAGTTGCCCCCTTCTTCAAGCAAAGAAGCCTGTACATACTTATAACCGCTTACTTTTGCATTCTTTTCATACGTAGGAACAACGAAACGGAAAGCCGGAGTTTTCTTACCTTTCTCATCCAACGTATATTGCGGAGAAATGAATGCCGAGCGAGCATCTTTACCTTTCCCGTTTTTATTCAGTAAAGTCAGGTATTTGTGACTGGCGTACATTTCTCCCCAGCCCATACCGTCAATGGTTGCATACATACCACCGATTCCGTAATAATGGTCGAAACCAGAGAATTCCGATGATACACGTTTTACGGCAAAGATCGTCTCCGTTTGTGACGGATCATCCGGAGCAAGAGTGTTGGACTTCATGAAAGTTTCTCGCGGAAGCATTTTGTATTTACCGCTCTCAATAACCTGATTGGCGTAATAAATACTTGAATCTGCATAAACCGTATTCGGATTTTCCCACGTTCCGCTCATATACATATAGATACGTGAAAGCATGGCCTGAGCAGCATATTTGGTTGCATAGGCAGCTGTACGATCTTCATTCATTAAAGATTCCGCCGTTCTTAAATCATTGATAGCCTGACGATATGTCGTTTCGACAGTGGAACGATCCGGAAGCTGCATATTATTCAGATCTTCAGGAACACCGTTCACAATAGGCACACCTAAATTAGTCTGAGGAGACTGAGCATAAGGACGTCCATATGCACGGCATAAGTAGAAATACATAGTTCCGCGCAGATAGTAAGCTTCTCCCAGTTTCTGATTGATCTTCGGATCATTCTCAGCCGGAATAAGCTTCATCAAATCGCTGGTTTGTGAAATGATTTTATAGCTGTTGTTCCAGAATGTATTCAGACGATAATTATCCGGAATATGCTTATACGAAATAAAAGAGTAAAAAGCATCCGTCGAAGTACCGCGAATCATAATATTATCCCCGGCGTACTCTCCAACGCGGTGCATAACATCCGACCAGTCTCGCAACTGACCGTAAGCACCATTCAGAAGAATATTCATGGCAGCTTCCTTGTCTGCCATAATAGACTCTTCGGTATATTTATCATAAGGTAATCTTTCTAAGTCGCATGATGTGAATGCAGTAGCTAAGAAAGCAGTATATAGAAATAGTTTATTTTTCATTATTCAGAATATCAAAGAGTTAGACTTAAACCAAATACAACTTTACGCGTAGAAGGATATACAGCTGTTGCTACACCTGTAATTTTACCCTCGTATGGTGGTATTTCCGGATCTACACCTGAGAAATTGGTAATTGTGAACAGGTTTTCTCCCGAAGCGAACACTCTCATATTCTTGATATACCATTTCGGTAACGATATATTGTAAGATACAGTTACGTTTCTAAGTTTCAGATAACTTCCGTCTTCAAGGAAACGTGAAGAAGCTTTCTGTGAATTAGAAGGATTGTTATAACTTGGTTTCGGGTGAGTTGCGATATCGCCCTCTTTTTCCCAGCGAGACCATCCGTCTTGCAGTTTCATTTGATTTCTGTCCGTATAAGCTCCGTCAGAATCGAATTCGGCACGAGCGTAATTATAGATTTTACCGCCCACCGAATACGTAAAGTTTGCGTTCAAGTCGATATTTTTCCAACGGAAGAAAGTAGAGAAACCACCAAAGAAATCAGGCGTGTACGCGCCGCAAGCTACCGGATTTTTAGATGCTTTCCCATAGTCATTTGTTTTGACACGGTTTCCGTCCGGATCAGTCATATACCAAAGCGGATCACCGTTTTGAGGATCTACACCGGCCCATTCAGTCAGATACCAGGTATCTGAATCCATCCCCGGTCTCCAGATTTTATTTGCAGATCCGGCAATACCTGTTCCGTCTCCTGTGATTACTTCGGATTTACCTCCGTAAAGTTCCGTGATTTTATTTCTGTTTAGTCCGATATTGGCATCTACGCTCCAGAAGAAATCCCCTTTATTGATCAAATCAGCCGAAGCCGTGAATTCAAAACCTTTATTGCGAAGACTACCAACATTACGCCAGATACTTGATAAACCGATAGTTCCGGGAACAGTCACACGGTACAAAAGATCAGTCGTGTTTTTATCGTAATAATCGGCACTGAAATTAAAACGATTAAAGATTCGGAAATCAACACCTACACCCGCTGTGTAAGTTTTTTCCCATGTCATGTCAGGATTACCCGGTTGTGAAATAATAGCTCCCGGCATTTCATTGTATTTCCCCGAAAGAGTGTATAATGTATAATGTCCGTACCAGTCTGTCGGTCTGTTACCTACCGATCCGTAGCTTGCTCTTAGCTTTAACTGATCTACCCAGTCCGCTTTGAAGAACTCTTCACGATTAATAACCCAACCACCACTTACTGAGAAGAAGTTTCCGTATTTAGCATTATCACCGAAGTTTGATGCACCGTCACGACGGAATGATAACTCTCCTAAGTATTTATTGTCATATGCATAATTACCACGGAAAAGCACAGATTGTACTGCCCACTCGTTGATCGAACTACCTACTTTTTCGGCAACAGCGGCAACATCAGCTACTTCGAATCCCGGTGCAAAACCTGTGGCAATACCACGATTCGCTTTGATCGAATACTCATTCCACTCATAAGCTAAAATACCATTCACCGAATTTTTACCGAATGATTGATTGTATTGCAACAATTGATTGGTATAAAGGCGCGTTGCCGTTGAGTTATAATCATCGATACGACCATTAACCGATTGTCCTGAAGATGAACGGGGATCGGTATAACTCATACTGCTGTAATTCGTGTATTTATAGTTATTGATTGATTTAAACGTCAACCAGTCAGTAAACCGAACATCGAAGTCGAAACCACCCATGAAATCATACGTTTTATTATTTCCGTGATTCCATTGCAAGTCATACATGTAGTTTGATCCCGTTGTGTTTACCCATGTCGGATTCGGAGCATTACCTACTAATGAACCGTCTTCAGCGTATGGACTATCCCATGGCAGATTCAGATACATGGCACTAACAGAGTGTTCTTTATTATCCACCTGCTTAATCGATCCGCTGACCTGAGGTCTTACCGTTAACCAGTTATAAGGGGTATAATCCGAACGGAAGCGGAAACTGTAACGGTTAAAATCATAACCTTTTACAGCTCCGGTTTCATCGTAGAAACCTAATGAAAAGAACATCTTCATATTCTCAGCTCCGCCATTGATGGATACGTTATAATCCTGAGCGAAGCCGGTCTTGGTTGCATTGTCCCACCAGTCGAAATTTGAGTTTCTCAAATCTTCATTCCATCGAGGAAAGTTAATGGTAGATTGGTTACTGAATGATTTGTAATAATCATACAGCTCCGCGCCGTTCATAACATTGAAATTTCCGCTATTCAATGTAGTGACCGCTAATTTGGCATCAACGTTTACTGTAGGTTTTCCCGCAGTTCCCTTTTTGGTAGTAACCAAAACGACACCATTTGCACCTTGCGATCCGTAAATAGCAGTAGATGATGCATCTTTTAATATGGATATGGATTCGATATCTGAAGGATTCAGCGTACCCGAGTTATTTCCAACAATAACTCCGTCAATAACCCATAGCGGGTCGGTACTACCATTGATTGTTGATTTACCGCGGATAACGATTGCAGCAGCATCACCGGGACGTCCCGAACCGGAACTTACCTGCACACCGGGAGCTTTCCCGCTTAACATGTTTTCAACGGTAGGCGCAGTAACGTCTTTTAATTTACCGGCACTTACTACTTGCATCGATCCGGTTAACGATTCTTTTTTCTGCACCCCGTATCCGACAACGACAACTTCGCCTAAAGCCTGCGAGTCTTCTCCGAGCTTAATGACCATCGGTCCGCTTTTACTCACCGGTACTTCAGCCTTGTCATAGCCGACATAGGTTACTTCAAGAATACTGTTTGCCGGAACATCTAAAGTAAAGTTTCCGTCATAATCAGTAATCGTACCCATTGCCTGGCCCTTAACCTTGACGTTAGCGCCGATAATAGGTTCACCTGTTTTGGTGTCAACAATTTGCCCTGTTACTTTAAGTTGGTTCTGTGTCAATTGTGTGTTCTTCATCTCCACAAAATCTGTCGCCATTGCAGTCGGGGCAATTCCGACTGAAGAGATCATCAGCAATAATGAGGCTCTCCGACATCCCATTTTTCTGAGGTAATTAGTAATCATTTTTGGGAATTAGATTGATAAAATATTTAATTGATATAAATTGTTTATTCTGTGATATTCTTGTCTGCAATATTAAAAAAAATAAATCATTATCCAGATAATTTGCTAATATTTTTTATTTTATATGTTTTAAGTTTTTCATTTTATATTTTGTATAGTATATATATAGCTGTATTATTGTTGATTGGGTGTATATTTAAGTTTATACGTAAATGTTAAATTTAAAATTGGAATAAACGGAGAATATCTAATGAGATAAATTGAAGGATGTACGTGTTAAACAAAAATGTGACGGGAAGAATAAGAATTTCTATAGTGTATTTAATTAAATCTGCGGTTGCATTAATTATTATTTCAGGGAGAATAATTTGTGCGATGTACACCGCACAAAATTGCGGAGTAGGTCGCACAAAAGTGCGCTGTACATCGCAATTTAGTGCGACCTACAGTTAACAAATAAATACAAAGGAGAAAAGAGTTAGTTATGCCGTGATAAATATTATTTATACTTGAAAATAAATTAGTTATGCGTGGCGTATTTCGGCTTTCTATGAGATAGATTGATAGAACTGGTTTATTGCTTATTTAGTAAACCCATTCTAGAAATAAATAGCAAAAAAAAGCTGTATGAAGAACAATCTTCATACAGCTTTTTGATATATCAAAAATAAGATCTCTTATTTGATTTGCATTTTGTCGGAGAACTTAGCCAACCCACCTTCTCCCGTTTCTTTGTATAAACTTGGGATATCGTGTCCGGTCTGGCGCATTACCTCTACAACGCGGTCATAACTTACACGGTGCTTACCATCCGAGAAAGTAGAATAGGCATTTGAATCCAATGCACGAGCCGCTGCATGAGCGTTACGTTCGATACATGGAATTTGTACTAATCCGCAAACAGGGTCGCACGTTAATCCCAGGTGATGCTCTAATCCCATTTCGGCAGCATACTCGATCTGAGCTGGCGTACCACCGAATAATTGTGTCGCAGCAGCAGCAGCCATTGCGCACGCAACACCTACTTCTCCCTGACATCCTACTTCGGCACCCGAAACAGAAGCGTTGCTTTTTGCTACCAATCCGAAAAGTCCCGCTGTTGCTAAGGCTCTCAAGATACGGAAGTCACTGAATTCGCGAGTTTTTTGCAGGTAATACAATACAGAAGGAAGTACGCCTGACGAACCACAGGTTGGAGCTGTTACAATACATCCGC
Source organism: Porphyromonadaceae bacterium UBA7332 (assembly GCA_002471225.1). Taxonomy (GTDB): domain Bacteria; phylum Bacteroidota; class Bacteroidia; order Bacteroidales; family UBA7332; genus UBA7332. The sequence continues at coordinate 6,048 of DKPO01000024.1, forward strand.
CCGCAGCATTCTCTTCAGAGGCAGCAAGTGCATAGGCAAAGACAAGACCGCGACCACGCATTGTATCGCTGTATCCTTTTGCCCGTATATAATAATCACCGGCTTTACGTCTTACACCCAAACCTCCCGGTAATACACCTTCCGCTTCCAGACCTCTCTGGATTGCTTCTTTCATAACGCTCCATACTTCAGCGAGGAAATCCCAGATTTGTTTACCTTCGCGTTCTTCCACATATTCCCAGTAACTTTTGCCTGTGTGCTCACACCATTCCTGGATTTCCTGAATCGAATTCATTTCATAAACAGAATCATCTGTTTTGATAATTGAACCTTCGCTTGCCAGAGATCCCCCTCCGATACTGTAAGTTGTCCAGCTATCCAATAGATTGCCGTCCGCACCGAAGGCTTCGAACTTCATCCCGTTCGGGTGGAAAGGCAGGAAGTGTTTAGGTTCCCAGATTATATGGGTCGGAGCGTGAAGTTCCAGCGTTTCAAGAATAGCTACATCGGTAAGGTGACCTTTACCTGTTGCAGCAAGACTTCCGTATAGCGTTACTTCGAAACGTGCCGCCTCAGGATTTTTTTTCATGAACATTTCAGAAGCGACTTTCGGTCCCATCGTATGGCTGCTCGAAGGGCCATGTCCGATTCTATATAAGGTTTTGATTGATTCCATAATTTTTCTTCGTGTATAGTTGTCAGTTATAAATATTAAGAATACAGAGTTCAGGCAATTGATACTTCAATACCATCCTCGATTAACGGGCGGGCAATTGACATCAATTCTTCTTTACTCACTTTAGTCAGTTGTTTCTCAGGAGTCGGACGGTCGATCGAATAGATCATAACCGTCTTAGGTCGTAGTTCGCGGACGATTTTATACCATGCTTCCAATTCTTCGGGAGTAGTATTGTCAATCACTTCGCCTTTATGCTCACCTCTTAAAAACATGGTTTGCATAATGAAATTACCGTTGAATTTCTTCAGTTCTTCAACCTGTCCGGCAACAGAATAAGACGGTGAGTTCGGAACATCGATCAGTCGGACCATACGATCCGTACCTCCGTCTAACTTTAATATATTGTTATCTACCTGCATTAATGTCTCGAATACTTTCGGATTAGAGATTTTAGTAGCATTAGATAAAACGGATATTTTAGCATTCGGGAAATAAGTATCCCGTAAAGCTTTTGTATCATTGATAATTTCGGCAAAATCAGGATGCAGAGTCGGTTCGCCGTTACCGGCGAAAGTGAAAACATCAGGAGTGACACCTTCTTTTTTCATTGCGATCAATTTTTCTTCCAGATACGTCTTCACTTCTTCACGCGAAGCCAGTCGTGTACCTTTTCCCTGGCTATTGTAGCCACACTCGCAATAAATGCAATCGAACGAACATATTTTTCCATCCGTAGGAAGTAAGTTGATTCCTAACGAAACACCTAAACGACGACTGTGTATAGGACCGAATATAACTTCATGGAATAACATAGGCTTTAATTTTTTTATTCGACTAACAGCTTGAACTTTTCGGATTTGGTACGTGCTTTTAACCATTCTTCGAGTCTTTTCTTCCCGTTTTCGTCGGGTACTTTTTCGAACTCAACGACAGCTATCGTTACCGTATCTTTACTTTGTTCTTTTATATTATAATCTATCCCTTTAGAGAATGAAAGGCTTTTGACCATTGGGAAAAGCGCTTTCATTTCAGGGGCTATTTCGAAACTTTTGCGCATCAGCAGTTCGTAGGATTCTAAATCTTTAGAAAGCATATCAATCTGCAGCTCTTTTTGTTTGATTGAACGTTCACTGTTGTTATAGAAATCTTCCAGTACCATTGTTTTCAGAGTCGTAATATCGGCATTGTCCGTTCCGCCCTGAGAAATAATCAACTCGGTGTCATTCAATTTGTAACGACCCATTTTAGAACGGATATTCTCTAGCTCCTGTTCGGTAATCTTTTTTCCGATTATAGCTACCTGAATACTTTTTTTACCGGAAGTCACCACGCTTTTATTTACAATCTGAGTTCCTTCAAAGCTTAATTCCTGACGAATGAAGTTTTCTGCATTACGTTCAAAAATGCTTTGTCCGATCATATTGTAACTGATCCATAAACTTGGGATTATAGTCAGAATAACGGTTGTCGTAACGACACGGCTCACCCGTTTGGCCCGATCGGGATTCATAAACTCCTTTTTAGGGAAGTGCATGATCTGAACTCCTAAATAAGTCGCGAGACTGATAAATACGGAGTTGATAAAATACAGGTAAAAGGCTCCGAAGAAGAAAGTCCATTGTCCTGTACCCAGTCCGTATCCGGCTGTACATAAAGGAGGCATCAGGGCGGTTGCGATAGCTACCCCCGGAATAACATTTCCTTTTTCTTTGGCGGAACCGGCAACGATACCTGCCATACCCCCAAAGAATGCAATCATAACGTCATAAATTGTCGGTTGAGTCCGGGCAAGCAGTTCGGACCGAGCTTCGTTGAGCGGTGTTATAAAGAAATACAAAGCCGCAGTAAGAATACTGAAGACAGTTGCAATACCTAAGTTCTTCAAAGACTTGTTAACCAGTTCCAGGTCATTGATTCCTAATCCGAGCCCGACTCCCATGATTGGTCCCATAAGCGGGGAGATAAGCATGGCGCCGATAATAACGGCTGTTGAGTTTGTGTTTAATCCTAAAGACGCAATAAAAATAGCAAAGATCAAAATCCAAAGATTGACACCTTTAAATTCAACTCCTTTTTTTATAGCTTCAATTGTATCTAATTCATTTGATTTCTCGTGAGTAATATCCAATCTTTCACGTAAAAACAAGCGAAAGTCATTAATAATATTTTGAATGTGGTTCATATTAACGTTTAAACTTATGGGTATATGATTTAATTTTAGATAAACCTATTTCTCTCTGTATAATAATTGCCATAAAAGTAATTAAGATTACGGTATTTATTGATAATCTCAGATATAAATTTTCAACTTGCAAAACGAGTTGAGCTGCATATAACCCAATGAAGCATAATGTATAGAAGCCGATTGCCTTCATGTCATATTTGATCGGATAAATGCGCTGACCGATAATGTATGAGAGGATCATCATCAGAGTATAACTGATAAGCGAAGCGAAGGCACTGGCCATATAACCGTATTTCGGAACAAACAATACGTTGATCAGTACAGTCAGAAAGCATCCGCCAAGAGAGAAGTAAGCACCCCATTGTGTCTTATCGCATAACTTATACCAGAATGACAGGTTAAAGAAGATACCGAAACATATCTCTGCAAGCATAACGATCGGTACGACTTTTAATCCCGGATAATATTCCGGAACAATTAATAGTTTCAGAATATCCAGATATCCGGTGATACCCAGGAATATTACAAAGGTACAGAGGATAAAGTATTTCATTGCCGCGGCATAAGCTCCTCGCTTATCGGTCCCTTTGTTTTGCGCAAAGACGAACGGTTCGTATGCAAAACGGAATGCCTGAATGAACATAACCATTACAACCGCAATCTTAAAGTTTGCTCCGTAAATACCCAATTGATAGAAAGATTCATCCGGGTCCGGAAACAAAAGCGGAAACAGCATTTTGTCTGCCGTCTGATTAATCATACCTGCAATACCCAGAATCAGGAGCGGGAAGCAATATTTTATAAGAGATTTCATAATGCCAAAGTCTGGCATTGTGAATGCTTTACGTATTTCGGGAAACAACATGATAGTTGCGAATGTCGTACATAGCAGATTCGCGACGAATACATAGCCGACCGAATAGTCCGGATTATAGAACCAGCTGATCCATTCGGGATGTGACTGTTGTATCTGAGGACAAAGCAAGAAGAAAAACAGATTTAATGCGATATTCGAGAAAATAAAGAGTAATCGCAGACCGGCGAACCGATAGGGCCTGTTCTTTAATCGCAGATAAGCAAACGGAATCGCACTGATGGCGTCCATGGCTACAATAACCGAAAGCATGAGAATATAAGATTCGCTACCCTGATAATCAAGAGCCGATGCAATCGGATTGATGAAAAGAAACATGGCGATCAGGAAAATCGCCGACAGTAAGGTAACAAACCAAAAGGAAGAGGAATAAACTTTTTTCTCATCAGCGTCCGGTTTGTTCGCAAAACGAAAGAATCCGGTTTCCATACCAAAGGTCAGCAGAACCATTGCGAAAGCTGTCCATGAGTAGAGGTTGGTGACAACACCGTAATCACTGACACTTTGAAGAACACGAACATACATCGGGACCAGACACCAATTCAAAAAACGTCCCAGAATACTACTTATACCGTAAATGGCGGTATCTTTAACTAAGCTTTTTAATCCTGCCATACTTTTACAAAAACAAAAAAGTTTACCATCGGAAGAGAATGGATCCCAGCTCCTGTCTCCTCCGATACTAAACTCCTATTAATATTAAAACAAAGAACCGGACTGTGTCATTTGTACACGTCCTAAATGTTCATAAGCTAAAACTGTCACTTCTCTACCACGAGGGGTACGCTTTAAGAAACCTTCTTTGATAAGAAAAGGTTCATAAACTTCTTCCAGTGTTCCCGGATCTTCACCCAAAGCCGTAGCAATTGTGGTCAGTCCGACAGGCCCACCTCTGAACTTATCGATGATGGTAGTTAATATTTTATTATCGACTTCGTCTAATCCGTATTTGTCGATATTTAATGCCTCTAATGCAAAGCGGGCGATCCCTGTATCGATGCGTCCGTTTCCTTTTACCTGAGCAAAGTCTCTGACACGTCTCAGTAAGGCGTTGGCAATACGCGGAGTCCCGCGGCTGCGTGAAGCAATTTCTCCGGCAGCCTCTACACTGCAAGCAACAGCAAGGATCGAAGACGAACGTTTCACAATGCCTGCCAGTACTTTATTGTCATAATATTCAAGGTGACTGTTAATTCCGAAACGTGCACGTAAAGGCGAAGTCAGTAAACCGCTTCTCGTAGTTGCACCAACTAAAGTGAATGGGTTCAGATCAATTTGGATAGAGCGTGCACTCGGTCCTTTATCGATCATAATATCAATACGGTAATCTTCCATTGCGGAATAAAGATATTCTTCCACAATCGGGCTCAAACGATGAATCTCATCAATAAAAAGTACATCGTTAGGCTCCAGGCTTGTGAGGATACCGGCTAAATCACCCGGCTTATCCAGAACAGGTCCGGAAGTAACCTTAAACCCGACACCGAGTTCATTGGCAATAATGTTTGACAGCGTTGTTTTTCCGAGTCCCGGAGGACCGTGTAAAAGCACATGATCCAGTGCTTCCCCACGCATTTTAGCAGCCTGAACGAATATTCGAAGATTCTCTACGATCTTCTCTTGTCCGTTGAAATCTTCGAACTGTAACGGGCGTAAAGCTTTGTCCAGATCTTTTTCGCGTTCATTGGGACGATATTCGTGTATATCGAAATTTTCTTCCATAATTTTTACTTACAATCTCGTACAAAGGTAACTAAACACATAAAACCCTACACTTTCAGATCAGGAAAAAATAGAAATAAGTTTGTTTTCTTGAAATATCTTTTCTTATTTTGCCCCCAGCTAACAAAAGGGGTGCCTACTATGTACAGGCTGAGATTATACCCTATGAACCTGAAGCAGGTAATGCTGCCGTAGGAATTTGTTCATAGACGCTATTTTTCTTCCATTCAGATACCATGCGTGTGTGTTGCATACATTGCAGCATCCCTTTCATAAATCATATTCATTATGTATTCTTTTGTTTATCCGTCAGCACTGACCATTGCAGGATCAGACAGCGGAGGAGGTGCCGGTATTCAGGCTGATCTGAAAACTTTTTCGGCATTAGGTGTATATGGTACATCTGTCATTACGGCTGTTACTGCTCAAAATACAAAAGGTGTATGTGCTATTCACTCACTTGATGATAAAATGGTAGAGGCGCAAGCTGATGCCGTGTTGTCCGATATTGCGGTTGATGCCGTTAAAATAGGCATGTTACATTCTCCGCAGATTATTCTGGCAGTCAAACGAATCCTTGAAAAATATACCCCCCGGCACATTGTTCTGGATCCGGTTATGATCGCGACCAGCGGAGATCCTCTGATTGAATCTTCTTGTACTGATCTGATCATACAGGAGCTGTTTCCTTTGGCAACTGTGATTACTCCTAATACCGATGAAGCGACTTATCTTACCGGTATGTCTATTGACTCTGTCGAAGATATGGAGTCGGTAGGTCGTAAACTTCTCGAACTCGGGGCACGTGCCGTTCTGATGAAAGGGGGACATCTGAAAGGTAAATCCATGCACGATTTACTCATATTACCTCAACAAGAAGCTATTCCTTATTGTACAACCAAAATCGTAACTGAAAATACGCATGGAACCGGCTGTACATTCTCATCGGCTATTGCCGCACATTTGGCTAAAGGATATTCGCTCGAAAGATCCGTTTCTTTAAGTAAAAGCTTTATTACTTCAGCTATCGCAAACGGATCAGACGTGTACGTAGGCGCAGGGCATGGTCCCGTCAATCATTTCTTTAATCCGATTCCGTTAATCAAAAAGAAAAGAGTATGATTATCTATATAAATGATCAGGAAAAAATATTGAAAGAGGCCTGCTCTCTGAGCCAGGCATTGAATGAGCTGAGCATTGACCCTCATGGCATTGCCATTGCGTCAGGCGAAAGAATCATCCCTAAAAAGAAGTGGGACTCTTATCAGCTGGGCGAAAATGAACAACTAACAATTATCCGTGCTACTTGTGGCGGATAAATAACAACACAACCTATGAAACTAATCGTTATTACTTCGGAAAAAACCTATCCTCAGGAGACAGAGGCTATCAGACAATTATTAGAAGCCGGATTAGGCACCCTTCATTTACGTAAACCAAGCTGGAGTAAAGAACAGACGGTTGCTTTTCTTGAATCGATTGATCATGTTTTTCATAATCGGATTGTACTTCATGACCACTATGACCTGACAGGGGAATATATCGTAAGAGGGGTTCATCTGAATGCCCGAAATGAAGATAAGTTAGAGGGATTATTCAGTGATGCTTATATTAATAGTGACACGCTTCGTTCGATTGAAGATCTGGAAGAACCAGTAGACGAATGTAAATATCATTTTCTGAGTCCGGTATACGATTCCATCTCGAAAGAAGGATATTCTTCGAAATTTACGAAAGAGGAATTACAAAAAGCCAAAGAGAAAGGTTTGATCAAGCCCTATATAATCGCTTTAGGTGGAGTTACCGAAGATAAAATAGATGAATTGTTCGAATTGGGATTCGGTGGATTCGCTATGTTAGGAAGCTTTTGGGCTGATTGGGAAAAAGACTTTGATAATGAGAAGTTAGTTCGCAAGTATCAGGCTTTGCAGGCTCGTTGCAATGAGTATACTAAAAAACGGATTCCGAGATTCCACGGACTTACTATTCCGGATAAAATGAGTTTTGAAGAGTTACTTATTACTTCAATGGGCTTCTCGGCATCGGGCCTTCCTTTGCTGCAATTCCGCAATAAACATGCCGATTTACCTACTAAAGTAATGACCTGTGCCATGCTTCGACCGATGTGTAAAAGTATGGGTACGACCTTCATTATTAATGATGAGCCTGATTTGGCAAACGAAGTTTGTGCTGACGGTGTGCATCTGGGTAAAAACGATATGCCGGTTGCAGAAGCACGCAGACTGATGGGTAACAATACGATTATCGGAGGTACGGCAAACACCTTTGAAGATATCGAGCGATTAGTTGCAGAAGGAGCCAATTACATAGGTTTAGGACCTTATCGTTTTACAAAAACCAAAGATAATTTAAGTCCGGTATTAGGTATTGAAGGATATCGTTCGATACTCGCGAAGTGTAAGGAAAAAGGTATAAATACACCCATTGTCGCTATCGGAGGGATCACATTGGAGGATATTCCTGAGTTAATGAAAACAGGGATACATGGTGTTGCAATGTGTTCTTCATTAAGAGGACGAGGTGCTGTTTCGGAGTTACATCCGGAGGAGGGTGAAACGACAGAAGGTTATTTTGAGCTAATCTTAAAAACAATATACGAAAATGCATAAATTAATTATAGGAGAAAAGGAATTCTCTTCACGTCTTTTCCTGGGAACAGGTAAGTTCAGTTCAAATGAAGAAATGGCCAAAGCTATTACGGCTTCGGCTACTGAAATGGTAACAGTGGCCATGAAGCGTATCGATATGAACAACGAGGAAGATCAGATGCTGCATCACATAAAGAATCCGCAGATTCAGCTTTTACCAAATACTTCCGGAGTCAGAAATGCAAAAGAAGCTGTATTTGCAGCTCAGCTGGCACGTGAGGCATTTGAAACTAACTTTTTGAAACTGGAGATTCATCCGGATCCGCGTTATTTATTGCCCGATCCGATTGAAACGTTGAAAGCGACAGAGGAGCTGGCTAAAATGGGCTTTATTATTTTGCCTTATATTCAGGCAGACCCTGTTTTATGCAAACGATTGGAAGAAGCAGGATCTGCTGCGGTAATGCCCCTTGGTGCCCCAATCGGGACAAATAAAGGTTTATTGACCAGAGATTTCTTACAAATCATTATTGAACAAAGTAATGTGCCTGTTATTGTTGATGCAGGTATCGGAGCTCCTTCTCATGCTGCGGAAGCTATGGAACTGGGTGCTGATGCCGTATTGGTAAACACAGCCATTGCTGTGGCAGGTGATCCTGTCCGAATGGCCAATGCTTTCCGTAAAGCTGTCGAAGCAGGACGCGAAGCTTTTGAGTCCGGTTTGCCGGCACAACTGAGTAGAGCCGAAGCAAGTAGCCCGCTAACTTCTTTCTTAAATGATTAACCCCTTTTTTTGATAAGTCATGAACACAAAAATTACCAGAACTCCTTATCCTAACTCTGAAAAGATTTTCATTGCAGGTAGATTATTCCCTATACAGGTGGCTATGCGTCAGGTAAATCTGACGGATTCAGTAAAGGTCGTTGACGGAAAACGTGTACGAACCTCACATGATCCGGTTGTACTGTATGATACGAGCGGACCTTATACTGATCCGAATGCACTGATCGATTTGGAACTCGGATTACCCCGTTTACGTGAAAGCTGGATTAAGGCGGATAAAAATATTGAACAGTTGACTGAACTGACATCTGAATATGGACGTATGCGCGAAAAGGATTCTAAACTTGATGCCATTCGTTTCAAAAATCGACATATGCCTTATAAGGCTAAGTCGGGAAAAGTCGTAACGCAAATGGCATTGGCTCGTCAGGGAATTATTACTCCTGAAATGGAGTATGTAGCTATTCGCGAAAATATGAACAATGAAGCGTTAGGAATAAAAACACATATTACTCCCGAATTTGTACGTGATGAAATAGCAAAAGGTCGGGCTATTATTCCTGCAAATATAAATCACCCCGAAGCGGAGCCGATGATTATCGGCCGTAACTTCTTGGTTAAAATCAATACCAATATCGGAAACTCAGCCATGTCTTCGGGCATTGAGGAGGAAATTGAGAAAGCGGTATGGAGTTGTCGCTGGGGTGGTGATACTCTGATGGACTTATCGACTGGCGATAATATTCATGAAACTCGTGAATGGATTATCCGTAACTGTCCGGTTCCGGTAGGAACGGTTCCGATTTATCAGGCTTTGGAAAAAGTGAACGGTAAAGTAGAAGATCTTACCTGGGAAATTTATCGGGACACATTGATTGAGCAGGCTGAGCAAGGCGTTGATTATTTCACGATTCATGCAGGGATTAAATTAGCCAATGTAAATTTAGCTAATACGCGTTTAACGGGAATCGTTTCGCGTGGGGGATCTATTATGACGAAATGGTGTAAAGTCCACCAGAAAGAGAGTTTCCTTTATGAGCATTTTGATGAGATCTGCGATATTCTTTCACAATATGATGTAGCTGTTTCTTTAGGTGACGGTTTACGTCCGGGATCTATCCATGATGCCAACGATGATGCTCAATTTGCCGAACTGGATACATTGGGAGAACTGACATTGAAGGCATGGGATAAACATGTACAGGTAATTATTGAAGGTCCGGGTCATGTTCCGTTACATAAAATCAAAGAGAATATGGAAAGACAATTAACTTCTTGCCATGAAGCGCCGTTTTATACTTTAGGCCCTTTGACAACGGATATAGCTCCCGGATATGATCATATCACTTCAGCTATCGGTGCTGCACAGATCGGATGGTTAGGTACAGCCATGCTTTGTTATGTAACACCGAAAGAACATCTGGGATTACCGAATAAAGAGGATGTACGCAACGGTGTTATTACGTATAAGATTGCGGCACATGCGGCAGATCTGGCAAAAGGTCATCCGGGTGCTCATGTTCGTGACTATGCCCTAAGTAAGGCTCGTTTTGATTTCAGATGGAAAGATCAGTTTAATCTTTCTCTGGATCCGGAGAGAGCACTGGAATATTATAAAGAAGGCTCTCACAGCGATGAAGATTATTGTACAATGTGCGGTCCGAATTTCTGTGCTATGAAATTATCTAAAGAGTGTATCGAGCACGAATAATACAATGCAACAAGATTATATCAATCAGATAGATGAAACAGACTGGGAGTCTGTTTCTCAAAGTATCGCGTCGAAGAGCGATACCGATGTCCGCATCGCTCTTAACAAAGAGCGTTTGGATATCGAGGATTTTAAGGCGTTAATATCTCCCGCAGCTGCGCCTTATCTGGAGCAAATGGCTGCTAAAAGCAGACAACTGACACTGCGTAGGTTTGGGAAAACGATTCAGTTTTATATTCCTCTTTACCTGACAAATGCATGTACGAATCATTGTGTTTATTGCGGATTCAATCATGAAAATAAGATAAAAAGGATCATTCTGACGGATGAGGAGATCCTGAATGAAGTCCGGGCTATTAAAGAGTTGGGACAATTTGAACATATTCTTCTGGTAACAGGTGAATCTCCGCGACATGCAGGAGTAGAATATCTCGAAAATGCCATTCGATTGATTAAGCCTTATTTCTCCTCGATTTCGATAGAGGTTCAGCCGATGGAGCAAGAAGATTATGAACGTTTAATTCAGGCTGGTCTGAACAGCGTATATATCTATCAGGAGACCTATAATCAGGCGCGTTATCCGATCTATCATCCCAAAGGGAAGAAACGTGATTTTAAATATCGTCTGGATACGTATGATCGCCTTGGTAAAGCAGGCATTCATCGGATGGGACTTGGTGTCTTAATCGGATTGGAAGATTGGAAAACGGATGTCACAATGATGGCTATGCACCTTCGCTATTTGCAAAAAAGATATTGGAGAACTAAGTTTTCTATTTCTTTTCCAAGAATGCGTCCTCATACGGGAGAAGGTTTTAAACCAAATGTGATTATGAAAGACAGAGAGTTGGCTCAGCTAATGTTTGCTTTCCGTTTGTTCGATCATGATGTCGAACTGGCTTTGTCTACGCGCGAACTGCCTGAATTCCGCAATAATATGATACAATTAGGTGTAACTTCTATGAGTGCAGGTTCAAAAACAGAGCCGGGGGGATATTTCTCCTATCCGAATGCTTTGGAACAGTTTGAAATGGCCGATAATCGTCATCCGGAAGAGATTCGTCGTTCGGTTCAGGCCAGCGGGTATGAAGTTATCTGGAAAGACTGGGATCACGTATTGGATTGATGATATGGAAGAGAGATATAACAGACATCATCTGATTCCGGATTTCGGAGAAGCAGGACAGGAGAAACTGAAAAAGGCTTCGGCTCTGATCGTCGGAGTCGGAGGGTTGGGGTCGCCCATCGCTTTATATCTGGTAGCTGCAGGGATCGGAAGAATCGGATTGATCGATAACGATATCGTTTCTCTGACTAACCTTCAGAGACAGATTTTGTATCGCGAATCACAATTGGACTCTTCAAAGGTCTATGAGGCAAGTAAGACTCTTCAGCAACTCAACAGTGAGTGTGTTATTGAGACTTACCCGTATCGACTGACTGAAGAAAATGCACGCAAGTTGATTAGCAGATATGATATTGTTCTGGATGGTTGTGATAACTTCGAGACACGTTATTTAATTGATGAGGTGACTTCTGAATCAGGTATTCCTTATGTCTACGGAAGTATTGGTGAATTTCATGGTCAGCTTTCGGTGTTTAATTATGGCGAAGCAGGGTCCTACTCGGATCTTTATCCGAAAGAATTTGCCGGAGAAAAGAAGAATCTTCCGTCAGGAGTCATAGGTTCTGTGCCCGGAGTTGTCGGAAGTTTACAGGCAACGGAAGCAATTAAAATACTTACAGGTTTCGGAAAACCTTTAGTCAACGAATTGCTGACTCTGGATTTGAAAAATATGGAGTTTAAAAAACTACAGATAGGTTAATGAAAAAGGGATTGTCCGATTAAATCAGACAATCCCTTTTTATATAGTATTGATCTTTGGATTCAGTTTATTCAGCAAGGATACCAATTTCGGCACCTGATGCATAGTCCTGATTTCCATGAGAACTCAAAGCAGTAAAGCGGATATATCTTCCTTTAACAGCTTTGTCGAACATAACTTTACGTTCTTCGGCATTATTCGGGAAGTTTCCTTTCACAACCGGTTCTCCCCATTCTTTACCATCTTTACTGATCTGGATCTGATAAGCATTGATTCTGCCGTTTGATCCATCCTGACGAGGCAGGAATGTAAATCCGATAATCGATTTTTCTTCTCCTGCATCTAAATCAACCCAGTGAGGATGTTTAGCTACCGTAACCGAATACATTGTGTGCCAGATTGAATTCGGATCGCCATCAGTCAGGTGAGAAGCGTTTCCTTCACCTGTTTCTTCACTGCTCGAAGAAATAACCTCTAACGGAACGATCTGGATTTTATCAAATGAAGTACTGATCTTGATTTCAGGACTTTGTTTGTACCAGGCTTCAATTGTACCTCCGTCGCGTAAAGCGATAGGAGCTGTGTATTCAATAGCTTTACCTTTATTATTCAATTTATAAAGGATTGTAGCTGTAGTATCCAATGAGGCAATTTCAACATTTCCGGCACGGCTGCGTGTGATCGAAATTGGTAAATCACCTGCAGGTGCAACATTCGCTAAAGCCATTAGCTGATTAGCTGATTGAACCGGACGGATAATGAATCCCATATTGTTATGACCCGCAAAAATACGATCCTGCTCCAGCGGACCACCCTGACCACAGCTATTACCACCAAGACCTGTAACACCTACGTCCAGACGAAGGTAAGTATCTTTAGCCTCAGGTAACTGATGCGGATGACCTGCTAAGATCATATCGACAGCTGTATAAGGCAGAGCCTGCGTAGACATATTGCCTGTTGCAACAAAGATAGCTCCTTTACCACTGTTGTTTGTCAAAGAACACCAGCGCACATCTTCGTGATTTGCCACTTCCTGAGGTTTCGGGAAATGAACAAACTGATCAGCTACCGTACTTTGGTGTAACTCAACAAACTGAGCTGTTTTACGGTCGTTGTAGTTTCCGATCGGACCTCTTCCGTAGTAAGTGAAATTACCATATTGCTGAGGAATTTCCATGATGTATCCTAAGCGTGGAAGAATGGTAGAAGGCTGATTCGAGGTGATGCTTGACTGCAATTCGATTGAACCATCTTTATATACTGTCCAGATCTGGCTTGTTGTAAATTTGAAGTCTTCAGCTCCGAATTTGCGTCCGGTCATTTCTTCAATTTTGTTTTTACCCGTACTTGTTCCACCCAGAATCTTAGCACCGTTAGGAGCTTGTGACTCAACAACGAAAGATAATACGATACGACCATCTTCTTTTGTTAGAATCTTCGCATCTTTTGCAACATGATTCAGATTGTGCAATCCTTTTTCAAACCATTGCGAATAGAACCAGTTATCATTATTAACGAAGGCTCTCATTGCATCCAGTTGTGGACCTTTACCTTCTTCAATAACTACCTGATTGTCGTAAGTCAACTTATGAATAGTTCCTGTATTCATATCGAACTGAGCTTCGAAGTTGTCTCCTTTTACAGCTTTAATGCCTGTAGCAATATTATTGACAGCCAATTTGCCACCTTGCATAGCTGCTTCTGAAATTAAAGTTTTATTTTCAGGCGCTTTCAATGCAAATTGTTCTTCAGCCTGAACATAGTCTTTAGAAGCCCATGGCTGATTATCTTTCAACAAGAACTGTACTTTAACGAAATACTCCGATTGTGGATCCAGATTAGTATAATTGTAAGGGATCGCAACCGTTTTGCGGGTACGCGCAGGGATATCACCCAAAGCTAAATCTCCGCTTTGTTTTTCAATACCGTTTTCGTAAAGGAACCATTTTGCTTTATAATCATTCAGATTCTTGAAATAGTATTTATTAAATACCTCGAATGTGCCTTTTTGAAGATCAACCGGCTTAACATCAATGTTCTGATAAACCTTCTTCACTTCATAATATTGAGGTTTCGGAGAAAGATCGCCGAACACAATTCCGTTCATTACAAACTGACCGTCATTTGGTGTATCTCCGAAGTCACCACCGTATGCAAAATAACGCTCACCTGTTTTCGGATCGTAGTTATACATTGACTGATCCACCCAATCCCAGATTGCACCACCGCAGAAGAAGTTTGTTGACTCGATAGCATCCCAGTAATCAACCAGGTTACCACAAGCATTACCCATTGAGTGAGCATATTCTGAAATATGGAAAGGATATTTTATGTTGTATTTACCTTTAACCGCTTCACGTGTCCATGCAATTGAAGGATACTGATTTGATCCCATATCCACAATATTATTGTTACGTTCATATTGTACAGGACGAGATTTATCAAATTTCTTCAACGCGTTGTAAGCAGTTACGAAGTTTTCACCCGGGCCAGCCTCATTTCCTAAAGACCAGATAACGATTGACGGGTTGTTAACATTCGCATGAGCCATTTCCATAACGCGTGCAACGTGAGCTTTTTCCCACTCTTTCGGGTGAGACAAAGATGCATCACCGTAATAATATTGGTGAGATTCAAGATTGGCTTCATCTTCCAGATAAATACCATATTTATCACATAGGAAGTACCAGTATGGATCATCCGGGTAGTGAGAGTTACGAACATGGTTGATATTACCTTGTTTCATTAACATCACTTCTTGTTCCATCAAATCACGTGAGATAACGTGTCCTGTTTCAGGATTTGACTCATGTCGGTTTACCCCTTTCAATTTTACAGGTTTACCATTCACATAATAGTAACGACCCGCTAAACCGAATTCATCCTGAGATGCAGGAGTATCTTTGATCTCCACTTCACGAAAACCTACGATTGAAGAAGCTACATCAACGACTTTACCTTTTGCATCTTTTAATTCAGCAACCAAAGTATAACGGTAAGGCTCTTCAGCAGACCATTTCTTAGGTGCTTTCATTTTTAATTGAGTTGTTGTTTCGCCAACCTGATTTGGGTTAACCATATCAATTTTAGCTGTAGCAACTACGTTCGGTACTTTCTTGTTGTTATCCGAATATAATTCATGCTCATACAATGTATATTCCACTGTATGGTTTTTGATTTTCTTTTTGCCAAGGTTACGAACGTCCGCTGTAATGTTCAAAACACCGTCTGTGTAAGTTTCATCCAGATCAGGAATCACATTCAGATTACGGATATGAGCTTTCGGAGTTGCATATAATGCAACCGTACGGAAGATACCCGGAAGACGGAACATATCCTGCGCTTCAAGGAATGATCCGTCCGAGCTACGGTAAACTTCAGCAGCAACAACATTCTTACCTTTTTTTAGATAAGGAGTAATATTAAAGTTAGCCGTATTACGTGAGTTTTTAGAGAAACCTACGTATTGGCCGTTGATCCATAAATAGAAAAAAGAATCAACCCCGTCGAAGCTGATAAATACTTCGCGACCATCCCAATCTTCAGGGATGTCAAAGTCACGACGGTAAGAACCTACTTCGTTACGATGTTTATAAGTAGTCCAATGAGGAGGAGGTGTACGCATAACACCACCACGCCAGTCATCCACAGCTACTTTATGTTGGAAAATTACCGGTTGGTTTACATAAATAGGAACACCATATTTAAGGCTGCCATCTTTTTGTATCCCTTCGATATTCCAGTTAGATGGAACATTTAATTTATCCCAGGAAGAAGAATTAAAGTCTGTTTCATAAAAATTCTTTGGTCTTGATGCCGGATCAGGAGCCCAGTTAAAATCCCATTCTCCGTTCAGAGACATCCAGTATTTACTATTCTCAGGTAAAAATTTACGTGCATCTTCGACATTGTCGAATGAAAAGAAATAAGCACGCGGTTGCTCTTTGTTCAGAGCAAGATTCTCAGGAGATTGCCATTCGTCGCCTACAGGTGCTAATTGCTTGCTGTAGTGAAATCCGGGCAATGAATCTTGTGCTGCGAAACTTGGTAAAGTCATCCCGCAAAGCAACAAGCTCAGAGTGATTTTCTGCATAGTTTATGATTTACTTGGTTTGTTCAAAGTGTTCTCAATAGAGTTACAATCATCTATATTTTTGATCTCTCAATAAATGACGCTCAAATGTAATTAAAATAAAAAATAAAATCATCATGTTATCTAAAAGTAAACATATTTTAATCCTATATAGCGATTTGAAACATAAAAGAATGCTTTACTAGTCGAAATGTCAAATAGTTATACGTGAATTTTGTATATAATTAAAAGCTATTAAGGAGCTATATAGGTTGCTTTAATTTTAAAATATTAACTTTGCGCAACGATCGAAAACCACATTCGATATACTGAACGCACAGAACAAATTCTGCAAACAATAAATAATAATGAAAAAAATCTTTACGCTAATCACACTTTCAGCGACTTTACTCGCTTCATGTGTAGGTTCTTCTAAAGAAGAAAAAAAACCAAGAGTAGGTATCGCGGGTATTGCTATTGAGTGTAGTACATTCTCTCCTGCGCAGACAACCGAAGATTATTTCCGTATCAATCGTAGTAATGATGTTTTTGATTTATATCCGTTTCTGGCTAAAGACTCTGTATTAAGAGATCGCGCTGAATGGGTTCCGACAATGGTTTCCAGAGCAACTCCCGGAGGAATTGTTACTCGTGAAGCTTATGAATCATTAGCAGGACAAACGATTGAATTATTAAAACAAAATATGCCTTATGATGCTTTATTCCTTGATATTCACGGAGCAATGAGTGTTGT
>DKPO01000037.1:0-46022 GCA_002471225.1 Porphyromonadaceae bacterium UBA7332
GCAAGTTTTTTGGAAAACTTTTTTCGCTTAAAACGATCATAAAATACATATAATATTGATATACAGAAATATAACAGATGATGGAATTACATTATTTAACCAAATAACGATAATAACATTTCTCATTCTTGACTATCTCAATCCTCAAAACATAAATAGTAACTACATAAAGAAAGTCAAACAAAACGCTCTCTTCTTTGCAAATTCAGCATTGCTACTAATACAAAAATAATACTACCTATAGAAAGGACTAACCGATTCTTTAATATCAGATCATTCCAGATCGCAGGATTTATTCCATTTGGCTCTTTATATGGATTCAGAAAAATATCCCACATACTGTTTTCTATTATCCGGTTATTACTTAAAACAAAAAATAAAAGACCGATTACGATCATAATAACAGCCGTACCACTTCCACTTCTTACAATAGTCGAAAACATAAAAGCCAAATTACCTAAAAATAAAATAGGCAAAAGAACACTAAAGGACATATGAAGTACGCTGACTTTATATAAAAGAACGGACCCTATTTGCGTAAACCCGATTAATAGTATTGTTACTAAAAGATATACAAAAATCAATCTGACTAACCATACTTTAAAGCGATAGTTCGGAATGCCAAATATAATTTCCATCATCTTTGCATCTTCATCATTTTGTATACTAAAGGTAGTCGGATAAAATATCAATAAAATACCCGGAAACAACAATAAGCGATAAAGCAGTGCTGGTTCGAGCTTGGTTACATCCCATGCTGAAATAAACATGGTTCCTAAAAACACCAATAATGCAGTTAGCAAAAACCATATAAATTTGTTTGCAAAAATGATTTCTGTATTGCACTTCACTAATGGTTTTAATATAGATAGTATATTTCGTATTCTCATATTCAAATATTCTTAAGCATACACAAATATGCATCTTCTAAATTAGGTTCTACTCTCACAGCTCCTTCATAAGGAGATTCTATAGAAATATACCGGACTTTAATCAAATCGTTATCCTGTATATGATGTACTACAAGACTTGTATCCAGCTTTGTCTCAAATTCTTCTACAGATATTGTAAATAACCAGACTTTATTCGTTGCAAAGTGTACCATATCTTTAGGATTACCAAAATAACCCAGAGAACCCTTATTTATAATTGCAACCTGATTACACGAACTTGAAATATCTTCAATAATATGTGTCGAAAAAATAACAATTCGATCCCGACTCAATTCTACAAGAAGATTTCTGAATCGAATTCGTTCACGAGGATCTAATCCTGCTGTAGGTTCATCTACAACTAATATCCGGGGAAGATTCAATAATATCAAAGCAATACCAATACGTTGCTTCATTCCACCGGAGAAAGATCCGATCTTTTTATCTTTTTTATCAAACATATGAACTGCCTTCAATACATAATCCAAACGATTCATTCTAGTTTCCGGATCAGTTATACCTTTCAGTATTGCTTCATAATTCAAGAAATCCCAAGCAGACATATTTTCATACATTCCAAACTCCTGAGGCAAGAACCCTATCAATCCCTGAATCTCTTCTCTATATTCTTTGGTATTAAATTCATTTATAAAAATTGTACCATAGCTCTGCTCTAATATTCCACATATAATACGCATAAATGTAGATTTTCCGGCACCATTAGGACCAAGCAGCCCAAACATTCCTGTCTTAATCTCAAAAGATACACCCCGCAACGCTTTAAAGGGTATATGCTTTTTACCTAATACAGGAACACTCTTAACAATCTTATAATAGTTTCGGCGTATTCCGGCAAAACGTCCTGTCAACCGTTCAATATTAATATTATTCGAGTATAAGTAGTCTGACGTTTTTATCACAGCCAAAGAAAGATACCAAAGGATCAGTACAAATACAATCAGTCCCGTTGAATAAGCCTTGTATCCGAATAGCAAACAAAATACTAAAGGCAATGTCCATTTACAAAGCTTTACTAATCTATTTTGCCATTTATTATTCAAACTTTTATAGTATCGGTAATTGCTGATCTGATTAAGGAAATGCATTACCATCACATATAAAATAATCGAAAAGCTTAAGATCCAGAATGTACTTTCTAAAAAGAAACAATTCAAATAAAACACAAATGCAGCTATCGCATATTGCCATGACCCTTTAACGAAATCCCATTTTGAATGATACTCATTATGCAATCCCAGCCTTTTTCTCAAAGCAACTCCACTATACCATTGCCTTATGAATAAAGAAGGACGATCATATACTTTCACCAGATTCTCAACACGAATCAATATTGAATCCTCCGGATTAATCAGCTTTTCATTAGCTTTCCTTAAAGAATTCATTATAAAATAAGTTGTACCCGGAATTAATAATATCACCACGAAAAGGGCTACACATTGATAGAACAGGCCTGATACTCTTAAATAAATATACCATATTGCAAACAAGAAAATTACTCCATGCAATATATACGTCGATTTTTTTAATGTTGAATACCATTTTAATGTATTTTCCAATCCCACACAAACGGTCGGAATCATTATTAAGGTTAGTAGAGCAGAACATGCTAAACCTCCGATAACCGTTATAGCAAATGGAGCGCCAATAATGCCGGCATATTCAGTATCACCCATAGCAATAGGTAGCATAGCCACGATAGTAGTGACTGATGTGATTAAAATCGGGCGCATACGAGATACCCCTGCTAGTATCAATGCTCGATTACGTGACACTCCTCTATGCCGTAGGATATTGGAGTAATCAATCAATATAATTCCATTATTCACAACCACACCCAAAAGAATAAGAAATCCTGTAAGAGCATTCGCATTCATCAAGCTATTACCTGACAACGCCAGAGCTAAGAGAGAACCTATCGCAGCCAGTGGTATAGTAAATATCAAAACAAAAGGAGTAAAAACAGACTCAAAAACAGCAGCTAAAATCATAAATATCAGTATAAAAGCTGCAATAATCAAGAATTTAAAATCGGCAAATTCATCCT
This sequence comes from Porphyromonadaceae bacterium UBA7332, assembly GCA_002471225.1. GTDB lineage: Bacteria > Bacteroidota > Bacteroidia > Bacteroidales > UBA7332 > UBA7332. The sequence continues at coordinate 2,998 of DKPO01000037.1, forward strand.
CCTCTTCAATCACTTCAATCGCAACGCCAACGGGAAGATTATAATTTGCGACAATCGATTTTATCTTATTATTATAATCATCCAATATTTCTTTTGATGCCTTATCCTCATATTTGTATCCGAAGAATAACCCGATTTCCTTTTCTTTATTTTTACGTGTAATCGTTGAAACACCCTGCGATTTAAAAACTGTTGCTATTTCATCAATCTCTTTAATCACACCGGAATTACTAACAATCTGTATTTGTTTCAACTCTTCGACACTTTTCTCTTTTAAATCCTTCTCTTCTTCTTGCTTTTCAACATTCTCCCTGATAATGATATCATAATCTTTATCATCTATTTTAATCGAAGTCCCGCTTGAAAAGTTTCGATTCATAGACATAAGACCATTACCTATATTTGATTTATTGATTCCATATGAATCCAACAAAATCCCATCAAAAAGAAGATGTAATTCAGGCTGTCTACCCGAAGTGGACAGGTAGCTCCAACTTATAAAATCGATATTACGCACTTGATATAACAGATCATCTCCAACAATTTGTAACATTTCATAATTGTTCCCTTTTATACGAATACCTTTCTGACTACCTCCAGCTCCTAACATTCGCATCATTTGAGACATACCATTCATCATTCCATTGGATTGATCTCCGGAATGAGCTTCTCTTGTTTTGATAGAAGTAACCCTGTTATAAGGTATCTTCTGAATCATCTCATCACGGATTATCGAAATTTTTCTTTTGCCGATTTTTTCAAAATTATCTTTAAGGAGCACCGTTATACTTGCTTTGTTTTCAGAAATATTCGAAATAACATCTTTAACTTCAGCAATCTCCATCAAACGAGTTTCATAAAGACTAATTACGGAATTGGTTTCTTCCAGGGTGCTTCCCATTCGTGTGGATAAATCTATGCCTATTGTATTCGATTTTACTGTTTTTACAGAAGATGATGATGTTGTTGTATTTACAGCAATAACAATGATTAATATAACCAATGCACCTACAGATGTAGCAAACGGATTACGCATACATGTCTTAAGAAGCACCAGATAAATCTGTGTAGGACGCTGTGTTACTGCTATCTTTTCATAGAATACACTATTCCCCTTATTTGATCTAAGCATTAAAAATGTAGTCATCGGAACGAACAGCAACGCAACCAGTAAAGAAATACAAAGTGTGGAAATAATAGATACACCTATCTGATATCCCAACATCTGAATTAAATAATTATCAGAAAAAACAAAAGGCAAGAAAACGGTTATTGTCGTCAATGTAGATGCAAATATAGACTTCCACACTTCCCTTGTCCCGTTAATAACAGCTTTTTCTGCTGAATAGCCTAACGCCGATAGGCGATAAATATTTTCCAGTACTACAATACTATTATCCAAAAGCATACCTATAGCCAATGCCATACCAACTAACGAGAAACTGTTAATGGATACTCCTAACGCATAGAATATATTAAATGCTGTCAGGATTGATAAAGGAATTGATAATGCAATAATTATAACAAGACGCAAATTCTTTAAAAAGAACCAAAGAATAATCACAGCCAGAATTCCACCAACAATAGCAGACCAACTTATTTCTTTCAAGTTCTTTTCCATCACATCAGCCGTATTACTTTGAATAAAGATTTCTACCCCTGCAGGCTTCAATTCTTCATTCAACGAATCTATCTCTTCCTGAATACGATGTGATAAATCAATCATATTACTTTGCGCATCATTTGTGATTGCACAAGATATAGCCTCTTGTCCATTTACCCTACTATATGATACTTCCTCCTTAAAGTCGAAAAATATAGTAGCTACATCTTTCAATAAAATTGAATTTGCTGCTACCACAATATTCTCCAACTCTGCTATATGTTCATATTCAGCATTTACATGCACATAAAGTTTCTGTTGATTCTCAGATACATTACCTACAAAAGTCCGTGACTGAGTATGATTACGTATACTATTACTTATTTGTTCAGGAGTTATACCATAAGCCTTACAAACTTCTTTATCCAGACAAACCTCAATCGCCTTTTGTCTACCACCATAAATATTAACGGAAGCAACTCCGTCAATATTCTCCAATTGCGATTTCCCCTTTTCTTCAAAAACATTCCGGATACGATCCACACCTCCGTCACCACGAATCTGAAGCATAATGAAGTTACTCGTCATTGAAGCATCCATTCCCTTCTGTACGATGGCTTTTACACCATCACGTAAAGAGGAGGAAATCGTATTTATCTTCTCCTGAAGTTTAATAGATGCATATTTAAGATTCGTCCGCTTTTTCAGTTTTATTTGTATATTTCCACCACCTGCATTTGCCGTTGATTCAATGGATTCGATACCATCAAGCTGACTTATTACTCCTTCGATTGGAATAATTGCCTGATTCTCCATATATGAAGGATCCATCGTTTTTGAAGAAGATACCTGAACATATAAAACCGGTAGCTCTGCATTCGGCAATAATTCAAGTTTCAACTCTCTATAGGAAATGTAACCCAATACAGCAAATGCCAGAAATAACATAAAAATCGTTATAACCCTATTTACTATAAACTTCATATTGAATTTCTCCTTTTCTTTTTAAGATTCTCAAATGTCATATACAAGCATGGAATCACAATTAAACTCATAGCTGTCGAAGAGATTAAACCTCCAATAACAGCAACAGCCATAGGTGCACGAAGTGCTGCACCATCTCCAAAGCCGAAAGTCAACGGTAATAAAGCCAATATGGTCGTAATGGTTGTCATAAAAATAGGTCGTATCCTCTGTTCTCCAGCCTCTATAATAATATCTGTCAAAGATCTGTCTGTCAGTTTCAACTGATTCATTCTATCAACTAACAGAATTGAGTTATTCACCGCTATCCCTACAAGCATAACAATACCGATAACGCCCATAATATTCAGAGTTGTATTTGTTATAAAGAATCCTATTATAGCACCTACAACAGCCAATGGTATGGTCAACAGAATAGTAAACGGATGCAACAAAGATTCAAATTGAGATGCCAGAACCATATAGACTAAAGCAACAGAAAGTAATAGAGCAAATAGCATACTATGCATTGCTTCCTTTCGTATTTGCTCCTGACCGCCTAAACTAACAGTATAATTCGCCGGGACATCTATTTGACTTAATGCATTATTCACGATCACAGAGGCTTCATCCAAGGAGATATTTTCATCGATATTAGCCATAACTTTACCTAAACGGACCTGATTATGTCGAATAATTTCTTTAGGTGAAACTGTTTTCTGTATCTGAGCAATTTCAGATAACAGAAATTCTTTTTCTCCCCCCTTGATTCGTATATTACTTAAATCTGTCAATCCTATTTCAGGCATATGTATTTCAATATTTCGGCTTTCTCCATCATAGTCAATCATTCCGGAAGCCTTTCCTGACAATTGCTGTTTGATTTGTTCAATAACAGACGATATCGACAGATTGTACATGCCAGCCATCGTACGATCAAGAATAATCGTTACTTCGGGATTTCCGTTTTCAATCGAAGTTGAAACATTATACAAACCTGATATCGTATTCAGTTGAGCTTTCACCTCCTCTGTCAAACGTTCTATTTCTTTAAGTTCCTCTCCTTTGACCTCAACAACAACAGGACTTTCTTCTTTATCAAGCATACTACTTAAAATATTATCCTCTTGCTTATAGGTCACCTCAACTCCTTCAATTTCATCAGTCAAAGAAGCCAAACGATTTATCACCTCATCAGTATTAAGATGCTCATCTCTCAGCGTCACTTTCATAAAAGCTGTATTTTCACCATCAAATCCCGTTACATTGTCTCCTACTGTTTTACCTATGTGTGAATAAATAACATATGAAGAGTCTCTTGCAACCGAATGAATCAAATGCTCAATACTTGCAACCGCTGAGGCCGTACGATCTATTTGCATTCCATCCTGTAGTTTCACCTCGATCGTAAAAGTTGAATTCCCAGTCTTTGGTATAAACTCTGATTTCAGAAAAGGAACACACATAAACGTAATAATCAATACCGCCAATGAGATTAATAAAACCAATCCTTTCTTAGCTAATACGACTCGCAAGAATTGCCCGTATCGCTTAAATTGTATCGATGAATCATTATTTTGAACAACTTTCTCCGTCTTACGCCCGATTAACTTCGTGTAAAGCATCGGAATGATAAATATCGCTATAAATAAAGAAGACAAAAGCGAAAAAGCCACTGTCCATGCCTGATCTTTAAATAACTCCCCTGATGCTCCATGTAAATAGACGATAGGAAGAAACACGACTATTGTTGTCAGAGTAGATGCTATTACAGCACTTGCAACCTGTGATGTACCTTCGATTGCAGCATCCTTCACATTCCCCTCTTTCTTTTGATTTCTGAATATACTTTCAATAACAACAATCGCATTATCCACCAACATCCCGGCACCCAGGGCCAAACCTCCAAGTGTCATAATATTGAGTGTTAACCCGCCAAAATACATTAAATTAAAAGTTGCTACTATAGAAATCGGAATAGCTATACTTACGATTAATGTCGTACCAAAACGACGCAAGAAAACAAACAAAACGATGATTGCAAGAACAATCCCCAATAAAGCTGTACTTTTCACATCATCAATAGAGCTTTTAATAAATGTACCCTGGTTGCTGATTACCTCGAATTCATACCCTGGTAAAGCATTCCCTATTTTATCTAATTGTTTGGTTACATTATCAACGGCATTAACTGTATTAAAATTGGCTTCCTTATATACCGAAAGGCCAATACATTGTTCTCCGTTCACCCGTACAATATTATCGGGCGTTTCATTGATAAAGTCAATTTCAGCCAAATCTTTCAGATAAATCGGAGCTTTTCCGATTTTTGATCCTTCAGTATCAGACTCCGTTTTTTCTATCGACCGGTATCCAACCACGATCTTTTCAAAATCTTCCAGATTCTTAAGATTGCTAACTCCTTTTACAATATATTGAAGCCCTAAATCTGTCACCTTTCCACCTGAAATACTTCGATTATTATCCTCTATTTTAGCCGCAATATCATTCACTGTTATATTAAACGCAGCTAATTTATAGGGATCTGTTTCTATAATAAGCTTTTTATATTCCTGTCCGCTCAATTGCACATCGGCCACACCCTCCACGCGAATCAGTTCATTCCGCACATAGGATTCCGCAACACGTCGCAATACAGACATGTCATCTACATTCGGATGCGAGATAGTGACAAGATAGATCGGAGCAGAATTAGGATTATTCTGAGTAATACTCAACTCCTCTATTTCAGGATTCTGCGTATATCCGCCCAAAGCTTTTTGTAAATCCAGAAAAGCCTCATCCATATCTTTGCCCCAAGTATATTCGACAGTCATAAAAGCACTACCGGCACGGATACAAGATGTTACAGACAAAATATCTTTTTGCCTGATTATCATAGATTCGATTCCTTTAATATACTTAGTCTCTATTTCTTCCGGAGGGCGATCTCCGGCATCCATTTCTATATAAAGCGTTGGATTATTTAATGACGGTAATAAATCCATCCCCAACCTATCGTATGAGATTTTCCCTAAAAGTAAAATCGCACAAACGATCATAATACCTGTAACGGGATTATTGACCGCAAATTGAATAATCTTTCTCATAAGCTCTTTCTAACGCTCTACTTTTACATTACTTCTATCTCTCAATGTCTCAAATCCTCTTATGATCAAGTTATCATTTACATTTAATCCTTGCACAACCTCAATCTTATCCTCCTCCTCTAATCCTGTTTTGATAACCTTACGCACCGCTATGTTTTTTTCTACGACAAAGACATACTTATCGTTCTGTGAAGTTTGAATCACTTTTTTCGGAATTACAATCACGCTATCTGCTCTATCCACGATAATATCAGCTTTCACAAACATTCCGGGTCTTACCTTCAACGCCTGATTCTGAATTTCCATTTTCCCTTTATATGTTCTTGTTTCTTTATTGATAGCAGGAGATAATTGTGTCACCTCAGCTTTCAACGTATCTTGTTTCATTGTATAGTGAGTAATATGAGCCGGCTGTTGCATTTTTATATAACCTATTGTGTTTTCCGGCAAATTAATATCCATATATAATTGCTCATAATTCATTAAAGCAGCTATTAGTTTTCCTTGTTCGATACGTGTATTAGCTGTATAATGTGGTAAATCAACAATAACTCCGTCAATAGGTGCAACGATCTGCATTTTTTCTAATTTCAATTCTGCATTTTCCAAATCATACTTTGCATTAGTAACCTTCACCTCTGAATTCTTCATATCATTCAAAGTCACACCTCCTTTTTCATACAATGCCTTTTGTTTGGTTTGTTCCTGTTTAGCTAATTCATAGGCTAATTTTTTAGAATCTATAGCTACACCATTGACATATTCTGCATCAGACAAAACAGCTATAACAGTACCCTTTCTTACCTTATCCCCCAACTTAAAAGGTCGGGATGTCACCGGATTCTTTTGCAGATCATAAATTCCGGACATCTCAGACTTCAGTTCAACCTCACCTTGCGCCAAAGCTGTACCTGATGTCGTTATATATTTTGTTATGGGACTTTTAGTAAGTTCCAGAACAGAAACGGGAGTTGCAATATCATAATAATTCGGACGCTGGTTTGAACTACATCCGGTAATCAATAAAACACTTACTATTAATTTGCTAACTGAGACAATCGATGACTCAAATCTATATGCTGCCATAATTTATTTCTTTTTTGCTTGTGAATAACTTGTTAAAGGAACGATTGATCTGTCCAGATCAAAATCATATAAAGTCTGTATTTTCAGATTCAATAATTCGATTTTATAATTAATCCGAGCCTGAGCCAATAACATTTTCTTACTGGACAACTGAGTCTGGAACTGATTCATTTCCATCCCCGTAATATCACCATTACGATATCTTTCAGCATTCAGATCATAAGTCAGCTGAGCATTTTTCACATTCTGTTCTGCTATTTCAATTTGCCGCTGATTGTTTTCCAGATTTCTATACGTTTTTCTGATACCTAATTCTATGTCTTTTACGTTTTCGGTTTTTTCCAATTGATTAATCAAAATAGCTGTTTCCTGTGCTTTCACACGAGCTTTCTTTTCACCCCAATCAAAAAGAGGAACCATAAAACTTACTGCGACACGAGGGCTTTGCGTAGGTTGATCATATAATTTCCCCAGATTATTATTATCTCCCGTCAGACCAAATGATATGGATATATCACCTTTAAATTCATTCAATGATTTCGTCTTAACTAACTGAAACTCCAGTTTCTCAGCCTCAATCTCCCGTTCCCTCAACTCCAGACGAGTAGCCAATGCATGCGATATAGCCTTATTGATATCAATCTTAACCGGCTCAACATGTATTTCTGCAAAAATGGTTACCGGTTCATCCAATGCAATACCTAAGGTTTGCTTCAAAAGATCTTTTGAGTTTTCCAATGCAACTAAACGATCTTCACTGCCAGATTCTGCAGTAGCCAGATTCAGTTCTGCCTGAAACAGCTCATCGCGAGCAGCCAGATCTGCCTCGACCTTGTTTTTGATTATTTCAAAATTTTTACGGGCATCGTTTAATTCCTCTAAACTGATATTAAGATTATCCTGCGCCATATAAACTGCATAAAACTGATCAGTAATACGTCTTTCCATATCCAGACGTTGCAAAGCATAACTAATCGCTGCATTCTCATAGTCCAGTTCAATTTCTTTCAACTCCATCTTTCTTCGGTTGTATGTGAAGATCGGTTGAGATAATTGCAAATAAAGATTGTTCTGGAAAGCTTTATTACTATTCTCTGATCCATCAACAGAAGAACGATTATCCTGCCAACCAAATCGGTTAACCAAAGACAATACCCCATCAGTAAATAAGATTGGCTGATCAATCTGAAAAGTACCCGATGAGTTAAAAGTCTCATTCGTGTACCATTGTGACAGGCGATTATCAAAACTTCTGTTTTTTGAATAATCAACCGGATCCAGTTTAAGAGAAAATCGTGATTTTAACGAAGCCTGCTGAGCAAGTAAGGTCTGCTGATAACGCTCCAGATTCATAGCCGATTTACGCATTGTCGGGCTGCTGCTCATGGCAATATCCAGAGCCTTTTCCATATTCAACGCTATTTGTGCTGAAACCCCCAGACTGGTAATCCAGGCAGCAAATAAGAAAACTATCTTTTTCATTCGATTCTGATATCTTAATTTCTAAACTTTTATTTCTATCTCATTTATAAAAAGCCACTAATAGCGTTTCACAAGTTTCACCGCATCTGCCGTCAGTGCATTCAATTTGACATCATCATACAGGCGTATGACTGCCGTATCACGATCTACATAATAAGCCCCCAGATGATCCCATCCTTCTTTTGCTTTGCGCAAATCAAGATACGACACCTGTCCGCCATCACCCCCATCAATCAAAAATCTGTATTCCGGCTTTTCACGGTAATTCCAATTTAAATCCTCTGGCTTTGATACATAATAATATACATCATATAAGCCTTCTTCCGGAACAGGCACTTTCCACTGGGCATAGACTTTACCCGAACCTGACTTAATTATGTGTGCCGAGTGTTGTGTTTTTCCATAATAAGCAATTCCCGTAGTAATAATCCATTTCATCGGAGGATTCCAAAACATAAATCCGGAATATTTCGAAGCGCTTGTGTGTTTTTGCCCCAACCAGGTTGCTATAAATCCAACAGGTTCAGTTTCCGAAGGTGTAAATAGTTCTTCATCCTCATTATCGACAATTATATCACGTGGATCTTCTAAAGTCAAACTATTTATAACACTTTCACCTTCCGGTTTGACAAATCGTTTTTCATTCTCGATATTTCGAACATTATACTTCAGATCTAAAGGAATATTCTTAGAAACTATCGTATGTAACTCATACAAAACAGGCGGATCCTGCGTTTGGAAAACATATTCTTTAGCCTCGCCTCCATTTAAATACAGAACCTCCGTTTTGTTTTTGTCATTAGCCAATCGGATATTCAGATACGCTATATTGCCATAAGGCGATATATTCTGAAGCTGGACAATATGTTCATAGACATCTGATTCTCTACCTGTTAATTTTGTCGTTTTAGGTTGCGGGAACAAATATTCTCCATAGCGAACCGAATCTCCCCAGACAGGCATATATGAAATTAAGTCCTCATTCATCGCGCGACCCAGATACTGTAAAAGAGAATCAAACGGAATGTTTTTCATTTGATTGCGATTCAGGTAATTCAATAGTGAATCCTTAACATCTTTGGCAGAGCTCTTTTTCTCCAGATACTTAAACAGCTCTTTGGACTTTTGCTTAATAGCGTTTCTTTTAATCGTTGAAGTTCGATTGCCGGCAAGAATCGTCCGTAAAGATTCTTCACTCAAATACAGATTTGCTTCTTCCTCCTGGCTAATCCCGTTAAAATTACGGATATAAGAAAGCGATTCGGCGTTTAACAGATAATTCTCAATTATTTTATTAACGATATCCCAATCTGACGAAACCACATTAAATTTAAAATTGAATAGTTGCGGATAGATATAAAATGGATTCTCTTTATTGTCTATAGACATTCCATTTCTACCCTGATAATTTACTCCTGCACTATGCACAGGCACATTAAAGAAGTTAAAACATGATATGACAGTTTCAATTCTCATTTCTTTCTCTGTCTTCTTCTGTTGAGCCCATTTCTGCCATCTCTTCATATTCTCATAATTACCCAGAAGATTGAAGTTATAAGATGATGTCCCTTTCTCGCCAACCAAAACGATTTCTGGCTGCATACAATCCTGCACACTACTCCATTGACGAGCATAGGTCGTATATTGGACAGGCACTTCAACCAACGAGAAACGGGAAAAAGGATAATCTAAACTTTTGCTGGCTTCAATAGACTGCTTCATATTTTTAATTAATGCAGGAATCGTATCCTGAATTGAATCTGTTATACTCTTAAAGTAATCATGTCCTTTAAAAGTTAATAGACTAAAATTCACACTATCTACTTTTACAGAACGTTTCTCATAATTCCCCACAATAGCAGTTAATCCTAAAATTGGTTTATCTGTTTTATACTTATAATTCTGGTCTGAAAAAGAAACGGAGTCTCCCTGTGCTAATGCGAATAATCCGTTTTGGGTATAAATTTCTGTTGAAAAATGGCTAAAGAAAGAACGAATCCATTTGGTACTTTCCGTACTGAAGCCAGTCCCGGGACGCGGATACCAATATGATTCCGGAGTAAGCAAAAGATAATCAGCCGAAACAAATGCATATTTCTTAGGTCGGTTCAGCATAACTTGAGATATAATTTTCTCATACTCTTCATCCTCAATATCCAGATAACACAACAACTCATCAATCCCTCCTTTATATGAAAAAGACCAATCAATCTCTGTCGCTTTCTTCAATGGCTGTTTTGTCCGGATCTCTACAATTTGCTTTATATGCTTAAAGCTTAACGGTTCATTTGTCTTATTATCTCGAACAGCCGCAATCTGAAGCGACGGATTCAGAGTAAAGATGAATGAGTCCGATAATTCATCTGCCCTTCCTTTTATGCGCACATTTACTTCGATTTGCTCAGTCAACTGAGTAAGCTTAATATCAAAACTATCTACTTCAATTACCGGAGCATTCACATATTTATTATTCATAGCCAGATACGATTTCCGTAAATCCTGATCAGCTTTGAATCCGGTTAAATGCCTGGTTATATTAAATACACCCAATGCTATAAAAACGATAGCAACAACAGTCCAAAGTTTTGCTTTCTGCTTTGAATTCGGTAAACGACCATACATCCGTATAGTCAGTGCAATAAAGCCTAACCCCAGAAACAGATAAATTAACCTCAGTGATAAAATTTGCTCCCAATTGGAGAAACCTGTAATATCACTCTTCATCATAGGCTGTCCAAAGCCTAAAAAGTCAAATATATTATAGAACTTTTCTTTCAGATAAAAGAGAGTCAATGCGATATAGCCCAATACCGACACAAAAGTAAGTGCCTGATTTCTCACGAGTAACATTACGAAAAAAGATAAGCCCATGATATAAATCAAGGTAGGCAAGGAAAGGATACATAAATAAATCAGATAAGCTGAAAAGTCAATCTCCGATACGCCGGATACGGCAGTAATAATCATCGTTTCCAGGAGGATAACGATATTTAATCCCAAAAACAGACGTAAGTTTCCCCAGGTTTTACCTAATACATATTCTGCATTACTTAACGGTCTTACATAAAATACTTCAGATGTATCCAACTTCTTGTCACGCTTCAGAAAATCCGAAGAAAGAAATACGGCTATAACTGCCTGAAAAACATTAAAAATACACAAACTCTGATAGGGTATATTAGAAGGAATTGAGATTATATCCCACACCTTATTCTGAACTAAAAATAAATAGTTCATCAATCCGATTACCAAAACAGCTAATAATGAAAAGATCTTAAAGAAGTTTCCCCTGAGCAACAGCTTACTTTCATAGGTTGCAACGGTTGCTATATTTGAAAAAAATGGCATAGTTCAAAAGGTTTTTATAAATGCATAGATTCTCGTCAATCGTTTGTCCAGTTATCCAGCTGACTCTCCATAAAATAAACATAAGCATGCTCTAAATTCGGAGTGTAGGCTTCTGCATCGTAACCTTCGATCTGATCTGCTATTACTTGTAATTCCCATTCTCCTTCATGTGGAATTGTAGCTACTACGGGATATTTATTTGTAAACTGCACAAAATCCTCATCTTTAACCATCACCCTCCACACTTTCCCCGTAGCCCGAACCAACATATCCTGAGGCGATCCGTAAAAAGAAACTTCCCCTTTATTTAGCAAAGCCATATGATTACACGTACTTGAAATATCCCCTACAATATGTGTTGATAAAATAATTGTCGTATCCTGTCCACTCACTTTAGATAGTAAGTTTCGAAAACGAATCCGTTCTTCCGGATCTAAACCCGTCGTAGGCTCATCAACCACTATAACCTTCGGATCGTGAATCAATGCCTGTGCTATCCCCAAACGCCTCTTCATCCCCCCGGAAAGTTTATTGGCATATCTGTTTCTCACTTCATACAATCCGACAGACTCAAGCATCTTATCAACGGCATCTCTGCGCCTCGACGTTTGAGTCATCCCCGACAATCGGGCTGCATAATCAAGAAACTCCCACGTCTTATACTGTGCAAAAAATCGAAAGTCCTGAGGTAAATATCCAAGAATGCTCCTCACCGCTTTTCTATCCTTCAACATATTATAGCCATACATTTCTATTTCGCCTGAGGTGGCCTCCATCTGTGCAACCAGTATACGCATCAGCGTTGATTTTCCCGCTCCGTTCGGGCCTAATAGGCCAAACATCCCGGATGGTATATTTAAGTTAACGTTCTTCAGGGCATGATGTCCGTCGGGATATATTTTATTTAAGTTTTTGATTACTATACTCACGTTATTAGATATTATTATTTAATTATAGAGGACAAATATATAATATTTTTAATTCAACCCGCATATTTTTATAAATTAGTTATTTTTAAAAATATCTTAGTACACAATTTACATATACACCTGAACCTCAGAAACATCTATTCATAAAGCTCCGACAACTTTCATTCATCTGATTTGTTAGTTAAAATATAAACCGAACTATAATTATAAATAATGGAATCAACGCTTAATTTAGAATCAATATCCCGTTTTATCGGCATAAGTGTTGAATGCATACAGATGATACGCAGCGTTTTTGAAAAGCATTCTGATGTACAGGAAGTATATATCTATGGCAAAAGAGCTCAAGGAGATTTTTACATTGACACTCCGATTGATCTGGCTATTTCGCACAGCTATGAATCTCCCGGAGAAATGGATATCATCCGCAATGAATTGGAAATGCTGGATATCCTTTATGAAATCAATCTCATTGATACAGATTTAATACGCAATCAGCAGCTAAAAGATCAAATTACACGCGAGCGTATTCCGATCTATATCCGCAATGAATTTTGATAAAAAAAGACGATGAAGTGAAAAGATAAAAAGATATTTCTTTTTTCTCTTTTCACTTTTTTCTTATATCTATTCACACTATTTTTGTATCGAATAGATAAAACACAACTATGAGTAAACGAGATTTAGTGTCAATCACAGATTTCTCAAAAGAAGAAATTCTTGCTCTTTTGGAGAAAGCAAAAAAATTTGAAGAAAATCCGAACCAACGTTTATTGGAAGGAAAAGTAGTTGCAACCTTATTTTTCGAGCCTTCAACCCGAACTCGATTAAGTTTTGAAACAGCCGTAAACCGACTGGGTGGCCGAATTATCGGATTTTCCGATGCTTCATCGACCAGCACATCAAAGGGTGAAACTCTTAAGGATACCATTAAGATGGTTAGCAATTATGCCGATCTGGTTATTATGCGTCATCATCTTGAAGGAGCTGCCCGTTACGCTGCGGAAGTGTCTGATGTTCCTGTTGTGAATGCCGGCGATGGCGCCAATCAGCATCCGTCACAAACCCTTCTGGATTTATATTCTATTTACAAAACACAAGGTACACTCGAAAACCTAACTATTACCATGGTCGGCGACCTGAAATATGGCCGTACAGTTCACTCCCTTTTAATGGCAATGTCCCATTTCAAGCCTACTTTCAACTTTATCGCTCCCGATGAATTACGAATGCCCGAAGAGTATAAAACTTTTTGCCGCGAAAATCATATTCCTTTTAATGAATACACAGATTTTACTGAAGATGTCATCAACCAATCAGACATTCTTTACATGACTCGTGTGCAACGCGAACGATTCACGGATCTGATGGAATATGAAAAAGTCAAAAATGTATATACGCTTCACAGAGCTATGCTTGAAAACAGCAAAGACAATCTGCGAGTTCTCCATCCGCTACCACGTGTCAACGAAATTGACACCGACGTAGATGACAGTCCGAAGGCTTATTACTTCGAGCAGGCATTAAATGGTGTATATGCCCGTCAGGCAATTATATGTACCGTACTCGGGCTATAAGAAACGACCATTTATTCTTTGACAAAACACGTTTACAACGTTTTAACGTTTTCAATTTATTCAAAACTTTATTCGTATGAAAAAAGAGTTACAAGTAGCAGCTCTCGAAAACGGGACTGTTATTGACCACATACCTTCCGAACAATTATTCAAAGTTGTTTCTTTACTGAATCTTGATCAGCTAAGTAACAGTATTACTATCGGAAATAATTTCCATAGCAGCCAGCTTGGAAGTAAAGGAATCATCAAGATTGCCGATAAGTTTTTCGAGTCCGGAGAAATCAATCGGATTGCTTTAATTGCACCTAACGTTAAATTAAATGTTATCCGAAATTACGAGGTATGTGAAAAGAAAAATGTATCATTGCCAAATGAAATAACCGGAATTGTCAAATGTGCCAATCCGAAGTGTATCACCAACAATGAACCGATGACAACTTCATTCAAGGTAATTGATAAAAATGAAGTGAAAATCAAATGTAAATACTGCGAGCGTGTCATCGCTAAAGAAGATATCATTATTAAATAAACAAAAGCGAATGAAGCAAGACTGGAAACCGGGAACACTGATTTATCCACTTCCGGCTGCACTGATCAGTTGCGGAAGTTCTCCCGAAGATTACAACTTAATAACCCTAAGCTGGATGGGTACAATCTGTACGAATCCACCTATGTGTTATATCTCTGTTCGTCCTGAGCGTCATTCCTATCCGATCATTAAAGAAAACATGGAGTTTGTCATTAATCTGACAACCGAGGATATGGCTTTCGCAACCGATTGGTGTGGCGTACGTTCCGGAAAGGATTTCAACAAATTCGATGAAATGAATCTGACTCCGGGAAAAGCGACTTATGTCCGCGCTCCCATTGTAGAAGAGTCTCCGGTCTGCATCGAATGCCGTGTCAAAGAAATTGTCGCACTGGGTTCGCATGATATGTTTATCGCTGACGTTGTTAACGTCAAAGTCGATGAAAAATACCTTGATCCCGAAACAGGTGCTTTCGACATGCAAAAAGCGAAACTCATCGCTTACTCTCACGGAAACTATTACAAATTAGGCGAACAAATCGGACGTTTCGGCTGGTCTGTAAAGAAAAAATAAACTTATTCTAATACTTAACACTCATTTAAAGAAATGAAAAGAGACAATCAGATCTTCGAGATCATCGCAAAAGAACATCAACGTCAGTTGAAAGGTATTGAGCTTATCGCATCAGAAAATTTCGTAAGCGAACAAGTTATGCAAGCTATGGGCTCATGCCTTACTAATAAATATGCCGAAGGTTATCCGGGCAAACGCTACTACGGAGGTTGCGAAGTAGTAGATCAAAGTGAACAAATTGCTATCGACCGCGTAAAAGAGTTATTCGGTGCTGCTTATGCCAACGTTCAACCCCATTCGGGTGCGCAGGCTAATATGGCCGTATTTCTTGCTTGCCTTAATCCGGGAGACAAATTCTTAGGACTAAACCTTTCACATGGAGGTCACCTTACTCACGGATCTTTGGTTAACTTCTCAGGGTTGCTTTACCATCCGCTTGAATACTCGGTTAAAGAGGACAACGGATATGTAAACTACGAGCAAATGGAAGAAATCGCTTTACGCGAAAAACCAAAAATGATCATCGGAGGGGCATCTGCCTACTCTCGCGAATGGGACTACAAGCGTATGCGCGCTATTGCTGATAAAATCGGAGCTATCTTCATGGTAGATATGGCTCACCCGGCAGGTATGATTGCAGCAGGTATCCTTGATAATCCGGTGAAATATGCACATATCGTAACTTCTACAACACATAAAACATTACGTGGACCTCGTGGCGGTATCATTCTTATGGGTGAAGACTTCCCAAATCCTTGGGGTAAAACGACACCTAAAGGCGAAGTAAAAATGATGTCGGCATTGCTGGACTCTGCTGTATTCCCTGGTGTACAAGGCGGACCTCTTGAACATGTGATTGCTGCAAAAGCGGTTGCATTTGGCGAAGCACTTCAACCGGAATTCAAAGAATACCAGCTGCAAGTGAAAAAGAATGCTTCTGCTATGGCTAAAGCTTTCGTTGATAAAGGATACAAAATTATATCTGACGGTACGGACAATCACGTGATGCTTATCGATCTTCGCACAAAATTCCCTGAACTGACAGGTAAAGCTGCTGAAAAAGCATTGGTTGAAGCCGATATCACAGTGAATAAAAATATGGTACCTTACGATTCCCGTTCTCCTTTCCAGACTTCGGGTATCCGTGTCGGAACTCCTGCTATCACAACCCGCGGAGTAAAAGAAGAGTTTATGACTGAAATCGTAGATATGATCGACACTGTACTTTCTAATCACGATAATGCCGAAGTAATCAAATCGGTACGTGAAAAAGTAAACGCAATCATGGTTAAATACCCGATGTTTGCTTACTAAGAAGTCAATACATTATATAGAGAAAAAAGGTCTTTCTGCACATGAGCAGAAAGACCTTTTTTAATTTCCCGAAAAAGTAATACCTGAAATCTGTTCTCATCTAAAAAAAAATAAATTACTATTGTTACGAAAAACAAACTCGTTCGTTTACTATAATAGAGACAATTAGCTAATTAACTCATGCAACAACTGTTTATCCAACTCAAAAGCCGTTTGCTTCGCATAACCGGAAGTTTACTCGGGAATAACGAAGACGCTGCTGATGCCGTGCAAGAAACATTCTGCAGGCTTTGGCAGATTCGCGACCGATTATACGATGATAAGGACACAACAGCCGTTGCAATCCAAACAGCCAAAAACATTTGTATCGATCAGCTAAGACGAAAAAAGGTTATCCAATTCGAATCACTTGAAAACAAACATGATCAAAATTCAACTGATAACGCATTGAAGCATTTCGAAGCAACTGATGAATGCAGATATATTCTTGAACTTATAAACTTGTGTCTAACACCTCTGCAACGTCAAATTTTAGAAATGAGAGAAATTAAAGAGATGGAGATACAAGAAATTGCGACCATTCTGAATATGCAACCTACAGCCGTACGCATGCACTTATCACGTGCCAGAAAAGAGATCCGGAATTTATATATTAAAAAGAACGAAAGATGAATGATCAATCCGATAAAATACAAAAAGTGCTTTCTGAGGAAGATTGTAAAAAGCTTCTCGAGAAATATTATGCTGGTGAAACAACTCTCGCTGAAGAGCGATTAATTGATGAATGGCTCTCGTCCGATAATACACAGACAAATGCTTACAACCCGGATAAAGCAGTAAGAAGCTGGATTGCTGTGTGGAAAAGAGAATATATCCGGAAGGAGAAATATATACATCGAAAAACAGTATATCGCCGCATTGCAAGCATAGCAGCTGTTATTGCTCTTTTATTCTGCTGTTCAGCCACGATTTATTATACTCGTCTCGCCAATTCTGAATATTATCTGGCTTACATACATAGCGTTAAAATCACAGATGAAGAATTGGTCTTTCAGCAGATGCAACAAAGTATTAACAACGTATCAGAAAACACCTCTCTAATTGACGAGCAGTTACACGCTGTCTTTGAAGGATTTCAAATAGATGAATAATCATAAATTATCAATCACTATGAGGTTCAAAATTATTTTATTTTTTCTCTTTATATCTCTATATGCTTCAGCGCAAAAGGATTTATCCGTCTCGCAATTTTTTGACGGTAAATTCAACAAATCGGAAAAAGCAATAGTCACCCTTCTGAAAGGCAAAAAACTTACTTTATACAATTTGTCTGTATTTCATAGCATTACGATAAACGATTCTCCGGCTATTGTCCAACAATTCACTGATGCCGTCTTATCAGATAAAGAAATGGCGAACCAGGTTGAAATCGTTTATGCCGGCGACAGAGTTTTAGCCTGTTATCTTCAATTAGCTCCTGTGTCTGACGACGCAGGACAAAACAGATTTATTTTGTTTCGCTCCCCGAATAAAGACAGTGCGACCCTTATATATATGGAGGGAGAAACAGACCTGGATGAATTAATTAAACTATTTATTACCAAAAAGAAATAAGCAACCTATGAAAGCATTTATCTTATTGACATTAATGATGTCATCCCTACAACTTTTGGCACAAAAGGATACAACTAAAGTTATAAGCTTTTCGGATACAACAATCGTTATAAACAACCGAATTATCAAAGTAAACGAAGCAGGAGATAAAATCGATATATCTGTCTATGAGGCTACCGGAGATACTTTAAGTCGTATTTACGAAACATCTTATCAAAACGGAAAAAAGGAAACCCGTTGGGAGATTTCTGAATCTATAAACTATCCTTTATCTGATTATATTCATAAGAAAAACAAGAAAAAGCGGACGAACTTTACTCCCCATTGGGCTGGTGTAGGTTTTGGTTTCGTTAATGCAATGAATTCTGATTTTCATTTTATCAATGACAATTCACCTCATGGTGTATATATAGATTTTGGCCGTTCTTTCGAAATATTCTGGAATATATTTGACATAGGCGTTCCTCTGTATCAAGACAAATTAGGTTTCGTTTTTGGACTTGGATTAGACTGGAGAAACTATGTTATGACAGCAAACAAGTATTTCACTTATTCCGATTATCAGATTCAGGTCAAACCTATGGAAGAAAATGACGAGCTGGATTTTTCACGGATCAAAACAGTCGATCTGACCCTGCCTGTCCTATTGGAATATCAGATTAATGTGGGATGTAAGAAACTTTATCTGCAAGGAGGAGCACAAGTTAATTTCCGAACTCATTCAAGTCTGAGAAATAAATACAAACTGAATGGTTATCGGGAAAAATATTACAAAGATGGTATCGGATCGAATCCTGTTAATCTTGACTTAGTTCTGAAAGTTGGATTCGAGAATATCGGATTTTACAGCAAATACAGCCCTAACCGAATGTTTCAAACAGGAAAAGGACCTGAAATGCATGCCTTTTCAATGGGAGTTGCTCTGACCTATTAGTAAACAAATAGTAAACAAACAACCGGTTTTATACCGGTTAAGGCAAAATATTTATATAAAAGTTCTTTCGTAAATCTATCGAAAGAACTTTTTTTATTTCGGCTCTATTATGCATCTGCTTCTTTGTATAAAACAACAAAAGAGCTTCATTGTATTTTTGTGTAGTCAAAATACTATATTTGCAAATAAACCTGATTGATAAAATTTGTGATCCTGATTTTTCAAACCATGAATGAACACAAATAAAGCTGTTGATAACTTCTAAAAACAATTCGTATGAAAGGATTATACAGTATCTTCATCGCTTTCGCTCTATGTGCATGCAACAATGTCAAAGAATCCACTCCGGATGTTTACGTATTTGATAAAACAAATGCCGTTAATAATGATCTGAGTATATTATTCTCCCAAGTCAATTATATACCTCTTGAAACGACTACGGATAATCTCATCGGATTCAATCCACAGCTCTTCGTTTCTCCGCAAAATATTTATGTCTTTGATCAACAGTACAGCAAGCGCGTACTGACATTCGATACAAAGGGAAACTTCCAGTCATTTATCGGACAAACAGGAAACGGACCCGGAGAGTACGCCATGGCCAAAAACTTTATTGTTGATGAATCTGCCGGCGAAGTCATTATCAATGCTACGCCATCCGGCACTCTCTTTCATTATGATCTCAACGGAACTTTTCGTAAAAGTGAGTCACTCGATATTCCGGTTTCATCATTTACGCTTGCCGACAAAGGTAAGTATTGGATTTATACCGGAGGTAGTACAATGGCTGGTCCGGACAGACTCTATTTATACAACGGTACCCAAAAAGAAAAAGGTTTTCTGCCTGTTACCTCTGATCGCTCGCCTGCTCATAGCGAATGTTTCAGCAACAGTCCTGTACGTGCTTTCCAGGAAAGCTTCAATGAAAATATTTACCACCTTGTTGATGACAGTCTGCAACTTGCATATAAATTAAATTTCGGAGCTCTCCAGGTTCCGCAAAATATCGTAGCGGGAATGGGAGGCGCATTTCACACTTACCTGACTCAAAATGCCTATATTACTGTATTTCGCTATTTGGAAAATGCGAATTTTATTTACATCGGACTTGTAGAAAACAAGGGCCTTGAATTAGGGGGATTATATCATTGGGTTATTGATAAACGTAATGGGAAAAGTCAAGTTATACAGATGGAACCTCAAAGCGAATTTTTTATGGGATTGCAATATCCATTGCAATTAACAGCTAACGACGAACTACTATTTCTGATGGATGCATCTTTCTTTCCGCAGATCAATCAAAAATCCAATCCGGTTTTCTATAAAGAAAATATTATTGACAAAGTCAGTGAAAATCCCGTATTAACTTCTTGTAAATTGAAACAGCTGAAGTAAATATATTCCCGGACGAACCGCGAAATTTTGCAGGCTATTTTTCTGTGCGGAACTACGCTCTAAATACAACTACTCTCAAAATGTCTTTTTAATGGCTTCAATTAACATACAATCAACTGGAATCCAATTTATTATACAGTATATCTAAGATACAAACAAGTTGTATTAATTTGTTAACTGTAGGTCGCACTAAATTGCGACCTACTCCGCACTTTTGTGCGACCTACTTCGCAATTTTGCGCGATGTACATCGCACAATTTATTTCTACTTGAAAAACAATTAACCAGACCTGAAAAAATATTATTTGCACTTTATCGTAAATTATCTTTAGGCAAAGGAAATATTACTCTCTTACATATTATTTACGGGCTTTAATGACATTTCAATAATAGATATTCAAGCCTGGAGTCCTTCGTATGTATCAAATAATATGGTTAAAACGATTTATCTCACGAAAAGAATAAACAAAAAAATCCCCTGCTACATCCTTTCGTAAAGATGTTGCAGGGGATCCTTCAATTATCCACTATTGAAATATTATTTTTTCTTCTTTTTCCCGCCACCTGTCAGTAAGCGTTGAATATAATTAGGTGGAAGAGTTGTTCGAGGTACTTTCGCTTCGAACCATTTATTCAGAGGAAGATCAAAGCCCGTTCCGTTCATATAATTATAAAGTGATATACGGAGACCTTCACCAAATTTATCGTGATTACCTCCCGTAGGATCTTCGAATTGGAGATCATTGCGGGCAAAGCCTTTAAACTCGGGCTCTGTAATGCGAATATTAAATTTATCAGGATCAAGTCCAACAGGACTATGCGCTGTCAAGGCAAAACGATGCCAGAATCCGGATTGTACCAAACCTGCTTCGAATAACTGTCGAACGACTTCAAGTGAGTCAATCGTTTCCTGTTCGGTCTGTGTAGGAAAACCATACATCAGATAAGCATGTACTAATATGCCTGCTTCGGTGAAGTTACGTGTTACTTGTGCCACCTGTTCCAGATTTACACCTTTATTAATCAATTTCAGAATACGTTCGGAAGCAACTTCCAGCCCACCTGAAACAGCTATACATCCGGCTTCTTTCAACAAGTCGCAAAGTTCGGCCGTAAAACTTTTCTCAAAACGGACATTTCCCCACCACACGATTTTCAGATTCCGTCGAAGAAGCTCCTCACTCATAGCCTTCAATAAAACCGGCGGCGCTGCCTCATCTACGAAATGAAATCCGATTTCTCCGGTTTGACGAATCATATCTTCAATTCTGTCTACCAAATCCGTTACTTTATTGGGTGCATAACGACCTATATAATCTAATGATCCGTCGCAGAAACTACATTTTCCCCAATAGCAGCCGTGAGCCAACGTCAGTTTATTCCATCTACCGTCACTCCAAAGTTTATGCATTGGATTCAGGCGTTCTATAACTGAAATATAACGTTCTAAAGGCAGATCAGAATAATCAGGTGTTCCGACTTCGTTTTGCGGACAAGGTTGCTGATTCTTATTATTTTGATAAACAACCTGATTTTTATATCTGTCCAAATAAAAAGTCCGTACCAGGTGTTCGACAGGCAATTCGTTTTCGATAAAACTCAACAATGGCAACAATGAATCTTCAGCGTCATCAAGTACTACGTAATCGATCAGTTCAAACAACCGGGGCTCAGATAGAGAACGCAATTCTGTATTAGGAAAGCCGCCTCCCATTATGATTTTTGTTTGAGGTGCATTTTGCTTTACCCATTGAGCTACACGTAATGCACTATAAAGATTGCCCGGAAAAGGTACAGTCAACAGAACAATTTCCGGAGAAACCTTTTCAAAATCAGCTTTGACGGCCTCTAAGAGAAAATGATCCGTAAAGCGGTAAGGCTGCTGAAGAGCTTCATATAAATCATCATAGGATGAAGCACAACGTCCGAGTCTTTCAGCATAACGGCTGAAGCCAAACTCTGTATCCACCGTTTCTGATATAAAGTTCGTAAGATCTTCCAGATAACAAGTTGCGATAAAACGAGCTTTATCTTCCATACCGATCACACCAAAAGCCCATTCAATTTCCTCTTCATCTGTTTCACGTCCCAGCACAGGCAAATAATCATTTTCGCAGATCGCATACGCCAGAGTGCGATTACGACCTTGTAAAAAGGCAATTACCCGATCAATCGTATCCTCATACACCTCGCGGTAATCAAGTACCGAGGCTGCAAAATCCGATAATGAGAGATTAAGCCGCGTCACCTCATCAAACAATCGGGTCAAACCGTCACGCGAGAAAATGCGTAACATGGTTTCAAGACTCAGGTCTGACTGGAATGACGGGATATGGTGTTCATTGAAAAAGCCTTTGATATAAGCCGTAGCCGGATAAGGTGTATTTAATTGCGTAAATGGCGGGGTTACCAACCATATTCGTTTATTTGTAAGCATATTAGCCGATATATTTCTTTATTATTTCATGTAAAGGTATAGAGAAGCATTTATAACAACAAGTATCGATATTATAATCTTCCTGAAATATAACATACTTCTATTACCTTTTGATTCGGAAAGCTCCGAAATTATCGGGCGGTAAACGTTCACCCCGATCGTTGTTCGTATCGGAAATATCCCACCATACACGTGTGCCCTGAAGAACTCCTTTCGGTTTGTTCGGATTCTTATTTTCAATATACGGATAACTGATCCGTTTGATAAACTTGCCGTCCATTACATCTCCGTCTGAATTATTCTCAACAATATTTTCAAGAGCCGGATAATCGGTACGACGAAATTCGGCCCAACCTTCATTACCGTTCGGGAAGACTGCTAACCATTTCTGAGTAATAATCATTTCGAGTAAAGCCTCTTTATTCTGACTCTGAAAGATATTTTGTCTGGCATTCTTGTAATACAGATTTTCGAGATAGGTGGTTATCTCCTGCGAAGCGATTTCATAATATTTCATCGACTCGGTTATACCTTCCAGAAAATAGGACTCAGCATCTTTCTCCGTTCCTCCCCAACCTCGCAATGCAGCTTCTGCCAATAAAAATTTGCTTTCAGCATAGCCCAGCCATACAATCTCCCGACTATAGCCAAACCAGTGGCGGGCATCAAGTCGTTTCGAGTCTATTGTTTTCAGGGTCCGGACAATTGAATATTTCTCTCCTGCTGTAGAGGTTGTTATTCCGGGATCACCGATTCGCATTCCTGCAAATTTCTTATCTGTATTTTCGATTCCTTTATCCAACATCGCTACAGGTGTAGGACGCCACCAGAGAACCGAAGCTCTGGGATCTTCGATTGCTGACTGATTATAATAAGCTTTTGCCAGATCGTAGCTCAACAAAGCACTTTTCCAGTCATAGGATACCAAAGCAAAGATATTCTCACTGGCACTGGCATTTTCTCCGCCCAAATCCAACGGAGCATACTTGGGTATCGTGCGCATATTATCATCGTGACTGCGCATGAGTCCATATACATTGCGCATGGCTGCCTCACCTTCTGTACGAGCTTTTACCGGATCGGCATTTGATATGCGCAAGGCCAGTCTGAGCCGCAGCGTATTGGCAAAGCGTAACCATTTGAGGACATTTCCCTGAAAACATTTGTCATCCGAAGCGTCAAAGATATATTGATTCCTGTTGACCGGATCAATCTCCTTAACCGCCTCATCGAGCATCCGGAATATATAACTATATACTTCGGACTGGCTGGTATAGCTGACATTCTGCTCCGGAGGGAGCAAACCTTTCAGATAATAATCCAGCGGAATATCTCCATACGTATCCGTATGCATAGATAAAAGGAATGCGTAATAGATTCGAGTGAGATGAAAAGCATTTTTATATTTCACCGAATCGACAAAATGAAAAGTTTTGATCAACTGTGCATATTCCGTAGCTGTACGATCATCATAAAAATGTTCCCATCGTCTTTTGGACCAATCGTCATTATAGACATAGGTAGGACTACTTTCATGAAAACTTGGTGTATTGTTAGCCATATAACCTGCATAGATGTCATGTGTCAGATTAGTCGTAATCTGATAATCATTAAAGCATCCTTCATAAGTAAATCTGGCAAAAACTTTACCAATCGAAGCTTGCGAGGCTTTTAACTCTTCAAGTTCTTTTCCTGAAAGCTTATAATTAAGTTCCAGTCCTTTGCCATCTACATTCGGATCAACTTCTCCCGGTATATACGGAGGATTCGAAGGATCGATATTCAAATTTTCAAAATCGACACAAGCGTGGAATAAGAAAATAAGAAACAAAGACAATAAAGTAAATATGGATTTCTTCATGTTTAATTTTTCGTTCAAAAGCCTACCTGAACAGACACACCGAATGTCCGCGAATAAGGTATAGCTGTGTAATCAATTGCCTGAGAAAACATACTCACGTCATAACCGCCTTCGGGTGATGTCCCGGGAGTATGTTTAAGTAAATAACCCAGATTGCGGGCTACAAATGCAAGTGTAAGTTTATTCAGATAAAGTGGTTTAAGCCATTTTACCGGTACATTATAAGATAACGACAATTCGCGCCATTTAATATATGAGGCATTATACACAAACTCTTCAGCCATAGCGTTACTTGTCCCTCCTATACTTTGGTAATATTTCTGTGCATCAACAGGAATCGTATTCGGTGTTCCGTCAAAATGAACACCAGGTACAACAATCATCCCATTCGTATATTCGCCCCGATCAGCTGTTCTCTCTGATAGTCCGAGTGAAGTTGCCATTGCCTCCGATACCGATACAATTTCACCACCGACACGCATATCGAATAAGGCTGACAATGTAAAATTCTTATATTCAAAGCGCGGAGATAAAGACATCAATACTTTAGGCTCAATATTCCCGATCGGATTATCCAGAATATAGTCCATAGCCGTTTCACTGGCTACCTTAATCGGTCTGCCATTATCATTAATCAGCATGTTCCCATTCTCGTCACGCTTAAACAGTTTTTTCGCATATATTTCGCCAAGCGGTCGCCCGACACGTGTGCCGACATGAATAGGAAAATGCGGATCACCATCAAAAAACATATAATCCAAACCGTCTGCCAATTCTTTAACCAATGAGCTGTTACGTGATAAATTAAAATTCAGTCCAAAGACAAAATCACGCACTTGCACTGGTGTACCTGATATTTGCAATTCAAATCCCTGATTGCGAATCAAACCGGCATTGACGATTTGTCCTCCGCTCCAGGGTGCTGGAGCCGGAATTTTCATAATCTGATTCTTCGTTTCACTATGATAGAAAGTAAAATCAAAGCCCAGTCTGTTTTTCAAAAAACGCATATCAAGACCGACCTCATACGATGTCGAGATCTCGGGTTTCAGATTCGGGTTCTTCTTGATATTTGATTTATCAGGAACAAGAACTCCATTCTCATAGCCAAAGGAATAGGTATTATAAAGTTGATATGGATCCGTGTCTTTTCCAACCTGAGCTAAAGACAAACGGGCTTTCCCGAATGTCAACCAATCAGGAAGTGTCCGGTCATACATATTACAACAATCCGTAAAAACGAAACTTAAACTGGCCGACGGATAAAAGAATGAGTTATTCTTTACCGGCAATGTTGAAGACCAGTCATTACGAGCTGTCACATCCAGGAAAACAAAATCTCTATAAGCCAGTTGAGCTGCCCCGAAAACAGAATTGGTAGCTCTTCTTTTTATCTGATTCGATGCACTGCTCAGTTGATTCGCTCCATTAAATATAATATTGTTTTTATCTACCATATTCGTAACTTTAGACATAAAAGTTTCGAAGTCCTGATACATAAAATTACCCCCTACAGTATAGTTCAGATCCAGATAACCATCAGCAAACTGTTTATCTCCGGTTAGCAGAAGTTCAATATTATGCTCGAAGAAATTCTCTTCTCCCCGCATAAACGTATCATTCTTGATATCGGACGGTTTGGATTCGGCTGCTATACCTGCTCCTTTATTAAGTTCTTCAAGGCGTGTACGAAAGAAATCAAAGGCATATTTACCTCGTAACTGTAGCCAATCAGCAAAATCAAGTTTCAACTGATAATAGCCAAATGCCCGCCAACGCTCATCTTCATTTTTATGCTGATTCAATACATAGTAAGGGTTGCGGAAGGTCGAATTCGGTCCCGTCCAGTTAACATGTACCCGATCATCGGTAGCATAAGATTGCAGATCTGTCAATCTGACATTATGAGGCGTACTCAACAGCTGAGCCAGAATGCCATAAGTCCCGTAATAAGGACGATTGGTCCCTTTCGTTCTGGATAGAGCGATCTTTACATCCATTGATACGTATTGATTAAATTCCATACCCGAATTAACGTTTGCATTAATTCGCTCCAAACGTTCACCCGGAATAAAACCTTCACTTTGGGTATAACCGAAAGCAGAACGGAAATGTGCTTTATCCGTCACATTGCCTAAGGTCAGATAGTGACTTTGCGTAAAACCCTTACGAAAGAAGTCTTTAGCCTTATTACCATACTTCTGATAAGGATATTCCGCCCCGTTCCAGGCCTTTACCATAGCACCATCAAGAACGCCCCCCCAACTCGAAGCCGAGGTCGGACTGAATACTCCGTCACTCCCTTGCCCATAGCGGTTTTGTGTGTCCAGTGTCTCCGTAACCTCTGACCATGAAAAATTAGCCGAATAGTCTACTCCTAATCCATTTTGCCGCGTTGCCTTACGTGTTGTCACTAAAATAACACCGTTTCCTGCTCTTGTTCCATATAAAGCTGCCGCATTCGGACCTTTCAGAACAGAGATTGTTTCTATATCTTCTGTGTTAAGATCTATAGAGGTTCCTCCCCTGTCAATTCCCCCGTAAAAAGATGCTTCCGAAATATTGATATCATAAAAGGGAACCCCATCCACAATCCATAATGGCTGATTATTATCGGTCAATGAAGAGTTGCCACGGATTGTTATTTTAGTAGAACCTGCCAATCCGGTATTTGAAGAATTCAGTTGCAGCCCCGCTACTTTTCCCTGAAGAGCATTCACTAAAGAAGGATCAGCTGACCGGTTCAGATCTTTTGTTCTTATATCCTGAACGGCATATCCAAGCATCTTCTTTTCGCGCTTGATATCAAGTGCCGTGACAACAACATCAGCCAGAAGTAAAGGATCTTCCTTCAATACAACATGTACAAACCCGTTTTTCCGGCCAAGCATCAAGCGCTTTGGTTTGAATCCCAGATACGAGAACGTAGCCTGTGCATCCTCTGCTATATTAAGAAGCACAAAGTATCCGTTCAGATCGGTTTCACAACCGCCTGAATAACCTTCGATATCAATATGTACACCTGCTAACGGGTCACCGTTGCTATCACAAACCTGTCCCCTGAGATTTTTGAGAATGCTCTCTTTATGTCGGTTTTGTTTCAGATAAACGATATTATCATCTACATTATGGGATATTCCAATTTTGCGGAACAGAATATCCATGGCTTTTTCAACAGGTAATGCATCAATATTAATATGAGTCAATCTGATAGAACCCAGGGCATCATCGTAAAAGAAATAATAGCCCGATTGATTTTGTATTTGCTTAAGAACATCTGCCAGACAACCTTCAGTAATGTGGATCGTCACATATTTCTGTTTCTGCGCTTTGGCTGAAATATGAACCGGCTGTAGAATGAACAGACAAAAAAGGCAGAATACACTTACCAATATATTTTTACTCGTCTTGCTTTCCATATATCGCATTTCATATTAATTCCATATAGAAAGTAATATTATTTTTAGGCTGTGCAAGATACGAATTAGTTACAGATCTCTATACATACACAAATAAAAAAAAGCTGTGATCGCACGCGCGATCACAGCTTCTCCATTTTTAATCAAATTACACCTTTATACTCTAATACTCTTCTATCTATTCTTTTGTAAATGAATAAGGTCTGTTTTCTTTCTTAAGACCTCGTTTCATGTTCGGATTCTTACCCATAACAAATTCAAGAACTCCGCCATTGAGAATCTGATCATGAGTAATAAAATTATTCTCAAAGTTTTTGTTGTTAAGTTTAGCCTTCTGAATGTAGACATTCTCAGGACTGTTCTTATCTGCTTTTACTACAAATTCTTTGCCATTCGGCAACTTCATAGTAACTTTTTGGAATAATGGACTACCGATTACATATTCAGGCTGTCCAGGACAAACCGGATAAAATCCCATTGCTGAGAAAACATACCATGCAGATGTCTGTCCGTTATCTTCATCTCCACAATATCCTTTAGGTGAAGAATTATATAGTTTGGTCATTACATCACGCAAGTGATATTGGGCTTTCCATGGTCTGTCTGTGTAGTTATACAGATAAATCGCATGTTGCACCGGTTGATTTCCGTGAGCATATTGACCCATATTCAAAGCTACCATTTCAGCAATCTCATGAATCACGAACCCATAAGTTCCTACTTTATAATCAGGAGCCACAACAAACATAGAATCTAACTTATCTGCCATTTTTTCAGGACCTCCCATAAGTTTAGCCAATCCCAGAGGATCATGGAATACGCTCCATGTATAATGCCACGAAGAACCTTCTGTAAACGGACCACCCCATTCAACCGGATCGAATGGCTCAATCCATTCTCCTTTTGCATTTTTAGCACGCATAAAGCCGTAAGCAGGATCAAATAAATTTTTGTAATTCATCGATTTCTTTTGATAATCTGCCTGTACTTCTTTATTACCCTGTCCTTCTGCAAAACGTGAAATACACCAGTCATTATAAGCGTACTCCAATGTTTTGGCTGTAGCTTCGCTGAAGTTTGGATAAGGAACATATCCCAATTTGTTATATTCTTCGAAACCATGTCTTCCTACAGATGTTTCGCGTCCGCGTGAATTCGTGGTTTTGATCATTCCTTCCAATGCTTTTTCCTGATCAAAATTAGTGATTCCTTTGATCCAGGCATCTGCAATAAGCGATACAGAATTATTTCCGATCATACAACCTCTGTGACCCGGGCTCATCCATTCAGGGAAGAAACCACTTTGCTCATACACATCAACCAAGGACTGTACAATCTTTTCGGTCAATTCCGGATAGAAGATCGTAAAGAATGGATGAACGGCACGGAATGTATCCCAGAATCCGTTATCGGTAAACATATACCCATCGTAGATTTTACCATCATACGGACTGTAATAAACCGGTTTGTCCTGCGCATTGAATTCATAAAATGATCTCGGGAATAGTAATGTACGATAAAGACATGAATAGAATACACGTTTGTTTTCTTCATTCGGATCTTCCACAACAATACGACCTAAATTCTCATTCCAGATTTTCTTCGATTCTTCCATAACCATATCAAACGAACGATCGCCGATTTCTCTTTGCAGATTCAACTCAGCTTGTTCTGGTGATATGAAAGATGAAGCAACTTTCACGATCAGGTCTTTACCCTCCGGAATATCAAACTCCAGATACATGGCAATCTGATTATGCTCCCCCTTACGTTTTCCGGGGAAAAGCTCACCGTTAATCATAACTCCTGAATTAACTACCGGATAGTTAAATTCCATAGTCAGATAATTGGCAAAATTGTCAGGTACTCCACCATTGTTATTTTTCACATAACCCGTTACCTTTTTGTTTGACTCTGCCAGTTCAAGCATACTTCCGCCATCGTAAGCATCTACAATCAGGTATTTTTTGTCTTTATGAGGATACGCTACTTTGAAAACAGCCCCACGATCAGTCGATGTTATTTGAGCATCTACCTTGTTATCCATTTTCACCTTATATAAATAAGGAGTAGCCACTTCATTCTCATGTTTAAACGAGACTCTGCGGTCTTTGTGACTAACTTTCAAATCACCTGAAACAGGCATTAATGAAAAAGTAGCATAGTCATTAATCCACGGACTCGGCTGGTGCGTCTGACGAAATCCGCGGATCGTTGTATCACCATAGGCATACATCCATCCACTGCGGTTCGGACCCGTCTGAGGAGACCAGAAGTTCATTGCCCAAGGTCTGGCTACAGCAGGATATGTATTACCGTAAGAGAACTCATACGTAGAGTTGGTTCCCATTAAGGTATTTACATAATCAACGAATTCCTTCGCAGACACAGATAAATGGGTTATTAAAAATGCAATAGTTAATAGTTTAAATTTCATATTCCTTGTTTTATCAATAGATGGGTTCTTTTATTTCAGAACCCACCATAAATTTGTAGTAGTTTTATCAGGACCACCCAAAAGCTCTAAAGCCTGATTGTAACCAGTTGAGTTGTTGATCTGAAGATCTGCCGGATAACGATAACGTTTCGGATAGAATTCCAGACGACATTCTTTAGACGTAGCTACAGTCAATGGCACTTGAGTCATCGGATTGTAGTCAATCTCTACAGCCTGATTTTCCATAAACGGCAATCCTAATCTGCGGTGATCAGTCCATGCTTCCAATGGAAGATATGGCATCTGAGCCAGATATTTCTGAGTAATGATCTTCGTCAACTTATCATTATTAAAGGCTCCACCTTTGTAAATTGAATTTTTCGGATACTCATAAGTCACTGTACCGGCTTTCTTCGTATATCCGTCCACATAATTAATCGTAAACGGTGTTGCTTCTGCCGTATGATCAAAGTTTACCGATGTACCTACACGATTATATTCTGTTGAAGCCAGATAATCATTTACAACATCATTGATAGGGAATCCCTGATTGTTTGTATAATCAAAACTTGCTTTTACACCAGCCTCATAGAATTCTTTTGCAGAGCCTCCTGTATTCCAGTTGTACAAAGATGCTTCAGCCAATAAGAAGTAAGTTTCCCATGGACCGAAGAACACACGTTTGTTCTGACTGTCACGGTAAATTTTAGACAAACATGGGAAGTTATAAGCATTGTTCAAATAGTTTGATACCAAACCTCCTTTTTCATCCCATAAACCTGCCACACATGTACTCCATGAATATCTGGTACGGATTTTCATCAACTCTTTGCTCTTATCTGCCGGATTCATCAAAATAGCTGAATCGGCAACCTGAAGATTTGAGAAATAGATTTTATCATCCACATATCCCGGAATATTAAACATATTAGCCACACGAGGGTCCATATATTTTGGAATACCGTCAAAGAAATAACCCGCTACCGGATCATTCGTTGTTAATGGGAAATGTTTATCCAAACGAAGACCGATATATTGTTTCGGATCTTTCACGTAAGTTTCCAATGAATCAGGTACAACAAAGGATTGTCCTCCCAAACCTACTGCGAGGTTATTGATAGTTGACGAAATCGTCTGTGCATTCCATGGACGGGACATAACGCCTGTCAAAGCATCCCAACCATCTTTTTCTTTTACAGCTGCCATATCGTTGCTTTCTGAAATCAGCGTTGACAACCCTCCTTTTACCGCATCTTCAAAATGAGATTTTGCCAGTTCAGGATTCACATTCGATAAACGCATTGCAATACGTGCTCTCATTGAATTCCCGTAACGAATCCATTTCTGAACATCTCCTGCATAAAACGCATCCAGATTTTTCACCGGAGTCATATCGATTTTCAAATCCAGTTTCGATACAGCATCTTTCAACTCATTCAGAATAAATTCATAGATCTTCTCTTCGCTGTCATACGGAGGTGTAACCCCGTTAAATGAATCCATTATAGGCAGTGGTCCGAAACCATCTGTCAACTCCGATGCAACATAAGCACGCCAGATACGAGCCATCTGAACGATGTTTTTTGTATACTCTCCGGCAATCCCTGCATCCAAATGCTTCTGTCCTTGTGAGATTGCAAGATTAGCCGTATTCAACCATTTTACACCGAAGCTCGAACTTAGATAATCCTTGATATAATCGTTATTATCCGTTCCGATTGCAAAGCCGCTACCTCTCTCGAATCTTGCAGCACGTTTCCATGTAAGGATGAAAATACGTTCTGCAATATGCGGACTCTGTTGTGCCTCAATTACAGAGTTATTGAAAAAGTACTCCGCTTTCGCCTTTTCTTCTGTTACAGCATTCGGGTCTTTATTTATTTCTTCAAAGTCACTACAAGATATGAAATTTGATGCAACTAGCAGTGACGCAGCTATATTTATTAATTTTTTATTCATGAAGTTGTATTTTTATCGGTTAACAAAGTGTTTAGAATCCTAATGTTACATTGAAAGTAAACGTTCTTGCTGTTGGAGCTGCACCTAATTCAAATCCTGTTGCATTTGTATTGGTTGCTGCTACTGATTCCGGATCAATTCCCGGAAGTTTACTGTGGATCATCCAAACATTGTTACATGTAGCCGAAAATCTCAGATTGTTGATAAAAGATTTTTTCAATATTGCCGATGGCATATTGTATCCTACAGTGATGTTTCTTAATCTGATATTTGTTGCATCGTAAGTAAACACCTCCGGCAAACCTAAGTTACCTGTTCCTGCTACACGTCCCCAGTAGTTCTGGTGAGTTACAGCTTTGTTATTCTCTACGTATTTATTTCCTTCTCCCTGAGTCACCGAATTCGGTACAACGAAGTCTTGTCTGTCGCCGTTAATAACCGTTCCTGCTGCATTACCATTACGGTGAAGTACAGCTGTTGTTCCTGAGAAAATTTTACCCCCTACACGTGCATCGATCAGGAAGCTCAATGTAAAGTTTTTGTAAGTAAAATTATTTGTCAGACCTAACATGAAATCAGGATTCTGGTTTCCTAAATATTCTTTGTTTTCTGTAAACAGAGGTAACCCCTGACCGTCTACAACGATTTTACCATAGTGCGGATCGTTTTTATCTTCTACGCGTAAGAATTTTTTACCGTACATAGAACCGTAATAACCACCTTCTCTTGCAACAACTTCTAACTCATCATAACTACGAATTGCATACTCTTTCACATCGTCTGTCAATGAGATAATTTTGTTTCTGTTCAATGAAAAGTTAGCAGACAAATTCCACAAGAAATCCTTATTTTCAATAATCTGAGATGTCAACTGAATCTCTACCCCTTCATTCTGAATATTACCGGCATTTACTTTTTGAGACTGATAACCTGAGAACGGATCCATCGGTAAGTCTAATAACTGACGTGTTGCATTTGTTTTATACCATGCTACATCCAGTCCGATACGGTTGTTCAGGAAGCGGATATCGAAACCTGCCTCCCAGGATTTGATCAATTCACTTCTCAATGATGAGTTATAAAGCGTCAATCCCGGTTTCAGCATACCGTTACCGTTTGGATCTTTCTCCGAGAAATAAACATTGTATAACTGATATGGAGGTAAGTCATTACCTACTTCAGCATACGATCCGCGCACTTTCAGGAATGAAATCCAGCTTGGGAAGTTTCCGCCTAATTTATTTACCGCCTCAGTTACCACACCCGAAAGGTTTACTGACGGATAGAAATAAGAACGGTTCGCTTTACTCATTGTAGAAGACCAGTCGTTACGAGCTGTAACATCCATAAATAAATAGTTGTCCCAGTTCAACTGAAGCGTTCCGTATAATGAGTTAATTTTCTTTCTGATCAATGAAGACGATTGAGTAAAGTTGATCCCGTTACCTAATGTAAAGACATCTCTGATAATCAACTCACCAGTCGCTGCATTCATAATTTTACGCTCTTGACTCATTAAGTTACCACCAACTGTCAGGTTAGCGCCTAATTTATCAATCAGGTTATCTTTACGAACTGTAGATAAGAAGCTATAGTTATTTTCATAGAAAACTTCAGAACCTTCAGAGTAGCGACCTGTTTTATAGTTTTGATCACCACCTCCATAAAGTTTTTCATTTTTCGTAGTTGAATAGTAGTCTGTACCTCCTTTTAATTCTACATCCCACCAGTCAGTGATATTATATTTCAATGAAATAGTCCCTAATAAACGGTTACGTGTATCACTATTTCTCAAATATTTAGTCAACCACCATGGGTTAATCTGAGGCGAATTTCCTTTATCATACCAGATCGCATTACCATTCGCATCTAACATCGGGTCTTTAAACTCGTTGACATTTAACGAACGTGGTAAATTATAAATCGTGTAGAATGCGTTCGAAGAGTTAATACCCTGGATCGGACGATTTTCTGCATTCGTATTGATATAGTTTACTTTCGCATCTAATTTTAATTTATCCTTCTTTCCTAAGAAAGTAGTACCTCTTAACGTAATAGCCGTTCTGTTCAATTCCGAACCCGGAACCATACTTTTATCATCCGAGCGGTTGATCGAAGTAAACAACGATGTTTTATCGATTTGTTTCTGAATCGATACACCTTCGTTAAACGACGTTCCTGTACGGAAGAAACTATCCACATTGTCGTATGCGTGCAACTGTACTTTCTGTCCGTTCCAGCTCTCTACCGTCTGACCTTCAATCTTCGGACCCCAGCTCGATTTAGAAAGCGGATCAAATTGAGCTACATCTCCTTGTCCGAAACTATTTTGCATTTTCGGAGACATAAAGATCGTTTCAGTTGTAACACCTGCCGTTACCGTAATACCCAGACCATCTTGTTTCTTACCGGATTTGGTTGTAATAAGGATTACCCCGTTACCTGCACGAGACCCATAAAGAGCAGCTGCCGAAGCACCTTTCAGTACAGACATAGACTCGATATCGTCCGGATTGATATCACTCAAACCACTACCCATATCCGGACCAGAGTTACCCCAAACGTCATCGACTCCACCTGTGAAGTTATCCATTGGGACACCATCTACCACAATAAGCGGCTGGTTATTACCCGTCAAAGAGCTATTACCACGTAATACAATTTTCGAAGATCCACCTACACCGTTATTTGAACGGATGATCTGTAATCCCGAAACTTTACCTGAAAGAGCATTGGCTACGTTGCTTTCTCTGGCATCAACCAATGCATCCCCTTTCAGTTCCTGCATGGCATAACCTAATGCCTTTTTATCACGCTTCATCCCTAAAGCAGTTACTACTACTTCACCCAAATCCTCTGTTGCTTCCTGCAAAACAACTGTGAGAAATTTCTGATCCGTAATTTTTAAATCCTGCGTTTTGTAACCCAAATATGCGACACTCAAAACATCGCCGGGAGCAACCTTCAATTCGAAGTTCCCGTCAATATCGGTGATCACACCATTATTAGTACCCTTCACGTTTACTGTGGCTCCGATAATCGGACCGCCGGCATCTTTTACAATCCCTTTCAGCAGATATGTATTCTCTTGCTGAGTGACAGCCGGCTCACTACCATTTTCTTTAATTAAATCATTTGCTAATACTGAATGCTGGTTTATTGCTAGTAATAGCCCCAATGGTATTAAAAACTTCTTCATATTATTACTTTAAATTTAGGTTACAAGTTGTGTCCGAAATAGTTATTGGTTCGGTTTATCAGTCATTTCGAAAGTAAGTGTACCTCCTTGTGATAACTGATCATGCGTAATAAAAGGTTCTGTCAGCTTTACGCCATTAAATGAAACTGATTTTACGTATTTATTTTTCCGACTATTGTTAATAGTCTCTATAGTCAAAAGTTTACCTTCCATATTTACTGTCATCTTATCAAAAATAGGTCGTCCTATTGAATAGACCGGATTACCCGGAGCTACCTGATAAATACCCATTGCATTCATTATATACCAGGCTGACATTTGACCGCAATCTTCATTTCCGCAAATACCATCCGGTGTGGGCGAGTATTGCGAATAAATAATAGAGTCCAGAAGTTCCTGTGTTCTCTGAGGTTTACCTATATAATTATATAAGTGTGCGATATGATGGCTCGGTTCATTTCCATGTGCATATTGCCCGATTAAACCCGAAATATCCATTGATGTCGATTCACCCTCTAAAGAAGATTCTACGGTAAACAATGAGTCTAATTTCGCTTCAAATTTATTTTTACCGCCCATCAAAGCAACAAGTCCATCTACATCATGAGGAACAAACCAGGTCCATTGCCATGCCGTACCTTCACAATAATCATCATTTCTGTGAGACGAAGCACGCGGATTAAACGGAACTCTCCAGTTTCCTTCCGAATCAAGACCTCGCATAAAGCCGGTACTTTCATCAAAATACCATTTATAACCTTGAGCAAAACGCTGATATTTTTCCTGATTTTCTTTATCGCCAAGTTCGCCTGCCAATAAAGAAATACACCAGTCGTTGTAAGCATATTCCAATCCTTTAGCTACAGATTCATTATCCTTATCCGAAGGGATGTATCCAAGTTTATTTTTGTAAAACTTCGCCTGAGGCATCAATTCAGCAACTACCAGAGGGTGTGCATGAATTTTAGAAGTATCATAATTTGCAATTTTCAGACTATGCTTGTATGCTTCATTTATATCAAAGTTTCGATAACCTTTCATATATGAATCTGCAATAAGTGAAACGGCATGATAACCGATCATAGTCCCTGTATAATTCGCTGCGATTTCCCACATCGGAAAAACTCCCCCTTCTTGTGCTTTTTTTATCAAAGAACGGATATACGCTTCGTTTTGTGAAGGACGGATAATTGTCATCAGCGGATGATAAGCTCTGAATGTATCCCATAAAGAGAAAACTGTATAAACAGGATCCTCAACCGGAGTAGTCAGAATACTGTCATTCATTCCGCGATATCTACCGTCTGCATCACTAAATATATTAGGAGCTATACCCGTATGATACAATGCCGTATAAAAGTTTTTCAGTTGAGCTGTATCAGTATCTTCTACATCAATCACCGACAAATAAGATTTCCACTTATTTCCGGCTTTTGTCACTGTTTCCTCAAACGATGCATTTTCCAGTTCTTCTTGCAGGTTCAAACGCGCACCTTCATAATCGACACACGAAATACCGACTTTCAATAGTAGCGGATCAGCTGTCTGATCTTTAATAAACAATACAGCTTTACCACTTTTTGAGTCAATACTCTGCTTATGTGTTAATGTGTCATTCTCATACAGAACAGCCTCGAAAGGCTTAGAGGAAATAAGATGAAAATAAATTTTCTGATTGGCAGCCCACCAGCTTGTTTGCTTATATCCGCGGATTTCACGATCATTCAATATCTCAAGCTTCACGCTCGTGTTATTCTGACCCTGTATAGCATAGTCGAGATCAACAATCACTCCCTGCTTCACATCTTTAGGATACGTGTAACGATGATAACCTGCACGATCTGCAGTCGTCAGTTCAGCCAGCGTATTATACCGATCCAGCAAAACAGAGTAATAACCCGGCGTCGCTTTTTCATTTTCTCTTTTGAAAGGAGAAGCAAACGATAACTGTTGTGATTTTCCGTCATGAGGTTTCAAATCCGGATCACCCGTGAAAGGCATAATCAGAATATCTCCGTAATCACTACAACCGGTACCGCTCACATGAGTATGCGAAAAACCATTTATTGTAGAGTCCGAGAAATGATATCCGCTGCAAGCATCCCAATCATAAATACGAGTGTCGGGACTTAACTGGACCATACCGTGAGGAACGGTTGCTCCGGGGAAAGTATGACCGTGACCTCCTGTTCCGACAAATACATCTACATAATCGATCGGTTCCTGCTTCTCTTTACAAGAAACAAAACAACAAGAGATTACCGTCACCGTTAATGCATATACTAAATTCTTCATCTTATGTTAATCAGCTGTTATTGTGTCCCGCTTATCAATATAAACGCGATTATCTTTTATTTTATAATTGATTTGTATGGCATCACTCAGTAATGTCAATACTTTTTCAATACTGTCTTTTTGTTTCAGAACACCGGAATAGGTTATCGTTGTATCGACATTCGGCGAAATAAAAATCTTCACATTATAATATTGCTCAAGTGTCTGTGCTATATCATAGATATTAGCTTGCTCAAACGGAAACAGACCAGAACGCCAGCAACCCTGCAAACCGGAATTAACCTTTTTCACATTCAACTCTGAAGAATGATTATCTACCGAAACTTTTTCACCGGGCGAAAGGATTAAGCAATCCTTATTGACTCCTTCAACCAAAATCTTACCATCAATCAATGAGGTTTCTTCATTGGTTTTACCAGGCAAGGCTTTCACATTAAATTCTGTTCCCAGTACGTTTATCTTCATACGTTGGGTTTGAACAATAAACTGCCTGCCCTTGTTCTTTGGAACATCAAAATAACCTTCACCTTTTAACTGAACTTCACAAATAGTCGGTTCTCCGGAAGTTATTTTATATTTCAAAGTCGTGTTCTTATTCATCCATACTTTCGTACCCTCCGGCAATTCGATTTCTTTTACCGAATCACCCGACTTCAGGCAAGTCCAGTCATCTTTTGGCGAAGTTGGCTGCATATAATGTTTCACCATATATGCACTTAGAATTAACAACAAACCAATTGCAGCATATTTCGAAAAGGTCACATAAAGCGTTTTTGTCGATTTCGCTTTTCGCAGTTCCTTTTT
Source organism: Porphyromonadaceae bacterium UBA7332 (assembly GCA_002471225.1). GTDB lineage: Bacteria > Bacteroidota > Bacteroidia > Bacteroidales > UBA7332 > UBA7332. Next base: position 41,867 of record DKPO01000037.1, read on the forward strand.
CTCAATCAGACGATTCCACTTCTCATCCGGTAAATCTTCTTTTTCATATTTTGCCGATTTACCCTGAAACCACATGGATTCCAAACGGAACAACTCTTTCTTATTGTCCTCTGATTGATTCACCCAATCTAAGATTTGTTTATATTCCTCCTCACTACATTGACGGTTTAAATATTTATATATTAATTCATCGTTCAACATATATTGTTTCGTATTTTAATAATAAAACAACCCGATCAAAAAAAACACTTACTCATTCAACCAAAAAAATAGTATCAGAATAAACATATCTATATCTTTCAGACGTAACCGCAAAAATTTAAGCGCTTTATACATATGCGCTTCAACCGTGCGCAATGAGATATGCATAAAATCTGCGATTTCTTTATTTTTCATCTCTTCGAGATAACTTAACCGAAAAACCTCTCTGCACTTATCCGGCAATTCTTCTATCGCCTGATTGATAGACAGACTAAGCTCTTCATTCTCGATTCGCTGAATCACATCATTATTATCGGGATTAAAATATTTCATTTTAATTTCGGTGAGTTTTATTTGATTCTCTCCATAGCCCTTTACAACTTGCTCATGCTTTATATAATTCAGACACTTGCTGTAGGTTGAGCGATATAAAAAAGAAGAGATATGATCGCCCATTTCCAATTGATCTTTTCTTTCCCATAAATCCAGAAAGACATCCTGAACAATATCTTCCGCAATCTCTTCTTCTACAAATCGAAGAGCAAAAATGGTTAATCGGGAATTATAGACTTTAAATAATTCATGTACTTTATCGTCTCTACGCATATAATTTGGTTTTTTCTCTGTAATAGACTATTACTTTCTGCGCATTAAAACAGGAATAGCACTTTCTTCGTTTAAACGAAGAAAGTGCTTTGATAGTTATGATTTAGGCTTGTCGGTCAATTCAAATCTCAATTCACCTCCTTGCATCAAGTCCGCATGACTAATTTTAAAGTCATTAATCGGTGAATCGTTCCAATAAACTTTATCTATGTAAATAGATTGTGGCGATTCTTTCGTAGTACGAATCGCAATTTTTTTATTATTAATAAGTTTTATCTCAGCTGAATTTACTAACGGCGATGTTAATTCATACATCCCCGAAACCGGATCTACCGGATAAAAGCCCAGTGCATTGAACACATACCACGCCGACATCTGACCGCAATCTTCATTTCCGCAAAGTCCGTCAGGCGCATTACGATACAACTCTTTCATTATCTTATGAGTCAGTTCCTGCGTTTTATAGGGAGAATCCGTATAATTATATATGTATGCCACATGGTGGCTTGGTTCATTACCTTGTGCATACTGACCAATCATACCTGTACTGAAAATTGGTAAATCCTCAGTAGCTGAACTTACCGTAAACATAGAATCCAGCTTGTTTTCCAATTCTTTTTTACCTCCTAACAATTCAACATACATTGGTAAATCCTGCTGAACACCCCAGAAATATTGCCATGCATTACTTTCTGTAATATGCTCTGTATACTCTTCCGGATTGAAATTCGCTATCCATTTTCCTTTCGCATCTTTTGGTAAGAAAAAGCGGGCTTCGGCATTATACAAATTCAGATAATTTTTAGCACGTCCGGCAAAAACATCTGCAATACTGTCTTTTCCTAATTTTTTCGCAAGCTGAGCAATCGTATAATCATCATAAGCGTATTCGATCGTCTTAGATAATGACTCGCCTTCCTTATCATAAGGCACGTACCCTAATGTTTTAAAATCACCCAAGCCTCTGTATGAATCTATATTAGCCGTCTCTACACATAAATTCAAAATAGAATCCCCCGAAAGATCTGTTACTCCTTTCAGATATGCCTCTGCCAAAACAACTGCCGAGTGATATCCGATCATCATATCCGTTTCACAAGCTGCAAAGTTCCAAACCGGTAATCTTCCGTTTTGTTTTCCGAACTCATATAGAGACTTTGTCATATCATTCACTTTCTCCGGATGCATGATCGTATAAAGAGGGTGTGCAGCACGATAAGTATCCCATAAAGAAAATGTTGAATAATTATTCCAGCCATTCGCCTGGTAGATTTGCTTATCAGCTCCACGGTATCTGCCATCGATATCACTATAAAGTGTCGGAGCTAACATCGTATGATATAATCCGGTATAGAAAACAACTTCATCATTTTTATCGTCAAAAGTTGCCTCTATTTTATTCAGTTCTTTATTCCATTGTTCCTCTGCTTTATTCAGATATAAAGCAAAATCATTATGCGGAGCCTCTTTCTTCAGATTTGTCATAGCACCTTCATAATCGACTGCCGACAAAGCTGTTCTGACAATCAGAGTTTCTCCTTTTTTGGTCGTAAAATCAAATTTACCCCGATAACCTTTACCTCCTGCATTATAGCCATGTCCCGGTTTCATATCTTTCACGATTAACTCATAAGTATCAAAAGGTCGTGAAAATTGCGTCACGAAATATAGCTTCTGATCATCTGCCCAACCTTTTGAAAAACGATAACCGCGAATCGTTACAGAGTCTATAACTTCGATAAACGAATCGTCCGTCATATCCCAGTTCATCGCTTTCTTTAAATCAAGAAACACACTGGCTTTCGCTTCGGGAAATGTATAACGTTGAATACCGCAACGATCCGTTGAAGTTAATTCTACATTTATATCATAATCCTGTAGATAAACCTGATAATAACCCGCATGTGCACTTTCTTTTTCATGACTGAAAACAGAATAAACACCTAACTCGCCGTTCGCTTGTTTATACGGATTTGTTACAGGCATAAATGAGATATCATATAAATCGCCGGCTCCTGTTCCCGTTAAATGGGTATGACTGAAACCCGCAATCGTAGTATCCGGATAATAATATCCCGCAATACGATCCCATCCTCCCCGACCATTATCAGGGCTTAATTGAATCATCCCGAAAGGCACACTGGCTCCGGGATATGTATTACCCGTAAAATCAGTTCCTATAAACGGATTCACTAATTCTGCATAATTCTTCTCTGTCTGTACTTTTTCATTTGAACAACTACATACTGAAAATAGAGCAATCGTTAAACTAACTCCTATTGACTTTCTTATTTTCATGCTTCTAATCTTAAATACTTATTTCTTAAACAATCTTCTTCGACAAATTACTTACACAAATTCCGAAAATTTATTTTCAAATATACAATAACCTAAGGTAATCTTCTAATTTTTAAGCTATATCAGACCAATTATAAGATAAAAAAACTGAACATTATCTGAACAGTTTTAATCTTTTTACAACCAACCCGATTAAGAACAAGATCAATAAGAACTTCAATCCTTGCTGCTTCCACGGTTCCTCTTTCTCCACCAGCAAAAAATCCTCCCGAACCGATTCATCCACCGTATCATTCCGGATTCTCACCGTATCCCTCCGGCACTCGATACCGATCAGACCATCCGCCTGCTTGGTCAGCGTAATACCGCTGTCCGTAGCTTTGTTGTCCGAATGCGATCGGATCGAATGATCCGTCGGTAGTTTACGGATAGCCTCCTCCGAAATCACCAGTCTCTCCGTTTCGGGCAACAGGATCACCTCTTGCCGGAGCCTCACCGTCTCGCGGTTCACCGTCCTGTCCGACACCGTTCTCGTCGATTGGCAACCTCCGCAGCAAAGGACACTGATGCCTGTGGCGACAATGCCCCACCTCTTCCATAACCCGTTCCAAACGGTAAATCTTCCTCCGCAATTTCCCATGTTCCACCCCCTGTTTTTTAATTAATACCCTCAAATCCTCATACAGCTCCCTGTAAACCGTATGCTCCTCCCGAATATCCTTCAATCGTTCCCGCCGTCGATTAACCAGCCAGGTGAGGAAGGAGGCTATAAAGCCCGAAGGCAATAAATACATCCAAATATCTTTCATTGTTTTTAGTTTGTTTATTCGGTTATTCAACCGAACCAAATGCATCATTACCAACGATGTAGGGTGCGATCCATGTATCGCACCGTGTTCCAAAACCAACAAACATCAATCACCCACACAAATGGTTTGATCCGAACGATGCATTGATTTTGTTCGTTAAATCCGATTGCCATGCCGATGGTGAAATATCATCTAAAATTCAATAAATCGACAATGTGCTTGTACGGGCGCTTGGCAAACGC
>DKPO01000037.1:46215-46340 GCA_002471225.1 Porphyromonadaceae bacterium UBA7332
AAACGCCCGCGGTTCAAAACCTGCAAAAAAATCAATCAATCTCGCGAAATATATGATCCAGTTTCCGTTCGTCAAATTCGATTGCCATGCAATTGTGCATCTCGGGCGTTTACCAAGCGCCCGTA
>DKPO01000037.1:46685-47567 GCA_002471225.1 Porphyromonadaceae bacterium UBA7332
AACCATCTAATCATTAATAATTTATGCAATAATTGATCCGTCCGATGCATTGATTCCGTTTAAACATCACCCAATCACCTCCCCGCATACAACCTTCCTTCCGCCTTTCTTCGCCTCACCAAACCATTCACCACCTTGCCACCCGCATACACCCAGCGATCAAATTGCTCCGGGATATTCATATCATCCGGATTGCGATTCACCAGACTCATCAGCGTAGATTTCCGTAACGCCTCCGTGCCGATATTAAAACCCAACGACACGAGCGCATCCAGCTGATTCTGTCGGATCGGAACCCTTAACGTATCACGAAGCATCTGCAACACCCGGTTACAATCCACCACCAGCCAATCATCCGCCTCCTGTTGCGTAATCGTCATACCCTCTTTAATATCCTTCCCCGTATGACCGTATCCGATCGTCCAGACCCCCGCACTGCATCGATAGGATTGCAATCGGCAACCCTCAAACTCCTTGATCAGTGCAATCCCCTTATTCGAAATCTTCATTTGTTCCATTCCTCTGTTTTTTTGTTATTCATCCAACCAAACGGTTTTATCCCCACAACGCATTAATTCCGTTCGTCAAATTCGATTGCCATGCGATGGTGAAATATCATCCAAAATTCAATAAATCACCAATGTGCTTGTACGGGCGCTTGGTAAACGCCCGCATCCCAAAACGAACAAATATTCATTCAACCAACCAAATGTTCTTATCCGCACAATGCAATAATGCTGTTCGTCAAATTCCATTGCCGTACGATTGTGAATCACGGATGAATACGTGGATTCATCCCTACATTTAAATACAATCCGTATAATGATGTTTTTTTGTTATTAAACCAACCAAACGATACAAAACCAACGGTGTAGATACTAT
>DKPO01000029.1:0-1558 GCA_002471225.1 Porphyromonadaceae bacterium UBA7332
GCTTAGCATACTCTCTTCTCCATCGATAGATAAGAACCGTTTCTATTCCTAACTCCCGAGCAAGTTCACTAATATTTTCCCGTTCAAAACTCAGCCTTACTGCATTCTCTTTAAAGCTTGAGTCATATTGCTTTCTTTTTCCCATATCACTAAGTTAGTTATTTTTTTATCTTAACTCAATGTTCGGTTAAAGTTAGCAACTTCAGACCCGTCTTGATACCCTATACAAACGGTAGTACGATCTTACTTAACCCTCATAATACGATGGATCAGTACCCGAAAAAGATACATTTCGCTCTCTGGGGTGATCGGGTAGATGCAGTCCCGATGAATCCGGGTGATATCGTGGAGGCAAAGGTAAATATCGAGAGTCGGGAGTACAACGAACATTGGTACACTACCATCCGCGCCTGGCAGATAACGAAAGTGGGTACGGCAGCGGAAGTTCAGAAACAGCAGGCTGCACCTCCGCCATTGGTCGTACCGATGGCGGAGGTGAATCATCAACCGCCCACACCGGTTGATCCGGAAATGAATAAGGGGGATGATCTGCCGTTTTAATGTGAAGATGTTTCACAGGGGTTTAAACACCCCTACAAAGCCCGGCTATATAATCGCCTACTTCAGTCGTTGTTTTTGGATTCGACTCATTGATATCAATGGTTGTGAAGTCTTTGGCAAGGGAGGTGTTTACTGTATCCCGGATAACTTGTGCTTCTTCTTTTAAGTCAAATGCATATTCAAACATCAGGGCTGCCGATAGAATGGTTGCTACCGGATTTGCAATGTTTTTTCCGGCCGCTTGCGGATAAGATCCGTGAATTGGCTCGAACAGAGATGTGTGAATACCGATTGACGCAGAAGGTAGCATTCCTAAAGAGCCGGTAATCACAGAGGCTTCGTCGGTAAGGATATCTCCGAACATATTTTCCGTGACCATGACATCAAAATGTTTCGGGTATTGAACGAGTTGCATCGCCGCATTGTCAACGAACATATATTCTGTTTCGACATCGGGATATTGTACACTGATTTCCTGTGTAATTTCGCGCCATAAACGGGAGGTAGCCAACACGTTGGCTTTATCGACAACCGTAACTTTTTTGTTGCGGTTCATGGCATATTGATAAGCAAGATGCAGGATACGTTCGATTTCCTCACGGGTATAAACACAAGAGTCATATGCCGTATTGCCATCTTCGGATCTGCCTTGCGGTCTGCCGAAATAGATGCCTCCGGTCAATTCGCGAATACAAACAAAATCGGCACCTTTGATACGATCTTCCTTCAAAGGAGATTTATGAATAAGCGTTTCGAAGGTCGTTACGGGGCGAATATTGGCATAAAGTCCTAATGCTTTACGCATAGCAAGGAGTCCTTGCTCGGGTCTGACTTTTGCTGAAGGATTATTATCAAAGCGAGGATCTCCGATTGCGCCAAAAAGTACAGCATCGGCTTGCATGCAGATTTCGTGAGTTTCAGGAGGGTAGGGGTTGCCTGTCTGATCAATAGCGGTAGCACCTACAACAGCATAGGTGTAGGAAACTTCATGTCCGAA
>DKPO01000029.1:1821-31615 GCA_002471225.1 Porphyromonadaceae bacterium UBA7332
AAAACAGCGATATTTAGGTTCATGATAATAAAAAGGAATAAAAAAAGCGGAGTTGAATATATAATTATCAACTCCGCTTTAAAAGATTTATGAAATACTATTCTCTGACGTAACGAACGTATTTTGCTTCTACAGGGACATAGGATTCATCATCCCATAGCGTACTTGTGATCATAAGATCAGCGCTGTATCTGTTGCAGGCAATCGGCACATTGTGTACACGGCACTGGCGAAGAAGCATTTGAATGTCAGCCTCATGAGGTTGAGCATTTAAGTCGTCGATCAGGAAAATAGCTAAATTTATTTCTTTACGAACTACCATAGCAGCAATTTCAGCATCACCACCCAGAGGACCTGAGTTCATACATGTGATATCTGCCTGATAGCCTTTTTCTTCAAAAGCTTGTTGAATAAGACGTCCGGTTGTACCGGTACAAACTAATTTGTGATGAGCTAATGACTCTGCGTTATGTAAAGCCCATTCAACCATATCTACTTTTCTGTAGTCATGTGCAACTAACGCAATAGTTAATTGTTTTCTCATACCATTATCTTTTAATTTCACAGATTAATTGATTACTTCGTTAAACCTACTTAAAGATAGAATTCTCTATGTTAAAGAGAACGCTCCGTTAAAATTATTCACTCTAAACAAATCCAGCGCATCAGATAATTCTAAAGGAGCGATTTGTCGTTGAGCCAAAGATAATCAGTTTCTCCATATATAAATCCATTTTTTAGGATTTATATAAGTTGAAATTAAAAAAAGAATAACAGGGTGGGGAAACTTATGCTTTTTTCTCCCATTCTTCAATTAATAGGCGATTGCTCAAAGCAAAATCAATATCGTCATAGCCCTTTAAAAGACATTCTTTTTTATACGGATTAATTTCGAAAGAGCAACTCCAGCTATTATCGGATAGCGTTACGGTCTGAGATGGCAGATCAATCTGTAACTGAGTGGCAGGGTTGCTTTTTACTTTGTCAAACAGCATTGATAAATCATCTTCACTAACAATAATCGGTAAGATTGAGTTATTAAGCGCATTGTTGCGGAAGATATCCGCAAAATAGCTTGAAATAACTACTCTGAATCCATAACCGGCAATTGCCCAGGCTGCGTGCTCGCGACTTGATCCGCATCCGAAGTTCTTGCCTGCTAAAAGAATAGCTCCTTTGTAAGCAGGGTTGTTTAATATGAAATCTTTGTTTTCTTCGCCGTTGGATTGATATCGCCAGTCAGCGAATAGATTTTTACCAAAACCGATTTTGTCGGTCGCCTTTAGAAATCGGGCAGGGATGATTTGGTCCGTGTCGATATTTTCGATTTCTAATGGGACGCAAGTTGAATGTATGGTGATGAATTTTTCTTTCATAATGATTTTCTGATTAAACACTACGTGGGTCTGTGATTACTCCATGCACTGCAGCAGCAGCAGCAACAAGTGGTCCGCAAAGCAAAGTGCGGGCACCGGGTCCCTGTCTTCCTTCAAAGTTGCGGTTGGAGGTTGAAAGAGCGTATTTGCCTGCCGGCACTTTATCGTCATTCATAGCAAGACAAGCTGAGCATCCGGGTTGGCGTAACTCGAAACCTGCTTCAGTTAAAATTTTGTCTATTCCTTCTTGCTGAATTTGTTTGAGAACTTTTTGTGATCCCGGAACCAGCCATACGGTAAGATTTTCGGATTTCTTTTTGCCTTTAATGTAAGAGGCAAATGCTCTGAAATCTTCGAGACGACCGTTTGTACAGCTTCCTAAAAATACGTAATCAACAGGTTTACCCAGTAAACTCTGATCAGGCGTAAAGCCCATATAGTCCAGTGATTTTAGAAATGAAACTTTAGACGTTTCGTCAATCTGGTCAATGGATGGTATGGATTGTGAGATTCCGATTCCCATACCCGGATTTGTTCCATAGGTAATCATAGGTTCGATATCAGAAGCTTCAAATGCAAGTTCTTTGTCGAAGACGGCGTTATCATCGCTTTTTAGTGTTTGCCAGTATGCAACGCTTTTGTCCCATTCGCTGTTTTTAGGCGCAAAAGGCTTATCTTTTAAATATGCAATCGTAGTTTCGTCCGGTGCTATCAGTCCGCCTCTGGCACCCATCTCGATACTCATATTGCAAACAGTCATTCGTTCTTCCATATTAAGCTTGCGGATGGCTTCGCCGGCAAACTCAATGAAGTAACCTGTGGCTCCGCCGGTACCAACTTGTGAAATGATATAAAGAACAAGGTCTTTGGCTGTAACATTTGGAGCTAATTCTCCATTTACAGTAATTCTCATTTTAAGAGGCTTTGGTTGCAGAATAGTCTGGGAGGCCAGTACCATTTCTACTTCACTTGTACCGATTCCAAAAGCAACTGCACCGAATGCTCCATGGGTAGAAGTGTGGCTGTCACCACATACGATTGTCATACCCGGCAGCGTGTATCCGTTCTCAGGACCCATTACATGAATGATCCCATTCAACTCATGTCCTAAAGGATAGAGTGTCAGGCCAAAGGCATTGGCATTTGAGGTCAAAGTATCTACCTGCTGGCGTGATACAGGATCAGCGATCGGTAGCTCCTGATTTATAGTCGGAATATTATGGTCGGGAGTGCAAATTGTTTTTTCCGGACGAAAGACTTTCAGTCCGCGCATTCTTAGTCCTTCAAAAGCCTGAGGACTTGTGACCTCGTGGCAATAGTGTCGGTCAATATATAGTTGTGTCGGTCCATTCTCAATCGAATGGATGATGTGTTTATCCCAGATTTTATCGAAAAGTGTGTTCATGAAAAAAGATTACTTTACAAATTTATTAACTGCATCAATAAATGCTTCTGCAGAAGCTGCAATGATATCGGTATTTGCACCAAAACCATAATAGTTCTGATCTTTATAAGATACCTGCATATGAACTTTACCCACATCGTCACTGCCCCGTGTAATGGCTTGAATCAAGAATTCTTCAACGACCATTTTTCGGTTAATGATTTTTTTGACACCATTAATAGCCGCATCGACCGGTCCGTTTCCTGAAGCAGCGGCTTCAAATTTTTCGCCTGCAATATCGAGACATATACTGGCTACAGGTTTGATGCCAACGCCTGAGGATACCTGCAGGTAATCAAGCTTGATGCGTCCGCCTTCATTTCTTTCTTTGCCAACAAGCATCAGTACATCATCATCATTAATGTCCTTTTTACGGTCAGCAAGTTTAAGAAACTCTTCGTACGTTTTATCCAGATCAATCTTTTGGATATTAACTCTGAGGCTTTCTAATCTGTGTTTCAATGCAGCTCTTCCGCTTCGGGCTGTCAGAACGATTGAGTTTTCATCGATGCCTACATCTTTCGGATCGATAATTTCATAACTTTCTCTGTTCTTTAATACGCCATCCTGATGAATACCTGATGAATGAGCAAAAGCATTGCGCCCGACAATGGCTTTGTTCGGTTGTACGGGCATATTCATCAGACTTGAGATCATGCGGCTCATTCCGTATATTTTGCGGGTGTTTATATTAGTCGTAATAGGTATCTCTTTATGGCTTTTCAGGATCATAGCGATTTCCTCCAATGAGGTGTTACCTGCGCGTTCGCCAATCCCGTTAATGGTAACCTCGACCTGACGGGCTCCGTTTAAGACCCCTGCCATTGTATTCGCAGTAGCCATCCCAAGGTCATTGTGGCAATGTGTAGATAGTATTGCTTTGTGAACACCATCCACATGTTCCATCAGATATTTGATTTTTGCACCATATTCTTCAGGAAGACAATACCCCGTTGTGTCAGGTATATTTACCACTGTAGCACCGGCTTTGATAACGGCTTCTACTACACGCGCAAGATATTCGTTGTCTGTCCGACCTGCGTCTTCAGCATAAAATTCGACATCTTCTACGTGCTTTTTGGCAAATTTAACGGCTGCAACGGCGCGCTCAATGATTTCGTCACGAGTGGAATTGAATTTATATCTGATGTGTGAGTCTGATGTCCCGATACCGGTATGGATTCTTTTATGTTTTGCAAAGCGTAAGGCTTCGGCTGCGACTTGAATATCTTTTTCTACTGCTCTTGTTAATGCACATATAGTTGGCCATGTAACAGCCTTAGATATTTCGACTACTGAGTTATAATCTCCCGGACTCGAAATAGGAAATCCAGCTTCAATAATATCGACGCCGAGCTCTTCTAATCCTTTTGCAACCTGGATTTTTTCAACTGTGTTTAATTGACATCCCGGCACTTGTTCTCCATCGCGTAAAGTCGTATCAAAGAAATATAGCTTGTTTGACATAATTGCTTAAGAATTTTATTAGGATTATTGTGATATTATTTTAATTCATTTGTATGTTGCAAATTAAAAGCAAATATATTTATAATGCAAGTAATTGTAAGAAATAATCAGTAAATAACGCTTAATAGAAAGATAATCGACTGTTTGAATTTTATATTGTAATATGAGTGTGGCATTTTAATCAAATCTGTGAAATGAAATTTAATCTCTATAATTATTGTATAATAGATAAATTTATATATTTGCGTAATCCTCCGTTGAAAAATCAATAATGGATTATTGTAGTGCTAATTAAGAATATAAAATAGGAAAAAACCATGCTATCTGAACAAACAATAGATAAAATCAAAGGAGTCATTTATGGCCAGGCTATAGGTGATGCATTAGGATTAGGAACGGAATCTATGACTTCAAAAGAAGTGAGAAATCATTATCCGAGTGGATTGAAATATTATACTGAAATTATTGACGACTCCTATCGTAAGAGATGGAAAAAAGGTGAGTGGACTGATGATACCGATCAGGTTATCTGTATTTTGAATTCAATTTTAAAGAATGGAGAATTGAATGAAAATAAAGTAGCTCATGAGCTTTACGATTGGATGAAACGCGGACCAAAAGATATCGGGTATTTTACTGCGAAAGTATTGGAAGATCCGGAGTTCTTATCTGATCCTCATGCCGCAGCCAAAAGACGTTGGTTGAAAGAAGGTATGTTAACAGCACCTAATGGAGCATTAATGAGAACGTCAATTATAGGGACTTGGAAGTTTTGGGATAAAGATGCTGTAACGCGCAATGCTGAAAATGTTGCTAAAACAACGCATTATGACCCCCGTTGCGTGGCCTCAAGTGTGATTGTATCGCAAATAATCAGAAGCTATATTGATGAAAACAGAGCTTTAACTCAAAGTGAGATTTCAGAGATTGGTAAGCAATATCATGAAAAGGTTGAGAAGTATGTTCAGAAAGGCTTCAACTCTTCTTTGCAATCCATGGAGCTGGACGATCTGAATAAACGTGCTTATACGCTTAGAGGACTGTCGGTTGCTTTATGGGCTCACTCGAGCAAATATACTTTTGAGCAGGCTTTGCAAAGAATTATAGCTGAAGGAGGGGATTCGGATACAAATGCAGCGTTAGCTTGCAGTATCTTAGGAGCACGATATGGCTTTAAAGCAATTCCTTCTTATTTAGTAGATAATCTATATAATAAAGAGAAACTTGACTTCCTGATAGATTCATATATATCAAAAGTTAATTCTATATACAAAGCATAAAACACACCTTATATTATATATAAAGCTCTCTCTATGGTAAAATAGAGAGAGCTTTTTTCGTTATAGTGCATAATTCCGCATTCTTAAGTTGTTTTCGATTGATTCATTTACGAAAGATTGGAAGCGCTTCAAAACCGTACATCGGTTGTACACTTGAGACGTCCAGTTGCTATTCTGAAATACCGAATCATCAATCCGGCTAATGATTGCTAATTTGTTGAGTTTCTGTATGTCTTTTAATTGAAGAGAGTCTATTGTTTCCGGATTGTTTTCCTGAAGTTCCATATCTGTATAGTACATCTGTAGCTCAGGATCTTCGAGAATTGCTTCGAATTCATGATTCCTTTCGGTTATATCTTTCCTTATTTGTGCTAAAACTAAACTCTCGGGGCTCCATATACTACCTGCAATATAACAATTGTCTGGTTCGATATGTATATAATAACCACAATAAGGCGACTTTTTCCCACCTTTAGCTATAAATGCGGCAAAGTTTGTTTTGAATTGAGAAGATTCCGAGACAAAATAATTATTTCTGTATATACGCCATGTACAATCTCGTCCATCCAGACCAGATAACTCTGTATTGTGCTTTTCGAGTAAATGCACGAGCTCATCTATTTTTTTCTCAAACGAATAATGAAGATTGTCATATTCATTAGCATGTTCATAAAACCATTCTCTGGTATTGTTTTTCCGAAGTTCTTTCAGAAAATTAAAGGTAGCATTCGCATTCATGTCTATTAGATATTAGTATTTGATTTTGCAAATTTGAATAAGATAATTCATATTTCAAAATGGGTAATAATGAGGCTTTTAGTGTTAATAAGTATTTTGGTTGAATTTGTTCTAAAAATCAATTAGATAGTATTCTAAGCTTAAAACTATTCGCTTTGAGGTATGTTTGCTTACATAATGAAAGTAGTTAATGATGTATAAATATTAGGAGAGTAACTGATTTAATTCGATTGGTGATTTTTAGGAATAAAAATACAATTGTAATGAACTGAATCAAATGCCCTTATGTTCAATAAGAATGATCCTTTGCTTATTTTGAGATACAGAAAGAAGTCATTTATTTAATCAATATAATAAACTATGAAAACAAACGAAATTATTGATCAGGAGCTGCAATACGGGGCTCATAATTATCATCCTCTGCCTGTCGTGTTAGAAGAGGGGAGAGGTGTATATGTTTGGGATGTAGATGGGAAACGCTATTATGATTGTTTGGCTGGCTATTCAGCCTTAAATCAGGGGCACTGTCATCCCCGCATCTTAGAAGTGTTAATTAAACAAGCTTCTCAGCTTACATTAACATCACGGGCATTTCATTCGGATACATTAGCTCCGTATATGGAATATATGTGTACTGTTTTTGGTTATGAAAAACTTTTACCAATGAATACCGGTGCTGAAGCAGTCGAAACAGCATTGAAACTCGCAAGGAAATGGGGCTATAAGCACAAAGGGGTGAAAGAAAATGAGGCTATTATCGTTGTTTGTAGTGAGAACTTCCATGGAAGGACTATTTCTATTATTTCTTTTTCTTCAGATCCACAATCTTATAAAGGTTTTGGACCTTATACTCCGGGTTTTGTATCAATTCCTTATAACGATTCAGAAGCGTTAAGAGAGGTATTGCAGGATCCGCGTGTTGTCGGATTCTTAGTTGAACCGGTACAGGGTGAAGCCGGAGTGATTGTTCCTGATACTGGCTATTTATCGACATGCTTCGATTATTGTCAGGAAGCCAATGTCTTATTTATAGCAGATGAAATTCAGTCAGGGATGGGGCGTACAGGTAAATTACTCGCTTGTGATTACGATGAGGTACATCCGGATATACTTATTTTAGGCAAAGCTTTATCGAGTGGTTTCTTTCCCATATCGGCTGTATTAAGTTCAGATGAGGTGATTTTATCGATTAACCCCGGAGAACATGGATCTACATTTGGTGGCAGTCCGTTATCTGCACGGGTTGCTCAAAAAGCAGTCGAAGTTCTTCTTGAAGAAAATATGGTGCAAAATGCCTATCTTATGGGTGAGATGTTCAGGGAAGAAATACGAAAGATTACTTCGCCATATATAAAATCTGTCAGAGGTAAAGGCCTTATGAATGCTATCGAAATTAATGCACATCACAATATTGATGCATGGCAAATCTGCTTGCTGCTTATGGAAGAGGGTGTTTTAGCAAAACCAACTCATGAACATACCATCCGTTTTACTCCTCCATTAATTATTGATAGTGAGCAAATGACAGAAGTCATATTAATTATTCAAAGAGTTTTTGGGCATTTACCTGTATAAAAGTAATTCGATAAAATGTATGAAAATAAATATAATCGGTGTCCCCTTACACTATGGATGCGATCGGTTAGGCGTAGAAAAAGCTCCTAATCATCTTAGAAAATTAGGGCTGTTGAATCGTATAAGAAAACATGGGCATAAAACGTATGATATTGGTAATTTGTATGTTCCGGATGTCCCCGAATCAGATAAATTTAAGAAAGGATATAATCTGAAATATCTGGATGCGATTGTTGAAGTGAATAATAATCTGGCTGAAATTGTGTATGATTCACTACAAGGTGATGCTTTCCCGATTATTATCGGTGGGGATCATGCTTTAGGTTTAGGTAGTGCATCGGGTGTAGGAATGAGTTTTGATGATTTCGGGATTATATGGTTAGATGCGCATGGAGATATAAATACTACAGAAACGTCTCCGAGCGGTAATATTCATGGGATGGCGTTAGGTGCGTTAATGGGTAAAGGAGATAAGGAACTTGTAGATACCTATTCTCCGGGTAATAAAGTGAATCCTGAGAATGTATTTCTCGTCGGTACCAGAAGTCTTGATGAGGGAGAAAAACGTTTTGTGGAAGAAGAAAATATCAGTGTTTATTCTATGGCGCTTATTAAAGAACAAGGGATTAAATTTGTAGCTGATGATATAATTAAGAAGCTTAGAGAAAGACGTATCCGGAATATTCATTTCAGTATCGATGTGGATTCTTTAGATCCTTCTGTAGCTCCGGGGACAGGTACTCGTGTTGATGATGGTTTAAGCCTGGATCAATTTAAACTATTTGTGGAGTCTATGTTGGCGACTCATTTGGTTAAGTCGTTAGATTTAGTGGAGTATAATCCGGATCTGGATATAGAAAATCAAACAGGAGAAGTTGTATTGGATATTTTAGATTTTATATCAGAGAAATTATAAAAATAAAAGAGGCACTTAACTCCGGTGCGAGTTTAAGTGCCTCTTCTTAAAGATGAGAGAAAATCAATTATTTTTTAATTTGTTTATAACCATAAACAGCGATATCTCCTAATTCTTCTTCAATACGAAGTAATTGGTTGTATTTAGCCATACGATCAGAACGGCTTAATGAGCCAGTTTTGATTTGACCTGAATTAGTAGCAACCGCTATATCAGCAATAGTTGAATCTTCGGTTTCACCCGAGCGGTGAGATGTTACAGAAGTGTATCCATTTCTATGAGCCATCTCAATTGCATGTAAAGTTTCAGTTAATGTACCGATTTGATTCACTTTGATCAAAATAGAATTTGCACAACCTTCTTCAATACCTTTTTTCAAGAATTCAACATTTGTTACAAATAAGTCATCACCGACAAGTTGGCAACATTTGCCAATACGATCAGTTAACAACTTCCATCCAGCCCAATCGTTTTCATGCATACCATCTTCGATAGAGTCAATAGGGTACTTTTTAATAAGTGATTCTAAATAATCTACTTGTTCAGCAGATGTACGTTTTGCACCTTTTTCTCCTTCAAATTTAGTATAGTCATAAACACCATTCACATAGAATTCGGAAGCTGCACAATCTAAAGCGATAGTTACATCCTTACCAGGTTCATACCCAGCCTTCTTGATCGCAGTAAGAATCGATTCAAGGGCATCTTCAGTGCCTTCAAGTTCAGGAGCAAAACCACCTTCATCACCTACAGCTGTACTTAGACCTCTGTCATGAAGAACTTTTTTCAAAGAATGAAAAACTTCAGCACCCATGCGTAATCCTTCTTTGAAAGATTTAGCACCAATAGGACGAATCATAAATTCCTGGAATGCAATAGGAGCATCAGAGTGTGATCCACCATTAATAATGTTCATCATTGGAACAGGTAGTACATATGTATTTGTTCCACCAATATATCTGTATAATGGTAATTCTAAATAATTAGCAGCAGCTCTGGCAACAGCTAAAGAAACACCTAAAATAGCATTGGCACCTAATTTAGCTTTGGTTTTAGTACCGTCAAGCTTAAGCATGGCTTCATCAATTTTCATTTGTTGAAGTGCATCCATACCTAATAAAGCCGGAGCTATTATCGTATTAATATTATTTACGGCAGTTTGAACACCTTTACCTAAATAGCGACCTTTGTCACCGTCACGTAGTTCTATAGCTTCATTTTCACCAGTAGAGGCACCAGACGGAACAGATGCGCGACCCATAAAACCTGATTCTAAAATAACATCAACTTCTATTGTTGGATTTCCGCGAGAGTCTAATATCTCTCTACCTTTAATTTCTACTATTTTCATATTATCTATAGTTTAAAAAACAATATTGTAAATATACGGCTTTATAACAAAACTGTTATCAATTTAGTTTATTTAGAAACCGTTTAAAAAGCATAATTATTATTTTGTTATTTGATTTGTCTCTTTTTTAGCTTGTTCAATCAGATTTGTAGCTTTTTTCTTTGCCTGTTCTTTTATCTGATCGCCAGCTTTTTCAGCGGCAATTTTCAATATAGGGTTTTTAGCTTTCTGTATAAGAGCGTCAGCTTGCTTCTCAGCATCTTCTATAATCTGATTTGCTTGAATTTTTGCGTTAGCTACAATACTATCACTATGTAATTGCTTTTCTTCTTTAGATTGTGACTGTACTGGCTTTTTAGTGAAAATTTCATGGATCGCATTATCAATCATAGCCTGTGTATTTAACTGCACTTTCGGATCACTAAAAGTACCTGTAATAATCAGAGGTATGGTTTTTAATCCGCCCAGTTTTGAGCTTACACCTTCTGCAATAGATATTTTGCCGGAATAATCAATTTGCTGATCAAGTGTTGTTTTTCCTGATAAGGTCAATGTATTACCTGCAAATTTAATATCGAATGGTTTGGTATATACATTGCCTTTGGTTATTTTAAAAGGGATAGTTATATCATTTGCTTTAATTGAATTCAATGATGGATTTTGTAAAGCTTTAGCCAAGGCATTTAATGCTTTAAGATCTGAAATTACAACCTCTTTTGTTTTCAGTATACCATCTGATTCAATTGAATTTATGATAGGTTGCATTGTATCATTAAAGTCCATTTGAAGTTGAATCTGCATATCCATCATTCCTTTTATATTTGCAAATACCGGAGCTAAGGATTGAGCTGTCTGCGTTTCTTCAAACAGCTGTTTGAATATGATATTTTTCATATTCATATTTATATTCAACTGTGGACGATTTTGAATATGTGCGTCAAACGTACCATTACCGGTTATATTTCCTCCAAATAAATTAAACTTCACACCGTTTAGCTTTAAAATACTCTCCTTGATAATCACTTGTCCGATCAAATCATTGATTTTCATGTTTTCAAATACTATTTGATTGAATTTCCCAATGATTGCAATATCAATATTTCCCGGAATATTAACCGATCCTTTACTACGTTGTGTATTGGTAGGAACTGATTTTTTACTATTCACATTAGGTTTATTTGCAGAAACGGTATCGGAATCTGTCTGAATGAACTGGTTAAGGTTCATGTTTTCAGAAATGATATTTAATGACCCTTTCAGAATACCTTTATTGAAAATATAGGGTAAGTAATTTTCAACTTTCCCGGATAACCGAAGGTCACTATCAGCAATTTTAATATTAATATTATCAATATTAGCATGAGTTGGGAGCAACTCGATCATTCCTGATTCAATATTTAAACGCGGAGTATCTTTAGTCTTTATTTTAACCTGATTGAATAATAACTGTCCATTAGCCCTTATAGACTGATACTGATTTTTCTCAAGCTCAAGAATACTTCCTGATGCTATCAGATCGGCTTTGATTGTTCCGGAGAACAATTCGTCTTTTTTCATAGGATAAATCTCTTGAATGCGATTCAGATCAAATAAGCCTTTTGTCTGAACATTAAAATTCATAGCATTGAACGGATCAGTTATTCCCAGGCTTCCTTCAATCTTGTTGTTTGCAAACAAACATTGGAAAGAAGGAATACTGATAATCATTTTTGAACCATCTCCCTGCTCAGAATTACTCATTAATAGTTTAAGATCAATATCATCAATCCCCTGATCTAAAGATTTATATTTAAAGGAACCGTCAGAAATTGAAGCATTGATTTCGAATGCCGGGATTTGAGTTGTGCTCAATAGTCCTTTTATCCAACCATTAAATTGGGTAGTCCCGTTCGCGGTAATGTCTTTAAAATCCCGTTTATATAACTGAGGTACTAATGATAAGATCTCTTTAACTTCAACGTTAGGTGCCGTTGTTTTCAAATCAATCATCAGACAACTATCCATTGATTGAATATATCCATCCAATGATAGATTCAAAGCATTTACGCTTAAATTATTATTGGAGAAGGTAAATTGTTTTTTCTTGAAATCTGCTTCTATTTTTCCATCGAAATTGATATCGATATCATTAATAAGAATATTATCTCTGTTACCATAACGAATGCCCTGCAATCCGCTTTTGAGAACGATTGAACTTGTATTAGATGATAAATCTCCGGATAATAATATATCAGCCTGTTCGCATTCAAACGATATCATATCCTTTAGATCCATATAAGATAAATAAGCATTATCTATTTTTACTTTGTCTATTTTTAGATGAAAAGAAGAAGATGAAGAAATTGAATCCTGAGTAAGGTTTTTGTCAGAGTCAGAAGAGTCTCCTTTTAAAATATCCCAATTTGATTTACCGTTTTGAAGGACGCGTGTATGTATTACAGGTCTGTTTATTAAGATCTGCATGATTTCATATCCACTATCTTTCATTAGAGACATGATATTTAGCGTAAGCTCTACCTTTTGTGTTGAAATCAGTGTGTCTTTAGCAAACTCATTATGCCCTGTGATTAATAAGTTCTTCAAAGAGAGAGTTGCTTCAGGGAAATGCTTTATCAGGCTTATATCAATATCTGAAAAGCTTAAATTTGCATCCAGCATTTTCTCGGCTTCAACTTTTACAGCTGAACTTACTTTATCTTTTATTAGAAAAGGGAGAAATATAATGGCAAATCCGAAGATAATTATTAATCCTGCGAAAATGCTAAAAATAATCTTGCTGCTTCGTTTCATTATAGTATAGTTTTAATTGAATGTATAAGAGTTTTATTATAACTCATTTTCATAGGATTTAGTTGATTTTTTTTCTTTAGAAACCAAAAATACACCAATGAATATGAGTAATGCCCCGACAACCTGATAACCTGTTAGAGTATTATCCGTAAATGTTACAGCAACAATGGTTGCAACAATTGGTACCTCATAATCATACATTGATACAGCCGTAGTATTTAGATATTTCAAACCATAGGGAAGTAAGAAATAGGTAAGTCCTGTAGGAAACAGTAAAACAAAAATCAGTGTATAAAAAGGATAAGGATTCTCTGATATGTGAGTAATTAATTTAAGATCAAAACCTTTAATCAGCATAAAAGGAACGGATATGATTGTAGCACCTAAAAACATCCATTTAAGCATGGTTACCGTTGAATATTTTGCTATATATTTCTTGTTATATATAAGATACATAGCATAAGAAAAGGCACTTAGTAGACAGAAAATATTACCGATAAACGAATTTGAGTGATGTTTTTCTTGTGGACTGGCTATTAATATTAATCCTATTGTTCCTGTCAGGGCTAAAATCAAACCTGCAATTTTTGATTTACTGCCTTTTTCTTTATGAGTAAGGATAGAGATAACCAAGACGAAAACAGGCATTGTCGTGAATATCAGAGAGCTGTCAATAGGAGAGGAGTCTTGAACTCCGAATAGATAAAACAGAATGTAACCTCCTAAGAATATCATTCCGATTAATGTCATATTCAATTTGTCCTTGAGCTCTGTTTTCTCAGGTTTTGTAAATAGTCCTATCAAACTAAATAATATGAATGCGAATAATGTTCGGATAAAGAACATAGTAGTAGCACTGCTCCATTCAGGGAGCAGATATTTTTGAGCATTTATATTTAAAGCATTAAAAAGCTCAGCAAGGAATACTGCAATATTTGCTTTAATGAAGATAAGACCCTTTGATTTCATAATTAAAAGCTTTGAATCTAAAACGGTTATTTTGGCTTTATTGTTTGTTTTTTTATTGATAAACAGGAGAGGATAAAAAAGAGGTTGCTTTTCTTGTAACGAATACGCGAAAAACAACCTCTTAAAAATTAGGATAGTGATTTATTTATTTCTAAAAGCAATTCTTATTTTTTTGCTTTAGATTTTTTTTCTTCTTTTGGTGCTGCAGCATGTTTTTTAGTAACATGAGAACCATGATTGAAGATTCTTTCTTTTACGTGCTCTTTTTTATCAATAGCAATACGGGTAGGAGTAGGGTATTCAAGTTTTTCGAATTCCGCAACTGCATTTCGTATATCGCTCAAAAGCATATCAGCCATATCTCTTGAGAATCCTTGTCGTGCTACTACACGCATAACAATTACATCTTCTAATTTCGCAGGAAGTGTATAAGCTGGAACCATCCATCCGCTTTGTTGCAATTTATCCTGAAGATCATATAGCGTCCATTTTGCTTTCTTTTGATACTCCTGATCCATATGCCATACAAATAATGGATTAACTACATCAGGACTGTAATTTTTGAAGCATGGGATTTTTGCAATCTCACCATGTACGTATTTAGTCACTTCCATGCTATTGAATTGGATTTGTTTGTAACCTTCAAATCCTAATCGGATAAACTGATAGTATTGACCTAAAATTTGAGCAGCCGGGCGTGAGAAGTTCAAACCTACCTGAGCAACTTCTGCGCCTAAATAGTTTACACTGAAGTTCATTTCTTCAGGCAGATATTGTTTGTCTCTCCAGATAACCCAACCTAAACCAGGATAAACTAATCCAAATTTATGACCAGATACACTGATTGAAAGTACCCATTTCAAACGGAAATCCCATTTTAATTCCGGTTGTAGGAATGGTAAAATGAATCCGCCGGAAGCAGCATCAATGTGTATTGGGATATTAAATCCGGTTTTCTTATTGAATTTTTCAAGGGCTTTATCTAATGCTTCTACATCATCATTTAAACCAGTCCATGTAACACCCATAATAGGAACTACGCAGATTGTATTTTCGTCACACATTTTTAAAGCCTCTTCAGGATCTAATGTAGTTTTATCTAATGTAATAGGCACAGTACGCATTTCAATTTGCCATAGTTGAGCAAATTTTTCCCATACAACCTGAAAAGCTGAAGAAATTACAAAGTTAGGTTTATCAAAAGGTTTTCCTTCGGCTTGTCTTCTTTTGCGCCAGCGAATCCATGCTGCCACACCACCAAGCATACAAGCTTCAGAAGAACCGATAGCAGGAGCCCCTGTTTTCCATTTATCTTTTTGAGGAGTGTTCCATAAGTTAGCCAGCATGTTAATACATTTAGCAGACATTACAGCAACACGCGGATATTCAGTCTCATCAATGAAGTTTACATTAATTGCATCATTCATTAATTTCGTAGCATATTCATCCATATAGGTAGTTACGAAAGTAGCAAGATTTAATGCCGGCTGAGTCTGCGGATAAGTTTCATCTCTTACCATTTGGTAAGCAATATCCGGAGTCGTTGGGTGTTGAGGAATAAATTCGTCTGGAGCACTATTGATCATTACGTCTGATCCGTAAGTAGGAGTTTGAGCAACTCCCGAACGAAGTTTTTTATCTTCTTTCATAACAAAAAGGTTTAGATTAAAGTATTATGTATTGTTATTAAGTTTTCTGAGTTTATAAAAACCACACTATATTAACATATATCTTACCTATTTGTTCTTAATTTTAGCATGAAATTTGGAGGAGTCGAATATTTTCTATGATCAACTATCTGAATCGAAGGGATAACGGGGAAAGGGATAAATCTGCATTTTGTATTCATCTCAGGTGATTAAATACAAAAGAGGCTGTCTTGAATATATTTCAGACAGCCTCTTTGTTTATACATTAAAACCAAGTTTCCGTAGTATTTGATTCCAGATAGTAATTGGCATCTGGAATACCTGTAAAGCAAGCGTTATCGATAGGATTCCGATAATGGATGCAATATCTGGTTTCTCATCAGGCAATATAATCCAGCTCAATATACACCCTGTTACGGGCACGATAAACTTCCAGATGTTTAACTCCGAAACCTTTACTCCCGGTTTTTGAAGCAATGTGTACCATATCGAGAATCCCGCTGCCGGTATAATTGCTAACCAGATTAAAGCAGCATAAAACTCCAAAGGTAAAGTTTGTGTCGGGAATTTTTCAAGCGAGAATCCGGTAATCAATAACATGACTCCACCTGTAAAATTAGCAAATGAAGTAAGTAATATCGGTGATATGGGTTTCTTATGTTTCACAACCATAATATTCGTATATCCACCAACTAAATTACTGCTCAGAAGTAGAAAAACTCCAATATAGAACTGAGGATTGTCAGATGTTAATCCCCCCTTATTTAAGCTTATAAAAATCACTCCGGATACACCTAACAATATAGCAAACATTTTTTTGAGATTCATTTTATCATCATGCAGGGTCAGATGGGCGAGTATGGCCACAAATAACGGGCCGGCACCAATGATAATGGCAGCTGTAGCTGCCGGGACTTTATTTAGTCCCATGAAAAAAAGGCCGTATTGCATAAACGTTTGCGCAAAGGCAAAAAGAAGCATAAACTTCCAGTTCTGGCTTATCGTCTTACGTATCTCAACCTTCTTATGTAATATAAGAGGTAGTAATAATAAGCCCGCTAATGAGAAACGCATCCCCGACAATAATATAGGCGGCATAAAGGTGAATCCTATTTTAGCACCTGCAAATGCAGAACCCCACAAGATACAGGCAAGTATAGCCAATAGTCTCACTGTTAATTGAAGATTAGTTCTTTTCCGCGGCACACTTCATCGAATGCACCATTGTTATAAACCAGATTTCCATTTACAAATGTTTTCTCGACTGTATGTTTAAACGTATAGCCTTCAAAAGGAGACCAACCACATTTATATAAAATATTATCCTTTGTTACTGTCCAGTCTTTGTTTGGATCAACAAGTACCAGATCAGCAAAATATCCCGGACGAATAAACCCACGCTTCTCAATTCTGAAAAGCTCAGCAGGAGCATGAGACATCTTTTCGACAACTTTTGTAACAGGGAAATATCCCATCTGCGCCATTCTTAGCATTGCTACCAGACTGTGCTGTACTAAAGGTCCTCCCGACATAGCTTTCAGGCAAGAGCCTTGTTTTTCCTCCATTAGATGAGGTGCATGATCCGTAGCTACAACATCGATCTTTCCGTTGTTGATCGCTTCAATAAGTGCTAATTTGTCATTCTCAGACTTAATAGCAGGATTCCATTTGATCAGATTACCGAATTTCTCATAATCACGATCATCAAACCATAAATGATGTACACATACCTCTCCGGTAATATGTTTCTCTTTCAATGGTTTACTGTCCAATAGCTCTAATTCTTTAGCTGTCGATAGATGGAAAAGGTGTAAACGGGTTCCATATTTGCTGGCTAATGCAACTGCTTCAGCAGAAGAGGCATAGCAAGCTTCGGCATTTCTGATCAGCGGATGAAACTTGATAGGTAGATCTTCACCGTAAAGAGCTTTATATTTTTCGATATTTTGTTTAATGATTGCCTCCTTTTCACAGTGTGTAGCAATAAGAATATCGGTTTCTGCAAATAAGCGGGCTAATGAGTTATTGTCATCTACAAGCATGTTACCGGTAGAAGATCCCATAAACACCTTGATACCACCTACACGCTTACGATCTAAATCCTTGATCAGATCGATATTAGTATTTGTTGCACCAAAGAAAAAAGTATAATTTGCCATTGAAACCTCTGATGCACGTTCAAATTTGGCATTCAGATCTTCAATAGTGGTTGTCTGAGGTTTGGTATTAGGCATATCCATATACGACGTTACACCACCGGCTATTGCAGCTCTTGATTCGGTATGAATATCTCCTTTATAAGTCAGACCCGGATCTCTGAAATGAACCTGATCATCGATCACTCCCGGTAATAACCATTTTCCTGTTGCATCGATCACTTCAGCTCCTTGCTCGACACACTCAGGTATATCACTTCCCGGTATTATTTGTTTAATCAAATCGTCTTCAATGACTACAGAGCCTGTAAACTCTCTTCCTTCATTGATGATCGTTGCATTTTGTATTATAATTTTTCTCATAGCTTATTTTAAAAAAGCACCAATGGGCTCATATTGTCCATTGGTGCTTAGTTTATAGATTATGCTTTTATTTGTTTTGCTTGTTTCTGCGGGTACTTCTTGAAGTAGCTTCTCCATTTCAATTGGAGTACGCCTAAAACAGCCTCTCCGAAAATACCACCGTTCATTTTAGAAACACCTAAAACGCGGTTGATAAATATAATAGGAACTTCTACTATTTTGAATCCGCACTTGTAAGCCGTGAACTTCATTTCAATCTGAAATGCATAGCCCTTA
Source organism: Porphyromonadaceae bacterium UBA7332 (assembly GCA_002471225.1). Lineage (GTDB taxonomy): Bacteria > Bacteroidota > Bacteroidia > Bacteroidales > UBA7332 > UBA7332. Next base: position 20,172 of record DKPO01000029.1, read on the forward strand.
AATTGGATTTTATCTAAATCGATAGTTTCAAGAACTTCTCTGCGATAGCATTTAAAACCGGCAGTTGTATCTGCAATGTTTAATCCCGTAACGATACGTACATACTTAGAGGCAAAATAAGACATTAAAACACGACCGATAGGCCAGTTAACGACATTCACCCCGGAGATATATCTGGATCCGATTGCTACATCAGCACCCTGATTTGCACACGCATCATATAACTTCAATAAGTCTTCCGGATTATGAGAAAAGTCTGCATCCATTTCGAAAATAAAATCATACTTATGTTCGATTGCCCATTTGAAACCACAAATATAGGCTGTTCCTAAACCAAGTTTTCCTTTTCTTTCGATCATGTGCAATTTCCCTTCAAATTCTTTCTGAAGCGTTTTTACAATTGCAGCAGTTCCATCCGGAGAACCATCATCGATAACAAGAACATCGAAGCTATGCGGTAAATTAAATACAGCACGAATAATGTTCTCTATATTCTCCTTTTCATTATATGTTGGTATGATAACTACACTATCCGATTTATTCATCTTTCAACTTTTTGATTAGACATTGGTCAGGCGTTTTAACGAGTAAAAAGCTTGGACAAAGTTAAATCAATCGTGTTAAAATCCAAATCTTTCAGCTTCTTTTCGAAGTAAACATAATAAATTAATCATATTGTGAAGGATAAAGCGGTTTTCCCGTATTGTCAACATTGATCCATTCGATGATATTTACGTTCGAAAATGATATCTCATTCGTCTCCAGCGTAACATTGAACAGATACGTTATACCTGCTTTTAACTCATTGTCGGGTAACGGGATATTAACCACAAACTCCTTCTTTGTTAAATCATTATTCAGCAATAATTCATAAGTGACTTTCAAACTCTGAGTCGTCTTTATTGGCAGGATTGTACTCAATGCCAGATGTCCCGACAATACCAGATTTGAAAGCTTATTCGAATACTCCACAGCAGGTTCTATATATCCCGAATTTAAGTGCATGCGACCTCCTTCTTTTGAGGGATAGAAAGTAGCTGATACAATCGAATCCAATGTTATTCCTTTGCCTGTATGCAGTTTTACTGCTATTTGTGTGGCACTATGGACATAAGTCAGAGGAACATTTGTATGCTTGCTTTCCACTTCAAAATTCGGATGTTTAGCCCACGCATAATCAATTCCGTTTTTTAAACCTTCCGATATCCCATTCGTAAATACCGGAGGAGTTTCTTTTGATAAATTACTGATAGAATAAAACTCATATTTCCCTTTAGCCAGATAAACAGAGTCTTTATTGGATAAAGGTTCCAACAATCCATGCATATGACTCAGACAGGAACACACATCGCTTGGAATAGCATAATCCGGGTTTTGTCCATTTTTATAAATGTAGATAGTTGCTACTTCATTCATTGGTATGGATGTTAATGTTTTGGTGTAGGATGCTACACTTTCAATATAGCCCGAGAAAGTAATATATGATTTCTTATTACTATTTACGGTCTCTGTTGAATCATTTTCCTCAGCATTACCAATGTATATAATATTAGTGTTCTTCGTACACCCCAACAACATAACACTCATTATGGTAAGTGCTATAAGATTCTTGAGATTAGCCATATGTAAATAAATTAGTTGATTTGATTCGGATACAATGGAACACCTGTTTCATCTACAGGTATCCAATCGATGATACTTACCGGATTAAAGACGATTTCGTTTCCGTTTATGACAGCACTGTATAAATAAGATTTCCCTGCTTCATACCCTTGTTCCGGTACAGGCACGTTCACCGAGTAGTTACGTGATACCGGCTCCAGGTTGATGAATAAAGAGAACGTTGCAGTCAGATTACCCGTATAATTCAATGGGAGCATTATGTATTGTGCTACAAGGCTGTTTACGCCCATTGCTGTCGGCGTGCTTAATGTTGTCGCAGGAGTTATGACACCGTTATTTAATGACATCGATGCATTTGTTGTCGAAGACGGAGTGATGGTTGCTTTTATCATTTTGTCGATAGCAATGCCATTGCCGCTGTTGATCTTAAATACAATTTGCGTACAACTGTGCGAAAAAGTAATCGGCACTGTCACTTTAGAAGCTGCAATACTCGTATTGTTTTCTCCCCACCATAAATAATCGACACCATTACTCAACGTACTGCTGCTTTTTCCGTTTGTAAAAGTCGGATTAATATTCTGCGAAGACAATGTAGAGACAGCAAACAGATTGTAATTACCGTTTGGCAAATACATCTGGCGGTTATCAATAGCCGGTGTAAGATCACCGGCTTGTTGACTTTTATATATAATACGGTTAAGAGGAGTGGCTAAACTGTTTGCATTGGCTCCATAAGCAAATACGGTAGCATACTTATTGGCCGGATAAACAGAAACACTTTTAGTAAAACCACTGCTTTCTACATTAGCTCTGAATTGAACGAGAGCTTCCGTATAATCAGGTTTTCCCGGATTGCTTATATCCGGATCCGATCCTAAAATGATTGTGTTTGAGTTTTTTGAGCAAGCAGATCCCAGAATGACCATCATGGATAGAAGACTGTAAAATCCACAATGTCTGACGAATGACTTTTTCATATTCGTTTTTATATTTGAGTAGGGTAAAGAGGTTTTCCTGTTTCGTCAACAGTAACCCAATCAGTCACACTGACTTGAGTGAACGTGATTTCGTTAGCGTTAACAACGGCAGAAAATACGTATGAATTCCCGGGAGTCAGACTTCCGTTAGGAACCGGAACGGCTACCTGGTAATTTCTTGCAGTCGATTCATTGTTGATAGTCAATGAAAAAGTAGTCGTCATAGAACCCGTAAATGTTAAAGGTAACATGGTGTACTGAGCTACAAGTTCATTGACAGCCATGTTGGCAGGAGTTGTAGATAAAGCCGTACTTGGTGAAATAACACCAGTAGAGATATCCATTTTTCCTGTAGGTTCAGATGGCGTAATCGTTGCTGTGTTAAATGAATTGATGGTGATACCGTTACCAGCCTGTAGCTTAACGATAACCTGAGCGCAGGAGTGAGTATAAGTTATCGGTACATTTAATTGCGAATTGTCAACAGTTGTGTTGTTAACTCTCCAGTACATGTAATCGATACCGTTAACTAAAGCACTGGATACACCTGAGCTGAAAGTAGGATTTTTGTTTGATGTCTGATTGGTAGCTACCGAAACGAATGACCAGCTTCCGTTAGGCAAATACATTTGCGAACCGCTTACCGGTGATAATGTTCCCGTTGTTTGTGACTGATAGGTATTCGATGTCGTCGGAGCAATCGAATTCAAATTGTTTGTCGTTCCCGGAAAAGCCATAATGTTTGCATATAACCCTTTAGGGAATGCAGCCAATGCTTTGGTAGGCACACTTTCCATATTGGCTGTAAAATGGATAAGAGATTGATTCTGGTTAGAACCTGAACCGTCATTACCGTTGTTGCCATTTGAGCCCCCGTTGTTTGAGGAGTTGTCTTTGTCAGGAATGATGTAAATTTCATTCGTGTTTTTTGAACAAGATCCAATTGCTAATGCACATGAGATAACACTCATGGAAATAAGTAAACGAGAAAATTTCATATTAATATCTATTTAAGGTTTAGTTGTTGATTTTATAAATCGTACTTCTTAAATACAAAATATGATCATGAATAGTTCAAATTTTGAATATTAACAACGACTGTTTATTAATATTGAGATTTTAAAACACTTCATTTGTAATTGAATAAATAGTCTCAAAGCAAAAAAAGTACTACTTTTGCTTTATCTATTAAACCGATGGATCAAAATGAAAAAAACAAAATATTTAAGTGGTATAGTTGCCCTTTCTATTAGTTCGGTCGTTATAACGGGATGTACGGGAAATCAGCGTTCGAATACAGCTCAGTCCGATTGGATGAATACAGATACTGTGCCGGGCAAAGTCGTTCATGACGATAAAGGAAATGAATGGGTTTGGCATGGTGGAGGCGGAGGTTTCACGAATATGCTTATGGGATACTGGCTGATTAACAGTCTTTCTTCGGGCATGCAGACGAGATACTATCCTTCAAGCAGAAACTATACATCTGATTATAATGGAGCATCTCCGATTATGCAACCAAATAATGTCTCTTCTCATCCTGTGAAAACAAGAGAAGGAGTACTTTCGAATGCACCTACGGCAGCTAAGCCTATGAGTCGTTCCGCATTAAAATCAGGATATGCTGTTAGTCCTAATTCAATGAAAGCTGTAACACCTTCTTCTTCCTCTTCCCGTAGCGGATTTGGTCGTAGTGGCAGTAGAAGCTTTGGATCTTAATAATATTATATGAAGCGATTTTCTATTTCTCCCCGAACAGATTATACAGATAAGCTGGCTCAACTCTCGTTTAATTTCCATAAAGAATATTGGTTGGAGAACAGTTATTATGCATTTACTTCTGAAGATATTGCAAATATAGAGAGAGACACCAATGAGCTCTATGAAATGTGTATTAATGCCGTTCAGCATGTAATAGATAATAATTTATTTCATCTTTTCGATATACCCGAATTCTGTATTCCTCTTATTAAAGAATCCTGGGAGACGGATGATCCGTCTGTTTATGGCAGATTTGATTTTGTTTATAAAAACGGGCGTTGTCATCTTCTGGAGTTTAATGCAGATACTCCTACATCTCTTTATGAGGCTGCCGTTGTACAGTGGCATTGGAAAGAGGATTGTTTTCCTCAGAATGATCAGTTCAATTCAATTCACGAAAGACTGTTGGATGTTTTTGCCGAATTGCGTAAAGACTACCAGATACCTTCCATGCACTTTGCTTGTAGCTACGAGAGTCTGGAAGATCTTACTACGACATCATATTTGCAGGATCTGGCTTCTCAGTCCGGAATCAGTACCTCAATGATTGATATAGCCGATATTGGCTGGAATGGCGTTGCCTTTACGGATCCTTCCGAGATATACATCTATGATATTTTCAAACTTTACCCATGGGAATGGTTGGTTCGCGAAGAGTTCGGGCAACATTTGCTTGAGCGTACAACCAACTGGTTTGAGCCTATCTGGAAAATGATGATGTCTAATAAAGCGATTCTGCCTGTTCTTCATCAGCTCTATCCGTATGACAAACGTATTTTGCCGGCCTTTTTCGAGAAACCTTCTTTGATGAGAGACTATGCGCGTAAGCCGTTGTTGTCCAGAGAGGGTGCGAATATTCAACTCGTCAGAGCGAATGAAACCATTGCTCAGACAGGTGGCGAATACGATGAGAGTCGTTCGATATGGCAGGAGCTGTGTCTCGATGATCATGACGGATTTTATCCGATTATAGGTTCCTGGATTGTCGGAGGTGAGTCTGCAGGAATTGGTATCAGGGAGAATAAAAAAATGATTACAGATGATATGTCGAATTTTGTACCGCATATCATTACAGATTGAAAATAGATAAATAATAATGAACAATCAAGAGTTAGATAAAAGTGGTGTAGGACAGATGTTCGATTCTATCGCCTGGAGATATGATTTTTTAAATCACTTTTTGACATTAGGAATTGATAATATTTGGCGTAAAAAAGCAGTAAAGATGATTTCCGATCGTAAAGATCCGGTTTTTCTTGATGTTGCTGCCGGAACGGGCGATTTAACCGTCGAGCTTTATAAACAGAAACATCCTTCTCGCATCGTAGGGGTGGATATCTCTGATGGAATGCTGGCCGTTGGTCGTGAGAAGATGAAGAAGCTCGGATTGGATAAAATCGTAACGCTCGAAAATCAGAATTGCGAAAACCTGACTCTCGAATCAGATCAGTTCGATGCCGTGACGGTTGGTTTTGGTATCCGTAATTTCCAGAATCCCTCTAAAGGACTAAGCGAGATGTATCGTGTGCTTAAACCGGGTGGTGAGCTGATTGTTCTCGAATTCTCAAGACCGAGATGCAAAGTCATGACCTTCCTCTTTGACCTGTATTTCTGCTACATCCTTCCGTTTATCGGACGCCTGTTCTCTAAACATAGCAGTGCATATACCTACCTGCCTGAGAGCGTGAAGTCATTTCCTCACGGGAAAGAGTTTGCGGCTATGATGGAAAAAGAAGGCTTTACATCGGTTATCTTCAAACGGGTGACTTTCGGGATCGCTACTATTTATAAAGGTGTAAAATAGAAGATCGGATGAATAAGTTTAAACTGTGGTTTCGCATTACTCGTCCGGGAACATTGGCTGCTACTTTTTCGCCCGTATTTATAGGCTTGCTGATTGCAGCCGGACACACCTCTTTAAAATGGGATATAGCGCTGGTTACACTGATCGGTGGTTTGTCCATTCAGATTATCTCCAACTTTGTCAATGACTACTTCGATTTCAGAAAAGGACTTGATAAAGCCGGTCGCGTAGGTCCTAAACGGGCTATCGCTGAAGGAGAAGTTACCGAAAAGCAGATGTTTAAAGCAATCGTTATAGCCACCTCGGTAGCTGTTCTTTGCGGGTTATTCCTCATTTTCAAAGGCGGATGGCCTATCTTGCTGATCGGTGTCCTTTCGCTTTTGTTTGCCTGGTTATATACGGCAACCTCCAAATCACTGAGCTATTTAGGTATAGCCGATATTTTCGTTCTGTTCTTTTTCGGACCTGTAGCGACGGTCGGTACGACCTATCTGCAAACACAATCGTTCATCCCCGAATCTTTCTGGTTCGGACTCGTTTGTGGTCTGATCTCGACCTGCGTACTCGTGACCAATAATGTGCGCGACTACGACACGGATAAGTTAGCCGGGAAAAGAAGTCTGCCCGTTCGTTTTGGCAAACGTTTCGGCGAAACGGAATATCTGATGGCTATCCTGCTTATCGTGCCGGCTCTGTTCCTCGGACATAGCAACTGGCTGCCTTATCTGATCGTTTTACCCGGATTGATTCTGTTCGGGAAACTACGCAAAGCTCAGGGAGCACAATACAATCAAATATTAGTAAATACCGGAAAACTGAATCTGCTCTTTGCCCTTCTGTGCGCGTTAAGCAGATGGATCTGATTTCCGGACTTAAATGAAATATGACATGAAAGATATACTTCTGTACTCATTAGGTGGATTAGTGATTTATTTTATACTTCTTATGGTCGTTGTTATACGAATGAATAAGAATGAATCATTAGAAGACTATTACATGGGTGGGAGGAAGCTTTCATTCTGGCTTTTGTCACTGACCTTTATCGCCTCCTGGTGGGGAGCCGGTTCTGCGCTTTCGACAGCCGATCTGGCCTATACCGATGGGATCAGTGCCTACTGGGTCTATGCTATGCCCGTTCTTTTTTCCACGCTGCTCATGGCTTTGCTGGCTAAAAAGATCCGTCGCATACCCGTGATGACTCAACCCGAGATGATCGAACTTCGCTACGGAAAGACAGCCAGTCTGCTGGTTTCTGTTGTCGTCTATCTCTTTATGATGCTTTCGGCAGCGTCTCAGATGGTCGGAGTCGGTTTGTTTTTCTCGGGATTCCTCGACTTCAGTTATGAATGGGGTGTACTGATCGGAACGGTTATTGTGTTGAGCTACTCGCTCTTTTCCGGATTCCGGGGAGTTGTTTTCACCGATGTGATTCAATTCTTCTTTCTGACCGTCGCAGCCATCTATGTCTGCTATATCGGGTTTCAGTCCGGAGGGAGTTGGAGCGAAATCAGAGAAATTGTTGAGGTGAGACATCAGACGCAGTATTTCGATTTCTTTCACAACATCGGCAATAATCTGATCTATGTGCTTACTTTTGGTGCAGCCTGGATGATACAGGCGAACGTCTGGCAGCGGATTATGGCCACACGTTCTGCACAGGATGCCTATAAAATGACAATCCTGAGTCTGTTTATCTATGTGCCGCTGTATGCCATAGCTGTTCTTACAGGGATGTCGGCGATACCTATTTATGACACATTGCCCGAAGGCGGAGTCATTCCGGCCCTGACCAGAGACTTTATGTCGCCCGTTGCAGGTGCGCTTGTCTTTATCGGGGTTTGTTCGGCTATCATGTCAACCATGGATTCGCTGATCAATACCGGCAGTATGATTCTGTCTAAGGATATCTATCAGGATCGGATCAAACCCGGAGCATCACAGTCGCACCTCGTAAAAGTAGGACTGCTATCGACTACCCTCACGACTTTCATAGGTCTGATCATCGCACTGAATCTGCGCTCTATTCTCGAAGTATCGTGGATTGCGGCAGATATACTCGCTACCGGATGTTTTGTTCCGATTGTCATGAGCTTCTTCTGGAAAAGGGGCACGCATAAGGGAGCTGTCAGTAGCATCGTTTTCGGTATTACCTACTCTTTATGCAATATGCTCATCCAGCTGGGAGTTGCCATCCCGACTTTCTGGAAACCCGGCTCGGCCGAACAAATTATTTACGGAATGTCCTTATCATTCCTTATTTTTATCATCGTATCACTTTGTACGAAGCCCGATGAAGAAAAAGCCGATTATTATATACAAAAATCAAAAGGCTTGTAGGGCTTCCTATTTATATGTTTAATACAATACAATTGTATTTATGATTTCAGTAGAAGGATTAACCGTCGAATTCGGAGGATACTCCCTGTTCGATGATATTACATATGTAATCAGTAAGAAAGACAGAGTTGCCTTAGTAGGCAAAAACGGAGCGGGCAAATCAACCATGTTGAAAATAATTGCCGGTCTTCAGGAGCCTACCAAAGGTTCCGTAAATCGTCCCAAAGATCTTACGATTGGTTATTTACCACAGCAAATGCATCATCAGGACGGTCGTACCGTTATCGAAGAGGCAGAGCTTGCTTTTGCCCATATCTTTGAGATGAAAGAGCGTATTGACCGCATGACTCAGGAGTTGGCTGAACGTACCGATTATGAATCCGAAGATTATCATGATCTGATTGATCGTCACACCTATGCCAATGAGCAGCTTTCTATGCTCGGTGGTGACAATTTCCGCGCTGAGGTGGAGAAAACATTGCTGGGGCTTGGATTCAAACGCACCGACTTCGATCGTTTGACTTCCGAGTTCAGTGGCGGATGGCGCATGCGTATCGAGTTGGCTAAACTCCTTTTGCAACGTCCCGACGTATTGTTGCTGGATGAGCCGACCAATCACCTCGATATCGAGTCTATTCAGTGGTTGGAACAATTCCTTTCGTCCCGTGCCAATGCCGTGCTGCTGGTTTCCCATGACCGTGCGTTCCTCGACAATGTAACTACCCGTACCATTGAGATTACGATGGGACAGGCTCATGACTATCGCGTATCTTATTCGAAGTATGTCGAATTGCGTGCCGAAAGAAGAGAGCAACAGCAACGGGCTTTCGAGAATCAGCAAAAACAGATCCAGGACACCGAGGCATTTATCGAGCGTTTCCGCTATAAAGCGACCAAATCCGTACAGGTTCAGTCCCGCATCAAGCAACTCGAGAAACTGGATCGGGTAGAGGTGGACGATGTCGATACTTCGGCACTTAGTCTGAAGTTTCCTCCCGCACCCCGTTCGGGCGATTATCCGGTGATTGCCGATGATCTGTCCAAACATTACGGAGCTTACGAAGTGTTCAACAATGCTTCTCTGACAATCAAACGCGGTGAAAAGGTGGCCTTTGTAGGTAAAAACGGTGAAGGAAAATCCACTCTTGTGAAGTGTATAATGGATGAAATCGACTATACAGGGACACTTAAAATAGGTCATAATGTAAAGATCGGTTATTTTGCACAGAATCAGGCGCAGCTTCTTGATGGCGAGAAAACAGTTTTCGATACCATTGATTATGTAGCACAAGGCGATATTCGTACTAAGATTCGCGATATCCTCGGTGCATTTATGTTTGGTGGCGAAGCTTCCGATAAAAAAGTAAAAGTATTGTCAGGGGGCGAGAAAAGCCGTCTCGCAATGATCCGTTTACTATTGGAGCCCGTGAATCTGTTGATTCTCGATGAGCCGACCAACCACCTTGATATGCGTTCGAAGGATGTACTGAAAGAAGCCTTGAAAGAGTTTGACGGAACGGTTATTGTCGTTTCTCACGACCGTGAGTTCCTGGACGGACTTGTAGATAAAGTCTATGAATTCGGCAATAAGAAAATTGTAGAGCATCTCGGAGGTATTTATGAATTCCTCGAAAAGAAAAAAATGGATTCTTTGCAGGAACTTGAGCGAAACAAACTCTCAGCCGTAGCCGACAAAAACGTAGAGCAGGCTCCGACCGAAAGCAAGGTTTCCTACGAAGCCCGTAAAGAGATAAATAAGCAAATCCGTAAGCAGGAGAGACTGATCACCGAATCAGAGAAACGTATGGATCAGATCTCAAATAAAATTACCGGGATCGAAGAAAAGCTTGCAACACCCGATGGTGCTTCCAATGTCGAATTATACACCGAACATGGCGATCTGAAAAAACAACTTTCGGATGAAGAAGAAACCTGGACGATGCTAAATATGGAGTTGGAAGAGTTGCAGGAGCAATTAAATTAATGATTTGTATATTTTAACATAACGAAGTTTCTTCCTTTAACTATTTGATAAATTGGAAGCTAACTCTCAAAAAGCCTGTGGATGGGGCTTTGCAACCCGATTCAATGAAATAATTCTACCGATAATATTTGCACGGATCATACATTTGCCCTATCTTTGCAACGCAATCGGGAAATAACGGTTGACAAAAAAGGATGGTCGCGTAGCTCAGCTGGATAGAGCAACAGCCTTCTAAGCTGTGGGTCACAGGTTCGAATCCTGTCGCGATCACTGAAAACATCCTAAAGCGCTGGTCTTCTGACCGGCGCTTTTTTTATTTACCTGCATCCCGTATCCCTTTCGACACCTCTTTTACGACTTCTTTCTTATCCCAAAGAACAAACAGATTGAAATCACAAAAGCCCACAGCCAACGGTTACTTCGCGGTTCCTCTTTCTCCACCAGCAAAATATCCTCCCGAACCGATTCATCCACCGTATCATTCCGGATTCTTACCGTATCCCTTCGGCACTCGATACCGATCAGACCATCCGCCTGCTTGGTCAGCGTGATCCCGCTGTCCGTAGCTTTGTTATCCGGATGCGATCGAATCGAATGACCCGTCGGTAGTTTACGGATAGCCTCCTCCGAAATCACCAGTTTCTCTGTTTCGGGCAACAGGATCACCTCTTGCCGGAGCCTCACCGTCTCGCGGTTCACCGTCCTGTCCGATACTGTTCTCGTCGATTGGCAACCTCCGCAGCAAAGGACACTGATGCCTGTGCCTGCAATGCCCCACCTCTTCCATAACCCTTTCCAAACGGTAAATCTTCCTCCGCAATTTCCCATGTTCAATCCCCTGTTTTTTAATTAATACCCTCAAATCCTCATACAGTTCCCGGTAAACCGAATGTTCCTCCCGAATATCCTTCAATCGTTCCCGCCGTCGGTTAACCAGCCAGGTGAGGAGGGAGGC
>DKPO01000016.1:0-89809 GCA_002471225.1 Porphyromonadaceae bacterium UBA7332
CAACTGAACTACCACACCAAATATTTCCGTGCTCAGGATGAGATTCGAACTCACACAGGAATACTCCCACTACCCCCTCAAAGTAGCGTGTCTACCAATTCCACCACCTGAGCATTTTTCGAGAGCGAAAGACGGGACTCGAACCCGCGACCCTAACCTTGGCAAGGTTATGCTCTACCAACTGAGCTACTTTCGCATATTTGGTAACCGTTATTGTTTCGATTACGTGTGCAAAGGTAGCGGTTTTTTCTTAACTTCCAAATTTTACAAATCCTTTTTTTTACTATGTTTAGGGGTCGTTAGATCTAACTAACTGAATTTCTGAACAGAATAGATGAAAAAAAAATCAATATTTCTTCTTCAAAAAAAGAGTTCTGATCAATTACGATCAGAACTCCTTTATATATCGGGATTAAACGAAAGCTGAATTATCCGAAAATCCATTTTGAGGCTTTAGGTATTAATCTAAAAAACAATGCCACAAAGGCCCAGGAAATAGCAAATGAAAATACGGCTGTCACAGGAATGCGAATAGAAACAGGAACATTAAACAAATCGGCAGTTGCATAACAGAATCCTACAACGAAATAATGAACCACATAAATACCTAAACCACATTTCGAAATATTAGCTAACATGCTTATGATTCGCTCTGATTTAACTTGTATTTTTCTGACCAGCAGAAAAAACGCAATCGTCATAAACAATACATTAGGCGAACAATAAAGAAAGAACATTTCCATATCTGTCTCACTGCAATTGGGATTGGATGTTATTGATTTAAAACCAAAATATGTAACCAAATAGCCTGTTACGAACAGTGGGACTGCAATCAATAACGTTTTAGATAAAGAAAGTGGTTTTACATGATTTTTCAGGTAATTACCAAGTAACAAGTATCCATTAAACCCGGCGAAATAATAAAATGTTCCAAATGTATTCCATGAACTTAAGCCAAACAGGTCTGAAGCAAAATAATAATATAAATAAGGCAAGAACAGAGTAAGAAACCATAAACCTAAATAAAACTGTTTTTCTTTAACTGTCGCTTTTTCGATCCATGAGGAAAATACAGGCATATATAAATATAGCCCAATCAACATATACAGATACCACATAGGAACTGTATAAACATTGAACTTAAATGGTATTAACAGTATATTTTGCAACGCAGACTGAAAGCTTTGTGATGCATCAGCTCCGGCATAAGCGAAGACACTTGAAATAACCTCTGTATGAAGGCCCAACAAACCGGTAATCCATGGAAACAAATTATAAAGCACCGACCATATTAAAAACGGAAAGAATATTCTGGAAAGTCGCTTTTTATAAAACACATTGGCTGTCTGCTTTACTGGTAAGAGCAATATACCTGTTATCATAACAAATAAAGGAACACAAGGGCGTAAGAGGGAACCATATAACGATCCCCAAAAACTAAATTCAGGATTGGCTCTTGCTTCTGGAGAGACATTAAAAGGATCCGAACAATGTATGCATATAACCATAAAGATGGCCAAAGCCCGGAGAATATCAACCCAAACAATACGGTTGAAAGTCGAAGATTTTGTGTTATTCATAATTGATTGTGTTTTAGTTTGGACACAAAATTACAAATAGCACGACAGTCTTTTTTTTAAGTATTTAAAGAAATACTCAGGATTTTCGCAAAGCGCATAATGTAACATGCGACATTCCCAAATAAGAGGCGATATAGCCTAAATTGACACGATGAAACAGAACAGAATGATGTTTCATAAAATCTTTATATCTTTCTTCTGCTGAATAATTAAATCTGTAAATTAACCTTCTTTCCATATTCAAGAAGGCTTTTTGATGAATAATCCGAATCCAGTTTGCTATTTCTATATTCGAAAAACATAACTCCTCCAATCTGGATAAAGGCATGTAATATAGAAGAGAGTCTTCCAGCACTTGCACCATCTCTTCTTCATATCCTTCTGTTTTACCATGAAAACTATTGGTTGAATAAAGCAAATCACCTTCCTGACTAAACCATGATGTAATTTCTTTACCATCAATTACGGTAAAGGCACGCGCTATACCTTTTTCTACAATATACAGATTTCCGTCTTTCACGAAAGGGTCGATCAGCAATGTTTTTTTTGAAACTTGAAGAGGGATCAGCGATTCTCTCAAAAGAGCTATCGTCTCGTTACTGATCTTCATTTCTTTTTTGATTGATTCTATAATTTGCTCCATTCTGTAAATTTCGGTTTTCTGATATGAGGGGTAAAAATAGCAAGTTAACAGATCAAAAACTATAAATACCCGACTTTATTATCAAAAACTCTTTCACAATTCGACCCTATATCAGTCGAAATGCCTCCTTTCAAACAGTTAAATCAATGCAAAAACAAAGAAATAAAGAAATTAAAATTCATCTTTATATGTATGATTTAAGATTAAAACATAATTTTACGAACCTTAGAAATGTAAACTGAAACTCAAAAGGAAACTATTATACAAAAAACATCCAGTAATAATGCAAGAGAATATAGAATTACAACCCAAAAAGGATTATCACGAACCAATGCATACGGCCGAACACATTCTAAATCAGACCATGGTGCGTATGTTTGGATGCAAACGCTCTGTGAATGCTCATATCGAACGAAAAAAGAGTAAGGCCGATTATTTTTTGACTGAATGTCCCAGCGATGAGCAAATGAAAGAAGTCGAATCACGAGTAAATGAAATCATTGATAAACATCTGGATATAACAGAATCTATGATGAGCCGCGATGAAGCTCAGAAGGTTTTAGATTTAGCGAAACTTCCTGACGATGCAGGCGATTTACTTCGTGTTGTTTATGTAGGTGATTATGACGCTTGTGCATGTATCGGTCATCATGTAAAGAATACATCTGAAATCGGCCGATTTGTTTTGTTAAATTATGATTTTAACGAAGGTCGTTTACGAATCCGCTTTAAACTACAATAAGCTAGAATTGTTATAAAAAACAAGGATGCAGTAATATTTTCAGGCACAAAGTAATGAAGAAGAGAAACTTTAATATATCTTTGTGCGAATTTGAAGATGTAAAAAGAAATTATATAAGAAGATTTAATATGTTGAATCCAATTACAAAAACGATTGACCTTGGCGATGGAAGAACCATTACCTTGGAAACCGGTAAGCTTGCAAAACAGGCAGACGGAGCAGTGATGCTACGTATGAATAACACGGTGATGCTTGCTACAGTATGTTCTGCAAAAGACGCTGTTCCGGGTACTGACTTCATGCCGTTGTCAGTAGATTATAAAGAAAAATTTGCTTCGAACGGTCGTTTCCCGGGTGGTTTTACAAAACGCGAAGGTAAACCGTCGGATTATGAAATTCTAACATCTCGTTTGGTGGACCGTGCTCTACGCCCACTTTTCCCGGATGATTATCATGCTGATACTTTTGTTCAAATTACACTATACTCTTCTGATGGAGTAGATATGCCTGATGCCCTTGCTGGTCTGGCTGCTTCTGCTGCATTAGCTGTTTCAAATATTCCTTTTAACGGACCAATCTCAGAAGTACGTGTTGCACGTATCAACGGAGAATTTAAATTAAACCCTACTTATTCTGAATTGGAAACTGCTGACATGGATGTCGTAGTTGCTGCAACTATGGATAATATCATGATGGTAGAGGGTGAAATGAAGGAAGTTTCTGAAATGGATCTTTTGGAAGCAATGAAATTTGCTCACGATGCAATTAAAGTTCATTGTCAAGCTCAAATCGAGTTTGCTGAAATGGTAGGTTCTACAGTAAAACGTGAATATTGCCACGAAGAAAATGACGAAGATCTTCGCAAAGACGTATGGGCTAAATGTTATGACAAAGCTTATGCGGTTGCAACTTCTTGCAACGATGACAAACATGGTCGTGGAGATGCTTTCGCTGCAATCTTAGATGAATATCTTGCAGGATATTCTGAAGAAGAAGTTGCTGAAAAGAAAGGTTTAATCGGTCGTTATTATCATGATGTTGAGAAAGAGGCTATGCGTCGCTCAATCTTAGATGAAGGTAAACGTCTGGATGGTCGTAAGACTACAGAAATCCGTCCTATCTGGTGCGAGGTTGACTATCTTCCGGGACCTCACGGTTCGGCTGTATTTACACGTGGTGAAACTCAATCTTTAACTACTGTAACATTAGGTTCTAAACTTGATGAAAAAATTATTGATGATGCTTTAGTAAGAGGTAAAGAACGTTTCTTACTACACTATAACTTCCCTCCATTCTCAACTGGTGAAGCTCGTCCAAGCCGTGGTATCGGTCGTCGTGAAATTGGTCACGGTAACCTTGCACTACGTGCTTTGAAACCAATGATTCCTGCTAACTGTCCTTACACTATTCGTGTAGTATCAGATATCCTTGAATCAAACGGATCTTCATCAATGGCTACAGTTTGTGCTGGTACATTAGCTTTAATGGATGCTGGTGTTAAGATCGAGAAACCAGTTTCTGGTATTGCAATGGGTCTTATCACAGATAAAGGGAATACTAAATTCGCTGTATTGTCCGATATCTTAGGTGACGAAGATCACTTAGGTGATATGGACTTCAAAGTTACAGGAACAAAAGATGGTATTACTGCAACTCAAATGGATATTAAAGTTGACGGTTTATCATATGAAATTCTTGAAACTGCATTAAATCAAGCTCGCGAAGGTCGTATGCATATCTTAGGTAAAATCACAGATTGTATTGCAGAACCTCGTACAGAACTTAAACCTCACGCTCCACGCGTTGAAGTGGTTATGATTCCGAAAGAACTTATCGGTGCAGTTATCGGTCCTGGTGGTAAAATCATCCAAGGTATTCAAGAAGAATCAGGAGCAATTGTTACAATTGAAGAAGTTGACGGTATGGGTCGTTGCGAAGTTTCAGCTACAAATGGTGATTCTATGCGTATCGCTCTTGCTAAAATCAAAGGAATTGTTGCTCAACCAGAAATCGGTGAAGAATATGATGCTACTGTAAAATCTATTAAAGATTTCGGTGCATTCGTAGAATTCATGCCTGGTAAAGAAGGTTTACTTCACATCTCTGAAATAACATGGGAGCGCTTAGATTCTATGGAAACTTCAGGATTAAAAGAAGGTGATAAGATTCGCGTGAAATTACTAGATGTTGATAAAAAAACTGGTAAATTCAAACTTTCAAGAAAAGTTTTACTTCCTCGTCCTCCACGTACGGAAAGACCGGAAAGAACTGATCGTCCTGAAAGACCAGAGCGTATCGAAAGACCGGAAAGACCAAATAATAATAACAGACAATAGTCCACATATTATTAGATATAAAAAAAGGATGCCAAATGGCATCCTTTTTTTATTCTTATAGCTTTTCTATTTCATCTACTATCTTTGCAGCTGAATCTGGCAATGCCATTTTTAAAGCATGTGAAGATAATTCAAACAATCGGTTGGGATCATTAATCAAATGAAACATAGCCGGTATCAATTGCGATACCGCTTCACTGTCTTTAATCATTACTGCAGCATCCTGATCAACTAAAGCTTGTGCATTTTTAGTCTGATGATCTTCTGCTACATTAGGTGAAGGAACCAATATAGAGGCCTTACCTAAAATACATAGTTCAGAGATTGAGCTGGCACCTGCTCTGGATATTACTAAATCAGCTGCTTTATAGGCAAGATCCATTCTATCAATAAAAGCATTCACTAATATATTCGGATGTTGCTTAGTCCCAATTGCCTCAGCAATACGGGCTTCGTAAAGTTTACCGGTTTGCCATATAATCTGAACTTCTGAATTAACCAGTTCATCAAATGAGCCTAAAACAGCTTCATTGATGGTACGGGCTCCCAAGCTTCCACCAATAATCAGCAATGTAGGTAAATTCGGTTTCAGTCCCCAATGAGCCAAAGCATCTTCTTTACTAATATCTGTTAGTAATGACTGCCTGATGGGATTTCCTGTTAGTCTCAATTTTTCTTTAGGGAAAAAGCGATCCATCTTATCATATGCTACACATATTTTAGCGGCATTCTTTGCTAAGAGTTTATTGGTAACACCAGCATAGGAGTTCTGCTCTTGTATAAGTGTCGGAATACCCAGAAATTGAGCAATTTTCAATGTTGGCCCACTTGCATAACCTCCAACTCCAATAACCACATCCGGTTTAAAAGCTCGTATTTTAGTTAAAGCCTTAAACATACTTGAAGCCAACTTAAAGGAAATAGGAATATTCTTAAGTAAGTTTTTTCTATCAAATCCTCGAATAGATAAACCTACTATCGGATAACCCGCTGCAGGGACTCTATCCATCTCCATTTTCCCTTCTGCACCAATAAATAGTATATCAGCATGCGGATCCCGTTGTTTGATTTCATTAGCAATTGAAAGTGCAGGAAAGATATGTCCTCCTGTTCCTCCTCCGCTAACTATGTATTTGCGTTGTTTCTTCATTTTCTTGTTTCGGTTCCAGATTAGTAAATTTCCAGTTACGTAATGCATCCGGATAATCATTATTCGTATAAACGCTTACACTCAGAATAATTCCGATATAAACGCAAGTAATAATTGTTGATGTACCTCCCCTGCTGATCAATGGTAAAGGTTGCCCGGTTACCAAACCTGAATCAACGGCAACAGCCATATTTATGGTTGCCTGAAAGACTATCATTAATGCACAACCCATTGCGAGAAGCTGACCAAACAAACTATCGCAGGATCGGGCAATCTGTCCCGTTCGGAAAATAAGCAGGAAGTAGCAAAAAATAACAACTAATCCTCCCAACACTCCCCATTCTTCCAATATAATCGCAAAAATAAAGTCGGAATATGCCTGAGGCAAAATATCACGTTGCACACTTCTACCCGGTCCTCGTCCGATAAGGATTCCCCCGTTCGATATTGCTATTTTAGCATGCGCAACCTGAAAATTCTCATCGGTTATGACATACTTATCATCCTCTTTCGCTCCTTTCGAAGCCGAATTATTATCATCATCTCCTCCTATTGTTCTTGCAATACGCGCTCTCCATGTAGCTGCACGTGGCATAATTGATTCGGGAACGAATGCGATCACAACAGATACGAACGTAATGGCAACCAGAATAATCAAACCAATCTTTTTTAATTGTACATTCCCCAGAACCATTAAAGATATAACGACCATACCAAGAAGTAAGGCTGTAGAAAGGTTATCTAAAAAGATTAAGAGAATACACAATCCCGATGTTCCGATAATGAACCAGAAACCGGTTTTCGAAACACCATCGTCTGTCTGCGTTTTACTCAGAATGAATGACGAAAGCATTACTACAGCGAGTTTTCCTAATTCTGACGGTTGAAACTGTACGCCAAAAAAACTAACCCAACGATTCGCATCATTCAACCTCACCCCTCCCACAATAGCCCATAATAAAAGTGCGATTGCAAAGAGAAAAGCTAAACCCGAAAGATAGGGAAACCACTTAAATGGGATGTAATGAATAAATAAAGCAAAAGCGATCCCTATACTCAGAAACATCATGTGTCTGAGTACGGGATCAAAATGTCTATCAACGTGTGAGAACGTTAATGAGCTCGATGAGCTATAAATTTCCAAAACGGAGAGTGCACACATAAATAGGAAAACTAACCAAACAATGCGATCTCCCCGAAATATTTTAGAGAAAAATTCCATATCAAAGATTTTTTACACAATCTTTAAACTGATGTCCACGATCTTCATAGTTTTTGAATAAATCAAAACTAGCACAACAAGGAGACAAAAGAACCGTATCACCCTTTTCAGCTATGTCATAAGCCTGCTTTACGGCTTCCGCCATCGAAGATGTATCATACGTCTGTGGCACTTTACTATCGAAAAACTCATGAAGCTTGTCATTATTCATTCCTAAATAAATCATCGCTTTGACTTTCTTTCGTACTAAAGATTCAATTTCGGTATAATCATTTCCTTTATCTACACCGCCTATAATAAGAATCGTAGGTGTTTTCATACTTTCTAATGCATACCAGCAAGAATTTACATTCGTTGCTTTTGAGTCATTAATATACTGTACACCTTTAATCGTAGCAATCTTTTCTAAACGATGCTCAACTCCTTGAAAATTACTCAGCGATTTTCGTATATCATCCTTCTCGATATGCAAAACCATAGCAGAAATACTGGCTGCCATAGAATTATAAAGATTATGAGTTCCTGACAAAGCCAATCTGCTCAATTCCATCTCAAACGGATCTTCATTAATATCTACATGCAATTTTTCATCTGAAACATATACATGAATATTATCTCGTTGTAATTGCGAGAATGGTATTAATTTCGAATCAAAATGGCGTTTCGCTATTTCCTGAGCAATTATCGGATCTTCATTCCAGAAAACGAAATAATCATCTTTTGTCTGATTCTGTGTAATTCTGAATTTCGAATTGACATAATTCTGCATATTATACTCATAGCGATCTAAATGATCAGGAGTGATATTCAAAAGAATAGCAATATGAGCGCGGAAATTATACATGTTATCCAATTGGAAGCTACTCAACTCTACTACATAGAAATCAAAATTATGATTTGCCACCTGTAAAGCGAGACTTGTACCGACGTTTCCGGCAAGCCCAACATTTAATCCGGCATCTTTAAGAATCTGATAAATCAACATAGTTGTTG
Source organism: Porphyromonadaceae bacterium UBA7332 (assembly GCA_002471225.1). GTDB lineage: Bacteria > Bacteroidota > Bacteroidia > Bacteroidales > UBA7332 > UBA7332. The sequence goes on from DKPO01000016.1 coordinate 8,667, forward strand.
TTGTTTTACCATTCGAACCGGTAATACAAATCATCTTTGCATTTGTATAGCGTGCAGCAAATTCAATTTCAGAAATAACAGGTATTTCTTTCTCACGAAGCTTCTTAATAATAGGAGCCTTATCTGGAATTCCGGGACTCTTAATTACTTCTTTGGCATTAAGAATTAATGATTCTGTATGTTGAAGCTCTTCATAAGCTATACCTGCATCATCCAGCATCCCTTTATAATGATCTTTGATGGCTGACATATCCGATACAAACACATCAAATCCTTTCTTCTGAGCTAAAATTGCAGCTCCAACACCACTCTCTCCGGCGCCTAAAATAACTATGCGATCCATACTACTATCTTAGTTTTAAGGTAACAATTGTGACTGCAGCAAGTATGATTCCGATTATCCAGAAACGAACCACAATTTTCGACTCAGGGACAGCCTGAAATGGCTTTTGAATCCATGCCTGAATTCCGCTGTTACCCGGTTTTTGAAAATGGTGATGAAGTGGAGTCATCTTAAAAATACGTCTACCTTCGCCAAATCGTTTTTTTGTATACTTGAAATAAAAAACTTGCAAAATAACTGATAGATTTTCTACCAGGAAGATACCGCATAAAATAGGTATCAATAGTTCTTTACGGATAATTATAGCAAACACAGCTATTATTCCTCCAAGAGTTAAACTCCCTGTATCCCCCATAAAGACTTGCGCAGGATAAGAATTGTACCATAAGAATCCGACTGTTGCCCCAATGAAGGCACCTGCAAAAACAACCATCTCTTCACATCCGGGAATAAACATAATATTCAGATAAGAAGCATAGTTTATATGACTGGATAGGTACGCCAAAATACCGAGTGTTACGCCGATAATGGCAGAGGTTCCTGTCGCCAACCCATCTAACCCATCTGTCAGATTTGCTCCGTTAGATACGGCTGTTACGATTAGAATCGTGATAATTACGAAAACAATTCCACCCCAGAATGGAGCTTGGTCTCCCATAAAGGAAACAATTGAATCGTAATTGAAATTATTGTTTTTCACAAACGGAATCGTCGTCAGAAAGCTTTTTGTTTCCTGTGCTTTGTATTGTACTTCTTGTACTTCTCCACGAGCGTAAACTTCACTATTTTCACGAATAACAACTGCAGGAGATAACCACATTGTCAAACCAACGATAAGTCCTAAACCTACCTGACCGATAATCTTAAAACGTCCATGAAGTCCTTCCTTATCTTTTTTAAAGACTTTGATATAATCATCCAGGAAGCCTATAGAGCCTAACCAAAGGGTTGTGACTAACATCAAAATCAGATAAGTATTATTTAATTTCCCCAGCAATAAACAAGGTATAATAATGGCAATAATAATTATTATCCCCCCCATTGTCGGAGTTCCTTTTTTACTCATTTGTCCTTCCAGCCCCAGATCTCGTACAATCTCACCGATTTGCAAAAGCTGAAGTTTATTGATTATACGACGACCAATGACGGTCGCAATTATCAATGATAAAATAAACGCAGCTCCTGTACGGAATGATATATATTTAAATACACCAGCACCCGGAAGATCGAATTGATCCAAATATTGAAATAAATAATATAACATTATTGTGTTCTTTTAATGCAAAAAATAGTTTATACGGAATACTTTTACTCCTGTTCAAATACAGCTTTCACCTCTTCTCTGTCATCAAAATGATGCTTCACTCCTTTTATAATCTGATAGTCTTCATGACCTTTACCTGCGATTAATACTACATCACCTTTTTCGGCAAACATACAAGCTGTACGAATAGCTTCACGACGATCCGCAATAGTCAAAGTCTTTTTACGATCTATAATATCTAACCCCTCCATCATATCATTCAAGATATCCTGAGGTTCTTCATTTCTTGGATTATCTGAAGTCAAGATTACTCTATCACTCAAATTCGCTGATTCTTTAGCCATAATAGGACGTTTCCCTTTATCCCTGTTACCGCCACAACCAACAACAGTTATAACGCGTCCGTTTCCATCAAGAACTTCATGAATTGCATTCAATACATTAGTTAAAGCATCCGGTGTATGTGCATAATCAACAATCGCAGTATATCCTTTTTTTGATCGTAAAGTTTCAAATCTTCCTGAAACAGGTTTTTCTTTACTTAGAGCGACCAACATATCTGGTATTGATTTACCTAATTGATTAGCTGCACCAATCACTGCCAATAAATTATAGGCATTAAAAACACCCACGAAAGGAAGAACAGCTTCGATTCCATTCACTTCCAGAGTCATCCCGTCAAAATGATTCTCGATAATCTTCCCTTTGTAGTCAGCCAGAGTTCTTAGTGAATACGTATATTTACGCGCTTCACAGTTTTGCAACATTACTAATCCGTTTTTATCATCTGCATTCGTAATGGCGAAAGCGTCCTTAGATAATCCATCAAAAAATTTCTTTTTTGCTTTCAGATAAGCATCAAAAGTTTTATGATAATCCAAATGGTCACGAGTCAGATTTGTAAAAATCCCTCCCTCAAATTTTAGTCCGCTTATACGATTTTGATCCACAGAGTGAGAACTTACTTCCATAAAAGCATAATCGCAATCTGCATTTACCATATCATTCAACAATGCATTCAGATGTATTGCATCCGGTGTTGTATGCGTAGCTTCATGCGATTCATCATTGATATAATTGCAAACCGTTGATAGCAAACCCACACGGTGCCCCATCGCACGAAATGTTTTATATAATAATGTAGCTGTTGTTGTTTTTCCGTTAGTTCCGGTTACTCCGACCAGAGATAGTTTCTCTGAAGGATAATCAAACCACGCAGCTGCTATTTTCCCTAAAGCATCTGAACTGTCTTTTACAATCACATACGTGATCTGTTCGTTCAACAATGCTGGTAATTGTTCACAAACAACAACCTTTGCACCTTGTTCCTGCGCTTTCTCAATGTAATCATGACCATCAGTAGCAGTTCCTCTGACAGCTAAAAACATGGCTCCTTCCTGAACTTCTCTTGAGTCAGAAGTTATATTCGAAACCTCTATATTTTCATTCCCTTTTATCTCACAGATTAAGCGGGACAATAAGTTCTTCAAAATCTTTTTCATAATTATATTCGTTTGTCTAGTTTAGTTTAATCGTATAAATACCGTATTACCTTTGTTTGCTCTGGCGCCACCTTGTATTGATTGCGATACTACCTTCCCTTTTCCTGAGACAGAGACACGTAATCCCTGTGACTCGAGTAAATATAAAGCATCTCTTAATCCAAGACCGACTACATTAGGAACCAATCCATCCTTAACTACAATCGGTGCAATTGCTATACCGTTTTCATCTGATTTTGTTCTGGTCCATTTCGTAGAAGCTGTCTCCTCTGTAGCCGAAACATCCAGATCCAGTTCATCCATTAAAGATTCCAGGTTCTTCAGATTTCCACCTTTTGTTACAGGCGTAAACAAAAGAGTTGAATCCAAAGGAACATCTTTGGCTTCCACTCTGAAAGCCCGCGCATACTCCTGCTCTGCAATACGTTTCATTACAGCTCCCGCCATCGCTCCACCGGATGCATATCCGTTACGAGGCCGGCGAATAACAACAATACCTGAATATTTAGGATTATCTGCCGGGAAATAACCACAGAAAGACACTTGGTGCCCTCCCATTCCATAACCTGACCGGCCGAGAGAAACCTGAGCCGTACCCGTCTTACCGGCTAATTTTATATATGGAGAGTATGCTCCCTTACCTGTACCTATTTCAACAACCCCTTCCATCATTTTCTTTAATTTATTCAATGTTGAATAAGAGCAAATAGAAGGATTTAGTACCTCTGTTTTATATTCTTTTATAATGGTGCCCTGATCTACAATTCGCTTAACGAAATGAGGAGCAACCATTTTTCCGCCATTAGCTATCGCATTGAAGAAAGTCAATGAATAGATCGGAGGAATTTGCGTTTCATATCCCATTGACATCCATGGTAGCGTTGTTGACCACCACAGATCTTTATTTTTCACAGGATGCTTGATTTTAGGAACACCTGCACCCGGAATTGGCATCCAGAAAGTTTTATTCAATCCAATTTTATACAGACCTTCTACAAACTTAGCAGGATTATCTTTATAGTTTTGTTCGATAATCTTAGCGATACCGATGTTTGAGGAGTTGTGAATAATCTCAGGAACAGTCAACCAACCATATCCACCTTTATTCCAGTTATGGTCTTTCATAACTCTTCGGTGAATAGCCCAGGCTCCGTTTTCACAAAAAATAGAGTCATTGACATCTACAACACCATCTTCAAGTGCAACCATCATAGATGCTATTTTAAACGTAGATCCCGGTTCAAGCTCATCCGCAACCGCATGATTCTTGGTCTCTGCATAGACACCTTCCGCCACACGCCCCATATTTGATATCGCACGCACTTCTCCGGTTTTAACATCCATCAGTACGACCAATCCCATTTCTGCATCTAAAGTCTGAAGTTGTTCGCGTAATACACGTTCAACAATATCCTGAGTTTTAACATCAATCGTAGTCACAATGTCGCATCCATCTTTAGGATCCTTCAACTTTTCGACAACATTGTAACCTCTGATCCTGCGCCTTATCCCTTTTCCCGGAACACCTCTCAGCAAAGAGTCAAATTCAAGTTCCAAACCATTTTTACCTCCCTTACCTTTATCGGCATAAACATCTCCGATAGTGCGTGAAGCCAATGATCCGAAAGGTTTTTCTCTTTGAAGCAATTCTTTTTCATAAAGACCATTCATACCCTTACTTAAAGACAAAAACGGATATTTCTGAATCTCCATTTTATCAACAAACGATACTCGTTTATTCGAAAGATAAAATTGTCTCGATTTAGTTTTATATCCGTTCATTATATGACGCTCATATTGCTGAGGGGATTTATCTCCTATCTTAGCTGAAAGTTTTCTTGCCAGTTCGGGCAAAGTGTCGGTAAGTGTTTTTCTGGTTTTATCCTTATATCGTTCAGCCGTGTAGCCATCTGCCTTAAAATCGATAAGTAAATAATAATACGGGATACTACTTGCCAGTACTTTACCGTCATGAGAAAGGATATCACCACGCTGCGGTTCGAGAACTACTTCCCGAACTGCATTTTCGACACTTTTCTTACGCCATTCTTCTCCTTCAACAAGGTAGATATAACAAGCCCGAAAAATGATACCAATAAAGAAAATCAGAATAACTGAGATCAAAATAAAATACTTCAAGAATAAAACATCTTTCTTATTCTTTTTATTTTTATTCTCCTTATCAATCATAAGTAATTTATATAAATACATTCCGGCAGACTATATCCGGAATGTTTATGTTCTACAGCTTTATTTTGAAAGAGAAAATTTATATCAACACATTATTATTCAAGAGTAATCGGTGGCGTTTGTGACTCAATCAAATCAATTCCCATAGCATTAAGTCTAAGTTTTAATTGTGATTGTCGACTCTGTCCCATAACCTCGGACGATTGTGTCACTGCTCTGTAGCGTAGTTCCCGCAACTCTTTATTCAATTTCGCAATTTTCGTCATCTGCCTTTGTCCTTCGTATCTGTTCCAGATATAAAAGATCATCATGAAAAAAATAACTGCTATCGGCAATAAGTGTTTTCCCTGTAAATTTTCAGCAATTGCTTTACCGCTTAGTATTGATTTAAAAGTAATTCGTGTACTTTTCTTTTCAGCCTTACTTGAATCCATAATTTTCAATGATTCAAATTATTCACTATTTATAATTTTTCGGCGATACGTAATTTAGCACTACGTGCTCTCGGATTGCGTTCTATCTCCTCATCCGTAGGAATGATCATTTTAGCAGGCTTCAAATTTGCCGTTGTATTTCCGAAAAAGTCTTTTTCTACTTTTCCTTCGAAATTACCGGTTTTCATAAAATTCTTCACTAAACGATCTTCCAGAGAATGATACGTAATAACAACCAATTTACCGCCTTTTTCCAATAATTCTTCTGCTTGTTTCAACATTTGCTTAAGAGCTACTAACTCATCGTTAACTTCAATGCGTAATGCCTGAAACACCTGAGCCAGTTCTTTTTTCTCACGCAATCTATTGATACAAGGTTTTATGATTGAAAGAAACTGTTCTACTGTTTCAATCTTTTCCGTTTCACGACTTTTACAAATAACAGAAGCCAGCTTCCGTGCATTTTTCATCTCTCCGTAGAAATAAAAAATATCTGCTAATTGAGCTTCAGTGTATTCATTTAAAATCTCTACAGCTGATTTACCGGCTTTTTGATTCATACGCATATCCAGTTTACTGTCAAAGCGGAAAGAAAAGCCACGTGTTTCGTCATCGAAATGGTGCGAAGACACTCCTAAATCAGCTAATAATCCATCAATTTTTTCAACATCATGATAACGCATAAAATTCTCTAAATAGCGAAAATTACTTCTTACAAAAGTAAAACGACTATCCTCGAAACTATTTTTAGCCGCATCTTCATCCTGATCAAAACTATATAAATGCCCATCTGCCCCAAGCTCCTGCAGAATAGCTTTCGAATGGCCTCCACCTCCGAATGTCACATCAACGTAGATTCCATTCGGTTTGATATCCAGACCTTTCAAACATTCTTCCAATAACACCGGAACATGGTAAACAGTATCAATATTTTGCATAATCATTTTTTCCTTAATATTTTTGGTAAAGGTAAAAATTATTCAAGAATCCGACCGTAGCTCTTTCAAAAAAGTTATCAACGAATTTGCTATTTTTTACTCATCTTCTTCAAGCGTTTCGCTGATCGCATAATTTCTGAAACGAACGAAAGTTTCTATCAATTCATCATCATCATACAATTCAATCCTGTATGTCGGACAGACTACAATCAATCGTCTTATCTGAAGCTCGCGAATCAAAGCAAAACTAAAGCTTGGTTCGCCCAGAACCATCACGGCATTCTTACTCTCATCATTTTCCCAAACAATTTTTGCAATTCTATCAGCTAACGATTTAGCTTGTTCTACTATTGCTGACGTCGAAGCCTCCGGATCTGTTTCCTGCATACGAAATTCGTATAAACGTCCATAAAGCTTTGCATCATTCAATTGAGTTTCCTGCCAATCAGAAAACGGAACATTAGAAACATTGACAAACATAATGGTAATTTTTTATTGTTTGTAACAGAGGCTTTGCTAGAAAACCATCATTCATATAAAACTCTTTTTAACAAAACACTTTCAGAGTCTCATTTGTTTATGACACGATACTACTATAGAATTAATTTCAAACATTTTATTGCAAAACACTTGCATAATGAAATAAATTAATATATTTGCAGCATCGTAATAATCAAAACGACAAAAATTAAATGATGAATATATCTTTACTAAATAATAAAGCATGGTGGTGGCACAGCAAAGTATCTTGTTGTGAGTATCTGCTTTATATACAATCGTAAAGAAAATCATACTGATTTGTCTTAGTTCCGATTAAAAATAAAATCAAAATATAAAAGCCCGTTACTTGCAACACAAGTAACGGGCTTTTTTCGTATAATTTCTAATAATAGTTTGAAATGAAAACGCGTAAATTTATTCTTAGTGAGAAAGAAATGCCTACTCAATGGTATAACATTGTTGCTGATATGAAAAATAAACCTCTTCCGACCTTACACCCGGGCACAAAACAGCCCGTTAAGCCGGAAGATTTACTTGGTTTATTCCCTAAAGGAATTGTTGAGCAAGAGCTTTCTACTGAGGCTTTCATTGACATTCCCGAAGAAGTACAGGATCTTTATAAAGTTTACAGACCGACACCTCTTGTACGGGCTTATGCTTTAGAGAAAGCCTTAGGCACTCCTGCTAAAATCTATTTCAAAAACGAAAGTGTCAGCCCCGTAGGTTCTCACAAGCTAAACTCTGCTATTCCTCAAGCATATTATAACAAGCTTGACGGAGTTAAAAACATTACTACTGAAACAGGAGCTGGTCAATGGGGGGCTTCTATGAGTTACGCATGCAAGCACTTTGGATTAGATCTTACCGTATTTATGGTAAAAGTGAGCTACGAGCAGAAACCTTACCGTAAATCTATGATGAATACATGGGGTGCTAATGTAATTGCTTCACCAAGCACTCTGACAAAAAACGGAAGAGAAATCCTTCGCAAACATCCCAATACGACAGGAAGTTTAGGTATGGCTATTTCTGAAGCTGTTGAAGTTGCAATGACTCAGCCAAATACGAAATATGCTTTAGGTAGTGTATTGAATCATGTCATCCTGCATCAGACAATTATCGGACTTGAAGCCGAAAAACAGATGGAAATGGCTGAAGCTTATCCGGATATTGTTATTGGCTGTTTCGGTGGCGGTTCCAACTTTTCAGGTATTGCATTCCCATTCCTGAAAAACACCCTGCGTGAAGACAAAAAAATTCGCATTATTGCTGCTGAACCGGCATCTTGTCCTAAACTGACAAGAGGAACATTCCAATATGACTTTGGTGACACAGAGGGTCTTACTCCTCTTATCCCGATGTACACACTTGGACATGATTTTGAACCGGCAGCGATCCATGCAGGCGGACTTCGTTATCATGGAGCAGGCTCTATCGTTAGTCAGCTATTAAAAGATAATTTGATTGAAGCTCAAGCTATTCCTCAGTTAGAAACTTTCGAAGCAGGCGTTCTTTTTGCCAGAACAGAAGGGATCATCCCGGCTCCGGAATCAACTCACGCTATTGCAGTTGCTATTCGTGAAGCTTTGAAAGCAAAAGAAGAAGGCGTTAGCAAAAATATATTATTCAATTTATCCGGTCACGGACTTATTGATATGGCATCTTATGATAAATTCTTCTCAGGAGAACTAACTAATTACTCTGTATCTGCCGATCAAATTTTAGAAAGCACTCAAAGATTATCTCAAATAATTCTTTGATAACACACCTTATTAAAGTCATCTTGCCGGTTTGTCCTCAAACCGCAAGATGACTTTTTTTTTGCAAATTTCTCATATCTGCTAAACAAATCATTTCCTAAAAGCATTATAAAAGGAAATATTCAAACCTAAACCTAAATAAAATTACAGATATGAGAAGTTATTTATATTTCTTACTGATGCTTGCTGCATTTTTCTTATGCGAATCTTGCGATGATAAGAAAGATAAAGATCATGAGAAGGATAAAAAAGACCCACTTCCTTCATGGAATGACACACAAATCAAAAGTCAACTTATAGACTACGTCAAAAAAGCGAAAAATGAAATTCCTAAAGATGATCGTGTAGCTGTATTTGATATGGATGGTACTATCGCTTGCGAAGCTCCCCTTTGGTTTGAAATGGCCATTGCTGTACAAGGCATGGTAGATCAACTAAAGCAGGATCCGGCCTTAATAAGTAAAACGGAATATAAGTATGCTCAGCTTCTTTCTCAGAATCCTAACGATACAACCGTTACGAATCACTGGGTCGTAGATGGAGTTAACTATCTGGACTCTATCGTTCTTAAAGCATTTACAGGAAAGACCTCAGAAGAGTACATCTCTTATGCTAAAAATTACCTGACAACCACACAGGCTCCACGCTTTGATCGACCTTATGCTCAATTGTTTTATCAACCGATGCTGGAGTTGTTAGAATACCTGGACGATGCCAAATTCAAAGTTTATATTGTTTCCGGATCTCTTTCGGGAACAGTATGGAGTATTTGCCCTCAAACACTGGACATGGATCGTGATCAGTTAATCGGCACACGACAAGTGAAGATCCCGGTTTACGGTCCGGAAGGAGCCAAATTTGTTCTTCAAAAAAATATATACCAACCTAAAAATGATGGTAACGGTAAATCCGTAAATATTTATGATCAAATAGGAAAAATTCCGGTATTTGCTTTTGGTAATACTGCCGGCGATTTCGGAATGTTCCATTTAGCATCTTCATCTCCTTATCCTCATATGGCTCTTATGTTGAACCATGATGATCCGGAAAGGGAATACGCATATCCTCCTTATCACGGCAAAGCGGTCCCTGCATGGCAAGATTCTATGCGAGTTAACAGCTGGATTACGGTTGATATGAAGTCTGAATTTAAAACTGTTTGGATGGATACTCATAAAACAGATAAGAAAGACAAAAAACATAAGAAAGAGAAGAAAAGTCATAAGGATAAAGACTAATTAATTAGTAATCTTCACTTTCACCTCAACCTAACAAAAAGGAAATGCTTAATCCGTACAATACATTTGTATAGATTAAGCATTTCCTTTTCTCTTTTCTTAGCCACCACAACAGCTTATAGCTCCCAAATCACCCAAATACAAACTAACATCTGCTCTTCTCTTCATATCAATAATCATATAGTCAACAAAAAGACACCTTTCCCCATCTTTATGACAGAATCCGGACCTTCATAAATTCTTTCCAAAAATCACTTCTAAAGGTCATTTTTTCTCAGTTGATATGGGATAATTTCGAATTATTGACTGTTATTTTTAAAAGATACGGTATATCTTCAAATTTATACGGTGTATCTTTTAAAAGAAACGGTATCTTATTTATTTTTCGCGGTGTATTTTTTTCTCTTTATACGTATATAAAAGTATTTAGATACGTATGAAAATCTCATACAACCGTTCAAAAAAACACAACCAAAGCTATCTTTCTAAACAACAATAACTTACAATAATGGCAAATCCGGCGCTTATTTTCAGATGATGGATCAATGCTCCCAAATAACGCAATCTGAGCGATTAGCTAAAAACAAAATGATAGCAGAAGTCTTATATTTTTCTATTTATGTCAGATTATCAAATTCATTTATCATTGTGATGTACCGAAAGAATATCAGGTACGTCATTCCAATTCAATGTATATCTATATCCGGGAATATCCTCTAAAATAAAAAAGCTGTATCCAATGAGCAGATACAGCCTTTAAGATTTACGTCCGGTTTTATAAAAGAAATTATTACAACCGATATTTATTTACACAAGACTCAGTTCAACACCTACCGGACAATGATCTGAACCATCCAGTTCCGGTAAGATGAAAGCTTCTTGTAAATGGGACTTTAGAACCTCTGAGATTAAAAAATAGTCAATACGCCAGCCAATATTTTTGGCACGTGCCCCTCCTCGATAACTCCACCAGCTATATTTATCTTTAGCTTCAGGATACAACGCGCGAAAAGTATCGACAAATCCACCTTGTGTATAGCGATCCATTCCATCAATCTCCTCCTGCATAAAACCTGCCGTTTTATTGTAGTTCGCTTTAGGACGGGCAATATCGATCTCTCTGTGTGCCACATTCATATCTCCGCAAACAATAACGGGTTTTGTTCTCTCCAGATTCTTCAAAAAATCAAAGAAAGCCTTATCCCATTCCTGACGATAATCCAGACGAAGCAATTCGCTTCCGGAATTCGGGACATAAACATTTACCAGATAGAAAGATCCATATTCAGCAGTAATTACACGTCCTTCTTTATCATGCTCGTCTATACCAATACCAAAAGACACGTTTAAAGCTGGTTGTTTAGACAAAATTGCTGTTCCTGAGTAGCCTTTACGTTCGGCTGAATGAGTATATATATGAAAACCTTCTAAAGCAGACAAGGTCTCAGCAACCTGATCGTCCTGAGCTTTCGTTTCCTGTAAACAAAGAATATCTGTATTCAGGGCTTCAAGATGTTCAAAAAATGATTTCTTGGCAATGGCACGAATACCATTTACGTTCCATGACACGAGTTTCATAGTTTATAATTCTGAAATTAATATTATTGAGTAAAGATAGAAAACAGTTTTGAATAATTCCTATTTAATTTTCATATAGCCTGCATTATTTGTTCTCATTCTTTATTGTGGTGATTTCCATTTTTATACTTTTGGACTTGAAAACAAATCGAACTACTTATTGGTTCTATTTTATATACATATTAAACATACCATTATGGACGCAGCACATTTACGTCGATCGTCATGGTTCCGGATTTCATATCTGGCATTTACCTTATCTATTTTATTTTTATGCTCTTGCAGCGAGAAAGCTGTCACTCCGGACAGCAGTTATAGTCAATACATTAGTGCCTACACAGGTGAGATGGTCTCTTCGGGATCGGATATACGCATTGTTTTAGCACAAGATCTGTCCGATGTCGTTCTGAATGAATCTTCGGATAGTAAATTATTTTCTTTTAAGCCATCGTTAAAAGGTACAACCGCATGGAAATCCTCACGAGAGGTCGTGTTCACTCCTGACTCCGGAGCTCTTCGATCAGGGGTATTGTATACGGCATCCTTTCAGTTAGGAAAGGTTATGGACATAGATAAAGAACATCAAACCTTTGATTTCTCTTTTAAAGTAATCCCGCAAAGTTTTTCGGTCGAAATGGACAAATCATATCTCACAGTAGGTAATGATAATAAATGGGTTTGCTGGTCGGGTGTACTTTCTACTGCCGATAAGGTAGCTCTTACCGATGTTCAGAAAATGCTTAAGGCTTCCGTTACAAAGAAAGACTTAAAAATCCGCATCGGGAATGCCGGAAACGGAAATCAATTTCAGTTTTTGATTGACAGCATTGCCCGCACAAACCAGAACCAAACGGTTAAATTGCATATCAATGGCAGCCCTATCGGAGTGAAGAACTCTGAAGAAAAAGAACTGAAGATTAACGCTCTGGGGACATTTGAAGTTATCGGTGCATCTTTTATCGAGTCTGACAACAGCTATATTGATGTTTACTTTTCAGACATACTGGATACTGATCAATCCTTTAAAGATCTGATTTCCATCTATGGAATGAGCGATCTTACCATCCAATGTGACCGGAATCGCTTACGTATTTACTTACCTTTTATCCCTCAAGCCACATCTGTTACATTGAGTTTATCGGCAGCTCTGAAAAATAATGATGGACAGAAACTTGGCGAGATGAAAGAAGTCATGCTTTCCATAGCATCGTCCAACCCACAGGTACAGATGCTTAACAAAGGGAATATTATGCCTGATGGCGAATCTATGATTCTTCCGTTTAAGACAATCAACCTCCGCAGTCTGACTGTATCTATCATTAAAGTATACGAAAATAATATACTTCGTTTTCTGCAAAGTAATAACTATGCAGGAACAAATGATTTGCGTTCGGCTGGACGCATGATCCTAAAAAAACGAATTTCTCTGGGTGGTGATCCCGCCAAAGATCTCACACGCTGGAATGATTTCTCTATAGATTTGGCTCCATTGATCAAAAAAGATCCGGGAGCTATCTACAGAGTCGAATTAACCTTTGGTATGAATGATGCCATTACTCCTTGCAACAATCAAGAAGGTGAGATCAACGAACAAGGTCTGATAAGTATTTCCGATAATAGTGGTATTACAGCTGAAGACGAGGCTTACTGGGACGAACCGTACGGATATTATTCACCTGTTAACTACAACTGGCAACAATACGTATGGAAGGATCGGAAGAATCCGTGTAAACCGACCTATTATATGAACAGTGATATCTTTGCTGGTACCAACGTTCTGTCTTCCAATCTGGGTATCATGGCTGAAAGCGGAACAAATGGAAAAAATATGATCGTTGTAAATAATATTCTGACGACCAAACCGGAAAAAGACGTGAAAGTCGTTTTATATAATTATCAATTACAACCGATAGGCGAAGCTTCAACGGACGCCTCAGGCTTTGCAGAAATTACCCCTAAAGGAGGTAAGCCTTTTCTATTGACTGCAAATAAAGAGAAAGAAAAAGGTTATCTCAAACTGGATGATGCTTCCGCACTTTCGTATAGTCGCTTTGATGTATCCGGTAAAGAGATCCAGAAGGGTCTGCGTGGTTACATCTATACCGAAAGAGGAGTCTGGCGTCCGGGTGATTCTATTTATGTGACTTTCATCCTTCAGGATAAAGATAACCCGCTTCCAAAGCATTACCCGGTAATCTACGAACTTTACACACCAATGGGTAAATTCTATAAGAAGTATGTTCAGACAAATTCTGTAAACGGATTCTACTCATTCAAAGTCGCTACCGATCCGAATGCTCCGACCGGCAGATGGGAATCCTATATCAAAGTGGGTGGAGCTACGTTTGCAAAAAATATTCGCATAGAAGCGATCAAGCCAAACAGGCTAAAGATGGAACTGAAATGGGGAGAGCAGATGCTAAAAGGAAATGAAGAACGAAAAATGACATTAACTTCATCCTGGCTTCTGGGACTGCCTGCATCTAACCTGAAAGCTTCAGTCGAAATGAAACTATCTCCGGATCCGGATGCTTTCAGCAAGTCATTCCCTGGTTATACATTCATGAATCCGATCAGTCAGTTTTCAAGTATTGAAAAATCAATATTCGAAGGAAAACTAAACGGTGAAGGAGTCGTAACATTTTCTTCCAGACTTCCGGCTGTCAGCTCCTCTCCGGGTATGTTGACTGTAAATTTCATATCTCGTGTATATGAGGATGGCGGAGACTTTAGTACTTACATACAAAGTGCCCCATATTCTCCATTCTCTTCTTATGTGGGTATGTCTGTGCCGGAAGATAAGAATAATACAGCTCTCGAAACTGACAAATCCTACTCTATACAAATCGCTACAGTCAACGGAGATGGTAAACCTGTATCCGGCACTGTCGAAATTGAAGTGTATAAACTTGATTGGAGATGGTGGTGGGAGAAAGAAAACGGATCACTTGCTTCATATATGAAAGGGACATCCAAAAAACTCATTTCCCGTGCCAATATCCAAACATCAAACGGGAAGGGTATATTCCCATTTGAGATTAAATATCCGAACTGGGGACGTTATCTTATTCTTGCTAAAGATAAAAACAGTGGCCATATCACAGGTAAAGTTATCTACATGGATTGGCCGGCTTGGCGTGGACAGGCAGCTATGAGTGATCCGGATGGATTAACAATGTTGACATTTGCTACGGATAAGGAGTCGTACCGCGTAGGCGAGAAAATCAAAGTTACCATTCCGAAAGCATCATCGGGACGTGCTATGGTAGCACTTGAAAACGGATCATCCGTTCTTTCCAGACAATGGGTAGAAACTATTGAAGGTAAAGAAACTCAATTCGAAATTCCGGTTACAAGCGAATTAGCGCCGAATGTGTATATACATATAGTTTTACTGCAACCTTATGCACAGAAAAACAATGATCTGCCTATACGTCTGTATGGTATAAAATCGGTGAATGTAGAAAACCAGAATACACACCTGTCTCCTATTGTCGCAATACCGGAGAAATTAAAACCTCAACAGAAGTTTGAAGTTCTGGTGCATGAAAAGAATGCTCTTCCAATGACATATACACTTGCTATTGTCGATGAAGGATTGCTGGATCTTACAGCCTTTAAGACTCCGAATCCATGGAACAGTTTCTATCAGAAAGAAGCTTTAGGAGTAAGAAGCTGGGACATGTACGACTGGGTAATGAACAGCTATGCCGGATCAATGGCTCCGCTTTTGTCTATTGGAGGAGACGAAGAACTACGTAATACATCTCGTAACCGGGCAAACCGGTTCAAACCGGTTGTTATATATAAAGGGCCGTACTATCTTCCAAAAGGTAAAGTCGCTAAACATGAGCTGCAGCTGCCCGAATATGTAGGAGCCGTACGAGTGATGGTTGTTGCAGGTAATAATGACGGCGCTTACGGAAATGTATCACGCAGTGTAGAGGTAAAAAATAGGATTATGACACTTTCTTCTTTACCTCGCGTATTATCTCCGGGAGACGAAATCTATCTACCGGTGAATCTGTTTGTTACAGACAAGATTATTAAACAGGCAAGCGTTTCCGTATCGACGTCAAATAATCTGCTTACCGTAGTTGGTAATAATCAACAAAAGGTAGATGTGAAAGCCCCTGAGGATAAAGTTATTTTCTTTAAACTTAAAGCCGGAGATCGCACAGGTAAAGAAACAATCACTATACGTTCGTCCGGATCCAATGATATATTCAGTGAGACGATAGAGATAGAGGTGCGCAATGCCAATTTTCCTGTAACAAAAACAGAAAACCTCATTCTAAATGATGGTGAGACTAAAAAATTGGATTGGAATATACCTCAGCAATCTGTAAATACACAAATAACATTGACAGCCTCGGCATTTCCGGCTATCAATCTGACGGGTCGTCTGAATTATTTATTACAATATCCTTACGGATGCACTGAGCAGATTATCTCACAGGCATTTCCTCAATTGTATCTTTCTCAATTAATCGCTTTGAGTAAAGAACAAAAAGAAAATATACAGACATCAGTAAGGCAAACGATAGATAAACTCTATACACTTCAAAATACGAATGGAGGTATAGCTTACTGGCAAGGACTAAAAGAAAGTAATCCCTGGGTCAGTTCATATGCATTAGCTTTTATATCGGAAGCAGCCATGAAAGGATATAATATAAACGCTGACTTCATGAGCAAGCTGATTGTTTACCAGCGTAATCAGGTCCGTTTGTGGGCAGATGCTCAAAATATGGATATGATGCCTGACCAAATGCAGGAAGCTTTCCGTTTATATTCACTGGCTTTAGCGAATAAGCCGGATCTGGGAGCTATGAATCGTATGCGTGAAATGAGCAACTTGCATGCTGAAGCAAAATGGATGTTGGCAAACACCTATACATTGGTCAATAAAAACGAAATTGCATCCGAACTGATTACGAATGTCGGAGGCTTCACAAACAGAAGCAGCGGATTCGATTCTGACTTTGGATCTCAACTTCGGGATCAGAGTATCGCTTTAATGACTTTACTTCAGTTAAACCGATTAAATGATGCTATGAGTTATGTTCAATCTATCGCTCAGCAATTAAGTTCAGACGAGTCATACAGTACGCAATCGACCGCCTTTGCACTTATGTCTGTATCTCAAGCTGCAAATAAGTTAGGCAAAGGAAACATGAATTTCGACTGGAGCCTGAACAAAGATCGTGCGAAGTCCGTCACTTCCAGTCTTCCTTTATGGGAGCAGAAGCTTTCTGATAATAAAACGACAGGAGAAGTAACGGTTACTAATAAGCAAAAGAATGTTTTATTTGCCGAACTCAGTACAAACTATACTCCTTTATTTGATCAGTCACCTGCGTTGAATAAAGGTATATCTATGCAAATAAAATATGTAGGACAGAATGGCGCAGCTCTCAATTATAAAGATCTGATGCAAGGAACTTCATTTACGATGATCGTTGAAGTAACAAACCTGAATAGCAATCAGAGCTATACAAACATGGCTCTTTCTCAAATTCTTCCGGGAGGTTGGGAAATTGTATCAACACGCTATGCCGGAATCAGTGAAGGATTGAAGAATTATACGTATCAGGATATACGGGATGATCGTATGCTCACATTCTTTGATTTGGGTAAAGGTGAAACTAAACAATTCTATTGCCGGATACAGGCTTCTTATGCCGGAGTATATTATATGCCGGCAACCGTATGCGAAGCTATGTATGACGCGAGCGTATATGCGCGGACAACAGCTTCTGAAATTAAAATCAAACAAGAGTGAAACTGAAGTTTTCAATTTCCGGGAAATATAAAAAAAGGATAGTGCTATTTTTAGCACTATCCCTTCTTGCATTTTGTATAATACGTATGTTACCCAAACCTCATTTTGAATCTCCTACCGGTACGTTGGTTTACAGTAGTGAAGGTACACTTATGGGAGCACGTATAGCCGACGATGGTCAATGGAGATTTCAGTCAACTCAATCCGTTAACGACAAATATAAGAAAGCTCTTATAACCTTCGAAGATCAATGGTTTTACTGGCATCCGGGAGTTAACCCGATATCAATAGTACGGGCTTTCAGGCAAAATCTATCTTCGGGACGAATCATTAGCGGAGGAAGTACGCTGACAATGCAAACTGCACGTATGCTTGAAAAAGCACCCCGAACCTTTTCTCAGAAAATAAAAGAAATATGTATAGCCATATATCTTGAGTTGTGTTATTCAAAAAAAGAAATATTAGAACTCTATGCCGGCAATGCTCCGTTCGGTAGTAATGTTGTTGGTATTGAAGCTGCATCATGGCGATGGTTTGGACACTCGTCCGTCAGTCTTTCCTGGGGAGAGAGTGCCTTGCTTGCTGTACTCCCGAATTCTCCGTCACTTATGCACCCTGGTAAAAACAGAGAAGAACTTAAGGTTAAGAGAAATCGATTGCTCCGTAAAATGTATGAAAAGGAAATCATTAATAAATCGGACTACCTGACAGCTATTGATGAAGATATTCCTGAAAAACCAAAAGATCTGCCGACTCTCGCTCCCTATTTAATAGCACAGATTAATAAACTACAGAAGGGAGAAATTGTGCATACAACGATCTCGGACAGAATGCAAAAAAGAAGTGAAGAACGCCTGATGAACTGGCATAATGAGTTCAGATCAAACGGAATCAATCACCTTGCAGCGTTAATTATAGATGTAAAAAAGAATACGGTTGTCGCTTACTGTGGAAACGTTGGGTTCTATGATAACCGAAATGGAAATCAGGTTGATATTTTACAATCTCCCCGAAGCACAGGAAGTGTTCTCAAACCCTTTTTATATTGTGCAAGCCTTCAGGATGCAGAAATATTACCTCACTCTCTGATAGCGGATGTTCCTATAAACATTAATGGATTCTCTCCGAAAAACTACAGCAGAGATTTTGATGGTGCTGTCAAGGCTTCTGAAGCTTTACAACGATCATTAAATATACCCTTTGTCATAAGACTTAAAGAGTATGGTATTCCCAAATTCAGAGATTTGCTGTATAATATAGGACTTAAGAGTATTAATAAATCTGCTTCTTATTATGGTCTATCTCTAATTCTCGGAGGTGCAGAGTCTACTGTCTGGGATGTTGCGTCCGGTTATGCAGCTCTTTCCCGAACACTTAACCGCTATTGCAATGAAGAGTCATATAATACAGCCGACTGGGAGAATCCCTCTTTTCTTAAACTCTCCAATACGACGCAAGGTATCGAGCAAAAAAATCCTGTCTTTTTCGATGCGGGAGCAATCTGGCAAACGATGGAAGCTCTCAGTGAAGTAAACCGGCCTGAGGAAATGGATTGGAGTCTTATGCCCAGCATCCGCAAAGTAGCCTGGAAAACAGGAACGAGCTTTGGGAACCGGGACGCATGGGCTGTCGGTATGACTCCTGAATATGTCGTTGCAGTATGGGCAGGAAATGCAAACGGAGAAGGCCGATCGGGACTGACCGGTGCTTCAGCGGCTGCTCCGGTTATGTTTGATCTTTTTAATTCCTTACCTCCTACATCATGGTTCGATGTTCCTTACGGAGCCTTGCAAGCTGTAGCTGTCTGTCCTGAAAGCGGAAACCTGAAAGGTCGTTATTGTGAACATTCAGATACTCTGTTAGTTTGCAAAAAAGCAGCAGATTTTCCGGTTTGTACCTATCATCAGATGATTACAGTGACAAATGATGAAACAGAACGAGTTATCGGGAATGCAGGATCTTTCAGTCATAATACCCAAACAAAACCCTGGTTTGTTTTACCTCCCGGACAAGAATGGTTTTATGCCCGTAAACATCCGGAATACAAGGCTCTTCCTCCGGTAAGAAACTATTCATCCGTTTATACTCAGGATAATCCGATAGCCTTTATTTATCCTTCCGGTACGGGTGCTGTCATTTTACCCCGACAAATGGATGGCTCAAAAGGGAAAGTCATATTAGAAGCAACTCATCGCAATGAGGATGCAACGCTTTTTTGGCATATTGATAATAAATATATCGGAAGTACACACCGGTTCCATCAAATGGAGATAGACGAGGAAACAGGTAAACATCGTATTCTTCTGCTGGATGAGCAAGGTAACTCGGTCTCAAGATATATCGATATTCAATAATTGAGCTGGCTTTGATGATCAAGCAGATATTTTTCAGAAAAAAGAAAGATTAAAGCTACAAAAAAGTCAAAAAACGGATAGAAAGAACGAGTGATAAATAAATTAATCGTAAAATTCAAAACAGTTTCTAAGGATATATACTTGGATTATTGTAGTTTTGCGTTACATTCGATTTTAAAAGTATCAGATGGATAAAAAACATAAATACTTATTATATGTCTTACCTGTCTTTGCACTGCTGCAAGTTTCTATGTATTCGCTTGCTTCGCCTCAAATGCAGGATGACACTAAAAAAGGTAAATCGCCGCCGGCTAAGGCCTTAGCGCGGGACTCTTTAACGAAAGACTCGATAAGCGTGGATTCAGCCAGACACAAAGAATCAAAAAGTGCGCTGAATGACATTGTGAATTTCGAAGCTACAGACTCCATGGTTCTGATGGGCTCCAATCAGGCTTTACTATATGGTAATGGAAAAGTGACGTATGAAAATATCCAGTTAGATGCTAACTACATACGCATGAATATGGATAGTAGTCTTGTATACGCTACCGGAACAAAAGATTCGGTTGGTAAAATGCAGGGATTACCTATATTCAAACAAGGAGAAGATCAGTATGAGTCTCAGACAATGAGATATAATTTCCAAACTCAGAAAGGGCTCATCACCAATGTGGTGACACAGCAAGGAGAAGGCTATGTAGTGGGCGGAGTAACCAAGAAGATGCCAAACGATGATATGTACATGACCGGTTGTAAATATACAACTTGTGATCACCATGATCATCCTCACTTCTATCTGAATCTGACAAAAGCCAAGGTAAGACCCGGAAAGAATATCGTCACGGGACCTGCTTATCTGGTAATTGAAGATGTTCCGCTTCCTGTTGCTATTCCATTCGGATTTTTCCCTTTCTCTAAAACTTATTCAAGTGGTATCATCTTCCCGACTTTCGGGGATGACGGTCAAAAAGGTTTTTATCTTTCGAACGGAGGTTACTACTTTGCATTAAGTGATTATATGGATTTAGCCCTTACGGGAGAAATTTATACGAAAGGATCATGGGGGTTAAACGCTCAATCCACTTATACGAAAAGATATAAGTATAACGGTAATTTCAATTTGAATTATCTGGTTACGGTATTGGGTGATAAAGGGCTTCCGGATTACAGTAAATCGAAAGGTTTTCGCGTAAACTGGACACACACTCAAGATCAGAAAGTTAATCCGAATATGAATTTCTCTGCAAGTGTGAATTTCTCTACGAATAGCTTTGATCATAACAACTTTAACAGTCAGTACAATCCTATGCAATTTACTGACAATAATAAAAGTTCGACGATCAACTTTTCGTATAATTTCCCGAATTCACCTTTCAGTTTATCAAGCTCGTTCAACATTAACCAGAACTCGCGCGATACAATGCTTGCAGTGACTTTGCCGGATCTGACGTTCAATATGAGTCGTATTTATCCTTTCAAACGTAAAGAGGTAATTGGCAGTGAACGCTGGTATGAGAAGATTTCGATGAACTACACCATGCAGCTCCGAAACTCTTTGCAGGCTAAAGAATATGAGTTCTTCAAAAAGAATCTGGTTCAGGACTGGAACAATGGTATCTCTCATCAGATCCCGATTTCAGCATCCTTCAACCTTTTCAAATATTTGAATATCAGCCCTTCATTTACTTATAATGAAAAATGGTACACAAATAAAATTGAAGAATCCTGGGATCCGCTCAATTCTGTCGCTATAAAGGATACGACTTACGGTTTCAACCGGGTATATAACTATAATGCCAGTGTTTCGTTAAATACGAAATTATATGGTTTTTATAAGCCAATACCTAAACTATTCGGAAATAAGGTAGAGATGATCAGACACGTTCTGACTCCGTCGGTCAGCTTTAGCTGGGCTCCTGACTTCGGTGCAAATCGTTTCGGATTCTGGAAAAGCTATGACAAAATCAATAAAGACGGAACCGTAACCCGAGTTGATTATTCACCTTATTCCAATGGAATTTTTGGTACGGCACCTCGCGGGAAGCAGGGCGTTGTCAGTCTAAGCTTACAGAATAATGTCGAAATGAAGGTTGCATCAAAAACTGATTCAACCGGATTTAAGAAAATAAGCCTGATTGATAACTTTACGGTAAATTCCAGCTACAATATGGCTGCTGACTCGATGAAGCTAAGTAATATCAATACTTCCCTTCGTGTGAAGCTTACAAAGGATTTCACATTAAATGTGAACGGTACTTTTGATCCATATATGTATGCTGCTAATTCTTCAGGAACTTCAGGTGTGCGGATTAATAAATTACGTATTGCCAACGGTAAAGGATTAGGCCGTTTATCAAGTGCCAGCACTACTTTCTCTTATACTTTCTCGGACAAGATGTTCCAGAAAAAAGAGAAAACAACGCCACCTCCGGGTACTGAAGGTAAAACCGGTGGAGATAATACTCCTCCTGCCGATCCTCAGGAAGAAGCGAAGAAAAGTACAATCAGCGACGGTTATCAGCCGTTTACGATGCCTTGGAGTTTATCTTTGAATTACTCTTTGGGTATCGGGTACGGAAAGTTCAATCCTCAGAAACTAGAGTATGATTACAAGCTTAATCAGAACCTAAGTATTTCAGGGAATTTGAATCTGACTCAAAACTGGTCTATGAATATGTCTACCAGCTGGGATTTTGATCGTTCAAGACTTGCTTTTATGAATTTAGGAATCACGAGAAACTTACACTGTTGGTCAATGTCCGCCAACATTGTTCCGGTAGGAAATTTCAAATCCTACAACTTCTCAATCTCCGTAAATTCATCTTTACTAAAAGACTTGAAATGGGATAAACGAGGAAACTCAGGCGAAGCCGTTCCATGGTACTAAATACAAAAAAAGAGAAGCGATTATGATAATCGCTTCTCTTTTTTCTTATAGATATATCTTATATTCTACAAATGCTTCTTTATTGGAAATGCAAACAAATCATAGCTCAAAACAAGAGATCCTCTCATCTGACGCATTTCATACCCTAATGCATTCTGACCTTTCTTGAAAATATCGACAGTACCCATTGATACACGTAATCCAATATTCAAATTATGAAAGATTCGTCTTTCGTAACCAATCACAACACCTAAATCCCAGTTCGTCATAATAGACGTAAATGGTTGAATTAACGGCTCATTCAATGGATTGATCTGATCAGCAGTCGGATTGCTTGGCACATCCGACAAATAACCTTTCTGCGCTATATTATCAAAATTAGCATTGATTACCCAGGCTGCGTACAAACCACACATTACTTTATCACGACCTTCATTCCATGACCATTTTGCATAAACCGGAAACTCCAGAAAAGTAAAGTTCATATCCATATCGGCAATACCTGTAAACCAAACATCTTGTGATGATCCATCAGCATCTTTGATCTGGAACAACTGGTCTTTTACTTTAGCTCCTGCTTTAATACCTACTTGTTTGTAACAAACTTCTGCTACAACACCCCATGACGGAGTTATATCATATCCGATTTTCAATCCTAAAGAAGGACTTAATTTAGGCGCAACGTTTGACCCGATTTCCTCAATTGTACCAAAAGTAGTCGGAATAGCACCTCCTATATCCACACCTACAAGAGGTGCCAGATAGATATTCGGTGTAAAGGGTGCACCTACTTGCTTAATTTTGGCTGATAGCGGGCTAACCGCTATCCATGCCATTAATAAATATAATATCTTTTTCATTTTAAATCAATTTAGGGTGAGAATACAGCTTATCGTTGTTTTGACACAATATACGGACCTTCCGGGGTCTGAGGATAAACCAGTCTGACATTATCTACAAGCAAACGACTGTCTCTTGCTCCGATAAACTGATCTCCTTTAGCACTTGAGGCCATAGATAAAGAAATATGTGTCGGTTTATTTATACTTGTATAACGAACCGATATTTCTTTGTCTTCGATCCAGCCATTCGTATCTGTAAACACGAATGATCCGTTACCTAATACTTCTACATTCGGAGTTGGAACACCATGATACTCAAAAGGCTCATTAGCTGGTCCTATCCAACGTAAAAGCTCCACAATTACTGATGCTGAGTCAACCTCTCCCGGTATCGGAATAAACTGATTATTTTTTGATTGCTCCAAAGTCGCACCACGTTTATAGTTTACATCAATAACTACTTTATTCGGGCTTTGAGTAAATGGAGAACCAAACCAGGTCATCAAACGCGGATTGTCTTTATTTCCAATATCAAATTTAAATGTACCCAGGAATAATGATCCGGCTGCGATTTCCTTAGCAAACAGATTATCTACTTTTGACGTAGTCATCTGAACAGAGTATCTACCTTGTACAGCATCCTCGGAACGACGCATTCCTTTAACAAATGTATTATTGGATGACGCCCATGAATTTGCACCTGCGTAAAGTTCCGTTTCACTAACCCATTTCTCAAAATTAGAATTATCTAATTGAGGCGTATAAATCAATTTTATAGTCCATGTCACTGTATTTGCTCCATCCTCAGATGTAATAGTTACCTGATTAGTCGAATTCAGATTCTGGAATGTCATCGGTGTATTATTCGGCACATCAGTAATAGCTCCTTTCGAAACTTCGAAGACCGGACGAATAACTAACGGGAATTTATCTACCCCGCTTGCAACCTGGAAGTAAACAATATGATTTTGAGTATCCATAAAATACTCCTGAGAGATAATCACATTTGTTGGATCTTCCGAGAAAGTAATACCATTAAGGTTTGCTTCATTATTGGCATTTCCACTTGCTTTCACACTCATGTTCCATCTGACAACCGTACCATCTTCAGCAACAACATCAAAAGGTATTACTGAATTTGAATTTTCAAAGTTCAACCATTCGTATGGCGAAATCAATACACCATTCTCTGCCGGTTCAATATGACTGTAAGGCGAAGTCGTCATTGTTCCTTTTACTTTCAAAGGGAAATCCCATCCGCCTTCATCGACAATTAAAACAACTTCTTTCGTCGTCTGATCTATATAGACCATATTACTCAAGACCATTTTATTGGTTTTCGATTCGTATTGGCTGATTTTATAAGAAACAACCTCTGCACGATCACTCTTATGCGCATTTCTGCTTTTCGGAATGATCAGCCAGTTAGCCATAGTTCCATCTTCTGCCTCAACTTTAATTGTAGCTACTGCATCTGCATTTGCAAATTCCAGTTTTGAAGGCTGATCAATCACCTTGGCTCCGGTAGAAACTGTAAGTTTTGTCAAATTTACAGTCAGCTTAGAAGTAAATAATCCACTAACGGTCATCACGACTTTTTTCTCCTGAGGATAAATCGTAAATCCGTCAACTGAAATACCTAACGGGAATGTCCCCGATTTAGCTCCCTCAATTGCTGTAATATCTGCTTGATTACTCAAACCTTTCAGAGCCTTAACATCCCATTTACGCATCGTATTATTCATACGATCAATCGTATAGAAAACCTGTGTGGTTTCAGCAGATTCGAATGTCAGATTTTTTGAATCCGGCATTCCGATAAGTTCGCTATGTTGAGGTAAAACGATTTTATCAAAATTGAACGTTACCGGATAGATCGTAGAATTATCTACGGTGTCACGAACATATAAATCAATTACACCGGTGCGCACATTCCACGTACGCTCCAATAAAATACGATGTGTATTTTCTGTATTTACAATTTCCGGTGATAACTGATCAAAGTCAACTCCGTTTAACTCTGGTCTTGATGCATCTTCCGGAAGATTTTTACATTGAATAACCGATACTGTCCAGTTTCTGGTATTACCACTGGCTGAAGTTACTTTCAATGCTTTAATATCTTCAACAGACTTAAAGACCATCGGCTTTCCATTCTCATAACCTGTCATCGTAGCATCATCCGATATAATAATATCCGGTGTGATTGTTAAGGGGAAAGTCAATGCTGCTCCCAGAATATCAATTTTACCTTCTGTAGCCTTAATTTCAGGATTCATACTGATAATGTTCGAAGCAGGAGATAAACCTTTAATCTCAAACTTTTCGATATAGTTACCTTCAGGCAATGCATTTTCTACTAACTCCAGATACCAGGCAACTGCTAAACCACTTTCCGCAACCACGAAAAACTTTTTTCTTTCAGTTATTGACTGAAAAGTTACCGGATCTTTAAAATCTAAACCGATTGTTTGACCGTTAGACGTTTCCATTTTCAAAGTCATTGTCAACGGAAACTGATATTTTCCATATAAAACCGGAATAGACACAATGTGTTTTTCTTCATTAATTTCAGGCGTGCCTAATAGAATAGAAGTCGGTGAATGTGTCAAAACAGCCACACTTCTGACTGATGCATCATCTTTTAACTTTGCTAAATCAGTACATCCTTGCGTTAAAACAGCAAAGAGAACGATTGCAAAAAAGACAAATTTCATAGACATGAATTTTTTCATTTTCATTTTTTATTTTAGTCTGTGCAGTATTTAATAAGGAGATTATCCCAGAAAAAACTCCATTAAAAACTCGGCAAAGATAGATAAATTAACCAATCTTTATATCTAACAGATTCTAAATATGACTTTTAATCTGTTTAATAGTCGAAAATTTAATTTATCTCAAACTGCCAGCAGGTTGTATTTTATTTATATTTCAAAATTAAAAAGCAAAGACGAATAACCCGATTCGTATCTGGAATCAGATTATTCGTCCTGAATATTTTCAATAGAAGAAGCTTTCTTATCAGGCTTTCTAAAACGTAAGAATTACCCTTAAAATGCTTCTGTAATGTTCATATAAAGTAATGTCTGTTTATCTACCGGACTATAACCTACATCAAAACGAAGATTCATTCGAGGTTGCAGCTCTACGCGCAACCCGGCTCCGATATTTGGTAACACACCTTCAATTCGAATAGGGTTCGGTCCAAGAAAACCTACACCAGCCCAAGTTGCAAATCCTAAACGATTCAATGCTTTTTTCCAGAAATTGGATTGATCCGTGTTGATCATCTGGCGATATTCTACCAAAGCCGTATGCGCCGATTTATCTCTGTACTGACCTAAATACAATCCACGTAAATCAAAAGGTGAACCGACCATAGGCATACGGGTAAACGGTACATCTCCGATTGCATTTTTCGTATTGAAAGTCCATGCTAAGACTTTGCGTAGCCCGACTTGTTTATATTGACGATAATCAAGTGAAGCCAATCCATAGTTAAATGTACTTCCTAAAAACTTAGGTGCATAACTCAATTTCATATCCAGATACCATCCTTTATAAGGATTAGCCGGTACATCGCGTGTATCATATGACAAGGTAAAACCTAAATTCACACTTTTAGTTTTCAGACCTAAGGAATCACCTCCCTGCTTGATATAGTAAGGATCATTAATTACTCCGCCGGCCGGCTTAGATATGTCATCCGAAACATAATCAAGCATAGGACCGATAAAATAGTGTGAATCCTTCACTCTGAACTGGAAAATAGGATTAACCTGAATCATACTCATATAATATTCTGTAGATTCCGGTCCGCGCTTAATCCGACTATTTTGCGAATACCCTACTCCATAATAGTTATCTCCCGTATTTTTTATGATAAACTTCCCGGTCACGCGAAATTTGTCGTGTTTAAAATACAATTGAGGATAAAGAGTCGCATTAATTCCCACACCTTGTCCGAAAGTAACCCCGAAAGTAACGGGTAAAACAGAACGCAACAGCGTTGTATCCGAAGGTGAGGTACTGAAAGTAGTCAGAAAACTACCTCCGATTACAAATCCAAAATCCGGAGTATATCCCGGTCCACCCAAAATACTGAACTTAAAATTCCGTTTATCACGCTTTTCTTTACGTAATTCTCTTTTCGATTTCTGCTCTGTGGTCGTATCATTAAGTAATTCATGCGCTAAGTTCTCTGATCGTAGAATCTGTGGCGAAACAATCAGTAGAGCTAGTATTACAAAGATGAATTTTTTAAATGAGTTGATCATATATACTAGTTAAACGTTGAGTATTAAATACAAAGATATATGTATAAAAAATTGTCGCAAAGATAGAAGATTATTTCAATCACCCCTAAGAAAACTCCGAAATCTTTCAAAGTTTTCATCGGGTAAACAAATATTTCATTTGTTAAAATCCTATTTACATTTCGATTTATTAATAATATAATATATCTTGCCCGTATTAAAAGGATCCTTGTATCTCAATCAACGATTATTTAATCACCAAATATGATATTATTATCTTAAAACACAAATAGCTATGAAATATTTCATTTTAATTCTTACGACTTTCTTTTCAAGACTACAGATAGATAAATGTGAGCCCGGACACTTCGATTACAGCTTAGCTATTTTGTGTATTCTAAGCGGATTATGCTGTCTTACCTTAATATTTTACGACATATATAAACGAAAACAAATCATTCGTTTAGACATACTTATTACAGCCATTCTTTCGGCCATCGTTATAGACAAATTTCTACCTTATATAATTCAAAATACATTAAGTATTGGTTTTACTTTCATTTGTATATTTACGATATCAGCACTAAATATATATCTCATAAAAATCGGATGGAATGGTACAGTCCCAACCGATTACTACAATTTCAGAAGAAAAATATAACTAAAATCAAAACGCGGGTTTACGATCCAGGCCGTAAACCCGCGTTTTGATTTATCATACATCTAAAACAGAAATATCCCCAATTACATATATTTCACTACATTTGCATCTATAATAGCAATTTTATTTTTTTAATATCAAAACACGTATTAATATCACATGAAACATTTAAAATCAATTATTCTGTTGATGGCTATATTTTCTTATATATATGCATCAGGCAAGGAAAAGGTAAGAGAGCCGCTGGAAGTAAATTCCATTGTTGACATCAGTCAGTATTACAACCAATATATAAAAGCTATGCGAAATCGTTATGCTGACGAGATCGGAGATAAGGAAGGACGAATCTGGGTTAGCTTTACTTTGCTACCTGACGGTAATACACGTAATGCGAGTATTAAAAACAGCACCAATCCTGAACTCAACGATCTTGCTCTCAAAATTATCCCGAATCTTCCAAAACTGGATGCCGGATTTATCAACGACAGCATTCAGGTCCTTGTCCCAATAGATCTTTATAAAGAAGACTTCTTTATTACACGAAATAATCTTTCATTTCCCAGAACTCGAAAAGTCAATCTCAATTACCCTCTAGGTGAATTCCCCGGAGGGAATGATGGATTTGCTCAATATATCTATGCGAATTTAAAGCGATCTGTATTGAAAGAGGTCAAAAACGAAACACATATCATAAAAGTTAATTTTCGAATAAATGAGGAGGGTAAAGTTGAGCATCTGAAGTTTGACAAACTTGCCCGCAATCCGGTTCTTAATAATGAGATAAAGCGCTTATTCAAACAGATGCCCCAATGGTTGGATGCAGCTCAACTTGATGAGTCAAACAACAGATATTTAGCTGAAATATCATTAGGTATAGACGATAAGGATCTACATTATAAAGTACTGAAGAGTAAATATGAAAATTATTACGATCTACGCCCTCCGACGCTCCCTGAAGGCGAAAATGCATTATCGTATTTCATCAGAAATGAAATGAGATATCCGCAAGCTGCTCTTCAGCAAGGAATATACGGCAAAGTTATTGCCCGCCTTAAAATCGATAAAGATGGAAATATTACAGAAAGAAGTATTGATAGAGCCATACACCCATTGCTTGATAAGGAAGCTTTGCGAATTCTTTCACTAATTCCTTCATTTACCCCTGCAACATTAGACGGTTATAATATCCCTTATACTTTCCTTGTTCCTCTGAACTTCAAGTTACCGACAAGATAAAAATTCTATATTATTAATAGAGTCGCTTCTGAGCCTATTAAAAAAGGATTATACAAAACTATCCAGTCAATATATTCATTGATACAGTCTATCGCTTAAAAGATACAGTCAAACTCTAAAACGATAGACTGTATTTTTTTAGAGTTTGACTGTATCTTATTAGAACATCCCGTATATAAGTTCTTCATTAATAAGAATGCCTGATTAAACGTGCTATTTGTGCTATGATTTCAGCATTCGTCTCCGGAGATTCTGTCGATTCTGTTATAAATATAGTATAAAACAATGTTCTATCTGAAGTTATCCGCCAAATACCTACATCATTCAATGCAGCGGTCACACCTTTACTATTTTGTCCTGAAGAGCCTGTTTTACGTGCTATTAATGAACAATCAGGTATATAATTTCGTATAGAGCCTGTCGAAGTATCTGTCATTACCTGCCACAAGAATTCAAAGAACTCATTTTTCAATAATTGCTTCTGATAAAAAGCTTTAAGCAAAGTTATTATAGCCCGTGGTGTAGTATAGTTGACAAACTGAGTTTGCCAGTCTGCTTGTATTTCAGATTCATAGTTACGAATCTGAATATTCTCAAAGCCGTTATTCCTCATATAACACATTGCTGAATCGGGACCTCCGATCATTTTAAGCAGAAAATCTGAACCGTTATTATCACTCCAGGCTACCGTTTCATAAATAATTTCCGAAAGAGGTAATTCAACATCTCCTTCCGGATACTTCTTACGGATCGGACTCCATGTTTTATTATTCAAATACCGTTCTTCAATGATCATGGTATCAGTCAGAGCAATGCCGTTCTTATCTGCATAATTTAACGTTGCTAAAGCTATTGGGAATTTATAAACGCTTTGCATCGGAAAATGATCATCGGCATTTATTTCTATACACTTATCATTTTGCAGTTCGCACAACATAAAACCTAACTTAAGTTTTTTGTCTGCGATAAGTTTTCGGATATTTAATTCCAATTGAGATACTTCCGAAAAAGCACTCATTGAAAACAACACTAACATCAGGGTCAATACATTCTTCGTCATATCAAATCTTTTGATTTTCAAAGATAGAGAATAAACTCTGATTTGTATCCATAAAAAAAAGGCAGAACAATAAGTGTTCTGCCTTTTTTGTTTATATTTTCAATTAGTTAGCCGGAGCTTCTTGTTGAGCAAGGATCAAGCCAATTTCGAATGATGTACTTTCGTCAATGATAACTGTCATCTCTTTCATAATAGGTTTGATAGGGAAAACAATAACCATATCCTCTGGCACTAATTCTGTAAGGATAGGCATCATTGGTTGCATCATTGCCTTGTCTGCATAGATATTCAAAGTTTTACCTTGATCCAATGCACCTTCAGGATTCATATTATTGTTATTGAACAACATAGGGATAGCGATGTATCCTGCTGTCATTTCAACAGGTAATTGAGATGGATCGATAGCTTTAGAACCACCTGGCAATAAACTTCCGATTAATTTTTCGCTTACTGCTAAGTAAATTTTACCTTCGCGAGTAAAGAATTTAATATCACCTTCTTTTACGATGCTTCCGTCAGGGAAAACAACGTCAGGAGTATTACTATCAAGATCAAATTGTAAAGAAACATTTCCATTTTCTTTGAACTCAATCCAGTCTAATGCTTTAACATATCCACCAAGAATAATGTTGAAGAAATTAGGAAGAGCTGAAGGATCTTGTGGAATACCGAATAAGATAACTTTCTCTTTAGTTGTTTTAAGATCAACCAACATGCTTGGTACTACACCAAAATCACCGTTTTGATACTGCAAATACCATTTACCAACAGCTTTACTTGTATTTTTTGTTGCAACGTTTAATGTCAATACATCTGCATTTGTCAAGTCCCCTGTTACTGAAACCTGAGTTTCACCCATTGTCGCTTCACCTGTAATAGTTGAACCGGTGTTTGTTTTTACCAGTTTCACCGGCATAGTAGCTTCATTAGACCCTAAAATAACCTGGTTTAAAGTAATTTGTGCGTCTGTGTTACTTGTAAATTTAACTGCTACGGATCTGTTCTCTATTGCTGTTCCGTTCATGCTCAATTTAAGAGATTGATTCTCAAATGTTGCATCTGGTCTTACTTTCTCTTTATTGTCATCACTACAAGATGAACAAACTGAGATAACTACTAATAATACAGCAAAAAGGTTGAACAATTTCTGTCTCATAGTTTTCGTGTTTAGTTAATAAAATTATAATTTAAATATTTAACGGGGTCAAATGTAGGTAATAGAGTAATAGCAGATAGTTAAAACAACCACTTTAACATTGCAATCGTTAAATAACAAATTCATTCAGACAATATTATTAGTTCCTGAAAGGTCCCTTATAAAACAAAAAACGGGCAATCGTATTTCATATCATACGATTGCCCTATTCTTCTGAAATCAATGATTTTATAGGATCTCTGTGTATTTTACTGTAATAGTTGACGTATACCTCCGGTCTGAGGATCCATTAATACACGAGTGGTTGTTTTTTTGTTTTCGAACAAAATAACAGGTAGTGCAGATTTTACACCTAATTGTGTAAATAAGAATTCCTGAGAAACGATATTTTTACGTCCAACACGGATTGTAGCAACTGCTTTTCCCGGAACATTATACATAATCCCCGGCTCTTCTGCTTTCTTCTTCTCTTTAGCATTAGGCTCTTCCAATTCTTTTTTATCCGTTACCTTCAGATCCAGATAAACAGGTTCACCGCTTAGATTATTCTTATCCACCGCACCCATATATTTCGAGAATCTGAATAATATCTGAGAATCGGGAGCATCCGCGATATCAACTTTATATAAATAGTAGATTTTCTCTTTTTGAATATTGCCTGTAAACATTGCCATTAATGCTTTTTCTTTTTCATCAAGCTGGCTAAGCATAAACTTAAGGGCCTCTCCGTCTTTTGGCATATTTTCTGCATCGCCCATCAAAATATCCTGACGGCTTTCGCGAATACGATAGATCTGTTTCGCTGCAACTTCTGCCATTTTTAAAGAAGATCCTGACATCAGATATTCCTCTGATAACAATGCATTCTGATTAGTTGAGAATGGTTGTATGATCTTTGGCGCCGGAAGTTCAGGTGTACATACTGTATTGTAAGATTCATCCGGCTCCATATTCACCGAACAGATCACACCTTCCTGAGTCAGATACATATAAGGTATATTGGATGATTTATATTGCAACATATAACCTTCATTCTTATCGACTTCTCCACATGTCTCCAATGTTATATTATCCATTGAAAACAAGTTCATATCTTCTGTCGGTGCATCTTTTATACCTAAAAACTTTTCGGCATACTTTGCGTATTGCCCTGCCTTGATGGTCGTTTTAGTAGCTTCAACTTCAACGATCAGCATGGTTTTTGGCAAAAAGTAACTTAATCCTGTATCAGAACCCTTTGCTCCCGATATCTTAATCAGACTCATTTGTCCGAATGAGCTTAGAAAAAGACTCAGAAACGAGATTGTGAAAACTATTTTTCTCATAATAAATATCCTTATTTATATAATGTAAAATAACCACTTATAATTGATAATGCCAATCCTGGCGCGTTGCATCTATAATAATAGAAGCACGACGAATATCTCCGCATCCCGGAGGATTGACTTTCGACAATTTTATAGAAATTCCTTCTATAGATGGGAACGTATCAAATAACCGTGCAACTATTCGTCCGGTCAGATGCTCCAATAACTTTGCCCGAATCCCCATTTCCTGATTTACGACAAGAAATGCATCAGCGTAACTCACTGTATCCGTCACCTCATCGGTAAGCATCGCTTCTGCTATGTTCGTTTGAAGCTTTAAATTTACAATGAACTTATTTCCAACCAAAGATTCTTGTTCAAAAACTCCATGGAAAGCATAAAATTCCATCTCTTCCAATTCGATCCAGCTCTTCATTCTGCAGGCAAAATTATATTCATATTCAAAAACTATCGCAAACTTATAAATAATCGACTAAAGATGTTATATTTGCGCGAAGAAAATGTGTAAAGTTATATGTTAAGAAGAGAAGAAAAACCAAGTGGAATGCCGCATAACGCAATTGCGGTAGGTACTACAATAAAAGGAAGCATCACCGCTGAGGAAGATTATCGTATTGATGGGACTGTTGAAGGTGATATTCAGTGTAGTGGTAAAATTGTAGTAGGGCCTCAATCTGTTATCACAGGAAACATCACTTGCTCTCAAGCTGATATTTTCGGGACGGTTAACGGAAATGTGACTTTATCTGACAATCTTATTATCAGAGCCAGTGGTAAAATCACGGGCGATATTACTACCCGTACACTAACGGTTGAACCGAATGCTATTTTCTCTGGAAAATGTATTATGCATAAAGGCTAACAGATCAATATAACTAAATAAATGAATAAAGGCGATCAGAGAAATATCTATTTTCTGATCGCCTTATTATTTCATATCTCACATAAGCTGTATAACTCTCAGGTTATACAACAGTATTCTTTATAATCTCTTCTGTTGGTCTGAAACGTTTTGCTACGACATAACGCTTTTTGTAATAAATATCTTCTTTGAGATTTGAGATTTGTACACCTCCGCGAGCACTGTGAATAAACTTCACGTCTCCATTTCCGTTATTTGCCATTACTATTCCGACATGACCGACACGCTTTGTGCCTACGCCCCCGCGTCCATTAAAAAAGATAAGGTCACCGGGTCTGAGACTTTCTTTATTGATAGTCTCCCCTTCACGTGATTGTTCCGTGCTGGTACGAGGAAGTTTGATACCGACTTCCTTGAACACGAAAGACGTGAAGCCCGAGCAATCGAAAGCACGCTTGGATGTTCCTCCCATACGGTAGGGAATACCTAAAAGTGTACTCGCTTTTTCAATCATTTCATTGAAAAATTTAATGGATAATTCCTCGTTGGTCAATCTTTCTTCATCTGCTAAAGGCACAACAAAATTGAAACTTTTAACTTCAGGCAAACTTGGAATGTCAATTTTTACTTTTCCCAAATCTAAAGCCTGAGCATTCGCCTGAGACGGACTCCCGATAGAAGAGATGGTTAAAATAGTTAGTAGAGCAAAGGATTTTAGTAAGTTTCCTTTTCTAAAAAGCTTTTTCATACGCTATAATGATCGTTTTTTGGATTTCTATATAAGGTTTGGTATGTGTCTTAATTTGATTAAGCTTTGCTAAGTTAGTGATTGTGAGATTCAGATACAAATGAATAGCTATTCAATCGGTCTTTATTAGGAATAATTAAAAATAAGGGATGGTACGAGGGTTAAGAATTAAAAATCCCGCATAGCTTTCTAAAAAAGACTATACGGGATCTGTAAAAGTTGTGTTTGTCTATATTAGATAGACAAATTTATTTCGACTGTGTAAGACTTCACCGATTACTTGTGCTTGTGCAAAGCCTGATTCATGCAATTCTTTCAGTATATCATCTGCTTTATCTGCATCTACACCCATCAATAAACCTCCTGACGTTTGAGGATCACAGGCAGCCATTTTATATTCGGTTGTAAGCGTAGACGCAAAGTTCACATTTCCTTCTACAAAGTCCAGATTACGGAATGCTCCTCCCGGAATACATCCGTCTTCAAGTAATTCATAGACATCAGGAAGTAACGGAATATACTTGCTGTCTATCTGAACAGACACTCGTGACGCTTCTGCCATCTTAAGGGCATGCCCCAATAAGCCAAACCCTGTCACATCTGTTGCACCCTTCACTCCGTACTTCTGCATCAAACGCGCTCCTTCTTTATTTAGCTGAGCCATTTGTTCAAGAGCAGCCTCATAACTTTCCTGTCTGGTAATACCCATACGTTGTGCGGCAATCAGCACGCCTGTTCCGATTGGTTTGGTAAGGATCAGTTTCTGCTCGGGTTTTAATCCGGCATTTGTAATCAGTTTATCCGGATGAACCGTACCCACGACCGCCAGACCATATTTTGGCGGATAATCGTCAATGGTATGTCCCCCCATCGTAAAGGTCGCAGCCTCATTAATTTTATCCTGTCCACCTCTTAGTATTTCTTTTAAAACTTCAAGAGGTATATTCTTTGACGGGAACATCGTCAGGTTCAAAGATAAGAGCGGAGTCCCTCCCATTGCATACACATCACTCAGAGAATTGGCCGCAGCGATAGCACCGAACTGATAAGGTTCACTGCATACCGGCGGAAAAAAATCTGTTGTCACGATCAATGCCGTATCCTCATTTATCTGAAATACGCCGGCATCATCATGTGTTTCGATATCTACAAGTATACGATTATCCTTTATTAAAGGTATATCACGAAGCAGCTCACCTAATTCCTTCGGTGAAAGCTTTGCTGAGCAACCTCCGTACTCAACTGTAGACAGTAAATCAAATTTATCCTTCATAAATATCAAAATCGAATCTATGTTCTTTTATTACATCTGTTACAACCGTTTTATTTTCGGCGGTTACTCTTAATGCCATCCCGCATTCTGACGAAATATGGGATGGTATAGATGTGATTTCAACCTCCAGTCCCGCTTCCCGACAAAGCTTTTCAGCTTTCATAACCGTCCGAGAGTTGGGTAGTATAATTAAGTACTTCATCTGCTTTTTGTAAATGCTCTTTATCTAATGCTTCAATACATTCTGCCAAATACACCAGATCCTTACTTGTATGATAAGGAGATAAACTGATCCGGATCGATCCCTGAGGATAGGTTCCTAACGTTTTATGTGCAAGAGGTGAACAATGCATTCCTGAGCGTAATTCAATATAATAGTTCTCGTAGATTGCTTCTGCAAATTCTGACGGCGTGTACTCACTATGCGTAAACGAAAAAACCGTAGACTGAGAATCCGGCGAAGGATCAGAGTACATAGTTATTTTCGGATTCGAATTTAACCTATTGATTAACTCCTTATATGCTTTACGTGAATATTTATTTTTCGGACGGTGCCCAATAATTTCACCCAATGCAATAACTCCGACCATATTAGGTGTACCCACTTCAAACTTTTCAGGATAAGTATTCGGCATCGAATAACTGTGTGAGTTAGTTCCTGTACCGCCATACATAAAATGGGTATGTTTATCCGGATTACGAACAAAGAAACCACCCGTTCCTGTTGGTCCCATCAATGCTTTATGTCCCGTAAAGATCGCCGCATCAACACCCCAGTCATCCAGATTACATTGAATTGAGCCTAATGACTGAGTACAATCCAACCACAATTCGATATCCTTATCACACCATTTACCTAATTCGGCAACCGGCTGTATCAATCCGCTTACATTGGAAACGTGATTGACAATAATCAAATCGAATTCCGATTTATCCATTTTCGTCAATGCCTCAAGATGAATCTTTCCTCCTTGCTCATGAGGAAGGACCTGGATTTTAAATCCGATACGATTAGACATTTCATATAAAGGACGCATGATCGCATTATGTTCAAGCGGTGATACCCACACTTTTGTATCCTTCGTAAAAGGATAAGTCTGAATCAGCGTATTGGCACCCATCGTTGCATTCATGGTAAAGAAGACTTTTTCTTCTTCCTCAACATTCATCACATAAGCAATCCGTGTACGAGCTGCTTCATATAGAGCCGTACTCGTTTGCACTTTCGAATATGCACTACGTCCGTAAGTTCCGCCAAATATAGTTGTAAAATCTGCCATTATCTGTGTCAGTATTTCCGGTTTCGGAAAACTGGTACTGGCATTATCAAAATAGGTATTATTATTTCTCATTTTAAATTCACGGATAGATTAAAGTGGTTGACTGAATACTGCTCTCAATAATTTTATACATATTACTGATTGTTCCTACTCCTATTTTTTCTTTCAATTCATAGAACTCTACGCAGGTTCCGCAACATATTACCGATACACCTTTGTTCTCAAGTTCCGCCAAAGCATTACAGCTGTCCGTACCTCTGACCGCGAGTTTCACTCCGCTGTTATACAGAATAACGGATTGCGGCAAAACTTCATTTTCTTTTAACGTATTCAGAAAAGCACGCAGAAGTAATGTTCCTAATTCAGGATCGCCCTCTCCCATTGTCGTGGATTTTAATACGACACTGTAATTCTTACCCGGCACTTTGTCATTAACGGAGCAGGTTATCGGAGTATTCGATTTATCCATCACCTCTTCCTCGACAGTCAAACGGATATACTGAAATTTCTCTTCCTGAATCACATCACAGTTAATACCTAATTCCTTTAAATATGAAACAACATTGCTACATGCTGTATCATTATCCAGAATAATTTCAAAACGATCCCCCGATTGCGCTTCTTTCAGCGCTTTTTTGGTCTGAATGAGTGGTGCAGGACAAAGCAGTCCTCTTGTATCGATTGTTTTCATAGATATATTGCTTTTGCTAATTGTTTTAATTCATTGGCTGTCACAATCGGACAGTCGCTATCT
Source organism: Porphyromonadaceae bacterium UBA7332 (assembly GCA_002471225.1). Lineage (GTDB taxonomy): Bacteria > Bacteroidota > Bacteroidia > Bacteroidales > UBA7332 > UBA7332. Next base: position 46,897 of record DKPO01000016.1, read on the forward strand.
GTTTGATAAGTTTGCGTTATACTCCGGTGTTTCTCGATAGCATTGTTATACGTCTTATCATAATAATCCAATGCTAAAGAAGCCGCCTCCTTAATATTATTTTCCCGTATAAATTCAATGGCAGCTTTAACGTGCTGTCCTCCCATACGACGCTCTATCTTTTTAAAAGATTCAATAAGTAATTCCGCATCAAAACGTCCGTACTCTTCGACTATTCGTTTCAGGCGTACCTCCTTGGGAATGGATAAGTAAATAAATGGCGAAACCTGCATCCGGTCGAACAATTCTTTCGGTATGTAGACTCTCCCCACAGAAATACTCTCCCCTTCGCACCAAACAGGCTTTTGAGGATCAAAAGTACGAAACTTTTCGTGAATCAGATTCGTAAAATGTTCCGTCGAAGGCTGCTCGGATTGTCCTAAAGCACCAAAAGCCGAACCTTTGTGATTTGCCAATCCCTCCAGATCTACTACTTGTTCGCCCTCTTTCTCCAATTGTTCCAGAATCGCAGTTTTACCCGAACCCGTCGGTCCTCCCAGTACAATTATATTCCAGTTTTGAGAAAGAATATCTTCGAGAAAGGAAGTCCGATAAGCTTTATACCCACCTATCAGGCGATAAACCTCCAAGCCTGCCGTACGAAACAACCAGGCCATACTACCGCTTCTCATTCCACCTCTCCAGCAATATATAAATATCGGGCGTGATTTGGACAGTAACTTTGCTTCCTTCACAAAACGAGCCATCTTCGGACCAACAAATTCCAGTCCTTTTTCGACAGCCACATCTTTTCCCTGCTTTTTATATAATGTTCCGATAATAACTCTTTCCTCATTTGTAAACAACGGTATGTTTACTGCTCCCAGAATATGTCCCTGTTCAAATTCAGCCGGAGTACGCACATCCACGATTACTCCTTTGTTACTCTGAAAGATAAAATCATTTACTGAAATATCATGTTCCATATAGGTATGTGCTTTTAAGAAATCACATCAAACATACATAAAAAGTTTGGTCTACGATGCGATCTTCCCATTTTAGTTATCACCCGTAGCCCAATAAACTCACCCGTTGGATTTATACAATTTAAAAAGCATCCTTTTTCATGTTATAGAACACTATTTTTAAAATTCATGTAAAAAACACAGATATACTCTTTGTATTTTCAAATCCTATATTATACATTTGCTGCAAACCTTTTATAAATAGTCTAAATTAACCAGAAAAAATTTATGGATAAGAAGAGAGTGTACACCTTCGGCAACGGAAGCGCTGAAGGAAAAGCAGAAATGAAAAACTTGCTTGGAGGAAAAGGTGCCAATCTGGCTGAAATGAATCTCATTGGTGTACCTGTACCTCCGGGATTTACAATAACAACAGAAGTTTGCACCGAATACAACCAATTAGGAAAAGACCAGGTAGTCACTTACCTGAAAGACGACGTTGAAAAAGCAATGACCTATGTCGAATCCCTGATGAACTGCAAATTCGGAGACAGTACAAACCCGCTTCTGGTATCAGTCCGTTCAGGAGCTCGCGTTTCGATGCCGGGTATGATGGATACGGTTCTCAATCTGGGAATGAACGATACCGTTGTGGAAGGTATTGCCAAAAAATCCGGTAATCCTCGTTTTGCATGGGATTCATACCGCCGTTTCGTACAAATGTACGGAGATGTAGTTTTGGGTATGAAACCAAAAAGCAAAGAAGATATCGACCCGTTCGAAGAAATCATGGAGCACATGAAAGCTCAAAGAGGGGTGGAACTTGATACCGAACTGACTGTCGAAGACCTGAAAGAGCTGGTTGCACAATTCAAAAGTGCCGTGAAATCGGTAACCGGAAAAGATTTTCCTGAATCACCATGGGAACAATTATGGGGCGCTGTATGTGCCGTATTTGACAGCTGGATGAATGAACGTGCCATTACCTACAGACGCATGTATCAGATTCCTGAAGAATGGGGCACTGCCGTCAATGTTCAGGCAATGGTTTACGGTAACATGGGATTAACTTCCGCTACCGGCGTAGCTTTTACCAGAGATGCTTCAACAGGAGAAGATATATTCAACGGAGAATATCTGATTAATGCTCAGGGGGAAGATGTAGTAGCAGGAATCCGCACACCTCAACAGATTACTTTGGAAGGCTCAAGAAGATGGGCGACTTTACAGGGAATATCAGAAGAAGTCAGAGCAACTAAATACCCTTCACTGGAAGAAGCCATGCCGGCTTGTGCATTGGAACTTATCGATACTCAACAAAGACTTGAAGATTATTTCAGAGATATGCAGGATCTTGAATTTACAATTCAGGATGGCAAATTATGGCTATTGCAGACTCGTAACGGTAAACGTACGGGTGCCGCAATGGTAAGAATCGCAATGGATATGTACCGTCAGGGCATGATTGACGAAAAAGCTGTACTGAAACGTATGGAACCTTCGAAACTGGATGAACTATTACATCCTGTATTCGACAAAGCTGTACTGAAAACGGTGAAAGTCATGGCTAAAGGTCTTCCTGCTTCGCCGGGTGCTGCAACAGGACAAATCGTATTTTTTGCAGATGATGCCGAAGCGTGGGCTGACAATCGTAAACGAGTAATTTTGGTTCGTATCGAAACATCACCTGAAGACCTGCGCGGTATGTCTGCAGCTCAGGGTATTCTTACTGCACGCGGAGGTATGACTTCCCACGCAGCCGTTGTAGCGCGCGGTATGGGAAAATGCTGTGTATCGGGTGCAGGTGAGGTTAAAATTGATTACAGAAACCGGACGATTGAAATGAGCGGCAAAGTCTTCAAAGAAGGAGACTGGATCTCTATCAACGGATCTACCGGTGAGGTTTACGAAGGTAAAGTCGCAACCAAAGATGCCGAACTGGACGGAGATTTCGCAGCAATCATGAATCTGTGTGAAAAATATACACGTATGGACGTAAGAACGAATGCCGACACACCAAAAGATGCTGCAATTGCTCGAAAATTTGGTGCTAAAGGTATCGGACTGTGCCGTACGGAACATATGTTCTTTGAGGGAGAACGTATCAAAGCAATGCGCGAAATGATCCTTTCACGTACACAGGAAGGCCGTATCGAAGCATTGAAAAAGCTGCTCCCTATGCAACGTGCCGACTTCGAAGGAATCTTCCGCGCTATGGATGGCTATGGCGTAACAATACGTCTGCTTGATCCGCCGTTACATGAATTCGTTCCTCATCAATTGGCTACACAAAAAGAATTAGCTGAAGATATGGGATTAACACTGGAAGAAGTTAAACTTGCATGCGATTCACTGGAAGAGTTCAATCCGATGCTTGGACATCGCGGATGCCGCTTAGGAAACACATATCCGGAGATTACAGCTATGCAGGCAAGAGCTATTATCGAAGCTGCTCTGACTGTCAAAGCCGAAGGATATACGGTTTATCCTGAAATCATGGTACCGCTTGTAGGTATCGTAGACGAGTTTAAGTATCAGGTAAAAATCATTCACTCCATAGCCGAAAAAGTATTTACAGAAAGAGGATCACGTATCAAGTACAAAGTGGGAACTATGATTGAGGTTCCGCGCGCAGCCCTTACTGCCGATAAAATTGCCGAAGTGGCTGATTTCTTCTCTTTCGGAACCAATGACCTTACACAAATGACGTTTGGCTATTCACGTGACGATGCCGGTAAATTCCTGAAAGTATATCAGGAAATCGGAATCCTTAAAAATGATCCTTTCGAAGTTCTGGATCAGGAAGGTGTCGGTCAGTTAATTCGTATGGCTTGTGAAAAAGGTCGTTCAACGAATCCGCATATCAAACTGGGTATTTGCGGTGAACATGGTGGAGAACCATCTTCTGTTGGTTTCTGCGATACCGTAAATATGAATTATGTAAGCTGCTCACCATTCCGTGTGCCGATAGCAAGAGTTGCTGCTGCTCAGGCGGCAATTGCCAATATCAAACAACCCGAAATAGTGAACCTGACTACCGTTAATTGCTAATATTTTTTTAGTTATATAATCTATGATCAAGAGGCTGACAGAGATATTCTCTGCTCAGCCTCTTTTTTTCGTTTCCCGATGATTGCATTTTTTTAACTCTTCTTCCCGATTACTGGCAAAGCATTCCCGTCTCCTTCATTTGTAAGTTTCTAAATAACATCTTGGATAAAAGAAATGATAGTTTGATAAGTGTTCATTCTAAAGATACACAGTTATGTATGACTCCGATAAAGGAGGAATTTTCCTAAGTAATAAAAGTTATTTAAGTAGAGCGAAAAGGATTGTAGTGATACAGTCCTTTTTTTATTCCTTTATCCTACATTTTTTAAAGGTTATCCTACAAAATCTCATTTTGACATTATTCTCTCAATTACCCCCTTTTACTTTCTTTTTGTATTTCGCTAATCGCTCAGAATGGGATATTCAGAAATCATTATTATAAATCTGCATATAAGCCCGACATTTCCATTTTTATAAAACAATGATATTCAACAGAATAAGAACACTCTTTCATTTTCAAAGCATCTCTTCAGATTTTCATACGTATTAAATGTATTTTTCATACGTATTACGCGAAAAAAATACACCGCGAAATTTTCAAAACAAAGGGCGAAAAATAAAAGATATACCGTTTAAATTAAAAATAACGGTATATCTCTGACAAAAAGCACCTTTTGCATATAAAAAGGGGAAAGTAAAAGCTGTATCAGTACTAATTTTTACCATGGAAAATGAATTTCTGAAAATAATCCTTTTGATAGAAAAAGAGCATTTTTGCATACATCTCAGAAAACAACCCTCTAAAAAATTTACACAAAACAACCAATATATTCCAATAATTATTAAATTTGAAAGCAAAAATGCAAATAAAAAGAATAACCTTTGTCTACTTCAGCGCTACCAATACAACGAGAAAAATCGTTAAGGAGATAGCCAGTCATTTTGATACCGGAAAAGTCGAATACAATCTGATCAAATATCCGATTGAAGAAGAAATTATTTTATCACCTCAGGAGTTACTGATAGTTGGTATGCCTGTATATTCAGGGCGAATACCGGAAATTGCCGTTGCATCACTGCGAAATATAAAAGGGTTGCAAACTCCTGCCATAATATCCTGCATATATGGAAACAGGGATTACGATGATGCATTGATCGAGATACAGGATCTGGTTGAAGCTAACGGATTCCGGGTAATTTCCGCAGCTGCTTTTATCGCTCAACACTCTATTATGCCCGAAGTTGCTGCAAACAGACCGGATAAATCCGATATCGAGAAAATACAAAACTTTTCGGTACAAACATCCCGTATTTTATCACAAATCGAAACGGTCAACGATATCCAACAGATAAAGATCAAGGGAAACCGACCATACAAAACGGCCAAAAAGGTTCCTCTCCGACCGGAGATTACGGCTAAACTATGCGATAGATGTAATAGTTGCATCAGCCAATGCCCTACCGGTGCTATTTCCGATAAATTCACTACTGATAAAACCCTTTGTATCTCCTGCGGACGATGCATCTATATTTGTCCTCAAAAAGCACGTAGCTACAAAGGAATCCTTTATAACATTGCTAAAATGAAGTTCGTTCGTGACAACAAAGAGCGAAAAGAACCGAAAATATACTATGCTTCATACTAACATAACTAAAAAAAGCCTGTACATCAATATAGTATGTACAGGCTTCAAGTTCTTAATATATTAACATAGATGACGGTGCACTAATTTACAACGCAACATTTAAAGTTGCAGTCACTCCTGAAAGAGATATTTCATTTGCGTTGGTCAGTTCAATAGTCAAAGATAGGTTTTTCCCTTGTTTTTTAGCCGAAACAACTTCAAAATGAGGTGCCAAAAGACGAATATCGGCATGGATTACTCGCCGGCTCGCCGGAATCCAGGCATCAACTTCCACATTATTCAATCTGCCTTTATCAACATATAGTTCAAGCAGCTGACCATCTCTTTTTACAAATGATTTAGCTAACTTAATCCAATTCGAAATTGCATATCTTTTCATTTGTTCCGACACATCTCCGTCAGCAGCTGAAGCAAAACGCTTACTCATAAAGCTGTTCAATTCGGAAGTAGTCGAAAGACTCCATTCATTTTTCAAATCTGTCAATGGCTTAAATCCTTTAAATTCATATTCGAATCTTGCCAACTCTTCATTTGAGTTCTGATAAGTAGTCAAAGACAATGTACAAGTTATCGTATTATTGCTTTTATTGCAATTTTTACTTTGAGGAACGATCTCTGCTACGAAAACTTTATCATCCGAAAACTCCAGGAAATTACCATAAAATGACTCCAGATGTTCATACACGCCCTGCATATAGAAATACTGAGGCTCTTTCGTTGTCTTTACCGTATTTTTATAATACAAATTCTTATCGAAACGGATGAAAGGTTGTTCTCTGATTGCTGTTTTACCGACAAGTCCGTCATAAGTCACAATAAAGTAAATACGACCCTCATCATATCTGACTTCAGAAAGTGCCGTTTTAGCTATATCCTCATCTGTAAAATCGTACAGATCAGATCCGTCAGGACTTGTAGAGTAAAAACGCACCCATTGGCTTAAGAATTCAGCCGTCAGTTTATCGGATTTTTTCAGACGATAAAACTCGTCAAAAGGTATTGGCAAGCTCTCCGGTGACGTTACACCTTCTTTCCAGGTAACATTCACACGACTAGCCATATAGAAACGAGCGGGTTTCTTTTTAAGACCTTTGCATGCAAATTCTACCGCAAACTCTTTCCCGTTAACTGTCCCCGATACAGAAGATACAAAGCTACCCTCCTCATCGTTACGACTGACTACGTTACTTGCAGTTACGTGTAATTTTCTTCCCTGAATATCTTTCTCTTCGTTTGATTCTTTTATCAGCTGAAGACATTGATAAACATTCAGATCCGTATTAATATTGAAATATGATTTTAGCTCGGCTTCTGTCGGAGGAGTAGTGTCCGCCTCATTCCCTGCCTGCTCTTTATCAGGTTTATTCGGAACAACTGTTTCAGGAACAGATCCCGGTTTTACGTTAAGTACTGGCTCGTCTTTATCACAAGCGGTAAGGAAAGCTGCCGTTAAAGCAATAAAAATGACTTTCTTCATAAAAGTTTAATTAATGTAAGACTATAACTTTATTTTAAATCTGTCGGTATCAAATCAAAGGTTCAGCAACGTGAATGCTTAAAAAACGAACATTCTACGTAATTAATTGCTACTATTCATTTTATTTTAGGCTTCAAAGATATATAAAATTCTAATTTGTGCAAATTACCTGTCAGCACCGTTAAACACAAAACGGAGAAAACCTGCATAAACAGAGCTTTCTCCGTTTCTTCATTTCAAAACATTAAGAATATTCTTATTTTATTGGATATCTTGAATTTAAACCGAGTCTCCTTTATTCATCATTCTGTATTTCATCATATCTATCCATTCCTCAAAAAGCCTACAGGATCTGAATTATTGCGACAAACAGAACTATCAGACCGACCAATAATGCATATTCTTCCAATGACAGCAAAGTATAAATAGCAAAATAGAGAGATGAGAGATGAGAGCTGAAACTCAGACTCCGCTCTCTACCCTTTATTAAATTCCTCAAATATTCAGAGGAATCGCAATTCCTGCAAAAAGATTATATCCGTAAGAATGAATCGGATAAAATTGTTTGGTCAGTTTCTTAAATATAAAATCACCTCCTAATGTTATGTTTACTGCTTTCTCCGGTGCTATATTCAATGCAAAACCTACTGATCCGAAATGGCCATTGATAACTGAAGTACTTAATGCTCCTTGTAGCCAGTCCAACGGACGACAATTAACAGATAATGTCAAATCATTAAGCGGGAAATACTCACTCATTTGATTTGTATAAAGCAGGCCGACCCCTAATAATTCATCCAGAAACAAAGCTTCCGCACCGATATTCATTTTCATATACAAGGATTTAGCATGCGCTTTTTTGGCTATATTCTCGTATTTAATCATTTGTTTAAAGCGATCTCCCAAATCGTCCAGTTGATTATCTACCGAACTGTCATCATTTACATCAATATCAAAACCGACGAAATCCACGATACCATCCGAAGCCGCTCTTACCGAACTGGATTTAGACCATGAGATAAAGCCTATATCCTGAATTGAAGCCGAAACTTTCAGCCAACTCAGCGGGCGATATTCAGCACCTAAGTCTAAACCAAGTCCATTCCCTGCCAGACCGTAACCGCCTTTCATTTCATAGTTATCGAAATATTTATCGATTTCCTGTAAACCTGTTGAATTATTGTGCAATCCTTTCACATAAGTTTCCAGGGATGTATTAACCTTTGCATAAAGTTTATCTTCATTTGAGAATACATCAAATTGAGTGATTTTCATACGAGATCTGGCCAATCCGCCCAGATACTTCAATCGTCCTCCGACAGTCAGATTATCCATCAGCTTACGTGAATAACCGGCATAAATTTCAAGGAAAGCGTTAGCGTTTACCTCTAATTTACGAATAGGTGAGTATGAATCCGGACCTAACTTTGCCAATTCAAATGCACCTTTAGGAATGGCTACATTCGCATTCTGGCGCAAGTTTATTCCTCCCGTCCAGTATCCGCTTTCTTTCGCAAAGCCGATTCCGAAAATATTCATATCTAAAGATTGACTTAGGCGGTTGTTGTCTTTCAGTTTTCCGATAAAACTGTTTACATTGACTGACGGATCAAGAAAAGTTGTCAGTGAGCCATCAGGTCTTTTATAAATAAAATGATCAACCAGAAACGAATTTGTCTCTACCTGTGCCCCGATACCACCCAAAACAGGAACGGAAACAAAGCCTTTATCGGTATGAAAGGCAGGATTATAATTCTGACGCTGAACCGAATTATCCAGAAAGTAGGCCGTTTTCAGCATTTGTGCACACACCTCTGTACGCTGTAGGATCAATGCGCCAAAGATCATACATCCTATATATATTTTTTTCATCTGTGTTCTGTAGTTTTATTTATGGTTTTATGATGACTCCCCCTTTTTTACGGATCTTCAGATTCTTGATATCCACAAAATTATCGACAGTTATTACTTTCCCTGCCAATGATTCATCCGTAAAAACATTACCTTTCAATAAAAGATTTCGTGCACGAATCATTTTCGGAGCATCTTCTTTGGATACAATAAATTCGATTTGCTGACTATCGGTATCCGATAATAAGACATCAGCAATCTGAACTCCGACAGGTTGATTGTTTTCATCTAACACATCAATATCCAGCTTGATATTTAACGGAACATCCTTTGTTACCAAAGCATCGATATATACTTCACTGTTCTCAGCCGAAAATAATAAGTCAATGGTCTTCTGATCAAAGACTTCTTCTTTTTGCTCATTGATATCTGCTTTCAAATCTTTACCAAAAACAAACGGTGTTTCGAAAACCGCACTGATTTCAGCTTCCATATGACTGTATAACACTTGTCTTTCAACCGATTCATCAAGCTTCACGACTGCAGTAATCGTTAAATTACGACGTCCTTCTTTCAGAACTTTAGTCAGATCATAAGTATAGTTATTATTAACCGGATCATTTGTTACACGAGTTCCCAAATGATACAGAGTTTCTGTCATTATATTTTTTCCGGACGCTTTCAATGCAACATTTACAGACTCCGAACCTTCCTGTTCATTTCTCAATTGATAGTGCATAGAAAGATCCATATTACTTGCGACCGTAAAGGAACTGTTCGTCTTAAGCAAAAGTTGCGGCTGATAGAAATCAATTACAGCCTCATCTCCAAATGCATCATAAAGTTGCTCCAATAAATTCTTTTCTATCGGCATCTGGATCTCATCAAACTGAAAAGAGAATTTACCTTCAATACGCTCCATATTTTCCTCCAGAATCTGAGGTCCCATCACTACCGTGATGTTCGCACCTGCATTATACGGGATTCCTGTAGAGACAAGCGAACTCTCTACTATAAAAGGCTGAACATTTAATGGATTGTCTATTTGTGAAACAGGTATTAATATAACGGCATGCTTATTATCAGACAGCTTAGAAAAAGCAACACTGAAACGGATTACTCCATTTTCAAAAACATAGTCAGAAGACTGACTCTCTTTAATTGTTATTTCGGATGGAACCTTGATTTCAAACTGTAATTGATCTTCCGCAGACTGGCTCATAATACCCGCTTGAGAAATATCGATTTTCAAAAATCCATCAATAAGGGTAATCAGATCCAGTCTTTTGATAGACTCACCTACCGTAGCTTCGGGATCAATAGCGTATACCTCTTTGGTTGTTAATTTATATGTACCTGCCGGTATCATACCACCCTCAAATTCATTGATCGGATATTCAAGCGGCGTCTCTTTACCGAAAGTTATCTGATCAAAAATAGCAGCTTTCATTTCATCCGTACTGATTCTATTCGTATCAGTAACATATTCGATAAACATTTGATTACCTCGCTGAACCAGGTTTCCCTTCATATCAGGCAATAGCTTCTCAAGTTGTTGTTTATCAAAACGAATTGTTTCGAAATTCCCTCCCGGGAGACTCACCCCTTCTGTAAATAATAGAATTTCATCATTCTTGATTTTGCTCAAATCCCAACTTTGATCGATGCAACTGAACATACTTAGAGTTAAAAGTGAGATAACAGACAGACACTTTAATTTCATCTCGTTCAAATATTGATTAAAAATTTCGGCAAAGGTAATTAAATATTAATAATAATAAAATATAAAAAGTACAATGTAAAGATCCTTAATTATAAAGACTTACCTCATTACAAACCCCGGGGTTCCTTCTCTTTCACATATAAAAGTGAGTAATTATTATGAAGACATAAGGTAATCGAAAACTATTATTAATTTATTTCTGTAATCCTGAAAATCATAAAACTCCCTGAAGAGGGAGCCTTTTTCATAAATCATAAATTTTTACTATAAAAAAAGAGATGTAGTGATACATCTCTTTTTGCATTTTATCCCGGCTTTCTACGCTTTTGATTTGATTATTTGCTGAAATAAAATATCTTCGAACAAAAATATTAAAACCACATGAAATTAACACTACCGCTATTTTTGAGAGAGGCTTGGATCTTATTAATTATTTTTCTTTCAATGCTCCCGCAAATCATACTCGGTCAGAAGAATCTAACCTTAGATTATTCTGCTATTGATTTAGTATCAGGAATCAAAAACAACCCGTCAGATATTTATCTCTGCGATTCTATATCTAAAAGTACATCATTGCAATTAGTTGAACTCATATGTCATAAGAACGAAAGTGATAAGCCTTCATTAAAAGATGCTCTATCTAAATTAAGCAATAAGATAAATAGTCAGCCAGACTATTTTCTATGCAACAATCTTGATTCTTTAGAATGTGAACTGATTTCACTAATAAATGATAGCAAACAAATTAATCCTGACTCTCTTTCTATCTCTGTAAAAAAATATTTTCCTCTTACTGACGTTTCTCAATTAAGAACAACCATTTTCTTTACTGTCTGTGGTTGGCAATGGGGAGATGCTGTTGCTTTTAATTATTCGATATATGATAATAAATGTATTTTGGAAGGAGATTTGAATGGTATTATGATTAATCTTCAAATATTCTTACAATATGCTGATAACAATTCGAAACGGGTCCAAATAATGAAAGACATCCTCAAACATGAAATTTTCCATATTTATTTTGCTCAACATGCAAAAGTAAATGGCTTTTCAAAACATCAGAATGAATTTGATCAATTAACGTACATCATGCAGAATGAAGGTATTGCTCACTTCTTGTCTTTAATAAACTCTACATCTGATGCTTTTTTTGAAAAGCATATAAAGAGTACCATTCAACAAATAGATTCATTACTTGTCTTTCTAAAAGATCCCGACATTTCTCATCTTGAAAAGACCGAACGCATAAATCGGGGTACATACGGTCCGTTTTGGAGTAAGTTCATCTGTATTGCCGGATTATATACAGCTTCTAAGATCTATGAGAATGACGGTATCAGTGGTTTACAAAAATCTATTGATGCCGGTCCCGAAGACTTCTTCAAGAAGTATTGCCAATATTCAAATCAATATATGCAGAATCAAACTAACAATTAAAGGGAGTTTTCTCACTGAGAAACTCCCTCTTTCTGATAATATAATCGAGACAAATATCAATCTTCGATAATTAAACGCATTCCTACATTCCACGGAGCCTGCCATGGAAGGAAGTTACGACGGACAGCTGTTGCTGCACGCTGAGTCCGCTCATACCACGAACCCCCACGCACTACTTTATCTGCTTCAATCATTGCAGGATCACTCGACCGTTCGAAATCACTGCGTGTCCACTCTGCTACATTACCATGCATATCATACAGACCCCACGGATTGGCCTGATATTGTCCCGGAGACGTTACAAGCATATTTCCGTCATTCCGATCTTCGTGCTTCGGTATATAATTTAAATACTTATAATAATAGCTCGATGAGGACATTGGCTGAGGATCGATACCTGACACAGCCATTTTTGTAAGCTGTACATCAGCCAGATTTTCAAAAACAGTAAAGTCCGTATCGGCATTTCCAAACCAGAAGTCATCAGCCGAACCTGCACGGGCAGCCCACTCCCACTGTTCTTCCGTAGGCAACATAATATTCAGCCCTGTTTGTTCGCTCAAAAGCTGAGCATACTTTTCTGCCTGGAGATAACTGACCTTCGTTGCAGAAAGTTCATCACCGCGCACATCATATCCCGGTGTCGTATGATCCTTCCAGAACTGGCCTACGTAACGACTGTCATGAGTCGGAATCAATGCCTTCATTTGCGCATTAGTTATTTCGGTTTCACTCATCCAGAAACCTTTTTCTACTGTAGCTTTATAAGGTGATTTTGTCTGACCTTTACCACTACCGCCGGCAACGAAACGTCCTGCAGGAACATAAACAAATGTAATTTTCTGCCCGTTACCCAGATCAACGACACGAGGCTGCTTACCTGCGACTTTTGCTTTAGCTTCTTCTACACTGAACGGCCAGCCTTTTATTATAGGAACTTTGACTTTTCTTTCTGCTTTCTGCTCCGGCATAACCGGTTTTATATCTCCTTTTGCTTTAAGAGATTCAGCATAATCGGTCAACTCTTTTTCCCAATCCACTGCCGTATACTCTCCTGCATATTTCTCGGCAAGCTGACGACGACGCAACTTCTGATTCACTACCGGACCGGCTGTTGTGGTATATGGTTTCGCCACAAATGATCCATTGTACGGAGCATTAAAATCCAGCCATTTATAGAGTGTTTTTATTTCTTCCTCGGTAAGTTTCACTCCGTGATGGTTATTTTCCAGAATCTGGAACATCTCCGAATTCATCGTCGCATACTCATACGGATTCAGTACAGCCATCTCCGCTTCCGGTCCCTGTCTGTAGAAGTACGGATGGAAATCCAGATAGCTCATTGAATAGCGGTGGGGCGAACTTTTATCAATACGACCGCCTGTGAAATTACGCGGCACATCTCCTTCTCCGTTATGACAAGCAATACAAGCACGGTCTAATATAGGCTGAATCTCGAGTTCAAACGTAAACGAACGCACACCTCCTTTAGGCGGGACAATCGTATTCGGTTGTTTTTGCGATGCAATAACACGTTTAGGGATTACCGTACTGTTCTGATCTTCGTGACATCCGACACAAGACACTACTTCACCCGGCATTCCTGTGAGCCATGAACGCATCAACTGGATTGCCCGTCCTTTACTGTCTAGCGGCTGAAGTGAAATCGGTGTATTCGCAGGAATCGTAAAAATAACGGACCCGTCGCTCTCCACATCAACCTCTCCGAGTTCACGTTTAATATCCCATCCTGACTGAATACCCTGAGCCAGGTGATTGGATGGCGAAGATAAATAAGCAAATTCATAAGTTAGAACCCGTAGTTTCTTTACCGTCCCACGTGGTACACCGGCCAGCCCTTCTCCTTCATAAATATCCTGAATAAATACCGTTGACGTATTCTTACTCAAATCAACTTTATTCGGAATTACAGGAGGGCTGATCCGCTTTTTAACAGGAATCGGTGAGGTATAACCCTTTCCTTCCGTTTCTGCCAACAGAATCATGTTATCGTATATATCAACCAGATAGATCCCCCATAAAGAACTTGGTGTCGGTTTGGAAGACACGATAAAATATTTATCCGTAATAGGGAACGGTTTTGCAAACTGCGGCCATACACCATTTACCATTTCGTCTTTCACAATCGGAATAACCGGTCTTTGCGAGAATGGTATTTCCTGTAATATACCTTTTTCTTCTTTGCGCGATTTAGCCGGATCAAAGATCATTAATCTTCCACTGTGAACAACACCATGATGCCCGGAAACAATGCCTATAAAAGTGCTTGCACCACCTGGTAAAGCTTGCATATCAAAGGTCGCATTCGGAAAGTAAGAACCACTTCCGTATAATGCTTTCTGCTCAGTTCCATCGGGATTCATCGTAAATACCATCCGTGAATAATAGTGCATCAGATCGGTATATTCCCAACGTGTGTACATTACTTTCCCGTTATTCATGATCGACGGATTCCAGTTGTTCTCCTGATCAAAGCACAAACTACGCATTTTTCCGGTTGCCGGATCAAAAAGAGCCGAATTTGCCACAGGATCGTCACCGTCAATACATGGTACTCCCTGATAGCCCAGGTTTGTATTTACAATATATTTACCATCCGGTAAATAGGATGCATCAAACAGCTCGACATCTTCCTCTTCCGGAACGATTGCCTGTTTAACGTTTTCTCCATTCGCCTTCATTTCAAAAACCTGCCAGCGACGTTTATCATCCTGAGAGGTAAAGATCAGACGATCAGCATCCCAATGGAGTTGTAATGATGTTATGGCCGAATTGATATCCGGTTTATATAAAGTCTTTTTAGTAGGATTTTCGTTTCTCAAATCAGTCAGTTCTACAATACTAGCTTCGAAGCCCTCTCTCGGAGTCGAGAGTTGCGAACTCCAGTTTGAATTAGGAGTTCCCATAGCTTCAGCACCTTTTACGCGTGCTGCAGGACCAATATTATACTGAGCGGCTATAATTTTATCAAAGTCAAGTGCCGGATTCGACAATAGAATTTCGCGTTTCAACTTCAACACTTCATTCAAGTCATTTACTGTCTGAGGCTCTAAGTTATAGATTCCTTTGAACCCATCATTTTTATGTATCAGAGCTATGAATTTATCATATTGAGCCTGCCACTTGGATAGATTATAATCGGGTGTGTTTTTAAAATCGTTGTATGCCAGTTTTACCCCTCTGAGGTTCAATGTTTCCAGTTCAGTCTGAAGTCTTAAGATCTCTCCCGCACGGCTAAGAAGTTCAGCATAAGCCTTTGCCTGTGCTTTAGGATTGGTGATTTCTTCAACTTTCTTCAGATCTCGGTTAATATTCTCTTTATGCTTTAACTTAGCAATTATATCTGCAATCGCATTTTTCTCCACAACCGTACCGGGAGTCGTCAACCAGGTCTGCAGTGTTGTACCCAGATAAGGTATAAATTGAGAGGCTACATTCGGTGAAGAAGCTACAAGTTGCGTTGCTTCGTTATCTCCCGTAGTAGTTAGCACCTTGAACACAGCACTTCCTTCATTGCCTGCCGCATTGTCTATTCCGACCGAAGCCGTAAATCGGGTAATATCCCTGCCCGTAAGATCATAAATCAAAACGGAGTTGGCATGGGCCAGTATTCCGGTTGTGAATTTTTGATCGCCAATGGCAAATTGCCCGCCATAACTTGTTTTCAATCTGAACCAATCTCCTTCTACATTCTTGTATTTGATCGGTAATTCATCCAGCCAGATTTTCTTGCCGTCTTTTGTGTACACTGCTGCATCTGCCCATGCTGCATGATCAAAGTTAGGCCCGTCTTCGGTAGCCCATGCGATCAGGACAAGATCTTTGACACCGTCAATATTCACATCAATATTCTGCGGAGTTTCTCCACGCCTGATTGTTTTTGTGATTACAGGTAAATCTTTCGGATGCTTTGCAAATATAGCCTCTTTAGCCGCAAGAGCACTATCAATCCATTTTGTATCAGGTGGTGACTGTGCATGCATTTGTGGAGGATTAACCGTAACTGCTCCGGCAACGCATAGAGCTAACTGCAAACATTTTTTTCTCATGACATCGGGGTTTAATTTTGAATTCTCATCGTCTGATCTGTTGAATTCGTGTTAGTTTTAAAATTAAGTTTTGGTATTGCATTCGTATGCAATGGTTTTTTCTCGAAATTACCGCATAACGGATTTTTACACTATACTGACATTATATGTCCATGGTTTATATATATAAAGCAATAAATAAAACAACATTAAATTAGTAGCCCGCAAAAATGTAAATATAAATAACAATAAACAAATATGATTTTACTTTTAACTAATAGTATTAAATTTAACATCTTCGGATTCATTAAAAAGAAAACGCCTCTGAAACCAGTTCAGAGGCGTCTATACAATAAACTTCTTCCTACTATAGAAATAAGCTTATCGCTTAAATAAATAATAACCTACAGATATACTTAACGTCCTGTGCTTATTTGATGAATCATAAGAATTAAAAACAGGTTCCAGACTCATACCATAAGCTATTCGACAAGTCATCTGCCATATATTCAGATCCATCCCGAACAAGAATCCTCCGTCAAGATTTTCATAAGACCCAAAAGTATATTGAGATCCATCTCCTAATGTTATCGGATTATCTTCAAAAGGGAATATTTTACCACCAAAAGTATTGAATCCATTCTCTATAAATCCCCATCCACTAACTCCGATTCCATAATAAGCTCCTACTTTCGGAGTTATTGAAACCCGGTTCGACAAACGAATCTTGTATCCGACCATAAATGGTATTTCCAGATAATTTAATTTATTCAGAGTCATCGAGGCAAGAAAAGGAGTCTGTTGAGGATCAAATCCGGTTAATCGATCAGAGCCCTTATCTGTAAATCTTAAGCCTGATTCCAGCATGACATTGTTCCTGAAAGTATAACTTCCTGTTACACCTGCAGTAATCCCCCAGTGCCCTCTGTTTAAAGACAGTTCTTTTGTTGTCATATGATTATACGCAGTCCCAGCATCTACCCCGATATTCCATCCTGATTTCACAGGAATCTGTGCAAACAATACAGATGGCAATAACACCAATAATACTAAAATAAACTTCATCTATTTTTCATTTAAAATGCTGCAATACTCATTGCTGTAAATACACTACAAATACTATACTTCCCGACGGAAACAAAAACACTGAGATTCATAATAAAATAAACCCAGATACACATTAGCAATGATCCCGTTCTATAAAATAAACAACCTAAACTAACGCCCAATAGAAAAAACGGGATTAGCAGTACAGGTACCTGAATAACAGGAGTTACGAATAGCGCGAATAAAAAGGACGATAACACAATTGCAACCCATACCGGATATATCTTCAGAAACTGACAGAGCAAAACCCTTCTGAAAATAAGCTCACTAACGACAGGCACAACAAATAAACATTGAAGCAAATCATAAGAATCTGCTTCTGAAAAGCTTAAAATCTTGTAGCCATCTACATGTATAAAACCACTGAATATTCTCAGACAGATTGCAAATAAAAAAGCACATCCTAAACCATAAAGTGAAACAAAGCTTATCTCTTTCAACTTGATTGTTCTGATTTCTGAAAACCTAAAATCTAATTGTTGCCTTAATAGAGGAGACAGCAATAATAAGCTAATCAGAATATTCTTAATCATAGAAGCTCTGCGAAGTACAACATCCTCTTTTATATAGTCAAGATAAAAAAGAAAAACCAGAACTATACTTAAAAATATACTTATAACACTAACTAATATACATAAGAAAAGAGCTTTCAGGAAATTAGGGGAAATTTTATCTGCGCTCATTAAACTCGGCAGTTTGTCCATTAAAATAGATTGTTGTAGTGATGCCGCTTCCTATACTTTTCAAGACAGCATCAAAAGCATAAGTTTCCGGATAATACTTATTGGAGCATCGGAGACTTAATTCCCCCTCTGTAAATTTAGCCTCAAAATATTTATAATTGTCTTCATCCTGATAATCGAATGACTCCTGACAATACAACAACGGCTTCTCAATCGTATACTCCATCCAAACAGAGTTATCCCATTTACCTTTACCTTCAACTGCCAACTCTCTATATAACTTTTCTGTGGAAATCTCAATTAAATTAGCTTTTACAGCATACTCGAAAGAATATACAGTTGGTTCCATATAAAAATAAGAATTAATTCTCTCTGAGCTAAAAGTCCATGAGTCCTTTGCATCCACTGTTATTTCAAATTTATCCTTCTTAATAAACGACGACAAATCATAAACAGTCCATTTGGTCCCTGGAACATAAAGAGATAATCCTTCCGTTTCGATTCTGTACAAAGGTACATTCGTCAGGCTCAACACATACGTATCATCCTCTTTCTTCGTTACTTCATAAAGACCCAAGTATGGTTTATACACATGATCCCGGACAGAGTCATTCTCACAGGTCAGATAATCACTTATTGTAAGAAAGTTAGCGAAAGCCCCCATTTGGCCACACATCATTTGATTATTGAATTGATAAAGAGGGAAAATGGCATATGGCCCCGTACCTATACTACTCTTTTCGGATTCTTCGATCACACAGCTACTTAAAAGAACGATGGAAGAAAGATATAATAAGATTGCTTTAATTTTCATAGTGTCTGATTATTTATTACTGAATCTATAGCCAATACCAAATGAAGCAAACCCTCTGCTCCCCACACCCAATTCGGCGATACCAAAAAGTTTACTACCAAAAGTCATCCCGAAATAAGTCAGATGTCCTTCAAAAGTTACATCCCGAAAGTTTTCACTTCCATTTTCAAAATACACACCGACACCTAAAGACAACTGAGAGTAAAGGCGTACATATTTACGATTCAGATAAGTTACTCTGCACATCGGAGAGAATGACAACAGATGCTGATTCCGGGACGATATTCGTTCATTCGTAAATCGCTTATAGTAACTTTGATAAAAACCTACATAAGTTGCCTCGACCCCAACAGCCAAACGTTTCATTACCTGATTGGAATAACTCAGTGAAATAGCGCCCGTAGTACGTTTAGCCCCTTCGTAAACAAAGATTTGAGAAAGTGTCGGAGTTATCGGACAGTAATCAGCACTCCAGATAAAATCATATAAATGGGCTGATAACGGAGCAACACCTACCGTTACACGTAGATCTTGTTCATCTATAATACTATTGGATTGTGCACGGGCTTCTCCTAATGAGAGACATAAAATAAAGAGTAATAACGAAAATAATTGTGTTCTTAGAATCATAAGATTATTTATTAATTTTACAATAGAGATATCTAAGCCTTAGTTGATATGTATATTATATTAAAAATGCAATATCGGTTTACAGATACATCATTATAGATTACAAACTATTAATTTAAATATCCTATTATAGTCAGTGTTTTAATTAAAGTTCCGAAATATATGATCATATAAAATAATACACAAGGATAATTACTTGTTTAACCACTTCCGTTAAAATTAACATCTTAAAATCAGCTCAATACAAGACAGCATAACACACAAAACAAAACTCTAATCTATACCGGAATCATTCGTCTATAAAAAAACAGAGCTCCGGTACCTGATACTTCTCACAAAGTACGACCGAAGCTCATAAATCTCTATCAATTTACAGCAGCAAAGAAAATCTCTCCAACTGCCTGATCAAGGTTGTGCATTCTCATTCAGCATTTCGACAGTAATTACTGTATCATCATATTTACAAGCTGCACCCGTACCTAAATCTACGATCCAGCCAATAGGGTTAAATAGATTAATTGCCGAAATAGGATTAAATACAGAACTCAGAATAAGAGGAGTATTACGATACCCTTCTTTTTTTGCTATAAGATTTGTAGATGAAAGACTTTTATGAATTTTCACCGTCGTTGTACCCCCATTATCAATTTCTGCAATTTTGTTGTTATTTTTATAGATTCTGACACCAGGTTCACCCGTAAAAGTGATCGATTGCTTCGTACCTGTAAAAATTGTAGAACAACTACTCATAGACATTAACACTAATAACCCTGGAATTAAAAAGTTTATCCTTTTCATAATATTTAAAATTAAATTTCCGTTCGAAAAATACGAAACTAAAAAATGACACCAAACTAAAACTATTTATTTCGACTATATTTATAACATTAACAGAAAGATATCATCTTTCAATAACTCTTTAATCGAATTAAAACAACAGTTCTTTAAGTGTATCCGACAAGAATGGTTTTGCTTCTTCAATCGGAATCCTCAATGTTATCGTTCCGAGGGATGAATCTAGCACCTTATCATTAAATAGGCAAATCATTGAATCTTCATCAAACGAAAAATCAGATAGAACATAAAGATATTTAGGAATATAATCATTTTCATCCTTTTCCATTATTTCTTCAATCACAGAAGCACTTTTTTCATTCAATAATAAATACTTCTTTAAAAGCTCACTTAATCCACAGAAATCCTTGTAAGTTGAATTAAACAAATCAACTAAATATAATGGTGTATTTGAGTGTTTTTCTATAAAATAATATTTAATCATTTTATTTACAGAATGATATTCATGATTTGAATCTCGCACTACTTCATAAATAGACAACTTTTTATTTACGAAACTCGGCTTAATACGATACTCATTATAATATGTAAATTCATGCTCATTATCAGCATACCGATATAAGTAAAGGTTTTGCAGAGTTTCTCCTAAAGCATTCAATGTAAACTCAGTTTCATCCACCACCTCACTAAATTCACTATGATAAAGCCATCTTATTAATCTTCCTGTATGAATATTTTGCTGAACTTTTGTTATTGTCGGATCTAAACTTAAACTGACATACTGGCGAACAGTTGAATTTCCAATTCTTTTCTCCGAAGAGAAAGACTCCGGAACGATACTGCGACAACATACGAGCACCATAAAAGTTATACATGTCACACCAATCAAAAAAAAATATTTAAACATAAAACGTATTTATAAATTAGATCCTGATAAGTTAAATCTCACCTCTATCAAATAGCAAATCTCTCAAATGATCGGACAAAAAGGGCCTCACTTCATTCATTGATATTTTAAGTGTCACTATACCAATTGAGATATCACCTATTGTCGTTTCATTAAATACACATATCATTTCATTTTGACTAAATAAATAAACAGCAGCATGACATAAATTCCCTATGCCCCAAAAGCCTAATGCTTTTAATCCTTCCGGATCATCAGCGGATAAAGAGTACCTCGCACTCACATACGATAACAAATAGCTTCGAAGAAGTTCATTCAAACCATCCAGATCTGTTTGTGTTTTTTTGAACAAACCCGGAGAGTCCAATAATATATTTTCATTCTTATCAAGAAAACAATAATATATTCTTTGCGAAGAATGAAGGCCTCCTTGATAATAATTATGCAAAACCTCATAAATTGTCAACCTGTCATTTACAAAACCAGGCTTCACTTTATATTCTGTATAATAAGAAAATACAGAATTTGTACGTTTATCAGCATACTCAAGAGAGTCACGTAAATCCAATAACACACCCAGCTCATTTATCGTAAGCTTGGTAATATCATCCGTCGTATCGAATTCATTTAAATAAATATACTCAATCAAGAGATCCTCATGTTTTTTTTGCTGTTCAACACTTAACATCTGATCTAAAACTATTTTCAAATCCTGACGAATGGAAGAAATCCCATACATTTTTTTTGAGGAATAGGTAAGAACATCCGGAGTTACAGCTTTAGAGCAACTAAACATTACTGAAGCCAGACAAATAACACTAAACATAAAAACTCGTATAAACATAAAAAATCACAACTTAATCAAGCAGACATTCCATATCCGTTTGTAGATTAACAAAAGACATTATTAACTTTCGCTGTTTGTAATAACGCATAAATGCAATATAAAAAAAGAGAACTGTATGAGAATAATAAATATTGAAATGAATATCAGCAGATACCAATGCTTCTTCTGTATTTTAGGGTGAGTTATCAAAAATAGAATCCGCCATTATAATCTGAATATTTTAAATCAATTTTATTTGAATATCAATAACCATCCGTTAAAACAACAGCTCTTTAAGTGTATCTGACAAGAAAGGTTTTGCTTCTTCAATCGGAATTCTCAATGTTATCGCTCCGGGGTCGAACGGAGAAAGGGAATAGGGATTAAATGTACAAATCATCTCCTTATCACTAAACGCATAATCTCCAAAAGAATAAAGAGTCTCTGTTATCCAAAATGACAAATCCTTTAATTCATTTATATCTGTAATTTTCTCAGATGATAG
The DNA here is from genome assembly GCA_002471225.1 of Porphyromonadaceae bacterium UBA7332. Taxonomy (GTDB): domain Bacteria; phylum Bacteroidota; class Bacteroidia; order Bacteroidales; family UBA7332; genus UBA7332. The sequence continues at coordinate 69,342 of DKPO01000016.1, forward strand.
TCCACTAAAAAACAATAGCAAATACTTCTCAATAAGCAAATTCAATCCATCTTTTGTCTTATCAAAAAAATCATTAGATAAAATTTCTGCATTGGATCGTTTGTCAAAGCAATAATAACTCGTATTACTTTTGTGATGAACTCTACTCCAACAAGAAGAATGGTCTATTTGATATACACTTAACTTTTCATTCACAAAATACGGGCAGACTTGATAGGTAATGTAATAATCATTCTTTGTATCCGGATCATCCAAACAGAGCTCTTCCACAGCTAGTATTTGTAAACTATCACCTAATGCCTGTAAAGACAGTTTTGTAAATGGAATATCCCTATCTTCTTTAAATTCTTTCATATAAATCTCAGCAACCAAGCGTAATGCATGAATTCGTTGAGCCTTCGACGTTAATGTGGAATCCAGTGTTATATGGTAATCCTGCTTGAAAGAAGAATTTTCAAACTTCATATTCGAATAATAGATTAATGAGTCGGTTATATCCCTATTTGAAAACACATTACCCCCATGAAACGAACATGCTTCTGTTGCTGTGATAATACATATAAGAAAAAAGAAAAAGACGTACTTATACATCCTGATAAAATTTAAAATTCTAAGGATATAGAGACATTATCCTACTATTTGTAACCAAGAGTAAATGATCTGATCGGCAAAAATGGCCTGCTAATCTCACGTTATTTTACAATCTCACTTTGCTAAATTAGTCCACACGCTAAGTTGATATTTGTATTTTTAAATATATTATATTTATATGGGTTGAAAGATTACTGTGAAGGAGTGAACAAAAATCATTACCAATTTCAGCTATTTACCAATATAATTCAATACTTATTTCTTATATTTTAGTAAACAAACAACGGTAAATTAGTCCGTATTTCATTCTTCACAGAATCAATCGTGCCTACGAAACGATTTACCACAACTCCGTTTTCTACAAAAAGTAGCTGAGGGAACGTTTCATATTCAATCAATTTTTTGTAGATTTTTCTTGCGGAAGGAATAACTTTCCAATCTTGTAGTTCAACTTCTCTACCGGGAAACAGATGAGGTAAATTGCATATCTTTTTATGTGAATTTTCATATAAAGCTATAAATGGTATAGCTGCTTTATATTGTTTTGACAACTGGTTATAAAATCCAATATTCTTTATACAGAAACCACATTCCACAGAAGTTATTAATACAATTACCTTCCCGTGATCAGGGATGATATTTCCTTTGTTTCCTGCGTAACCAGACAAACAGAATAAGATCAGCAATAGTATCATGTATAATGTACGCATAATAAAGTATATGAAGTTAATATAATAGAAATAAGTCTACTTAACCAGTAGAGAATATTATTTCTGTTTTGTAATCAAAGTTAGAAACGAGTCTTCATGTCAATTTATTGCGATGTCCTTTTACAATTCGTAAATACCACACTAAGTAAGCAGGCGTCTTTAGGTAAAATATAAATTTATTAATTCGACCAATCTCATTTCGTATTAACTACAATTAACCGGAAGCAATCATTACAAAAGAGAATCTCATGTCTCCATCTTTTGCAATAAAAATAATTGCAAATAAACCTTCATACTAAAACAACAATTTAGTGTCGTAAGAAAATTCATATAAGATTATAAGAGTTTAAACTTACAAACTTAAATGGATCAAGTAGGTTGTTCTTAGAACTCTTCCAAATATTACGGGAAATTGTAACTATCAAATATATATGAAAAGGAAAATATTATCTTGTCTAAGTCTTACTCTGCTATTTATCATTTTAATAAGCTGTGTACATGAGCAACATAAATCTATTGACACTGAAGGTGATAAAGTATTCGTAACTTTTAATCCAACAAATATTTTATCTACAGGAGTCGAAACACAAATAAACAAGTTCCGGATAATCGTCTTTAATTCTGCCGGAATGTTAGAGTTCAACAAACAACAGGACAAAATGGAAAGTCCATCCAGAAACTTATATAAGATGGAACTTCGTCCGGGCATGTATACGTTATATGGTATCGGCAATGAGCCTGATGATTTATTTTCTCAACTTAATGATATACGTACCCCTGAAGCTCTGGATATTTTGCGTATAGGTGATGTTCGTTCTATACCCGAAAACAATCTTCCGCTCATATGGAAAAGAACAATCTATGTACGTGCAACTGGTCTGGATGCTTCTGTAGGACAGGTTTCTCTGACAAATTCACCCGATGATTCAGGATGGTCTTCTACCCTTCCTATGCAGATGGAGCGAATGGCTGCTAAGATATCTATATCTGCCAGAAAAGGGAATCCACTCGAAACGATAAACATGACTAAGGTTGAGATTAAGCAAATTCCCGCTTATACGACATTTGGTGTGAATACTTATCCCGTTAACGGAGCTTTTTTTTCAAATACCTTTGAATGGAAAGAGCCCATGCCAATCACTAGCGATGCTAATGCTTACACAGAGCTTATAAGTGGTCAGATCATAGCTGAGAATATTCCTGCTACTGAATCCGGAAAGACTGCAATCTATTTAGAATACACACGCAACGGACTTCCGGAATCTGCCTTAATCCCATTTGAAGGCAACGTAGAGAGGAACAGACTTTATCAATATCAGATAAAAATCACTGAATTGAAAATCGAGATTGAAGCTGTCTCTGTGCTTCCCTGGAATGAAGAAAGTACACACATTTCAATTCCGGGTGGTGAAATCAGTTTCTCACAAATAGAGGTTCCCTACTCTTATAATCAGAATAGTGTAATTTATTTTACTACCAGTAATATACCTGCCGATAATATCAAATTAGAGTATGCTCCCTCCTATGAAGGTGTTAACGAATCAAATCGTTTCACAGCTGATACAAAGCTTACCTATAATTACGACAAAGCAACCAGAAGAGGATATGGAAATCTCACTATCCGACGAGCCGTAAGATCCATTGACCGGGATACTTTAATTGTGAATGTCGCCGGACTGAAAAAAAGTATCATCGTACGAGGTGTTGATATTGCAGGCAGCAATATTTATTTAGATGAAACGACCAAACAATTAACTTTTGATGATGTCCCCCGCGGAGGTCGTAGCCCCCATGATACCTATCAGGGCTTGTATTTTGTATGGGGAGGATTAACTGCCATATCGCCGTCTGAATCATACAGTAACTTTGTTCCCACCCCGGTTTTATGGAGTGCTACAGGAGATCTGAATCCTAAAAATCCACTTCCGCAAGGAGCTGATTTAAGCCCCGGGACACTTATGCTTTTCGATCCGGACAACGGAGCTGGAGATATCTGCGAATACATGACACGCAGAGGTATAGCACCTGCCGGTAAAAAATGGAGAGCTCCCAGATCGGGCGAGCTGTATGGTGCAGCAACCCCTAATATTAAAATTACAGGACCTCAAAAGGTGTTTCCTTTTAATGGACAAGGAGAAATTAATGATGGTGTATATTACCCACCATTTTACTTCTTCCCTGCTTCGGGATATGTCAATCAACAGATCTATGACGGAAAATTAGTTGCCCGTACAGTAAGTGATTGTCCGCAATTCAATTTAAATGAACGAGCAACATCACTAAAAGGATCAACAAAAACTGTTGCTATGTACAAGAATCCATCCTATGGAGAAATAGACAGAGCATCCGGATATGGAAGTGTAGGTTATACTGTCCGCTGTCTGGTTGACGATACACCGGGTGAAGTCATTCCCCTTTACGTAATCTCTTATGACTTCTCTGAAAATCATTCAGGAACGATTACAGCTCCCACTCCGGAAGGTATTATTCTTAATCAGCATGTAAATGCAGGAGGAAATGTCGTATTATCCAACCTGAAACTTACGTCTTCGAATGGGTTACTCCATAGAGGATGGCTGGTTGATGGTAAAGAGTATCCATTAGGCGGAACTATCACGAATGTACAAAAAGATTATACGGTAAAACCTCTTTGGGGCTATTCAAGAACGCTGGCTCTAAAAGCTGACGGAACTATTGGCTTCTGGGATTTCACAGATGGTACAAACTTAAATGTGCTATTTTTTAAATGGGGTGGTGTCATTGGATGTCGTATTCCTGATACTGACTATGTTACGATCAAAAAAGGGATATTCACTTATTACAGGGAGGATTGGATCGGATTTAATCCATCTGAACTAACTATTGGATCGGATTATTTTAATATTCCGACAACGATACAAAGTGGGGAATACCCCGATATAAGTGTTGAGAATATCAAAAAGGGATTAGGTGATCCCTGTAGATTGGTGGGATACACAGTAGATGAGATAAAAGGCTATATAAGTAAGAATCAACTACCGCCTGATAAAGGCTGGCGTATGCCCGAAGTAAGTCTGGATGATCCGAAATATGGTATGCCTGCAAAATATTATTATACCACAATTGCAAATACCGGTTATCCCGGGGCGTGGATAACAATGCAACGTAACGGAGCTAACACCGTATATTCTGAGTTTCTTCCCGCAGTGTCTAGAATTGTTTCTCACGATTCGAGAGGCATGTCCTGGAATTATCCGTATAGCGACTATATGACGAAAACAGTAGTTAAAGTGAGTCCGCCGGAAAATTACCAGTATATGTATCAGTTGGTTACTTCCGATGTTACAAATAATCCAAGCTCATGGATTGAGATGCAACAAGACAGCCATCAAATCAGATGTGTCCCTAAAAAATAAATGAGAAAAACAAGAAACAAACAGAAATACCATGACCTGAGAAAATGTTTCCCGAGTTATGATATTTCTGTTTTTTGCATGGACAGGTAACCTATTTATTATAGAACCTTTATTCATAAACACCAAAACGCATATAATATTAATCTTTATTAATACAATAACCCGATTACTATTTTAGTGCTTCTGTCTCATGCAAATACATCAATGAACATATAAAATGAGCGATATATTTCTAAATACGTTGTCGTAAGGAAATTCATATAAGATTATAAGAGTTTAAACTTACAAACTAAAATGGATGAAGTCGGTTCTTCTTAGAACTCTTCTATTAATTATGAAAATATCTAGTTATGAAGCCAGATCTATATTATAAAGATGAACATCTGAGTTGTACTCACTTCCATCGGGAAGATACAACTTTTGAGTTTAAAAGCACAGAGAAGGAAAGTGAATATAGCGATACTTTTATCAAAGAGAATTTGATTGTTTTATTTTTAAAAGGAAGTTTCAGAGTTACTTCCCACTATTTCCACGATCAGTTTATTCATCAGGATGAAATGATTGTACTTCCTCAAGGTGACAGTTATACGATCACAACGGGCAAAAACTCCCGTATGCTTTTATTTCGTTTTGAGGCACCAACCAGTAGTTGTGCCAAACAACTACTTAATTCGTATAAACATACTTGTGGTCCAACGCCTTACAAAGGAGCTGCACTAACCATTAAAAAACCAATTGAAGAGTATATACAATTGCTTTATCTATATCTCTCTAAAGGAATAAAATGCGAACATTTATTCGAGATCAAAAAAGATGAATTCTTTTTATCCCTTCGTTGGTTTTACAGTAAAGATGATTTATCGAACTTCTTTTATCCGATCATTCATTGTACATGTACCTTCCGGAAAACCATAATGGAAAATCTGAATGTTGTGAATAATGTAGCAGATATGATTGAAGCATGCAATATGAGTAAATCTCTATTCTACAAAAGATTTAAAAGCGAATTTGGTATTTCTGCCAAACAATGGCTGATCGCACAACTTAAAGAGAGGATGCGAAGAAAAGTATTAGAACCTGAAGTGACAGCGAAAGATTTAATGAATGAATTTAATTTCTCCTCACCTGAACATTTAAATTTATTTTGCAAAAAACAATTTGGAATGACACCTTCCCAATTGATTAAAAGCCATCAAATCTCTTAAATACAGAGTCCTCTGTCGGAAATAATTCTGAATTATTTCTGAAACGATTTATATTGCTTAAAACAAAGATATTCAACTTTTTAAAATGTAGAGTTTTTTATAAGAGGTATGGAGTTTTTTATAAGTGAATAGCATGTTACGCGTTGTATTTTTGCAAATGATAACGAAACAGTTATAGTCACAAATATATCAATTGATAATACTAATTGTGAAATAATATTCATTGAATATAGAACAACGAACCTAAACTTTACACTAAAGAATAAATAAGCATTATATGAATCAAGATTTCTGGGATCTTATAAAAAAAGGAAATGAATCCGCTTTTTCACAATTATATAATCAGTATTCAGATATGCTGTATGGCTATGGAATGAAAATTATTTACAATGATGATCTGGTTACGGAGTGTATTCAGAAGCTCTTTGTATATATTTTTGAGAAAAGGGCGGGTTTGTCTCGTCCTGAATCTATAAAAGCATATCTGTGCTCTTCACTAAAAAGAATTCTGATACGGGAATACGGAAGAAATAATTCCTATAAAATATGCTCTCTTGAAGATCTTGATGAGAAAAGGTATGATTTCAAGCTTTCACTGGATATAGAATCAACTTTAATCAAGGGAGAACATGAAAAAGTATATCTGCAACAACTTCAAAGCGCATTGGATTCACTCTCACCACGTCAGCGTGAAGTAATATTTCTAAAGTATTACAAATCATGCAGTAACGATGAAGTTTCAGAAATCCTGGGTCTTGATAATCAAATCATTCGCAATCTGGCTTATCAGGCAATCAAACGAATGAAGGAAATAGCTAATTTTAAAGGTGATTTTGTATCATCTCTACTATAAACCAAATATTACGTGAAAGAAAATGACTATATAGACTGGTCTGATCTAAAAACGGTTTCATTATCGGGGGAGAGTTTCTGTCGGAAAGATGAAGTCGGAAAAAAACTGACCGAATTGTATAAAACCCAAAGACAAAAGGAAAAATATATCAGGCTTACGATCAGATTGGTCGCTTCTTTTTTCCTTTTATGTCTGGGATCAGCTGCAACTTATCAATTTTCCGGTCAGACACTGCTGACAGATGGAAGTAAGGAACGTTTTGAACTGCCGGATGGCTCTTCTGTCGTACTAAAACCTTATTCCAGATTGTCTTATAATCGTATTTTATGGTTATTTGACCGTAAAATGTATCTGGAAGGAAGTGGGACATTTAGCATTGTAAAAGGTGTTCCATGCTCGGTTCTTACTCCAAAACTGACCGTTAATGTCTTAGGCACAGTCTTTGAAATTACCGAAGATGGAAATACGACAGACGTTTCATGCATTGAAGGAAGTGTGCAGGTACAAAACGATCTTGTTTCGAAAAATCTTCATCCGGATGAAACAATCCGGGTTAAGGAGTCCGGATATGATTTCTTTACAGATAAAACTGAGATTTTGGATTCTGAATCAATCTTACACACCCCTCTATTGTTTGATTCCGCTCCCTTAAGTGAAGTTATTAAAGATCTGAATACTCATTTTAAATGCGAGATTATAGCTAATTCCGCTCATAAAAATTATCTGTTTTCAGGGATTATTCCTGATCAGAGTTTAGAACAAACACTGATTATTTTATCTGAATGCCTGGGGTTGAAATACAGAATCGATGGTAAACGTATATATCTATTTGAATAAACTATAAAATAAGATGAAATACATAGCATTAAGTTGCTTGCTGGTTTGTTCGTTGCAATCTGCAATGGCAAATCCCGGCAAGTCCACCCTTACTATGCTTTTAAAAAAGGCAGAGCAGGTATATAACATAAAAATTTCATATAGTCCGACTCAAACAGACAACATCATACCCGAGAAGCAAAATATTGATTCTCTAAGTGATTTAAATAGAGGAATAAGTACCATTCTGGAAAATACAGGGATGATTTTAAAGAATCAGAATGGATTTTACTATCTGGTAAAACTACCTACTGTTTCAAAATGCAGGAAAGATGTAATTGTCGAACAAACCATTGTCCAACGGGAACATAGACCGATGGAATTGCTGAGTGCGTCTTATAAACTTTCTCTGACAGAACAGATAGATACACACATAAGCAAATGGCCAGTACAGACTCAACAAAACCTCGGGGATGCTCTGATGAATTATCAGCCCCGTTGGTCAATCAGAACAAACATGTTACTCCTATTCACAGGGTCACTGAATGCAGGAATCGATTATGCCTTGAACAAGCAATGGAGTCTTGGGGCCGAAACGTCATATAACCCGTGGAGCTATGGAGATACCCGAATCAGACATTTCTTGCTTCGTCCCGAAGCCCGATACTGGTTTTGTCAGGTCAATAACGGACATTTCTTACGTAGCGGAATACAATATATGCGCTATAACATCGGTGCTTTCGGAAATTCGAAGTTATTCTCTTCCGATATACGTCAAAACCGATATCAGGGAAACAATGTGGGAATCAACATCGGCTATGGTTATAGCTGGTTAATAGGTAAACGATTTAATATTGAGGTCGAATTAGGGTTAGGGGTTCTGTATGATTCTTATACAAAGTATCCATGTACACAATGTGGCTCTGCTTTATCAAAACGGAGCTACGTACATCTTGTTCCCACTGATTTTGCCGTAAATCTGGTGTACATTTTAAAATAAACAGAGGATGAAGAAACGATATATATATTTTCTGCTATTACTGCTGATTTCCTTACAAATAGAAGCTTCAGAACAAAAACAAACAGAAAGAGTCAAGTGCTTAAGTGCCAGAATAACTCCGAACAATGATTCGATACGTGTACATATAGTTTTTGAATTAGATCATGATTTATCCGGTAATGAATCCATAGAGATTACACCCTGGCTTTCCGGCGCGGAACACACCTATATCTTTCCCTCTTTACTTATATGCGGAAAGAACAAATATAAGTTGAATAAAAGATCTTATGATTTCATGTCTGCCGAAGAAAGAATGAACTATAAACTGCATATAGGAAACGTACGGATTGACAGACGAAAGTCTCATACTGAAATTTATGAATCCATCATTCCTTCTGAAGAATGGATGACCGGATCTACCCTTGGATTCTCACAGCATACCTGTAATTGCGGGAGTAAGAAGCCAGAAATAAGACAGTCGGTGCAAACTTTCCAGGCTTCATTAGATCCTGAAGACCTATCGCGTAGAATACAGGATCAAGCGACCTTGATTACAATAAATGAGGAGCCTGAGATGATTAATAAACAAGTGCCGGATACGTTAATCCGAATTTATAAAGGCTGCTTTTTATATCCAAAATCAAAGAGTGACCCTGATTTTGATTTTGCTAATAACGCAGAGTTTCGCAATGAACTGATCAAATTGACAGAAGAAAGCAGAAATCAGCAAATCATAATCACGGGTGTCCGTATTGATGGCTTTGCTTCTCCTGAAGGGATCTATCTGAATAATGAAGCCCTCTCAAGAGACAGATCTTCGAAGTTTGAACGCATGCTTAAAGAGCAATTCCATATTCCTGTTGAATTAATCAAAAGCAGCTATCACGGTGAGGACTGGAAGGGGTTGATTGAATTGATTAAGAACAGTCAAGTCGATTATCAGACTCGTGTTTTAGAAATCATTGAATCTACAGGTATTTTTAAAGGCAGAGAAAAAGAACTTATGCTATTAGATCAAGGTAAGCCCTATCTGCAATTGAAAGAGTCTCTATTTCCCGCTTTACGTCGTGTTGACTTTGAAATTAATTATAAAACAATAACTATTAAATAACAACTTATTTAAACACAAGAAAATGAGTAAAATTTTAAACAAATTCGTTGCATTAAGTCTAATGACTTCTGCAATCTTTGTTTCATGTTCAAATGAAACAGAAAAGGTAGTGGACAGTACACCTAAAACAGTAGGACTAACTTTAAATCTGCCTAAAATGAGTCAGACAAAACAGTTAGGACCTCAAACGCTTCAAAATCAAAAGGTGACTGTTTCCGGTCCGGTTATCGTAAAAGCACTTTCTACTGAGGGAGGCGCCGTATTGAACACTTATACATTAGATGCTTCGAAGTTCTTTGGAAATGACGGAACACCTATTACTATGCCTTTGGAAGTAAACGGTACTGCAACTTATATGACTTTTGAAGGTAATATTGACAACGAGACCAAAACAGGTGACGTAAATACACGCCAAGGTGATGCAACATCAAGTTCTGTACGTGTTACCGGAGGTGCAGCCATTGTAAATGCTGTTTGTAACATTCCTGTAACTCCTGAAATGGCTCGTGTTGAAGTTTATGGATCTGTTGGCACTAATTTTAAAAACATCACTGGATTTACCATTAATGGTATTTACCTGAACAATGTAAAAGATCAGAGAAATAGTCCAGCACTTAACAAAACAACAAATACGACAGATCCATCATGGACTGCTGCTTATAAAGTTGATGGTAAGAAGTCTAATCTTTATACAGTTTTCGCGTCACCTGTAACAGAAATAGCCTCAGTTAGTTCTGTAAAACAAGCAGACGGATATAACTTCTTTCCTCAAGATTATGCAATTGCAGGACTAAAAGCTCTAGCTGAAACAAAAGAAGATGCTGCAAAATATAGCCCTCACATCATCATTAATGTAAACTATACTCCTAAAAACGGAACTGAGATTAAAAATAAATGGTTGAACGTGGTGGCTCTTAAAAACGAAAGCAGCTACTTCTCATCATTTAACAATGGCGCTATTTATCAATTAGACTTATCTAGTCTGACTTCAATTATGGATCATATCAATCCTCCCGTTACAGACGAACCAGATCCAAATGCTATCAGTGTAACAGTAAGCGTAACTGTTGCAGACTGGCTAATTGTTCCTGTACAACCAGAAGTATAATTCTATCTATTTTATAAAAAAGAATAGGCAGTACTACAGCAGTATCTGCCTGTTCTTTCTTTCTAAAAACGCAAAAACAATGACTAACAAATTATTCAGAAACATATTCATCTTATTATTTGTAACCGCTTGTTTCCCCGGTTGTATTTTTGAATACCCACAACCCTGCGAAGAGGTGTCGAATATGCGTTTTTTTTATTTGATGAATCCCGAAAACAAAGATTTATTCGGAGAATCAGTTAATCAGGTAGATGTTTATATATTCGATGAAAACGGAATATACATCGATAAAAAATCTGACAAAGGACCACATATTCAGAACAATTACAACATGCCTATGAATCTACCTGACGGTGTGTATACTTTTGTTGTTGTAGGTTCTAAAAAATCTTTTTTCGATATCGGAGTCTTTGATCCGAACGCAGCAAGCACGAAATTCGACCAAGGGTTAATTACGGGAAAATCAACACTGGAAAGTTTTCGATTGAAAACAACATACACACATAACATATTATTTCCATTAGAAATAGAGAGCTTATTACGAGGAAATCTGATCAGACGTACTATAAATAAAAATGATCAATCCATATTGGATGTATTTATGATTCAATACAGGAATAACATCCGTATCACTATTAAGGGATTAGATTTAACTGGATATACTCCCATAATATATGCCAATAACGGGCGCTATGATTATGAAAACAATATACCTGCCGATGCGCAGGATAAGATATATGATGCCAAGGTGATCAAACAGAATCATGAATTCCAATTTGATGTCTTAAGATTAGTGGAACATTCTACTATGCAATTAATGTTCGTTGATCAACAACAACAAATGATACCGAGGGTTAAGCCGATCAATCTGATAAAAGAGATCCAAAAATCACCTTCATATTCCACACAAGAAACATTAGATAAAGAGCATTTTTTTGATATAAAATTGGATTTCAGTAAGGATACACAGGTTGCCATCACTATAAACGGATGGGAAATTGTAAATACAGATCCAGAGGTATAGTGCAAGTTATGAGAAATTTTAAAAACACACTTTATATATTGATTATCGGCTTGTTATTGATAACATCAGGCTGCATAAACGAGCAATTTGAGGATAATAAAGAAGATAATGAACTCGTGTTTGTTTCCTTTAAACCAAACACGAGTTCAACAGGTCTGTACCCGTTAAATCAATTCAGAGTTATTGTCTTTAATTCAGCAGGAACTCTCGAAATTAATAAATCTCAGAATGAGCTTATTCAATCTAAAAACGGATATAAAATGAACCTTCGTCCCGGTTTATACACTATGTACGGAACAGCTAATATGAGTCCGGAGAATGAAGTTATACTAAGCCAGGTACGATCAACGTCTGCTATCGACGATTTGACATTTGCATTTAAAGATCTTATGTCCGAAAAAGATCTACCCGTAGTATGGAAAAAACAGGTCTATGTTAAATCCAGCGGAACCGGTGTTACAAAAGGTTTGATTTCATTGGATAATAAGATATGGAAGGATACACTAAACATGGCTCTTGAACGTACTGTGGCAAAAGTTTCTGTATCGTGTCGAAAAGATAATCCTAAACAAACTATTCTCATACAGTCTATAGAATTAAGGAACTTACCGGATTATACATCTTTCATCCCATCAGAATATCCTGTTGCCGGTAAAATGACAAATTTAGTTTCAGATTTTTCGTCAGACCCAATTGATGTAACGAACAAAACAGGTATCTATAGTACAGTGCTTGCTGAAGAGATTATTCCGGAAAACAGGACTTCTGAAGTTGATCGCTCTACTTCAATCATATTGAGATATACGAAAGACGGAAAAAGTATGCAGAGCGAATTTCCAATGGGTAATATTGCAAGGAACCATTTCTATCAATATCAAATTGTATTCACTGCTGTTTCTGTTGACATTGAAAAGATAAATGTAACTCCCTGGAAAGATAATCAATCCGATGAAATTATACCGGAAGCTTCTATCTCTTTCTCTCAAATCAATGTCCCATATTCATACACAACACCAAGTAAAATATATTTTACAACACGAAATATTCCGGAATCAGCATTAACGCTATTAAATGTATTTGCGAATTCGGATCAATCCATCAGTTCGAAGTTTGACATGAATCAAACAAAACTGAACTATTCGTATGATCTAAAGAGTAAGACGGGTACCGGATCATTAACCATCAAACGTAAAGTACGAACCATCGCAAATGATTTACTCGTGATACAGGCTGCTGATCTGAAAAGAACGATTCGTGTAGGCGGTGCAGGTATGGCAGGATCAAATATCTATTGGGATGCTGCATTGCAAAGATTGGCTTTTGACGATGTTCCACCAGTGGGACAAACAGCTCCTCATGAGAAATATCAGGGCGTACCTTTCTTTTGGGGCGGCCTGCAAGCTATGCCGGGTGGTTCTCAAAATGAGACTCAAAGTGAAGTGATGGATTATGTCTGGTGTTCAACTGGCGATATTCAAATGAAAAGTCCTAAACTGGCAACTGACTATAGAACTTTAGTTAATGGCAAATTTCCTTTTAAGCCAAATGAAGGTCGGGGTGATGTCTGTCTGTTTATGACACGGAGAGGCTGGGCTCCTCCTGGTAATAAATGGCGTATACCAAATAGAACAGAACTTCTTGAATTTAAATCAATCGTCCAAGAAGGCGAGTTCTTGTCTTTCAGACCTGCGCCAGGATATCAACCCGGGTATAATCAGGAAGGTACCAGCATTGTGTCAACCGGATTGAGACTGGATAGTTATTTTTTACCAAATAGCGGATACTTTAGGAACATTGGTCCCGGGTTAGGTTATAATCCGTACGTAAATAGTTATACTTATTATAATATTCAAGATTATGCCAAAGATCCTTCGTATCAGATAACTTATATGTATTTCTTAAATAAAAACCGTATAGGCACGGAGGGATTAAATACAAACACATACTTTTCATTTTTTGTCCGTTGTGTTGTCGATGATTCTCCCGGTGAAGTTATTCCTTTATATATGATCTCATATGACCTCAGTAATGGAGATTCAAATAAAATAACTGCGCCAACCCCTAGTGGAATGATTTTAAATCAATATGCAGATAAAGGAGGGGCTCTTATTCTGTCTGATGTTAAATTACCTGACACAAATGGATTGACACATCAGGGTTGGATAGTGAATGGAGCAGATTATTCGCTCGGCGCTACGCTATCCAATATTACCAAGGATCTTGTAGCCAAGCCCAAATGGGGTAATTAAAATAATAATATGCTTTACGGACAACGGTTTGCACCTGAGTCACAATCAAAGACAAACGAAATGAGAAAATTATTTTTATTCTTGATTATACCACTATTATTTCTATCCTGTTCAGATGATTCATTCATCCGGAATGATAGTGATCAAAATTTATTACCGGAGAGCAAAGTGCTTCTTCCGGTAGATTTAATCAGCGGGGACTTTAATAAACCAACGAAAGCAAATACTTCAGTTACAGAATCCAAAATAAATAATGTATGGGCTCTTTGTTTTGAAAATACAAACGCTGATACATACGATTCGAATGCTGTGTTAAGCGAAATAGCTCAGGTTGATTTAACCGGAGTAAACAAAACGGTTATATTATCGCGTTCAGATAAGCCAGCTTTTATTCTTTTTATTGCAAATGCAGAAGAAATAATAAACAATCAGAAAGAATATCTGACAGGTAAAACATATCAATCCATTATAGAGAATAATTTACTATACGGATCTTCTTCTTCAGCAGGTTTAAAAGCACTGAGCAAACCTGAATCAGTTTTACCTTTCATAGATGAAACGACACATTCTTTAATTACGCCTCTTCCTATGTACGGAACATCAGCGATTATACCGCAGATTCAAAAAGGAGTAAAGATTAATAGTGTATTATTATCCAGAAGTGTGAGTAAACTTACAGTAGATGCAACCAAAGCAGCTACAACAAATGGCTTTATTCTTACTGGTATCAGCCTTATCAATGTATTTGGCAAAGGATTGATTAACCCGACCGGAATTACAGGTAATACCCCTGTTAATACATCTACGCGAATAAACTTTGCAAAGACAATCAGCGGCAAGCTACAGCCAGTGTTGCAAACTGTAAATAATCAGACAACATCAGCTGACCCGTTTTATTTTTTCCGGAATCAGCAGGCTATAGAAGTGATTATCCGAGGATCTTTTAATGATAATCCTGAAAATCGCTTTTATAAGGTATACATAAACGAAGATGTAACATTATCCAATGTGTCTTATATTTTGAATATTGAATCCGTATCCAATAAAGGCTACGCAACTATGGAGGATGCTATTGCTGCTCCTGATGGATCGGGTATGGTTGTCAATGTATTGATTTCAGACGATTCCCATGAAATTATTGCCAATAAGGATCATTTCCTCGGAGTTTCAAACTCTGAATTCATGCTATTTGCCGATGGAGCTCAAAATGATGTAACGGTAGCAACGATAACGACCAATGCATTTAGCTCTAACGGAGTAATCCCTCAGACACATATTGAACTAATCAATGGTGTAAATATGAGTTTAGTTCCGGGACAAAATATTTCATCAAATTCGACAGATATAAAGGTCAGCTTTACAGATGATCAAACCGCTGAAGGAATAATCCGAATCACTATAGGTACTCTGGTAAAAGATATTAACGTTAAAAAAGACTGGGCTATTGCAGGCAACTTTGGCGATGGAAAGTCCGGAATATTTATTGCTGACAATGTTATTGAAGCGCATTGTACTCAAATAAACGGAAGATTAGGTTTTGCTACCAGTGCAACGTCTCCTGACAGAAATGCAACCATTGAATCTGACTCAGGAACAAGCCTGTATGCTTTTATTAAGTCTATAACGGGAAAAGATATTATTGAATTCAGAGCACTGACTAAAACAGGACAAACGGTTTTAGTGCGAAATATTACTGATATACCTGAATTTGCGGGTAATAATATTTATTGGGATGCAAAGAATAAAAATCTAAAGTTTGATAATTTCGAAACAGCTTCCCGGGAAAACACCTTAAACATTATAGGTCTTCAAGGTTATGGCTGGGGAAATATGATAATGGGACGGGCTGCAAGTTACCCTATAGCAACAAGCCGTTTTACAGTTGTCCCTAATGATGATGAAGCAATTGCAACTATTCATGGGATCAAAGAGAATATCCTTCCTAATCAGACTTACGCTGAAACGAATAATGGATATATGCGACAAGATCCGAACAATAATATGGGTGATATTTGCATATTCATGAGTAAACGCGGGCTAACGCCAGTTAATAATTACGGGAACAGAAAATGGAGACTACCAGACCTGGATAACATTAAGCGCTTACCTAAAAGAGTGTCTTTCAGTCCGGATTGGACTCAGGAACCAGTAGCTCCCAATAATGCATACGGATTATCAAAAACGGCATTCGCCGAATATGCCGAAATGTTCTATTTTCCGCTAACACTGAATGTACAATATGGACCATTCCTGGAAAATAAATTGTATCAACAGAATTTTAAATATCCGATGAATTACAGATCGGATAAATATTTTCAATTCTTCATGATTCTCAATGGGAACATGCCTCCAAGAGCAAGCTACTATGCTAACTCAATCATAGGATATAGTATCAGATGTGTTGCTGATAACTCACCGGAAGTAATGACTAATCTATACAAAGTTTCCTATGAATGGAAAAAAGCGATAGAAGTTGGTGATATATTTGATCCAAAAGAATACTCCCAATTAAAGAGTCAATTTGTCGAGCAAGGCGGGAGTGTTACTCTTTCGTCTATCAAACTGGAATGCAGAGATAAAACCCATGCCGGTTGGATCCTAAATGGCAAAATATATCCTTTGGGAGCTACTGTGACCAATATTAATCAGGATATGCCATTATATCCCTATATCAGGGATCTGATCGCTGCTGATTCGAATATTTACTGGGATGGAGCGAATCTTACTTTTGATTATAATCCTGAAAATTCATCACCTATAACAGAAACACAACAAGGTGTGATGTTTAAATTTGGAAGTCTTGTCGGAGTCGGTCCTGATGGTACGGTCCTGACTGATCCGGGTATGAGTATTCCTGACATCCCTGCCCTGTATATTGAGAGTACACCGGGAAAAGGCGAAAATGAAAATACAATAGTACTTTATCATGATCCTGCAAAAAGAGTCGGAGACATCTGTAAATACCTATCAGAAAATGGTCTTGCTCCGGAAGGAGCCTGGAGAGTTCCGACGGCAGAAGAGTATCGGTTACTAGTTCCAAATTATAATACTATAAGCCCTTGGCAAAGAATAACAAACATTCAGTCAGACGGACAATCATTAGTCAGTTGGGGAACCTTATATGTAGGAAAAGTACTTCTTCCTCCATCTGGTGTTATATTAGAAGGAAATACTATAGGTAGCAATATGGGATATATCGGCTATTACTGGACATCGACTGCGTCTATGCCATCAGACCCATTCCTCATTCGTCTAGGACTTCATTTTCCTGTATATGCAAAAAAAGAAGGGTTTGATTACCAAACGTTAATGCCTATCCGATGTGTAAAATAGTTGAACGTTATAACTTGATTTCAAAATAAAGATAAATAGCAGAAATGAATAGATCAGATATTATCAATTACTTATCGGAGAAATATCATATTGACAGAAAGATATTGCAGGACATGGTCCCCGACATGTTTGACTTCATTACCCAAAGAGTAATGATTAAAGGTTCTTTAAATATAAAACGATTTGGGACTTTCTACTTAAAAGAGCGAGATGAGATTAAGAAAGCTCATCCGATACATAAGAACCAAATTGTGATTCCGGCCCGAAGGATACTTAGCTTCAGACCGGTAAGAAAAAATTATCTGGATGATTAGAATAATGCTAATTGCAAGTGTATTTTAAAGTTTCTATAATTATTTCATTTGTGTTTATACGTATTGACTACGTATGTATTTGATTGATTCAGTCCGAAAATCAATACTGTGAAAGCAAAAGCCTCTCTACCCATTAAAGGCAGAGAGGCTTTCTTATTTTATAATACTCTCTTTCAAAAAGGCTGTAGCGTGAAGCTAAAGCTTTTTGGTTCGATTTGTATTCTGTATTTCGGTAATACACCCGGACCACAAGTTGCAGTACCGATTCCGGCTTGCTCGGCATCCAGATGAATCGTTATATCACCTTCTGTAAGCTGATTCTGATGGGTAGCATCATTTAATTCGCGATCTGTATATGGTAATGCAGACATCTGGAACGGTGCTGTAGAAGATACCCTAATTCCTTGTCCCTGTGCATCCATAAATTTAGACCAGCGAACATCCGTACGGTTTCCACAAGCCTGAGGATTCACATAAGGAATAAACATATTATAGGCTGTTTCTTTGAATAAACCGATACGTCCGCATTGGTTGCGGTCTATATAGGTTTCAACACCTCCTCTACCCGAGAATTCGACTTCGTGGAAGGCTTTGGGCATTTGGAATTCTACACCTACACGTGCTAAAGATTTAACAATAGCTGTATCGGGATTGAACGTACATGCTATATCTACTTTTCCATTGCGATCAATCAGATAGCGGATACTCCCGTTTCCGATTGTTTTACCGGATTTATTGATCAACGCGATTTGTGCCGAAGCTTCGATATTACTTCCTTTAGACTTCAGTGAAAAGCCGGATGCTTTCTGAGTCAGTTCATCCAATCCTTCTTTCTTCCATTGGTGTGCACCGTTTCTATCACGGTTATCATTATCGGTATGTGCTCTCCAAAGAGATATAATCAATGGTGAAGTCAGCATCTCTTTGCCCGATACTTCTAATGAAGTCAATGCTCCTGTTTCGGCAGAGAAAGAGAATGTGTACAATCTATTGGAAGCTGTTGTCTTAGCTACTTTATAGTTACCTCCGCTTTTACCTGTTACCGGGTTTACTTTATAATTCCCAAGTATAAACTGATCTTCAGCAATCACAAAATTCTTATCGGTAAATCCTTGTGCTTCCTTACGTGTCCAGTCAAGATTCAGATAATATTCCTGATTAGACAATGAAAGATTTTTCGGTAAATCCAGTTTAAATTCGGTTTCGGTATGCGGTGCTGCCTGAATTGTTTTTGTTCCCGATGCAACTACATTGCCCGATTGTCCAATCAATTTCCAGTTCAGATCAAACTGATTTAAATCCGTAAAATCATACCAGTTTTTCACCGTCAGAATACCTGCTTTCGCATCCTTCAGTTTCGTTTTAATATACTGATAGTTTTTCTTTACCTCTTTTAAATGCGGATAGGGAACACGATCTGCATTTACTAAACCATTCGTACAGAAATTACCAAAACTTGGTATATTTTTCGGTCCGTAGTCTCCACCATAAGCCCAGAACCATTTTCCGTTTTCGTCAATTTCTTTGAAAGACTGGTCTACCCAATCCCAGATACAACCACCCTGAGCCATTGGATTATTCTCGAATGTTTCTACGTAATCGACATGCGCCCCTCCACTGTTACCCATGGTATGAAGGTATTCACATAAAATAAAAGGACGGTAAGGTTTCGGATCCTGATTCAAATAAGTATTGATTTCATCAATGCTGCGATACATACGGCAGTAGATGTCTGTAAACGGCTGTTGCTCGGCACGTTCATACTGAATCGGACGATACTTTTCTGTTTCTTTATACCACTTGTAAACTTCTTCAAAGTTTACTCCCATACCAGCTTCGTTACCCATAGACCAGATCACGATAGACGGATTATTTTTTGAACGGTGGTACATACGTTGGTTACGAACCATGTGTTGCATTAACCAGGTTGTATCTTTAGCCAGTGATTTCGGACCATATCCCATACCATGTGATTCTACATTAGCCTCATCAATCACATACAAGCCATATTGATTGCAAAGCTCATACCAGCGTTTATCGTTCGGATAATGCGAACATCTTACCGTATTGATATTATGTTGTTTCATCAGACGGATATCCTCCAGCATCAATTCCATATCGACTGTACGCCCTTTTTGTGAATGCTCGTGACGATTCGCTCCTTTGATAATTACAGGAACTCCATTCACATGAAACCGTCCGTCTTTAATTTCAGAAGTACGGAATCCTACCTGACAACCCGTTAATTCGGTTTGTTTTCCTCCTTCATTTAATGAAAGGATCAATGTGTATAAATAAGGATTTTCAGCACTCCAGCGATTTACTTGTTTAATCTCTTGTGCCGGGAACTTGAATATTCCATTTTTATCTACTGCCGAACTTCCTGATAATACGGGTTTATTATCTGCATCCAGCAGTGTGTACTGTAGTGTTTCTTTTGCTGGTTTCCCTTCTACTTCTACATTCAATTCGAATATACCATCCGTATAGTTTGTTTTGTCTAAAGTAGATACAATCTCATAATCTGCAATATACGTTTCCGGTGTCGCATATAGATAAACATCACGTTCAATACCACTTAAACGCCAGAAATCCTGACATTCCATATATGAACCTGAACTCCAGCGATAACACTCTACAGCCAATACGTTCTCTCCTTTTTTCAGTTTATCGGTAATATCCCATTCTGCAGGAGTTTTAGAGTCCTGATTATAGCCTAACAACTCACCATTCAACCATACATAATAGAATGAAATAGC
>DKPO01000016.1:90065-109663 GCA_002471225.1 Porphyromonadaceae bacterium UBA7332
CCGACTTCATTATACTTATGAGGGACTGTCGGAGGAGTCGGCTTTTTCATTTCGAACATCGGAGATACAAATTCATACTCTTCATTCACATAAATTGCCGTTCCATAGCCCTGACGCTCCCAGTTGCCCGGCACTTGTATATCAGCCCAGTTACCTACAAAAAACTCAGGTTTATAAAAGTCTGCAGGACGATTGTCGGGATTTTGAACCCAATTGAATTTCCATTTCCCGTTGAGAGACATATAATAAGGAGAGTTTTCAAAGTCTCGCGTACGAATACTCTCTGCATTTTTAAACGGAATAACATAGGTGTGTGGCTCCAGTTTATTTAACCCCATAGTATATGGACTCTGCCACTCCGGCTGTGTCGCAAAAAGGGTTGGAAACAAACTCAGCAAAAGCAACATCAATAAGCTTCTGGTTTTCATTTTCATTTGTGTATAATTCATTAAAAGGTAATATATTTCTCTGTTAGTTTATATAGACCTCATCTATGGCTATGCGCGAAGGTTGCCCTTCCCGTGGCATAGATGCCGGAACAATTCCCGGAGTTCCTAATTGTACTTTTATAAATTTCGCCTCAACCGGATCGAAGTCATTCAATGTCACCAAATCCTTTTTGATACAATCCACAAAGCGGATATTTTCATCAAACGCTTTCTGTTTAAGCAGATAATACTCCTTCCCGTCTTTCGAATATTCTATCTGAACAGACTGTGGATAATGAGCCCCCATCCCTCCGTTCAGAACAAATCCCAGCGAAATTTCGGAAATTTTTTCCAATTGACCAAGTTCGACTGTGAAAGCCAGATCTTTGGCATATACATCAAGGTACTCTCCATCTGTAAATTTTTCGGATCCGAGTATACCATTTACTAATTTATGAACGCCTTTTTCAGTACCTGATATTTTTGTTCCCGTAGCCAGATTCCGAATCGGAATTAATTTCAAGATCTGACCTTTAGGCTTACCATTGCAGAAAGTCAAAGCCTGAAATACCGTGTAAGGCTTAACGGATACGGCTTGGGTATATAAGGTAGAATGAATATCGGGAACTGTACCGTCAATCGTATAGCGGATTTCCACGTCAGGCCGTAAACAACTTACAGTTATTGTTGAATTATCTCCTTGTGTCTGCACATCATGAAATAGATTATACATTGACCGTGCATAATTAATGTCTTTCATCTCATAGATTGCTGTAAGCTTATCCAGACGTTTCAGGAAGGCTTCCCAGTCTTTAGGCTTCTTACTCCAGCTTATATCAGCCATTGCAGCCAAGCGCGGGAAAAGCATGTATTCAAGATTCGATGTTCCGGTTACAAATTCACTCCACATAGAGGCCTGATATCCTAATACTTTATCTTGTAAGTCTTCTGAAATACCGCTCATTCGCATATCATAATCATAGACATCCTTCAATGTATTATTACCAAAATAAGTAAACGGTTCAAACCACTGAGGTCCCTGATAACGTATCAGATAGAAGCGTTGGGCTGGAGTTAGAACGATCGAATGCCCTTTTTTAGCTGCTTTCACAGCCGATTGCCCCAATCCTCTCCAACCAAAGATTGTAGCACTTTCGGGAATCTCACTATCAACGAGTTCGTCCCAACCCATAAGTTTCTTCCCTTTGGATTGAATATAAACATTCATTCGACGAATAAAATAACTCTGCAGCTCTTCTTCATTCGGAATATTATTGTCTTTCATTCGTTTCTGACAAAGCGGACAAAGTTTCCAGTTATCTTTCCAGGCTTCATCACCTCCGATATGGATATACGAAGAGGGGAATAATTCAACAACCTCATCAACCACATCTTCCAGAAAAGCAAAAACAGAATCATTACCTGCACAGTAAATAACAGAGGCATTCTTTCCTCCGCCACCGGGTATTGTTCCCAGAAAATCTTTAACAACAGGACAAGCCAAATGGGGATAAGCAGCCAGAGAGGCATTCGTATGAGCAGGCATCTCTATTTCAGGTATTACTTCAATATTTCGTCCTGAAGCGTACGCAATTATCTCACGTACGTCATCCTGCGTATAGAAACCTCCGACCGGAGTTGGTTCTCCTTCAATTTGATTAGCACGAAGGGGGAAAAGATTATTTCGTTCTGCCCGGAATGCACCTATGGAAGTAAGTAAAGGATATTTCTTTATTTCCAGTCTCCATCCATTATCATCAATCAAATGCCAGTGAAACGTATTGATTTTATGTAAGGCCAAATAATCCAACAGTTTCAGGATATCCTTTTTCGGTACAAAGTGACGCGATACATCCAGCATAAATCCACGATAGCCAAAACGAGGTTCATCCTGAATAGAAACACATGGAATACTCCATTCACGGATATCATTCTCCTTCTCTGAAAAAATTTCTGTTGGTAATAATTGTAAAAGCGTCTGTACACCGTAAAAAAATCCGGATTGTGAAGATGCTGTCAACTGCACTTTATCTTTTGTCACATCTAAAGCATAGCCCTCTTCAGGTAAATCTGCATTATATACAAGCTCTACTGTGTTCTTCTTTTTATGCTTAGAAACAGGGTGCAGTTTTATCTCGGCACTCCTACGCAGATATTTATACAAATCGGCAACAGCCGGTTCAAATCGGGAGTCGGGAACAGAAACCGTTGTCTGGTCATTAAATGTAAAACTTCCCTGACCTTCAGTCACCATCTGAGGTTCAGGAACAATTAAAATCTGAGCTACAAGCATCTGCATTCCGATAAGTATGCAAAAAGATATAGCTGACAGTCTTTTCTTCATAATTTAGGCAATTAGTTTTGGGTTAGTATTTTGTGTTCTGATTAAACTTTATTATTCTGATTCCGTTGTGCATTCCTGTATTCTGTGGGTGTAAATCCATTGATATTTTTAAAAACCGTGCTAAAATATCGTTGCTGACTAAATCCTACTTTTTCAGAAATTTCAATAATCGGAAGATTCGTCGTTTCAAGTAATTCTTTTGCTTTCTGTATGCGCACAGAATTAATATACTCCTTTACTCCGACTCCAATCGTCTGTCGCATTCTCTGATACAAAGCTGAACGACTCATAGCTAATAGCGAAGCCAGTTTATCTACATCCAGATCCGTATCACTGATATTCTGCTCAATCAGGGAAATGAACTGTTTACGGAAGCATTCATCTTCGGATATCTGATCCGACTCTTCCTGCTCTGTTATATCCGCCTTTTTGACTTGCATTCTAAAACCTCTCTTTTTCTTGTATGAATTATAGAGCTGTAGTAAAATGCATCCTACAAAAACGGCTAAAACAACTACTATCATTCCTGATTTTTGCCATGGTGACTGAACTGCCAATGTCAATAATTCTATCGGATGATCCCATCGCTTTCCATCCTTACTGAATCTGATTAATAAAGGATATGTGCCCGGTGAAAGCTGATTAAATGACAAATGCTTTTGATTTGTTAATTCGAAATCAGCCATTAATCTATCCAGTTTATACTGATAGTAATATTCACCAAACAAAGACTTTCCTTTAAACATCAGAGATAATTCAACAGACGTCGAACCTGAAGGCAATATTATTTTTCTCTCCTGATCGTGATCAATAGTCAAAGTCTTCCCATCTACCCGTATTTCAGAAATATTCACATCCGGTTGATCCTGATATTGTTGGTTAATTGCCGGATTGATCAGACTGAACCCATTTACGCCACCTAACAACAAATTGTTTTCACGGGTTATGAGAAACGTCCTGTCTATATATTCATTTTCATGCACTCCGTCAGATTTCCCATAAATAGCTATTTGATCATCTTTAGGATTATATCGATATATATTATTTGCTGATCCGAACCAAAGCGCACTATCTCCGGTAGCAACCACAATGAGTGGCTTTACAGATAAAGGCAATGGAACCGGTCTGAATTTATCGGTTTCAGGATTATAGGAATAAACATTATAATCATTGCTAATCAGCCAGTACACACCATCCTTAGTTTTAGTTACAGAAAGCATATGACTTTTACGGTATTTGCCGAAATCCAACACCTTCCTGAGATTGGTTGTGTTTAAATCAAATTCATAAATACCCTGATTTGCAAAAAGTGTATAAGAACTTGTATCTGCATGGACCAATCTTAAAGCCATATCAACGTTAAATGGATTACCAACTGATAAATTATGAACCTCCCGACTCTTCAGGTTATAAAGATAGGCGCTATCCAGTAATAACAGATAATCATCACTATTACCTACTCTTTTGACATAAGGACAGACCCAACCTGTACGTATTTTTTTCTCCAGGAATCCGGGTATTTCAATTTTACATATGGAGCCCGATTGTTTGTTAAATGAGTAAAGCCCCTTCCGGTATGCTACAAATAAAACAGATGTTTCATTTTGCAGGTCCAGAGAAGACACCCGCATACCAAATGTTTCGGGATAGTGTTTGAATTGATTTGTAGCCTTCTCAAAGCGATTTATTCCATTTCCATCTGTTGCTATCCAGATATACTCCTGATCCTCTAAAAAGCCCAGCAAAGCCCCGAGGCTTGGTCCTTCAGACGAATTCAAATTCGCAGGCAGAAAAGAATAGATATAATTTTGCTTCAGAAGGAGTAATCCTGTTCGCCGGGTTGCAAGACTTATATTATGATCATCATCTTCTTCAATGGCTATAATCGTCCGTAAATTCTCATTATCCGCACTGGAAGACATTATCTTTACTCTGCTTATATCAGAAGTTTTCGTATTCATGACATATACACCTCCTCCATCAACAGCCATCCATAAGGAGGTATCATTACGTAAATGTAAATCAACAATAACATCGCTTGCAAGTAGAGTGTTAGCTGTATGATAGCGACGTTTCAATTCTCCATGGGCTGATACCGTGAACAAGCCTTTCTCAAAAGTTGAAACATAAAGATTTCCTCCACTATCAACAGCAAGATCGGTTATACGGCTTCCCTGTGTATTAAAAAATTCTTTTAATTTTCCATTCCGCCTATCTAAACAATAGATACGATCTTTACCTGATGAGACATAAAAGTGATTCTGATCTTGTGGAACAATTCGTAAAGAAGAGTAAAACGTAAAAGGTATATCACTCTGATAGCGAATTTTTCCGATTTTATTTTTAGCCGGATCATAATGAACAAAATGATCATTGGATATAAAATACACACCATTCTCTTTTTTACAGAAGTGTGAATAATGGTGTAAGAAGTATTGTTCAAATGTATCTTTTACAGGATTATAGTGTATGAGTCCGGCATCAGAACCCATCCATAACTGATGCAGACTATCTTCAACAATAAAGAATACCTTACAAAAAGAGTTATTGTCACTGAGTTTAGAATATAAACGCATATTCTCTCCGTCATATCTGTGCAATCCATGTTCAGTGCCGATCCACAGAAAACCTGAATTATCGCGATGTGCACATAATATATGAACGGTATTAAGCCCCTGACTAATTGATATCTGATCACAGTAATAGCGCAAGTTATCCTCTGCATAAACCTTTACAGAAGATAGCATACATATAGCAAATAATAAAAGAGAAAGAAGAATTCTCATTTTGAACTGTGGTTTAATCTGGCAAAAAGAATAATAAATAAATTATAAATTTAAAAGTAGAGGTTGTATCAGAAAGAAACAAAGATAAGAAGTTAATTATTACAAACAATCTGATAGCAAAAAAGGGTTACTGACATTATTCTGTCAGTAACCCTGCTATCGAATGTCTTTTCAGACAATGATTTACAAAATATTAGTATCCGCGGATAGCTTCGATACCCGGAAGCACACGACCTTCGATGAACTCAAGAAGAGCACCACCACCAGTAGAAACGTAGCTAACTTGTTTTGCCAAACCTAATTGGTTGATACAAGCAACTGAGTCACCACCACCGATCAAAGAGAATGCGCCATTAGCTGTAGCTTCAACAATTGCATTAGCAACAGCTTTAGAACCAGCAGCGAATTTCTCAAATTCGAATACACCTGCAGGACCGTTCCAAAGAATAGTTTTTGAGTTTTTGATAACTGCACAAACTTTCTCGATTGATTCAGGACCCATATCAAGACCCATCCATCCTTCCGGAACTTGTTTGTCTGAGCAGATTTGAGTATTTGCATCAGCAGCAAATTTATCAGCAGCTACACAGTCAACAGGAAGAACAAGGTTTACACCGTTTTTCTCAGCTTTAGCAATAATTGTTCTTGCTAAGTCTAACATATCTTCTTCACAAAGAGAGCTACCGATATGACCACCTTGAGCTTTAGAGAAAGTAAACGCCATACCACCAACGATGATTAGGTTATCTACTTTGTCAAGAAGGTTTTCGATAATTGTAATTTTAGAAGATACTTTAGATCCACCGATAATAGCAGTTACTGGTTTCACTTGCTCTTTCAATACTTTTTCTACTGCATCTACTTCGTTTTGCATCAAGAAACCGAACATTTTGTTCTCAGGTGCAAAATAAGCAGCGATAAGAGCAGTTGAAGCGTGTGCACGGTGAGCTGTACCGAATGCATCATTTACATAAACATCAGCATAAGAAGCTAATTTTTTAGTAAATTCTTTCTGGCTTTCTTTTACTGCTTTTTTAGCAGCAGCTTTTTCTTCTTCTGAAGCATCTTCAGCTAAACCACGTGGTTTACCTTCTTCTTCAGCATAGAAACGTAAGTTTTCAAGTAACAAAACCTCACCTGGTTTCAAAGCAGCAGATTTCTCAGCAGCTTCAGCACCCATACAATCGTTTGCGAATTGAACTGGTGTTCCCAGAAGTTCAGATACGTGATTAATGATATGTTTCAAAGAGAATTTATCTTCAGGACCTTTTTTAGGACGACCTAGGTGAGAACCGATAATAACGCTTCCGCCATCAGCCAAGATTTTTTTCAATGTTGGAAGTGCTGCACGAATACGTGTATCATCTGTAATTTGGAAATCTGCATTCAACGGCACGTTGAAATCTACGCGAACAAACGCTTTCTTTCCGGCAAAATTGAATTTGTCAATTGTTTGCATACTGTTTCAATTATTTTAGTAAGAGTATTTTGCAATATTGCTTTACTTTCCCGCAAAAATAGAGATTTTTTTGATTCTGACACACAAATCATTCTGTTTTTGATATCTTGTTTTTTAAATTAAAAAGCTATAGATCTTACGCCTAAATAAATAAAATGATAAATTAACTTCTCCTTATATTTATTATTTCAACTCGGCTGACTCCCGCATATCATCTGATTTTCCTTCTCTGTATAAATCTTCCCTGACAATCAACTTCTTTTCCTAACTTTCAGGAACTCACATTTGTTTATATTTCAGTTTTAATAAAACAGTATTCTTATGACTCGAGAACTACTCATATTATTATCTTTTCTGGTGGTATTCAGCTATATTATTGAGGTATTTGCCAAAAAGATAAAGGTTCCTGCCGTAATCTTTCTGATTACAGCAGGGATACTCTTAGGTTTGATTGGAAACTCTTTCCATATTACGATTCCGGACATTACTATCTATCTCAAACTGATCGGAGGCATCAGTTTAGTTTTCGTCGTTCTGCAAGGAGCTATGGAATTGAAGTGGAGTAAAAGTAAAAACAGTATGATCTTTAAGATGTTTCTCATGTGTATTTTACCCATGTTTCTCTTAAGTTTCGGGGTTGCTTCCTTTTTCCATCTGAAAGATTCCATACCTTTTTCGCAAGCTTTATATAACGTTATACCACTTGCTATTATCAGTAGTGCTATCGCTATTCCTGCCACTCAATTAGTGAACAGACATGCCCGTGAGGAAATCATCTACGAAAGCAGCTTCTCAGATATCATCGGGATTCTCTTCTTTGGGTTCATCTTCAATGACAAGGGGAATATTGTGGACGAAAGCTTATTATTTGCGGGCGAGTTTGCAGGAACAATCCTACTGACCGTCGTCGCTACATTTATTATAGCCTGGCTGCTGGGATATATACCATCCGGTATCCGCTTTATACCGATATTAGGGACACTGGTTTTTATTTTCGAAGTAGCTGAATACTTTGAGCTTCCTGCGCTTATATTTATTTTTGTATTCGGTGTATTTATAGGTAATCTCGAAAAGTTCAAACATCTCCCTCTGATAAAACATATTCATCCTGAAAGAATTGACAGTCATACGGGAGAATTCTATCATATCGTGACTGAAATCGGATTCCTGGTGCGTTCGTTTTTCTTTCTGACTCTGGGACTATACATAAAGCCTTCGTTATTTCTCGATTTCAAATCATTATCTTTCAGTATTACTATTTTAGCTATTGCTTTCGGACTCCGATATATCTTTTTAAAGATTCTGCGTATCCATGTACGTCCTAATCTATTGTTTGCTCCGCGGGGATTGGTTACGATCCTTTTATTTCTGTACATCCCCGCATCCAAACATATTTATCCGATATCCTTCAATACCATTGTGCAAACTGTGCTGCTATCCACCTTAATTCTGGCAGTAATCGGACTGATTGAAGACAAAAAAGAAAAAGAGGAGAAAGAGGAAAGAGAAGAGAGAGAAGAAATAGGACATCAATCCTGATTTTTTCTGATTTGATTAATTACAAAAATCAACAGAGTGTCTCTTTAAGATATAATAAACAGGTGTTTTTAATATTTAATGCTAACAAATTAAGGGAGAGGCGTAGTGATTACGCTTCTCTTTTCTCATTTAAAAAATAGCTCTATTATGTGTTATGACATTCTAAACGATATAAAATTTAACCTATAAAGTTTTACAGCATATCTGTCTCAGATGCGTCAGATACTATTTTTACACGACTATTTCAATAGAAAGGGCGATCTTCACAGACCGCCCTAATTTCTTCACACAGAGTTAAAGAGTTTAATTTCCTATTGATGAAAATCAAACTTCTATTTCTACGTGCAAATATATAATAAATTTTGTTTTACCAAACATTTATACATCCATAAAATCATATTTTCATACTTTTTTATTAATCAGCCTGTCTTTTTCGGGACTTTCCATACACTTTGCCATTCAAAAACACTGTATCTATAATATCGGATGTATAGGCATACGGTATAAACTCAATGGATGGAATATCTTTTGTCAGAAATACATTCGCTTTCTTACCTGCCACGATAGAGCCATGTGTCAGACTGATTCCCATTGCATAGGCACTATTGATTGTTGCAGCATTAATCGCTTCATTGGGTGTCATCTTCATCTGAATACAAGCTAAAGACAATACGAACTTCATATTACCTGATGGTGATGATCCCGGATTATAATCAGAGGCTAAGGCAACAGGGAGTCCACTGTCGATCATATAACGCGCGGGAGGATAATCCATTCCAAGAAAGAAAGCAGCCCCTGGCAGAAGCGTAGGCATGGTTATAGACTCTTGCAAAGCATCAATCTCTTCTTTACCTGTAAATTCCAGATGATCTACAGATAAAGCACGGTTTAAGACCCCTACCTGAATGCCCCCCGAACAAGCCAGTTCATTTGCGTGAATCTTGGGTTCGATATCGTATTCGGCAGCAGCCTTTAACATCCGGTCTGTTTCTTCAACCGTAAAAAATCCTTCGTCACAGAAGACATCTATAAAATCCGCCAGTCCTTCTTTAGCTACAGCCGGGATCATATCTTTAATGATCATATCTACATACTCCTTCTGACGCCCTTTGTATTCGGCAGGCACAGCATGTGCTCCCAAAAAAGTCGATTTTATCGTCGCAGGTGAGTGTTCCTTGATTCTTTTGATAACACGAAGCATTTTCAGTTCATCTTCGACACTTAGCCCGTAACCACTCTTAATTTCAATGGCCCCTGTTCCAAAACGAATCATTTCATCAACCCGCTTCATCGCTGATTCAAACAACTCCTCTTCAGTAGTCTGATGTAAACGCTCAGCCGAATTCAGTATCCCTCCTCCCCGTTTCGCGATCTCTATATAAGAAAGTCCTTTGATCTTATCTACAAACTCCTGCTCACGGCTTCCGGCATAAACGATATGTGTATGCGAATCACAGAAACAAGGCAACAGCATCTTTCCGCTTGCATCTATTTCTTTATCTACAGGCATATCTGTCCAGTCTTCCATATGACCGAAAGAATGAATATGATCGTCTTCGATCAATAGCCAGGCCTGATCAATCGAATGCAGCAGATCCATCCGCTCTCCCCACAAATAGGGATGGGGCAGATATTCTACCCCAACCAGTTTCTTTATGTTTTTTATTAATGTATACATCTTTTCCACTCCTCTTCAAGAAATTCTATGGATTGATCAATATATTTATACATCACCTCATCTACTTCGATAAATGGAACCTTTTCGCGATAAGCGGCATAGAGTTCTTCCAGAATCGGCGACGTTTTCAATGGACGACGGAATTGCAGAGCCTGTGCAGCATTAAACAACTCAATCGCCAATATCCGTTCGGTATTTTTGACTACCCGATATAGTTTAGTAGCGGCATTTGCACCCATGCTTACGTGATCCTCCTGTCCCTGTGAGGATTCTATCGAATCAACCGAAGCAGCAGTACACAATTGCTTACTTTGGCTTACAATCGAAGCTACGGTATATTGAGGAATCATAAAGCCACTGTTTATTCCCGGTTGAGCTACCAGAAACTTAGGTAATTCCCGGACTCCTTTTATCAGCTGATAGGTACGTTGTCCTGAGATACTCCCCAGTTCTGCCAATGCTATAGCCAGAAAATCCATCGTGATAGCCAACGGTTGCCCGTGGAAATTCCCTGCCGATATTATCAGGTCTTTCTCAGGGATCACGGTCGGATTATCGGTTGCACTGTTGATTTCCGTATCGAAAACAGACTTCACATAACGGATGGCATCTTTTGAAGCTCCGTGTACCTGTGGCATACAGCGGAACGAATAAGGATCTTGTACATGCTCTTTCTTACGGTGAATTATTTCGCTGTCATGCAGATAATACGAGATATTCGCAGCCGTTTCACGCTGTCCCTTATGAGGCCTTATCAGATGTACTGCTTCATGAAAAGGCTCTATACGTCCGTCAAAAGCATCTAAAGATAATGCCCCTATCTTATCTGCCCAGTCTGACAATTCTTTGGCTTTGATCAAAGACCATACGCCATAAGCACTCATAAACTGAGTACCGTTCAGCAAGGATAGTCCTTCTTTCGATTTCAATTCTATCGGGTTCCAGTGAAGTACACGCATCAG
The DNA here is from genome assembly GCA_002471225.1 of Porphyromonadaceae bacterium UBA7332. Lineage (GTDB taxonomy): Bacteria > Bacteroidota > Bacteroidia > Bacteroidales > UBA7332 > UBA7332. The sequence goes on from DKPO01000016.1 coordinate 101,262, forward strand.
CTCTTCTCCGCTCATACGTTGACCTTCATATACCACTTCACCTAATCCCAATAACGGCAAACTCAAATGAGCCAGCGGACATAAGTCTCCACTTGCACCCAACGAGCCTTGCTGATAAATCACAGGCAGAATATCGTGGTTAAAGAAATAAATCAGACGGTCTACGGTGATTAATTGTACACCTGAGTATCCATAGGAAAGAGATTGTATTTTTAGCAATAGAATGATTTTCACAATATCACGCGGCACTTCATCACCCACACCACAAGCATGGGACATAACCAGATTTCTTTGTAAATCTGACAACTGTTCTTCGTCTATCGAGATATTGCATAATGAGCCAAAACCGGTTGTAATACCATAGATCGGTTCTTTCTGAGTACGCATTTTTTCATCCAGATATTTCCGGCAGGTGTCAATACGTTTGATTGCTTCATCGGACAATTCCAGTTTCTTTTTCTCACAAATAATTTCTCTGATATCTTCCACCGTCAAGTGTTCAGGTGAAATATAATGTACATTACCTTTTTTCATAATTCATTTCATGTATTAGATGTGTTTATTAATCAGCACTGTTTACCAAAGCTTCTTCAATCAGATATTCATCTGCAAAGTTAGGCAGAGTAACTACCATATTCGGTGTAGCTTCCATCTGGCGTTTAATCGCAAAAACAGCCCCTTCATTACGCGCCCAGCTACGGCGTGCTATACCGTTGTTGACATCCCAGTGAAGCATTTGCTCTATACGCGTATCAGCTTCTTTACTGCCGTCTATAACCATTCCGAAGCCTCCGTTGATAACCTCACCCCATCCGACTCCTCCGCCGTTATGGATAGATACCCACGTTGCTCCCCTGAATGAATCACCGATTACGTTTTGTACAGCCATATCTGCCGTAAAGGCTGATCCGTCATAGATATTGGACGTTTCTCTGTATGGAGAGTCTGTTCCCGAAACATCATGATGATCTCTTCCCAAAACGATCGGTGCAGAGATTTCCCCTTTACGAATAGCTTCGTTAAAGGCTTTAGCTATTTTCATACGGCCTTCAGCATCGGCATACAGAATCCTTGCCTGAGATCCGACTACCAGTTTATTTTTTTGAGCTTCTTTGATCCAGTGAATATTATCATCCAGTTGCCCGGCTATCTCATCGGGAGCCTCTTTACGAATTTCCTCAAGCACTCTGGCTGCTATTTCATCCGTTTTTGCCAAATCTGCAGGATCACAGGAAGTACACACCCAGCGGAATGGTCCGAAACCATAGTCAAAAAATAAAGGTCCCATAATATCCTGTACGTAAGACGGATATTTAAACACACCCGGTTTATTACTCCATACATCCGCCCTGGCTCTTGATGCTTCCAGAAGGAATGCATTACCGTAATCAAAGAAATACATTCCCTTTGCTGCTAATTTATTGATAGCACTTACTTGTCTGCGAAGAGATTCCTGCACACGTTCTCTGAACAGGTCCGGTTCTTCTGCCATCATCCGGTTTGATTCCTCGTAAGTGAGTCCTGCCGGATAATAACCTCCTGCCCATGGATTATGCAATGACGTCTGATCCGATCCGATATCAACCGGCATATCACGTTCTGCCAGTGCTTCCCACAGATCAACCACATTACCCAGATAGGCTAATGAGACAGCCTCTTTATGCTTCTTTGCTTCCAGAGCCCGATCCAGCAATTCGTCCAGATCCCGGTAAACTTCATCGACCCAACCTTGCTCGTAACGCACCTGCACGGCCTTCGGATTGATCTCTGCTATGATGGATACCACTCCCGATATAACCCCTGCTTTAGGCTGTGCTCCCGACATTCCGCCCAATCCGGACGAAACAAAGAGTTTACCCTCTGAAGCATTTTCTCCGTTCTTCGTTTGACGACGACAGGCATTCATCACTGTTATAGTCGTACCATGTACAATACCTTGCGGACCGATATACATATAGGATCCGGCTGTCATTTGTCCGTATTGTGAGACACCTAAAGCATTAAAGCGTTCCCAATCATCAGGCTTCGAATAGTTCGGTATCACCATCCCGTTAGTCACCACTACTCTCGGTGCATCAGGATGAGACGGGAACAATCCCATCGGATGTCCCGAATACATGACCAGAGTCTGGCGATCCGACATCTGAGACAAATACTTCATCGTCAGCCGATACTGTGCCCAGTTCTGAAACACTGCTCCGTTGCCTCCATACGTAATCAATTCATCGGGATGCTGAGCTACCACCTTATCCAGATTGTTCTGAATCATCATCATGATAGCTGCTGCCTGCAATGACTTATACGGATATTCGTTGATGGGGCGTGCTTTAATCACATGCTGCGGTTTCAGACGATACATATAGATACGTCCGTATTTTTTGAGTTCTTCTGCAAAGTCTTTGGCTAAAACAGCGTGATGCTTCTCCGGAAAATAACGCAATGCATTACGGATTGCCAGTATTTTTTCTTCCGGTGTCAAAATATCTTTACGCTTAGGTGCGTGGTTTATATTTTCATCGTAGCGGGGATACGAAGGTAGAATATCCGGAATACCTGCTACTATTTCCTGTTCAAAAGTCAATTCTTCCATGGTCTGTTTATACGGTTAAATTCATCCTATTTTTTCTTTAACGATTGCCAGTAGCTCCGCTTCCTTACGGATAGCCATATCAGCAATCGCATCACTCTCGTTTACCAGTTCCTCAGCGATAGTCCGGTCTTTTAGTCCGGCTGCATTGATACGCACATTCAGGTGAGCACCCAGAATCGCTGCACGTACAGCCAGCACTCCCACTCCTGCATCGGAGACCGAATTCGGATTCCCTTCCTGAATCATATCCTCCAGCAGATCGAACACCTGCAGAGCACATTTCATTGTACGAAGCGGAACTTCCGTTGCATAACGTGTTGCATTTTCCAGTGCCTCCATACGCTGTTGTTTTTCACTGTCACTTTTTTTCGGCATACCCAGCGCATCCATAATCTGATTAAATGCTTGCGTATCCTCATCCACCAGTGCATTCAGAGCAACTAGATAACGTTGTCCCTTCTCTGCTCTTTCCGAGAAGTATTCCCAACGATCATCCCAGCCTGCTTTGTGTGCCGAAAGATTGGCTACCATCGTACCTAAGGCAGCTCCCAGCGCACCCATATAAGCCGAAATGGAACCACCACCCGGAGCCGGAGATTCACTCGCTGTTTCCTCTGCAAAAGCTTCACAACTCATATCGGTCAAGCGTGCCGGTCTGTCCTCTTCCAATAAGTATTCGATTATTTTCTCTTTCGGATCAAAAGGTTTCAGATCATCCAGTCCCATAGATTTGACTGCAATCCGTATGATTTCACTTTCAGCAATACCGCATGAACGCTGTTGCTTTTGCAAAAAGTATTTCCCTGCCTCAATCAGCGTACGTTTAGGTATAAGTCCGACGATCTCAGCTCCTGTCACACGTACACCTCTCTCCTGAGCTTTCTTACACACCTCATCAAAGGCAATATGTAAAGGAGTCACCGAAATATCAGTCAGATTCATCGAGACTTGTGCTATCTTATATTCATCGATAAACCATCCGATTGCCTTACACGCTTTCAGACTTCCCGGAATCATAACCGGATTACCTGCCGCATCTTTCTTTATCTTTCCCGTTATCGGATTTCCTTCTCTCTCGGGACGTCCCTTCTCTCTGACATCAAACGCAATCGCATTAGCCCGTCTGGTCGAAGTCGTATTCAGATTATAGTTTACGGCTATCAGGAAGTCACGTGCACCTACAGCTGTCGCACCGGTCTTTGCAATATGTTCGTCAAAAGCAGCTTTCCCGAAATCGGGTCCTTCTTCATCCGAACTCACTCTTTTTGCCAGACCTTCGTATTCTCCCTGACGACACACCGCTAAATTCTTACGTTCAGGCTTAAAGGCAGCTGCCTCATAAGCATATACCGGTATATGCAATTCATCTGCAATACGTTTACCTAATTGACGTGCCAGTATCGCACACTCCTCCAGTGTGATCCCGGCAATCGGAATCAGAGGCAATACATCCGTTGCGCCCATTCTTGGATGAGCTCCTTTATGGTGACGCATATCAATAAGTTCGGCTGCTTTTTTCACACCGCGAAATGCGGCTTCGGTTACGGCTTCGGGTTCACCTACAAAAGTTACTACCGTACGGTTGGTCGCTGCTCCCGGATCTACATCCAGCAAACGAATACCTTCAACCGATTCTATCTGGTCTGTTATAGCTTTAATGATGGTTAGATCCCGCCCTTCGCTGAAGTTAGGCACACATTCTATAAGTCGTTTCATACTAAATATCTTCAAAGGTTAATATTACTCTTATTTATCCTAAGGTTAATCTTTCAGCGCCTAAAATAAAAAAATGTTTCTTATTATCATACCGATACTAAGAAACATTTTTCTGATATACTGTTAAATATGAATTTACTCAACAATATCTGCCGTTATGGCTCCCGACTGAATAAGCAGATCTTCCGGGGCTATTTCAATCTGTAATCCCCTTACACCTGCGCTCACATAGATCTTTGGAAACTCCTCACAACTCTCGTGTATAAAGGTAGCAAAATGCTTTTTCATCCCGATTGGTGAGCAACCTCCGCGTATATATCCCGTTACATTCAACAGGTCTTTCATAGGGATCATCTCTACGCTTTTATTTCCCGACACTTTGGCCGTTTTCTTCAGACTCACTTCACAATCTCCCGGCACCACACAAACCAGATATCCGGTCTTGTCACCCCGTAACACCAGTGTTTTAAAGACCGATCGGATATCCTGTCCTAATTGTTCCGCTACATGATCAACCGCCAGATTGTTTTCATCCACTTCATAGGGCACCAAACGATAATCTACTTTTGCTTTATCCAAAAGTCTTGCTGCATTTGTTTTCTGTATTTTCATAGCAACCTTTCTTTTTTTAATCGGTGCAAAAGTAAAGTTTTATTTCGTTTTACACTCAATAGGCATCTATTTCATACTTCCTTTTCAGACCGTCCGCATTCATGTAGCGCACCGTACCGAATACAGCCCTCTCACCCCAGGGTCTGTCGTGCAGTCCGAAGCACCATCCAACCCCTGTATAAGAGTTCGCATCCCGTCCGTCCAGAAAGTATTTATTGTTCAGATACAGCATTCTCCGGTAAGCCTCCTGCATTCCCGAAGTCCACTCCATAATCTTTTTGCCCCAGTACATACGCATGGTATTTTCCATCGTACCTGTTGTAATCATTTCCTGCATAGCCCTGTTCCAGTATGGATCATGTGTTTCGGCAGCTTCCAGTTGATTCAGTTCATAGATATAGGGACGTTCGTCTCTGCCGTGCTTATCCAGTGTATCTTTACACCAGGCAGGCAGACCTTCGTAATTATCATACAACGGATTATACCATATAAAATTATGAGCCAGCTCCCGACGTACGATCAACTGTTCGATCAGTACCTCTTTCGAATGTTCATAAGCCTCTTTGTCCTCCTGCTCATACAAAAAGACATACATCTCTTTCAGTAATTGCAAAGGTGACACCTGGCCGAAATGCAGATACGGACTGATTCCTGAACTTCCGTGGAGAGACGGATCATTCCGGTCCTCCGCATATGTTTTGAATTTCGTAGCCAGAAACTCCTTCCATCTTTCCATACCGAGTGTTTCACCTCCCCGTATTGCTACAGCAGGTAATTCCTCTCCGTGATATTTTTCAAGAAAATATTCCAGCAGATCATCTATCTTACCAAGTGTAAAACCGATCTTATTCACCAGTTCATCCGGACGTATATACTGAATATCGCCTATAAAATCATCAAAATGCTGCATCACCTTCGGACGGAACGTACGCGCAGCCCATTCCATCTTATCCGAAGCAGTCTGTACCGGCACCAGCAGATTATCCTCAACCTGCACGATCGTCTTATTGCTCGAATACAACATATCATCCAGCCACTTACGTTCAATACGCAAATAGCCCTTATCCAGTACGATCAGAACTGCATGGTTCAGATAATGAGCCAGACGAGCTTCCGAAGGATTCACTTCTATACGGAATTCGTATCCCTCCTTCGCAGCCTTACAGGCAAAATCCATCAGTCCTTCACAAAGAAACTGAAAATGCCGCTTATTCGCATCCGGGAAATCCGTATATAACGTATAGAGTACACGCAAAGGCAAATTAAGCCTGTTCGCTTCCTCTACGGCATAGATCAATGCTAAATTATGCTCAAAACGAACAGAGGCCTGCATTTTATACAATACATACCTTCCTTCCTCGTCCGTTTTCTCCCATTTTTGTATTCGTTGCTCAAACATAATTAAACTCCGTTTCTTTTTATTTAGGTCGTTATTCCTATCCGGGCTTTCATCTCCTCCATCGAAGATTTGTCATCCGAAATAATCAGTAATATATCTCCGCCTACCAGAGTAGTACTGCCTCGTGGGATAAAGAAACTCTCGTTTCGTTTAATCAGTACCACCAGACTGTGCTCCGGCAATGCCAGATCTATCAGACGACATCCGTTTGTCAGCATTTCAGGTGTAATTTCCACCTCACCCATTTCTGAACGGATCTCATCGGGCAGATCAAAATTAAAGACACTCTTTTTTACATCCTTATCAATCAGTCCCAGAATCTTTGCAAACCAGGCAACCGTCGTTCCTTGCAACAGCAAAGAAAGGATCGTTATAAAAAAGACGATATTAAAGAACATGGATGCATGGTCTATCCCTGCCAGCAACGGATAAGTTGCAAAAATAATTGGCACGGCTCCACGCAATCCCACCCATGAAATATATAGTTTCCCTTTAAAAGAGAAATGTTTAAATGGCAATAAAGTTATAAAGACGCTCAGTGGTCTGGCAATCAAAATCATAAATGCCCCGATACTTAATCCGATACCTGCTACCGGAAATAACTCATGAGGGTTTACCAGCAATCCCAGAGTAAGGAACATCACGATCTGCCACAACCAACCGAAACCGTCAAAGAACGTCGATATACTCTTCTTGTGCATGATCTTATTGTTACCGACAATCAATCCTGCGATATAAACAGCCAGATAGCCATTCCCCTTACACAATGACGTCATCCCGAACACAAACAAGGCCGTCGAAAGCAACAAGATCGGATATAACGATCCGTTCTGTATATTGATATGATTAATGACCCAAACCGTTATACGTCCCAGAATATATCCTAAAACGGCACCTACGACCAGCTGTAAACCTAATGCAAGCAAAGCATCCTGAATCTTCATTCCCCCTAACTCAATATAAGATATCAGCATAATCGTCAGCATATAAGCCATCGGATCGTTACTTCCACTCTCCAATTCAAGCATAGGCCGGAGCTTCTCTTTCAGATGAATGCCTTTACTCCGTAATATCGAGAACACCGAAGCCGAATCGGTCGATGACATTACCGCGCCAAGCAACAACGATTGCGGATACGTCAGTACGGCATAATCGTTGGTCGCATTCGTCAGATAATAAATAAATGTACCCGTGACTATCGTAGTCAGCAATACACCTACCGTTGCTAATACAACACCTGGTATCGCAACAGGTTTAATTTCATCTACTTTTGTATCCATTCCTCCCGAAAAAAGAATAATACATAAAGCCAGCATACCTATAAACTGGGTAATTTTCGGACTGCTGAACTGAATCCCCAATCCGTCACTACCAAACATCATCCCTACAGCCAGGAACAACAACAGCGTAGGCAATCCCATACGATAACCTGCTTTCCCGGCAAGAATACTAAAAAATAAAATGATCGCTCCTATAAGTACGACCCCTTCTCCACTATATAGAAAATCCATCATAAAATAAATAACCGTTTGTTTTATTTGAACAATAATTCAAAAGTAATGGTTCTTTGTTATCTTAAATCATTTATTACGGATGTTTTTTCAACAAAAAAAATCAAAATAATTCATCGCATACCGCTCCTGATTCTGAACCTGTTAAACAACCAGTCCCATCTCAACAAGCATTTTACACCCCGTAAAATTTGCATATATCATTATTTCCACCTATTTTTGTATCGCAATTGAGAAAAACGCTCGATAGCAATGCCTCTTTGGAGAGATGGCAGAGTGGTCGAATGCGGCGGTCTTGAAAACCGTTGTACTGCAAGGTACCGGGGGTTCGAATCCCTCTCTCTCCGCAAAAAGCGCTGAAAACAAAAGTTTTTAGCGCTTTTTTTATTACCTCGGAAGAACGGAAATCTATCAGACTGCCTGCTTTATATTGTAAAACAATCAAATGATACAAAAAAGACAAACCTCAACAATAGGAATGTATTTCGTTTGGATATTTGGTCTCGTCAATGGCCGAGATGGTTCAAAACAAACCCAAACCTCAATACTAATTCCGAAATGCAATTATCCGACA
>DKPO01000016.1:109918-130159 GCA_002471225.1 Porphyromonadaceae bacterium UBA7332
ACAAAGCAGGTTTCAAATAGTCATATATAAATGTAGGTCTATGTTTGAGATTCAATTGTTGCAACAGATCGCTTGTCGACAAAACTTGATCACTAAGCTTAGTGACTAATCTTTTGACTTGTTCGGTCACTTGTTCGGTTACTTGTTCGGTTACTTGTTCGGTAGATGGAAAAGACATACGTAAAAAGTTATCCGTAAAGACAAAACATCCTTTACCATTAACAAATCACATCCAATGCATCAACACCAACAAAAAGGTTCAGTAGGAAAAGGTAGTCTCATCAATGGACGAGATGGTTCAAAGTAAACAAATGATACAAAAACAGACAAACCCCTGAATTCAACTCATAAATGCAATTAATTGTAGGATATTTAGTCTCGTTCCTGTAAAACAAACCAAAGCCTCAACACCCACCTTTAAATGCAATCTTTTCACACAGAGATACGGGAGTTATATAGGGGGCGACTGAGACTAATTCAAGCCTGATAGTAATTGCTTATCCCGACAAATGAAATGCAGATTAACAATTGTCGATTTCTTAATAAAAAATCTTGCTAAAGAATGAAATTCTTTGAGGGTTATATATAAATAAAGGACAAACTATTAGAATCTATTTGAATTTTAATAGTTTGTCCTTCTTCTATGTAACAGAATATACCCAGAATAATATCAGAATTAAACACAATAATCTTGATCAAAATATTTTGAATAAACAACTGCATATTGATCTAACATAATGATTCCCTTATCATAAAAACACACTTGGATTGGAGGTATAGTTTCATAATAATGAGTCGATGATTTAGATTGAAAGGGAATCGCTTTACTATATGTTGAGTTAACCTTTTTAACTTGTTCTCCTACTATTCTTATGGCTTGATAATGGAAGATTCCTATATATTTCATATAAGCAATGATTCGAGGAACTGTATAAGGCGGAGGATAATTATCATCTTCAGCTAACTTTTTTTCAATCTCGCGTAGTTGCGTCCTATTTTCATAGTTATCAACTAAATCATAGCAAGTCATATTATCGAATACATAATTCGCTTTACAAACTATATAATTATTCCTATATGACTTTTCACCCCACCAATGAGCGTTTTCGATATGGTATTCCCAAAAATAGAAACCTTTACCTAACCAAGCATCTGTCCTTTTACAACAAAAAGGACCATTATTTTCCACAAAATCTATATTATTTCGATCTTCTAGAGTTTGATAAATATCTCTCTGAGCCACTATATCAATCTTTTAAAATAGTATTTTCTTTTAAATCAGAGGAAAGACTTGAAAGGTTTAATGTTGGCAATATTAAACCTGGTCTATTAGCTTGAGTTGTTATGATACTCACATAGGCTCTAACATAAGGAAATAATAGAGCTATAGCATTCTGGTAAAAGAAAGAAGGGATTTTTTCAAAATCATCTAGTTCTTCAAATGTAAATAAACCATTACATCTTACTTCTATAAATGGCTCTTTACTATCTTCTGAAAACACTTTAACCTTAAATACTAACTCATATTGTTTTTTTGATTTTATAAACACGCCATTACAGTCAAAATTAATATTATTAATGGTCGTTGAATTTTTATTTAAGTTCATCAAAACTTGATCAAAATAATAATCTGAGATTTTAAATGCTGCTTTCTTCATTACGATTAGATATAAAAAAGGTCAGAATTAAATTCCTGACCAATATTTGCTTGAATAAAATTAATTTTACTACTTAAATTGTCTAAAAAGTATGGTTTATAATAGTCAATCAAAGTATCATACTCTTCAACAGTTGGTCCTAACTTCCCATAGGAGAAAGTCTCATTCCAACCTTTACGCTTTTCTTCTGCTGAGGCAGTTTCCAAATACTGACAAAGCTTTTCCAATAGTGAATCCATATTGATATTTATTTGGAATTTAAATCCTTAGAACTTGTTTAAAATAAACAAGCAGATAAAGAAAAGGTTCTCATATATGAGTCCTTCTTTATTATTCTAATATTCTTAATATTCAGATTTTGATTACAAATATAGCGATTTTGTTGAAAACCCAATCACACAAAGGATAAAATATTCTTCTTTCAATTGAAGAATGAATATTATAAATATTTTGAGGTGACATCTACAAAATACAATCTCTTTATAAATATGTTAATATTGTTTTTATTTGTTTGGAACACATATTTAAATGAATGGTTATTCACAAACATTGAAATAACTAATTAATAATGATATTGCTCATTTCAGGAGTGATTATCTTATATATTTTCTCATCTTTTCAAAAATAACATTCATATATTTACTCCGCACAAACAAGCAGACTCAGAATAGTCTACACACGACTTATAAAGAGTTATAATCGTTACTGATTCGTTACATAAGAATATCAGCCAAAAATAACAGACAGATTATTACAAAATAAGACAAGGGAGGTTCATCATCCACTCTCCACAAAAAGCGCTGAAAACAAAAGTTTTCAGCGCTTTTTTGATGTTTTGCTACAATTAAGCAGTCTGCTTTCAGAACTGTAAAGTATTGAACGTTTCTTCGTTCTATTAAAATCTGACTCCGGCTGTAAATCCTATCCAGCCATTAAGGCGAGTTGAACCACTATCGTTTTTCCACATCGACCAGGGAGAAAGAGAACTTCCGATAACTCCTGTTTCAGGATTGACGTAATCTGAAATGGTCATATTAATTGTGGGTCCAGCAAATACTTTGAAGTGAGGCGCAAACTCTTTTGACAGAGTCAGTTTGAGTTGTGTCAGCATATTGATCCCGTCATTCTTTAAAGAACCTTGTTCTGAAAGCGAATATCCCATTGCCTCAATTTGATTCCCCCAGCCTTTTTTCCAGTCAATATGAGTACCCAATCCAAGACCTACTGCATATTCTACCGGACAGTTTATATAGTTCACACCAGCTGAAAAGATCGTATAGAATCTATCGGTTCCTAATTTAAAACTGACTGCTGTATTTATTGCTTCTGAAAAGGATACTTCAAATTCTTGTTTCCCACCTTTTTTTACGATGTTAATAAGACCGATAGAGACTCCATCACTCTCCTCTGCGTAGTTAAACAACCCGAATTGAACACGTTTGGCAACATTCACCAATCCTGAAAATTGCAAACCGGTTACCTCATCTGCAACATTTACAATACCAGCAAATTGAAATGGAGTAGTACCACTTGCCGCTATATTGGTTATTCCTGCAAATTGAGCAGCCTTCTCTGTGTGACCACTGTAATTGACGATACCTGCAAATTGAAATCCTTTTGTCTGGTGAGTGTTCACATTATACAAACCCCCAAATTCAAAAACTGTATTACCGAAACTGTACCCTCCCAATATATTCAGGGATACTTTATTTATTATCATATGAGATTCAACACCATTCGTTCCTAATGGAGAAAGCAGACTCAGTTGAACAGCACGTTCTTTCTGACTTTGCCCGAAAACTCCGGTTACCGTTATACATAGAATTGCAATTGATAAGAAAATCTTTTTCATTGTTTAGTGTATTGTTATTGTTATAGAATCAGAACTTATGCCATCCGATTTTTACCGCTGAATTATTCAAACAATAGGATAGACTGAGGCAGTTGCTACGTGTTTGCATTCCATAGTAAGGTATTGTTATCCGTATATCGCATGACGAATCTCTGAAATCCGCATTGACATAAGCCTGGTCTTTGAGACGATACAATACCATTATAGAGCAATCTATAGATGATTCGTTTTTCTCAATAACTAAAGATCCGGAAATCGTTAAACTCTGAGAGCAGAAATATTGTAAGGAACATAGGACCGATAGAAGAATAAAACGACTCATAACTTTAATTTTGACGTAAAGTTATGAGTCGCTTCAGAGTCCTGAAATATGTTTCGGGTGAGCTTTGATAGTTGTGTCTTGAATTTTATTTTTACGTGTGTGAAATTACTCTCCATCGAGCCACTGTAAAAAATCCGGCACACGTACCCGACTAATCAGCAATACACCTTCATATTGAGGTTTAAGGGTTATCTTTAATCTGCTATTAAAATACTTGGATACACCCGCAATCGAATCAATTGAGGCAATACAACCTCTGGTTAATCTGAAAAATCGCTTCGGATCAAGCAATCCGTCTAAAGTTTCGATGGTGTAATCAATGATACTCATCTTCCCTTCTTTAGACATTACGAAAGTGACTCTTTCTTCGGCATAAAAGAAAGCGACATCTTCAATGTTTATATAACTGAATCGGTCACCTGATTTAATTGCAATCCGACTCTTATAAGTCTTCCCGGATTTTAGCTGACTAAGCAAATCTTTCAATCTGGCAGGCTGATAATCCAGTTTTTCCACTGCACTCACCAAATCACTTTCTACAATCGGTTTAAGCAAATAGCCTATTCCGTTAACTTTAAACGCCCGTACAGCATACTGATCATAAGCCGTAGTGAATATGATGGGAGTACGAACATCCACGTAATCAAATATATCAAAACTGATTCCGTCTGACAATTGTATATCCATAAAGATCAGGTCTGCACTATTTTTCTGAAGCCACGCTATACTCTCTTTTACACTGTATAAACGAGCCGTAATAACCATCTCGGGAAACCTTTTATTTATAATCCGGACCAACTCATCCTGAGCTAACTGTTCGTCTTCAATAATTATAACATTCATAGCAATGGTAATCTTACCGTAAATTCGTGATCGTTTTTATCTACACTGACCGCTTGATCAGAAATCAGCTTATATTTCTCATTCAGATTATGAAGCCCTATACCCAGTGAGGAAGCAACCCTCATCCGTGGAATAATATTATTCGAAACTATAATATTTTTAGCATCGCTGGATATCCTTATCGAGAGAGGATCCGATGGCGAAAGGGCATTATGTTTCACTGCATTCTCCACCAAAACCTGCAAGGACATAGGCGGTATTTTTTTATTCAAATCCGTTTCTTTCAGATCATAAGTTACATCCAATCCATTTCCGAATCTGATTTTAAGAATCTCCGTATAATTCTTTATAAACTCCAATTCCTCTCTCACCAAAACGGTCTGCTGTAAGTCATAAGAAAGTACATATCTGTAAATATCGGATAGCTTTTTGGTATAATCTGTTGCTTTATCTGCATCTCTGTTTATCAGAGAAACCAACACATTCAGGCTATTGAACAAAAAATGTGGATTTATCTGGCTCTTCAACTGCTGATACTGCATTTTCGCATTATCATCCTGTAGTTTTCGGGTACGCTCGCTTTGAACAAAAAACTCAATAATCGTTATGGTGAACAGATTAAGCAGAATGGACGCCACTACGGCCTCTTTATAGCTTGTAGAGATCAAATACTCCCAAATACTGCTCTCATTCCGAAATGGAATATTCCCTAATATCACAAACAAAGCAGCTATAACAGACAGAATACCTCCCTCTGCAATAATTCTCGCTAAAAGATTTTTTGATAACCATAAAGAGTTGTTTATTTTGACAATCACCCGGTAATCAATCCATGCAATAAGAATCATAAAAGAGAACGAAATAGATATATTTCTAACATATAGAGACCATACGAACTCTCTCTCAGGTGCGGCAGCATCTATCAGATATAAGAAGATGGTTAAAAACAAGAATAAAGCCACCAGAATAAGAATCCAATATTTGTTCCTGCTATTTTTCAACATAAATCGTTTTTCCCGCAAAGAAATAGAAATAGATTAGATTGATAAATAAATATCCGTTCAATTATAGCAGACAGCGAATCAAAATCATATTTCAGAACATAGAATTAAGTACCGCTATATATAAAGACATCCCGCTCTTTACTTAATAGTCAGCATTCTGTCAAACAAAGGCGTTTTGCGGGTATATTTTTCGAAGTTAAACGAGACATAACCCTGATATTCAAATTCTGCTTTTTCTTGCTTGCATTCAATAAGTCCAAATTCAAGCATAAAGCGTGGGAAGATTCTGACCGCATAACAGTTTTGACCAGGAACTTTTTCTCTAAAAGAAGATGATTCGGGTTTTAAATCAGAGAAAACTTTAAATATCCATTCTTTTCGGTTTATAATAAATGCAAAGATATTTTTATTTGCGACAGCTGCTAAAAGAGCTGTCATAAATTTGATGGGTGATAGAATATATCAGGAAATTATAGGCTTCGGTGTGCCGTGGCCCTATAAGGACAAACAGACTTACGTTATTGCTCATAACGACACCAATGTTACACTTGACGAAATGCAAATAACTATTGTCCCAACCATTCTCGGCGAAGGCTTACCACTATTCCCCGACAAACCTAAAACCTCAAAATGGACATTAGTAGAAAACAAATCGTTCAGTACAGGGCTTGCATTATTGACCTACACTAAGAAGTAGTCTTATAATTTGTATCTCATATTTAGGCAAGGCATCGTGTTTTGCTTTTTTATTGTCCCCAAATTGAATTAGATTCACATATTTGCATATTATACGCAATTTATCAAAACTAATTTACTTATTTGTGTGTTTTATCTATTAACTTTGCATCAAATAAGATATAAGCGTATGATAGCCGAGATAAAATTTAAGAACCTGTTTTCGTTTAGAGACGAAGCCGTTTTCAGTTTTGAAGCCGATAAGAGCAAAGAGATGGAGTCCTACCACGTTGTAGAGGTATTGCCGGGAGTTCGCTTGCTCAAATTTGCTGTTATCTATGGAGCTAATGCTTCGGGTAAAAGTAATTTTATAAAGGCGTGCTACCATTTAAGTAACTTTGTTCTTCATTCGCCAAAAAGTAAAACAGAATCAACAGCAATTGTTCCGTTTTTGCTTGACCAATCAAGTCTAAACGAAGATTCAGATATTTCTGTATCATTTTATGTTTGCAGTTCAAATACAACACCCGTTAAGTACACCTATTCACTATCGTTGAATAGAACTCATATCACTCGTGAAAGTTTGGTTTATTACACCTCTCAACAACCAACGACTGTATTTGAAAGATGGCTTGAAAATGGAGTTTCTGCTATCAAGTTTGGTGGTAAAATCAAACTATCAGCAGCAGCAAAAGAGGAAATTTCATTGAAATGCCTACCGAATATGTCGGTATTGGCTGCTTATATGCAGGTGAATTTGATAATTGAGGAGATGGAGCGTGTTGTTAGTTACTTCTCGTCAAATAGGATAAATACGTTTGCCTCTTTTATTCCGCAAAGAATTGTCAGTTCTGCTACTATTCAAGATGAAGGATTTAAACAATACCTATTGAAATATCTGCAAGAGGCGGACTTTAATATCTCGGATGTGTTTTCAGAAGAAAAAGTATCCGATTCAGATTCTTTTCTTCGCCCGATATTTCAACACAAGGTACAGGGGCAAGACGGCATTACCTCTTACTATGAATTTCCTTCGGGACTTGAGTCAGAGGGAACACTTCGCACAATGGACTTAGCCGGTTATGTCAATGAGTTAATCAAGAATGATGGATTGCTTTTAGTTGATGAAGTAGAATCGTCTTTGCATCCAAAATTGGTAGAGTTTATCATTGAGAAATTCTTAAGAGAGTCAGATAAAGCACAGTTGATTGTTTCGACACACTACGATGGGTTGCTTGCTCAGGACGATTTATTGCGTAATGATAATATCTGGTTTACAGAGAAAGACAAAGACGGGGCAACGGTTCTTTACCCTCTAACTGATTTCAACGGGCTGAACCGCATTAGTTCACTACAAAAGGCGTATCGTTTCGGTAAATTCGGTGCAATTCCTAACATCTAATATTGACGTGCTATGAGAAATAAGAAACCTATCAGAAGTACACGTCAGGTGATTCATATTGTTGGTGAAGGGCTTACGGAATTATTCTATTTCAAACACCTGAAGCAATTTATGAATTACCGTTATTCTATATCGCCTCGCCTGTTTGAAAATAACAGCATTGAGAAGATAGAGAAAAAGATAGTTGAGTTGCTAAATGAAGATGTGTTTGTTATCTGTGTGTTTGATGCCGATGTTAGCAGGCGTTCCGATGCTGAAAATAAGAAATTAGCGACACTCAAAAAGAGGTACGGTAAAAAGGATAACGTTCTGCTTTGCGACAGCCTTCAATCCATTGAATACTGGTTTTTGCTCCACTATGAGGATACTTGCCGCCATTTCAATGATTCGGCAGCAACCGAAACAGCACTTAAACGCTACATTCCACTATATGACAAGACCCGCAAATATCTCGAACAAGATAAATGGGTCAAGGACTTGCTCGCCGACAACAAAATGCAACGTGCTTGCGAATTAGCTGAAAAGTACGACGGTCGAGACTCGTATAGTGCAATATATAAGGCGATAAAAAAGATGAATAATTAATACAACTATGGATTCTAATAAAATATTTACAGATACTCCGGTTAAGGAGAGTATACAAGATAAGTTTCAGCGATATGAGTTTTCTAAACGTATCGCCAATACAATTATCGAAAATACTCAGAAAGATGCTGTTGTAATAGGGATATATGGTGCTTGGGGCGAAGGTAAAACATCTGTAATAAACTTTATAAAGAATGAGCTCTGCAAACAAGAATCTGTCTCTATTATCAATTTCAATCCGTGGCATTATAATGAAGAAAAGACACTGTTGAGTAATTTTTTTGCAATTTTAGCATCAGTATTGGATGCAAAATTAAAGACCGGTGCTGAAAAAATTGGCGACCTTTTTAAAAAATACGGTAAAGGATTAAATTTTGATATTCCCATAATTGGATGTAACTTGGGAGAAGTAGCAAATTCAGTTGGAGGTATTATATCAGAGGTAGATATTGAAGAATTAAAAAAAAGAATTGAAAAGGTTATTATTGACCGAGATAAAAAAATCATTGTATTTATTGATGATATTGATAGGCTAGATAAAAATGAGATATATTCAGTATTTCGGCTTGTTAAACTAACTGCTGATTTTGTCAATACTACATATGTTTTATCTTTTGATGAAAAAATGGTAGCTGCTGCTATTGGCAATAGATTTGGATCTGGAGACGAAAAGGCAGGTAGAGATTTCTTGGAAAAAATAGTACAAGTACCATTATGTATTCCTAAAGCTTCATCAGAGTCATTACATGCCTACTGTATTGAGTTGATTGCAAAAGTTCTTGAAGCCCACAATATTATAATGCCCGAAGAAGACACAAAAAACTTTGGCTACCAATTTACAACTAATATTGCGAACAGTCTTAATACTCCAAGAATGGCAGTAAGATACGCGAATTCTCTCTCATTTACACTTCCATTACTTTACAATGAAGTAAATATCGCAGATCTAATGTTAATTGAAGCTATTAAAATATTTTACCCAAAACATTATAACTTCATAAAAAACAATCCAGATTACTTTATATCTAATTATAAAAATAGTATTGGTGACTCGAATGAGGAAAAGAAAGAACAGATAAAAGAAAAAATCAACGATTTAGGTAAGGAATATTCAAAACAACAACAGAAGAACATCTGTAATTTATTGCAAAATTTATTTCCATATTTTAAAGAGGCATTTAGTGGATGGGTTATTTCTTCTGATACCTTTCCAAATTTATATAAAAACAAAAACATAGGTTCTGAGAAATATTTTGATAGATATTTTAGCTATGTCGTACTCAAAGGAGATTTATCGGATATCGAATTTAATAGCTTTATCAACAAAATAGACAATTACGACCATCAACAACTTTCAGATGCTATACAATTGCTAATTCGCGATAATGCTGTTGCTAATTTTATATTCAAAATACGTGCTATTGAGGATGAAATAAATTGGGAGAAAGCAAGTAAACTATTACAGGTACTTCCTGAGATTGGTTATCTTTTCCCTGACACATATGAACCTTTAACAATGGGGTGGAACTCTCCTAAAACGCAATTATCTATTTTTATATGTAATGTATTAAAGAGTCAAAAAGATAGAAACAAGAGATTATTAATTGGGAAAGAAATATTATCTAAGGCTGATACATTAAAATTTGCCAATGAAATTATATATTGGGCAAATGTTGGCAGATCAGACGACGAAAAGACTTTCAACGAAAAAGAATTATTATCATTAAAAGGAGTGTTAATAGAGCGATTCGTATCTAAATCCGGAGACAAACCTATATACTCAGTAGAGTACGGCTTATATCATACATTTAGTGATTGGAATCTATATGACAAAAAAGGCATGACTAAATATATCAGAGATTATATCAGAAAGACTCCTACTGATATTTTTTTATTGTTACGTTCTGTAATGTCAAAGAATTATCTTTCGAATATTGTTTTGGATATCAATAAAGAGAAGTTCGAATTTATTGATAATGTATTCGACAAGGATTTTATCCGCAAAAGTATTTGTAAGGTTTTTCCATTGAAAACATTAAAAGCAGATAACGTAATATGGGTTGAGCATACGGGAGGCAAACTAGAAGATATTGACATTGCACGTCAGTTTATATATTGGTATAATATTGACAAGAAAGCCCAACTTCAGTCAGTAAACGCACAGGTCTAATTAACTAAAGCTATCTTAATTAGAAAAAATCGCCGTAGAATTTAGTGTTCTATGGCGATTTTCGTTTTACTGTATTTTCACTCCTTGTTACCTATTATACTCTTTTTGATGCAAAATCATTTGTTCAGCCCACAATGTCTGACGCATCAACTGATAAAAAGGCTCAAAGAAATAAACAGATGACTGATATTTAGGTAAACGCTTAAGTTGTTTCGATTCATCTATCAGACAAGAGTATCTGCTCAAACGTTCCAATCCCTTACCATTAGCACCCTTAACCTCAGAATCCCGGTCTTCCTTAGATTTGTCCTGATTATTATAATGCTCCGTATATTTCCATTCAATGGGAATAAGCCATAATTCGCCGGATCTGTGTTTGGCATAAATCAAAGCATCTATGGATGTACAGTTAGAACCTCGCGTAATAGCCGAATCTTTGCTTTTGGATTCATTGAGTCTGTCTTTATAACTCGTCACTTCAAAAGAAATATATGCAGGTTCTTTATCACTCGGAATAGGATAAACATCTACAAATTCATTTCTCACATGATTAAGGATCTGTAATACCATTGCTCGATCCTTACGTATTAGAAACAGATGATTCAGACAGGCTATCTGAGACGATAAAGTATGAGCAGTCGGTTTTGATCTCCCTCCCCACCATACAATTTTATTATCACGCATGTATTTTATCGATGAATCCAGAATTTCATCAAACAGATTCACCTCTGAATCTTTAAGTATTTCTTCTCTTATCCCTCTAAAATACCCTCCACCCTGTACTCCTTTAAAAAGGGTTGAGTTCTTAATAAGTTCTCGTTGTCTGATCCTTTGTGATTCCTGATATTTGGACGCCATATTATAACTATACTTGAATAAGATTATTTATTACGTTCGGATATTCATCCTTTATAAATTGATGCCAATGTAATGGTGAAATATATTTACTGGTATGCTTAATAAAGCAGAAGTCGATCTCACGATCATTTATCTTCACTTTACAAACTCTCGGATAGGTATTATTAATCATTTCTTTATGTGTAAACCCATCTACTTTAGCTCCCCAAACATTCATATATTCGGTAAAATTTTTTGAACTTTCTACACCGATGACTAAGCAGAATGATGGTTTTAAAATTGATTCTATTTCTAAAAAACATTTCCACCCTTCTATATAATCCTCTTTTAGAGGTCGCTCAATAGGGTTATAGCTTAAATGCCTCTGAATTAAATTATAATATGAAATCTTGGAAAGGACATCTTTTCTTTCGATAGAAGATTCATCCCCACGCAACACATCAATCATATTGAGGTATGTTGGATTTCTCCAATTTTCTTTTACAATAACATCATCTAAATTGACAACAGTAAGCTCTTTCAGATTGTCCAAATAATTTTGTCGGTCTATTGATTCTTCTTCTGTGTTTTCATTTATATAATGAGATTCCCCAATTATCATCACATTTTCATAATTCTCTCCAACATATGGATACCATCTTAAACCCGCTATTTTAGATAATGCTGGATATGGTTTAAGATTCAATTCTATTTTCCGTTCTTTCGCTACTTTATTAAAATTTTCCATGATCGATTTATTTTTTTGTTTATAATAGAAATCACTAAAAGATTGACTAAATCATATACTACTTATATTTAGCCATATACATCCACAATAGAGGAATAGCCAATCCTTTTAAGCAAAAGCAAAAATAAAATATTTATTTAATTTATAAATACTATTATAATATATAATATCCCAATCAAACAAAACAATAACCACAATCCACCTACAGAAATAACTCCTTCATCAAGAAAACAATAGATATCCGAGTGTCTGTTATAGTGCTATCACCCCACCAACATAAACCCCGGACATTTACCAAATACCCCTACTCGAAATACCGGGGATCGAAACATGAGGGCTCTATTTAAGAGAGGCTACTTCAATGAAGTATACCCCCCTGAAAAAAACGATGATACATACGATATATGACATTTAATCCGACACTTTCAGATTGACCGATCTGCTTGACAAAAGTATGGGGGATGGAAATAACGGAGGCGATTAGCGATGGTTATCGATGGTTGGTCGGCTTTTTTAACAGAAAACAGGGAGGGTATGTTCCGGTATTGACTGATTCAGACATTATTTGGCGGGGTTGCACTTTTTCGGGTTTAATGAAGGCTGTTTTATTTGCAGATTCGTAAAACTCTGCTTATCTTTAAAAAGATTTAGTAACAGGATTAAATCTAAACTAAATAATCACGCGTCTTATCTGCGAGGGTTATCTGATAAAAAAAGATTCTTACAATACTTTGTATAAGGGCTTTAAATCATTTTTTATCGCAAATTCAGCAAGATACCTTTTGTCCTGAATTTAGATACGTATGTAAATTATTTTTAATACGTACCAAAATATATTTTGATACGTATGTAAATTTCTTTTGATACGTATTAAAATCCGGGGGGATAAGGCGATAAAACCTATAGAAAAAACCAATTGAAAATGGCCTTAGTTAGTTTTGGAGAATTAGCCATGAATTATTTTCCGCTTCAGAAGCCGAAAAGTGCAACCAACAGCCTGGGTAAATATATCCGCCGCTGCAAACTATTGTATGAGGATCTTTGTGCGCAGGGATTCGGGAAAAGAAATAAATATCTCACACCAGGTATGGTGCGAAGTATTTATGCCCATTTAGGAGAACCCTGATAAAAAACGATTTTATTCTGAACACTGCATAAATGAATCTTTTATCATACTCAATAAAGGGGAGAACAAACGAGAGCACATGAAGTCTTCCTTCTTTGGGAAGATTATTTGAACACTTATTACGACACAATTTACAATGGAAAATTTTATTCCTATTTCAAGAGAATTGACCAACAGCCTTCTTTGGCGGAATTTATCTGATAAAGAATACCGAATTGCAATGAACTTGATAACCAGTGCGCCTTTCAAGGCAACTACATACAACCTATATGGCATTGACATTGAATTAGAAAAGCATGAATTGTGTTTTTCTACCAACAAACTTGCCGAAAAATACGATACGACCGACCATTTTCTCCGAAGACTTTTCGACAAGTTAGCAAAACATAATATTTTGGTCAAAAAGAAACGAAAAATAGCCCCTACAACGGGTGACAACAAAAGTCACATCAAATGTTGTAAGAGTCATCAGTACTCAAAACTCAACTTTGTCACCTCTATAACCTTTTGTGGATGGGTATTTGGCGAAAAAGAAGAAGTGAGTCCATTCGAGGAAAAAATCACGACTAATGTCGCGCCAAAAGTCACATCAAAAGTCGCACATAATAAAGAAGTAATTAAAGAAGAAGAAAAGAAAGAAGAAAAAGAAAAAAAACACAAAAGCGCGTGCGCGCAGGCTGATTTTTTTTCTTCTCCTTCGGGCAACGAAAAAATCTGGTATCCTGTTGAACAGATTGCAAATCTTGAATTTCCGAATGCAGAGGAAGTGCTAAGAACCTGGCGTGAATTTTCCGGGCAAACAAATCTTCTAATTAAACCGCTGCTTCACAAATATTGTAATGAGCAAAAGCTGATTGATATCCATCAAATGACATTGGATGTTTTCGATTATCGATTCCGTAAATACATGACAAAGTCATTTAAGCCGAACCCGAAAACAAAAAAAGTAGAACCCGTCAGAAGAATCAATTATTTATAAACACGAAAGTTCCCTTTGGAATTGAAACCCAAAGAGAACTTTCCCGAATCAGAATACAACATCTCAAATCGAACCCCCGATGTTTTACGACACCGCTTTTGACCGATCTGTGCCGTAAAACATCAGGAATTATCTGTTTGGTGTTTATGAATAAACGGAGCCTATTCACATAACGGATCTATTGTGTAAAGATCATTTCGTCTGTCGGAAAGGATTTTAAGGAACCTTTCGTATTGTTTCAGCACATCGCTGATTATTTCATCTTTGGTGAAATACTGAACGTCATACCCCTCCCGACCATCCGTGAAGAAGGTAAAAGGTACGAAGAAATGTCCGGATTCAATCTGAGGAGCATTCGATTCGCTGATAAAGTTTTCGGACAACTCATTCTTTTTGGCTCTTACGCCATACTCAAAGCTCTTCATGACATCATGGTCAATCCGCAGAGCAATCTTCGGGTCAGGAGTCTGAGGCAAAGAGATAGTCACTTCTATACCCTGATTGGCAAACTCTTCCTGCAACTCAGCAAAAGCGGGTTGAACCGTTTCATGAATAAAAGACTTGACATCTTTCTTCTGGGAATAGGTCAGAATCCGACGGAGACGCTCTTTCCAGAACTTGCCGCTCCAGTTATGTGTAGAGTGTGAAAATCCGATCGTATCATAACGGTTGTCGATTGAAAGAGCCTTCATCAGGTTGTAGCAAAACAGAACCATTATGACAGAGAAAGGCAAGGCTACGATCAGTGTCGTTGTCTGCAAAGAATCCAGACCACCTAAGCTCAAAAGAGATAACGCTACGATTCCGAGAGCTGCCCCCCACAGAATAATCTGCCAGGCTGGCGATTTAGGAGCATTCTTCGTTGCGATACTGTTCAGAATAAAAATACCTGAATCGGCAGAGGTAACAAAGAATACGCAAATGACAAGAAGAGCCGTCAGAGAGGTCAGAGTACTGAAAGGCAATTGATCCAGAAAGCGGAAAAGTAAGACATCGGGATTATTGACAAAACGGCTTAAGACACCGTTACCCGAACTTATATCGATATGTACCGCACTAGATCCGAAAACGGTCATCCAGATAAAGTTAAACAAGGAAGGGATCAGCAGTACAGCGATAATAAATTCGCGGATAGTACGCCCTTTTGAGATTTTAGCAATAAAAAGACCTACGTATGGCGACCAGGAGATCCACCAGGCCCAGTACAGAATGGTCCAGTTCGAAAACCATTTTACTCTTTCGGTCTCATAAACATAAGTATTGAATGTAAGAGAGGTAAACCGGTTGATGTAATATCCGATTCCTTCGGAAAATGCATTAAAGATATAAACCGTAGGTCCGGTGATAAGAACAAAAAGAAGCAGAAGAATGGCAAGAATAATATTTAACTGGCTCAGGTATTTTACGCCTTTACCTACGCCTGAAAGAGCAGAGGCAATCGCGATAAGCATCACGATCAGAACAATCAAAGCCTGATAGCCAAAACTGCTTTGCGGAAGAAGTCCCAGACTCACAAGCCCGGCATTGAGTTGGACGACACCGAATCCCAGTGTGGTGGTAATCCCGAAGAAGGTACTGCAAAGAGCAAAGACATCAATGCAATCACCTGTTTTTCCATGAATCCGTTCTTTCAGAATCGGATAAAGAGCACTTCGGAGCGAAAGAGGTAATTTGTAGCGATAAGTGAAGTAAGCCAATGTAAGCCCCACGACAGCATAGATAGCCCAGGCGTGTATGCCCCAATGGAAAAAAGTGTATAACTGTGCTTCTTTGGCACGAATAGAAACATCTGCTATATCGGAAGAGAAGGTTGAATAATGCGAAATACCTTCCGCTACACCGAAATACATAAGTCCGATTCCCATTCCTGCAGCAAAAAGCATGGAAATCCAGGAGAAGAAAGAGTACTCGGGTCTGGAGTGATTGGCACCTAATTTAATGCTGCCATATTTACTGAGAACAAGGAATAAGAGGAAGAAGATAAAAAGGGAGACAACGATGACATAAAGCCAACTGAGGTTACTGAAAATCTGATTCTTAATTAAAGACAGAAATAATTGAGCTTTAATCGGGAAAAGCCCGCAAAAAAGTGATAATGTAGTTATAACAATAAAACTCGGTATTACGATTGACGCTGAAAATGTAGATGTGATCTTTTTTAAATTCATAGGCATATATTTATTAGTTTGACAATACAGTTATGGAGTCCAACCTGATGATTGGACAAAGAAGAAATAAGACTTGATTCTAATTAAATTCGGTGAATTCTAAAATATTATCTTTCTTAAAAGCGATACTGTGCGAAGGCTTCCCTCTTGCTTTTAAAACCTGACCTAAGCTTGCTATTATTAACACAAAAGAGCTCTAATGACTCTATGACCAGAAAGGATTTATTGTGCAAAGGTACGGTTTTCAGACGGGGAATCCAAGTTTTTGGTATAAGACTGTTAAAAACGAAGTAACCCCGGACCGGCTTCTTACGTCGCCATCCGGGGTCAAATGCAGCTTTTTCTTTGGAATAATATTTTCTTTTGCAAAAAAATGTATCGCTTTCGTTGTTTTCTGGATCGTGAATTAATGCGCCCCTTTCTTTCTTTTGTGAATCATAAAGCCGGCAATCAGGATCACGAGCATGAGTACCATAATGATGATCTCGGTTTTATGAGCTATCGGTTCGACCCAAATTTCTTTAAGCAGCCCTATACGCCCCATTACTTCGACAAAAGTCCAGAAGATAATAACGGTTGGCAAAGCATAGCGGATGGCACGTCCCATTGCGTTTATTCTAAGTAGTCGGACAAACAGCCATACTGACCAGATAAGACAGCCGACCGCTATGCAAAGTGTCACAGGATGACGCTCTCCCAGAAAACTTTCATCATAGGCGAACATCAGTAAAAGATAGCAGGTCCATAATAACATATTGGTTTCCATAAAAGTAATCATGGACTTGTTGGTTGTCAGTTGAGTTGTACTGAGTTTCTTTTCTATCCCGAGTTGCGATTGAATCCAGCAATAAAAAGAACAGGCACTTCGTGTACGGAAAATATAGAATATCATGATTATAGCCCAGAATCCGACCGAGGACATGAGCAGAAGATATTCGGGTTTTGTCACAACTTCGCCATTTTCGATAAGCGGGCTTACATGGAGCTTTTTTGCATAGTAAATATACAGAAACTCCACCCAACCTGTCCAGACAAATAAACCTCCGAAGAATCCGGAGAAAGTCGCGAGACTATCACTCTTCATCCGGCTTCCGCCAATCGTTATAAACAATCCGGTAAGCCCCAGAAGGAAGGCCATCAGATTCAGTGTACTGCCATGAAACCAATGTTCCATAAGAATCATGGCTGCATGTCCCAAAGGCATACATAACAGAACTATAAAAAATGCGGATACACCTATCCATTTAAATTTATTCGGGTACATATATTATTTCTCCATTTTCCAGTTGATACGCTGCTCCTACCCTTTTCCCTCTTGATCCTGAATTGGTCTCCTGAGTTTCGGAAGGAGTATATTTCTCTATTTTATCTCCTTTTTTGGTGATAATCTCCATTTGTTCGGTGCCCGGATTCTTTACCATAGTAAAGTCTTCGCGGGAGAACATCTCGGTCATGTCAAAACGTGTGACCAAAGCAACCATCAGTGCAACGGCAAAAACCATGGCTACATCAAAAAGATTGGTCAGCACTGCTAAAGGATCATGATCTTCATCCTGACTGAACAGTCGTTTTCTTTTATTCGCCATACGCTTGTTTTTCTTTGAATGAGCTTACGATATATTCCAGAATATTCAGATCGTCGGCAACCCAACGTTGGCGGACCTGAAGCGTAATGAATCCGATAGCGCCGATTATAATACCGATAACGGTTGTCGCAAAAGCAACCTGCATATTGCTTGCCATGGATGCCACATCGCCCGTGGCAAGCCCGACCAAAGCAGGTCCCATAGGTATCAGCGTTCCCATTAGTCCCAGCATAGGACCGATTTTGACCAGCAGTCTGGATTTAGCCAGCTCTTTTTCAGACAGTATTTCATAATCGCCCATAATCTTATCGAGCATCAGACTTTTCTTTTCATTGGCCTTCACCCTTTCCAGAGCAATTATCAAATGACTCTTCTTAACCGGAGAATAATCCGGAAGACTTGCCATAAGATGCTCTACCGTTTGCGTATCGATCTCGTGATTCAGCTTCGCATTAATCTTTGTGCGGGATAAATAAAGTCCGTAAAACCCACCGATCATCACGATGGAGCGGACGAAGAAAAATATAAGGAACAGTGTTACCGGAATCATAAGTCCGGTCGATAACCAGTATAATATATTTGTTATTTGATCCATTTCAATTGTCTTTTTAATTTCTTTCCAAAATCGGTTTGATACATCCATACACCCAGCAGTATCAGGGCTACCGTACCGGCAAGCAATACGATCAGGGGAATCCATTCGATCTCTGTCCGTGCATGAGATACATTATAGTCTGCCACGGCAGAACTGATCAGCAAACCGCCAACCAAAATAGTCAGACTCATAAACACCTTGATTTCAAGCTTCAGACTTTCGCTTTGCAAGACATAACGGAAAATGCAACCCGAAACGCCTGTAAACAAAAACAGAATAGCCCCATACAGAAGAGCCGTAACAAGGAAATCGCCTCCTGCCCGGTATTTGAAGAACAGCAATTCGAAATAAGCTATTGCAAAGAATACGAGCACTCCGGGTATCATTTTGAGCATACGGGACGTGAACGAACGTTTCTCTTTCGGTCTGAAATAGTGATCGAGTAAATACACCGGGATGAATATACCTGCAATGGCTTCGGCTGTTGTCAGAAGTGCGATATTCTGAACCATTTCGCGGTCTGCCAGTAAATTGCTCACAATGGTAAGGGGTTGCCTGATTACCCACGGATAAATCATCATTGCCAGAGCAGCCGCGAACGCAGCATACAGGGAAAGTCCGGTAAAACTTCCCGATGATGCTGCTTTCAGGCTGTATCTAACCAGGACAACAATACATATCAATTGTACAAAAACTTCCATAAATCAACCTTTTAACCGTCTGTAGACAATCCAGCAGAGGAATATTATAAACAATCCCGGCAGAATGATAAAGAGTGAGCTGACCGGATCGGTCTCTGCTTTTACTTTCGCATCGGACGCCTGAACCTGATTTTCTTTTTTCAGTACGACACCGTTATCCGTCTGCTCTGCTGTCATTTGCACCTCACGCGCTGCGCTGATCGCCGATTTATATTTGTCCGCACTACTCTTACCGATGTTTTCTACGATAAAATCCTGTAGCTTTTTATTGTCACAAATAAAACCGCTGCAACCTGCCTGAAAGGATTCCACCAAATGCGTATGAAGTTCGGCAACCTCACTGATTTGCTGTTTGGTTGCTTTCCACATACCCTTGCGTGCCGACTCAAGCATAACCGCTGTAATCTCTTGCATGGCATACGGATTCTTTTCAGAAAAGACTTCTTTAATACCCAATCCGTAACTGTCTTTCACATACACCTCGTGATACTGATTCCAGATATGCTGATCAATGGCAGAGGGTTTCATTGCATTCCATCCGTAAGTATTGCGAACCGTTTCGGCAAAAGAAGACAAGGAACTGGCTTCACCTTTAAGCTTCTGAGTAATGTATTTCGGATTAAAAAGTGTCGAAGACGTTTCAACTCCGATCGCCTCTTTCAGCCCCTGTACCTTTGCCCGGCTTGTATTGCGGAAGTCATTGAAATAGGCCGTCGGATCGTTACCCGTCACATGTTGTACCGCAGCTGAAAGCCCTCCCATAAATTCATAGACATGATCCAGACTGAGAGGTCCCCAGGTATTGCCCGAACGCGGTTGGACAACGACGGATGTATTGAGCAATGCAGCTTCAAAGACACCGTCTCTCATACGTCCCCATTCATCGCTTCCGTTTGCCGAATAAAGCGCACCCATATTCCGGATATAACGGGTAGCAATCTGATCGGCTGAATCCCAGCTATCGCCTTTTTCAACCATTCCCATAATACC
>DKPO01000016.1:130409-318457 GCA_002471225.1 Porphyromonadaceae bacterium UBA7332
GCTTCTATCGGAGAAAAGCCTTTTTCGAGAAGCAGTTTCTCGGCATCTTCAACACCTTTCCGCACATAATTATCCTTACCCGGATCATTGGCTGCCATCGATACAGCCCGCTGAATCAAAGCCAGACGGGAAGCTGCTATATCGCGCAGCTGGCCGGAAGTCTGAACCACAACATCAATACGTGGGCGGCCTAACTTCTCAGCAGGAATCAATTGCAACGAGCGGATATATCCGAACCCGTCACGCAAAGGTTCAACTCCCAAAAGGCTCAGTATCTGTGCAACCGTTGCCCCCTCACTCGATATAAAATCGGAAGACCAGAGCGTGAAGCTTACTTTCTGAGGATACGTGCCATTCACAGCCAATTCCTGTTCGAGCAGATTGTCAGCCAGACGACTACCGACTTTCCACGCCTCTGCCGTAGGTGTTATTTCAGGATTAATTCCATAAAAGTTTTTACCTGTTGGTACGGCCTTCGGATTCACAATCGGATCGCCCGCTGAACCCGGCTGTGTGTAACCTCCCGCAAGTGCATTGATCAAAGCATCTTGTTCGGCAGATGTACTTAACCGGAGATTCTCTTGCGTGCGGGTGATCTGTCCGATTGATTCCTTCAGTGTCTGCAATGCAGTTATCAGTTCTTCATTTTTCGATTCAGGTTTATCGGATTCAGGTTTGGCCTGAGCCATTTTTTCCATCATAGAAGGCATACCCTGTTCGGTCTTTCCGATCTCTGAACTGTCAGCCGGAATAATTGATCCCTGATCGTCCAGAAAACGTGCAACTACCTTCTTTTCTTTACTCATCGCCTTACGCATCATCGCCTGCTGACGCATTTTCTTTTGCTTCTCTGTCTTTTCCGACTCATCCAGCAAGGCTTGATCCGCAGGAGATACGACCGAAGCAAACAATATGTCCGGATCGTCTCCAGCCAAAGCTCGACGAATCAGCCTGTCGGCTACCGGTGTATAGCGATGAGACATAAAAGCCAGATCCTCCAGTTGGGCAGACTGAATTGTGCCATGACAAACATCAATCTGCGCGAGAGAATAGCGTAAAGGCTCCAGAGAGATCAAACGGGTCGTGTTTGCAATCTCTTCTCCGGTATAGGATTCTCCTAATGTATAAAGTCCGTCAGTCACTTTTGCACTCCCTATTTCTTCGACATAATTATGTATTTTAGCAATCACCTCATCATCCGGAATCACTGTTGAATCCAGCCCCAGAGCTGAGAACACATTTTGTTTCTTAGCCAGCTGAGTCAGGGCAATGAGATGTTCATCGCGAATCGGGCCATTCTCCAACGACTCGGCCTTATGAAGATGATCCGCCATTTTCTTAAAGTCGTCATACAGACCACCCTCCATAAAAGGTGCGGTCAGATGCGATACAAGCGTTGCATAACTTCTGCGCTTAGCTATAATCCCTTCGCCTATATTATTAATCGTATAGATATAGAAATGCGGAAGATCCCCGACCAAAGCATCACTCCAGTCATTATCTGAAAGTGCGATCTGTTTGCCCGGAATAAACTCCAGACTACCGTGTGTACCAAAATGAATCAAAGCATCTGCTCCGAACCCATTGCGTGTCCATAAATAAGAAGCCACGTAAGGATAAGCAGGAGCACCTTCGACTCCGTGA
The DNA here is from genome assembly GCA_002471225.1 of Porphyromonadaceae bacterium UBA7332. Taxonomy (GTDB): domain Bacteria; phylum Bacteroidota; class Bacteroidia; order Bacteroidales; family UBA7332; genus UBA7332. The sequence goes on from DKPO01000016.1 coordinate 132,054, forward strand.
GTCAGCTGATCGATATCCTCCCCCTCAGAAGGCATGGGTTGAGGCAGAATAGCCACATTGCCGAACTGCAAACGGGCTACCGCTATGTATTGCTCTCCATCTTGTTCATACGACATATATTTACCGGGAGCGTCCCCGTTTTTCACGCGCATCCCCTCAATCTGCTCCGGTGTCAACTGACCGGCAGCCCATTTCGTGAAAGTGCCGACACTCACCAGTTCGGGATTCCCCTCACGTATAAATTCATCATAAGCGCCCAATGCGTAGGCTCCCAGAACGGATCCTTGTTTCTGAATCATCTTTTCAAGTTCCCGGGGTGATGCAGGAAGCCCTTCTACATTATAGCCTCTCTTTTTAAGTAACAGAAGCGTGTTGTAAAGCGACTGGACTCCTTCGAGATCAGCAGCATTCAACGTGCCTTTCCCTATGCCTTTATAATAATAGATAGCCACCTTTTTGTCGGCATTGGCTTTCGTCTGAAGTTTCGTAAAGTTATATACCATCCGGCAAAACTTCTCGGTATGTCCGGGTATGGCATCGAAAATATGCATCCCGTTCTTTTCGAACTGAGCAGCAACCGCAAACGGCGCAATAGCTCCATCAAGTTCCGGCATCACCACACTCATGGAGGTCATACCTCCGGAAGCCATACCTTGTTTATCATTCATCCAGTTGTCATACAGATCACTGACCGTAACGGGTGCAAGCACCGGTACATTCAATCCCGAAAGCAGTTCCACTCCACTCTCTCCTCCGCCCATCACCAGACGTCCGTGAGGTCGATTAATAATCAGATCAGGTTCGACAGCTGCAATCATACCCAGCTTCTTCGCACCAAAAGAGTTAATCGGATAGACATTCAAACCTTTACTTTCAAGCGACTGAATAATCGCAGCCATATGTTCTTCATTTGAATTCTGAAGATTGATATTACCGGACAGCAAGACAATACGCGGAGCCCCTTCTTTGTATCGTCCCGATTGCTCATAAAATGCCTGATAATCTTTCAGATCTGCATAGAAATTATCATCTCCCAAATGGAAATAATAATCGTCAGGTACGATCAGCGGTTCGGTATATGTTCCATTACCAATGATTTTACCATCGATCTTCCGACGTATGTAATTAAATAAACTTCTGTAATTCCGGACTGATCCGTTTTCAATCAATGCAGCAACGTATTCGCGCTCACGACCGTTCAACGTATTGATCCGGTCATTATCCGCCTCAGTAGAAAAGACGGGAATACCCGCCTTAATGGCAGCCTCAATGGCTTTCAGATGTTCACTGTCCATCGAGCTCCCGTGAACACGCACCAACACCATATCGTAATCCTTTATATGATTTGCCTGATCCAACGGAATGCTCTCAACAGAGACAAACGGATTATCATTGGAGCGGATTAATTTTTCGACCGTAAAATCGGGGAAGTTAAGCGTTGCAATACGGGTCGGCGAAACATAGTGTTCGTAAAGTCCCAGCAAGCAAAGCAGCAGACTCATGCCCACAACACCCCATGTTATATATTTCTTTTTTATTTTATCCATCTCATTCTTGTTATACACCATATAACCAATGAGGAGTCTCAGTCTCAGACTCCTCACCGGCAATCAACTATATTCGATCCATTAACGGATTATTAAAGCTTAGAGAAATGAAACTTCACATGTCCCGTAACTTTACTTTCATTCTGATACTGCGTAAACTTCACTTTATAATGGCCTTTGCCGTCAGCAGTACGGAAAAGATACACAGGCGCCTGAAGATATACAGGAGGCATAATCATGCTTCCGTCAGGGTTTTTCTTGAACAGAATCACTGTTGCAGATGACTTAACAACTGTAGTCTCTCCGTTCATCCCTTGCGATGTGACTGCCTCGTCCGCAGCAAACGATACGTTAGCGGGAATACTCTTGATTGCATTAAAATCTGTAGAAGCATCAAATGTATAGACTCCCCCCTGAGAAGAAACCGTAGTGGCAGCTCCACTGTTTGTACGTACCATATAGCGATTAACGGCTATATCCCAGTCCTTACGCTCTGCCCATTTAGCATTATCCGTTTTATCCTCTTCACCTGTTCCCACAATCTTGTTTTCGGCAAGACTGAAATAATGCCAGGTTGTTTTGGATGTAGCGTCAATATAAGCCTCTTTGGTATCGGCAGATAATGCAGGAGCCGGATCATCCTTAGAGCAGGATGTAAAACCTAAGAGAATAAGCATCATAAGAGCTGAGAAAAGATTTGTTGTTTTCATCGTTGTACTTGTTTAAAATATTAATAGTTCGTTCTTTATTTAAAAGCATAATGCAATCCTATCATATACTGTCGTCCGGGATTTACGAATGTAGCCTCCTTGAAATTGAAGAGGTTGTCACACTTAAATGTAAGATCCAGACTATGTTTGCGGAAGCGGAAAGGTTTCACCAAAACGATTTTCCAGATATTGTATGGCTTGGATCCGGATAGCTCGGGAATTTGTTCTCCCTGACTGTCCGTCACCATCTGTTCATACAATTTAGGTGAATTCATGCGCCCTGCAAACTGAAGGGAAAAGGGTGAGCGGGCTATTTTTCCGTTCCACGTAACCGATACAGTCCCGCTGTGTCTGACGTTACCCGATAACTGAAGACCTGTCGAATTATCCTGTGCATCGCAATAACTGTAACTCCCTTTCAGAAGGATTTCTTTAAACAGGATATAGGATAGATTGAGGTCAATCCCTTTTAATGTAGCGCTGCTCACGTTCTTGTAATACTTCTCGTTTTTACCCTGCTCAGTCACCACGTCATATTGTGTAATTTTATTGTTAATATCATTCCAATATCCGGACAGAGAGATATTCAACCCTCCGTGTGTATATTCAGCCGATAAGGAATTATACAAACCCTTCTCTGCTTTCAGGTTCGGATTTCCATATACCCAGAACATACCCTGATGATCAAAATCATAATACAGTTCCTTGATACTCGGTGCACGGAATGCCGTCCCCACACCTCCGCGGAACGTAAAGTCTAAGAGTTTGTACATCAAAGAGAGTTTAGGTGTAAGAGCTGAATTGAACTGTGTATTGTAGGTATATCTGGCACCGGCTATAACATCGAGATTTCTGACAGGTGTCCATTGCGCCTGACCGAAAACGTTGAAATCATCCAGCTTTTTGGTAGTAGGCACCGAACCAAGTGTTTTGGTCGCATAATTCTCTTCGTGATTCTGTTCGAGACCCGCTACAATCTCCCATTTATCTGTCGGATTGAATGTATTCAATATTCGGGATGAAAGATAGGAGGCTGTGTTCTGTGTTTTAGATGATCCTGATTGTTCCAGGTAATCTGTATCGAAATACTTATCGAAATTCACACTCGCACGCACCGAATAGCGTTTATCATCCGAACGATAGCCACCGTTAACACCCGTACTGAAAGTGTGTGTAAGCGGATGTGTGGTATTCAGACTGCCCCGGGGATTAAATGTTTCGTGTCTGAAATAGCGTCCTGTGAGGTTCATATCTATTTGTTCTGTCGGACGATAACCGACTTTCAGATTTCCTCCCCAATCCGTGTACTTTGCAGCATAAGGTCCGGAACCGTCTCCGCCAAAGCCATCGGAGCTATTACGAAAACCATGTACACGTGTCTTGAACTTCCCACTGTTTACGCCAGCTTCAAGTTTGGTACGGAGCGTATGATGACTTTCCATTTGCACATCTGCGCCTCCCTCAAATTTATGAACCGGATCTTTCGTAATGATATTTATGACCGCACCGACCGCATTGGAACCATACAGAGCAGAAGCAGCTCCGTTGATAACTTCAATACGCTTAATATTATTGACATCAATCTGATTCAGATTCACATTCCCGCCGGCTCCTTCGGAAACCATTCGTTCGCCGTCAACCAGAAACAGGATATAACGACTGTTGAGACCTTTTATCCGCAGGTTATTGCCCATCGCATTAGGCGTAGTCACAATACCCGGTATATTATCTTCCAGCGCTTCAAGAGCAGATACGGCTCCTGCTTTCTGAATCTCGCGTTCACGAACCAGTGTTGTCAGAACCGGTACATCCGAAAGTCTTTTTTCTGTCCGGGTTCCTGTAACAACTACCTCTCCGAGATTAAGTATCTGCTCGGTAAGAGAGAAGTCGATAATTGTATCCTGCGTCAGATAAATCGTTTTTTGTTTAACCGGATAAGATGAAAAATACATGGTACTGAGTGTAACTTCACCTTCTGTAAGATCTCGTATTGTATATTTACCGTTATAATCGGTCTGTGCTCCTTGTTTGCCTGTAGTAATATAAACCCCTGTTAAGGGTTCTTTTGTCAGACTATCTTTGACTATACCCGTAATTTCAATTTTTGCATTTTGCCCTTTCGCACCCATAACCGTAAGCAGCAGAAAGAGGCAACTCATTTTCTTAGCAATCGTCATAATATTTTAGGTTATTATTTCGACTGCAAAGGTATTTGACCCGATAATAGTTAACAATCCCAATTTTTAGGGATAATTATTCCGTCAGATACCAAAAAAGAGTTAATCATTTTTAGGTATTTTCAGCGTTGTATTTATAAATCTACAGATATTTTTCCATCAGAAATATCTGATTAAAATCACATAATAGCCTTCATTCATATATATTTGCAGTCAAACACCCAGGTTGTTTCCAATCAGATAAATCAATAAAAATCACGTTATATGGAAAATGAATTCGATTATAATCAGCAAATGGATGTAAAGTATGATTATCTTGAAAAAATAGAAGTTCCTGAAATTGTAAAAGGATGTAAGGACAAATGGTTTAATCAATCTTTATGCAATGTAAACAGCTCTGTGTTTCGTTTAGGTATTTTCGAGGGAGAATATCATATGCACAAACATGATGAGGACGACGAGCTTTTTTTCGTAATCGAAGGAAGCATTGTATTAGAAACTGAAAAAGGGAACTTCGAGCTGAAACAATATGAAGGCGTTTGTGTACCTAAAGGGACTATGCACAGACCTGTAGCCAAAGAAAAAGCAGTCGTTCTGATGATCGAAAATATCGGTATAGATCCTATCGGGAAGTACTAACAAACAAAAAGGAGTTGCTAAATCGTATTGCAACTCCTTTTCGTTTATATTCAATCGTTCAGATTCCTCTGACCTTTGTATCCAGCTCTTTAATGGCCGTTTGAGGGAAATATCGAGACAGATGATTTATAAACTCCGTGTAATCAGTCAACTGAGCATCTTTATCGCTCAGGAAAGAAATGATTGCTCCGGCCATTTGCTTTTCATTCCCATTTGCCGCCATCTGCTGCAAAAGCGCCGGACCATACTGATAGATCAGTGATCTGGTTTCATTATTATTCACGACTGCATCAAACAGGTTTTGACCTCCTGCCGGTTTGATATCTGTTTTTATTGATTCCGTCTGATTTGTAATATACATAGTCAGCCATTCAATCAGACTCTCTTTTATCAGAAACTCTCCCTTAGAAGGTGATTTGACATAAACAGGAAAAGACTGATGAATCATCTCATGCAACATTCCCTCTGCCGTTAAATTAATATCGACCACACTGTGTGATCTGAAGCTTACACCAAAAGCCTGACGTGCATCGTCATCTCTCCAGTTAATCATCAGCATATTCAGGTTGCGTGGAGACGGATAAAAATCTGAGAGATTTGAGAGATAGCTGTAGAAGATATTGAGTTTCTCCTGATATTTCATTTCAGAAGACAAGGTATCAGGTATATAAACCGAAATCATAGCTTTACCAGATTGTTTATCCTCTTTAGTGAAAGCTGCAGAATTAAAACAGGTCAGATTAACCTGCCCGATACGAGAGTCAAAACACATCTCCCGATCCGCAAAAAATATGAAACTGCCTGGAACATGAATCCGGGTTTCTTTAATCTGTATGTTCATTGGATAGATATATTCTTCACGCGGGTAATATGTCAGAACGTTGGGATAGTTATCTGCAAATCGGGAGAAGAAGAATCCCGTACCGATAACATCATATCCGACAACGAGATCCGTACACTTCTGATCGGGCAGAATAATAATCAGCTCCTGATCCTCCATCATAGGCAACGCGGCAGGTAAACTTTTCACCTGTGTTTGCAGATGTCTTTCTGTGCCATCGGAATCAACACAGAAAGCCTGAAGATTCTTCGGTTCCAAGCCCTGAGATATCTTTACATTGTTTTTTAATACCAAAGTATCACTATCATTATTTTCAACTGACAGATTCATTCGTACATGCAACTGATATTTCAGATCAGCAAAAGAAGTATCACCTGCTGCTACATCCATCAAAGAAATATGTAAGGTGTCACAAACCAATCGCTGTGCAGTAAGAAACGGCGAAAGTGATAAAGAAAACAGCAGAAACAAAGCCGAAAGGTATTTCATAATATATCAGGTTAGTTTTTCATATCAGAAGACAAACATAAACTAAAAATTTATCAACTCTGCTATAATACTCTCTAAAACAACGAATCGCATCCATTCAGACGAACGATGCGATTCATTAATATAACTACCTGAAAAATATTAAGAAATAACTACAGTCGAACCTTAACAGATATTTGAATGTTTAAAACTAAATGCTTCTAACACTTAAATTAAATAAAATTCTATGGAAGAAATGAAGTTAAATAATCCCAAAGAAGATGATACGCTCCGGTTCTCCAAACTATGGATTATTGGTATCGTTATTGTAGCTATTTATGGTTTTGGATTACTCCTGACCATTACCTTTAAAGCTTATGATAATAAACCTCCTATTCCTGATCAGATTGTCAATATTCAGGGTAATCTGCTATTTACAGGTGATGATATCCGGAATGGACAAGCTCTGTTTTTACATTATGGACTCATGGACAACGGAAGCATATGGGGGCATGGAGCTTATCTTGGTCCGGACTTTCCAGCATTATATCTGAACCGGACTGCTTTACGCACGGCTGAGATGGTCAGTCTGGATTTATTGCAAAGTAACTATAATAATATAGATCAAGCAGGTCGGAAGATTGTCGATTCACAGGTTGCAGAGCTCTTAAAGCAAAACAGATATAACGAATCGGACCATACGTTAACCATGATTCCGTCAGAAGAATTAAGTTATTATGAAGAGCCATTTCTTTGGCGAGAATATTTCAGCAGCCCCGATAATAACAGCGGGCTAAAAGCAAATCTTATCACAGACGAACAGGAACTAAAACAGATTACTGCTTTTTTTGCATGGGCATCATGGGCATCTGTAGCTAATCGTCCGGGGGCAGATTACTCCTATACGAACAACTTCCCTTATGATGAACTGGCTGGTAACACACCCAGTACCGATGCATATGTATGGAGTATTGCCAGTCTGATCTTTTTACTCTGCGGTATTGGTGGCGTATTATTCATTTATGGTCGGAATACAGGTTGGGGATGGCGATCGGGCAATCAGGTTATTCCCGATTACAGTCATACGGGCAGCCCTTCATTAAGCCAGAAATCATTGGTTAAATATGTCGCAGTCGTAGCATTATTATTCTTAGGCCAGACATTAGTCGGAGGTGGTGTTGCACATTTCAGAGCCGATCCGGGTAACTTTTATGGCTTTGATTTAAGCAATGTATTCCCGAGTAGTTTATTACGTACCTGGCATTTGCAATTAGCTATTTTCTGGATTGCTACAGGATTTGCGGCAGGAGGTTTGTATATTTCACGTATTCTTGGCGGAATTGAGCTAAAAGGCCAGAGAACACTGACAAATTTGTTATTCGGGGCATTTGCTCTGGTTATTTTCGGCAGTTTGCTGTGTATCTGGGCAGGATTAATGGGATGTTTTGACGATATGACATTCTGGTTAGGTTCACAAGGTTGGGAATATCTTGAGTTAGGACGCTTCTGGCAATACTTACTAATAGTCGGTTTGTTTACGTGGTTCTTTATGGTTATCCGAGCTTCAGCACCCGGATATAAACGCCCGAAAACCAAGACTCTTGTGATCTTTTTCTGGATTGCGGCACTAGGAATTCCTTTATTTTATGTTCCCGCCATATTTTACGATAATATGACCAACTTCACGATCGTTGATACGTGGCGATTCTGGATCATACATCTATGGGTAGAAGGGTTCTTCGAACTTTTTGCTACAGTCATGGTGGCTACTATGTTTATTGAATTAGGTATTGTCAGCCGCAGAACCGGTCTGCTGGTCATATTCCTGGATATCATTCTTATATTCATGGGTGGTATCATAGGAACGGGACATCACTGGTATTTCTCGGGACAAACTTCATTTAATATGGCTTTATCCGGATGTTTTTCTGCTCTGGAAGTAGTACCTCTTGTACTGTTAACTCTAGAAGGATATTCCTTCATGAAATTACAGGAGTCAAGATCAAATACAGACAGTGGATTCCGTCATAAATGGACTTTACGTTATTTGATGGCTGTTGGATTCTGGAACTTCCTGGGTGCAGGTGTTTTCGGCTTCTTGATAAATATGCCAATTGTGAGTTATTTTGAGGTGGGTACTTACCTTACTCCTAATCACGGCCACGCGGCCATGTTCGGCGTATTCGGAATGCTTTCGCTATCCTTGTGCGTATTCATTCTTCGTGAAGTAAGTTCAGATGAAGGCTGGAAGAAAATAGAGAAATACATACGTGTCGCTTTCTGGGGTTTAAATATTGGTCTGTGTATGATGATCGTCATGAGCTTGCTTCCAAGCGGATTTTTACAAATCCAGGATTCTATTCAGAACGGCTATTGGCATGCACGCAGCGCTGACTTTACAGGTAACAAACTCATGACCACACTTGGATGGTTAAGAATGCCCGGCGATCTGGTATTTATTATATTTGGGGCAATCCCATTCTTTATCGCTTCCATCAAGGTCTTATTTCGCAAAGACAGATAAGGTGAATACGAACAAAGCCTGACCGAGTTCTTCCTGGTTAAAAAAACGGATAAACTAAATCGGGATAAACTAAAAAACCAGACAGAGAAAGATTCTTATTGATCTTTCTCTGTCTGTTTTTTTTTAATCGGACTGATACATTCTGCATCAATCGATTGATATTTAAAACCATTGCTATTCTTCCGATTCGGATTTATCTATCCATTTACTGATACGAATAACTTTTCTCAGATTATCCGACACTTTCACCCCATTGTGATAAAGCTCTTCCTTAATACGCCAGTCATTTTTCTTCTTTTTGACTTCACGATTGAAAGTAAAGGTATCACTCGTTCCATCTTCCCACAAAATCCGAAAGGATTCATCTTTAAAATTTAACGCTCCATCAAACTCTCCGATCCGAAGAATATAAATGTTTTCATGTTCCATTCTGGCTTGTTTAAGACCATAGAACGTAGGGAGATAATAGCGCGTATTATCATCCATAGGCTTGCAGGAATATTCTTTTTCGAGATGAAGACCTTTGATTTTTGTCAGATCCAGAGCATACTCATTACGCGGATTGAGCAAATCATTATAATCCTGATCGACGACACTGATCTGAAGTTCGACGGGGGTCATATCCCATTCCATTGATTCTTCTTTGTCGCATGCCGTAAGCAGAAGAAAAAGGGATAAAAAAGAAATAAGGTGCTTGTGTTTCATGTCTTGATATTTATAGGTTTAATGCAAAAATAATTAAATATTTCACAAAACCCACTTCTATTCATCAAAACGTAAGCACACGGTATCCCCTTTTGAGGTAATTCGCCAATGGGATACCCATCGGAAGCACTTCGTAGCCTAACTGTTTCAGCTGATCTGTCACACCGTAGGCATCCGCACAGGCGACACAAGCTTGTATTTTTACGCCATCAGCTTCCATCGAGCGAAGTTTCTCCTGAAGTACTTTATTCTGCGCTATAAGCTTCGCAGATGGTCCCCAAATCACTAACGTGACGTCAGAAAACCATTGATTCTTTTGTGCTGCATGAGGAAACATAAGCGCTACACGTTCGGCAACAAAAGGATCATCACTACTCCATACTAATACAAGTTTTGAATTGTTGCCAGAGTGAACCAGCTGAATTAACTGCAGCATAACTTCATCGGGATTAGCCCGATGTTTATAATCAGGATTCACATAGGCATAACGTATTATACCCTTTTGATCTATTATGTAGGTAGCAGGAACGGGTAATTCTCCGTCCATATTCCCATTATAATTACTCAATCCGAACCCTTTTTCATATGCTTCGAACGTTTGTGGATTCAATTTGAACACCAGATCATACTGACGGGATATATGATTATTCGTATCAGAAAGAATCGTAAATGCTATTTCATTTTTCTCAGCTGTAGTAAGTGTCTTATCAGGAAGTTCTGGTGACAGGGCTAAGAATGTAGCACCCAAATCACTGATTTCATCTGCTTTATCGGCAAACGCTTTTAATGCCAGATTGCAATAAGGACACCATCCTCCGCGATACCAGGTAAGAACGACCGGACCTTTTTCAAGGAGAGAGTACAAATTTACAGGGTTGCCATGAGAGTCATTCAACGTAAAGTCGGGAGCTTTATCACCGACACGGAGACCTTGCTCTGCAGTTTGAGCTGAAAGCGACAAAGAAGAGAAAGTTGTCATAAGCACAAGAATTAAAATTTTCAGATTTTTCATTTTCACTTGTCATTTAATGGTAATTTTTTCGTCAGGATGAACCTGAAACGAAGGCTTTATGTATATAGTCGTTAAGAGCGGGCTAATCCTGACAGATTTTTGGGAGATTTGAATCTATAGTCGGGAAATATTTTGTATTATTAAAACCTCAATACTATTGAGTAATAGTCTAATGAAGAATAGAAATGCTAATTATTTAATTCATTGTCTTTATGCACGAACCTAAATCAACGATTACAAACAAACAACTGGAAAGCTGGATAAATGAGCATTCTTCCTTTTTATTAAATCGCGCTTATATGCTTTTGTCTGTGAAGGAAGATGCCGAAGATGTCGTTCAGGAGGTATTTTTATCTGTATACCAGTCTGCTGAATCATTCGAAGGTCGAAGCTCTGTGCGTACCTGGTTAACGGCTGTATTGCATAACAAAATTGCTGACCTTTATAAACGTAAGTATAAATCGACACAAACTTCTTTTCAATCAATTTTTGATACGCACGGCGAATGGAAAGAAGAACAAATACCGGTAGATTGGGGAGACGAGAACGAGTTAATTAATGATCCGGAATTCAATCATATTTTTGGAGGATGTATCAATAAGCTTCCGACTCAATGGAAAATCATTGTAAGCGAAGCTTATTTCTCGGAGAAAAAAGCTTCTGATATTTGTGTTTATCTGAATATCACTCAAAGCAATTATTGGAAAATCTTACAACGCAGCCGTATTCAGTTACGAAAATGTCTGGATATAAACTGGTTTAAAACTCTATAAATAAACAATATGTATAAAGATATTATCCATTTCTTCGTATTATCTTGTCATAAAGCAACTTATCTGATGGAAAAACGGATGCATACTAAATTAACTCTGATCGAAAGAATTCAGATCCGAATGCATTTGTCTTTATGCGGCTATTGTAAAGAGTACGAAAAAGATGCTGTGATCATAGATAAAGCTATACGAAAAATAGCTGCCGGCAAAAAAGCTCATTCGCCTGAAGCGTTTACGAAAGAAGAGATCAGTCAGGTTAAACAACGTATCCTTGATCAGATAAGAAATCAGGAGACTAAATGATCGGTCTTTCTTATTGAATAAATCGGAATATATTATCTTTCAAACGATAAATCAGATAATACACAAAGGATCAACTAATTCAGTTGATCCTTTTTAATGAGAGTTACACCTGAGTCGTACTGATATAAATCAGAAGACAGGTTATATAGGATTAGGTTAATTATTTTCTCCTGTTGATAAATCGATTGTTATCGCATTATCTGCAGGATTCAGGTCTGTCCATAAACCTAAAGCTGCCTCTTTAAGGAAATCGCCCATGCCCGGAGCTATCAGGTTAGCAGCAAAGGCAAATGATTTGATTTTCGAAAGCTCTTCGTCACTAATTTGTTCATCTCCTTTATAGTGAGCAATAATCGCGTTTGAAGCAAGAGGTTTGATCAGCGCAGCAATATTATCCGGCAAAGGCAATATACTGGTAATAATACCACCAATCCCCTCTTCAACATAGGACTGAGCATACTGAGGGAAATTTTGTCCGCCTAAATCGTAATTGATACTTTGTATATTTTTAGACTCAATCTTTGCTTGTTTAGCATTCAGATTGACTATACGATAAGGACATGGATAGGTTACTGTCGAACCCGTTTCAATATCATATACAAAACCGGATTCACTTTCGTGTTTCACGATATCTTGTGCATGGAAATGCCCTGTAAAAACAAGCTGAATACCTAATCCGGCAAATTCATTGGCATAAGCAGACCAATCCTCAATAAGATACTCTCCCATCAGTTTCTCCTGCATATTCCAGTGTTCTACAAGCCCATGATGCATCATGGCAATCATTCTCACACCTTTTTCTTTTGCATCTTTAGCTTGCTTGCGAATAAACTCCATCGTCTCCGGCTTGATAGCACCTGCTGTCACGCAAATATCATTCTCAAAACTATTCTGCGTGTATAAACAGGCATCAATACCTAAAATACGCAGATTCTTAAAGGGCTCTGCAACATAAGTAAGAGAAGCTTCATCTTTAGCAATGGTTTTACCATATCCATAATTCGCATAGATGGACTGAAACTCTTCTTTAGTTACACTTTTGACGCGTTGTTTGCTATCGCCATTAAATGATACTGCATGCGGATTATTTATATCATGGTTGCCGGGTACAACAAAAATTTGTGCACCTTTTTCTTTCAACTTTTGTAGATACTGATTGGCAAATAACTGATGTGATACCTCTGCCCCATCTTTAGTAAGATCTCCCGGAATCAAGATAATATCCGGATTTTCGGCAGTAACTTCTTTGATCAGGGCGTCAAGAATAGCGCCTGACTCTTTGAGCATTTTGCGGTCATGGCTAATGTAGTCTTCAAAAGCCTGTCCTTCGGATACAAGCAATGAGGGTGCCATCAGGTGGGTATCGGAAAAGACAACCATTTTAATGTTTTCCTTTTCGGCTAATGGTTTTTCACCTTCAGGTAATTCTGTTAGTGTTTCGTTACTACAAGCTGTAATAAGCAGTAAACTTGAAAATGCAATAAATGAATGCTTTATAAAACTCATCGTTTGAAATTTTATTTGTTTTTTATACACCGCAAAGATAAATGAGCATTATTTCAGTTAATTTAAAAACAAACTACAAACAGATGTTATATTCATTAAGTATATAAGTCATCCGTACAAAATCAGCTGTTCAGGGAGATATACTGATTGAACCGGTTTTCTGAATTACTAATCATTACATAATAATAAAAAACGGAGTCGCAGATTTATGCCTGCAACTCCGTCATCGACTACATTGGTCTATAGAAAAAAACAACCTACTCTATGAACGATTTATCTGATCGTCTCTGCCAGAATTTTATCCAGCTCTTTTGCCTGAAAACCTTTGGCAACAATATTCCCTTCGGGATCTACCAATACAAAGAATGGGATAGAGTTAAACGAATATAGTTTTGTCACACTCGCACCTTCATCATTCGTGCGTACTTGAGGCCAGTTCAATTCTTTACTTTTAACCGCTTTCTCCCATGCTGCCTGGTTTTTATCCAGTGATACTCCTAAGATTTCGAATCCTTTTGATTTATATTTTGAATAAGCTTCTTTCAAAAAAGGTACTGCTGCATGACAAGGAGGACACCAGGATGCCCAAAAATCAATCAGGACATATTTACCTTTAAAGTCTGCCAATCCGACTTTTTTATTTGTGCCTAACTCATTATACGAAAATTCCGGTGCTTTTACTGTCTGAGCGTTTAAGTCTCCTGCGTGGAGTGCTGCTATAAGAATAAGAGCAAGCACGCCTAAAATTCTTTTCATTGTTTTCATTGGGTTATTCTATTTATAAGTGCATAAAAAGTTATTTGCCTGTAATCCATTCTATAATAACCGGATCATCGGGACGAGTCTTAGGAGAAATTACCTTATAGATTGATCCGTCAGAATTAATCAGATATTTCTGAAAATTCCACGCTACCTCTGAATCCTCTTTACCATTTAAACTTTTTGAAGTCAGCCACTCGTATAACGGAGCTTTACCTTGCCCTTTTACTTTAATCTTAGACATCATTGGAAATGATACACCAAAGTTAAGTGTACAGAATAATTTAATTTCTTCATTAGAGCCTGATTCCTGTTCTTTAAAATCGTTAGACGGGAAAGCTATAATCTCAAAGCCTTTATCCTTATACTGCTCATAAATGGCTTGTAATTGTTCATATTGAGGTGTTAGTCCACATGCCGAAGCTACATTAACAACCATGACCTTCTTTCCCTTTAATGTCGCTAAATCAAAAACATCTCCATCGATGGTTTCTACTTTGTAATCATATATTGATTTAACGCTTCCCTGTGCCCGCAGACTAAACGCTGTCAATAGAGATAGGATCAACAATGTAAATAAACTTCTTTTTGTTACGAATGATAATAAAACAGATCTGTTCATAAGTCTTATAATTTTCATTAGTTAGTGATCACGTACCGGAAACTGATTCCGGTGATTTATTTATATAGTCTGCCAAGAATATAAATCCTGACAAAAGAATCCGATTTTTTTTAAAAAAAGAGAGGGGACCCATCCGGGCTCCCTCTCTCTACGATAAAACATAACTCACATACTCTATTTTAATAGAGTTAATATGCTAAACAGCATTCCTCTTCTACGTTTTCTTTTGGCATATTTTCGAATAAGAACTCTACTTCACCTGTATCCAGATGATGATAAGCTGCTACAAATCCGATTTTTCCTTTTTCGTACAAATCTCTCAACACATCACTTCTAAGCAGAATTTCGTCCATTGAGTGATGAATATTATGTTGAGTTACAGCTTCGACAAACTCCGGATCAGTCTGACTACATCCCGGTTTTTCGTAACGTACTTCTTCAATAGAGACATCCAGTTTAGCCAATAACTGAGTAAGTTTTCCAACTTTCTTACCTGCACATGCTCCCTGTGATGCACCACATTTACTATGTCCAAGAATCATTATCAGTTTAGACCCGACCACACTGCAAGCATATTCCATACTTCCGATAATATCATCATTAAGGATATTACCTGCAATACGCAGACTGAAGATATCTCCCAATCCCTGATCAAAGATCAATTCTGCAGATGTACGGCTATCCATACAACTCAAAACGATTGCAAAAGGATGTTGCCCATGTTTGTAGTATTGCACTTGTTCCAGCAAATTACGATTCAACTTCAGATTGTTTACGAATCTTTCGTTCCCTTCTTTCAGGAATTGTAATGCTTTTTGTGGTGTCATTGTTGCCAATGTCTCTGATGTATGTATTTTCATTTTCTAATCTTGTTTGTTTAATAATTCATTTTTCTGATAATAATAAGTATTCAATACTTCTGACACATTGAATATGATAAGGTCAAATGTTCTATCCTCGGAAAGAACAATCAGATCGCTGCATCATGTTTAACAATTAAAGATGCAAATTCGTTTTCAATCGATTCTTCGTAGGATGTTTTAAATCCGATCAATTGAATCTTAATATTGAGCTCTCGTGCCCGATTATTCGCAAAATCCTCAATCAGTTCCAGAACATCTGAAGCAATGTAAGTCGATTTTGAAGCATCGATTACCAGTTCTGTATCAGGCTGAATCCGATTTAATTTTGATTTTACGGCTGCCTTATTAAGGAATGAAACCTCTTCGGCCAATGTGATATAAAGATGTTCGGCATCGGGTGCTTTTGTTTCGCCCAAATCGAACGCTTTTTTCTTATTTCCTATTAATATAAAACCGATGCTTATAACCAGTCCTACACCTACACCGGTAAGTAAATCAGTAAATACAACCGCAAGCATTGTAGCTATAAACGGTATAAACTGTAATCGGCCTTTGTGCCAGAAATGTACAAATACAGCAGGACGAGCCAATTTATAACCTACCAGGATCAATACAGCTGATAGAGTTGCTAATGGGATAAGATTCAATACTACAGGTATCAGCAAGACACAAACTAAGAGTAACACACCGTGGATTATTGCTGAAATCTTAGATGTTGCACCCGCACGTGCATTCGCAGAACTACGTACAACGACAGATGTCATTGGCAAACCTCCGATCAACGAACTAAGCAGATTCCCTAATCCCTGAGCCTTTAATTCACGGTTCGTATCGGTAGTATGCTTATTCGGATCCATTTTATCAGCAGCTTCTATACAAAGTAATGTTTCGATAGATGCAACCATAGCTATGGTCGCACCTAAAATCCATACCTTTGAATTCATCAGACCGGAGAAGTCCGGAAATACAGCCAACTGAGTCAGCTCGTCCAGATTGCTCACCACCGGAAGTTCAACAAGCATTGATTCCGAAACATAGAGTGGAGAACCTATTGCTTTGAATAATGCATTCAGAGCAATACTGAAGATAACGGCTACCAATGCACCCGGTACCATCTTAAGCTTGCGTAATACGCCCACTTTCTCCCAAACCAATAAAAGAACGATTGATAAGGCCGTGATTAAGACGGCACCTACATGAATTTGTGATATAATATGCTGAATAAATAGTTTCGGATCTGCAACCAGAAATGCCATCAGTGAGTCTGCTTCTTCCCCTGCCGACTGGTAACCCAAAGCATACGGTATCTGCTTTAATACGATGATTATTCCAATCCCTGCAAGCATGCCTTCGATAACATTAGAGGGAAAATAGTTCGATATGCTGCCTGCCCGGATAAAGCCGAACAGGATTTGAATTAAACCGGCAATAACTCCGGCAAGTAATAAAAGTTCAAAAGAGCCCAACTCAGTAATTCCCGCAACCAATATGGCCGTCAGACCTGCTGCAGGACCTGAAACACTAATTGATGAATTACTCAATCCTCCTACAACAATCCCTCCGATAATACCGGAGATAATACCTGCTAACGGAGGAGCTCCGGATGCTAATGCGATTCCTAAACACAGTGGTAAAGCCACCAGAAAAACAACCAACCCCGGCGAAAAATTTGATTTAATGCGTGTATATAAATTTGTATTTTGCATAATTCGTTGATAAATAAGCATAACAGTTGCGTACATCCCGATTTTCAGGATGCAAATCACAATGTCTGATTTTCTTCTTTGGAATAATAAAAAACAGAATGATCCTTTCCGATACTGTTCACAGATCAGAATACAGGATATGCGTTGAATCAATAATCAGATTCAATAACACATTCTTTTATATGCAAAATGGGTATTCAGGAGGCGGGGACTGAAACTCGATATGAGGAGCATTATGACTATCGCTCGATCGGTCAGTTTTTGCGTTTTTCAGATTAGCAATTTTATTTCGATTCAGTATTTGTATGTTCGAGAATAAATCTTCCTCCAAATGAGATGTATCTTCTTCGGCAGATTGAGAAGATGAATCTTCAGCCGTATTGTTTGCCTGATCATTTGATAAAAAATCAGCTATCAGAGACAAACATAAATCAGAACAGTTATCTGCATTATCGAGAACCGCACAATCAGGCGTTTTTCCCCAAAGAGACGCAGCCGACATATTGACATAACCTACCATCGTAAAAGAAACGATGATCAGCCATACAATAGCTTGTGATAATATGTCTTTAATCTCTTTAATCAAAACGTAAAAATTTAGTATCTGGATAATATTATTACTTTGTTCGTTATCAAAAATAGGAAATTAATAGCTAAAAACCAAATTGAATTATCATTTGTAACTGAATCTTCATATTAATCTAATTTACAGACAGAGAGAATAGTTGATCTAATCTCCTTATTTTCAGCCGTCAGAATCAAGCAAAGCTACGAAATCAAAAAAAGCTTAATGTGTTTTAATACAATTGGAATGATAACAATATAAGTCCGAAATCCAGAATTTTACAGCAAAGAATAGCTTCTGTTTTTCCAGTTTTTCTCTATTTCTTCTTTCATATTATCTTCTACAACCAGATAATTTATATCATTCAATGCGCTTATCACAAATTGATGAGCAGTATTAAGCTTATGATTATCAGCCATAACTATTGTTTTTGCGGATCGCTCAATCATTAATTGCTTCACATAAGATTCTTCTCTTGAGGGTACTGTCAAACCAATCTGTGGATGTACACTGCAAATCCCCAGCAACAGCCAATCGGGACGTAGGAACTGTAAAGCTCTGTAAACAGTAAGCCCTATTGTCACCTGTGAATCGCGTAGTAGTTCACCTCCGAGAAATACCACTTCAACCTTAGGTTTGGATAATAACTCCTGAACAATAGGAAAACTATTGGTATAAATTGTCAAAGCAATATCTGGTAGTTGTTTTATAACTTGCAGATTGCTTGTTCCTCCATCTACAAGTATAACATCATTTTCAGCAAATAACGGAATAACTTTGGCTGCCAATCCCTGCTTCTGATCGATATCACAATTCAACCGATGAGAGAAATCTATAGGTATCGGAGATTTAGCAACTGCTCCACCATGAACTTTAGTTAAAAGACCCTCATTATCGAGATAAGAAAGGTCTCTCCTCAAAGTGTCATCTGATACTTTTAAAGCATCAGACAGCTCTGAAATATACACACGTTGCTTCTCTTTCAAAAGCTTTAAAATATATGATTGACGTTGATCTCTATCCATAATACCGCATTTAAGTATTGATTTATACCGCAAATATATTTATATTCGAAGAAAATTTATTTTTTATATGCGGGATTCTGATCAATAATGCGGTTTTACAAATCAACTCATAAATTGTATCGGATAAAAACCGCATTATATATCAAAAAAATGAATTTATCATGGAGACTACTAAAATGAAAAAAAGAATAATTATAGATATGGATGGCGTGTTAGCTGACGTATATCCTGCATTGATTGCCAATGAACCGATTTATGCAAACACATTAATAAGTCCGGATAAATTAAATGGCATTGCCGAGTATGAAGCATTCCCTCATCTGAAGGAAATCGTTACACATGATCACTTCTTCAGAAATCTTCCAGAGATGGACAATGCTTTTAACGGACTGAAATATTTAAACGAAAAATATGAAGTGCTGATAGTCTCTGCTGCTTTAGAATTTGCAAATTCCATGAATGATAAACTGGCATGGCTTAATGACCATTTTCCTTTTATTAATTGGAGACAAGTGCTGTTCTGCGGAAGAAAAGATGTGATTAATGCTGATATTATCATAGACGATCATCCTAAAAATTTATCCGTGTTCAATGGGCAGCGTTTTATCTTCACACAGCCTCATAATACAAACATTACAGATCCTTCCTATCATAGGATAAACAACTGGAATGAAATAACTCAGGTATTATAATCCTGAATATACTTAAAGGGTAGTTCTCCGCTTCAGAGAACTACCCTTTTTATTTTGCATCCGTTACTTCCAGCATTGCTTTAAATAGTGACCATTGATTGGTTATCGGAACATCTGTTGCGAGGTCCCAAAACATAATGCCACATAATTGTTTATATTTAGCATATTCGGTTTTACGCTTCACCTCATCCTGTCCGTTAAAAATATAAGATTGTCCATTATAATTTACTTTATTAATCAGAGGATTGGTTATCAAATCAGCCTGAACAAAATTATAATACGCAGTACTCTCTTTAGAGTCGTCTGCTGTCACTCCATAGAATGGAATACCGGGTACAAGTTTGGATGATGGTATTCCATAACTTAGAATCTTATCTATATCTTTAATATATTGAGAATAAGAAAATCGGACAGGTGATGGACCATAACATTGAAGGGATGCATAATCAATAGCATCAATAGCATCTGTATAAATCCGATAAGATATAGGATGTAGTGAAACTGTTAGCCTGTACCGGGTGCCAATCGCATTTCTCAACTCCACAATTAACGAGCTGTAATCAGCATATTCCTGTGTATTTTGAGCCCATTCAAAATCGAGATCCACACCTGTTGTCCCTGTTCGTATCAGGAGTTGTTTAACCTGATTAACAAACTTCTTTCGTGAAGCAGGCCGGGCAATCATATCTTTCCAGTATTGACCTCCACTAATTCCGATACGCACAGAGATATCTCCGGCTAATGTCTTCTTCACTGCACTTATTAACTCAGACAAATCAGCAACAGTTTGCTTCTCTGAGGAGTGGAACTTCTCAAAAATAAGCGACCCGTCAGCTCCGGGCATAACACCCAAACAAATTAAATCGGAACAAGCATTCATTGCCGCAGGATCTATTCTTCCCGCATTATAAAAGTTACCACGAATGTAAGAACTCACAATAAATGATTTCTGAGCAAATGATGTTATTCCTGTTACAAACAGGATAAGTACCAATAATATTCTTTTCATAGTCTGATTAATTAGCTGAAATGCAAACTTACAGATAAGTAAACACAATCTTTTCATTTTCACAAACAGATCTTATTATATAGTAACTCAAAATAAAGGACAAAGGTTCTCCGATTCATATTTATACTTATCTTTGCATATAATCGAACGCAAACTAAGCATAACAAAACAATGAGAGAAAGTAACAAAGCTATTATCTATGGATTAATAGCTGTATTAAGCTGGTCTACAGTTGCCACAATGTTCAAAACTGCCCTTAAATACTATACACATTTTGAGATGCTGATTGTAGCAACACTGACTTCACTTATTGTCTTTGCTATTGCTCTGACTGTTCGCTCGGGATGGCATGAATTAAAAATGCTTACTCAAAAAGATTGGGGACGTTTTGCTCTGATCGGATTAATCAATCCGCTTGCCTACTATTTGGTTTTATTTAAAGCTTATGATTTACTCCCTGCACAAATAGCGCAGCCCATCAATTACTTTTGGCCGATTACTCTACTGATTTTACTGGCTATTTTTGCTAAACAGCCAATAGCTCCCCATAAATATATTGGCATGGCCCTGTCATTAGGAGGGGTAACACTTATTTCTTTTGGATCAGGAAGCATCGGTGGTACTGATTTATCAGTTGCAGGGATCGGACTTGCTTTTCTCAGTGCTTTTCTTTGGGCAATTTATTGGATTATAAATAGTAAAAACAAACGATTCAGTGATATAACGGTACTCTTCGTAAGTTTCCTTTTTGGCAGCATTTATTTGTGTACTGCTGCTTGCTTTATACCGGTTTCTCTCTTTTCTGTAAAAGGATTTTTATCGAGTATGTATGTCGGTATGTTTGAAATGGGTATTCCGTTTATTTTCTTCGGACTGGCTATACGCAAAACGACAAATCCTGCTCTGGTAAATCAGTTATGCTATTTATCACCTTTTTTATCCCTGTTCCTGATACATCTGTTTTTAGGAGAACATATTTATCCGACAACCTATATTGGTTTATTACTGATTGTGACTGGAATAGCATTCAATGAGTGGATATCGGTACGTAAACAACGTACTGCAAATATCTTAGATAAAAACTAGTCTTATATTGAATTGTTATATATAGAAAGAGTTGTTCTAAATCATATAACATTATGTATAAAGCGATCATACGTCCGGTTTTATTTAAAATAGATCCTGAAAATGTACATGAATTACTTTTCAACGGACTTAAAACCTATAAACATTTATCTCCTGTTCGCGCCATTTGTCGTAATAATTATTGTAATACACAAAAGATCCATTTACGCAATATGGAACTTGCAAATCGTATCGGTCTTGCAGCCGGATTTGATAAAGCAGCAGAAGTATATGATGAACTTGCCGATTTTGGATTTGGATTTATCGAGATCGGTACGGTTACCCCACATGCACAGACAGGAAATCCGAAGCCTCGTATTTTCCGTTTAGTAGAAGATGATTCTTTAATATCACGTACCGGATTTAATAATCCGGGAATAGACGTTATCGCTGACAGGCTTAAAGCTCATTCAGAACGCAGCTATTTGCTGGGAGCAAATATTAATCGCGATCCTTCATCTACCGGTGAGCAATTAATATCTGATTTCGTTTATGTATTCAATACTCTTTACGATCTCGTCGATTACTTTACTATTAACTGGGGCAGTATTGAACCGGAGGATTTCAAATTGGTTTGTGAAAGACTTGAATCCGAACGTGCCACTAAATCCGTCCCTAAAAATATATTTATTAAATTACCGGCAGATATTCCGACTGATGTTTTGGATAAAGTTATTGATCTTGCCAAAGCTAATCATATCAATGGTTTTATTGCGACCGGACCAACAATGGATCGAAGTCTACTGACTCATTTAAATAAAGAAGAGAGCGATAAATTAGGTGCCGGTGGAGTAAGTGGTAAAGGTATCGGTGAAAAGTCACGAAACATCATTAGTTATCTGGCTCAACATGCAGGAGATGAATTTATTCTGATCGGTGCAGGAGGTATTATGACACCGAAAGATGCAAAAGCCATGATTGAAGCCGGAGCTGATCTGATTCAGATTTATTCAGCTTTTATTTATTCAGGTCCCGGCATTGTCAGAGAAATGAATAATGCGATAGAAAAGCATATCAAATAAAAACAAACAAATTACCAAAACATTTAATTCGTTTAGATTAAGGCAATATGAAGAACCAAAACTTTAAGGAAGAACTGCATGAGATCATTTTTGAATCCAATACCAAAGCCGGTAAAGCTTTTGATATTGTATTACTTATATTTATTGTTTTAAGTGTTGCCTTGGTTTTACTGGATAGTGTTGCCTCTTTTCATCAGCATTACATCCGATACATACGCATAGCTGAATGGATTATAACTATCGCATTCACAATTGAGTATGTATTGCGATTGTATTGTGTACGAAATAAATTAAAATATATAACCTCTTTCTTTGGTATAGTCGATTTACTTTCTATCCTTCCGACCTATCTTAGCCTGTTTATTGTGGGTACTCATTATCTGATCGTAATCAGAGCCCTACGCTTACTTCGTATTTTCAGGATTCTCAAACTGACGGAATACTTGTCTGAAGGTTCAACTATTCTGAGTGCTGTACAGCGAAGTTTCCCTAAGATTTTTGTATTCATGTTCTTTGTAACGATTCTGGTGATCATTTTAGGATCTGTAATGTATGTAGTCGAAGGATCTGTAAATCCAAGTATGAATAACATACCCCGATGCATTTACTGGGCTATTGTTACTCTCACTACGGTAGGTTATGGCGATATTACACCGATAACCTACCTAGGACAATTCATTTCAATGATTATTATGCTTCTTGGTTATGCTATTATAGCGGTACCTACAGGTATTATTTCCGCTGAGTTCTCAAGAAATTCCAAAAAGAAAATCAGTGGACTTGCTTGTCCCGGATGTGGCAAGGACATTGACGACAGGGACTCTAATTATTGCAAAAACTGCGGTACACATCTCGAAAGAGAAAATTTATGACAAAGCTTTAAGCATTACATTTTTTAAATATTCATAGAGATCCTCCTCTGCAGAGAGGGCAAGTTTTTTCCGAAGTCTCTTCCTGTATTTGTAGGCTGATTCAACCGTAATACATAAAATATCGGCAATCTCTTTAGTTTGGACTCCAGCTAAAACAAGTGAGAAAAATATAAAATCGCGGGCTTTGAGATCATCATGTATTTTTGCTAATTCAATAGCCAGATCATGTTGATAATAGGCCATTTCTTTGGCAGGATTCTGCACATTCTTTAAACGCATGATTTCACATTTCAGCAAATCATTCAGTTGTTTATATTTTCGGGTATCTGCTAAGTCATTATTGGCATGATCCCATTTGGCATGACATTCAACATAGGTATCTCCATCCAGTTCGACAAAACCGGTTTTTATTAATGTAGCTACTAATGAATCATCGGCACATCGATTTACCCGTTCCAGATACAATCCGTTTGTCAGATGTTCCAAAGTGATTTCCGGTGGTAGATGAGATGAAAACTCTTTAGGTACCATATCTCTCAAAAAAAGTCCGATCAGATCTTGAGGTGACTTATATTTAAACAGAACAGCTGAGTATTTATTACATGCTAAAACCTCACCTGAAGTTGTCAGCAAGAACCAAGCTACTTCATTGCTCTTATCAGCAAGTATCCGATTTATAAAAGCTCTTTTTTCCATAATATCTAATTAAAACAACTTTAATATTTATGCAAGTTCTTCCTATCAAAAAAAATTATAGTCGCGTAATACATATTGTTTTTCATTTAAGTCAATCAATCTGAAAAAACAGACAGCATCATAATTTCCGCTAAATATTCATATAGATCTTTATCTGCTGGCAAAGTTAGTTTTTTGCGAAGTCTTTTCCGGTATTTATACACTGAATCAATAGAAATACAAAGAATATCTGCTACTTCCCGAGTTTGGAGTCCGCATAGCACTAATGAAAAAAAGATAATATCACGCATTGTCAGATCCTTATGCTTTTTTGCTAATTCTACAGCCAACTCAGGCTTATAATAAGTCATTGCCCTAGCCGGACTCATTGTATTTTTCAATCGGGCAACCTCGCATTTCAGAAGTTCAAACTGATGAATATAAAGCAACTTCTCAACATCATGATCATTCTTAGCATCATGTATTAGATAACTTTCGATATATCGCTCATCATCCAGTTCTAAATAGGATCTTTTGACCAGGGTTGCAATCAGCGATCCATCATCGCATCGGTTAACATGATTCAAAAACATCCCATTAGTCAGTAATTCAAAAGAAATTTCTGTTGGTAGATCTACAGCTATTTCCATTGGTACAAATTCTCTGAAATCTTTTCCTATTAAATCCTGTTGAGTTTTAAACTTAAATAAATCGCTACCATATTTGTTGCATGCGACTATTTTACCTGATAATGAAAAGATAAACCATGCTACTGTTTCACTTTTATCCGTTAAAACCCGATTCATGTAATGATTCTTATCCATAAATAAGTTCTTGTAAGTTCTTTCACATTTAATTTCCTATATTCTGTTTTTCTCTAAGCTTAGTATTAAATATTACGATACAAAAATAATTATTTTAATTTATTTGCAATCACCCTTTTGTAAAATTATTTATCTTCAAATCAGATAAATCGGGAAATTAAAGACAAAACTGAAATCACATTATTTTGAAACTAAAAATATCTATATATAAATAACTTACACTTTAACCATATAGAAATACATTTATTCACACTATGGAAATAATTGTCAGTTAACTTTATTATAACCCGAATCAATTTCTCACTCATTATACACATATCACCCTAAAAGTGTGCAGAAAAACACAAACAAAAGACGATTTTTCTTTTCTATGAAAAATAAGTTTATAACTTTGCCGCACAATATCTATAAAATTTAACCTTAAAGGTGTTCCATTTTAGTTGGAATGAAAAGGGAACCGTGTGAAAATCATGGACTGTCGCGCAACTGTAAGCTCCATTAAGTCAGTCTTGTAACAAACGTCACTGAATGTATCATTTGGGAAGACAAACAAGACCGAGCAAGTCAGGAGACCTGCCTTTTGTAGGTTTGGCAATGCTTTCGCGTTAAAAGCGGAGTCGGGTAAATATAAATAGAACAGTGAGTTATTAACTTAATCATATACATTCGTCGTATATGTATAGTCTGTTTTGTGTTATAGTATCAGTTACTCCTCCCCTTTTTACTATTATAAAATTAAAGCATTGCATAAATAAAGAGCTTTTTGCGCTCGTTTAGGTATCACTAAAAAGAAAAATGTATGCAAGCACACATGCGTAAAATTAAAAAAGTACTTATTGCTAACCGCGGTGAAATTGCTGTCCGTATCATGCGTTCATGCAAAGAAATGCGTATAAGTACAGTCGCTATTTTCTCCGAGGCTGACAGAACGGCTAAGCACGTTTGGTATGCTGATGAAGCTTACTGTGTTGGAGAAGCAGCATCTAAAGATAGCTACCTGAATATCGAACGTATTATTGACGTAGCTAAAAAACATAATGTGGATGCCGTTCATCCGGGATACGGATTTTTATCGGAAAATTCACATTTCGTACAAAGATGTAACGAGGAAGGAATCATTTTCATTGGGCCTAGCGCCGAAACAATGGATATGATGGGCGACAAAATATCAGCTCGCAAGCATATGATCAAGGCTGATGTACCTGTTGTTCCCGGTACGGAAAAAGGATTGAATAGTGTTGAAGAAGCTATTGAAGTCTGCAACCAGATTGGTTATCCTGTTATGTTGAAAGCATCCATGGGTGGTGGAGGAAAAGGTATCCGCCTGATCCAAAACGAAACAGAAGTAAAAGATGCTTACTTAAATGCTAAATCTGAATCGTTATCTTCTTTTGGTGACGATACTGTATATATTGAAAAATTTGTTGAGGAACCTCACCATATCGAATTCCAGATTCTGGGAGATAATCACGGGAATGTTATTCACCTGTGCGAAAGAGAGTGTTCGATTCAACGCCGAAACCAAAAGATATTAGAGGAAAGCCCGTCTCCGTTTATTACGGATGAGCTTCGTAAGCAAATGGGTGAAAAAGCAGTTATGGCTGCTAAAGCGGTTAACTACTCTGGTGCCGGTACTATCGAGTTCCTTGTAGATAAACACCGTAATTTCTATTTCCTCGAAATGAATACCCGTCTTCAGGTTGAGCACCCTATTACTGAAGAAGTATTAGGTATTGACTTAGTTAAAGAGCAAATTAAAATTGCTGACGGTATGCCTTTGAGCCACCGTCAGGAGGATATTGTTCAGCGTGGTCATGCCATTGAGCTTCGTATTTGTGCGGAAGATGCCGATATGAACTTTATGCCTGCTCCGGGTCTGATCAAGAAAAACCTTGAACCTACAGGTATCGGGGTACGTATTGACTCTTATGCGTATGAGGGATATGAGATTCCTATCTATTACGATCCGATGATCAGCAAACTGATTGTTTGGGCTACAAACCGTACGTATGCAATCGATCGCCTTCACCGTGTATTGGAAGAATACAAGATCACAGGTGTGAAGACAAATATCAACTATTTGAAGCGTATCATCGAAGTTCCTGATTTTGTGAATGGAAAATATGATACCGGATTCATTGGTAAACACGGCGAAGAATTACAAAACAAAGGTAGCCAGACTGAGACCGAAAAAGAAAACATTGCTATTATCGCATCTTACATGGACTATATCATCAATCTGGAGGAGAACAGTTCGAACGACAACAACGACAATCGTCCGACAAACCGCTGGAGAAACTTTGGTCTGCATAAAGGTGTATTAAGAATTTGATATATGGAAGTACAAATTGGAAACAGAGTTGCCGAGGTTGAATTGATCAGTAAAGAGGGTAACTTCGTATGCCTTTCAATTGATGGCGAACAATACGAGATCGATATTACAATGTTGGAAGATGGAGTTTACTCAATCCTCAATAACGGTAAATCTTACAATGCCGAACTTACCCGTTCGGATGACAACAAAGAATACAAAGTGAATGCAGCTTTCTCTAGCTATGATGTAAAAATCATTGATGAAAAAGCGAAATATCTGCGCATGAGAAAAGATACAGATGACCGTCAGGACAACAAAATCATTTCGCCGATGCCAGGTAAAATCGTAAGTATTCCGGTTAAAGTCGGTGATACACTTTCCAAAGGAGATACTGCGATTGTAATCGAAGCAATGAAAATGCAAAACAGTTTCAAAGTTGCTTCAGATTGTACAATCAGAGAAATTTTGGTCGCAGAAGGTGATGCTGTTAATGCAAACCAGGTGTTGATCCATTTAGAGTTGAACTAAAAGGTATAGCCGTATGACAAGAGAAGAATTATATAAATCATTCGAAGATAAAAATAAAGCTGCTGAAATCGGTGGCGGTATCGATCGTATCGAGAAACAACACAGTGCCGGTAAAATGACGGCTCGCGAACGTATCGAGAAACTTTTAGATAAAGGTACTTTCGTTGAATTGGATAAATTCATGGTACATAACTGTTCAAACTTCGGTATGGACAAAAAACACCTTCCGGGTGACGGTGTTGTAACCGGTCACGGGAAAGTTGAAGGTCGTCAGGTATTTGTTTATGCTTATGACTTTACAACTTACGGCGGTACTTTAGGTGCGGTTACAGCTAAAAAAATCGTTAAGGTTCAGGAACTGGCCCTTAAGAACGGTGCCCCTATCATCGGGTTGAATGACTCCGGTGGAGCTCGTATTCAGGAGGGTGTAGATAGCCTTTCGGGGTATGCTTCTATCTTCTACCAAAACACTATGGCTTCAGGTGTGATCCCTCAGATCTCTGCAATCCTGGGTCCTTGTGCAGGTGGTGCATGTTACTCTCCTGCATTAACTGACTTTATCTATATGGTAGATGAAAAAAGTTATATGTTCGTAACAGGTCCTGAAGTAGTTAAAACGGTTACTCACGAAGAGGTAACGAAAGAAGAATTAGGTGGTGCTTATACACACGGAAGCAAGAGTGGGGTAACTCATTTCGTTTGCGACTCTGAAGAGGCTCTTCTGATGTCAATCAGAGAACTATTAAGTTTCATCCCGTCTAACAACATGGAAGATGCTCCTCGCAGCACATGTACAGACGATATGAACCGCGTCATTCCTGCGTTGAACGATATCGTGCCGATCGATCCGAACGTTCCTTATGATATGAAAGATATCATCGAACCGGTATTGGATGATCACTACTTCTATGAAGTAATGCCTCATTTTGCTAAAAATGCTATTATCGGATTCGGTCGTTTAGGCGGTAAATCAGTAGGTATCGTTGCGAATCAGCCTGCATTCCTTGCTGGTGTACTTGATATCGACAGCTCTGATAAAATCGCTCGTTTCATTCGTTTCTGCGACTGTTTCAATATTCCGATCGTTACATTCGAAGATGTACCGGGATTCTTGCCGGGTACAGCTCAGGAGCATGCCGGTATTATCCGTCATGGTGCGAAAATCGTTTATGCTTATTCAGAAGCTACTGTACCGAAGGTTACACTTATCACACGTAAAGCTTACGGTGGAGCTTATATAGTTATGTCTTGCAAAGAGACCGGAAGCGATGTAAATCTTTCTTACCCGAATGCAGAAATTGCTGTTATGGGTGCTGATGGTGCTGTAAATATCCTTTATCGCAATGCTGACGAAGAAACTCGTGCAAATGCTATTCAGGAGTACAAAGATAACTTTGCAAATCCTTACCGCAGTGCTGAAAAAGGATACTTAGACGAAATCATTATGCCTAAAGATACACGTATCAAATTAATTCAGGCTCTTGAAATGGCTAAGAATAAAGTTAAAAATATTCCTCCGAAAAAACACGGAAATATTCCATTGTAATCGGGGATACTACCACAAATTAGAAAATCCGTTAGCCAGGTATTTTACCTGATTAACGGATTTTTCTTTTATCCTTCCATCACGCTCCTTTTCTCAATAAAAATGAGAAGCCTGCCATCGCATGAAATATATTTAGCGCAGGATTATAAACGAGCTGAGCAGTCAGAGGTATCTGGAAATACTTACCAAAACTCAATGCATACGCGGCTCCTATGCTGATATTACAGACCGAGAACCCCGATCGCTCTTCAAGCACGACCGGCGAATGCCAGGGTGTTGCTCCAACTACTGCCTCAAAATCAAATGCGCCTACAGAGAACGGATACAGAATCTCCATATAACTGGAATAACATCTCTTCCCTGTTTCGTTATAATCGTCTCCTGCAAATACCGTATTCCACGACAAGACAAACGGAAACTTTTCGAAAGGTAATTCATAAGCTAAATTAGCTTCCCAGCTATGTGAAGTTTTCCCATTTGTATATTGAAAATAGCCATAAGCGTCACCTTCATCCCACCAGTAATCAGATAGACCGATAGTCAAACCCTTTATTTCATAACTCAGATACAAATCAACCTCTTTTAATCCTCCGCAACTCAAAGACTGTGATCCCCAGACTCCTGCACTCAGGCCATTAAATTCCACATTCATTCCCGGCTGCACACTGATTCCCGCATTCTTATAGCCACGCCACAAATACGAGCTGACCAGCTCGACCTCCATCTCTGCCTCTACCCGATCTTGTGCGTAACAGCCAAATGTATTCAAACAGCAGACACTAAGTCCAACCAGTAAGTTCTTTTTCATTCAATTCCTTTTCTCCTTAATCAACTGACAAAGATAAGGATAAATTATCACACCGTATTTATTAATCACTCTTCTAAAGAAATTTCAGTTTCTATCTTGTTTTATTCAAATATAAACTTTATATTTGCATTGCAATTGAGAAAAACGCTCGATAAGCAATGCCTCTTTGGAGAGATGGCAGAGTGGTCGAATGCGGCGGTCTTGAAAACCGTTGTACTGCAAGGTACCGGGGGTTCGAATCCCTCTCTCTCCGCTTTAAGTGCTGAAAACTTCTGTTTTCAGCACTTTTTTTATTTTTATATGGTAAGGACTGTCTGAAAATACGACAGAATGAACTCTTTTAGAACCCGTAATGTTTAACAGAAAAACATTGAATATGAAAGAGTTCTGGTTTATGGGAGCACCTCCAAAAGAGCGACAACTATCCCTTATAAGTTTATTTCTACGCATATTTATCAGTATAGCTATGCTGACTCATGGTCTGGCTAAGGTCGAAAATTTCTCGCAGTTATCAGCTGTATTCCCCGATCCTTTAGATATAGGATCCGAAGCATCACTGGCGCTGGCTACATTTGCAGAGGTCGGATGCTCACTTCTCTTAATTATAGGACTGTTTACACGTTTTGCATCTTTGACACTTATCATTGATATGATGGTTGCCTCCATGCTTGTACACGGCGACAAGGGATTTTCATCACATGAACTGCCGGCTCTTTATCTGGTCGTATATGTTGCTATCCTGATATTAGGGGCCGGTTATTTCTCCCTTGACCAAATACTGATTACACGTAATCTGAAGTTTTCACAACAAGAATGTGTGAATCTCACTCCTATAGACCGAATGATTCGTATACTGGCAGGTTTATTATGCTGGTTTGTGATATTTATGGGATACGTTAAGGGTATTGGACTTATCATCGTATTTATACTTTCGATCCCATTGCTTACCACAAGTTTTTGGGGATATTGCGGATTGTATGCTCTTATCGGAAAAAAGGATACTTGCCGGAACAATGATCCGGAAAAGTAATATATTATCAGAAAGTCTTATTCGGCATTAAGCCCCGAAACCTTATGTTTCGGGGCTTTTTTATTGATTTTTCTAATGTTCTGATAAGAATGAGAATAGATATGCAGAGAATAAAAGGTAAGCCATCCTATCTATCCAAATGTTTAATTATTAACTTTGTAGTCCACAGATTGATTTAGCTTAGACCTATGACAAAGAATAAGCCTTTTATAATATACATCCAAAATAAATCCACTGCTGAGTTTCAATACAGAGGAGATGTCTCCGAAGTTGTAAGAACCATCAATGGCTATCAGGTAACTTTCAATGGTGAGCGAAGCTACACCTATGGACCGGATAGAGTCCGCTTTTTCCTATATACATCCACACGAAATGATGTTCGCATTTACGTTGACGGCAAACCGTTAGCTCATTTCGATACGGCTGATTTCTATGATAAGTACATCATTTTCAGAAATGAGTATTCATATTCCAAACCCTACGAAAATAATGAGAATATTGAGATATGTGATTTGGATAAAGAGAATATCAAACAGGGTGAAGTAGTTCTCGAATATTTTAAAGAGATTCTGGAGCAATCAGGAGGAGTTTCATTT
This sequence comes from Porphyromonadaceae bacterium UBA7332, assembly GCA_002471225.1. Taxonomy (GTDB): domain Bacteria; phylum Bacteroidota; class Bacteroidia; order Bacteroidales; family UBA7332; genus UBA7332. Next base: position 163,840 of record DKPO01000016.1, read on the forward strand.
GATGTTCAATCTGAAGAATCAGAAAGCAACGATGCTAATCAGATTAGTGCAAACATATTACTTAAAGCCTTAAACAACCTTGATCTTAAAGAGCAGAAATCCGTACTATCAGCTTATATTGCAGGGGTTAATCCTGCTTTACCTGCATTTAAAGATACGCTTATATATCCTTTCGGTTGTAACGAAAGCCAGAAGCTGGCTGTAGAAAATACCTTTGTCAACAGACTGAGTATAATAGAGGGACCTCCGGGAACGGGAAAAACGCAAACAATACTCAACATCATTGCAAATCTTGTTATTCAAAATAAAACGATCGCGATTGTTTCAAATAATAACTCTGCAGTTTTTAATGTTCGTGAGAAGTTACAGAAATATGGTTATGGAACTCTTGTGGCATCTTTAGGAAATAAAGATAACATCGAAGCGTTTTTCAAAAGCACCAAGGAGGATATATCGGAGAAGATTGATGAAAGATCTCAGGAACAACTTAGAAAAGCTTATGAAATCGTACGTAATCTGAACGACACAATTACCGAATCGTTTCAATATCGAAATAGTCTTGCTAACTTAAAAACTCAACTTTCTGAGGCTGATGTCGAATTTCGGCATTTACAAGCAGATATGCCAATATCTGAAGAAGTGAAGGCAGTTCTTGATAAAAAATTTCATCGGAAATGGGATGCTAAGAAAATACTAAAACTCAAAAAAGCTTATCCTCGGCTCTTACAGAAAAAGAACCTTTCATTTTTGAATAAAATCCAGCTTATACTGCAATTCGGATTATTTAATGTCACCGTTTTATATAAATTCCGTGATGATCTGAATACATATCTCAATCATAAATATTATGAACAGTATATAAGTAAGATCAAAGAGGAAATAGTGGCAAAAGAGAAATGGTTAACCGACAATAATGAAAGTAATAACCTGAAGATTTTTATTGAAACGTCTAAAGAGATATTTGATGCGATTTTGTACGACAGATATAAACAACAGATACATTCTGATTTTACAGTTGAAAATTATCGTGATAATTATTCTGAATTTACAAAACGCTATCCAATCGTACTTAGTTCGACCGTTTCTTTATCTAACTGTACAGCAAAAGATTTTCTATACGACTATCTGATTATAGACGAATCTTCTCAGGTAGATATCATCAAATCGGCTGTTTGCTTTTCTCGATGCAAAAATGTCATTATCGTAGGAGACAGTATGCAACTTACGCATATTGTAAACGATAAAACCAGCGATATTGCATTAAGAATTCAGCAGAAGTATCAGATAGCCGATGCTTATAATTATGTAAAACACAATATTCTTAACTCGCTGAAGTCTCTTTACGGAGATAAAATAAAGGCCGTTTTATTGAAAGAACATTACAGATGTCATCCGACAATTATCGGATTCTGCAATAAAAAATACTACAATAACAGTCTTGTTATAATGACGAGCAGAGAGAGTCATCCTTTTCGTATTATCGAAACCTCTATCGTCGGTGGTTACGAAAATTACAACCAAAGACAAATCGATGAAACGGATCTTTATATCCGTGATAATTATGCAGGCCAATATGATAAGATCGGTGTTGTATCTCCGTATCGGGATCATGCAGATAAGTTGAAAAAGCAATTACCCGATGGCACAGAAGCTGACACCATTCATAAATATCAGGGAAGAGAAAAAGAGATAATCTTTTTCAATACAGTCCGAAATCAGATTGTAGATTTCATTGATAACGAGAATCTGATCAATGTAGCTGTATCCAGAGCAATCAAAGAATTCATCGTCGTAAAGCCAAAGAGTATGGAGCTTCCTCACGGAACCAATATTGGCGACCTCATACGCTATATGGAATACACTACAGATCCTGCTGATACAATTATACAAGGGAAAATATGCTCTGTTTTTGATCTGCTTTACAAAGAATACCACAAGGAATTTGCTGAATTCTCTGAAGCTAATATCCATATAAAAGGGTCAGCAGCAGAAGTGATTATTCATAAATTACTTATCGATGAAATCTTGCTACCAAACACCCGATTTTCAACGATTGATATGGCCAGAGAATACAGACTTCGCGATCTTGTAAAAGACCCGACCGTATTTTCTGACGAGGAACAGGCATTTATTAAGCACAATTCGAGACTCGATTTTTTGTTATATAGTAAGATCGATAAAAGTCCTGTATTAGCAATCGAGGTTAATGGAGTGACATTCCATGAGAATGAAAAGCAACAAAACCGCGATAATAAAAAAGACAATATACTTGCAACGTTAGGATTGCCTCTATTGCGATTATCTACTAATAGCTATAATGAACGAGATAAAATCATAAATAGCCTGACTGCTGCAATTGAGAAAAACATAAAAATCAGGTATTAACAAAAGCATTTGATATAGCTGAACGTTTTATATAACTCATTCCTACAAACCCCTATTTAACATTAAGCCCCGAAAAATAAGTTTTCGGGGCTTTTATATTTCTATGGTTCTGATAAAAATAGAGATCGATCTGTCTAAGCAGAAATAGGTATATCATAGATTGAAAAGCATAAGCTTTTTATAATATATATCAAACCCAAAACGACCGCTAGGTTTGAATACCGGGGAGACCTTTCTTTGATTTTACCGCCTTCATTCCATAATCTTATCCACCTCTTCATAAAAACCGATAGTTTCGCCAATTGCTTTATATACGATAGTTCCCATTGGATCGATAACTATTTTTGTAGGATATGCCTCTATTGCATATTCTAGATGAACTGAATCATCACCAAACAATTGAGTCCAGTTTAATTCATTACTTTTAACTGCACTACGCCAATTATCCCCATTATCCTTACACGCAATTCCGACTATCTCTAGCTTATCCTTGTACTTGTCATACATAGACTTCATTTGAGACATTCCATTTAAACAAGGAGCACACCACGAACCCCAAAAATCTAATACAATCCACTTTCCTTTAAAACCTGATAATGAAATTTTTTCTCCATCTATTGATGTCAGCGTAAAATCCGGAGCTGGATTTCCTTTTGATATTGTAGCTTTCTCCTTCAACGATTGTACTTGTGCATATTCCTTAGTGCGCTTTAATTTAGATTGAAGCATCGATTTATAAACGCCATTTTTGGCATTATCTTCAAGTAATAAATACGTCTCCATAAAACGCATAATCGGCATCTGGAAGGTATATAACCCTGCTAAATCAGTATTTCTGTTATTTCTGATATAATTTAATTTCACATCTCTTTTTTTATCTAATAATCTTCCCCGCTCATTGAATAGTTTTTCTGAACCAGGATCCTGATAATAAATATTAATCAATGCATTAACACTATCAATAGCCATATCATAGATCAAATAATCGTCTCTAATTTGAGCAAAATCTCTCATAAAATCACTTCCTGATGCCATGTACTCTGTTTTATTATCAAAAGCCTTACCTTTAATCTCGATTTCTGAGTCTGCCATGATTGTAGCTTCAACAGCACAAGCAGATACAGCAAAATTGGATTTATGGAATATCATCAACATTAGTGTATCACTATCTGTACTATAGACGACTTTATTATTAATGGCAACCAGTGTATCTAATTTCTCTTCAGGATCACTTAATACAAAAAAATATTCAGCACTGTATTTCTTTTAAGAATTCCCTGCATGGAAACTAATATATAGCAGCTGACCATATCTTGCTACCTTAGTTGAACTAAAGCGGGAATATAATATCACAAAGACTGTTATTTTTTATCTTAACTCAATACCTGGCTAAAGGTAATAACTCCACTCTACATCGTTACTGTTTGATTGAAGATTTATTAGCAAGAAATTATACTATTTTATTAAATGTCAGCATCATTACAACACATCCACTTAATTATAAGCTATTTACCATTTTAAAATGTCCATTATCTCCTGCGATAAGATAATTAGATCAAGGTATCTTTGCAAAAGTAAAACGCGAATATCATTCTCTATGATGATCAAACTAAGATCAGAAAGAGTATTATATCCAAAAACTGGTTTAGTTATTATTAAGATCATTATATATATCTATAAACAATTCATCTAACCAAGATCTGCAATAGAGTATCCAAAGCCTTAACAGATTTAGGCGAAGTCATAACATTAAGAGTTGGGGGAGCTGAAGTTGTTCGGAGATATGAGTGATGTAATTTAGATAGTTTTCAAAAATAAAAAAAATGATATTTTACGATTTTCTGTTTTACGCTAGTTATAATCAAGGAATAAAAAGTCGAAATTATGATGATATTCCAATTTTAGGAGGCATTACACCTGTCTCCTTTTGTCTTGGTCTTAATTTTGTGACATTATTGATAATAATAAATCGGGGATTTAATATTCATTTTGAATTTAGTAAAGTTGGGAAAGTCGTATTTGCAGTCATTTGGGCTGCTTCTCTATATTTTTATTATAGCTATAAGGGAAGATATAAAAGGATTATCGATAAATATGATAAGAAAAAAGACTTTAGTCAATTCTATAATATGCCATATGTACTTATTATTTTTTTGTATATGATTCTAGCAATTATATTATTACTTCTAGTTATGTATATCTTCTCAGTAGAGAGATAGCATATTTACCTGCTATTCTCATAAAAACGAGAATAGAAAAATTCGTTTTAGTTCCTTTTGTTATTATTTCAAAGATAAAAATATAGTTATTCATCTCAATAAAGAAGCTGTCGCCTTAAAAAATCTTACAGCTACACAACTAACAATCAAAGAAATAAACAATATAATCATCACTGATTACCGGATTTTAAATCCTCTATAAGCAATATTTCTGTACATTAAGAAAGACAACCTTTCTTAGTAATAACCCTTATTAAACTATGTATCTATGAAACCATTTATTTTATTATTATTTGCTGTCCTTATTTACAGTTCCTGCGATAAAGCAAAACATGAAACAACTTACACTTATCATTTTCAATTACAAGGAGATACTGAATCTAACTTCTCCAAATCTGGTGAATCCAGAAGATTTACTCTTTCTGTTTTACGTAAATGTTTTACTGATGGAATTATCAGCGGTGCAACAGAAAAAGTCACAACATCTGCTATTAGCCTGATACCAATGGAGAATGATCTTTTCACTGTTGAGAATATTCAAAAAAATGATGGAGAATATATCTTTGACCTGAGTATTCCTGAAAACGACACGGATACTTTACGTAAAGATATGCTGAAAATAGTCTTTACAGAGGGGGAAACACATCTGACTCATACTTTTCAATTTCAACAAAATCCATCAGATATAAATACTGCTTATGAAATCCAAACGAATATGCCCCAACCTTTTCATATTCCGGCAGAAGGAGGAATCTTTGAAATTCCTTTTACATGTATGCATATCAAATATATAAACGGAAATTTATCACAAACAATACCGGGGCCTCTTAAAGGTTTAAAATATTTCATCTGCATAGCTAATTCCGGATCAGTTCACTCCCTCTTTATACAGAAAGATGGCGAATTGCCGGGACAATATAAATTCAAAATAGAAGCACAAGGACCTTACAACCTTAATTATTGGTCAAAAACAGAATCCACCTTTTTTGTCGAATTAAAGAACGATAAGAAAGTCATTTTTCATCGGGATATTATTCATCCTCAAACCGAAAACGAAGAGTATATACATTACTCAGTTACTATTGCAAACCACAGCACTTTTGACATATAATGTATCTAACTTAATTTAGTTTGCAATTCACCTATTCATATATTTGCTCATCTAAAAATAAACTAACACTACGGTCATACTACCTTTAAAAAGTGTATTTGCTACCTTTTCGACCGTCTTTCAAAGAGCAAAATGATACTTGTCACCGTTTTAAAAATACAAAATACTGATTATCAAAGTTCTAACACGATAAACTATCCATCATTTTTTTTCATTTCAGCGCATTCGTGCCTATATATTTGCATCCGAATAAATTCAATCAGATTATTTTTATGAAATCAAATTCAATCAAATTCACTGTACTTACCCTGTTATCAACTCTTTTGTTTTTATGCGCTTGCTCGAAAGAAGACAGACCTGTTGAGGTCAAACCAAGCAAAGCTGAATTAATCAAAATCATGATAACATCGCAACCTGCTCAAACCACTTATTCTTTAGGAGAAGCATTATCTCTTACAGGATTAGTAGTTGAAGGTATTTATAAAGACAACAGTAAAGAAAGACTGACTGTCACTGATGCTGATATCAAAGGATTCTCATCTGAAAAACCGGTAGAAGAGCAAACCGTCACTGTCGAAATCAATAAACTCACAGCTACTTTTATAGTTAAAATCTTACCTGTAAAAATAGTAGAAGGTGTTTTGACATTTGTTGAACCGGACGTTACTTCTTTGGTTTTACCTAAGAACGTGACTAAAATCAGTAAAAATGTGTTCAGAAGCAGTAAGATCACAGAAATCACCCTAAACGAAGGCTTGACTGATATTGGCGAACAAGCTTTTGCCTGGTCTGCTATTACAAAAATCAACTTTCCAAAATCACTGAAAAATATTGAGACGGCAGCATTTTATGGTTGTAAGAATCTTAAAGAGTTGGATTTGAGAAAAACGTCAATGACTAAAATCATTCATGAAACTTTTGCGCTGAATGCCAATCTGGTATCCGTTAAATTACCTGCATTTGTAAATGAGATCGAATATCAGGCTTTTTTGAATGCAACATCGCTAAAAGAGTTAGAGTTACCTGAAGGACTTCTTAAAATCGGTAACGAAGCTTTCCGTGGAAACGGGTTGGTAAACCTGAAGTTGCCTAATAGTATCTGTTATATGGATCAACGTGCTTTTTATCAATCGGGTGAACTTCTGACTGTTCAAACATTAGGTAATGCACCTGCAGAAAACAACGGTGTTGAATTATGCAAAATGGAGAGTTCTACTTTCGAACATTGTCCGAAACTACAACATTTTGAAATTCCGAAAGGAGTTCAGATCATCGGATGGAATACACTTACAAAAAGTCCGGATTTGCTTTCAATCGTAATTCCTGCAACGGTAAAAGAAATAGACTTTAATGCATTTGGTAATGCTTCATTAAAAACCGTTAGCGTAGAGGGTACAACTCCAGCTCTAGCTAAAACTATTTCCGGAGCATGGCAGGCCTTCCCTTATAGTATTGAATCAATAAAAGTACCAGCAGGTACGGTTGATACTTATAAGGCTGCTGAAGGATGGAAAAGTTATGCTAACAAAATCATCGAATAATTCAATCATACATCATCGCATCTAAATCTTCAGAACCTCCTTCGGGAGGTTTTTTTGTTACCATTATCCGCCCACCCCCTACAACTCCGAAAACTGTAAGACTTATAGGATAAAATAAACAGAGGCTCCCTGAAAAACACCTTGTCTCAAAAATTTATGATCGGATTCTTATTTATTCTGATTTTTTCTATGCATTTTGCAACCGGATTGCAAGGAAAGCATTCTACTTTCGCACCTCATCAATAAAAAGATAAAAATGAAACAAGATAATATATTAGAAATTTTCAGCGATCTGGGAATCCGTGCGACAACTCCCCGTATTTTGATTTATGAGTACATAAAGCTACAAAGTGATACTTTCAGTTTAGGAGATATCGAAAATGCTTTGCCGGATACAGATAAATCAACCATATTCAGAACATTGATTTTATTTGAGGAACATCATCTGATACATAGTATGGAGGATGGAAGCGGCGCTATGAAATATTGTTTGTGTCGCAATCAGGGTGAATGTGAAGAGGAGGAGTTCCATTGCCATTTTTACTGTGAGAAATGCAAAAAGACGTATTGTCTGGACAATCAGGCATCGACCAATATCACTTTGCCGAAAGGTTTTATTATGAATCATATAAACTTTATCATAAAAGGCATTTGTGATAAATGCTCTCATAAAACAGATATATAATTCTGTATGGTTCATCCGGAAAGGAATTAGTTGCTGCTAAAACCCCAAACAGATCAAAAGGACCTCCTTCTATCAAGTTTTTTTCTTTTGCAACCAGGTTGCAGAAGCGTATCTTTATCTTTGAGACAAATAAGAATAATATGAGCAAAAAGTATAACATAATAATTGTGATCTTATCAGCAATCATACTGCTGGTAGTTCCGGTTATACCACATCATCATCATGAAGATGTGACATGTTTTACTATGGAACTTTGCGAAAACGACAATACATATAACGACGAACATACAAGTCATCCTAAGACTGCAGAGTCGTCTGAATCCGGTACAGCTTGTATCGAAGAATCTACCTATACAGACTCAAATACAGGAACAAACAATAATTCATCTGATTATAAGTTGAATCCTGATTTAATTATATCCATTCTTCTTTTTAACTACAATGGTCTGCTGCGTGCTGAAAAACAGACCCGATTATACGGAGATTATATAGTTTCCTATACTTCGGCTGAAATAGACCGATCAAACGCTTTACGCGGACCTCCTTCTTTCAAAGCCTGAAGAACGGAAATGTACCTGTTCTGTCAGGGCACTAATGCCCTGCTATCTGACTTTCTTTCGGAGATTTCTTCCGTTTGTAATCCTGAGTTCAAACTCAGTTCGCAATCAGAAGTCTTCTGCTCCTATGTACTCTATCTCTATACAGAGTATTAAACCCGCATGTCTTTATTTACAAACAAGCTGAGTGTTTATTCATTTGGCTCAATAGGTTACAACTATATACAGACAGCTCCGATAACAGAAAGTATATACACTCCCAATTATGAATTTAAAGATCAACAAGAAACATGAAAACTTATCTATATATTTTTCTGACATTCTCTTTATCCCTATTTATGAGCTGCAATGCTTCGCAAAACAATACAAAACAAGAAGCTCATCAGCATAAAGACGGAGACAATCATGATCATGCGAACGAAACCGATCATGAACATTCAGAGGACGACGGTCACGACCACGGAAGTAAATCCTCTGACGAAAATCATTCAGACGAAATCGTATTTACACAAAGCCAGGCCAAAGCAGTCGATCTGAAAACAGAGACACTTCAGACGCAACCTTTCAGCTATATAATCAAGACAAGCGGACAGATTCAGGCGCCACAGGGTGACGAACAAACAGTTGTTGCCACAACAGCCGGTATTGTCAGTTTTACGAATGCTTCAATTACAGACGGAACAGCCATCCGTGCAGGCGAAACCCTCGTTACGATTTCTGCAAAGAATCTACAAAACGGAGATCCTGCCTTAAGAGCAAAAATAGAATTTGAAACCGCCGAGAAAGAATATAAAAGAGCTGAAGAACTGGCAGTTGATAAGATCATTTCGGCTAAACAGTTTGAGCAAACACGCCTTGCATACGAAAATGCAAAGAATGCCTATCAGGCTCAGGCAGGGAATATAACGGCTTCGGGAATACGCGTAGCTTCTCCTATCAGCGGATATATTAAAAACCGTATGGTCAATCAGGGTGAATACGTATCAGTAGGTCAACCTATTGCAACGGTCGCACAAAACCGCCGTCTGCAACTTCGGGCTGAAATTTCCGAAAACTACTTCAAATATCTTAAGAGTATCAGCAGTGCCAATTTCAGAACGGCTTACGATAATTCGACGTATAAATTATCTGATTTAAACGGCAAATTGATCTCCTATGGTAAAACATCGGGTAACAGCTCTTTTTATATTCCCGTAACTTTTGAGTTTGACAATATCGGTGATATTATACCCGGCTCATTTACGGAAGTATATTTGTTATCAACTGTCAGAGATAATGTTTTATCTGTTCCATTAACGGCTCTGACTGAAGAGCAGGGACTTCACTTCGTTTACATCCGTACGGAACCTGAGGCTTATATCAAAAAAGAAGTAACTATCGGTCAAAACGACGGAGAAAGAGTCGAAATAATCAAAGGACTGAATGCAGGCGATATAGTCGTTACCCAGGGTGTCACTCAGGTTAAACTCGCTTCTGCATCAGGTGCGATACCAGACGGACACAACCACTAATTCTCACCCATAAATGCACAAATTATGCTGAATAAAATCATAAAATTTTCACTTAATAATCGTTTGGCTGTCCTTGTGGCTTCCTTATTATTAATGATTGGCGGCATCTATACGGCAACCAATATGGAAGTAGATGTATTTCCGGATCTGAATGCCCCGACCGTAGTTGTGATGACTGAAGCCAAAGGTATGGCACCTGAAGAGGTGGAAAGATTGGTTACCTTCCCTCTCGAAACAGCCGTTAACGGAGCAACTGACGTACGCCGTGTACGCTCGTCCTCCACTACAGGTTTCTCTATCGTATGGGTCGAGTTCGACTGGAATACCAATATATATCTGGCTCGCCAGATCGTATCCGAGAAACTGGCTATCGTTAAGGATCAGCTTCCGCCAAACGTTGGAAATCCGACATTAGGACCTCAGTCATCTATTTTAGGTGAATTAATGTTTGTCGCTCTGACTTCCGACTCAACTTCTTTACAGGAATTGCGCACACTGGCAGACTGGAGTATTCGTCCACGTATTCTGGCAACAGGAGGTGTAGCTCAGGTCACAGTATTGGGCGGTGAAATCAAAGAGTATCAGATTCTACTGAATCCTGAAAAAATGAAACACTACGGCATCGGACTCAATCAGGTCAATAATGCCGTATCAAATATGAATCAGAATGCTGCCGGAGGAGTATTATACGAGTACGGCAATGAATATATCATTCGCGGAATTTTATCAACCGACCAGATCGAATCTCTCGGTAAGGCTGTAATAACGACTATTGACGATGTTCCCGTACTGCTTGAGAATATTGCTGAAATCAAAATCGGTAATAAAGCTCCCAAAATGGGGATTGCCTCCACAAACGGGAAGCCTGCCGTTTTAATGACAATCACGAAACAACCGAATACAAGTACACTGGATCTGACTCAAAAGCTGGATGCTTCTATAGCAGACCTGCAAAAGTCTTTGCCTGCAGACGTGAAGATGACAACAGATATCTATCGTCAGGAAAGATTCATCAATAACTCGATTGATAATGTTCAGAAATCACTTTACGAAGGTGCTGTATTCGTAATTATCGTATTGTTCATTTTCCTAATGAATGTGCGTACGACCGTTATCTCTCTTGTCACAATCCCTTTAGCACTGGTAACATCTATTCTGGCTCTGAAATTCATGGGACTGACTATTAACACGATGAGTTTAGGCGGGATGGCAATTGCAATCGGATCCCTCGTTGATGATGCTATTGTCGACGTTGAAAATGTATTTAAACGATTACGTGAGAACCGTAACAAACCGCAAAAAGACAGAAAAACAACACTAAGTGTCATTTTCGATGCTTCCAAAGAAGTGCGAATGCCGATTTTGAATTCAACATTGATCATTATTGCTTCATTCGTACCCCTATTCTTCCTTTCAGGAATGGAAGGACGTATGCTTGCTCCTCTGGGAATCGCATTTATCGTAGCACTCGGTGCCTCAACATTGGTTGCGCTTACACTGACTCCTGTTTTGTGTAGTTATTTATTGGGTAAGGATAAAAAAGCAGACTCTCAGCTTGAGAAAGAACCGTGGGTCGCACGTAAACTTAAGACTGGATATGCCTTGCTTCTGGAATGGAGTTTACTTCATAAAAAAGTATTGTTATCTGTTACAGCAGCAATACTTCTGGGGGCAATCATTCTCTTCTCAACGTTAGGCCGGAGTTTTTTACCTCCGTTTAACGAAGGATCCTTTACGGTAAGTGTAAGTACACTTCCGGGAATATCACTGGAAGAATCTGACAGAGTAGGACGTATTATCGAAGAACAACTTCTGACGATTCCCGAAATTCAGACTGTAGGACGTAAAACGGGGCGTGCCGAATTGGACGAGCACGCACTGGGCGTAAATGTTTCCGAAGTGGAAGCCCCTTTTGTACTGAATAAAAGATCAAAAGACGAAGTTTTGGCTGAGATACGCGAGAAAATGAAAAATATTCCCGGAGTGAATGTCGAAGTCGGTGCTCCGATTACTCACCGTATTGATGCCATGCTATCGGGAACACGTGCAAGTATTGCCATCAAACTTTTCGGCACGGATCTTAACAAAATGTTCTCAATCGGTAATCAGATCAAAGGAGCTATCGAAAATGTAGAAGGAATAGCTGATCTGAATGTAGAACAACAGATCGAAAGACCACAACTGAAAATTGAACCCAAGCGTGAAGTTCTTGCTAAATATGGTATTACACTTCCTGAGTTTGCCGAAATCGTAAATACAATGCTGGCAGGAGAAGTTGTTTCTCAGGTCTATGAAGGCAATAAATCCTTCGACCTGACTTTAAAAGTCAATGATGACAGTCGTGAAACAGCAGATAAAATCAAAAATCTGATTGTAGATGCTCAAGGCAGAAAGATTCCTTTAGGCAACATTGCCAATATCGTTTCTTCAATGGGTCCAAATACCATTAACCGAGAGAATGTAGCCCGTAAAATCGTTATATCAGCCAATGTTGCAGGTCGCGATTTATTAGGTGTAGTAAATGATATCAGAGATCAGATTAATGGGCAGATCGAATTGCCGGAGGGTTATCATATCGAATACGGGGGTCAGTTCGAGAGTGAACAGGCTGCATCACGTACACTGATGATCACTTCTGTTTTCTCGGTTTTCGTAATCTTTCTTTTACTGTTCAATCAGTTCAGAAGTGCGATACAATCTGCTGTTATTCTGTTGAATCTTCCTTTAGCTCTTATCGGAGGAGTAATAGCTATCAGTATTACCGGAGGCGTAATCAGCATCCCGGCTATTATCGGATTCATTTCATTGTTTGGTATCGCTACACGTAACGGAATGCTATTGATATCCCGCTACAATGATTTGCAGGCAGAGGGGTTCTCTCCTACCGAAAGTGTCATACTCGGATCCATAGACCGATTGAATCCGATTCTTATGACAGCTCTAACCACGGGACTTGCATTAATTCCGCTGGCTATAGGTGGAGATTTACCGGGAAATGAAATTCAAAGTCCTATGGCCATTGTCATCTTGGGAGGATTATTTACATCCACTCTTTTGAATGCGTTCATCATCCCTATCATGTATCTTCTTACAAATAAGAAAGTCAAAAACGAAGTCATTATCAGTGACACAGATCAGGAGGCATAACTATGAAATATCTATATATAATTCTGCTCATTACTCTTTCGGCTATTGCACCGTTAAGTGCACAAAACAGTATGAACAGTGTACTGGACAGCATAGAACAAAACAATACAACTTTGAAAGCTCTGCGGGAAACCGCAGAGGCTCAAAAGCTCGAAAACAGAACTGATATATATCTTTCCGATCCGGAGATTGGGTTCAACTACCTTTGGGGGAATCCCTCTTCCGTAGGTACCAGACAGGATATAAGCATTAAACAAAACTTTGATTTCCCGACCATTTCAGGTTTGAAAAGCAAAGTAGCTAACGAACAAAACCGATTAATTGAATGGCAATACAAATCGGACCGGATGAATATCCTGTTAGAAGCCAAACAATATTATTTAGATCTGATTTATTACAACTCTTTGCTTAAAGAACTATCCGTTCGTAAAGAGCATGCGGAAACCATCGCTATCAGTCAGAAAGAACGTCTGGATCGCGGAGATGGCAATATACTTGAGCTCAACAATGTTCAATTAAATCTTTCGACTATTCAAGGTGAAATTACACGAATTGAAACCGAACGGAATACGGCTATATCCAATCTTATACGATTGAACGGAGGAAAAGAAATAGTAAGTACGGAATCGGAATTTCAGGCAATCGAGTTACCCGTTAACTTTGATAACTGGTACGAAACTGCCTCGGAGAAAAATCCGGTATTGGCCTTTGTCAAACAAGAAATAGAAGTGAGCAAAAAGCAGGTATCATTAAGTAAGTCAATGGGACTACCTACGTTTTCGGCAGGCTATATGAGTGAAAATGTAGTCGGCCAAAGATATCAGGGAGTATCGGTAGGAATATCCGTTCCGCTTTGGTCTAATAAAAACAAAGTGAAGCAAGCTAAAAGTGCAGTGCGCGCAGCAGAAAGTCGTCAAACGGACATCAAACAGCAATTATACAGTCAATTACAGACTCTGTACAACAGAACATCCGGACTTAAAAATGTAGCGGATAATTATCGCGCAGCATTATCCAGTGCCAATAACAGTATCTTATTAAAAAAAGCATTAGATGCCGGTGAGATATCGCTATTAGATTACATCGTCGAAATCGGATTGTATTACAACACAATCAATCAGGCATTACAAGCAGAACTGGATTATCAGAAAGCTTTTGCCGAACTTTCAGCCGCTGAATTATAGAAATCCCACCAAAGATCCGGCAAAACTTATAGAATAAAAACATAAAGGACAAACTACCAACGGCGAATAAACAGCCCGTAGTTTGTCCTTTTATTTCTGAATCACTATCAACAATCTAATACTCTCATTCTCATTGGTATATTCTTTTTTTGTCCGATATAAGTTGGCAAATATACCTTTCCGGATTTACATACGTACCAAAAGAATTTTACATACCTATGTAAATATATTTAGATACGTAGCAACGCTGACGCTGATACGTATCTAAATCTGAGTCAATCAGACAAGGAATAAAAACGAACGCATTTGCCTGGAAAAATGAACGTATTTCGTTATCGGCAAATGCGTTTGTTTTGTTTTCGTAATGCCTTTGTTTTCCGGAGCAAATACGTCCGTATTACCCGAAAAAGATACGGTGTATCTTTCTAAAGTAACGGTATATCTCTAAAAAGAAACGGCGTATCTTTTCAGAGATACACCGTTTCTTTTTAGAGATATGCCGATAATTTCTACCCGGAGTTTTGATTTTGAATCGACACTATCGACACCATCATCCTAAATTATTGATTTTCAAATAATAAAAGGTGTCAATTCAGCTATTTCAATCGACACTCAATCGACACCAAAACAAATAACTATACACTATTATATACCAACAACTTAGATTCAATGGTGTCGATAGTACTGATAGTGTCGATAGAAAATCAAAGTCCGGGTAAGCAGCTAAGGGTTTCTGTTATCTGGATTCATTTTCTTCCAGTTTCTTCAGCAACTCATCGGCTTCATTCTGATGATCCAGATGTGAGATATTGCGACCCTGAATCAGGTAAACAGCTGCTTCGGCTATATTGGTTGAGTGATCTCCGATACGTTCAATATTATAGGCTATCGAATTGATAATCAAAATATCAGTAATTTCCTGTTCTGAGAGCTGTTTATTATTATATAGTTTAGGTAACTCCTGGGAAATACGATAAAACAAAGAATCAACTTTATCGTCAAGTTCTATGACATCCTTTGCCATTTCCGGTTCGCTTTCTGTAAAAGCTTTCAATGCATTTTTAGCCATCAGGACTACGGTATCCAACATTAACTTAAGATCCTCTCTGAAATGAATAAAGATCGGATCCTTCAGATTGGCCCGTTTCAGAAAATTAGCAATATTAAGTACCAGATCACCGATCCGTTCAAGATAAGCAGTCATATCATAATACGAAATGATCATACGGAGATTGGTTGCTCTGGGGGTGTAAAGCACAATTGTATTTATTACTTCCGTCCGGATTTTCACTTCCAGGCTATCAATAATCAATTCATTATTGCTTATTGAGTTATAAAGCGTTTCGTCCTGATTATTATCCATCATTTTACTCAATAAGTCCAGCTGAGTAAAAGCCTCGATAGTCATTACCTGAAAGTCATTGGTTATCCGGCTGAAAACTTTTTCTTTTAGTGTAGGCATAGTTTAAGTCTGTTTTTAGTTAGTAAAAAGAGAGAGAAAATATCAGCCGAACTGACCGGAAAGATACTCTTCTGTCCGTGAATCTGCCGGATTTGTAAACATAACCTGTGTTTCATCATACTCAACCAACTGTCCGAGATACATGAACATCGAATAATCAGAAATACGGGCTGCTTGTCCCATGTTATGTGTTACAATCACAATCGTATAATCTTTTTTCAGTTCAAGAAGCAACTCTTCTATACGATTTGTCGCGATGGGATCAAGCGCAGATGTAGGTTCGTCCATTAGGAGTACTTCGGGTTTGAGAGCCAACGCACGTGCAATACACAAACGCTGTTGCTGACCTCCGGAAAGAAACGTTCCTTTTTTCAGCAATGCATCCTTCACCTCATCCCAAAGCCCCACATTTTTAAGATTCGTCTCGACAAGTTCATCCTTTTCTTTTTTAGACAGCCGGATCCCGTTTAATGAGTAACCGGCAATTACGTTTTCATAAATGCTCATGGTCGGAAAAGGATTGGGACGTTGGAAAACCATACCTGCTATCCGCCGAACCTCCATCGGGTTCATCGTCAGGATATTCTGATTATCAATCAGTATTTCACCGGTAATTCTGATATCAGGATAGAGTTCATGCATCCGGTTTACAGCGCGAAGCAATGTACTTTTTCCACAGCCGGAAGGTCCCATAATTGCAGTAATCTTATTTCGCTCTATACTTGCCGAAACTTGGTTCACTGCATTCTTGCCGGGGGTATATGATACTGAAACATCTTTGAATTCGAGTATTGGATTATCTATATGTAACATGTTTGAATGTCTTAGTTAGATTTATTGAATTCGCCATTTATTAGCTACAGACTTGGCAATTATATTAAGTATAAGAATCAGAACCAAGAGGAACAATGAAGAGCTCCAGATCATATCAACCAGATTCGGATCATTATAGAATTGCCATATCAGCAAAGAGACAGAACTTGTCGGACGTGTTATGTCCCAATTCACGGCAGAAGCACCGAGAGCCGTCAGCATTAAAGGAGCCGTTTCACCCGTAACACGAGATACGGCAAGCAAAATTCCGGTAAACAAGCCACCAAATGCCGAAGGAATCAATACACGAAGTACAACACTGGTATAAGAAGCTCCTAATGCCAGTCCTGCTTCTTTCAGCGTTCCGGGAAGCATTTTCAAAGTTTCCTCGGTTGAGCGGATTATAAGAGGTAACATCATTATAGCAAGAGCGACGCTTCCTGCTACAGCAGAGTAACTGCTCAATGGTTTAACGACCCAGAAATAAACAATAATACCGACTACAATAGACGGTGTGCCCTGAAGTAAATCAGTAAGAGAACGAATCAGAGAAGAGAATCTGTTATTCCTGTGTTCCGACAAATATACTCCTCCCAATATACCGATCGGTATCGCAATAAGAGATGCTATAACGACCATAATCAATGTTCCCGTAATACCATTTGCAATACCTCCGGGAATAAGATCTCCCGCATTCTTTGCTTTTATCGCTTCGAGAGTAGTAGGTGCCACTTCCGTAAAGAAACTCAGATTTATTTGTCTGTATCCCTTCTTCAGTACTTCCCAAATAATCCAAATAAGAGGAATGGCAGTCAATGATGCCATCAGGCATACACAGACATAAAAGAAACGATCTTTAAAAATACGGAATGAGACCGATGACGATCTGGATTTATCGGGAATCATACTTTATTAAATTTAGATATAACAAGTTTACCTATAAAATTAATTACGGCAGTAATCATAAAAAGGAGCAATCCGATAGCTATCAGTGAACTCAACTTCAGTCCGTCCGATTCGCCAAACTGATTTGCAATAATACTTGCCATGGAATTACCTGTTGAGGACAATGATCGGGGAATATTTTCTGTATTACCAATCAACATCGTTACAGCCATTGTTTCGCCCAACGCTCGCCCCAATGCCAGGATATAGCTTGCGAAGACTCCTGATCCTGAATTGGGAAGAATGACATGACGAATCACTTCCATACGGGTTGCTCCCAAGCTGTAAGCACCTTCTTTCAGATCCTTCGGAACCATCGATATAAACTCCGAACTAAGCGAAGAGGCATAAGGTATAATCATTATAGCCAGAACAATAGAAGCTGTAAGAATCCCGAACCCTTGAGTAGAAAGATTTAGTTGCTCCATCAGAGGCCGTAAAGCATAAAAACCCCAAAGTCCGTAAACAATCGAAGGAATACCCGCTAAGAGTTCAATCACAGAGCTTACGATAACGGAGAGTTTACTTCCACGAAAATATTCTCCGGTAAAAAGCGCTACCGAAATCGAAAAAGGAATGCAAAATAACAATGCCAGAAAAGAGGTCATTAATGTCCCGATGATAAATGAAAGAGCTCCATACTCTTCCTGATCAGGACGGGGATTCCATTCTGCCGTCGTTATGAATTTAAAGAAACCAAAATGTCCGAATGCTTCCAGAGATCCACTGACCAGAGAATAGACCATTCCCCCGCAAATAAACAGGACTAAGGCAGCACTAAGCATCAGCAAAAGTCGGAATATTTTATCTTTCATATGAAATCAGATTAATCATTTAAGATGATAGTATCAATCAGCAGAAACTTATTGCTTCAGAAGAGGTCGCCCATTATAGGTAACGGAGGATAGCACCTGTCTGGCTCTGATCAGGGTCTCTTCCGGTAAGGGTGAGTAATTAACTTCTGTCGTCAGTCTCTGAGATTCAGGACTGATCATCCAATACATTAAATCAACTGTTGCCCTGGCCTTTGACTCAGAACGATTATTATAGCTTTGCTCCTTATAGATAAGTAACCATGTAAAACAAGCGATCGGATACGCCTGTGGATTAGCAGAATCTGTAATCATCGTACGCGTGTCAGCAGGAATATCGCCCGCAGCAGCAGCCGATATGGATTCGTTATCGGGTTTTATATACAGGCCACTCTTATTTTTCAGACTGGCATAAGGTATTTTCACAGCAAAAGCGTATTCGGATCCTATATATCCGATTGTACCTTTCGTCTGACTGATTAATCCTGCAATAGCCGGATTTCCTTTAGCTGCAATACCGGCAGGCCACTTAAGAGATTTTCCACATCCTACCTTCTGATTAAACTCCGGACTCACCTTAGACAAATAATCGGTGAATACGTAGGTTGTCCCACTCCCGTCCGAACGATAGACCGGATAAATATTGAGTTCCGGAAGTTTGATTCCGGGATTTTCCTGTTGTATGAGATCATCATTCCATTTCGTGATTTTGCCGAGATAAATATCGGCAACTATCTGTCCGGTCAGGCGCAGATCCTGAATCCCCGGCAAATTATATCCCATTACGATAGCACCCAGACAAGTAGGAATATGCACGACTTCACGAGGCATTTTCGCCATATCTTTATCGGACATAAAAGCATCCGTTGCTCCGAAATCTACAATCTGATCCCTCAGACTCCGAATACCTCCCCCACTACCAATACCTCCATAGGTCACCTGAATACCTGTAGAATCTGTAAATGCTTTAAACGTTACATCATAAAAAGGTAACGGGAAAGTAGCTCCTGCACCAGAAATACTATCTTTAGTTAATCGTTTTTCATCTTGATTCGAACATGAAACTAAAGTTAGCATACACACGAATAAAAGAAATTGCTTCATTACTTACATTGTATTAGCTTCAGAGATTTTCAAACTTATAAAATCACATTAAAACTTTTATACAATGAACATTTAAGTACTCCGGTTAGTTTTTCGAAATTGTATAATAAGATGCAGCTTTGATATTTTGAGCCTGCCTCTATACCTTAATCACGAAGAACACCGATTAATTGGGTATTTAAGCTATATTCCATATACTTCCGTTTATAAAAACCTAACGTTTCCGCATCTCCGATAAAACATGATTGATATATGTTTCTAATTCTCTTTTATCGGTCGAAAAAGTAAATGCATTTCCAACAATACGATAATAATTCTCAGGGTCCGTACAATATTTGAACAAATATTTAGCCGTATTCACCTGACTATTACTAAAAGAAAGCGTTTTGATCAATGCTGCTACCTGCTCAGAGGTAAAGTTACTTTTGATAGTTGACATTTTTATAACTGAAATTTTTTCTTCATCAAAAGGTTCTTTTTTTACTGACTTTAATAGAGCATCAAACTGGTTGGAACCCATAGGCTGAATATGACCGGAGCATCCAGAGTCAGAAACAGGCGGACAAACTTCCGGATTATCTATTGAAACAATCATTGTACCTCTGCCATCATAGCGTATCTGGTTATTATAAACAACACGGCCTTTTAGATCGGCCGAAACATTATAAACACCGGGACGAAGATTCGCTACAAAGCTGGTCTGACTCGGCAAATTTACCTTTTGTCCATCCAAACGAATAGTTACCGGATATCTGCTTTCAAACAAAATTCCGTTTAGCTGTTGAGCAAATGAAGGGATCATGGCAGCGCTCAATAAAATGCTCAGTAATAATTTTCTCATAAATTGTACTTTTAAACTATAACTTACTTATGGCAAAGATATACAAATTAATGAATGATAAGCGATTAAAGAATTCATTGATCGTTCATTTTCAGAAATAATAGAAGAGGATTATCATCTTCCCTGATATCTCCGATATGATGCAAAAGTTGTTTTTTTACATCCGAAGGTTTCGAGTCGATAAAACTCAATAAATCCACAGGCCAAACGGGTATGATTATCTGTGAGTCAGACTGCTCGAAAATAGTTGCGTCATCCATTACGATTTCATAACCTCCGAGGTATTTATTTTCAATCAATACAGGTGCAATTAATGAGGATTCATCAGAAACAGATGCAAAAAGAATTTGTTGTTTGTAGGCAAACGAAGTCCATGTTTCACCCGATTTATTATGTGTGAACAGCATCGTCCCATAAGCATAATCAGTGGATGCTAACTGAGTAAAAAACTGCATGATATCTGAATAATCTTTATTATAGAATCCAGTCGGAATAGTATGTGATCCGAAATTAAGCAAATAAACCGGTTTAAAGATTCCACTCTGATCACATTTATAAATCGTATCATTAAACGATTCGAAGAAAAGCGGACCTCCTTCCGAACTAATAAAATAATTATTCGCAGGCAGTAAATGTAAATAATTCGATTTTGCTTTATCTTTCTTTATCGACTCACACAGGATCTCATTAGTATCCAGTTTTATAGTTTTCACTTTTGCAGAATCTTTATCTGCAATTTGATTGCCCCCATAAAGATTCAGCACAGAATCATCGGATAAAAAGATTCGTGATGTTTTAGCAGGGAGTTTACTTTTCTTCAAAAACTGACCCGACTGATCAAATTGTAAAATTTCACGCTTCGGCCCGTTCAATATCCAGGCAGTTCCATCCTTTGCAATCTGAAAATCAGTAATCATTATATACTCCTCCGGTCCTTCGCCCTGATGGGTGATAGCTCCTATCAAACTTCCATTCCTCTGATAGATATAAAGTGATTTACCATCTGATATATAGAGCTTGTTATTTAACTCAATAATCTTTTTCAGTGATGTAAAAACGGAAGAATCAGTTGTTTCAAGTGCGATTAGTTCAATTTTATCTGTCAAATCCGTAGTTTTTATGCTTTCGGATATATGAGATAAATCAATCTTAATTTCAGAAAGAGTTATATCATCTTTTTTTTGTGTGCATGAAAAAATAAACAAAGTGATAAGTGGAAGTAAATAAGACGTTTTCATATTAAACGGTTGATTATAGATTAATAGTTCCCGCAATATACACATTATATATTCAGATCAATGAAATACAGAAAAAAAGGTGCTAATGGTTATTTATTTCCATCAGCACCTTTTTTTTAAAGTACTACCGTACCGTTAGAGTTAGCCGGTATTATAAATGTATCTTTTGATTTGCGCTTCATCAGTAATGCCTTTTTAGCTCCTGACGTTTCAAGCACAGGTCGTTTTTTAGATTTTGAACGATAGGGATTATACTTCACTTCAAGTGTTTCATCTGTATTCACTGTAAATCCGTTTTCTGTAAACGTAAGTGAATAGGTAGCTGAAGCTGTTTTTGCAGTTACAAGATAATCTCCTATACCAATTGTTTTTCCACTTGCCATTTCCAGACCTGTCACTTTCCCATCTTTCTTGAAGATTATACCAAATGCGCCGGCAAATGTCCAGCCATTATGTCGAAATGAGGCAAATGGCTCGGCAGATTGCAACACAATCTGCTCCTGACCGTTACACAAAGTAACTTTCAAAGCAGCCATACGATTTTTTTCTGTCTCACGTTCCCATTCGGCTTTTTCCACACAATAGCCTTCAGCCGGACGGAAAGGTTCAAATACCACCGCAAAAGGTTTAGTCCATGCTTCACCTTCCTGACGAACAAATACGGTTGGTGTAGGCTTACTGTCATAAGGAGCATAAGCAGTCATTGTTCGTGGCGTTTGCCCTATATAATATTCTTTAGGAGTTGAAGAAACAAAGAATGCCTGCATATTAAGCGGACTTCCTTGTTTATCTTTTAATTTGAATAAAGAAATCACTCCTTCATTACGCTTCCCTGTTGATTTTGAATTTTTGAAGAAGCGAATACCCGGAAAATCGGGTTCAACCGTAAAAGGTGCCGATTTGTATAAATTCAAAGGATTCCGTGAATGATCCAGAAGTGTTGCACTATCACCTATATTGTGATAGATGTAATCGTTCATCAGACGATTATTTGATCTGAATATATCTACATAGTAACCTGTTGAATCACTACTTTTCACATATCCGACAGTTCGTTCCTGATTGGTTTTTGTATAGCGTTCGGTATATTTACCTGTTATAAATCCTGAACGCTCACCAGATCCCATTGCTGTTTTCGTCATGGAACCAATATTTTTAGCCTGATCACCTCCTTTAAATAGTTTATCAGGACTGGCACTTCCTGCAGGAATAACCGTATTGTGGGCTGCCCACTGAGAATAATAATCAACATGTATCGGATGTTCCAGGTCATTCAATGTCCCCGGGTCTACACCTAGCATAGTCCCTCTTCCAAACAACTCCATCGAAAGACCATCGGCATGATTATGATGGAAAGTACCACCCTGCATGGTTACCATGAAATCTTTTTCGGGATCCATGCCACTTCGCACGAAGTAGTTACGTGCATAATCAACCTCACCCATACGTTTCCAGTTCATTGGTACAGGATCCTCCTTTATTTCGGGTACATCCAGTAATAATGTCCAGTGATCTCCATTTTCCTTAGCATAAATACCTTTCTGTGCCAGATAAGAAAGAGCATCCAATGAAGATGTGGTATCTTTATGAGCCAAACGATTAAGAGCCAGAGAGAACTCAATTATTTGAGGATTCAGCTTTTCGCGATCTGTATCTCCGAAGTTCGGTAATAACATATTAGGAAAAGAGTTGGATAACATTTCCGAATAGGTATTCAGCAATGCCGGATATTTAGCTAGTACGGGATAACCGTTTTTTTCTGCTACATAAGTTGCCAAGAGCAATTGGGGTAAAACCTGATTCTGATAACGTGCAGGCTCTTTCCACTCTCCTTTATTCCCAATCCAGTTTCGGGTAAGAGTAGCCAGAGATAAATGTCCCTTGCGATTATCTACAGAATCTTTATCGAGAAAAAACTGCATATAATAATCGCGTTTTGCCTTATCTTCAAGACTAAGAGCAGCAACAACCAATGTCGCACTTTCCATTGCACTTGTATTGTCCGCAATAGAGCCATTCTTGATTAAGGACTCAGCAAATCTTTCAAATACAGGTTGATAATAAGTCATATTATAGCTATGCTCCTCCATAAAGTCATGGGCGAAGTCATACGCCAGAATTAAATCCCGGTAAGCAATATCCTGAGATGGATCTAAATTGAGAAGTCCTGATGTGTTTTTTTCAGATACGACTGCATTTTGATTTGATAAGCCCTGTGCCCACAAATTCAGCAAGTCGGCAGCCAGATAGCCATATTCTTCTTTTTCGGTCAACCAATAAAGAATTGCAGATTTAAGTGCAATCTCATTAATTTTTTGATTTATCAGAGCTGTATAAGACTGAGGCGCTACCTCCGCATACTCCATCGTAACGGGATGTTGAAGTAACATGGTCGAATCGGTGTTATATGGCATTAGCTCATCAAGCTCGGGTACACGATATTCATATCCTTTTTCATCTGTAGGAATACCATATTCACCATACTTTATCGTAGGATAGGATGCATCACCTGATAGTTCAATGATGTTTTTACCCGATTCGTCAACCTGACAATCGGTAAAAAATTCGCCTCTGCCCCAATTCATCTGATAGCGACTCATCAACCATGCAGGATCATACTCTATGGTCATCTGATACTTCATCACATAAGGATAAAGCTCTTTTTCCATATTTTTGAATAAAGAGTCCGTCGAGGTACTGTTTTTTATTTTATATAAAATAGCTTCCTTATCCTTCTCATTGGCAATAATATGGGGAAAATTCTGAGCTTGTGCCATTAAAAGGGATCCGAATGAAAGCAATAAGGTATATGCTGTTTTACGTACAAGTGACTTCATGATTCTGTTTTTTCAAATAAGACGTTCTAATTCATTACAAACACTAAAAATGATAGTAACTCTGCAACTATATGTCAGCGCTACTATTCATAACCAGTTTAAATAAGACAGAACAACAACGCGAATATAAGGCTTTTTAAATTAAAACAGTCGTTTTTTTAGTAGTTGATTTCTCGGTTTTTTATTAATGAATGAAAAAAAACAAGCATTAGCATTTCAGGACCCCTATACCTGGTGCTTCCGGCAACTTTATTTTACCATTCTCAACACGCATTCCCTGAAAGCAATCATTCGCTATCAGCACATTACCATCCAGATCAGCCCAATCAGCAGCAGGAGATAACTGCGAAGCTGCAGAAATCGCACAGGATGTTTCTGTCATGCAGCCAAGCATAACTTTCATATCTATGGCTCTTGCCATATTAATCATTTTCCAGGCCTCACGCATACCCGTACACTTCATTAATTTAATATTAATGCCTGAAAAAGCTCCTTTTAAATGGATCAGATCTGATAAACGTTGTACCGATTCATCTGCAATAACAGGCAGCGGACTATGTTGTGTCAGCCAGGCAATATCATCTATATTATTTTTAGACATGGGTTGTTCTATAAAAACGACTCCCTGCTCCTGAAGCCAGAAGATCATATCCAAAGCTTGATTCCGATCTGTCCATCCCTGATTGGCATCCACACAAACAGGCTTATCCGATACCGTGCGAATCGTGCGAATCAGTTCCTTATCTGACTCAGAACCAAGCTTTACTTTTAAAATTTCGTATGGTGCCTCCAGCGTTTTTTTACGTACAATCTCAGGTGTATCCATACCAATTGTATAGGACGTCATCGGTGCATCATCCGGATTTAATCCCCATAGACGAAACCACGGCTGTCCGATAAGCTTACCCACCAAATCATGCAATGCAATATCTACAGCAGCTTTAGCTGCAGTATTATTTATATCAATACGATCCACATAGCTTAAAATATCCTCTATCAAAAAAGGAGAAGAAAATTGATCAAGATTTACTTTACGAAGAAAAGACTGCACAGACTCTGTAGTTTCTCCTAAATACGGAGGCATACTCGCTTCTCCGTAACCAACTATTCCATCATATTCAATCTCCGTCAAAACTGCCGGAGTCATCGTGCGAGAAGATCCCGCTATCGTAAATGTGTGTTTCATTTTCAAATCATAGGGACGAAAACGAAGCGTCATCTTTTCCATACTCATAAGGTAATTTCTAAATTGAAGCCACAATTATACAATAAAAAAATCAGTATCCTCTTTAGATTCAGCCCGAAAAATCGTACTTTTGCTTGAAAGTAAAATAAGGAGAAACATTTTGTTTACACCTTCGATAAAAGATATACATGAATAATTTTATTGTATCAGCACGTAAATATCGTCCTTCGACATTTCGCTCTGTTGTCGGACAAAAGGCATTGACACAAACGCTTAAGAATTCGGTAGCCACAAAAAAACTGGCTCACGCATACTTATTCTGCGGTCCTCGCGGAGTGGGTAAGACGACTTGTGCACGTATCTTTGCTAAAACGATCAACTGCTTTCATCCCACAGCTGATGGTGAAGCATGCAATGCTTGTGAGTCTTGTGTTTCATTTAATGAAAACCGATCTTACAATATCCATGAGTTAGATGCGGCTTCGAATAATTCCGTTGACGATATTCGTGTTCTCATCGATCAGGTACGTATCTCTCCACAAATAGGTGAATACAAGGTTTATATTATTGACGAGGTTCACATGTTGTCTTCTCAGGCTTTCAATGCTTTCTTAAAAACATTAGAAGAGCCTCCTCACCATGCTATTTTCGTATTAGCTACAACCGAGAAACACAAAATACTACCTACCATTCTATCGCGTTGTCAGATTTATGATTTTAACCGAATCAGTATAAATGATACGGTTGAGCATCTTACTTATGTTGCATCACAAGAGGGTGTGAACGTTGAACCGGAAGCTCTTAATGTCATTGCTCAAAAGGCAGATGGTGGTATGCGCGATGCGCTTTCTATCTTTGATCAGGTTGTTAGCTTTACGGCAGGAAATGTCACATACAGATCTGTTATTGACAATCTGAATATTCTGGATTATGAATATTATTTCCGTATCGTTGATGCTTTTTTAGCGGGAGATTTCAAAGCTGCACTTTTAATCTTTAATGAGATCTTAGCTAAAGGTTTTGAAGGACAAAACTTTATCACCGGCTTATCATCTCATTTTCGTGATTTGCTCGTCAGCAAAGATCAATCCACTATTTCGTTACTGGAAGTTGCTGATGTAGTTGCTCAAAAATATGCACAACAGGCAGTTAATTGCTCTAATGATTTCCTTTTCAAATCAATTGAATTAACCAATGAGTGCGATCTTAGTTATCGGGCATCGAAAAATAAACGTCTATTAATAGAGCTTACTTTAATCAGACTTTGCAGAACCAATGTTCCGCAGGAAGGAGGTAGCGGCTCTCATGCCGCAATACCCTCGATAGCAGCACAACCACAAGCTCAGCCCGCAGTTACTAATACGCCTGCTGTACCACAAGCACCGCCATCACAACCTCAAGCGGTAAAACAGGTCAGTCCTGTTCAGCAAACACAACGACAGGCAAGCGTATCTACAACTGCAAGTACCCATATGCCGCAGCCTGCTTCAGGAAACCCATCTGCACCTCCTAAAGGTTTTTCTCTTTTAGGAAAGAAAAAGAATGAGGAAAATGCTGCTCAGGTTAATCGGAATCAAAATATCAGATCCCTGGCAGAGCCATTCTCACAAGAACAGCTGCTTGATGCATGGAAGGAGTACACCAAACGTATTCCGGAGCGTACAATGATTATTGCTACAATGAAGGCTGCTACGCCGGAGATAGCTTCCGGGTTTATGTTAAATCTGGTTGTTGATAATGAAATTCAAAAAGAAAAGATGACAGAAGAAGCAACTGCTATTGTTGAATTTCTACGTCAGAAACTTCGAAACTATCAGATTTCGCTTCAGGTCTCCGTGAATCAGCAAGAGTATAAAAAAGCATTCAGCAAACGTGAGATTTTAGAAGAGTTATTAAGTGAAAATCAAACACTCGCTGAATTAGTTGAAAAATATGACCTTGTGATCGCTTAATATTTATAATGAAAATTCTGATCATAGACAATTACGATTCGTTTGTTCATAATCTGTATCATGCAGTTAAATCAATAACAAACGACACGATATGCATAAAAAAAAACGATGCTGTTTCTCCTGAAGAAGCAGCATCGTTTGATAAAATATTATTATCTCCGGGGCCCGGGATTCCTTCGGAAGCCGGAAGACTATTGGATATTATCAGATATTGTGCTGATAAATCATCTATTCTTGGAGTTTGCCTCGGACATCAGGCTATCGCTGAAGCTTTTGGGGGAGCACTAATAAATATCGAATTCCCTTTTCACGGCATTCAATCTGAAATTACTTGTGATGACTCTGATACACTGTTTGTCGGGATCGGTTCTAAAATGCTGGTCGGCAGATATCATTCATGGATTGTTGACCCGGAGAAATTACCCGACTCTTTGCATGTGACAGCCCTTAGTGATGAGCAACATATTATGGCTTTTAAACATGAATCGTACTCACTCTTTGGTGTTCAGTTTCATCCTGAGTCTATATTAACGCCACAAGGAAATCAATTATTAAAGAACTGGCTCAATCTGCCGTAAGTCTATTAAATCCTCTATATCCAACAGATGCAATCCTAATGGATTTAAAGCATTAAAAAAAGATATTTGCGTATAAGCGGATAGATCCTCTATCCGGATTATACGCTTTTCTATTTTCTTTTCCTCAAGCAAATGAGCTCTCTGAACCCCGGCCAATAAAGGGTTAGCTGGTGTATACCATTGAGATGCTTCCTTTAAAGCAATATTACAAAACGTCGAATCGGTTAACTCTCCATTCCTTAGTAGTAAGAAATCATCAAAACCCGGATATTGTTTATGGAGATCTGAAAAGCAAGAACGATCTGTGGATTTGTAGGTATAATCTATAGCTGTTTCAAGAATACCGACCTTATGTATCAAAGGCCGTGAATACGCATGAATTTCTACAACATGTACAATCTTATCATAAACCACCCTGCATTTAAATAATCCTTTAAGATGATCCTTTATGTAAGGTGCAATCACCTCATCCAGAGAAATCAGAGAAGATAACTGATGATCATTCAATGTGCGATCCATTCGCTGCTGATGCAGTTCAAGATTCAATACCTTACCATCAAACAATGCTAAAGTTTCAACAAATGGGTACATATACTTTCTGAATTAATTCTTTATACTCACTCTCAGCATCACTTCGGGTCGTAATTCCTCCCCCGCTTTTAAAAAACAACTTTCCTTCTCTTTGCTCAATATAGCGTATCATTACTCCACTACTGAGTGTTTTTCCATCAAAGATTCCACAAATACCTGTATAATAGTTTCGATGATGTGTTTCACTTTCCAAGATAATACGGCATGTACTTTTCTTTGGTGCGCCTGTGATGGAACCGGCTGGCAACATAGAAAACAAAACGGAGCCCAACTGAGTCATAGCTCTTTCATCCAACTGCCCGCAGACTTCTGAACTCACTTGTAAAATGGGACCATTAGAAGTGTCTAATTGCTCCATATATCTATAACGGTTTACCCACACAGGAAAAGCTACCCGGCTTAAATCATTTCTTATCAGATCAACAATCGTTGCATGTTCGGCAGATTCCTTCTCATCTTCACTAATCACCTTACGGGCATCAGGAATGGAAGCTGAAATCGTTCCTTTCATCGGAAAGGAGTGAATCACCCTTTGCTCATCAATCTGTACAAAAATCTCAGGAGAAAAGACAACAAACTGATCAGCCAGATAAAGTTTAAATCTGGCTTTAGATGAATCGAATATATTTTTTAATGATAAATCGGTCTCAATAGGAGTTTCAAATGTAAGGTTACATAAAAAACTATCACCCCGAAGTAATCCGGATTTTACAATATCGAATGATTTAGAGAATTCAGAGAAAGAAACAGGAAACTTTGAAAAAGTATACGATTTAGTCTGTTTATTGATAAGAGACGGACAATTAGTTACACCTTCAAAGTCGTAAGCAATAATCTCCGGATCAATCGAGTCTAACGGGAGGATCAGATTCTTTTCCTGATCATAACTGATCATAAACAAAAACGGTTTACACTCTCCAGACCATTGATTCATAAGAGCTAACGTCTGATCTTTATTTTGAAAATTCAGATGAGTCATAAAGGAACAACATAAAATAGTAAGGTACAAAAATAGAAAAAACCGAAGACATTCACATGCATTCGGTTTTTTCAGAAATCAAAATATCTTGATTCCGAATTTGTTCTTTGTTCTTTAACGTTCTAACACAAAGAAAGTATACAGAATTGACATAAGCAAATCAATTCACATTTATTATATCAAATAACCCGCTTTATTTAGGTTTATTATATATTTCACCCATTATACTTTACATCAGTGCATTAACATCGGTGCTCCCATAGGCATTTGTCTGTGTTCTCTTGGAGAAGAGCTATCCGATGGTCTTTTTCTTCCACTGCCTGAGGGCCCTTTAAACATACGTAAGTCATACACTAATGTAGCCATAAAGTATGGAGAAAGTACATTTGCTCTTACATCTTCATAGTATGTATTTGTCACATTCCGACTCAATGCGCTGTTCTGTCTTAATAAGTCGTATGCGGTTATCTTCGCTTCCAATCTTTTACTTTTCAGGAATTTCTTACCTAATGAGGCATTCAATAAATAATAATTCTGATTGAAACCATCTGTCATTCCTGTATAGTTCTGGTATGTAAAGTTAGTCTCCATCGTGAAACCTTTCCAGAATTCCCAATTCAGCTTAGCTCCTGCTGTCTGATTTATATATCTGTTTTCCTTATTTGCATCCAGATTATTCTCTGTAAAATTCAATCGGGCGTGATAACTAACTGTAAAATCAAGCTTATCACTAATATTACTACTCAAGACCATTCCGGGAGTTACACCAAATGTATTGGTTACCTGTTCCATCAGATTATATTTCCCTGGCAATCTATTGTAATTAAACGAAGCCGTCAGATTTAAATTACTTTTAATCCAGTCAATCGGCATGCCATACGTCAACAAAGCATTTCCTCCCCAAGAGCCATTCAAATTAACCGGACGAGTAAACTGAGCACCTTCCTGCAGAATAATACCATTCCCTAAATCAATCGGTTTATCAGCTATAATTGTTTCAGAACCAATATAATTATTAGTCCATGAACCTCCTAACATAGCAAAAAATGTTTTCCCGCTTGTTGTTGTTAACGTATAGTTCAATGAGCTATAAAAACCTGTTTCTTGCCCAAGATCCGGATTGCCTCCGGACACCATCAGCGGATTATTATTATTTATTACATTCTGTAATTGGTTTATAGAAGGCTCTTTAGATGATCCTCTCAACATAAAACGTAAAGAGTTAGTCGGATTCACTTTGTAATCTAAACGAACAAAAGGCAAGACTGACCAAAAGTTTTTATCTGTATTTAATACGACAGGAAATTCCTGATCACTATACAGACTTGCCAGCTCCAGATTTAAGGTTGCATAGAAAGATAAACCATTATCTTTATTCGTATACCGGACTCCTGTCCCTATTTGCTGAGTCAGATAATCGCTCTTAAAAACATTGGTAAGGGCCGTATCAAGCATTTGCCTCAGATCATATTCTTGTTTTGTGTACATATAAGTACGCTGGTCTGAATTATTATTGCTATAGTTAATCCGATAATTTAAATTTAGAATCGCGTATTTACTAAGCATCTCTGAATAGTTTGCAGATCCGCTTAATTTATAGCTGTTCCGGTGGTTATCTTTAAATCTTCGAATGGTATCCCTGACCAAACCTTCTTCTCTGAATTGTTCATTAAAGGATGTATAATAATTGGTTCCATCATTTTTATTGGTATTCCCTGAAAAGAAAGAGACATGGTACGTCCTTGCTTCAAAAAACGATGGCGATACAGTAACTCCCCGCCTATATTATAGGCATTCGTCTTACTATCATTAAAAATGGTAGATTTATTTTGTTCGTCTCCATCCCGAAAAGTCATCCCTATCGTTTGATTCTGACTTTTATTGTCCTGAAAACTCATAGAGGGTCTAAACTGTAATGTATTTCTGTCATTAATTTCATAATCAAGTTTCAGATTAAAACGATGATTCAAATTCGTATTTTCACCATTATAATCTTCTTCATACATACGGGTATACGGATTTGTATCAAAGTAATTACGAACCAATGAGCTGTTCTCTTCATTTTTAGTTCTATTGAAGAAATAGCTTGCTGTCACTTTTACTTTCGCCCCCCATAAATCGCTATAGTTAAATCCTATAGCCGTGGTATTAGTTATACCAGGTAACTGACCGATCATTGTCTGAGATCGGCTTCCTGAGCGCATACCTCTTCGCCCTCCGCCACTCATAGACCCGGAAAGATCTTCCTGTGAGAAATTTTGTTGATTCACATTATTACTCATTGCAAGAATAGATAAGCGTCTTTCGCCTTTAAAATAATTATAACTTCCATTCAGTTGATAACGGTCATCTGTTCCGTAACCGATAGAAGCTCTCCCAAACTGCTTTGCTTTATCAGGCATACGGGTTCTTACATTGATTGTTCTCTGTGAATTTCCATCATCGAAACCGGCAAACTCTGCCTGCTCACTCATTTTATCGAACACCTCAATGCTCTCTACCATATCTGCCGGTAAATTACGTAAAGCCAAAGTAGGATCCCCTTCAAAGAAAGGTTTTCCATCAACCAATATGCGCTTTACCTGTTCTCCCTGAGCCTTCACCGACCCTCCCTCAACTATTATGCCTGGCATCTTTGCTAATAGTTGTTCGGTAGAACTACCTGCCATGGTTTTAAAAGCAGAGGCATTATAAGAAGTTGTATCCCCTTTTTGCGTTGCGCGGGTTGCTCTTCCCTTAGCAACAACTTCATTTAATTCGATGGATTCTTCTTTCAGAAAAATAGTACCCAGTTTCCCATTAACAGGCAACGCCTTATAGCTTTTTTTATAGGGTTTAAAACCAATAAACGAAATCTGTAACTCATAGGCACCCTGCTTAATACCTGGAAGCACAAAATTCCCCTCTTGATCTGTAGTAGTCAGATGAGGCTTCTCTCCATGAATTACTAAACTTACTGTTGCACCCATAAGAGGCATCCGACTGCGTTCTTCAAAGAGTGTCCCTGTAATTTTCATTTGAGAAAATACACTGACAGAAAACACAAAAAATAAAAGTAAAAGCGTTGCGGTTCTCATTTTAATGTTTTATAAAGGTAATGCTAAATTATTGCTGAATTTTATCAAAAAACAAATAGGGGTTGTATTACTACAAAATCTATTTCTTAAACATTCACAGTGTCTTCGACTCTATATTATTGAAAAAGTTTAAAAGTTTGCTTGAAAAAAGTACACTTTTATTACCTTTTGTATATTTTTGTCATCTATGAAAAAGATTAGTATATTAATAACCGTAGCATTCGTGTTTATGTCAATTGCACGATTAAATGCACAAGATACCGGTGGAAAATATCGTATTACAGGAACAGTTTTTGAAAATAACACATCCAAAGGACTTGAAGGAGCAGCCGTTCGTATTTTATCTGCAAAAGATTCTTCTTTTGTTATAGGTAGTGCTTCTGATGCTCTTGGGAAATATACGCTCTCGGTAAAAAAAGTGGGTAAGTATATCTTACAGACCAGTTTTTTAGGATACGAGACTAACAATAAAGATTTCGAGATTAATAAAAATGAATCTCATACAGTAATTAATATCCATCTTAAAGAACAAACTGTTCAATTAGACGAAACCGTAATTCAAGGGAAAGTTCCGGACATCGTTTTAAAACAAGACACGATGGAATTTAATGCCGACTCCTATAAAGTAAAAGAAGGCTCTCCGATTGAAGACTTAATCCGGAAACTTCCCGGCGTACAAATATCCAGTGACGGAAAAATCCTCGTTGAAGGCAAGGAGATTAATGAAATATTGGTTGACGGCCGCAAATTTTTCGGTAATGACCAAAGCATTACTCTTAAGAACCTGCCTGCCGATATGGTTAACAAGGTTCAGATCATTGATAAGAAAAGTAAGGAGGAAGAAGTCACAGGCTTTTCAACAGAAGAAAAAGAAAAAGTTTTAAATCTTACGATTAAACCTGATAAAAAGAAAGGATTATTTGGTTTCGGAACTGCAGGTTACGGCACTAAGAATCGCTATATGCTACGTGCTATGGCTAATAGCTTTCTCGGTGAAGATAAATTATCAGTCATTGTAAATACACGCAACCTGCAAGGAGATGCTAACGTCGGTGCAGGATCTTATTTAATGGGAGATCCTACTCAGGAAGAAGTTGCTGCAAACATCAATAAGGAATTCAAAAAAGGAATGAATCTGGATGGAAGTATCGGCTTTAAGCATAATACGGATAAAGATATTTCATCCCGCTCCTCACAGAACTTACTTCCGGATAGCGTATATTATACAAACAGTAACTCTGACAGCCGGAACTGGGGTCGTTCCATGCACTCTAATCTCAGATTTGAATACAAGCAGGATACGACGATGAATATTTTGATTCAGCCAAATTTTTCTTATTCCAACAGAAGAAGCAACAGTATAAATTACGCAGAAACTCTGGATGGTAATATGAAGGCTGTCAATGAAAGTAACAGCACAAATCGCGGATTTACCAAAAGCGCCGACATAGGATTAACCACTTTCTTTAATCGCCGGCTAAGTAAAAAAGGAAGAAGTATTAATTTAGAGTTTAATATCTCTAACAATAATTCGAATGGCGATTTACATAATCTGTCAGACAACTTCTTTTTCCGTGAAAGCGGTGATAGTATCGTAAACCTCGATCAAAAAAGACTGTCAGATAATAGTAATCTTAATTACATGGGACGAGTAGCTTATGTCGAACCAATTGGTAAAAGCAGCTCTTTACGACTAAGTTATACATTCACTCAAACAATAAGTAATAATGAGAATAATACATATGCCTGGAATGGTGAGGATTATTCTACGTTAGACTCTTTATATAGCCGGAGTACGAAAAGCAATCGGGTATCCCAGCCTGTTATGCTTGATTTCCGCTCTAAGATCAAAAACATCAGTTACTCACTGGGAATGGGAGTTGATCCTTCCAGACAAAAAGAAGATACTTACGTTGGTAATACGACATTAAAGGAGCAACATCAGACATTATTGAATTATTCTCCGCGAATGACTTTTATGTGGAAGAATAAAAAAGGATATAGCTTGAATATGCATTATTTTGGTCGAAGCAACTTACCAACAACCCGTCAGCTATCTCCTGTTCTGGAAATAATTTCGCCTGTCCTGGAAATGCAAGGAAATCCTGATCTGAAAGCGGGATTTTCACACAGAATGTCTGCAAGTGGACGATTTTATAATCGAAAATCACAATTTAGTGCAGCCTTATATTCTTCGCTTTCTGTACAACAAAATGCAATTACATCCTATTCCATTTATAACGCTGAAAATGGAAAAAACTTTACATCATACAGAAATGTGAACGGAAACTGGGCTACAAACAATAACCTTATGTTCAACTTTCCGTTTAAGAACAAGAAACTACAGATGGGAAGT
Source organism: Porphyromonadaceae bacterium UBA7332 (assembly GCA_002471225.1). GTDB lineage: Bacteria > Bacteroidota > Bacteroidia > Bacteroidales > UBA7332 > UBA7332. Next base: position 198,951 of record DKPO01000016.1, read on the forward strand.
GTAACCGGATATTCATTTAATCAACGTACGGGCTTTACAAACGGACAAGAAAACCGATCTAAAAACAATAACATCAGTCAAAATGTCAATCTGAATTATTTCGACGAAAAAGTAAGCTTCGGTTTTGAAGGCAGAGTCAATTATTCAGGAGTTCGTAATTCTTTAAAAAATCTGGATGAACAAAACACATGGGATTATGGTACCCGTGTAAATGTTCAAGTCGAGATACCATGGAGTATTAGTCTTAGTACGGTTATGAATTATGTCGGTAAAAGTGGATTCTCCAAGGCATACAATCGTCAGATTGTTACATGGGATGCACAAGTCTCCAAAAAGCTACTAAAAAACAATATGGGTGAAATAGCTATTGTTGTACTGGATATACTTCAACAAGCAAACAATACAAGCCGTAATATTTCAGCAACCTCTATTACAGATAACAGCTGGAATACGATTGGCAGTTTTGCAATGTTGAAATTCACTTACCGTTTCAATCATATATTTGGAAGTGGAGCTGTAAAAAATGCAGATCCATCAACCAATATGCATATGTCACCTTATCAGGGAAGAAGAATGCATTTCTATTAATAAATAAACTCTGGTTATTAGAGAATTTTCTTCAATTAATAAAAGCGGCTGTCTGACACTTTTCAGACAGCCGCTTTTATTAATTACACCGCGAAATATTTTTAGAGCTCAGATTGATATCAACAGCTTCGCTAAGAAAATTCAATGCATGATAAATATGATCTTTATAATCATACATTATAACATTTGAATCTCCTAAATTCATCCGCAAATGAGGATGCATACATATAGGATTATTACCTTTAGTTCTCATCTGTAATTTTGCGATGTATTTATATGTATGTGACGGACTTATCGTTTTATTATCATCTCCATATAAAGCCAGAATTGCCGGATAATCACCACTCCTTTTTATATTGTGATAAGGCGATTTTATCAGAAGTTTCTGTAATTCTTCTTTCGTTTGAAAATCAAATAGCTGTTTATTATGATACCTAATCTTATCGGAAGAGGGATGAAGAACAAAATCAAAAATGCCATTTGTCATTATTACCGCTTTACATATAGTCGGATCATTATTAATCGCTTTTGCAGCCACTGAAGCTCCATATTCATAGCCCGAAATACATAATTTATCACGATCCGTATATTGTGCTTCCGTCAAATAAGTAAGAATTGACCGCATGTCTTTTTCTTTTTCTTCTATCGAAAAGGATTGTGCATATTCTTCGTAACTACGCTGAACAAAAACAAAGCCCTGTTCCATGTACATGATTCGAGAGAAATGAAATGTATTGATATGTATAGGCGTCGAATTGGGATAAAAGAAAACAATTGCCGGATTTTCACCATTTAACTTGATATCTTTTTTATGGCTGATTACAATATTCGTATTTCTACCTGTTTCTGACTTAATTGTCACATGTTTAGATACAAAATCATCCGGATTAAACGGAAGTGCTGCATTCTCAATTATCGTATAACGATAATCGGAGTTTCTTATTGAAGCACTATTCAACGATTTTGGTTTCGTAAATGACTGCTCACTAAACACCAATGTAGTATCCTGACGGTTATTGACAAAAGTAAATACACCTTCTTTGATAACACGAATCGGTTTACTGGATAAATTCTTCGTATTAATAAGAACTGCCTTATTATCCTTCATATTCTTGTAAGATAATATCACATGATCTTTAATTTGATTAAACTCTGAAAGCTGTCTTTTATTATCTGTATATAAATGATTCCACTTCTTTGAATCAATATGATAGGCATCTATCTTAGAAATAAAGTATTTATCATGCTTAATATAGAATATATTTTCTTCATCTGTCCCTGCCATCCTATATATATTTCCCTCAGGAATATGCATTGAATTGATTAATACGGGTTCAGACTGTCTTATTAGATCAACCTTGAAAGTATTACATTTATTATTCAGATTATCCGTAATATATAATCTCCCGTTTATTCTATCGATTGATATATCTAACGGATCAAATATACTTTCCAAATCACTTTCATAATGAATTGATTTGGCTTTAGTCTGAACATCATAACTACAAACCTGGTTACTAAAATCATTGCTGTTAAAAGCGTCATTAATATAATGAACTTTACTCTCAAACCAAAGAGGCTTATAAGCCCGGACATTAAATATTGTATCACAAGCATCTGACCCTGTTTGTAAATCATAAATTAACAGATTATTCTGATAATCATTGATTGTATTGATTATAGCAAACTTAGACTCATCCATAGACAAAGAGCCTTTCAGTCGGGATAATGATCGTAATGATTTTCCAAGATCTTTTATAAATATCGTTTCTCTGTTAGTCAGATTAAAAGAATACAGATCGGTATGATTCGTATTCGCATTAATTTTGAAATAATAGACACGATTATTTATTATTTCAATCGGGATATAAAGTGGAATATCATTTAATTCTGAAATGCGGTCACGTAAAAACAAATTCCTATCGCTGATGTAAGTATCTGTCAAACGTTTTTGTTCATTTTGCCATTTAAACCATTTTTTATTTCCTTCATGTGCAATCTCCAACCACTTGTAGTCATCTTCAATTTCAACATCATAAAGAGTATCAATCGTTGTGTTGTTCTCTGCATATGGATATTTCAGCTTAAATTTAGTGCATGAACCTAATAGTAAAATCAATGTAAAGTAGTAAGTAATCAAACGAGTCATTCTTTGTCCTGAATTAAAAATTTATTTGCAATCAGACCAAATATATAAATAATCAGACGAAAATCAATAAAACATTTCATATTTTAATCTTTATTTCACCGATTCATCATATCAACACCCAGAAAAGAATACAGCATCGCTAATATTTTATAATCCCAACCTCCAATTAACAACCTATTTAACATTCAGATAAAAAAATAAGGGCATTTACAAAGTAAACGCCCTTAATCCTGTAATAAATCACGATATTAAAATATAGAAACCAATAGAATAATCTGATTATGCTGCAACTTCATCTGTCACATCATTTTCTTCTTTTACACGAATAACCATATTAGCAACAATAGCAGTAAGACCTCCCGTCGTAATACCTGATGAGAAAATACCTTTAATTGCTTCAGGCGCTGTTTGTAAAATATCCGGCATCAACTCAACACCTAAACCTAACGAAAAGCTGACCGCCAGAACCAACGTTGCTTTACGGTCTATTTTTTGAGATGCTATAATTCGTACACCTGCAGCAGCAACAGTCCCGAACATTAATAATGTAGCACCACCCAGAACCGGATCTGGCATTAACGAAAATACAATTCCGACAAAAGGGAACAAACCTAATAGAATAAGCATTCCCGCAATATAATATCCAACATAGCGACTAGCAACACCAGTCAATTGAATAATACCATTATTCTGAGCGAAAATTGAATTCGGGAACGAATTGAACACTCCCGCTACAAGAGAATTGACTCCATCAGCCATAACTCCACCGGAAATACGTTTCATATACTTTTCACCTTCAAGCGGCTCTCCTGAAATCATAGAGTTAGCAGTCACATCACCGATCGCTTCAATAGATGTTATCAAATAAACTAATGCAATAGCGATGAATGATGAAATATTAAAGTCCAATCCATATTTAAATGGCATTGGAATATGAATTCCGCTCAGATTGCTTGATGATGCCGCACTCATATCAACCATACCTAAAATGAAGGCTAATATATAACCGGCAACAAGACCTAAAACAATTGAACTCATACGCAGGTACTTATTTTTACTTCGGTTAAATAATAACACACATAATAGAACAACTCCTGCAACTCCTAAATTTTGTACCGAGCCGAATGTTCCTAACTCCATAGCTTTATAACCACCTCCGCAGGCAACAATACCGACTTTAATCAGGCTTAAACCAATCAGCATAACGACAATACCGGAAACAAGAGGAGTTATTATGTTACGTAAATATTTAAATGTTCTACTTACTATGATCTCTACCGGAGCTGCAGCCATACAGCATCCAAAAATAAGAGGAAGCCCTCCTGCAAATCCGGCATTAATAATCGGACCAATAAACGAGAAACTTGTTCCTTGGATACATAATAATCCACAACCAACCGGACCTACTCTTTTACATTGTATAAAAGTTGAAATTCCCGAAACAAATAACGCCATTGAAACAAGAAAACTCGTTGTCTCCAAGTCTAACTTCAATGCACTTGAAATAATCAAGGGCGGAGTAATAATTGCTACGAAAATCGCTAACAAATGCTGGATGGCTGCAAACATAGCATCTTTAAATGATGGACGTTCATTATATCCATATACCAAATCTGTTTTTGCTATCGGATCAACCGAGCTTTCTACTGCATCAGAAACTGTCTGTTCTACTGAATTCATCTTTGTTTTATGAGTTATAGATTAATTGAATATACCTGTTATAAAAAAAACGAAGCATCGCGCACAATCGTGCACAATGCTTCGTTTTATATCCTGATTCGTATAACCGCACTCGTTTGTGAGCTATCCATTCGGAAGCTTCGCTGCATAAATACAAATGCAATAGAGTGTTGTGGTGTACGAAATTTATTCATCTTCTTAAATTTCGTGCAAAAGTACAGTTTAAAAATCAAATTACCTATATCCAAAAACCGAAAAATATAAAAAGATATTCAAGGAATAAGTTTTTATTTATTTTTGTCCGGTTGCTCCTGTTTTCTTTTTGGATGGATTAGGTTTAATAATCAATCTTAATGAGAGATTATAAGTAAAGTAGTTCCATACCCAATTGATAAAAATAAAAATCTTATTTTTCACACCCATTATTGAGCGTAAATGAACAAAACACCACATAAACCAGGCAAAAGCTCCATAAAATTTATATTTACCCACATGAGCGATTGCTACATTTCTTCCGACTGTAGCCATAGTTCCTAAATCTTTATATACAAATTTATCCGAGGAATTTAATTCTTTCCTATTAAATTTTCTGGCCAGATATTTAGCTTGCTGAATCGCAACTTGAGCCACTTGGGGATAACCTCTTCCTTTTTCTACTTCGGTTTGTAATCCTATATCTCCAATAGCAAATATAGAATCTGTACCTGATACTTTAAGACCTTGGTTTGTTACTATTCGGTTACCTTTTCCCCATTCACAATTGCTCAATCCATCAATCTTATTGCCAGTTACTCCGGCTACCCAAAAGATATTGTTTGTATAAATAGTTTGCCCATCACTTAAAATGACTTTTTCAGGATCACATGACGTTACTGATACCTCAGTTATGATCTTTACGCCAAGCTTCTGAAGATAACTCTGCGCTTTAAGTCCGTCTTCTTCTCCCAGATTCATCAATATACGTGGAGCCGCATCAATCAATATTATGTTCATTATTGACAAGTCCATATCCGGATAATCTTTAGGAAAAACAAACCTTCTCATCTCCCCTAATGCTCCGGCCAATTCAACACCGGTTGCTCCGGCCCCGACAATAACATAATTAAGTTCCGAACTGAATCCCGGAACTTCTTTATTTAAAGTATCTTCAAGACTTTGAAGAATTTGATTTCTCAATTGTAAAGACTCAGATGTACTTTTCAGTGTATATACAAAATCATTATATTCATTATGTCCAAAGAAATTTGTTGTACAGCCTGTTGCGATTACCAGATAATCAAAATGCAATTTCCCAGCTGAAGTATTTAAGATTTTGTTTGATGAATCAATACTTTGTGCTTCACATAAGCGAAAATGAAAGTCTGTTTTCTTCTGAAAAATCTTACGAAAAGGAAAAGATATATCACTAGACTCAAGTCCCGAAGTTGCAACCTGATAAAACAACGGCTGAAACTGATGATAATTATTCTTATCTATCAATACCACCTGATATTGATTCATATCCAGATCTTCAGCTAAGCGTAGACCGCCAAATCCACCACCGATAATAACGATCCGCTCCTTTGTACCTTGTACCGGTATTAATAATTCATGTTCCATAGAAAAAGATTATTAGAATAATAAAACAACCCGGGAAATGAAATGTTTCACAGAAGCACAGAAAGAAAAAGTCACTCCGGCTTCAACTCCGAAGTGACTTTCTGATTGATATACGATTATTATGCTCGACGTATACGTCTTCTGATGCCCAAATAAGCAAAGATAAAATATACAATAGTCAAAGCCCAAAGAATACGATAGGCCATTAAAACTTCCGTTAATGAAGCTCCCATAGACTGAATGCGAATAAAAGCATCAATCGCAGAACTACTTGGAATAATCTTAGCACCTAAATATAACCATTGAGGCATAGCCTCTGCCGGAAGTGATACTCCTGACAACATAAGAAACGGTATTGATGTAAATAGTAAAAACAGAATCGAATTCTCCCGATAACGGAATAACGTTGATAAAGCAATACCCAGAAAAATTGATGATAATAAATAAGGCAGCATTAACTGAATAATATCACTAATCTCCCCATTAGCAGGAAAGCCAAATATCTTATAATGAATACCAAATATATAAGACAAAGTCAGAATATTCAGTAAAATATAAGCAACCGTCTTTCCGAACACTACCGGTAAGATCGATAAATATTTCTCTCCCTCAGGTTTTAATTTTTTATATAAATCCTGTTCTCGCCAAGTCCCCCCTATCATTCCGATACCTATTAATAAGGTCTGTTGAATAATCAATATAATAATGGCAGGCATCACGAAAGAGCCGTAACCTCCATATGGATTAAATAACGAAACAGACTTTATTTGTACCGGATTACTGATAACTTTTGCCTTTTCGGCTGATTGTCCTTTTGCAACAAAGCGATTCCATTCAATAGATGTACTTATATCATCAATCGCACTGATTGCATCTGAGAAGACTTGTCTATACATAAGAAAATAACTTGCATCGGCATAAACAGACACTGCTGCTTTTTCCATTCGCATAATTTTTCTCTCATAGTCCTTAGGTATAACAATTACACCATTAACTTGTCTGGAAAGGAACATATCTTTTGCTTCATTTAATGATGAAGGCGTATAAGCTATATGAATGTTTGATGATGCATCCAAGGCCCGTATTAAATCTCTGCTTGCGGGTGTGTGACTTTCGTCTACAACTGCTATGGGCACATCCCGTAATACTTCATTCTTATAGGCTAATGAATATAATGTAGAATAAATTAATATTGCTCCGACCAGGATAAGCAAAACCCCAGGATCTTTGATAATAAATTGCAGCTCACTCTTCAAAACCGAGACAAACTCTTTATATTGAATTCTTAAGCGATTCATAATTTCTTGTATGTTAGTTTATATCAGAGTTTATACCAATAGCTTTCATCCAGACACATCCGCTTTAGCTTTGGTAGTGCCAAATAAGGCAGTACGATAAATAAGGCCAGATAACCTAAATAGGGAATCGAATATGATATATTTGCCCCACGAATAGCCTGATCTATAAACACTTCCATATAATATGTAAACGGAAATAATTTTCCAAACATTTGCATAGCAGGATCCATCGCGATAAAAGGAAATGTCAATCCCGAAAATGTGAATGCAAGAACCGAATATCCTCCTCCTAAAGATAATGCTAAACGCAAATTACCCAGAAGTGTAATAATCAGAATCGCGATACTTTGATATGCAAGTAAAAACAAGTATCCTGTACAAAACAATACAAAAGTATTCCCATTTAATGGCACTTGTTCATACACATATAAAATAACATTCATGAAGTTCCATAAAACAAATTGCAAAACAAAATAGGGTGTTAATTTCCCCCATAAAGCAGCAAGTATATTTCCATTTGCTGAGTTGAGCCATTCCGATGCAGTTCCGTTTTTCAATTCCGAACCTATAGCAAAAATAGTGACGATCAGGATAAATACGACCATCATCATCGGAAGAAACGCCGGAAGCAAATAGTAAGAATAATTCGTAAAAGGATTAAACAACACATGCTTCTCAAAGGTAACAGGCATCATTTGTACATAGGCTTCTTTATCCGATAAACCAGCCTTCATTAAAAGCTGAATCTGAATCCCTGAAGAGAAAGTCATCACTGTTGTACGAATATCTTTATCTATCAGACCGTTCTTTGAGATATTGGTTCCACTTATAAAAGCTGATACGGCAACCGGATCATTTTTATAAATCGACTTTTCCATTCCTTTTGGCAGAATAATAAATGCATCTATTTTCCCCTCTTTTATAAGTCGCTCTCCCTCTAACGGATCAGAAATATCCTGTATTATTTTTACAGAAGGTGTGGCATCTATCATTCTTACTAATTTGCGGGATAAATCTGAGTTATCCTGATTATACACCGCAACAGGCAGATCTCGTGGCACACCCGTTTGGAAGATCAACACAAAAAGTAAGAAGGAGATCAGTGGCAAAATCAATGATAGCGTAATCAGAATCGGGAAGCGTGAAAAACGCTTCCACTCCCTTATTAACGCATTTTTAAATGATTGATAGAAACTATTCATCATTCTATTGTATTTCATCCCAATTTACGATAACCGACATTCCCGGACGTAATTGCTTGGTTGCATTCTTCGGGCGCATTTTTACTTCGAATGTGCGAATATCAAAATCTCCTTTTGTACGAGTAGCTGACCAAGTCGCATAATCAGCCTGAACGGCTAACTTATCAACTACCAAATCAATTGTTTCGTCTGTACCGGGAACATATCCCTTAACAACCGTTCCTTTTTCCAACTTAGGTAAAAGAGTTTCTTTTACGTTGAAGGTCACATAAATATCATTCAGATTGACCAAAGTGATTATAGGAAAACCTGTACCTACCAACTCATTTTGTTCAGCAATTACAGAAGACACCTCAGCATCAATCGGAGCATTCTGACGAGCATCTGACATTAGAGATGTTACCTCATCTACTACTGCATTCGCTTGGTCGAACAAAGCTGATGCAGCTTTTTTATCCTCATTCCTAGCACCCTCTTTAGCCAGCTCATATTGAGATTTCGCAGCTCTACGAGTAGCATCCATTGCTTTCAGATTAGCAGAAGCTTCATCCATTTTCTGAGCAGGAATAACTCCACTGTTATATAATTTTTCAGCCCGTTGATAAGTTTGATTTGCAAGCGTATAACCTGCTTCAGCTTTTTGCCATACATTATAGAGAGCGGTTATTTCTTGAGAACGGGCTCCTTTTTTCGCTTTCTCTTCTTGTGCACCTGCTGCATTTCTTACAGCCTGAGCCTGCCGAAGTTTAGCATCAACTTCCGGTGTTTTTAAAGCAAATAAAGGTTCACCAGCTTTTACCGCCTGACCTTCTTCTACGAAAATGGTATCTATACGTCCCGGAACTTTAGATGAGATTTTTATACTTGTTGCTACAACCTCTCCCTGAATTAACTGTGGAGTCGGTTTTATTACAAACCAGGTTATTAAAGAAACTATCGCTAAAATGATAGCTACACCTGCTGCTATACCTGCAAAACTTCCTTTTTTCATCTCTATTATATTTTTATTGTATTCTGATTATTTATAACTGATTATTTGATTAGATGGACGTGTACAATACTCAAGGAATCTTTCACTTTGTCCACACGCTTCAAGCAGTTTAGCTAATGTTATATCATATGTATAAGCTGCTTGCAAACGCTCTGTTTGTTTTTTAGCAAGATGTAAACGCGCATCAACAACATCATTAGATGTTGCAGATCCTTCTGTAAATGCAACTTCTTTAATGCGCAAATACTCTTTCGCAAACTCGACAGATGCTTCCAATGCTGGTATTTGCTGAGCAGAACTCAACAGGGAATTATAGAGTTTTTCTACTAAAGCCTGAATATCATTCTCTGCTTTTTCACGATAAGCATCTGCCTGCTTAACCGTACTTTTTGCAGCTCCATACTTATGTTCGCGATGTAGACCGTCAAAAATATTCATTTTAACTCCGGCTCCTATTGCCCATTTCGGCGCGTACTTCGTTAACTGATGATTATAAACATCTACCACGCCCATAACGGCAACCTGCGGCATAAATTCAGAGCGCTGCAATTTGACTCCTTCTCTTGCCAACTCTCCTTTAAGCTTAACCTGCTCTACCAAAGGGTTTCCTGCCAGTGCCATTTTTTTGAAATAATCAACACTCTCTAAATCTGTAACGATAAATAAGCTGGATGCAGGAAGAATACGCATTTCATTTTCCTGATTAAGTGTTGTAAGTAAGGCAGTGTTTATAGTATTTTCAAATAATTTCGCATTGTTGTATTCTTTCACTGCATCCGCTTCATAAGATTGTGCATGTAGACGCTCTCCTTTAGCAATCATTCCATTTTCTTCAAGAGCAATCGCATCTTCGAGATGCTTATGCATGCCTTCTAAAACCTGTTCTCTTAACAGAGTTACCTGCTGAGATAAAGACAGACCATAATATCTTTCGATCAATTCAGAAACAAGAGCTGATTTATTTTGCATCCCCTTTGCCTCAGCTTCTTTTTGTTTTATTCTAGCAGCATTATTAGCAGCTATAATTTTCCCACCAGTAAATATGGGCATCGTAACATTAGCACCAACTACTCCAAAATTATTATCCTGAATAACCATTCTCAAATCTTTCTGTGCTAACTGTGCTAATTTACCTGCAACAATCTGCTGCAAATTAGGAGGCAGAATGGGAAGTAGAGAACCGGCAACGGCCCCTAATTCTTCTTTTACCGGATTTGCATCAATAGCGATGTCATCGGATAGAAGAGCATAAGTTCCTACAACTCCGATTTTCGGAAAATATAAACCTAAAGCTGCCTTTCTTTCTTTATTGGCCGCATCTTCTTCATATTTTATTGCATCCATCATTGGATTGGATGTCATTGTTATATGTAATGCTTCATCGATTGACAACATTTGAGGTATTGTATCGTTATTTGCATTCGCCTGATAAACGCTCGAAACTAACAGAGCTACTAAAAAGCTTTTTTTATTCATATATCCCTTACTTATTTGCTATAATCTCAATTTTATTTTCGTATAGTTGACAATGCCAACTGAATCATGTGTTCTATAATGAAGCTATCTTCTTCTTTCTGTTCAAACAAGCCTTTAAAATAAACCGAGAAATACTGAAAAGGCATGCCTATCAATATCGTAAATACGTCTACAGCCTGTAATTGAGGATTTAATTCATTCTTTGCTCCGTAAATATCTATTACTTGCTGAGATAATGTTCTTACCTGTTCGGTTAACGCCGGGTTTATTCCATAAGAGAAATCATTAAACACGATAATAAAGAACTTTATCTTTGCTGGCTCTGAGATTGCTGTTTCTCCAATTAAGGTTATAACCCCTCTTACCAGATTTTCCAAGCTTACTTCCTGCTCCAATAAAGAAGCTATACGATCATTAATTACCTCTAATGAGTTCTTCAATAGAAAAGCTATCAAATCATCTTTACTAGGATAATGTCTGTACAAATAACCTACAGACACATTCGCTTTTTGAGCGATCATCGCTACTGAGCAGTTAAGGATCCCCGATTCACTAATTATTTCCAATGCAGCTTCACGGATTCTTTCAATCTTTGTTTCATCAATTCTTCGAGCCATAACTATATTTTTTATCTTTCTAATTATTAAACATATAGCACAAATATCTATTTATGAATGAACGTTCATAAATTAATTTGAGCGCAAATATGAAGAATTATTTTCATACCCGCAAAATAAATGAACAATAATTCATAAATTATTTATTTCTAATTTTTGTCTATAAGAGACATCTGATATATGAACTTACATTGATCTGATAATAATGATTATCTATAAATACTTATCCCGAAAAATATCAAATACGAGATCCGTACTTTATTATTTAAACATATAGGTTTGCTAATCTTAATTATTAAACAACTTCGAAACCACGTATCTAATAATCAAAAACTTAAAACTATATTTTTATTTATTTTAAAATTTAAGATTCCAGACAAAAAGATTCTGCTCTTCAAATTATCAAATATGTCATTTGGAATCTACAGCTTTATTTAACACGTGAAAAGCTGTCAACACGAAACTTTTGAAAAAACATAGTTGTTATATCCGTGTCATTTAGATAGAGACAATAAACCTTAACTTGTTAAATTAAATTAATTGAATATGAAAAAGTTATTTCCTCTTTTTTTCGCATTCGTCGCTGTAATGTTTGCATCATGCGAAAAAGAACCTAATCTTGATAAACTTGATAATGAATATCTAGTTTATACCCAGTATGACAAAAAAGCTAATTTCAAAGCTGACACTACATTTTATATTCCGGACAGTATATTGGTAATTACCGGAAGTAAAGATCCTGTATATTGGAATAAAGACAATTCCAATGCTCAACAAATTATTGATACTTATGTAGCTAATATGCAAGACAGAGGCTACAAACGTGTTGACGAAAAAGCAGACGCCAACCTTGGATTACAATTAAGTTATATTGAAAATACAAGCTACTTCGTCGGAAATAACAACTACTGGTGGTGGGATTATCCAGGTTACTGGGGACCTAACTATTGGGGTAACGGATGGAATAACTGGTATTATCCATATCCTGTAGTTTATAGCTATACTGTTGGTTCATTATTAACAGAGATGGTTGATTTGACTGCTCCTACTACAGGAACAAGTAATAAGCTTCCTGTTATCTGGAACTGCTATATCACAGGTCTGGCTAATGGAGGAACTCTAAGTCTACAAAAAACTATTAAAGCTGTTAATCAAGCATTTGTTCAATCACCATATATCAAACATTAAGATTTTTTCTTATATGTCTCTACTAAAATAGATAATACAAAAGGTGATTCAATCAAACAAATTAATTCATTAAACTATTTTTCCGATGAAAACTATAAAAAATATGGGCGTAAAGCTATTTGCAGCTGTTGCTTTGCTTTTTGCCGTACCTACACTAGCAAGCGCTCAGAATTATAATACAAGCGCATATAATAATTATTATCTGAATGCAGACTGGAATTTTAACATTCCTCTAGGCAATGATTTCGCTAGCAAAGCCAGTGGTTGGGGGATGAACTTTGACGCTGGTTATTATTTAACAGATAATTTTGGATTAGGTGCTTTTTTAGCATTTAATACAAACCATAAATATATCCCTACTCAGTCATTCATGTTCGAAAACTCCACAATGACGACAAATCAACAACATTCTGTATTTCAATTACCTTTTGGGGTATCTGCAAGATATAGAATGGTAAGTGAAAGTATTTTCGAACCATATGTATCTATGAAATTAGGTGCTAATTATGCACAAATGGCTTCATATTTTTCAACTTTCAAAGCATATGACCGCACTTGGGGATTCTACATGTCTCCTGAAGTTGGAACAAATATCTGGTTAACTCCTAACCAAACTGTAGGATTACATTTAGCTCTTTACTACAGCTTCGCTACCAATAAAGGAAATGTACTAAACTACTCAATGGACAATCTGAACAACTTCGGTTTCCGAGTAGGTCTTTGCTTCTAAATGACGGATTTAGTGAGAAAGAGGTTGCATCTAAAGGATGCAGCCTCTTTTTTTTTTGCACGCCATTCTATGAATGGGATACAATACTATTACAAATTAAAAAAGCTATACCTTATTCGGACTTTAAAACATTAATAGTATCTTTGATTTCTAATTGCATAAACATTTAAATAAATAAGATATGGAACTAAGAGGTCGTATTTTTGCTATTCTTCCGTTACAAACTGGCCAAGGACGCAATGGAGAATGGAAAAAACAAGATTATGTTTTAGAAACATTGGATCAATATCCTAAAAAAGTATGCTTCAACATGTGGGGTGATAAAATAGATCAATACCCTGTCAATGTAGGAGATGAAGTAGTAGTTTCATTCGATGTTGAGAGCCGTGAATATAATGGTAGATGGTATACTGATGTTCGTGCGTGGAAAATAGATAAAGCGTCACAACAAGAACCTGTTCAGTATTATGCACCGGAACAAGTTCCTGCCGCTCCTACTTCGGGATCTACACCATTTCCTTCTGCTAATGATATGCCTGCGGACGATCTTCCGTTCTAAACAACATAAAAAGAAAGAGTGATTCATTCAATTGAATGAATCACTCTTTCTTTTTATACAATCTGTAATAATCACCTGACATCACAGAAGCTTTAACTTCATTTACTCAGAGTCATTATTTTTCTTACTTTACCTACCTCGAGAAAAGCCTCTGTAAGGTATTTATAACTCCTTATACAAAAAAAGCTGTCTGATTATATCCAGACAGCTTCTTTTATGGATTCTAATTCCATCTATATTAAATGCAAACGAAAAGTCTATTTATTTGCTTTTTCCTGCCAGCTGAATGGTTCAAAAGGCTCACTATCATTCATATTTTTCCATGATGGCTTACGAGCAGCCAGAATTACGAATGGAGCACCTACAACAACTAAACAGCCAGCAAATAATACAGCATACCAAACAGCTGGACTACCACTTGGGATCTGAGCTGGAGGAATGAAGCTTAAAACAAAAGCTAACAAAGATCCACAAAAGCCTAAACCTGCAAGGAACCACATCATTCCGTTACCTTTTGAGCCGATCCTGTAAGGTCTTGCCAAATCCTTTTGTTTATATCTTAATGCAATTGCAGCAGCAAACATCAACATATACATAATCAGATATAACAATACTGTTAACTGAGACAAGATCTGATAGAAAGATTGCACTGATGGCATTACTACAAACAATAAGCTCAATAATGTAACGATAATACCCTGAATATAAAGAATATTTTTTTGCACGCCATTATTATTTGTTTTTTGCATAAACGGAGGCAAATAACCAGCTTTACCGACAGTAAAGATACCTTTGGAAGGACCTGCTACCCATGTCAATACACCAGCCAAAACACCAAAGGCCAAAGCTACAGCAATAACAGGAGATAACCAGGATGCATGAATAAATTTAAAGTAGTTATCAAATCCTACCAATAAACTCTGAGTCAGATTTATATCTTTCTGAGGAATAATAATACCTAAAGAGAATGTACCTAAAACAAAAATCAACACAGTTACAAAAGCACCGATAAATACTGCTTTAGGATAATTTTTAGATGGATTTTCAACGTCTTTTACATGCACACCCATCATTTCCATACCTGCATAAAACAAGAAGATACTTGATGCTAATACAAGGTTATTGAACTTTGTGAAATCAGGGAAGAAATTACCATCAAAATTCATTTGTGATTCTCCACCCATCGCCAGATAAACACCAGCCAAAACAATAAGCAAACCTGCAGGAATGATTGTACCGACCATACCACCTACTTTAGCCACCTTACTTACCCATCCCATACCTTTCAATGAAATGAATGTTGCAGCCCAGTAAATAATCAGCACAACAACCAACGTATACATTTTATTACTTGCCAAACTCATATCTGACGTTTGATCCATTCCTATGAATGCTAAAGAAACTGCACCAAATGTCAAAACTGTAGGATACCAGATTGTGCTTTCAACCCATTGAAGCCAGATAGCCAAAAAACCAAGTCTTTCACCAAATGCTTCTCCTACCCATCTGAATACCCCTCCTTGTTTGTCCTGATACATGGCAGCAAGCTCTGCTGCAACTAATGCTGTAGGTATCAAAAAACAAATAGCGGCAAATAAATAGTAAAATGCTGAACTTAAACCATATTCAGCCTCTGCAGGAAGTCCACGCAAACTTACTACAGCTGTAATGTTCATAATTGCTAAGGTCATTACTCCGATCTTAGCACCAGTCGAAACTTTATTAGCCATATATTCGAAATTTATTTAATTAGTTAAGGTTGTTTGTTTGTTCATATATACAAGAATAAAACAAAACTTAACTGATTTAGTTTTTAAACGAACAGAATTAATGTCGGAGAATAATATTGCTAAGCAATTAATATTGAAAATCATTCTATAAATATTTACTGATTAAAAAAAAATTATATTTTTGCGTTTAGAGGTATTATTTATCCTCTTAAAAACTAATACCCCCGAAAAATCGGATGAAGATCCTCATTTCAAATGAACACTTTATCGGCATTTTTCTTTATAACCTTATAATATACTGCATGATGAAAACTATCTGGAAAATAATTATCTTCATAGGTGTTATAGCCGTAATCTTTCTGATCCGGACTTACACCTTCACACCTACACTAACCCCTGAAACAGCTCAAGTATGCTCTTTACTGAACCGACACAATAAAATAGATTGGACAGAGACTCAACATACGACAGACAGCACTCAGGGTCAGCAAATACTTAATCAACTGGCCGATGTCATATCTGATAATGAAATCTATGAGCTATCAAAATCATTAATTCCTATTCAGAGAGCTTATGCAGCCTATCTTGCACAAACAAATACTTTACTAAATCTTGAATCTTTGGTACATCAGCATCTTAATGATGCGGCCGAAGTTGAACTGCATATTTCCCGGAATAAAACACGAAATAAAATCGGTGATATTTATCTTCAAGTACTTTTTTCGAAACTGAACTACAATCAACAAGAGAAAGTTGACAGTTTAGTTATATTCAATAAGAACAATAAGCTTCAATTTCGGAAAGAAGCACTATGCAGACAAGCTGGCAATATTAATTTCTATGAACGTATTCGTGAGATTTGCAAGATAGAGCCCGCAAAAGAGAATTATATCCACTTAGCTAAATACAAACAAGATCAGGATGTTCCTATTTTCCAGCGCGAACTCAAAAAAATATACAGTAAAAACATTAATTATATATTAGAGGCTGTTACGATATTTCCTCATCCGCAGTTTTTAGGTTCGCTCATCAATATATTTGATTATATTGATAATAACAATCTACCTGAACATGTAAATACAGATCTTTTATTCGCAGCTCTTCTGAAATATAAAGAACCAGTTATATTTTCACGGTTGCAAACGATTCTCATCAACAACCATCAATGCTATCCTGAATCGTTACAAACATCTGTTTTCAATGCCATAATGGATAGTAATTCTGATTACTATATACCTCTTACCTATATTAAAGATAAAACTGTCCGACAATAAAAGAGCCGGACAATTTCGACCTTTATAAACAATGTTTTTCGATACGTGTTATTCTTGTAGGAGATTTCATTTACGTATCTTAAAACAAACTTTTATGAAAATAAAGATCAAACAAAAGAGACACGATAAACCTTAACGAAGATTCTGATCTGCTCTGACAGATATTATTTGAGTATAACATTCGTTCGTTATACTACTAAGTTGTATATAACACAAATCTTCTTTTCGTAATTCTAAATTCAGATAAAAATGAAACTTTTAATAGACAACTCCATACCTCCATTTCTAAAATTTTTACACGTTATGGTTTTAATCGGAAGTATTGTTCTCGTAGCAATGGTATCTTTCGAATTATTCAATTTATTTCCACAACTTTCCCGTGCTCATTTCCTTACTATTCAATTTTGGATCTGTATGGTATTTCTTGCAGACTTTTTTGTCGGATTGTTTCTTGAGAAAGATAAATGGGCATACTTTAAAACCAGATTCATTTTTTTGATTATATCCATTCCTTATTTAAATATAATCAATTATGAACATCCGGATATTCCTGAAGGCATCTACTACTTTTTACGTCTGATTCCGCTTATTCGTGGAGGATACGCGATGTTTATCATAACTTCATGGATGACCAATAACAAAGCAACCAGTTTATTTTTCACCTACCTGGTTATACTTACTTCCATTATATATTTCTGTACACTCATATTCTATACTGTCGAAAAAGGCGTAAATACACAAGTACATACTATTGGTGATGCCTTCTGGTGGGCTTCTATGAATGTGACAACTGTCGGATCAAATATTATCGCCGTAACCACTACCGGTAAAATAATGACAGTTATTGTCGCAGCTTTTGGGATGTTGATGTTTCCTATCTTTACGGTATTTATTACCGATAAAGTAATCAAAAGTCGCGGCGGAGACGATCAAAAACAGTCTGATGAATAATTTTTTTCAACAGCTTTATACTCTTAACATCAAATACTTATGTTAAAAAACACCTTACATAAGATTATTAAGCAATAAAAAAACTCATCAAATATTAGGTCATTCCAATTCTTTGCTCTATCTTTGCAATGCAAAACAAAAAAGGTACCATAGCTCAGTTGGTAGAGCAAAGGACTGAAAATCCTTGTGTCCCCGGTTCGATTCCTGGTGGTACCACCTTTTTTAAAGGTGCCATAGCTCAGTTGGTAGAGCAAAGGACTGAAAATCCTTGTGTCCCCGGTTCGATTCCTGGTGGCACCACAATAAAAAGCCTGACTTTTTTAAGTCAGGCTTTTTATTTTATATAAACCACACCCGCTTTAAGAAAGACCTTTCATCTTCAATAACAAAAAAAATCTTCACAATATTTTTTCCGAAACTCTGATATAATTTCTTTTACTCACACAAAGTATGTTTTTCAATTTCCTTTTAATTGCAAGGTGAATCAAAACCCAAACTATGAGTAGAAGTTATGCTATATCTCTAAAAAAGATCTTTCGGGATACACCCTAAAGAAAACAAGTTACTTAGAAATAGAAATCTTCATCAATAAGAAATCCATATCTTAAATTACTCATCTAATTAAACTAACATACGTATGTAAATTATCTATCTTCAGATAAATTCAAACATTAGATAAAAAGATACTCATATTTGTATTCATACATTATCACTCTATTTTTTTCAACTAAAATCATACTCTAAAACACCCTCTTAACAAGTTAATCTATTAATATTCAACCTGTATAAGCACAGACTATCCGAGTATTAAAATTATCAATTTGTAGGTTAAAAATAAAGGATGTAAACTTGCAGTGTCAAAGAAAAACAACGTTGTTTAAGTCTAAAGACCAACATTAATAAACCAATAAAACTTTAACTATGATGAGAAGTATTACAACTTTTGATTTACAATACGCACACAGATTTTATGGCTTCCAAGGTGAAGCACAATACCTTCATGGACACACAGGTATTTTAACCATAGAAGTAGAGGATAGCGTTAATAATGGGGTTAACATGGTATATCCTTGTAATGAAATTCAAAAAATTGCATGGGAAGTATTGAAAAACTTCGATCACTCATTAATCCTTCGTGAAGATGATCCTCTTTTACCTGCTATCTTAGATGTATATGAAAAACAAGGGATCAAAAATGGGCATCCACAAAACACCATGAAGGGTGAAGCTTTTGATACAGAATTTGCGAGAGCGTATCCTGAGTCTCGTCTTGTTGTTACAAAAGAAACAATGACCGTTGAAGGAATGATCAAAATCGTTTACGATTTACTAAAAGACAAACTTAACATTGCTAAAATCACTTTCTCAAGTGGTGTAAATGCTGCTTCAGCAGAATTCGACACTAAACACAATATTGAGCGTTGCCCATTATGCGGTATCGCATTAGACGAAGAAGGATTCTGTCCAAAATGTGGTTACCAAAAGTAACTCAGATATTAAGTATGTAAAAATAAAGAGGTCGGTTACTATTAACCGACCTCTTTTCTATCTAATAAATTATATTATTTAGCATGAACCTGAAACTGACGAATTAAAGGTGTACCTACTGATGCAGTCACTTTCGCTTTGATTTTACTGAATTCATTCGGAGCTGTAATTTCATCAATTTTTCGCTTTCCTACTGAAGTCCCTGAAGCCAATGGAATCCACTCATCCAATTTAGCATCATACCCTTCAATTTCATAAGCTCTGACACGTTGTCCATATTGGTAAGCTTCTCCCAAATCCGTATAACCTATTGCCGTAGGGCTATCTAATTCAAGAATAACTTCTTCTCCCGGAATTTGCTCCAACTTAGCCAAAGGGTTACCAAAACGACGTTGTATCTCATCTCCAAATTCTTTATAACGTTTCATATCATCAGGATGAACAGAACCATCAGGCATTGGAGCACAATTAAGAATCAAAAAGCTATTACGTCCTACCGATTTAATATAGCAATCCATCAACTCATCAACTGATTTTCTATTTGCTAACGCTTGTGGACGCATATGCCAACACCCATGATGCAATTGCGTATCTGCTTGATGAGGAGCCCAAAAATCACCTTCAGGATCATCTGTTCCTTGTTTTTGATTTGCATCTGCCTCAAATTGCGTTGTACACGGTATACTCATTTGCTCTTTTGTCGTTACTGACCAACAAGGATCACTTACTGTCCCGGTCTCTGTACCCGGCCAACGAATTGATGGATAAGGGTCATGACAACCTACAGCCGCAACCACTGCACGAGGTGCACGTTCTGCAATTTCTTTACCAATCTTTGCCTTAATAGGCTGATCAATCCAGATCTCTGTAACCAAATCCGATCCAAGACGATCCATAATCTCATGAAATCTGGTTTTAAGCATTTCATTCGATTCTTCACGCGTGGTCACTTTATCTATTTTTGTATAATCAACTGTATTAGGTGTATCTCCCTCATCAGCAGGATGAGGAGCCCATAAATAAAAACCTGCATTCAGTCCGTTATTACGGCAAGCCTGAGCAAATTCTGTAACCACATCTCCGCCACCTCCTTTATATGGTGTATTACCAATATGATATTCGGTAGTTGTAGATGGCCACATACAAAAGCCTCCACTATGCGCTAACATAAATACAATTTCTTTAGCACCAAAAGCTTTGGCTGCCTGACACCATTGATTTACATCTAAATTTTCAAAAGTCAATTCCTCCATTGGAGTAGACCCGTCATCATATTCACGTTGCTGATGCGTTGCCGGATCTAATTGAATAAACATTGCAAGATCCTGTTCTTGCCAATCATACTGGGTCTGTGTTGGTCGTGCTAATTTTGCGGCGTTCGGATCATTAATAGCCTTGTCCCATTGTGCATCTTTTGTACTCAAACAAGAGCATAAAGATAAAAACAGAGAAGATGTGATAAGTAAATTTCTCATTCTTTTGATTTTCTCAGAAATAACTCTTCATTATTAAAGCGTTATTTACTTCAAGGTTAAAATTAATTATTTAGTACTTGCCAAATATAGTAAATATAAGCTTAAATCAGGCTATAATAGTAAAAAATAAACTTTACACCTTTTATATCCGTAATATTAATTCTTTGTTATATGCATAAATTAATCAATAAATACAAAGCATTCACATTATGAGTAAATACTTATTATAAACCGCTGATATTATAATTTCTCCCTGTAAACAAATTCTTTATGAATTTCTGACACTAAAAAATGGCCATTCAGATAACAGTTTATCTAAATGGCCATATATCGCAGCTAATTCTATGTAATCTGGATTTATTTTTTATTTCTCTGATAATACATTACTACAGATGCTTTTTGAATCGTATGTGCATTGATATAAAATCCTACCATTGCAGGATTTGTCTCTTTCGTTAGATCCAGCTTAGGAACATTCAATGCATAAATTGTAATGATATATTCATGGATTCTGCCTGTTTCAGGAGGACAGGGTCCACCGTACCCATAGTCACCGTAATCATTTAAACTTTGAATACATCCCTTAGGTGCCAGGTTTAATTCAGGATTTCCTGCATTTTGCACAAGCTCCATTACATTTGCCGGAATATTGAACATTACCCATTGCCACCAACCACTGCCGGAAGGTGCATCAGGATCGTACATTGTTATTGCAAAACTTAGCGTTCCCTGAGGAGGATTAACCCAAGATAACTGAGGCGATTTATTCTCTCCTTTGCAGCCGAAATTATTAAATATTTGCTGCATTTGTGCTTGCCCCTTTACATCATTACTTTTCAATGTGAAATTTTGGGCTGACAATTGAAATGTCAACAGTAAAACCGAAAAAACAAAAAATAATTTTTTCATAATCTTTTATAGTTAGGTCATTTCATTTAAAACGATTCTACCATACTATTAGTTTACTCAGATCAATCTAATATTCAGTGATTTGAAAATACAGAATCACAGCTAATACTCCTATCTCTATATCTAGAAATAGAAATAGATAAAGTCTAAACCTATAATGTATGTTGATTTTGCTTTTTGAATATTTATTTCTATTTTTATCCCCATAAATATACGTGTAAAATATATAGTCTAACTAAACCCAAGTCAATAATAGCAATACAGAGGGCATATCACCTGCTTTCTGTTGTATTTAACATCCACAATTTTATTTATTAATTATGAACACAGTATTATTAATTCTTACACTGTTTTTTGTATTACGTCTATTCACCCTGTTTATTTCAATTTCAAATGAATCACGTCTTAAAAAAGAAGGTGCGATTGAATTTGGAAAAGCAAATAGCGCAATACTAACATTGCTTCATATTATATTCTATGCAACCTCAGCCTATGAAGCATGGTTAGATAAAGTACAACTCGATAAGATTGGTTATATTGGTATAGCTCTCTTTATTTTTGCCTACATTATGCTTTTATTTGTAATTTATCAATTACGCCATGTATGGACTGTCAAGTTATATATTGCGAAAAAGCATGATATCAACCGATCATTTCTATTCCGTTATGTAAAACATCCAAACTATTTTTTGAATATCATTCCCGAATTAATTGGTGTAGGAATGTTATGTCACTCATGGGTAGCAATGCTTATCATTCTTCCTTTATATTTAATCAGTCTCTTTGTGCGGATCAAGCAGGAAGAAAAGGCAATGAAACACCTTTTTGAGGCCTGACCAAAAGACTTTATGCAATATTCAGCTGAAACAAAAACTCAAGAATAGGTATTCTGAAAATATTAAGCCTATATTTGCAAGATACACAATGATTGAGAGATACAAACGTAAACATAACTTTATATCAATATGAAAAGATCACACAAGCTATTATTCTTATGTATGCTAATGATTACTTTTGTAAGTTGTTCGACGCTGAATAAATATAGATGGTATTCATTGAGCGAAAAATCATTACTCGTTAATGAAGGTATGACTAAAAATGAGGTTATTCAGACCATTGGTGGCCCTGATCTGCGAAGCTTTAATAACGATCAGGAACAATGGGAATATCAGCAATATAATACAACAACTACCAGCTTTATGATTCTGTATTTCGAAAATGGCAAAGTGGTAAGTATGGAATCTTTCACCAGACCTAAAATGCCCCAAATCTGTCCACCCGTAATACATGAACCCGTCAAATCTGATTGTTAAGACATCTACTGATAACTCAGCACATTTCTAAAAAGACAGGCAGACAGTAAATTAAATCTTACTGCCTGCCTGTTTGTTTTATTAAAGCAAGTATTTTTTCAAAGTTTTCTTATGACTGCAGCAGGAACACCTCCAACAATTGCATTTTGATCCACATCTTTAGTCACAACCGATCCTGCTCCGATAATAGCATTATCGCCTATTGAGACACCCGGTAAGATCGTAACCGATGAACCGATCCATACATTGCGTCCTATAGAGATCGGCGAAGGATACAACGAACCTCTGTCATCCGGAGATAATCCATGATTAAGTGTTGCCAGTACAACTTTATGCCCGATAAGAGTCCCGTCACCGATATTCACTCCACCTTGATCCTGAAAATTACAACACGAATTAATAAATACATTCTTCCCTATCTTTATATTCAGACCACAGTCTGTATAAAAAGGAGGAAACATACGAAATGAATCATCAATATTTTGATCGGTAAGACGAGCAAATATTTCTCTGATCTCCTTTTCCGTATGATATGAATTATTCAATTCTGATGTTATACGCATAGCTCTGTTACTTAATTCACACATCATCTGATGAAGATGAGAACCTGCTCTTACTGCTTGTCCTCTGCTTAAGTGCGCCAAAAATTCTTTTGTATCCATACTTGCATTATTTGAGATTTTCGTTGAAAAACATTCCTGATCATTCTACATTCTGATATCCGCTTTATTATCATAAAGCTCTCCAAGAACAGTCCGAAACAGAATCAACAATATCCGCGGTTACTCTTCCAAACCTTTAAGCTCCATTGAAAATAATCGTGTGCAACAATTCTCAAAACAGTTATACATTATTTTCAGTGAATTATGTATAAAGATTAGACAAGGATCTTACTCGCCCATTTTATTCAGCATATCATATGAGGGTGCAAAAAACAATGTCCCTGTAACAGCAGTACTAAAATCCAGCAAACGATCTGTATTACCTTTAGGAGAACCGATAAACATATTCTCAAGCATTTTCTTCGTTGTACTGAATGTCGATGCATAGCCAATGAAGTAAGTTCCATATTCCCCGCGAGATGTATTTGAAAAAGGCATATTTCCTCTTATAATTTTCAAATCATTTCCCTCTTCATCCTGAATATTAGTCACTGCGTTATGCGCATTTACAGGCTTTTCAGCATCAGAAAGTTCAACATCGTTAAACTTATGACGACCAATAACCTTCTCTTGTTCATCAACAGAAGTCGCATTCCAGCTCTTCATATCGTGAATATATTTTTGCACAAAAACATAACTTCCTCCGGCAAAAGAAGGATCACTCTCTCCTATTACACCAAAAAAATAGGGATCCAGATCAATTGCGGGATTCTCTGTACCATCTACAAATCCAATAATTGCTTTCCCATCCAAATATCTGAATCCATGAGTTTCATCAACCGACTCAACCACGCCCTCTAGTTTCATATCTATAATCGACGCAAACTCATGACATAACCCCATTTCATTTGCTCTGATATGAAAAAACAAATCTCCGGGCGTTGATACTGCCGTATATTTATCTCCTTTAATTTCCTCAAATGGAGTCAGTTCTTTAGGATTCCCTAATTCTGAAAAATACTTATTCCATGCTTCAGCTCCGAATCCGACCACTGCACTGAATCCCCCTTCAGGAAAACGATTTTGCATACTACGAATTAATCCGGATAAATTTCCACAAACATCTTTTATACAATCAAGTGTTTCGTCCTTATCCAGTAGATTATAAACTATAAATATTGCGTTCTTTCCGGCTTTACCAACCACATCCTGTGGCATAGCTCCGCCAACTTTTCTTGGAGTTTGAAAATCCATCATAATATATTTTTGAAATTATAGAATGAAAACTAATTGACATAGTCCGCATTCTGAAGATTTAGTACTAAAAGCTATTCTCATAAGAGGCTGCCTCAAACATAATATAAAACTTCAAGCCAGCTTTTACAATCAATTTGAGTTGTTAACAAGATATGAGCCGAGATAGTTTTCTCAACGATAACAAACAAGAAATATTTATCTGTATTTATCTATTGCAAACAGAAATAAACGAATAAAAAAGAGATTGCCTGCTAATGCAGGCAATCTCCCAGAATTGAATACTCAATGAACCCCAAACTAATAGAATCAACTATTCTATTTTATCTTATGAGTTTGTCTCCGGAGGGAAAACAAACCCTTTACCTTCATTATCATCGAAAATAGCCTGAGCCGGCTTTTTCAAATGTTTGGCACTTTTACTCCAATCCCAGATCATTGTATCATCCTCTACTATTTTACCTGTTTCATGATCATACTTTTTACCATTCATAGGGAAATAAAGCAACAAATTATCATCTGTATAATCTATTGTTTTCCAAATATTAGCCGCTATTTGCTGTGGCGTACGTGCAACTTTATAAAAACGAACTTCACGGATCAATTCATTTTTATCACCGATACTTATACCTGTTACATCATAATCACCCGTACGGATTTCGCGTTGTGCTACCAATATACCATTTATATAGACATATGTTAGCTTACCATCGTAAACAAAAGAAAGCATATACCATTGGTTTGGCAATGCAGAGTATTTATCTGCCGGAATATCAATTTGAGAACCTCCGGTTTTAATCTGCAATTGATTTGGTTTAATCGTAACATCACCAAAACGAGTAAAGATTTCATTCAATGCAGAAGAGCCGGCAGGACGCTGAGTCCATACAACCGCGCGGTTATTCGATGAATAATTTGCCCGATTAATCATGACTTCCAATGTCCAGGCAGGAACTTTGAAATCTTTCGGGAACATCTCCGCATCACTTGCATATCCACCGTTCATACGCAGAATTTTAGTTACAATCTTTTGTTCCAATACAACCAAAGCATCTGTTTGTCCTCCAATTACACTCACATCACTCGAAGCGATACGAATAGGAAGAGCATAACTTCCTTTCGGAGAAAACTGAACATCTTTCAACTTAAGTGGTACTGAGACAGATGTAAACAGGGGATCTATCACCAGCTCCTTCTTTAAATCATACATACTTTCAGGAAGTAAAATATAATTAGTTCCATTTTTTTTATTGTATGCATCAAGTTGCTCCTGATTACCCGCATTAAATATAACTTTAACCGGATTATTATCTTTACGGGTCAAACCTACAGACAAGTCCGGAATCTCAACAGTCTTATTCTCTTCGACAAATTTCTGAACGGTTCCTTTATTTACAAAATAGACACCTTGCTTCGCCTGAAACTCATCCTGAGCATCATTATACAACTCATTCTGACAACTTGCCAATGCGAGTAAGCTTAATAAATAAATATATATTCGTTTCATGTGATCGTTAGTTTATAAAATTACCCGGATATACCTGGTTACCATAATATAATGCCATTCTTAACCATTTGTAGTGCGGATCATTCGGATAATCGTATTCCATATGATAAGTTCCGATACCTCCGATACGTTTTCCACTTTTCAAATCCATCGTAGCATAATCCAGCAACTGTACGCAAGATGCATTGTTAAGCTCAGGGCGAGCCGAGCTTTTATAATAAGGATTACCACCTGTTCTCCAGAAACGTTCAAATTCGACTGTAATAATCGTTTTACGCTCCCACTCATCTAAATGTGTACGATTAATCTTAGACATTACAGCTCCGGTAGAACTTTCCCAATATGCCTGATAAATATAATGGTCAATCAATTTAGATGTTTCAGCTGATAGTTTTTCAGGCTGCCCATCCATTACCAGCATTTTACCTTGAGGACGTAGTCTTGCACTTAATGTCTCGATAAAAACCTGCATATTTTCATTCCCTCCCGGACCAATTATCTGACTATTTGCCAAACTACCCGAATGTCCGTATCCCGGTTCATAGTCAATATCAAAACCATCCAGATTATATTTATCTATTGAGTCACAAATAGCATTAGCATAGGCTTTAACTCCTTCTTTGAAGTCACCTTTCCCTTTTTCATTAACCCAATATTCGATTGCTGTAGTTCCTTTCGGAGTCAACTGATCGCCCAATCCCTGAACAATCCAGCATAGAAGAGCTTTACCTCCTTTTATTTCCTGAAAAAACTTCAGATCCGCTTTTTGCTCATCGGACAAGCTACCACGTACACCCCAAAGCGAAACAAAATCGACACTATCAGGAAGCATTTTCAAGTAATTCTGAGCATTATCGCCTTTTCCTGTCCAGTTTCCAAACCAACCGAACCCTTTAACTCTTGGTTTCTGACGATATTCACGAATACGTGCATAATGCTCACGCATCGTTGGTGTAAGATCTTGTTCTGTTTTAGCTTCAATAAGCGGAATGAGACGCTCAAAGCCTTTCTGATTGTCAAGAACTTCAGCCTCGGGGGTTGTCCAGTCTGAACAACTTCCGAATAACAATACACTTAAAAATAGTAGTATATATTTTTTTGACTTCATAATTTGTTTCATTAATTATAATATTAGAATTAAGGCTGTTTAGGTCTGTCATTTCTTACCCACCAAAGGCGAGTCGCACCATTATCTTCGCCACCTAATAAACCTGGGATTAAAGACATATTCGGATTAGTGCTGTACTCTGAAGGAGCAAAACGGAAACGCTCAGGAGTGACAACATCCGCAGCTGCGCCAATACGTCCTGCCGCATCTTTATCAAAAGGCTTCATAAGGAACGGATAACCAGTTCTGCGATACTCTGTCCATGCTTCAACCGCATTCGGATATAGAGCCAGATATTTTTGCGTTATAATTTTCTGCAACTGTTGTTCGGTTCTTGAAGCCAATGAGCCCGGATTAAAATCATCCCAACGCGGAGATGTATTTTGAACAGAAAGATTACAGCTATAACGACGATATCCATATTTATAATCTGAGCGAGTCAGGTCAGAAGGTAAAGATGTTTTTTGTAAGTAAGCGTCTGCCCCACTTACTCCATTCTCTTCGAAAGATAATCTTACACCCTCTTCATAATATGTTTTTGCATCTCCTCCGCTTAATCCGTAAAGAGCAGCTTCCGCTCTTAAAAAGCTAACTTCAGAAGCTCTTAACCAAAATAAAGGAGAGTGAGCTTCAACTTTAGGCTTTGCTGCAAAGTAAGCCGTATTAGGTCCTGTACCTTTAGACATTTCATTAGTCGGAGCAACCGGATAATATCCTTCTTCATCCAGATAAACACCTTTCCTGAAATAGCTTTGAATACGCGGATCTCCATAACCATCCAGATAAGACCAGATAGTTGCCCCCATTCTTGTTTCTCCATATTCATCCACTGATGCAAGCATCGAGTTCAACAGAGGCATTTTATCCGAATATTGAATTTTAGCTTCTTCATCGCGTTTTTCAATCACGCCTCCGGATGCCGGATCAAGTGCCAGTGCTATATATTCTCTGGCTAAAGCTTCATCTTTAAAATGAACACGTACACCCATACGTAACATAAGTGAATTAGCCAGCTTCACCCACTTCTTTGTATCTCCGTTATAGATCAGATCATACTCCGTGAGGATATTACCTGATCCTTTTTGAAGAATCTTTACGGCTTCTGCCAGATCCTTCAGCATTGCTTTATAAACAATCTCCTGACTATCCAATTTAGGTGCAATATCACCATCCCCTGCTTTTGTATAAACAAGCGGGCCAAACACGTCTGTAGCGCGAAGCCATCCGGTTATTTTGATAATATTAGCAATTGCAAGGACTTGTTGATCATAAGGATCTTCTGATTTATTGACCTGCTTATTAATTTCATTCCAGCTGAGAAACAACTTAGAGTAAAAGTTCTTCATTGCATAACTCATTCGGCTATCAACAAAGTTCCAGTTTGCCTCCGTATTAAAATTCCAGTTATTATTGTTTCCAAAATAGCCGATATAATTACCGGATGATATCAGATCTGTATTTTGCAAGTCATTACCCGGACCGGTAGTACTGCTTGGAGAACCGATCGGCACAACCAATTGCTGCATATTCATCAACGGGCCTCCATAAGCAAGTCCGCCCATCTTAGTATCTTCATCAGTTATCCCGTAAAGATTGGTATTGACTTTTTCGTAATCACAGGCAAATAAAGTACATATTGCCAAAAGGTAAACTATATGTTTTTTCATCGTCTTAATTTCATTATTGCTTTAGAATCCGATTTTTAAACTCACACCGAATGTACGCTGACTTGGTAACATGAAGTAGTCATAACCTTGTCCGAATGTTCCGGTTGAAGCTGTTAACTCGGGATCAAACGGAGCTTTATTATAAATCATCCAAAGATTTGTACCATACACTGTCAGGAACAAATTATTGACAACTCCGTTAAACCATTTGCGTGGGAATTCATAAGTCAGACTCGCTTCCTGAAGACGTACATTCGTAGCTGAATAAACATAGTGTGCGTCAAGATTAGACACAGTCTGATAATACGTTTTCGGATCTACCTGAATATTCCCCAACTTAACATGTCCTGCATCACGTGCTAAAGCTGATGCTTTAGAAACACCATAGCGATCAAGCATTGCCTGTGTTTTAGAGATCACGATACCACCTATACGTGCATTAAACAAAAAGTTCAAAGAGAAACCTTTATAGGTAATACCATTTCTCCAACCAAGGATCCAATCCGGATTGACACTTCCTAATTTATATGGTTTTGTCGATTCTGTAGTCAAACCTTTACCTGGAGAATAATCGATATAATTATCCTGATCTCTTTTTAACCACTCGTCGGCATATACGGTACCAATCTCCTCACCTTCACGTAAACGGAAACGACCTACCTTGATATCACTCAAATCCAGCGTTTCGTTATTGACCGGATTTTTCACATCTGAAGGAAGTTTCTTAATTTTATTCTTATTTTTTGTTGCCGTGAAAGACGTATTATATAATACATTTCCGATTTTCTGGTCGTAACCTAAGTTAAACTCAAAACCTTTGTTTTCGACGTTACCGGCTTGCACAAATAAGAAATCATAGCCTTGCGTATCAGGTAATTTCGCTTTAAGAAGTTGATTATAGGTATTTGAATGATAATAAGTTACACCAAATGATATTTTATTATTTAACCATCTGGAGTCTAAACCGACTTCATAAGAACGTGTGCGCTCTGCCTTCAACTCCGGTAGTGGATAATATTTATAGGGTTTAATCACTCCATTCTCTATATCATGAGTGATTGTACCCGGTGTCAAACCTGTATATGGAATCGGCGAACCTACTTCTGTGTAAGATGTTCTGACTTTCATAAAGCTAAGTGCCGGAGAGATGCTTTGTTTAAATTTCTCAGGCAATAATTCGGTCACAATTGCAGATAATCCAACTGAAGGATAAAAGATCCAGGGATCTTTACTGTTTACCAACTGTGAGGGTTTGTCTGCACGACCGGTAAGTGTCAGATAAAGCGCTGAATTCCATGACAATTCACCGGATGCAAACACTGCAAAATTACGACGACGTCCATCACCACCCATTTGGCTGGATGTACTTTGAGAAGGATCTATATTGTTATATGCGAACTTATTAGGAACCAGCAATAACTGACCTCCATACCCACGTCCCTTAAGATCATACTCTTCGAAAGATACACCGGCATTAAGCATTGCAAAATAATTATCAAATATCGGCTTACTGAAATTAGCCATGATATCAGCATATTTTTGCTTATACGTGTCATTCGAATAAGTGTAACGTCCTTTTGGTTTAGCAAACGTTCCGATAGTAGAAGCATATCGCTTGTCTTCTTTTTCGGTATACGTATTATCCAAACGTAAACGTCCTGAGACATTCAGGTATTTAGTTATATCATAGCGTAGGGATGCGTATAACATATAACGGTCTTTCACCTCAGGTCTTAAGTTACGATATGCAATCCAATAAGGGTTTTGGATATCCATTCCAAAATCACCTGGACTCCAGTACTGTTCATTATAACCTAATGCAGGATTATAGCGTTCGAAATACTTTTCTTGTTCAAAATTTTCTCCGCGAGGATACAAATAAGCTCCGACAATCGGATTGAAATATGTACCATAAGAAATCATGTTGTTATAGTATTCGCGAACATAACCTGCTGAAGCATCCAGAGTTAATTTATCATCCAGAAACTTCGTTGTATTACGTAACGTAACATTATAACGGTGATATTTATTGTTTGGAACAATACCATTTGAATTAATGGCTGATGCAGAGAAATAAGTTTGGTTTTTTTCGGTACCGGTAGATAAACTTACCGAGTTGTTAAACGTGCTTCCTGTTTTGAAGAAATCTTTCGGATCATAGCTCCCCGGAGTTGCCATCTTTTCCCCCCATGACGTCGGGTCATTCGGCAAATTTCCATAAGTATTCTGAAATTTAGGAAGAACAAAAGCATTCGCCATTTCTGCCGATGAGGAAATATTAATCTTAACCTTTCCGGCTGCTCCTTTCTTCGTATTAATCAGAACAACGCCATTTGCAGCATTCGCTCCATAAAGTGCTGCGGCTGAAGGACCTGTTAATACAGAAATACTCTCGATATCATCGGGATTCATGTTGGCAATACCTTCTCCTGAAGTCCGACCTCCGAATCCGCTACCATCTCCCGAACGATCTGCCTGATTTCCGATAGGTACACCATCAATAACATAAAGAACATTATTCTCACCGCTAATTGATTTATTACCACGAATTACGACACGTGTCCCGGCTCCGACGCCGGCTGCACTTCTCTGAATATTGACACCGGCAACTTTACCGTTCAAACTATTCATAAAGTTGGCATCCTTTACTGTCGTTAAATCATTGTTATCCAATTTCTGAACATTATAACTCAATGCCTTTTCAGATCGCTTAATACCAAGTGCTGTGACTACAACTTCATCTAACTTTTCGGTGTTTTCTTTTAAAACAATGTTTAAAGGGTTTTCTGAGGCTGGAACTTCTTTCATCGCATAACCGATATAAGAAATAATCAGTTTATCTGATTTTAGAGCCTTAATGGAGAACTGGCCATCGATATCCGTTATTGTTCCGACATTCGTTCCTTTTACTTGAATATTAACTCCGATAAGCGGATTGCCACTTTCATCAACAACTTTACCTTTTATCTCTTGTCCCTGCTGAGATGAGACTTCTGAAAAAAGTGGTTGCATCGAAGAAAATAAATCAGGTGTTGCAGCAGATAGCTGCATGACGGGCAATAAACTCATAACGCCCGAAAATACACAAAGCATGTTTCTATTTCTTTTTTTCATGCATGGTAAGGTTTAAATATAATTATTAGACTATTTAAGAGATATTATATCTCTTTCTTTTGATTAAAAATGAAAATCGATTCTTCTAATTTAAATGACTATAACAGTTATAGGTTTTTCCATTTTTTGTGATTACACAAATAAATAAGCTTATTGTTAATTTTAATCTGGTGCAAATATATATAATTTGTTTAATTCAACAACATAGAATAGAATTTTTAAAAAATAACTGCGATATTCCTATTTTTTTACATTCATAAGAAGACAAACCTAGTTATCCAATTCACATATCTATCATAATCGTATTATTTTTTATTTATTAATCTTAATCGATTCAGAGAGCATAAATATTATCAATTCATATATATACCAATCCTAATAATCCGAATCCGGAAGTTCAATAAACAAAAAAAAGGGATCTGAGCAGAAACACTCAAATCCCTTTTTTGGACCTAAATTAAGTCAGTTAACCAAACCTATTTTCTATCATGGCTTAATTAAACTGATCAGTAATGCTATATTTAAAACCGTTACAAGAGCTCCGAGTAACAATAATAAAATCGTTGTAAAACGTGAATTCACATATTCTCCCATAACCTTCTTGCTGGATGTCAGATAAACTTGCGTAAATATGGTTATCGGCAATTGGACACTTAACAGCATCTGTGAATAAATCAAACCTTTAAAAGGATCACTAATCACAAATATCAGTAAGGTTGCCGGTATGAATGACAACAATATCCCTAATTTGGAATGTAAATCTTTATAATTATATGTTTCGCCAAAAAGCCCCGAAAAAATAGACGCTCCTGCGATTCCGGATGTTACGGTGGAAGAAATCCCGGCTAAAAGCAAAGCCAATCCAAATATTGTAGCAGAATTATTACCTACCAACGGAGTCAACAATTGCTGAGCCTGCACCAGATCATCAACTTTTATATTTTTTTGAAAAAAGGTTGATGCAGCAAGAATTATCATTGCCGAGTTAATAGCCCATCCGATTACCATAGATAACAAAGTGTCGTAAAACTCATATTTCAGCTTACTCTTTTTGACCGTTGCATCCTCGAGATTCCACTCACGACTTTGTATTATTTCAGAATGAAGGAAGAGATTATGCGGCATAACAACTGCCCCTAAAACACTCATAATTATCAACATCGAGTTAGTTGGAATATTTGGTTTCACACTATACTCAACTGTCTGAACCCAATCTACATTTACCAATACCAATTCATACAAAAAGGATAACCCTATTATGGAAACAAAGAATATAATCGCTCTTTCGATTCGCTTATAAGCATTGACAAACAACAGGAGCGTACAAGATATCATCATAATTGCGGCTCCTATCTTTAAAGGGATTCCAAACAGCATCTGTAATGCTATTGCACCACCCAATATCTCTGCCAGAGAGGTAGAAATACTTGCAAGCATCGCAGATATAATAACTGTCCGGCTTAATGATTTGGGTAAATACTTATTTGTTGCTTCAGATAAGCATAAACCCGTAACAATACCTAAGTGTGCAACATTATGCTGAATAATGATAAGCATTATCGAAGACAGGGTTACAACCCATAACAAAGCATATCCAAACTCCGATCCGGCAGCCAGATTGGTCGCCCAGTTTCCAGGATCAATAAATCCGACTGTTACCAATAACCCCGGACCAATATATTTAATTAAATCTCGTGCACCCGATTTAAAATTGTGCCTTTCTTTTAACGACTTCAGTATATTTTTCATCTCTGATTTTATAAAGTATCCATAGTTTATCGGGATAAACTCCATTAGAGAACATATTATTCGTCCATATAGTTTGATTTTATACCTTTACATTGTGCTTTCTTTCTATAAGCTCCGGGAGATATCTTCCATATTCT
This sequence comes from Porphyromonadaceae bacterium UBA7332, assembly GCA_002471225.1. Lineage (GTDB taxonomy): Bacteria > Bacteroidota > Bacteroidia > Bacteroidales > UBA7332 > UBA7332. Next base: position 233,306 of record DKPO01000016.1, read on the forward strand.
ATAGAAACAATCATTGAAATGTGAATAGGTATTATATCCCACTTTATATGCTATTTCAGATACGGTAAGATCGGAAGAAGTTAATAACTGACAAGCCTTCTCGACTCGTAACTTATTCACAAACTCAATGATAGTCAACCCAGACTTTTTCTTGAAAGCACGACAAAGAGACGCCTTATTCATGTTTGCATAATCTGCAAGCTGTGTTAAAGAAAATGGCTGATCATAATACTCATATAGATATCGGTAAATCCGATCTACCTGATCTATGGAGTGATTGATGTGTCTGACATTCGGACTTGATTCATTAAAAAGAAGTAGTCGCCTGTTTGAATCGGAATGTAAAAGTCCGAACAATTCAAACAACAAGCTTACCTGCCTAAATCCCTCATGAGACTTAATACCATTAAATAAACAAGTCGCTTCTTGATAAAGTAAGGGAGACGTATAAAGTAGTCCTTGCTTGCTTTCAGCTATAAAACTACGCTCATTCGTCATATTTTGAAAAGACACAAGAGACAGAATCGGATTAAATGCTACATGAATTACTGTAGCCTCAATATTTTCAGTAACAGATATAACACTATGCGGAAGATTATCCCCTATCACTACTACTGATTGGGGATCAATTGAAAACATAACTTCATTTATAATACATTCTGCGCGCCCCTTGTCTATTAATACAATCTGAATTGCTTTATGAAAATGGTACATATCAATTGGCTGGCTTTCGTCACAAAGCAAACTGATTTTCTTTATCGATATGAATTGCTGATCCAGATCAACTAGGGGATTTACTTTTGTTTTTCTCATTCTGTATGCAAATATCGGAGATGTAAATGCAAATATAGTAAAGTGTACCACTTATCCATCATTCTATTTTTGCAACTAAAAACTTATGAAGAAAAAACAAATCATTGCGCTTAATAAAGGACTTATTATATGTGGGTTAATTCTCATTATAAGCTCAGTCATTTTAGAATTCATGGGCGGAAAAGATTTAGCGTATCTTGCGTTTAACCGATCTGTCGGAATACACCTCATCATTGTCTCTGTTTTTACTCTATTGATAGGCTTACACATATTAATTCATCAAAAAGATAAACCGATATATCAGAAATTTGCATTCAGAAATAAGCCGACAAAAGTTTTAATGATTGTATTGCTCTTAACAGCTGTCTCAGGAATACCATCCACCATTCTTTTTATTGCGGGACATACACATCATATTATTGGTGGTATACATGGAAAGTTTGGATTAATATTCATTATCTTATCTCTGCTCCATATAAAAAAAAGATTCAGATGGTTTCGGACTCATACCCTCATCCCGATTATAGACACAAGAAAATGTATATCTTGCCAAAAGTGTGTAAAAACTTGCCCTGCATCTGTTTTCTGTAAAGAAAACCAGGTAATCGTAAAGCAACCCTGTTTTTGTATTCAATGCAATCAATGTGTTGTTGTCTGTCCCCGAAAAGCAATTTCCCGATCATCTATATTTTAACACTTAAAGTATCAGAACATGCAATTAAAAATATAAATTATTGCAAATTGGTTATTTATTTTATTCCTTTGCTAAAATTTTATCATACCCATTATCTATATTTTCATAAACACAATTTATCTATGCAATTAAGAAAAACTGTATTAACAACCTTGCTATTAGGAGCTACGTTTGCTTCATTTGCTCAGAAAGGGACAATAAAAATTGATTTAAAAGGTGGTTTTGCCCTTCCCGAACAAGAGAAACTGGATATCGATGCAACAGGATATGTTATCGGACTGAATACAAAGTTTTATCTCAACAACCGTATCTATACTTTACTGAAAGTATCCGGAGACAGACTTGACCGTGAGAAAAAAGTAGAAAAGTTATTTTACTCTCCTGAAAATTGGCCAAAAGACGCAAACTATAAAGTAAAAGGAAAAGACATTGCCATTGGCGCAGGCTTAGGATATGATTTTTTCAAGAGAGGAAATCATACACTCTATGTACAAGGGGCTTTTGGTATAGGAACTTCCTATAAAGAAGAAAGAGTTTACAAAAATATAAACGGTAATCCAAATCATCAGAGTGTTTACCATTCAGATGCATACACAAGCACTGACTGGGCATTAATGGGTGATTTAGGTTATATCTATTCGATTAATAAGCTAATTGGCATCGGGGCAAGTTACAGTGCCGATTATATTTGCTGGGGCTTCACTCAAAGCTTTAATGCAAACCTGCAATTCACCTTTTAAATAATCCCGGAAAGCATGATATATCATATAGATTTAAAAAGATTCTCATGCTTTCTTTTTTATTTTTCCTAATCGCTCAGATTCAGCCGAAAACAAGCATACGCATGAACAGTCGTAAATAACGCAAGGAAACACATTTTCATATAACACTAAAAATCAAATACTTAAAAACAACAATCTCATTAAAGGTACTTTTTCAAACTCAAATAGGTATATAACGCACTCCGGATACGTATATAAATATCTTTTAATACGTATCTAAAGAAAATTATACACCGCGAAAATTTACAGATACAGTCAAAAGTTTCAAAGATACAGTCAAACTTTGCAGAGATTGACTGGAAAAATCAAATGATACAGTCAATCTTCGGCAAAAAGTCTGATTTCCCATAAAATCAGAAGATAAAAACAGAAAAAATTACGGACACTATTTTTTTATCATAAAGACAGTATTAATGGCTGTTCCCGAACATTTTGATTAGATCAGTTTCCATTAGCCACGATAATTCCGATATAAAAAAAGCTTGATTTTATTATTCCAAATCCTTTTTTTTACTAACTTTGGCTATCGCTGCCAAAAAGTAAATCATAAAACTATATAGCGATGAATGAGAATATTAAAATTATTCGTGGTGAGATTTTTGACTTTCTCGGAGAGTTTACTCACGATGCTTCTCAACCGGTTGCAAGATTCCTTACAGATGGAGCTATTGCAATTCAAAATGGTAAGATTATAGATATTAATTACTATAAAGACTTACAAGCTCAATATCCGGACGCTCCTTGTACGGATTATTCGGGAAAGCTTATTCTTCCCGGCTTTATTGACACACACATCCATTTTCCTCAAACAGAAATTATCGGTTCATTCGGACACCAATTGATAGATTGGTTAAGTTCATATGCTTTTCCGGCTGAAAAAGAATTCAGAAATGAAGATTATGCAAAAGCTGTAGCTGAAATTTTCGTACAGGAATTATTCAAAAACGGGACAACCTCGTGTCTGGCATTCTCTACGGTACATAAAGAGTCTGTGAATGCTTTATTCGAAACAGCCTCAAAGTATAATATGCGAATGATTACCGGTAAAGTATGGATGAACAGAAATGGAGATCCGGCTTTAATGGACAATACAGAAACGGCTTATACGGAAACAAAGGAACTTATTGAAAAATGGCATAAAAATGGCCGTAATCTTTATGCGCTGACTCCACGTTTTGCTATATCATGCGATGACGAATCTTTAGCATTACAGGGAGAGTTACATCGCGAATATCCGGATACTTATATTCAAACCCACTTGTCTGAAAATAAACAAGAGGTAAAAATTATCCAAGCTTTATTCCCTGAAGCAAAAGATTATTTAGAGGTCTATGAAAAAGCGGGATTGGTAACAGATCGTACAGTATTTGCTCACGGTATTCATTTATCTGACTCTGAGTTAGAGCGCTTGGCTAAAGCAGGTGCTACGATCGCTCACTGTCCGACTTCTAACCTATTCCTGGGAAGCGGATTATTTAATTTAAAACATACACATGAAGCTGGTGTACAAACAGCGATTGCTACTGACGTGGGAGGAGGAACTTCATTCTCTTTACTCCGCACTTTAGACGAAGCTTACAAAGTACAACATCTGCAAGGCTATGCCCTTAAGCCTTTTGAAGCATTCTACCGAATCACTTTAGGAGCTGCTAAAGCTTTAAAAATAGACCACCTGGTTGGTAATTTCGATCCGGGCAAAGAGGCTGACTTTGTTGTCCTTGATTGTGGTGTCACAACTACACAAAAGATGCGAATCAACTTTCTGAATCGTAATCATGCTCTGGATATTGAAACGTTACTGTTCGGGCTTCAGATTACAGGAGACGATAGAAATGTCGTAGCCACGTATGTTATGGGTGAGAAAGTTTACGAAAAGTAATAACCTATATAAGATGAAAGCGGGAAGATCTGTTATAGATCTTCCCGCTTTATTATTTTATTGAGCACGACGTTTATCGTCTTCCAATAATCGTTCTGCTTCTTTTTTTACATCTTCTTCCAATAAGCTTAGTTTATTAGCAACGCCTAAACCGCATCGGGAATCTGCTAAATAGAATCGTGCAGCTGTACGCAAACGAATAAATTCGGGTACTCCGGCCAGCGCTTCTGAGATATTAGAAATTGTACGTATTTTCTCATCTTCCGGCATTAAACGGAATAAATCCCCCGGTTGAGAATAATAATCGGTATCAACTCTATTATTATATATCATTGCATCACCTTCAATAGCTAAAGGAGGTTCTTTCAATCGATTGTCATCTAAAGGACCATTAAAACTGTTAGGTTCATAATTTACAGATGCTCCGCCATTTCCGTCTACCCGCATATGACCGTCGCGATGATAATTACAAACAGGAGTTTTAGGTTGATTTACCGGTATACTATCTGCATTAATTCCTAAACGATAACGATGCGCATCGCCGTAAGCAAATAAACGTCCTTGCAACATTTTATCAGGAGAGAAACCGATACCCGGAACTTTACTTGCCGGATTAAAAGCTGACTGCTCAATATCTGCAAAATAATTCTCAGGATTTCGATTTAATTCGAAATAGCCAACTTCAATCAAAGGATAATCTTTATGACTCCAAACTTTAGTCAAGTCAAATGGATTCACCCGATAAGTCAAAGCTTCTTTTTCAGGCATAATCTGAACATACATAGTCCATTTAGGATAATTGCCTGCTTCTATATTTTCATATAAATCTCTTTGTGATGCTTCGCGGTCATGAGCTACAATCTGTGCAGCTTCAGCATTCGTATAATTTTCAATTCCTTGTTGAGTTTTGAAATGAAACTTAACCCAGAAACGTTCATTTTTCTGATTAAAGAAACTATACGTATGACTACTAAAACCATGCATATGTCTGAATCCTTTCGGAATACCTCTGTCACTCATCAGAATCATCACCTGATGCAACGACTCAGGACTTAAAGACCAGAAATCCCACATTGCCGTATTACTACGCATATTCGTTTTAGGATCGCGTTTTTGGGTATGTATAAAATCGGGGAATTTCAAAGGATCCCGAATAAAGAAAACCGGCGTATTATTGCCTACTAAATCCCAGTTTCCTTCATCTGTATAAAATTTAAGGGCAAAACCACGCACGTCTCGTTCTGTGTCTGCAGCTCCTCTTTCTCCCGCAACTGTTGAGAATCTGGCTAGCATAGGTGTTCTTTTTCCAACTTCTGCAAAAATAGAAGCTTTACTGTACATCGAAATATCATGGGTCACTACAAACTCTCCGAAAGCACCTGAACCTTTCGCATGAACAACACGTTCAGGAATACGCTCTCTGTTAAAATGAGCCAGTTTTTCCAACATCCAAACATTTTCCAATAATGCAGGTCCCATTTTTCCGGCTGAAGATATATTCTCATTATCTTCAATTTTACGACCTGACTCTGAGGTAAGAGATTTTTTGTCTTCTTTCATAACCTTATTAGTTTAGGTTTATAATTCACATTCCTAAATGCGGATATAAAAGAATAACAGCTATACCATATACTGGTTCGATATATTACCGCTGTTTAATCTATTTTGCACTCAGCTGCATTATATTAAATTTAGTTAGTCTATAATTATATAGGCAATATATTGAGCATCGCTGTAATCGGGAGTTAAACGATAAAATCCTTTAGTGATTTTACCTTCTGATATTTGAAGCGGATATTCTTTTTCAAGTTGCTGAACTTTCTGTCCCAAAGTTGAAGCATCCGACTCGAAATCAACATAATACTTACCTCTGCTCCGGGGATAAACTATCTTATTACGGATACAGGCAGCCAGAATCCCCATATTATTTCGAAGGTTTATTTCGACCATAGGATGAATACGATATTGCCCATCTTCATCTCTGAAAATCATCATATCAACGCCAAAATAGCCTATATAACTCTTGTTGATCACATCCTTTAGCGAATCGATTATGACAGAACGGACCTGATATAACTCTTCTTTAGTAATATACTTACAAAGAATTTCTTCAATTTGACTATCTGTCAGAATATAATTCCCCTGATACTGTCCATAATCATTCGTGAAAAATAACGACAAATCCTTATAGGTTACATTCCCTGATTCATCCATATAGAACTGCATAGCAAAATCCTGAATTTTCTCTACATATTGTGCGGCAGTAACGAAACCTTGTTGTTTAAAAATACCATGAGACCACTCCAATTCCATCTTTTCCATTTTATTCTGAATCATAAAACGGACACCCTTACCGGATGAAGACCATGGGGCTTTAACTACTGCACGTTTTTTTGAGACATATCTCTCCAAATCCTCGATTGTTGATATTTTTTCGGGAGAAATAGATGCTTTCACAGGTGATAATTTTTGAAGAACTTTCGGCAATACATCGCATACAATTCCTTTCCCCGAAATAAAGCGAGAATGATCGCTCCAATGCAAAGATGGATGCTGTGCATAATCAGTATCTGCAAAACCTTTGATTAACGATAAAGCCTGATGAATCTGAGGGCTCCATCCCCATGGTTTCAGATAACGGTATTTTAATGCCTCTATCTTATCCAGATGGTTGTAGCTATACGTATGCAGATCATACCCTAAAAAATCAGATGTTTGAGTTTGAAACTCTCCGGGCAATGCTCGTCTCAATAAAATAAGATCATCCGCCTCTGCTAAATATATAGATAACGCCTCTAAATCACTATTCATCTTTCGTATTCTTGCCGGCGGCATATAATGCGGATACTTATTAGCTATTGCTAAATCGGAGTCGGCATTAAAAATAAATATATCGTTGAAAATCATCTTTATTAATAAATTTGAGAGGCAAAGGTAGTTTAGATTTGATAATTGCAGGTTGTGAAAGAAGAGTAAAAAATAAAAATAAGAGAAAGTCTCGCTTGCATATTTAAAACTTATTCATACTTTTGTAATGATTACAATTTATGATTTTAATTAATTGCTTTAAAAATGACACTATATAAAGGTACTGATTTAGTTTGTTACTGTTTGAAAGTTGATTATGCAACCATCCGCAAAGCGATGAAAGATGGAGCAAGAACAGTTGACGACATACAAGAAATGACTAAAGCCGGAACAGGTTGTGGAAGATGTCTTTCTCAGGTTGAAGCTATCCTTGCTTCTGCTTGTAGCTGCAAAGATGTCAGCATGGATGCAATCGTAATGGCTGCAAAATCCGGAGCAAAAGATGTTCGTGAGGTTGCTGAAAAGACCGGAGCGGGTTCTTGTTGCGGAAGATGTCAACCGCTGATTCAAAATGTATTAGATTCTGAAAAATAACGTATATAATTGGAGCTGCTTAAATCTTTTTATCGTGTACTTGAGAAACAAAAAGCTGTTTACCGGATGGTAAACAGCTTTTTTATTATTTGGATGCTTTCTCTTTAGAGATGACTTTTACCAATGTATATTTGATTGATGATGCGTCTGCCGGCAGATTTTTTGTATCCAGCTTTTCTTCTTTCACTTCAATCTTATAAATATAGCCTGGCTCATAATCAAAACCTTCGATTGCAGCATACATAGATTGCCACTCTGTATCACCTTTTGTCAGATTTTTAACTTGCAGGCATTTCATTGGAGCTACACCCATACAGTCAACTTTTTCGCTATTCACCATATAAGTTTGTACATCCTTTGCAGAACTACAAGCAAATCCTAAAAACAACAGACAAATACCTACGAATAGATTTAATGCATTTTTCATATTCAAATCGTTTAGTTATGATAGAAAATATAATACTAATTCAAATATAACAAAAAAAGCTGTCCGCATGGCGGACAGCTTAATATATTTAATCGTGAATCAACTCAAAATTATGCTTGAGCAGCTTCGAACATTTTTTGGAAATCTTCCAATGAAATGTTTTTCTCGTTCAATGTAACCAAACCTTTAACTGTTTCACGAACTTTCTCTTCAACAGCACGGTCAATTAATGAACGACGGCTCTTCTCGTCTTTCAACATATGAGCAACATAGTCTTTCAACATATCTGCAGGAACTTCCGGCATACCATATTGAGCGAATTGCATTTTCACCTGAGCTTCAGCAGCAGCATTCAAATCAGCTTCTTCGATTTTAACATCGTTAGCTTTAGCAATTGCTTCTTTCACTAAGTGCCATGACAATTCTTTAACCATTGATGGGTATTCAGCTTCTACTGATTCTTCAGTTTTAGCTTCACCTGTTGCAAGCAACCAACGTTTCAAGATAGAATCAGCGAATTTCAATTCACCAACTTTATTCATGATTACTTCACGAGCATCAATCCAGAATTTGAAATCAGCTTCTGGTTTCAATTGCTCTGCAAGAACTTCAAGAGTTTTAGCACGGAATTCTTCTTCAGTAGAACAAGTTCCTGCACCGTAAACTGCATCAAATAATTCCTGATCGATAGCATGAGGTACCTGGCGAGTGATTTCAGTAATTACAAACTCTACATTAGCAGTAAAGTTTTTAACTTCTGATTTCTCAATTTTCAAGATATGAGTTAATTCATATTCGTTACCTTCTGTTGCTGTTTGAGGGTTAAAGATGATTTTATCACCAATTTTAGCTCCTAAGAAATCAGCTTTAGCTTTCTCATCACGGAAATAAGAAGGCATGATAACAGAACCTTCAGCAGAAAGACCACCTTCTACGATGTTACCGTTTTCGTCAACCTCAGAAAGGTTACCTTTAACCATATCGCGATCTTCAACAACTTCGAATTGAGTTGGTTGACCTAAACGCTGAGCATACATTTCGATTTGTTTACCAACTAATTCGTCAGAAACTTCGATGTTGTAATAATCAACTTTGTCTTCTTTAGACAATTCGATTTTGATTTCCGGTGCGAATGCAAGATCGAAACAGAATTCGAAATCTTCGTCGTTTTCGAAGTCAATTTCTTTTTGCTCAGTTGTGTTTGGAAGTGGTTCTCCCAAGATATTTAGTTTGTTCTCGCGAATATATCCGAAAAGAGCTTCAGTAACCAATTTGTTTACTTCTTCACCTTCTACAGCTTTCCCGTACATTTTTTTAATCATACCCATTGGAGCCATTCCTTTACGGAATCCAGGGATATTTGCTTTTTGACGGAAATTGCGCAAAGATTTCTCTACTTTCTCTTGATAGTCAGCCTTCACAATCTGAACCTTGATAATTGCGCTAACGCTGTCAATGTTTTGTTGTAAAACGTTCATTTTGACGGTATATTTAATTAAAAAATCACTTTAGTTTTCTCTTTATACAGCATGCAAAAATAGCTCTATTCTTTTTATATTCAAACTCTTTTGACAAAAAAAGATAATGCTACCACTCCCACGACTCTAAAATAAGCTCAGATTCGACCTTATTTTCTATTTCATCAGGCAATGCTTCAAAAAAATTGATCCCGGTTAAGCGTTCAATACTATCTATCGTAACAGCATAACTACGAAGCGGTTTTTGCAACTTCGTATTTTCCATAACAAAACCTATGCCTTTTCGTTCAGGCAAAACCGGATCTATAATTACTTTATAGAAATATTTAGGTACTGAGACGCTATTTTTACCAATTTGTTTCATTGGTCCTTTCAGAACAGGACCTGTTGCGATTAAAAGCAGACTCTCTTTATCAGCCCACTTTCGGGTTAAATCTTCCAGATCCTTCCATTTCCCCCTGTTAAATGCCGGTAATTGGGGTGACATATTAGAAAAATAAAAAGATTCTGACATTGATTTGTCAGACCATGCCATATCGGCAGCCGGAGCTAAATGTCCCCGATCATATCCGCTCTTGGAATAGTCGGCATTAGTTGCCTGCTTACCTGCAACTAACGGATCTCCTGTGAATTTGTCTGTACGCTTACTTTTCTTCCCTTTCAATTCATTTCTTTCAAGAACGTAAGCTACCCAATTAGGATTTCGAAAATCTGAATTATAGGAAACCGTATAACCTTTATTTGATATGATTTGCTCTGTGTATCCATCCAATGTCGTTTCCGGAATTGCCCAGTTTTCAAAATCATTCGCATATTGTTTTTCCGGGATATGCGTATTCCGTAAATAGGAAAAACTAATGACCAGAAGTAACAATAGAATCATAAAAGCAACACGTGCAGGCGTAAAGAAAGATTCAAATGAATTCTTCTTTTTCTTTCTTGATTTGACCGTTTTCCTTTTCGGTCCGGTAGTTGTTTTTTTTCGGACAATCTTTTTTGCCATATACTTCTTACCTCTTATCTTCTACGAAATGAAGCATCTTTTCTTCTCTGACTACTAAGACTGTTTTTTTCGCGTTTTCGAAGAAAAACAAATAGTATCGCGATAATAATTAATGTCCCTGCGATGGTTCCGAAATATTCAAAGTGGTTTTGATTCTTTTGATATTCCGGAAAAGCCATATAAGCGATGATTCCTAAATATACAATAAGAGCACCCGGAAGTACTATTGATTTTCTGATTTTCATTCCTTTTGCTAAATTTTGTGTTATCTATGCGAACCGAATAAACAACATAGGTTTTAATTGATAAAGCAAATGTAAGCAAAATTTATTTTTTATACCTTTGCCTGATATCTTAAGTTTAATTTAATCAAGCACAAATGGATAAAATGGAGTGGAGCCGGCTCTTATCGGCTCAGCGATTTGGAATGGAAGGTTGGACAAGCGAACGTAAGCACGATCGCACGGAGTTTCAGCGTGACTATGATCGACTGATTTTTTCGGCTCCGTTCCGCAGACTTCAGAATAAGACACAGGTTTTCCCGCTACCGGGAAACATCTTTGTCCACAACAGACTGACCCACAGCCTGGAAGTCTCATGTGTTGGTCGTTCTCTTGGCAATAACATTGCTCATGGGATCAAAAGTAATTATGATAAATCTCAACCCTGGTATAAGCTATTTTACGAATGTGGAAATATTGTGGCGGCAGCCTGCCTGGCTCATGATTTAGGAAATCCTCCTTTCGGCCATTCGGGAGAAAAAGCCATTTCTTCATTTTTCACCGAAGGTAAAGGAATGCATTTGCAACAGAGTATGAGTAAAGAGGAATGGGATGATTTAATCCATTTTGAAGGTAATGCAAATGCTTTCAGACTGTTGACCCATAAATTTAACGGAAGACGTGACGGTGGTTTTGCTCTTACCTATTCGACTTTGGCCTCAATAGTGAAATATCCGTATGCTTCCTCTTTGGCTACCAAAAGTAAATTTGGATTTTTTACATCTGAAACAAACGATTTCGTACGTATCGCAAATGAGCTTGGTTTGATTCGTTATGATAAGCCTTACCCCTCGTATGCAAGACATCCGCTGGTATTTCTTGTTGAAGCTGCCGATGATATCTGTTATCAGATTATGGATATTGAAGATTCTCATAAGTTAAAGATACTGACTACAGAAGAAACGAGAGGACTGCTTATGGCTTATTTTGAAGAGAGCAGACAAATCAGACTGGAAAAAGCATTGAAATACATTGATGACACTAATGAGCAAATCTCTTATTTGCGTGCTTGCGTTATTGGTCATTTAGTCGATGAATGCTCCCGGGTTTTCATAGAGAATGAAGATAGCATTCTTCGAGGTGAATTCAGAGAGCCTTTAATCAGGCATATTGATCCAATCGCCTACAATGCATACAGTGCTTGTTCTGCAATAGCCTATCAGAAAATTTATGCCTCATCGGATGTTTTAGATATTGAGGTTGCGGGTTATCAGATTATAGCAACGTTATTAAGTAAGTTAACCGATGCGGTTTTAAATCCACACAAAGAATACTCTAAACTGTTATTAAATCGTGTGCCTTCTCAATATGAGACAAATGCTCCGACAACTTATGGTAAGATACAGGCCGTATTAGATTACATCTCAGGAATGACAGATGTCTATGCACTGGACTTATATAGAAAAATTAATGGGATGAGTTTGCCTGCATTATGATTGCATTAAAAAAACGATAAATATGAAAAAGATATTATTTGTATTATTTGCGCTGATTCATAGTTTCTGCTTTGCGCAAACTTATACGATTGAGAATATTCCGAATGTTCAATTAAAGGACTCCAGACAATTCGTTTCTAATCCTGACCGGATTATTTCTGCTCAGGCTGCCCAGGTTATCAATCAGGAAATTGATTCAATCCGGAAACTTACAACTGTAGAAATAGCAGTTGTCCTTATTAATTCAATCGGAGATGAAGAAATAAAACCTTTTGCAACTAAATTATTCGAGCATTGGGGTATTGGTAAACGCTCTAAAGACAATGGATTATTAGTTCTGTTTGTCAATGACAAAAAACAAATCACATTTGAAACCGGTTACGGATTGGAAGGTGTTTTACCGGATGCCATCTGCAAACGCATCCAGATGAATTACATGATTCCTTATTTTAAACAAGGAAACTTTAATCAGGGAATGATTGATGGAATAGCTCAAATCGGAAAGGTTCTTCGCGATGAAGATATACGTGGAGAAATCTATGCAATTGATAAAGGACAGAAAGCTATGGAAGAAAGTCATTTCATCCAGTATCTGTTTATTTACATAGGTATCAATATTCTGGTACTGATCATAATGATCGTGATAATTATGAGTGTATTATCTAATAAGAATTATCCCGAAAATTATGATAAATTCAGAGCTTTACAGCGCTATAAATCTCCTGTTTTATATATGGCTGTTTTATCACCTATTACGATGATTTTATTTGCTGTCTGGTTTTTCAAAAAATTAAAAAGCCTGCGTAATACACATAAACCTTGTGATAAATGCGGTGCTGCCATGCATAAATTGAATGAACAGGAAGATGACCGGTTTCTCAACACAGCTCAACAGATGGAAGAGCGCATTAATAGTGTTGACTATGATGTCTGGTTATGCGATAAGTGTGGAAATAAGAAAATCTATCGTTATGACACAGCATTCTCTCACTACTCGACTTGCCCGCAATGTCACGCTAAAACCTATGGATTGAGAAGTGATAAAATTGTCAGACAAGCCACTCCGTTCTACCCGGGAATGGGACAAAAGGAATATTTCTGCCAACACTGTCATTATAGTCAGATTCAACCGTATGAAATTCCTCGTGTCATTATTATTCCTCCAACAGGCGGTGGCAATAATCGCGGAGGAGGCGGTGGCTTCGGTGGCGGTTTCGGAGGAGGCAGCTTTGGTGGCGGACGTTCCGGCGGCGGTGGAGCAACCAGTGGCTGGTAAAGCAAAACATACACAATATTAAATACTATACTTTTTAATAACCTTATGAAAAAAGAGAAACTTACAATAATAAAAGTAGGCGGAAAAATTGTTGAGCAAGAAAAATCATTGAATCAATTATTAAAAGACTTTGCAGAAATCCCGGGTCTTAAAATGCTGGTACATGGTGGAGGTCGATCTGCTACAGCTTTGGCTACACGCATGGGGGTAGAAACTCAGATGATAGATGGTCGCAGAGTTACTGATAAGGAAATGCTCGAAATTGTAACAATGGTTTACGGTGGACTGGTCAATAAAAAAATTGTTGCCGGATTACAGGCTATCGGCATTGATGCATTAGGTCTTACCGGGGCTGATTTAAATGCGATCCGATCAGAAAGACGTCCGGCTAATCCCATTGATTATGGGTTTGTCGGAGATGTCAAAGAGGTAAATGCTGAAATGCTGGCATCTATTCTATCTATGCAAATTGTTCCGGTCATGGCTCCGCTTACCCATGATGGCGAAGGTCAAATGCTAAACACAAATGCTGATACTATTGCAGGAGAAACAGCTAAAGGATTAGCTGATAAATTTGATGTTACGCTTATCTACTGCTTTGAAAAGAAAGGCGTTTTACGCGATGAAAACGATGATTTGAGCGTAATTCCTTCTATCAATAAAAATGATTTCGCTGAATTAGTTTCCACTAAAATTGTCAGCGGAGGCATGATTCCTAAATTAACAAATGCTTTTGAGGCTATTGATAAAGGTGTTAAAGAAGTAATCATCACTCAGGCAAATGACATACAAGGATTAGAAGGAACCCGAATTCATTAATGGAATCCTAATCCCTAAAAAGAAAAGAGAGTTATCCGGATCTTTACCCGTGATAACTCTCTTTTTTACTTCTTTGAAAAAGGTTTTTCTTAGATTGCAGCGATAACTTCAATTTCAATCATCGCATTTTTCGGAAGTGTTTTCACTGCAAACGCTGAACGTGCAGGGAAAGTTCCCTCGAAATTAGCCGCATAGACCTCATTCATCTCTGCAAATAATGACATATCAGAAAGCAATACTGTTGTTTTTACAATATTTGCTGTTGTTGCACCTGCTTCTGCCAAAATCGCTTTGATATTTGCAAAACACTGAGCTGTATGTTCTTTAATGCCTCCGGCAACGAATTCTCCCGTAGCAGGATCAATTGGTAATTGTCCCGATACAAAAATCATATTTCCGGTTTTAATAGCCTGGCTGTATGGACCAATAGCAGCTGGTGCATTTTTGCTTGAAATTACTTCTTTCATTTTTTTCCTTGTGTTTTGTTTATAGATTTAGGGCTCAATCATTCGAAGTTCCCTTTTTATTTATCCGAATCAAACAGCTATTACAATCCTCTCTGGCGAATTACTTCGTAAACCATTACACCGGCAGCTACCGATACATTTAATGATCCGATCTGACCAAATTGAGGAATAGAAACCATTTCATCACACATACGTAAACACTCACTTGATACACCCATATCTTCAGAACCCATTACGATTGCTGTAGGTGCTGTGAAATCAGCTTCTGTGTAATTGATAGTTGCTTTCTCTGAAGCAGCAACTAATTTAACACCTGATTGTTGCAAATAAGTCAACGCAGCTTTAACAGATGATTCACGACAAACAGGAATACGCATTAAAGCTCCTGCTGATGTTTTAATCGCATCTGCATTTACCGATACACTGTTTTTTTGAGGAATCACAATAGCATCAACTCCTGCACATTCACATGTACGGGCAATTGCACCAAAATTACGCACATCTGTCAGACCATCCAATACTACGATAAATGGATTTTTTCCTTCCTCATATAAGAACGGAACGATATGCTCAAGTTTCTCATATGCAATCGGAGAGATAAATGCAATTACACCTTGATGATTCTTCATCGTAATACGGTTCAAACGCTCCATCGGAACACGTTGAACATGAATATCTGTACCTCTTAAAGCAGTAAAAAGTTCTTTTGCGATATCTCCTTGTAAATCACGTTTACATAAGATACGATCAATTTCTTTACCTGCGTTGATTGCCTCAATCACGGCACGAATGCCGAAAATAAAATCATTTTTTTCCATATAGTTTTTTGGGAATAAACCCTTTTCATTTTTTTATTTCTTCAACATCTCTTTCGCATGTGTCAGTGCTGATTCGACGATAGTCGCTCCACTTAACATCCGGGCTATTTCATCTACTCTTTCAGACTCTTCCAATCTCCTCAAATGAGTCGTTGTTGAGTCTTCTGTATCTGTCTTATACACTTTGAACTGAGTGTTTCCTTTCGCTGCAATTTGCGGTAAATGGGTAATACTCATTACTTGCAAATACTGTGAAAGTTCTACCATAATTTCGCCCATTTTATCAGCAATTTCACCGCTTACACCTGTATCAATCTCATCAAAAATAATTGTCGGTAAAGCCGTAGCTCCGGCAATCATAGCTTTAAGACTTAGCATTACACGTGAAATCTCTCCGCCGGAAGCTATTTCTGCAATCGGTAGTAAAGTCATGTTCTTATTTGCCGAAAATAAAAACACTACGGATTCTGCCCCATATTCATCCGGCTGCTCATGAGCTTTGAACTCCAGTTCAACTTTGACATTAGGCATACCTAAATGGACCAATCTCCGACTTAATTCTTGTGCAACAGCAACTGCAGCTTCTTTCCTTTTATTGGTCAAATCATTTGCTGCAGCAAGGACCATTTGATAAGACTCTTCTACTTCTCTCTCTAATAATTTCAGATCTTCATCTGAATTATCCATAGCCTGAAGTCTTTCATCCAAATCTGCATAAATCGACAAAAGCTCGTCAACTGTATTCACATGATGTTTCTGCTGTAAGGTATATATTGTATCGAGTCTGCTTTGAATCCAGAGTTGTCTTTCCGGATCAAACTCTATTTGCTCGGCGTTAGACTCTGCTTCGGATGCTATATCTTTTAAATCTATCAGATTACTCTGTAAACGATCATAGATATCCGTAATACGTGGATAAACACGTTGTAATGAGCCTGCTGCAGAAATACATTCCTTTAAATAAGATAGTACGCCACCCTCATCACCCGATAAGATCTGATTTATTTTAAAAAGCCCACTTTTGATTTCTTCCGCATGAGTCAAAGCATCCAGTTCCTGTTCCAGTGACTCTTGTTCATTCTCTTTCAAATCAGCCTGATCAAGCTGTTCAAACTGGAATCTCAGATAATCTTCCTCCTGCCTGTTCTTAGCTAAGCTTTCTCTCAATTTATTTAAAGAGCGTCGTTTTGATTTATACTGTTTAAACACACTCTGATAAACAGACAAGTCATTCAGTGATCCGGCCAGTGTATCCAGAACTCTTAACTGATAAAGAGCATCGGAAAGTAATAAATTCTGATGCTGAGAGTGAATATCAATCAATTGAACAGCCAACTCTTTCAATTGATTCAGATTAACGGGTGTGTCATTTACAAAAGCTCTTGATTTTCCACCCGGAAGTAGTTCCCGACGCAAAATACAATGAGAAGCATCGTAATCTATTTCATTCTCACGAAAGAAACTCTCCAGAGAATAAGCTGAGATATCGAAACTTCCCTCAATTATACTCTTCAATTCCCCGTTTTTAATTGATCGGGAATCCGCGCGTTGCCCTAATATCAAAGACAAAGCACCCAATATAATTGATTTTCCGGCTCCGGTTTCACCGGTTATGGTTGTAAATCCTTTTTCAAATTGAATCTCTAAAGAATCTATCAATGCAAAATTGCGTATATATAATGATTGGATCATAAGTCATTATTAATTTGCTCGTAAAGACTCAAATCGGTTTCGCTGTGTTGGATATAATTCTGATAACAGTCGATATATATCTCTTTTCTCCGTATCAATACTTTGAGAGTAAACCTCCGATAATTCATCCAGTTTAGCATCTCCGAATAAAGAAATTAAACCTGTCATCGGTCGGTTTGTACGGATTTGTTTTAATAACGGAAGTTGCTTGGTTATAATTAATTTCCCTTTTTCAGGATCTACACTCATTATATCCAGAGCTAATCGATGATAAGCATACCAGAACCCTTTATATTCCTTTGTATTCTCATCTAACAGATCGCTAACCAAAAGTGCCCGGCTACGTTTACCATCACTTTGTCCCCATCCCGGCTGACGATTGGATTGTTGTGCTGATACTATTTGTTGAGCTCCCTGATATAACAGTGTTCCTCCCAGTGGGGAAAAACTATCCAGATCAAGACCTAAAATCACATATGCATAAAATGCCATTGTCGCTGTCAGATTACTTTCTATTGCCTGTATATTGAAATGCAAAGGATCAAATTCACGATATAAAAAATCTATATTCATATCCCGGTAATTGATCAACGTTGTAACGTAATTAGAATCAAAAACAGGACGCTTCGCCTGAATTTGCATTTCTCCCTTGAAATGCTCTCCCTCCATCTCTGTAAGACTCAGTACAAACGTTGCTTCGATTCGTTCTTTATTACTAAACTTCAAATTAGTCCAACGTTGATTATTCATCCATTCGGATAAGGCATCGCGAAGCGAAACAAGCAATTGCTTGTTGGTTCCGGATAACTTATCTCCATTTACCTCTATACGACATTTTAGTTCTTGCGCATGAAGCAAAAAAGGACTACCTGCCAATAAGAAACAAATACAGAGCAATAACTTATACATAGGATTTCTCAGCTGATCGTTATTTTATTAAATACGTTTTGAGAATTGATACTATATCCTGAGCAACAGATTGTTTGGATTTTAAATCAAACGCGGTCTGTTTACCGTTACGCTCAATAATAGTCACTTGATTGGTGTCCACTTTGAATCCGGCTCCCGGATTACGCAAAGAGTTAAGGACGATAAAATCAAGATTTTTCTTCTCTAATTTCGCCATTGCATTATTTTGCTCATTTTGAGTTTCCAATGCAAAGCCGACTAAAATCTGTCCTTCTTTTTTATTTGCACCTACAGCAGCTGCAATATCCTTTGTTGGTTTAAGCGTAATTGTCATATCCTCCTTTTCGCGCTTGATTTTTTCATCAGCACTTGTTGCCGGAGTAAAGTCAGCCACGGCAGCACAAAGAATCACTGCATTCGCATCCTCAGTCTCGTTCAGCGTTGCATCATACATTTGCGATGCTGATTCCACATCAATACGTTTAATGGATGGATTAACCGTTTTTATATCTACAGGACCAGCTATTAACGTAACGTCAGCTCCTGCATCTGCACAAGTTTCAGCCAATGCAAAACCCATTTTACCTGAAGAGTAATTACCGATAAAACGTACAGGGTCTATCTTTTCGTAAGTCGGACCTGCCGTAATCACTACTTTCTTTCCATTCAAATCCTGCTTAGAGGCAAAATAATTTTCAAGATAAGCAACTATATTTTCAGGCTCATCCATACGACCTTTACCAATCAAGCCACTTGCCAGCTCTCCTGCTGCAGGTTCAATTATATAATTCCCGAAAGAACGAAGTAAATCAAGATTTGCATGTGTTGACGGATGAGCATACATATCCAAATCCATCGCCGGTGCTATAAACACAGGAGCTTTACACGACATATAGCAGGTAACAAGTAGATTATCTGCTATGCCATGAGCCATCTTACCCATTGTCGAAGCTGTTGCCGGAGCTATTAACATCGCATCAGCCCATAATCCGAGACTCACATGACTATGCCATCTGCCATCTTTCTCTGAAAAGAAATCGCTATAAACAGGACGTCCAGTCAAAGTTGATAAGGTTAACGGTGTGATAAATTCTTTACCTGCAGGAGTCATAAGAGCCTGTACGGTTGCACCCTTTTTTACCAGAAGACGAATTAGATGAGCTGCTTTGTAAGCAGCAATACTTCCGGTTACGCCTAATAAAATATTCTTACCTTTAAGCATAATACTTATAAAGAAATTACAAGTTACAGATCCTTATCCCACAAAAAGAAGAAGACGTATCTATAACTTGTAATTAGATTTCTTGTTTATTTACTAAACTCGCGTAGTTTTATATTTGTCAAAACCTTTTTAGTGTGTAATGCAAAGTCTCCCTGCATAATCCACCCATAATATCCCGGATCGCTCTTAAGAACTTCCACTACAGGTTTACCTCTGTATTTTCCGAAATTAAAGACCTCAACATCATCATCATTAAACACGATCCGTCCAGCGAAATCGGCATTCTTATTCTGACGGGAAAACTCTGCCAGATAAGCCATATCATTTTGTAAATCCGGATATCTGTCTAATTGAGCTTTTAAAATTTCATAAGTAGCCAAAGTATCTGCTTCTGCACTATGTGCATCAATCAATTCTTTTTCACAATAGAATTTATACGCTGCCGATAATGTCCGCTGCTCCATTTTATGGAAGATTGTCTGAACATCAATAAACTTACGTTTGCTCAAATCGATATCCACTCCGGCTCTTAGAAACTCCTCCATTAAAAGAGGAATATCAAATCTATTTGAGTTATATCCGGCAAGGTCACAACCTTCGATTTGCTGTGCCAGGCTTTTAGCTATAGACTTAAAGGTCGGACAATCTACTACCATTTCATCTGTAATTCCATGGACTGCAGTTGCCTCTGCCGGTATAGGCATTTCCGGATTAAGTCTTCTTGTTTTAATCTCCTGATCTCCGTTTGGAAAAACTTTCACATAACAGATCTCTACGATACGATCAGAAGTTATATTTATTCCTGTAGCTTCCAGATCAAAAAATATGATTGGATTCTTAAGATTTAATTGCATAATCTTAGTTTTTAGTCGTTCAACATCATTGGCATAAGAAGCATCAATAGGTTCTCATCTGCCTCTTGCTCCAATGGAGTTAACACACCTGCACGAGATGAATCTGTTAGCTCCAGACAAACATCTGTTGAGTTTATATTATTCAGAATTTCAATCAAAAATGATGATTTAAATCCGATATTAATTGCTTTATCGCCATATTGGCACATGATTTTCTCTTCAGCTGCTGTAGAAAAATCAATATCCTGAGCAGATATAACAATCTGTCCTTCTGATATTTGAAGTTTAATCAAATTACTTGCCTGATTCGAGAAGTGCGATACACGACGAAGTGCTGCTATTAATCCCTGACGATCTACGATTAATTTAAACGGAGATGACTGTGGTATTACGGCATTATAATTTGGGAAACGACCTTCAATCAAACGACAGATCATACGATAAGTCGAAAATGTAAAATATGCATTACGATCATCAAACTGAACAGCTACGTTACCATCTTCTTTAGGTAATATATTCTTCAACATATTAGCCGGTTTCTTTGGCAATATAAATGAAGATTTAACGGCTGATTTAATAGAGTAGTTTTTGTAACGCACTAATTTATGACTATCTGAGGCTACGAAAGTCAGACAATCTTGCTCAATATCAAAAAAGATACCATTCATCACAGGACGAAGCTCATCATCAGCAGTAGCAAACAGAGTTTTAGTCACTCCGCTTAACAGAGCATCAACCTCCATATTAAGGCTCAGGTTGTTTTCTCCTAAGGCCGGAGCTTGTGGATAAGTTTCTCCACTTTGTCCGATTAGATTGTAACGTCCGTTCTGGAAGAAAATAAACACTTCCAGGTTTGTATCATTTATTTCAAAAACCAATGGTTGCTCAGGCAACTCTCTGATCGGATCAAGCAACATCTTAGCAGGGATAGCAAATAAGCCACTACCTTCTGAATCAGCTACACGCAAAGAAGTCTCCAGAGTTGTTTCTCCGTCAGAAGCTCTGACTGTCAAAACATCCTCATCCAGCGTAAATAAGAAACTATCCAGAATAGGTATCGTATTTTTACTGTTAATTACCCGTCCAATTGTTTGCAAATGTGCTAAAAAATCGCTGCTTGAAACTACAAATTTCATAGGTATATATCTTTTTAATTATCAATTCATTTACTCTCAGGAAGTCTATCAAAGTATATAAATATGAATATAATTATTTTTCATTCATGGATACACTTCCCCTATTTAATTCACGCTACAAACTTATAAAAAAAAGAGCTATTTATTAGTGATTTGCAGAAAGAAAACTATATAGAAAAAGTATATTTAAGGAAACGATCCGTAAATATTTTTTTATCTCAAAACTATTACAGAGAATCTATTGTTGTATAACAAAATAAATTTCACATATCGGACTAATCTAAATTATTGAATTATGGATAAGTTTCAAGAAATAATTAATGGCGAGGGACTGACTTTAGTCGATTTTTTCGCAACATGGTGCGGCCCCTGTAAAATGATGTCCCCTATATTAGAGGAGTTTAAAACTAAAATCGGGGATAAAGCTACAGTTATAAAAATTGATGTCGATAAAAACGAAGCTCTTTCACTTCATTATCGCATACAATCAGTTCCAACACTCATGCTTTTCAAAAAAGGTGAAGTAGTTTGGAGACATTCCGGAGTTATATCCGCAGATCATCTGGTAAAATTAATCGGACAACATCAATAACTAAACAAAAAAAGGCAGCCTTTTAACTTGAGTTAATAAGGCTGCCTTCTTTTTATATTGATTTTGTATTATTCTTATTTTTTCATTGTAAATGAAGCACTCCCGATTTCATTTCCATCACAGAATAACGACACGCGATAATCTCCCGGATACAGGAACTCTTCAATATTCCAATACAATGTAACATCTTGCTCTTCACCCGTAAATTCAATCATTTTACGACAAGAAAAAGCAATTTCCTTATTTTCAAACTGGAACACATCTCCCCTGTTTTTAATTAAAATATCTCCATCAGGTTTAGTAATACGTGCATATACATATTTCTCACCTACTTTGGTAGTTATATTCCGTGCCAGTGTAAATGATATTTTAATATCAGTCGCACGATTGATACGAGGAGTCGTTTTCCCACGCTTATCAATGGCATTGGCTACGATATTTACTGCATTCAATTGCGAAGCAAGATCTACTTTTTCAGTCAGACGTTCTTTTTCTTTAGATAATTTGGACACAGTCTGAGTGGCTGCCGAATATTTAGACTTAACATCGGCATTCTCTTTACGCAACATCGCATTTGCCTGATTTAACGAGTCGATCTGAATCACATAGCTTCGCATAATAGCACGCAAAGTGCTTAATTCCTTCTTCAATTCATTAATTCTGCGGGCATTTGTCGCTTTTACCGTTTTCAATTCTTCAAGCAGTCTTTGCACCTTGACTTTCTCATTATCAAGCAAATCTATCAAAGAATCATTTTTTACACTTATACTGTTATATCCTTCATATTGAACAGCTAATTGCTCATATTCTTGTTCCAACTCCTCTTTTTGTATATCGAATTGTTGAGACATCTCTGAAATGGTTGTTTGTTGTTTTATAATATAACCTACTCCGGCTAAAAGTACAACAACTAAAACGCCAATGATAATTTGGGTATTTCTTTTATTCATAGTTCTATTCTACAAGGTAATCCAAATGCAAAAATAATGGTTTAGATTATTCGGCTATCACAAACTACTATTTATATACCCGAATAATCAATAAAATAACTTTAAAAAGAAAAGCTTTTATTTAAATATATACTGAAATAATTTCACATGATGATAGGTTCCGCTTCGAAAAACCCAATCTTTCAACTCCCCTATGAATTGAAAATCCATCGATTCAAACAAATTTACCGAAGGCTGATTATCTGAAGGGATATGTACATATACCTGATGTAAATTCAAATAATTATATCCGTATTCCAATAATAAAGCGATGGCCTGAGACGCTATACCCTGCTTTCTGAAATTTTCATCTATCAGAATACCGAGAGACGCACGGCGATTCAATGAGTCATAATCAAAATAATCAATACATCCGGCAACCTGTCCTTTATACTCGATTACAAACCGGACTTGCTTCATACTCATTACATCCGAATTCAATGATTGATTCAAATATTCTCTCACTAAAAAACGCGATAACGGCTGAATTTGAGATCCAAATCCCCAAATCTCCGTATCATTTTCCCATTTTAAGAAATAACTCAAATCTTCCGGCTCCAATGCCCTCAATTCCACATCTTTTCTTTTAAAGCCCAAACATTTCCTCATATTACCTTTTTATTTTCCCTTTCTTTCCGTCGCAACTCTATCTTATACTCTACTCCCGATGATCGACACATCATCTGGAGCATCTCATCCACTCTATATTCACAATCGGTAAGAACCTCTGTTTTTTGATTCAGTTTAACACTATTCTCATTTAAGCGTTTAAAACTAACAAAAAAACGCTTAAAATAAGATATAAATGCGCTAAAAAAAATAGCACCTCTTATAATAAGCCGATAAACAAAAGCGGTCTGATTAAAATGTTTTTCATAAAACAAAACCATTGCTCCATAAAAATGTCTCACATATTCAGGTTTATCTTTATTTGTTGACTCGCCTTTATAATGTAATAAAGGATAAGGAAGATAATAGTTTTTATAACCTGCCTTCAAGATCCGATAGGATAAATCAATATCTTCTCCATACATAAAAAAAGACTCATCAAATAACCCGCATGTATCTAGTGCTTTTTTTCTTATTAGCATAAAAGCACCACATAATATCTCCACCTCATGCACATAATCAGGATCTAAATATTGTAAATTATATCTGCCAAATCTACGTGAATAAGGAAAAAGCTTTGATAAACCTGTTAGCTTACACATTGAATTCCACGGAGAAGGAAAAGAACGCTTGGATTCGATATGAAAATTCCCCACTCTGTCAATCATTTTAACACCAACAGCTCCCGATTCAGGATAAGCATCCATAAATGCCAGACATCGCTCAAGGAGTGTCTCTCCCAGCAGAGTATCCGGATTTAAAATCAGAATATACTCTCCTTGTGCTTTATGTATTGCCTGATTGTTCGCTTTTGAAAAACCAACATTTTCTTTATTGGCAATGAAACACACATCGGGAAATAAAGGCTTAAGATATGAAATTGATCCATCGATAGAATTATTATCAACAACAAAGATTTCGACACAAATACAGGATGTAGCTTTCATGACGGAAATCAGACATTGCTCTAATAGCTCTTTAACATTATAATTTACAATAACGATGGATAATTTCATAACAAAAATCAGATAATTAAGTTGATAAAGAAATTCTTTAAACCAAAACGAAATCTGATTACATTTATTATATTTCCTCTTCTCCGCTATATTTTAAAAGTATCCTGAAATGACACACGATTCGCTATCGAACGTCCTAATGTCACCTCATCTGTATATTCAATCTCATCACCGATAGACACACCTCGTGCAATTGTACTGATATTTACACCCGTGTGTGCCAGTTTCCGATAAATATAAAAATTAGTTGTATCACCTTCCATCGTTGTACTCAATGCCAGTATCACTTCTTTAATCGCTCCCGACTCAACGCGCTTCACCAAACTATCTATTTGCAAATGATTCGGACCGACACCATCCATCGGTGATATCACACCTCCAAGTACATGATAATAACCTCTGTATTGTCTTGTATTCTCAATTGCCATTACTTCTTTAATATTTTCTACAACACAGATTACTCCCTGCTCTCTGTTTTCATCCGCACAAATAGAACACACATCTGTATCTGAAATAGTATGACACACCTGACAATATTTAATATCCCGACGAAGTTCAATCAATGTATTTCCAAAGCCAAAAACCATATCCGGATCCTGACGTAGTAAAAACAGCACTAATCGCAATGCAGTTTTACGACCTATTCCCGGCAATTTAGAAAATTCATTTACAGCCTTTTCCAGAAGCTGTGATGGGTATTGTTGCATATATTTTGTTTATATTCCTACTTTAAATTTGTAACACACAAAATTACGATAAAATAAAGGTTACACAAAGTGCTTTATTGCATATAAGAAGAAAATATACGTAGAAAATCTTTCTTCTATATTTCATCTAAACAGAGTTGAGGCAGAATTATTTTTATCTGTCAACCATCAAACCGCAACTACTCATGTACACATATCAGCTGAAAACCATAGAAGGAAACAAAATCAATGTTATTACAAAAAACCAAAACAGATTCTTAATATTAAAGATATAAAGGCAACAGAATCTTATAAAAACAGAAAATCAAAACAAATAGAAATCTTCAACTGTTTTTTTAGCATAGAACGTAGATGCAATATCCTACAATAAATACATCAAAGATGTCTGAAGAAAGTCGCAAACTTGGTTTAATCGGGCTAACAGCTATTGTGTTCAGCTCGATGATAGGAGGTGGAATATACGCTATTCCACAAAACATGGCAGCCGGAGCCGGTCTTGGCGCTACAATTATTTCCTGGATGATTTCAGGCTTTGGTGTATTATTTCTGGTGCTTACTTTCAAAACACTATCTGATTTGCGTCCTGAACTAAACTCAGGTATCTACCAATACGCAAAAGAGAGTTTCGGCAATTATATCGGATTCAATGTTGCATGGGGATATTGGCTCTGTGCAGCTATGGGAAACGTTGCCTTTGCAGTTATGTTAAATGACTCTTTAGGTTTCTTTTTTCCTGTTCTTCTCAATTACGGATGGCAAACATGGTTATTAAGCTCCGTACTTATCTGGTGTATGTTCGGTATTGTAGCCTCCGGTATTAAAGAGGCATCAATTATCAACGCTGTTGTATCCATTTTAAAATTCACTTCACTGACTTTCATCATTGTCATTCTTCTGTTATTTTTCAAAACAGATAATCTTACATGGGATTTTTGGGGAAAAGATCTTGGTTTAGGAAGTGTTACTCAACAAGTACGTAGTACTATGCTGGTTACCCTATGGTGCTTTATCGGAGTGGAAGGTGCAGTAGTCGTATCGGGAAGAGCCAGACATCGTAAAGACATAGGACGAGCCGGAGTAATTGGTTTCATTCTCGCTTTGTTTCTTTATCTGATGCTCAGTATATTATCATATGGTATTTTACGACAACCGGAATTAGCACTGCTTCCAAACCCGTCAGTTCCTTATGTATTAGAAGCAGCTGTAGGACATTGGGGCGCTATTTTTGTACTTATCAGTATTATATTTTCTATCCTCGGAGGATGGATTGCATGGACGATTTTATGCGCCGAAGTACCATACACCTCAGCCAAAGCCAATATTCTACCTCGTGTATTCGGAAAAGAAAACAAACATGAATCACCTATCAACTCATTATTTGCGTCAAGTTTGCTTATGCAGTTTTTTATATTCATCGTTGTCCTTTCCGAACACGTTTATCTGGCAGCAATAGAGATTGCAGGTGTTATGATCCTTCCTTCTTATTTATTCAGTGGATTATTTCTTATTAAAGAATCATACACACCTGCTGAATTACAAAAAGGACTATACAGTAAAGCTTATTTACGGATTATCGGATTTATCACAACAGCATATTGCATCTGGCTCATATACGCCGGAGGACTAGAGTTATTTTATTTTACCTCCATCGCATATCTGATAGGTATCGGATTCTATATAAAGGGCAGAATGGATCACCGTAATGAGGGTGAAGTTGTATTTACTCATCGGGAAAAAATTTATGCTGCAGTCATATTTTTCGCAGCACTCAGTTGCATTGGCTTATTGATTAGCGGTTATAACCCTTTATAATAATCTCAAAGACTAATCTGAAACAATCAGTCTTTGTTATTATCCCCGGCAAATATTAATATTCAACCGCGACACACTCATCTGAAATAATAAGCTTTGTTGGATAAGTATGCGTAAACTCAATCCGGTTCAATTTATAAATCTGCCAACCAACTCTAGTATAATTCAACTTTCTCAACCACATGCACGAGTGTGATAATGATTATTCTAAGGTTCTCGCAGAACTACTTCCGCACAATTTGAAGAAGAATGAAATACTTTGAGAGTTACATTGAAATCTCATATAAATAAAGTACAAACTATTAAAAATCGAATAGATTCTAATAGTTTGTACTTCTTCTATTATCCTAACTTGCAAGAAGGGGTTTACCTATGACTTACTTTGTAATTATCCAAAGTATCACTTTGCTTAATATCCCAATGAAACAAAGAGTGAGGCTTTCTTCTTTTTACCATCGATTTTTATTTCATTAAATCGTGAAGTATTTGAAGCAAATGACTCCCAAAAAATATTAGGTAAACTGCCTCTTAATGCCTTTGAGCACAACTGATCTGATGGTATTGAGTTTAACTTGTCAGTAATTTTGTTAATAATCAATTGCACTTCATCCGGATGTTTTTTAATTTGATGCAAAAGACTAAATCTGAAAACATTGTCATCCAAAGAGTTAATAACAGACCAGTCAGCCTCAGTTATAGTTGAATTAATCATTGAATCTATTCGCTCAATGTTGTCATAAAAGCCAACATTATTTTTCGTTGTTTCAAATTTGGTCAGAACTCCTTTATTCATTTCAAAAGAAGCTGTATTCAGAAAATGGGTTAGGGAAATATAATCTGTTTTTGTTGCAATAGATTTATTCATCCAGGTTACGGGTAACGCATATTCTTTGGTTAATGTTTCCCCCGTAATATCGGCCAATCTTTGCATTCTCGTTTGTCTGTCTGGTATAAAATCTGAAATTTCAATACCAACCGGGTGTGCAAATGGCTGATAATAGGGTTGTATATCATTGATCAGTAAACATCCTTCATTCGTTATATTCATACTTACAATACACATATCCAGACGGGGATTGGGAATAACGACAAAGTCGAATCTATCAAGCTCCTTAAATACGACATCAAAGACATCTCTTGGTGCCTTTAAGTTGAACTTACCTAATACAGGCTCCTCCAGAATATATACTTTACCTTGATAGATAAGAGAATCACCCGCAGAAGGGAAACAAGGCGTAAAAGTTGCCAATATGGCGGTTAAAGCAAATAGTTTTTTCATAATTATATTTATTATATTCCACAATGTCTATATACATCTTCAAGGGATAACTGACGTCTTTCTGACATACTAATGGCTGTTTTAACTTTAAATTCATATGTTGTAGAATCCCAACAACTAGATTTAATTTGATACAAATAAGCTGCAAGTTCACGACTTGAAACATTAACTCCTGTAATACCCATCCAGTCTTGATATTCATAATGGAAATATTCATGAGTTACCATACTTATTAAATTACTTAGATTATTTAAATATAGACTTTTCGCAGTAATTAGCGATGAATCTTCATGATTCGTAGCTAACCTTAAATAAAAAAGGCCGATAAGATTATCGACCTTTTTTATTTAGCGAACTATCAATTTTCGGTTTACAGTATTTCCGTTTTCTAATAGAACAGACAAAACAATCAAGCTGTTCTTGGATATTTTCAAATTAAAATCCGGAGAGTTTGATAGTTTTATTAGCTGTCCGTTTAAGTTATATACTTTAACTTCAGTAACAGGAATCTCGGATACAATATGTACAAAACCATCTTTACATGTGATGTGTAAATCAGTAGCTTCATTCTTTTCTATGGACGTCGCATCGAACGGTAATATATTAAAAGCTGACCATTCTTTGTGAGCTTTATATTTTTCAACACTCTCGCCTGGAACATAGATAGTATTTACTTTAGTCTTTCTGAATGTGTATATATCCATTCCCGGAGGATTTAAAGCATTACATACTACTTCCGTTAAGTTTTCTGCACCATCAAATGAGCTTTGTATTGATTTAATCGATGCCGGTAAAACTATTTTTTTTAATCCTATTGCATCCTGAAAAGACATATTTATGTGAGTCAGTTTATCAGGGAATACGATTTCTTCAATTTTCTTGTTACTTGAGAAGGCTTTATCCACAATAGTTTCTGTTGAGGGCGCCAATGTTATTTTTGGATCTGATTTCCCTGCAGGATAACTATATAAAATTTTACCCTCCGTACAATAGATCGCACCATCAATAATTTTAATACTTGGATGATTGTCAATCGTTTCGAAAGCCTCTAACCCATGCATTTCATGAAACGAACCTTCAATATTTTGATATTCAGGCTTAAGCAAAGACGCAGGTAAAACTACTTTAGTTATTTTATCATTTCCTGAAAAGGATTTCGCTCCGATTCTCGTCACACCATCCATTACCGTGTAAACACCTGTTTTTGCAGGAGAACAAACAATTAACTGAGTGCCATCTTTAGAATATACTTCTCCGTTAATCGTTTTATAACTTACATGAGCGGGCTCAACAATAAACGTATTGATCCCTGATCCTGCAAATGGAGCTGCTGTAAGGCCATATGTCATCGAATTAGGAATCTCGAAACTCGTTAAAGATTTACAGTTATTAAAAGATTTATCCCCCATTCTGAATACTTTATTATTGATTTTAAAATCTGACAACTGCACACAATTTATGAACAAATCTGCTATTGCAGTCACTTTGGTTTTACTTATATCTACAGCAGTCAGTTTCGTACAATCCCTAAAAACATACAATCCTAATGAACTAGTCTGAGCCGGAAAGATAACATTCTTTAAATTTGCACATCCTTCAAAAGCAGATTCTCCGATCTCCAGTTTTTTACTGGAATCATCCTTAGGAAGTAATACTGATTTTAAGTTAACGGCACCTTTAAACGCATTCGCACCTATTTTTGTCAATTGTGCACAATGAGAAAAATCTATAGATTCTAACTGTGACATATCCGCGAAAGCACCTACTCCTACAGAAGTTAAATTATATCCTAAGATCACCCGTTTTATACTTTTATTTCCTGCTAATACATAATCTCCAAGTTCTTGCATTTCTGATAAGTCAATTTCTTCAAGCGAGGTATTTGGAGAAGCATAAATCACAGCAGAGCCATCACTCTTCATTATCATATTTTCATACAATACATACTCGGTATTATTTTCACTTACAGACAAGTCTGAAACATTACGGCAGTTACTAAAGGCTCCGTTTCCAAGATATGATACAAGTTCACCTATCTCAATCGTTGTCAGCGAACTATTATTTGCAAAAGCATGATCACCAATATAAGTTAATGATGACGGATATTTTTTCAAATCTAACAATTCACAATTAATGAAAGCTTCATTTGCAATTTTGATTAAATTATCTGGTAATTTCAATGTATGAATAGAAGAGCAACCCTTAAATGATATATTCCCAATTGAGTTCATTTGAGTTGATTTTGATAAATCTACCTGACTTAATCCTACACAATTAAGAAATGCCCGATCATCAATAAATGCTAAAGACACTAAATCTTCAAAATTCACACTCTTTAAATTAGTACATTCACCAAATGCCAGAAAACCAATTTTATTTATTGTCTTAGGTAAAACTACCGACTGTAAATTGGCACATTTGTAAAACGCAGAACTCCCTATTACTTCCAGCCCTTCTGATAACTGAACTGATTCAATGGAAGAGCAAAAAAATGTTGCATCTAACTCTTTGATTAAGCTTGGGATGATTATAGATTTAAGTTTTGTAGTTCCTTGAAAAGCATTACGCCCTAACTTAGTGAGACTATTTGGCAAATCGACATTTTCAAGAAATTCATTTTCGCTAAAACATGTAGCAATGATAGAATCAGTTCCAGCCTTTACTATAAGAGATTTGTTTCTTGATTTTTTAGGATAAAGGATTAATGCTTTAACTTGTTTATCATATAAGGCACCACTTTCTGATTCGTATTTGGTATTTTTAGTATCGACAACGATACTTTCTATGTTCATACAGTATAAGAATGTCGTCTCCGCCAGATCTGTACATTTTTCAGGAATATAAACAGAAGTTAGATTACAATTATCAAAAGCATTAGCCCCTATTTTCCGCAAAGAGGTTAACTGGTTCAGATTTATTTTATTTAACTGAACACAATTCGTAAAAGACTGCGCTTCAATAACCTCTATATTAGATGGTAAAACAACTTCTATCAAACTTCTGATTCCTTCCTGGAACACACCTCCATCCATACAGAATGCGTATTTCGGGACTGTATTATCAATAAAAGAAGCATGCTCAGCATCAATTTTTTGTATTGTCTGAATTTTATAAATAACATCCAGATCCTCTCGTGTAATAAGTCCGCTAATATCCAACTCAGTCGGACCTTCATAAACTGAATCACCCCACCAATCCTCTACAATATATTCTGTAAGAAAATCAGCCAGCCTTTTTTCAGGTGTAAGATCGGCTTTTATCAATAAAGGCTCAAACTCACCTTCAGGTGGAAACATTTGCGCTTTAAGAGACAGTATTGAAAAGCATAATAAAAGTATAAGGTAGATTTTTTTCATAGATAAAAAATTTAGAAGTAAACGATCACCGACTTATAGCCGATGATCGTTTGTATTATTATTTCGTAACAATCAATTTCTCTGTTGAAATTACTTTAGAACCTTGTCTCACTTGAACAACATACATACCCGGAGTTAACCCCGATACTTTTATAGTTGCAGCAGATTGACCATTTTGTGTATCCATTAATTCTGAAGCTATCAATTTCCCGGATAGACTTCGTACCTCATAGAATACTTGTTCCTGTTCATTCTCTATCTCTACAGAAATTGTCGATACGGAATTTGACGGATTCGGTGCAATCGTAATTTTACTTTGAGAAGATTCAGTTACAGATTTACCTTCTGCTCGAATAAGGAATGTTGTCAATGTTTCTCCTTTGTTGCTATCTGTTGCTTTTATTGCAATTGCAGATTCTCCCGGATTATTAACCTGTATTGTCATTAATGCTCCATTAATATCTACATCAGCAATTTCACTATTCGTAGCCCATGCATCAAAAGTAATAGCATCACCTTCCTGATCAATAAAGTAGGACGATAGATCCATTGTATAAGTCTTACCTGTTTCAACTCGCTTATTACCGATTGTTTTCACCAGAACCGGAGGAGTATTCATTAGATTAACGACATTTACTCTGAATTTATTTGTCACCTCGTATTCACCATCTGTTGCTACAATAATTACATCAACAACATCTTCATGTATTGGAGTAAATACAAATCCTTTTTCTGAAAGACTGATTCCTAGTCCTGATGAAGATATATTCCCTCTAAATTGCATTGCATCTCCATCCGGATCAACAAAGAAATAAGATGGTGGTAAAACCAATGAATTTAATGAATTCAAATTCAATGTAATTGGTTCCACAGGTAAAGATTTAGGTGCTCTGTTGACATTTGCATTCGCTATAGAAATTCGTTTAACAGATAATCCTTTATCGGTTCGTGCCTCAATATTCAGGTTTGTAACGAATGACGATAAATAAGAAGCTTTATAGGTAACTTTGGCAGAACCATCATTTTGCTTCTCGATTGTCACTCCGTCAACCGGTGAAGATAGTTGATAAGTAATTTCATTACCTGCCGGGTCTTTTGCCGCTATATCAAAAGATACGGTTTCTCCTTCACGTACAATCAGCGCTTCTTGAGGGAACTGTGTCCACATAATAGCCTCATATTTTTTAGCTTTTACAATAAGCGGATCTACAACAGACAGCTTATTTGTTTTAGCAGTTACCTCAAGATTCATCTGACTCAACGGGAAATGCAAATAATTAAATTTAGCTTTTCCATTCACTGATTCCAAAGGATTGATCACTGAATTTCCGGATGTCAACTCAATCCATTTTGTTAAGTCTGAGTATGACTCCTGAATAGCCCATATTGCAAAATAGGCAGGATAATCATATGTATCAGTCCAGGTCTCATTGCGTCCGTCAAACAAGCGATATTTATTTCGATCAGTATAACCATCTTCCGGTATCGGAGCAACAGCCATAGGCATTTGTAAATTTACCCCGAAATATACTTCAACCCAGAAATCCTGATTAGGAGCAAATGCTATACTTTCTTCTAATGGTAAATAAACATCCCCTACTAATGGTACATCCATTCTTAACTTATGCGCTTTTTCATAAATCAAAAATTCATCAGAAGGTGTTTTGCAATCATTATAAATACGTATTTCCACATGACTGGTATCCCTACCTATTGTATTAGTCCACATACGTACGTGTGACATCAAGAAACCTTTATCACCGGTATTCATTTTCACCATACAACTCAATCCGTAATATGAACCGACAGATGATGTTCCTATCATAGCCTGCGGAGGTGTGTCTCCAATAATAGATACCGATCCGAATGGCTCTATCGATTCAGATGATATAGCTGTCGGCTTCATATTCAAGATCGTTTGTTCCGGCATATCTGTTTTATTTATGACAACAGAACCAAATGAGCCTAATCCTTTTCTATCAGATGAAAATTTTCGGGCTTTAATAAGTGGCTGATTAATAACCCTTGTCTGAAGTTCGAATTCTATCGGATTAACTCCTTCCTCATAGCTAAGTTTTATATCCTTCGTAATATCAGAAGTTGCATTAGAAAGATCCAGATCTATAGCTTTTGATCCATCAGCAGTTAATACGCTTAAAGCTGCCGGTTTCAAAACATTTGCTTTAAATGGTACCGACAAAGAATTCGCATTTGTCGCAAAATTTAAATTAGCCGAACACACTTTTGTTTCATTCTCCGGTTTAATAAATGCATACAAAGTTTCTGTACCATATGCACCTAATGTCAAAGGTAGTTCTACCGGTTCATAAGTTATGACAACATTAATATGTTCTGTTGAAACCACTTTACGTTTCACGTCGAATATATTTTTATCAGCACCCTCAAAATCAATAGATGAAATGATAATATCTTCATTTCCGCTATTCATTAAGTTTACAGCTTTCATCTCAATAGAATCACCTGCGATTACTTCTCCAAAATTAATTTCAGGTTCCTTTGTTGACAGATTTGCATTTGAACCGACTTTCATCGTTATAGGAAGTTTGGACA
This sequence comes from Porphyromonadaceae bacterium UBA7332, assembly GCA_002471225.1. GTDB lineage: Bacteria > Bacteroidota > Bacteroidia > Bacteroidales > UBA7332 > UBA7332. Next base: position 267,625 of record DKPO01000016.1, read on the forward strand.
TCTCCTGATTATTCTCACTGATTAATATAATTGAATCTTTATATTCGCCAGCTTTATAACCATAACTATTCGCCGTTAACTTAAGGTTCACTTTCTGTCCTGCTTCTACACGATAAGGACCGTACATAGGTTTTGCAGTAATAGTCGTTTTATTTTTAATCGGAGTAGATGAATTCAACGAATAAGTATATCCGTCTGTTTCCTTATTTGATAATCCGACACCTTGCATACCTATCGTTACGTAATCCTTTAGATCACATTCCTCAATATCTTTATATACAAATTGGACTGTACCGTCTTTATATAGAATAGCCTGATAAGAAGTTACTCCGTTTGTCTCAATCCAGTCATATTGAAATTGATTATATTGGATGATTATTCTTTCTGTATTCATATCTACATAAATTCCGGCGTCTTTATTAAGGAAATCATACCACTGGCGATTCCACATAACCGAGATTAACGGATTCGGAATATTACTATCCGGCAATCTTACCGGTGGAACATAGTCATACATAACATCCCATCCTAACGGGAATGGAGAGATCCGGCCATTAGGGGATATATAAATCTTAGAGTATTTATTACCATAGAAAGGAAAATCAAACGGCAAAGAAGTTCCTTCATATTCTGTATCCTGACTCAGCGGAACTCTAGTTCCAGTTTTGCTAATATCAGTCCAAATATATTGAGGCGCATTTTCATCGTCTGATGAATACCATCGATATCCACTAAAATCTATCTGAGTATCATGTATTAAAGATTTATTTTTCGTATTATTCTTACCCTTTACTTCCTCTACTTCAATATACCCCGGAACAAAAAGTTTCGAGCTGTATGGTTTTCCATCTGATGAGATCTGAATGATTTCTGCTTTCATTTCACCAGCGTTCAAATCATAATCAAGTGACTTTTTATCAAGAATAGATAATTCATAGTTTTGATAAATAAGTTCACTCGCTTTTACAGGAAGATCATCATAAGTGATACTTCCGTCAGTCGAAACAACAATAAGTTCAGAGTCGAATGAACTTTTTAGTTTAACCGGTAAGATCTGAATACTCTTTGGCTTCATCAAAACCTCTATAGAAGAAGACCCATTACTAAATTCTATACCTGCACCAGATTTCAAACGAACAAATACAGACTCTTCACTTTCCGAATTGTTATATAAAGTCACTATTTTTTCAATTTCAGACTTTCCGAATATAAATTCGCCAAAATTGATATCATCTTCCATAAATGACACATCCAAAGCACTTTTCTTATTAAATAAGAACGGAATGCGGATATTCTTATTTTCAGGATCATTCGTTTCAACGACCAGTTCATATTTAGAATTCCCGGAAGCAACATCAGCAGAGTTAATGCCAAAAGGAATATCTATTGTTGACAGAGGCTTCACAATACCATTATAAGCAAAAGAGGAATTTGGCATAAATGGAGATACAACCGGAGGATAAACTTTAATACAATAGTCTCCGGTCATTTCCTTTTCAATGTTACGATTCATATAGTAAATCGTTTTACCATCTTTTCCATTCGGACTACTCCAACCGACCAAAAAAGTATTGGCACTTATATTCATCAGGAATGGGGTATTATATCTGAATTCGAAAGAACCGTCAGGATAAAGCGCTATTTGGAAATCAACTAAATTAGAAAGATCCCCATATTTCACTTGTACTCCGTTGTATTGGAAAACAACACAATCCTCAAATATCTGATAGTAAAATTTCACCTTTTGAAAATGACCTGAACTACCATCCAAAAACCACAACGGTGCGATTAAGCCATCATATTTACCATATAAATCTTCATAAGTCCCGTTATAAGGTAATTCTACCGGTACATCCGACGAATTCATTGCAGAATCCAATCTTAAAGAACCATTTATACCGACAAATATATCTTTCACTGATTTGTCATAATAACGGAAATTAAAAGGTAACCGAACTTTTGTGAATTTCTTAATACCATCACATTTGTTCGTCAATTCGATTCCTGATTTAGATATATCGACCCATGGAGTACCCATATACCCTTTATCCATGTGGTTGTCAACCCATTTATAACCGGCGATCAAATCCAGTGTATCTGTACGTTGTATTGACGGTACAAGTTGCATTTCATATTCACGAATGGAGTTATTGTTATCCTGAAATATCGGCAATGAATACCTTAAAGAATAGTTAGACGTATTTCTCAACGTTAACGTTTTATTGATATTCTGGTTGCCTTCAATGTTTATATCAAAACTGCCGGGTGTCAACTCAGCACTAGGAGCTTCTACACATGTACCGATCAGGAATGTAGTATATACTTTATCACGACCATGGATATGAAGTTGCGTATTGTGCGCTCCCAAAACATTCGGTTGCAATTCGACATCAATGAATGCTGAATCACCACTTAAGATCATTTCAGGCTGATTTCCTTTTAAACTAAACAGTCCTTTATTAGATAAAACAATGCTATCTATTGCCAGATGTCCCATTCCTTTATTATGTAATACTATTCGCTGAACTTTTTTATCACCCTGCGAAATCATTCCAAATTCATAAAGGTCTTCACTAAACTTAGCTCCGATTTCATTACGTTTAAAATCAAGTACTGCTAATAGTTGCTGGCGCCCGTTTTGATTTGTGCCATCTGTATTAAAGACAATATAAGAGGAGTCTAGTCCTTCAGTTATATCGTCTAATTTCATTTTTGCTTTTACTGTTGTTTTAGCTCCTTTCGCTAAATATCCTGATGATGGAGTTAATTCAATCGGCGCTCGTCCTTTTTTATCATCAGATAAAGCTGTAATTGTAAATACCGGGTTTTCTAATAACTTATATACAGATGACAAAATATTCCATGTTTTTCCTTCATCAGAGGAATACAACGCATTATCAGATCTTGCACCATCACCATTAATTCCTAAAGGATAACGATATCGGGAATCTGCATGTAAAACTACCCAGAACGACTCACCTGCTTCAAAATAATGAGCATATGGTAACTTCAATATGCTAATTGCTTTTTGTGGAAGATCCAGAATCTGACCGGAAAAGATTCTATTCTCAATTCTTGGCTGATCACCTCCTTTATAAATTTCGACACCCAGTTTCAGATCTTTCGGATTTGTAACCTGATCATCATACAACCAATATTCTCCTGTTCTTATCGCCATATCAAAGTGCGATAAACTAAACCCTTTATCATATACTGAAGGTACGATGAATTTTTGTGCAGCTGAACTGGTAAACATCTTACCATTTTCTTTAACCTCTCCGATAAAAGCATCAGCTTCCAGTTTTGGTCGGTTTACAATCCATTTCTTATATCCTGCATCTTCATATACATTTCCTCTCGCACTTGCACCCGAAGATGTTTCAATAACCTTTGACATTACTTCAATTTCAGGACTTTTCTCCAGCATCTGATCTAATGTTTTTGCCCATACCGGAATGTTATTCACATGATTATGCCCATAACTATCGGCTCTCCAGAACAATCCTCCCGCAGTCAATTCTTTTGCATTATTAAACAGCTCAATATCGAACTCCCAATATTGTTCCTGCTCGAAATCTATCTTTTTACGAATGGTTGTAAATGCAGGTTTTGAATAAGTCAGATTTCCTTTTTCTGTAGCTGTAGTGAAAAGGACAGATTCCGCAGGTCGAGATGTAGTACCCCATATATCGAATGATACTATTGATAAAGAATATGACATCCCTTTATTCAGATCTTTAAGCAATAGAATCTCCTTTTCACCCGGATTATTTACTTCCGTAATTGTGATTTCCTTTAATTTATTCAGACTATCTGTCAATAAGACCTTATAACCTTCCACTTTAGAACCATCTTCTTTGGAAGGAGCTGTAAAGCCAATCTGAACATAATTATCTGAAATCATAACCATACTCAGATCTTCAATTTGTTTCGGAGGTACTCCATCATTTCTGGTCATTGATTTCAAGGCATCTGTAATACCTGAACCCATTTTACCTTTGTGCTGAGTTGTATAATTTTTCTCATTATCCCGAGCTGTCAAAGTCAAATAGTTTCGTAACATTTCATTGGTAAAACCATCTCCACCTAATTCGGCAAGAGATAAGGCTGCTATACCACTTACGTGCGGACAAGCCATTGAGGTACCCTGCATATAAGCATATTTATTGCCGGGTATAGTACTCAAAACACCTAACTCCTGATTATTTGAAGTTTCGCCGCCATAAGAAGAGACATCAACCCATGAATCATAATTTGTATAGAAAGCAGCCCCATTTAAATGATTCAGCGATGAGACTGCCAAAACTTCTTCTAAACAAGCGGGATACCATAAACCATCGGCAGACATATTGCCGGATGCAAAAATAGCCAATCCGCCTTTCATCAAACTACCAGGGAGTTGATTGCCTTCATTATCACATCCCGCATACTTAGTGAAATAGCGGATCCCTGCTTCAAAAGCTGCAGAACTAACACCTGCTACATTATATCCCCATGAGTTCTGAGATATCAATGCACCATTATCCGCAGCATAAATGAATGCATTCGCTGCTCTATTCTGATCTGCGCCAAAAACAGGAAGCGACATCATTTTGGCTCCATCTCCTTTTCCGGATCCTCCGGCTACACCGGACACACCTTTTCCGTTATTATTAACAGCAGCCACTGTTCCGGCAACGTGTGTTCCATGCTCTCCTTTTTCAATAGAACCATAACCATTACCAAAATCATAACCATAAATATCATCAATCACTCCATTCCCATCATCATCCACGCCAGGAGTACCATTCAACTCTGCTTCATTTATCCACATGTTATCTCTGATATCCTCATGGCTCGTATCAACACCCTGATCCATAATAGCAACAATAACAGTATTTGCTGCCATTCTTTTCTTCCATGCTTCAACCAGATTTATATCTGCTCCTTTTTTCCCTCCGGTTTGACCGACATTATGATAATGCCATTGACTTGGGAATAAAGGATCATCTACAGGCTGAACCTCTTTCGTTAAAGAGGAAGGCGTTTGTACTTCCTTTACTGTATATGTCGGTTGAATAAGTTCAAGTTCCGGTTCGGCTATTTCAATTTCTTCAATACCTTTAAGAGTGGTCATAACAGCAAATGGGGATTGAGCCGCATCATAATCCAGAACAAACCATCTATCAAGTCCCTCTTTTTCGAAACGCTGTTTAAACTTAGGGTTTGAAACAAAAAGTGGTGTTACTTCATTAACCAACAATAATCTTGAAACTTGATCTAATTGTGGAATTTTCTCAAATGGCTGTACAATACCACTTGATTTCTGTTTCCCTGAAACATTTTGCATAGATTGCACTAATTCAGGGTTATCTTTAAATTTTACAACAATTCTGCCTTGTCGAACTCCATTCTGAAAAGCTTTCATCTGACCTGTCAACGTCGTTGCTGTCATTACACAGCATAACGAGAAGGCCGCTTTCTTCATTATATTCCTTTTGTAATGATGTTTCATGTGTATTCTGTTTAATTTATCTATTTCATTCCATAATCCGAACTAACTTACAATCTGGTCTTGGATACTGATCCGAATCTCCCGGATAGGTATTTTTCCCTAGTACTAATTCAACCGGTGGATAATGATTATCTAACTTTATTTCATGCGTTATCGGATCACACATAACTAAGCCATATCCGCCTTTTAATTCAATTATAACTTCTTGTTTTTCACCTTCATAATAATACAAATATCCTTCAATATCAAAATCATTGGAATTCTCATTCATCATCCATGATCCATTAACCAATACTGTCGGATAAGTTTGTCCGGAAAAATTAACATTTAACCCAGCCTTTTGATAAGGAATACGAATCGTATAATTCCAAAACTGATTACCTTCAGTAGAATAAAGAGGCTCTATTTTAAGTTTCGTTTTATCAGAGGGTAATCCAAAAGGAGCACACATTAAACCATATATAAAATATTCTCCATTTTCTTCTTCAATTTTTATTTCATAAGTAGGATATACACCATTCAAATAAGATGTATGAGTGAGTACCTTATATCTGCCTGGAAGAAGTAAATTAATATCCATGTATGGAGATGTTACACGCTCAATCTCACTATATGCGACCCCTACTCCATTTTTTGCATAGAAACAGATATCATAATCATATCGAGGCAACAGGTTAAATGACACTTCAAAATCAGTGTTTCCTACATGATAAAGCACTTTCTTTTTCGATTTAGGGTTATCTAAGCTCGGAGCTTCTCCACCACTTATTGTATATAAATATCCTACCTCGATAATTCCGGAACCACCATCATCCTGAACTGCTGCTCTCGCATCAACACGATATCCTGTCAATTTTGCTTCTGTTATACTCACAGTTGGAATTGTGGATCCTTTTGGTGGATCTATTTTTGTATTTTCATCAATACCATCTCCACACCCATATAAAATAAAAGTGCAGAAAAACAACATTAAAACTTTTTTCATAAGCAATTTAATTTAAAATTTAATAATATAATTAGCATCCAATATTCTAATATCGGTTATATGAGCATAAATAGTAAGCGAAGAGAAAATAATAAGATATGATCATCAGCAGATAGGTCGAGGTATGACTATCTGTAAAAATTCCTTAGTGTATCCAAATTGATAAAAACCCATATTATATATTTGATAAGATTTGTATATATAAGTTTTCATCTACACGATTCATCAGCGACAAATATACTAAATAACCTGAACAAACAAATAGTTACGCAACAAAAATAATTAAAAACAATAATATACAAATATGATACAAAAACACTCGAAAATTCAAAATTTAGACACAAAACAACTATATAAAAAATCATTTTGCTTAAAGGTTATTCTAATTACAAAAACATAACACCTCAATCATAAATACATATATTAACATTAGCCTCTTCAATAAAGACTTCCAATATTAACATTAATTACTACGCAAATAACATTTTAATATCTATCATAAATCGCTATACATTAAGAAATGACTGCTTAATAAGTAAGAAAACAGAACAGATAATCATTTAACTCAAAATAACACATATGCGACATAATTTCTATCTTACACTATATCTGATATTCATATTTAACATCAGGACGAACTCTTTTTTTGATATTATATCTCATCCATTTACAAAACAGAGTTAATAGCTATTCATAAAAAAACATAGAAATTTCAGTGAATTATCTTTTCCCGCAGAATAGGAATTAAGATTTTATCTCTGTAAACTCAATCCGGTTTAATTTATAAATCTGTCAACCAATTACAGCAGAATTCACTCTAAGTCAGCAAGCCCAAGGTTCAAAATTTAGATACCTATGAAAAATATTTTTGATACGTATCTAAATATTTTTACATACGTACCTGCAGAACATTTGATACTAATGAAAAATTCAATAAGCTAAAGCGAAGTTTCTGTTTCCTGTTTTGATAAAAAAACAAACGTATTTGACTATCAGAACAAACGTATTTATAATAAAAAACAAAGGCATTTGGAGAATCCCAAATACCTTTGTTTTCTTGTTACAATCCATACAAATTCCTGCTCGATTAATTAAATACCTTATCAATCAATTCTTTAAAGAATTTGATCTATTAATTATTCCAGTCAATCTCTAAAAAGATACCGTATATCTTTTGAAAGATACGGTTTATCTCTGAAAAGATATACCGTAAGTTTTCAGAGATACGGTATATCTTTTATGCATCACCCGCAAAGAATCACATACTACAGAAAAAAAAAAATGATTTTATCTGCAACATCTGCAACCCAACATCGAAACCCTTTACTGATCACACTTTCGCGTGTTGCAGATACTTATTTCATCTGCAACCATCTGCAACCATCTGCAACACGATAACGCCATACAGGTCAACTACTTAGATCAGATGTTGCAGATGTTGCAGATGTTGCAGATAAAACAGAATAAAAATCTATTTTAGATTCGTATAATAAACAGTCCCCGTTCGGATTCTTTTGGCTAAAAAACCATGCTTTTTTAATATTCGACCAAAAGCAGACAAGCCTTTATTGCCTAACTTCATCTTACTCTCCTTCTGAATATGCAAATAAATTTCGATCGGACTCATCCACTCACCTTGCTCCTCTTCGCCCGGAACCTCGAAATAATGCAACAATAAATTTTCTTCTATCGATAAGCGATTAAAAGTTTGATTCCGATCCGTGGTCTGTTTCGCATGTTCAACATCAAACCAATAGGTTTCGCCACTATTCAATGCAGCTACAGCTTGCGCATAAAGCTGCAGATAATCAATAACAGCCTCATTATCTACCCGGCCCGTTATCTTCGTACAAAGATATCTGCGTGAACCGGTCGGATCACTCAATATATCTTCATTATTACAGGTCGCTATAAATGAGCTGTATCGCCGATTCATCTTTGTTGTCGTTTCGAATGGTTTTCGTACATTCACAACAGGTTTCTGAATAACATGTTTCAAAAAACTCTGGTACGAAGTACTTACCGAATCAAACTCATCAATATTAATAAGCAAATAACGAGTCAGGCAAAGCATCGCTTCCTGCTTTTTAGTAAAGTCAATGGAATCGGTATAATATGCTTGCAATTCAGGTGGTAAAATGCGCTTACAGAAAGTCGATTTCCCGCAAGCCTGTTCACCAATCAGCAAGGGCAATGTGCTATTCCCATGCATCTTATTTTTTTGTAGCCATCCTGCTACCATACCTAAGAACCATGTATAGAAATTGGATTGCCAGATTTCCGGATCTTCAACAGGCACTGTTGCTGCTAATGCCCGGATATGGTCTTTTCCATCCCATTTAGGAAGTGTGTTGATAAAAAAGTCAATAGGATTATAACAAGGAATATCATCGGAGTTAATAAATCGCTTTACATCCCGATCCCAGACATCCAGACCTTCTTTATGTGCAGCCCGAATCATCGAATTAAGAATACGCTCATTCACTAATGAGTACTTTCCATAGGGTAACGCCCGACTTCTGTATTCCACCCCGTTTGTTATTTCATTAAAACGGAATTCATATCTACGTGCGAAAAAGTCATCCAATCCAAGAGTCAGTTTCTGACAAGCTTTCATTCCGCTTTTTGTTCCAAAGAGCCTGGATAACTCATAAATAGAGCGAAACACTTCCCGAACCTCTTGCTCACGGGTTTGGAAGTTCTCCTGAAGTAATGTTTTAAAAACAGCTTTTTCTTCATCAATACCCGCCTTAAAACAATTTTGGGCAAGTAAAGTCAAATATTCATAACGAAGTTCTGATACATCCTTGTTCTCTATTTTCTCCATTTGAAGCAGTGCGTTCTTCACACAAGCACTATATTCCAGAATAAGCTGCTGCTCAATAGATCTTCCAGCCAGAATATTTTCTTCCGTTTTACCTAAATCTTCTGAGGAAGGCTTCCATGATCGTCTATCCCGATGGATGGATTGCTCGTCAATGATAACAGGAATTGCATATGGATTATAAATCAATTCAGGATCTAATGATAAGCGACATCCATAGTGAGGGATTTCGCTCGGTATGGTGACTTGATTGTTAAATTGCATTCCGAAATAATCCAGCGCTTTATAGCATGCTGCCTCATGAAAGGATCGTATATTTGATTCTTCTGAAGGCAATGAACCATCAGGCAATGAAAAGCGAACCAGAAACTTCACACTCAGACCACTCAGACCAATAAAAGCAAGTAATACCTGAGGGAGTGCTCCTACCTGATTTCTTAGCAATTCTGCTTCTTCCCAGGAGTTTAACTGATTCATCTCAACAAGGAGCAGTCCATTGTAATTTTCGATACTCAGATTTCCGGATTTTACCCGATAAACTCCACTAAAAAAAATAAACGGAATTTTAGATTGATAGGGTTCAGGTAATTGATCACGATCAAGCCGCGGCGTTCTTCTTAATTCCCGAATTCCATAACTTACTTTTTCTGTTCTCAACAAGGTTAATAACGATTCTTCATCAAGTATTTTTCGTCCCTTCAGACTTGGATATACCAAGGTTAAATTCATAGTTAATAAGGTGTTTATATACATTCAAATATACAAAAATCGTACCGCAAAGTCAAGTTTTTCAAAGCTTATTTTAAGCTTATATCAAATGTAATAATGCTATTAACCCGCTAAAAGTGTCGAACACAGTCGAAACTTTTATTGTTTTTACTAAAAGTGTCGAGTATAGTCGAAACTTTTATCATTTTAATGAAAAGTGTCGAGTACAGTCGAAACTTTTTATACTTTTGCCAAAAGTATCGAGTACAGTCGAAACTTTCACCTACTAAACATTCTAAATCTCTCAGATATGAATATTCATTTTGAAATATTATCAAAATACAACTTTTGGAATAATCAAACGATTCCATTAGGATTTATCCGCACCGACTACACAAATAAAATATACTTATATGGTAAAGAAAGCAGATTAGTCAAAGTGCTTGTCGGACAAAGAAGAGTAGGTAAAAGCTATATTCTTAGGCAGCTTGCATCAAAATTAATAGACCATGGAGTCCCGAGAGAAAATATATTATTCATTAATTGTGAATTATCTGTCTTTTCATTCATACGTACAGCCTCTGATTTGGATGAATTAGTCAGACTTTACAGAGAACAATTACAACCTAAAGGACGAATTTATCTCTTTATTGATGAAATTCAGAATATAGAACGTTGGGAGCAGATTGTAAACTCCTACTCACAAGACTATATTGAGAGCTATGATCTATATATCAGCGGTTCTAACTCCAGAATGTTATCAGGGGAATTAGCGACTTATTTATCAGGTCGCTATGTAAAATTTGAAATTTTTCCTTTTAGCTACGATGAGTTTTGTGACATAACCGGAAAAGAACGGAATAAATCCAGCTACATTGATTATATCCAAAGTGGAGGTATGCCTGAGCTATTTGTCCTTCCTGAGCAAGAATCAAAGAGGAACTATATATCTGCTATTAAAGACACAGTTTTACTACGTGATATTATACAAAGATATAATATCAAAGATGCTAAACTATTAGAGGATATTTTTGTATATCTGATAAATAATGCTTCAAATCTCTTATCAATCCGAAATATAACAAACTACTTTAAATCCGGTGGGCGTAAAACAAGTTACGATACTGTTTCTGCCTATATCGGATATATTGAAGACACCTATCTTATACATCGTGTTGAACGTTACAATATCAGAGGAAAGGAGACTATTGCGGGAAATTGTAAATATTATGCAAATGACTTAGCTTTCAACAATTATTTGTATCAGGGATTTGGGTATGGTGTCGGATATCAGTTGGAAAACACAGTTTACCTGGAACTAGCCAGAAAAGGTTATGACATTTATGTCGGTAGTATAAAGGAAAAAGAGGTTGACTTTATAGCTATAAAAGGAGATAAGACTCTTTATATACAGGTAGCATATATACTTGTCGATGCGCAAACTATAGAACGAGAATATTCGGCATTGATGGCTATTGATGATCATTACGAAAAAATAGTGGTCTCATTGGATGATTTTGCCCTTCCTTCCAAAGATGGGATTAAGCATGTTCAAGTATGGAATTTGTCACAAGTATTATAAAAACAATTCGATGTATCTAATAAAAAAAGGGATGCATTCGCATCCCTTAAAGAGTTAATGATTATAAAATATCGCAATTATACGAATCAATAATCTGTTTTTGGTATATATAAAACTTCTGGTATTAAAGACAAATTTTGAACGAAAATACGACCATCTTTATCTATTTGTTGAATTGATGATACTGTATCTCCTTTTATCTCAAAATACACAGATCTAAACCAATCTTGCTTTTTTGAATAGTTATAAAAGGAATATCTTTGATGAAGACTATTTTCAATCAATATTGTATAAGTATGTATGTTCTCTATTTTATTCAAATCCTTATAAGCCAAATCATAGGATTTAATAAAAAAAATTAAAGCAGATACATTTCCATGTACCTGCTTTAAAGTATTTAAGGATTCTCTATTCCAGGTGTTAATTCAACTGGTGCTGGATTTTGATCCGCAAGAGTCAATGCTTCATTCTCATTAATCTCATTCAAAGGAAGTTGTAAAAGGAATGCACTTCTTTCAATAGGAGAATTAAATTGATTAGCCATCTGAAAGTTAGTACCTTCATAGAAGCGTTTCATCGGTGTATTTGTCCGTTTCATATCAAACAAATTAAACCCTTCACCCCAAAGCTCAATACGACGTTGTAACATAACATCATCAGCAGTCATAGAAGTAATAGCAGGTGCAGTTGTATAACGCTTTTCCAAAAGAGGTTTCAATGTTGTAGCAGCCTGAGTATTTTGCCCCATACGAGCCTCTGCTTCTGCTTTTATAAGCAACATTTCAGAAGCACGCATATATGGAAGGTCATTCTCAAAATTCTGAACATATCCAAACTTCAAGTTAAAATATTGATTTTCTCCAGATGCCACATATGCTTGTTTACGCATATCATTCGCATCAATCTGATCATATAAACTTTTAGAAATCGCTCTGTACGCACCAATACCTGCATACCCGGGAGAAACATTGGATAAATGTGAGAAGAATGATGCATAAACTGTTGTATTAATCGCATCAATATCCATACCCCACATCCATTCGGCGTTATTTAAATCGCTAAATCCGTCTAAGTATTCTTTTCCAGACATTAAAGTTTGTCCTGCAAAAGCCTTTGAAGCAGCATCAGCCGCTTTCTGCCATTGCTCTGTATAAAGATAATAGCGTGCAGCAATACCATACGCAACATTCTTATTCATAAAAGATTTACTATCACGATCCCAACCTTCAGCAGCTTCGAAATGAGCTATAGCAGCTTCAACATCTTTACCCATTTGCTCGTAAACTTGTTTAACTGTCGCACGCGTTTCAATAGATGTCTCTTTCGTTGACAGTCTTAGAGGAACAGCTGGCTTAGAAGCATTTGCTCCTGTCAAAGGCTGATAAGTGTATTGATAGAAAGGTACCAGTGTATAATAAGCCAAAGCTCTGTATGCATATGCTTGAGCCAAATAGGCCTGATGCGTCGGATCTGTTGAATTTGCATCCAACAAGTCAATCATAGAATTTGCCTTTGCTATAATAGAATACAATGTATACCATTGAATTCGGGTTCTTCGATAGGTTTCTAATCCATTCGAGAGATTCTGATCATACATAAACCAACCTGAACCATCTGCCACTAAAACCATATCATTAGCCATCATATCACTACAATGTAATATTCCCAAATACCCAAAATCATCATGTGCATTACTGTTTGTAATATTATATTTTATCATAAAGGCCTGAATACCTCTAACAAAAGCAGCTAATTGTTCAGGTTTATCAGATAAAACCTTATCAACATCCTCCTGAGTCACAACCCCGGTTTGTTTCGTATCGAAAAAGTCATCCGAACACGATGAAAAGGAGATAGCTCCCGCTAAACCTAATGTTAGGAATAATTTATTTAGTTTCATAGAAATGATCATTTAAAATTAAAAATTCAAAGATATACCTCCCGAAATAGTTCTGATCGGTGCATAGGTATTTCCTACTGATCCACTTAAACTTGTACGTGGATCCATACCTGCACGTTTCGTTGCTAAGAATACATTATCAGCAACTACATAGAAACGAGCGCCACCTACACCTATTTTATTAAGTAAAGAACTTGGCAATGAATAACCTAACGTTACATTACGTAAGCTAAAATAAGATGATGAAGTCAAGAAATAAGTATTTGTAACTGATGACATTGTTTGAGACCCGTTTTGTACACGTGGTACATTTGTATTTGTATTATCCGGAGTCCATCTTTTCAAAATATCCTTATGCCAGTTTCCGCCACCACGAGTTTGCATTTGCATCAGATTTGCATAATTTGAATCATATGTATATCCGCCGATAGAGAATGCACCCACTAAAGACAAATCAAAACCTTTCCATGAAACATTTGTACTGATACCTCCAAAGAAATCAGGTAAAGATGATTTACCGATTTTTACAGCATCATTGTTTGATGGAGCTGTCTTTTCTATACGATTACCATCACTATCAAATCCCCAGAACAACGGAGATCCTGTTTCGGGATCAATACGCGAAAACTCTACCATATAATAATCATAGAGTGATCCTCCTTTTTCTCTCCAGTAAGACCCTGCTTGGTAACCATTTGGATCTTTATCACTTGGCAACTTAGTCAACTTATTCTTATAAGCAGTACCATTTAACGTAACAGACCATTTCCAGTCTCTGTTTTTGATGATAACACCTGTTAAGTCAAACTCAATACCATTATTACGCATATCAATATCATTTACCCAAATAGAGAAAGGTGCTCCATCTGATGGTGGCAATGTTCTTGAATATAACATATCGCGTGTATTTTTAATAAAATACTCTACATTACCACTCAAACGATTATCGAAAAATCCAAATTCTATACCTGCATTAAAGTTTTCACTTTTTTCCCAGGTCAAATCAGGATTGCCACGGAATACCCAATCAATACCTGGCTGACCACTTACAGGTACTACATTATACTGATCTTTATATGGTTGCATATTTGGTAACCCATCATTACCTTGCGTACCATAACTTACTTTTAACTTTAAGTTATCTACCCATTTTGCATCTTGCATCCATGACTCCTGGTTAATTCTCCACGAAGCTCCGGCTGACCAAAAGCTACCCCAGCGTGAATCAGGATGGAATTTTGATGAACCATCTGTACGATATGAACCTGACAAATAATATTTATTATCATAATCATATTCTCCACGAATAAAGTAACCTTCCTGTGTATATTGCTCTGTCGAAGATGTTAAACCATCAATAGAAACAGCATTGTCAAATTCAGGATTATACGGATCAAAGAAATTCGATTTATCGCCTGACATATACATCCAGTCATTTTTTGTTGTTTCATGGCCCAATAATCCTTTTAAAGTATGAACATTATTAAATGTCTTTTCCCAATTTAATAACTGATTCCAATACAACGATGTAAAACGACGTGTCTCTCGAGATCCACGACCATTAACATTTGCTGCATCTCCGGCTAAAGGAGTCATAAATTGCAAGTCATTATAATTATATAAATCATAGCTGATATTAGATGTAAAAGTAAAACCTACCGGTAGATTTATGTTTGCATATGCTTTACCTGAAACATAATCTATTTTACGTTCACGCGTGTCATCTCGCATAGTACCCAGCGGATTTGACATAGAACCATAAGGACGAGCCTTACTAATACCATATTCCGGATAAGGCACCCCATAATCATAGCGAGGTTTCCCTTGTGCATCATAAATCAATTCACCTGTTGCTTGGTCATATAAATATACCGGATAAATCGGAGCAATATTTTGAGCAAACATGAAGATATTGGAAAACTGACTACTATTCTCTAATACAGAGTTTGTTGTAGTATTTGCATAAGAAAGATTTGCTCCTGCTTTTAACCATTTAGTTATCTCCTGATCAACTTTCATTCGTGTCGTGTAACGTTTGAATTTAGAATTTGGCACATAGCCATCATCATCTAGAAATCCAAAGGAAGTATAATAGTTACTTTTATCTGTACCTCCTGATAAACTTACGTTATACTCCTGACGCATACCTCCTTTTTTAAAAGCTTCGTCAATCCAATTATTATGATACAATAATTGAGCCTCCGGATTTAACAAACCTGTTGAAGGATCAATCAATGTTTGTCCTTCCGGAACTTTGTAATTATTATAAACGGTTAAACCTAACAAGTTACTCTGAGCGTAAGCTGTCGCTTTAGTTGGGTCATACTTTCCTTGGTAAATCCCTTGATTATATAATGACTCATAAGTCATTTCATAATAAGTAGCTGGATTTTCAAGCACATCATATGCACTATTCGCACGTCGGTTTCCTCCCCAACGAGCATCTACAGTTACACGAGCTTTACCTTCACGCCCTTTTTTAGTTGTAATCAAAATTACACCATTCGCACCGCGAGAACCATACAAAGAATTCGCAGCTGCATCTTTCAATACAGTCATAGATTCAATATCGTTGGGAGCGATAGAGTTCATCGATCCTTCATAAGGAACACCGTCAACTACATACAATGGATTTTGATTAGCCGAGATAGAACCGATACCACGAACATAAATACTTGCTGATGATCCTGGTTGTCCTGAACTACTTGTCATTTGGATACCTGCCACGGTACCTTCTAAACTTTTAGTAATGTTTGATGTTTGAAGTTTTTCTAATTCTTTTCCTGAAACGACAGAAGCCGAACCTGTAAAAGACGATTTCTTAGATGTACCGTAAGCGACTACCATAACCTCATCTAATGCTTCAGCAGAGGATTTCATTCGAACGTTCATCACGGATTTAACCGGAAGTTCCACAGGCTCTAAGCCCACATACGAAAATCTTAAAAGTTTTACACCTACGGGTAATTCTATTACAAATTTCCCGTCATAGTCCGTTATTGTCCCTACTGTAGCTTGTCCAACAGCTTGCACAGCTGCACCCACTACCGGCTGTCCATCCTCTTCGGATATTACAGTTCCTGAGACCTTTGTTTGGGCATACATGAGCCCGACGCCTAAAAATAGGCTGAACAATAGAAATGTTAATCTTCTCATAAAACAATCTAATTGTTAAACATAAAATATATATACTCTGTAAAAAATTCAACGGACAGATATAAAATGAAAGGACATTAAATAGATGTATACAAAACTGAAAGAATCGGTCTGTAGCTTTGTGTTTATCCTAGTACTAAAGTTTCATTTTATTTTATTCTTCTATAATAACATTAGTATTCCTAATTTTGTTTACATATCAAACAACTGCTATTATCAACATCTCTCATTTTTCAATGGCACTTCTCTTGTTTTTCGTTTCAGTTTAATATGTTAAACCGGAATAATAGATTTATAGTTATGCATCACATGGCAAATATAATCATTTAGAATTATCTACAAAATTCAAGATACTTTTTTTTGTTATATTATTTATATACTATATCTAATTAAAATAAACACAAGTGCTCGAGATACGTCTGAACAAGGTAACCACAAGTATTTCAGGCGATAATTCAACGAAACTATAGCTGATAAAAAATTATTCTTCGAAATTTTATAAATAAAAAAAGCTCTCTATCGAATGACAGAGAGCTTCTATTTTAACACTTTCTCAACAATTTATAAATTCGAATTTTATTTTTCGCCTCCAAACAACCAAACTTTATCTTTATAAATATCGATATTATTGAATGCTTCATTAATTATTGGATTTGATATAACAGAACTATTTCCGTAAGGAAATCTCTCCGGCCAATAATTTACACCCTTCTGATTATTCAAAGGATTTTTAAGTTCAATCCAATTTTCACCCAATGCCTGACAACGACGAATATCATTATATGCTTCAATTTGTTCATCGCGACATTGAGACAAATATTTCTGAACCATTATTTCTTTTAATGTAACAGGTAGTCCTGCTGCATATTCAGAACCATTATTTTCAAATTTAGTCTCTTTAGGATCTGAGTCTGAAACTTGATAATCGTCAAAAGATGTTTCTACTGCTTTCGTAAAATCAGCCGATGCATCCTGACCCAAACGAGTTTTAGCTTCTGCCAGAATAAAGTAAAGTTCACTTTTGCTCAACAAGTGTACAGAACAAGCACCATTATTTAACCACGACGGAGCGTTTAGCGTTTCTGTCAAACCAGCCTGTACTTCATCCCCGGGAGTTCCATACAAGTTGTTTTTGTGCATATTAAAGTTATATATAACCAGACGATTATCATTACGCTCTTTCATCAAATCCACAACTGTTGAAGATGTACCTGTGTAAGCACGACTCCAGAAAAAAGCTGTCCATGGATTATCTGTAGTAACACCATTGAATACTGATAAATCTGCACCGTCAAAACCTGCAGCAAGAGCTTCATTTGCTGCTGCTATCACTTCTGTCAGGACAGCAGGATTTCGGAATTGAGTATGTAACAAATAGCGTGCTTTCAACGCATAAGCAAATCCTAACCATTTTGAAGCATCACCTTCAAACAAAATATCTTGTGCTTTAGCATTATTCAATAAGCCAGCCGCTTTCAGATTCACAATGGCTTCATTAAGCATACCCAATACAGAGCCTGCATAAATACTTTCCTGTGTATCAATTTTAGGGTTTAAGATAGCTGCGCCCATTCCTGCTTCTGAACAAGGGATATTCCCATGAAGATCTGTTAAAACACCCATATTCAAAGCAAAGAGAGTCTGTGCCATACCAAGGATATCCGTTTGATCTGCATTCAAACCTCCCGGACTCGTTTTCTTAATAATATTTCTTAGATTAGCAATATTGGCATATGTACTATTCCATTCATTATTATAAGTCGTTGATGCTGCAACTTCACTCGGGTTACGCAATTCAGCTTTCATAAGCTGGTTGTTTCCTGTTCCGAATTCTTGCTCCGTAAAAGAAGATGCCAGCCATGCATAGTTTCCGCTGATTGTCGAAAACGCAGAACTCATAATTGCATCTGTAATTGAAAACTTAGCAGGAACGACATCAATACCCGGATTATTGTTATCCTTATTAATTTTATCCATCACATCCTCTGAACATGAAGTCACCATAAATAAGGATGCTAAGGCTACTAATATATTTTTTTTCATTACTTCAAATTATTAATTAAAACGTCAATTTTAAACCTCCACCATAACTTGATGTATTTGGCAATGAGAAACGCTCAAAGTATCCACCCATATTTCCATTACCTTGTGAAGACTCCGGATCAAAGTTTGGCATTTTCGACCAAATCAGGATATTACGAGCAAATCCGAATACAGAAATATCGATTCCTCTGAATTTAGGAAGCTGATAAGTCAATGTAACATCGCGCAATTTTAAGAAACTCTGATCGTAAATACCAGACTCAGTAACATCATAATAAGCTTGATAATAATCTTGTCCATTTACTTTCATTGTCACTTCTTTTCCGGTTGTTTGCGATATACCGGTTACCTCAATATCTCCTTCATGATATGGTAAAGATTCTTTTGTTGCTCCAAAGTAATTCATCACCATATTTGTTCCATGATACATTTTTCCACCATGCTGCCAGTTCCATGTCGTACTTAATGAAACTCTTTTGTATCGTGCTCCTAAATTAAAGCCCATAACAAAATCAGGAGAACAGTTTCCTAAGTTCACACTACTTGATGTACCCATAGGAAGACCTTTATCATTTAAGATCAGCATTCCTGTTTTTTCATCTCTCTGGAAAGCTACACCATATAAGTTTGGATAAGTTGCGCCTTCCTGTGCTCTCACCTGAGGTTCAACAAAACCTCCAAGCATAATTGACTCAACACCCGGAGCTAACTTAACTACTTCATTCTTGATTTTAGTGAAATTCACACCAAGATCAAGTGAATAGTTTTTGTTTTCTAAAATTGCACCGTTAATAGAGAACTCATGCGAGTTCGTTTTCATCTGACCTGCATTTGTCATCAATGAGCTATATCCTGTTGATCCGTCAATAGGCACAGTAAAGATCTGATCTTTTACATCCTGATAACTATAGGTATAGTCAAAACGCAGACGATTATTAAAGAATGCTAAGTCAAACCCTGCTTCCACATTCGATGTATTCTGAGGCTTAAGGTTCGGATCGTAAAGCACACCATAAGGAGTATATGAAGAAACACCATTAATCGGGTAGTTGACAGGTGCGTATGAATACATACCTCCACCATAGGATGGAACAGTCATATAATTATCATAATATCTACCTGCCTGACCTACTTGTGCAAAAGATGTACGTATTTTACCAAATGAAAGTATCGGATTTTCTTTCAATCCTTCCAACTCTGTAAAGATCCATCCTAAAGACACTGACGGATAAAAGAAACTTCTGCTTCCTCTTGGCATTGTAGAAACAAAGTCATTACGTCCGGTCACAGTTAAATAAAGCATATTTGCATAAGACGCTGAAACGCTACCAAAGAAACCAACCGTACGATCTTTTCTAAGATATTCTACTGATGTAAAGTTTGTTGCATTTCCAATAACCGGCAAACCATAGAAATTAAAGTTACTTCCAAAATAATCCCAAACGCGATCATTGTTCTGATTCACCTCATTCCCTAACAATACATCCACATGCCAATCTTCCCATTTACCTGACCAAGTCGCTGTAAATAAGTTATTGAAAATATTTTTTGTTGTGCCATAGTTATTAATCTGACCTTTAGGATTTGTAGCAGATCCGACTTCAGCTACATCATTGTAGGTAGAAGTATAAAAGTCAATTCCTAATTGCTCACGGAAAACTAAATCATAGTTATCTCCCCAACCAATTTTAGGACGATATTCAACATAAGCATTACCAAATGCACGGCCTGTTTGCTGACGATACTCATCATTATCAGCCCACCAGTAAGGATTATTAAAGCTTGTCGAACGGAATAAAATTTGTTTTGTAGGATCATTCGGCACATTATAAGGAATACCTTTCAAGTTATATTCTGAAGGTGCTGAATAAACCACATTCATAATACCTGAGTTTGCAGCAGGAGCTGACGTAATATTCACATTCGAATAGTTGATCGAAAAACCTGTTTTGAATTCATCGGTCAATTGCCAGTCCACCAAACCACGTGCTCCCCAACGATTCATACCTGTTGAAGGAATAATCCCGTTCTGATAAGAGTTACTAACCCCGAACGAATATCCGATTTTATCTTTTGTCTGTGATACAGAAACATTTGTATTTTCGGTAAAACCTGTACCCAGGAAATCTCCGACATTATCATAAATCTGAGGAGTAGTCCACCCACTCAGGCCGGCATCTTTCATTTTTGAATTATAATACATCCCATGATATTGTGGATCTGTTTCTTTATTTCCACCATATTTAGGGTCATTTGGTAAGTCTGTGATTTTCGGACCCCATGACATAGATGAACTCGGATTGTAACCTGAAGCTACACTATTACCCTGTGCATAAACTGTCTGACGTTCGAATTTACGAGAAACACGTTCTGCACTCAGGTTGGTAGATATCGTAATTTGAGGTTTTGAAGTATTTTTAGATCCACGCTTTGTAGTAATAACGATTACACCATTTGAAGCACGAATACCATATAAAGCGGAAGCAGCCTGCCCTTTCAGGACGTTAATACTTTCGATATCTTCCGGGTTTATATCGATACTACGATCTGAAATATTTGCCCCCGTTACGGAATTACCTGTAGAAAAGTCAGGAGAAGAGCTAATCGGCATACCATCTACAACATATAGAGGCTGATTATTTCCTGAAAAAGAACGAGCACCACGAATCACGATTTGCGAAGAGGCACCCGGCATACCAGATGATTGACGAATATCAACACCTGTAAGTTTTCCTTGTATTGCACTTGCCAGAGATGTTGTTCCATCTGTATTCAATTGATCTGATTTTAAATCCTGCGCTGCGTAACCAAGAGCTTTGCGATCTCTTTTCATACCCATAGCTGTAATAACTACTTCGTCCAGATCCTGAGACAAAGAACTCATTTTAATAACCATATGTGGTTTCACTGCTTCTTCAACAGGTTTCATTCCCACATAAGTAAATGTCAGCATTTTCACACTTTCCGGAACATCGATAGAAAAATTCCCATCATAATCAGTTACCGTACCCACTGATGTTCCCTTTGCCATAACAGCAGCACCAATAATTGGTTGTCCATCCTCTGAAGACAGTACAGTCCCTGAGATCTTTTTTTGGGCATACATAAGCCCTACGCCTAAAAATAGGCTGAACAATAGAAATGTTAATCTTCTCATAAAACAATCTAATTGTTAAACATAAAATATATATACACTGTAATTAATTCAATTAAAAAAGAATTGTGATCTAACCACGCAAAGTCGGAATTATGCGTTCTATGGCCTTATAAAATTTCAGCAATCAGATTCCTTTTTTCTGGTATATGAATTGTTTCCTTATTGTTTACATATTAAAGCACTGCTATTTTCAACTTCTCTCATTTTTCGATGGCACTTTTTGTGTTTTTCGTATCATCTTAATATGTTAAACAAGATAAAACAATTTATAGTTATACACTTTTCGACAAATATAAGTATTCAATACCACCCTCAAAATTTAAATGCTAAATTTTTATTCGTTTTTATATAAAATACACATATATCATATATAAAAGCATATTTATAATACAAATATGCATTATAAAACCATATTGATATTTTTAAAGGGATTAATCTTACATAAAGAAACAAACAAGTTCATCTAACATACAAACTACACCAATCATCAGAATTTCATATTCACAAAACAAGCAGACTACACATTTAAAATAAGCAAAAACAGATGTCACTTTCAGAAAAAAAATAACATTCAAGACGCCGAATTGCTGAGAATCAATTTAAACAAACCTCACAAAAAGATATATATACAGGGAAAAAGCAATACTAAAAGTGAATATTTTGTTAATATAAAGGTATACTTAATGCATACAATCTATACATATACAATGCAACTACATAAAAAAATCCCGTTAAATGCTTAAATACATTCAACGGGATTTTTTTATATATTCACTATGCTTCGATCACTTCGCCATACAAATCGAATACTTGTGCGCGCGTAATCTTCACTTTATACATCTGACCAATCTCTAATGAATAAGTCGTTGGTATTAATACTTCAGGATCAACCTCAGGAGAATCAAATTCAGTACGGGCTATATAATAATCACCTTCCTTACGATCAATAATCACTTTCAGTATCTGCCCGACTTTCGATTGGCTATGCTCTGCCGCAATAGATTCCTGAAGAGCCATCAACACATCCATACGCTCTTGCTTCACTTCCTCAGGAACATCATCTTCATAATGTTTATACGAGTACGTATCTTCTTCTGCTGAATAAGGGAAAGCACCCATTCGCTCAAAACGCATATCCTGAACAAATTCTTTCAATTCCTCAAAATCTTGTTCCGTTTCACCCGGAAAACCGACAAGCAGAGTCGTTCTCAGGTGAATACCCGGAACCTCTTCGCGAATTTTACGCAACAACTCATAGGTTTTTTCTTTTGTCACATGGCGTTTCATGCGCGACAAAACAGGATCACTGATATGCTGCAATGCAATATCCAGATATTTACAAACATTATCACGCTCACGCATTACACGGAGTAAATCCATTGGAAACTGTGCCGGGTATGCATAATGAAGACGAATCCATTCTACTCCCGGAATATCAGAAATTCTTTCAACTAATTCTCCGATTTTAAATTCACGATAAATATCCCAACCATAAAAAGTAAGATCCTGAGCGATAATCTGAAACTCTTTTACACCCTGTGCAACCAGTTTGCGAACTTCATCCTCAATATCTTCAATCGTACGTGATTGATATTTACCGGTAATAATAGGTATTGCACAATAAGCACATGTACGATTACAACCTTCTCCCACTTTCAC
This sequence comes from Porphyromonadaceae bacterium UBA7332, assembly GCA_002471225.1. Taxonomy (GTDB): domain Bacteria; phylum Bacteroidota; class Bacteroidia; order Bacteroidales; family UBA7332; genus UBA7332. The sequence continues at coordinate 291,133 of DKPO01000016.1, forward strand.
ATACGCATAATGTGAAGGTGTAGTCAATACGCGTTCATTATGCAAACGATCATCATAAGCTGACCCTAAGTCTGCCAATAAAGACTTCCAGTCAAACTTTCCATAAAACTTATCAACCTCAGGAATCTCTCTTGGTAAATCCTCTATGTATCGCCCTGAGAGACATCCCATCACATAAAGCTTTTTAATCTTACGATGTTTTTTAGCTTCACAGAAACGCAGAATCATATCAATTGACTCCTCTTTTGCATCGCCAATAAACCCACAAGTATTAATAACTACAATTTCACCATTCACATGATCCGAATCATGTGCAACACTGTAACCTCCAGCTTGTAATTGTTTCAACAATTGCTCAGAATCAACCAGATTCTTAGAACAACCTAAAGTAATAATGTCTACTTTATTTTTAATCATACTTATTTATGGAATAAAAACGGAACATACTATGAAAAAATATTCTTTTCAATAGTGTGTTCCGTTCGACTTTTTCTTAAGATTTTATATAACTTATAGTTTTTTCCCTCCGAAAAGAGAATCAACAAATTCCCGGCGATTGAAAACCTGTAAATCTTCCATACGTTCGCCCAGACCTATATATTTAACAGGGGTTTTGAACTGATCAGAAATACCAATCACAACACCACCTTTAGCTGTACCATCTAATTTTGTAATCGCTAATGCATTTACCTCTGTAGCTGCCGTAAATTGTTTTGCCTGTTCAAAAGCATTTTGCCCTGTAGAACCATCCAAAACCAACAGAACTTCATCCGGAGCACCCGGAACAACTCGTTGCATTACGTTTTTAATTTTTGTCAGCTCATTCATTAAGCCGATTTTATTATGAAGACGTCCTGCCGTATCTATAATTACGACATCGGCATCATTTGCTTTTGCTGAACTCAATGCATCAAAAGCAACTGATGCAGGATCTGATCCCATTTTTTGTTTAACAACCGGCACGCCTACACGTTCACCCCATATGCATAACTGTTCGACAGCAGCAGCACGGAAAGTATCGGCAGCACCTAAGTAAACCTTAAGTCCATTTTTCTTAAATTGATAGGCTAACTTACCGATCGTTGTTGTTTTTCCTACCCCATTGACACCAACAACCATAATTACGTAAGGTTTCTTATCTTTAGGAACTGAAAATTCAGCTACATCTTCGGAGTTATTTTCAGTCAAAAGAGAAGCTATCTCGTCTTTAAGAAGTTCGTTTAACTCGTCTTGACTAACATATTTATCATTTGCTGCACGCTTTTCAATTCGTGTAATGATTTTCAGTGTTGTTTCAACACCAACGTCCGAAGTGATCAACACTTCCTCCAAACGGTCAAGTACCTCATCGTCAACTTTGGATTTACCTACGATGACACGAGAAAGTTTCGAAAAGACACTTTCTTTAGTTTTAGATAACCCTTTGTCCAAGGTTTCTTTTTTATCTTTTGAAAAGAAGCTGAATATTCCCATAATTGATAATTAACTAATTGTTTTGCGGGATAAGATTTAGTATCGATGAAATTGAAATGCAAAAATAACAATTTCAATGAATAAAAAAAACTTTCCGACGCAGAGGTCTCTGCTTCAGAAAGTTTTTTTTATATTTTATTTCCAACGAATTACTTCGCGAAAAAATCTTTAACTTTATCGTTAGGAACCATTTCTTCCTGGAAAGTGTAAGCTCCTGTCTTAGGTGATTTTACCATTTTAATTACTTTAGAAAAAGTACGGCCTTCACCTGTTTGTAATGATGCTACGGTTTTCTTTGCCATGAGTTATCTTATTTAATCTCTTTATGAACAGTTACTTTTTTAAGAATTGGATTGTATTTTTTCAATTCCATTCTTTCAGTTGTATTCTTTCTATTCTTAGTCGTGATATATCTTGACATGCCTGGCATACCACTTGTTTTATGCTCAGTACATTCCAAAATCACTTGTACTCTATTACCTTTTGCCTTTTTTGCCATTGTTCAATCTCCTTATCCGATAATACGAATTTCTTTTAAATAACCCTTTTCGATTGCGGCAGTAATTGCTGCATCTAGACCTACTTTGTTAATTGTACGCAACCCAGCTGCTGAAATGTTTAGGTCAATCCATTCCTGTTGTTCTACCCAGTAGAACTTTTTTCTGAATAAGTTGACATTAAACGTTCTTTTAGTTCTTCTCTTAGAGTGAGAAACGTTGTTGCCAACCATTGCTTTTTTTCCGGTAATTTGACAAATCTTAGACATCGCTATCTTATTTTTTATTTATTGTTTCTGTACACTGCTTTCACAAACAGAGCGCAAAGTAAAACATTTTATCGTTATCGCGCAAATTTTTTGATGAAAATTTTAGCAATAACTCTTCAATTTTCAATCAATTGAGCGATTAAGAAAAGCGCATCATTTGTGGTACGAATGATATTCTGCTCTCGATCATTTCCGTATCTATATAGACGAGATATCAGCTGATCGTGGAAAGCAGCAGCAATCCAAACGGTCCCCACCGGCTTCTCCAGTGTACCTCCCTCAGGTCCTGCGATTCCGGTAACTGCCACAGCTGCATCAACCTGTAACAATTCTTTTACTCCCAGCACCATTTGTTCAGCCACTTCACGACTTACGGCTCCAAAGTTAAGCAAAGTTTCTGACTTTACACACAACAAATTTTCTTTAACTTCATTGGAGTAAGCGATTATTCCACCTTTGAAATACGCAGAACTCCCTGAAATAGCTGTAATTTGGTGTGAAATGTACCCACCTGTACAACTTTCAGCCGCAGCAAACGTTAACTTTTTTTGTTTTAACAGGTTACCTATAAACTCACCAATAGGCACATCACTCACTTCATAAAGCGCATTTCCTAAAAGCAATTTTAATTGATCAACCTGCTTATCCAGCTTTTCTTTAAACAATATCAAATCACCTACTCCTCTTAAAGTTAATCGCAAGCGAATCACTCCCGGAGAAGGTAAATAAGCCAATTTTATATCGTCAGGTAAATTATTTTCCCAACTTTCCAGATATTCAGCTAAAGCTGATTCCGTATAATCCTTAACGAGACAGGTGCGATGAAGAATAACCTGATTAAGCTCGAAATGAGCAATAATCTTTGGTATAATAGCCTCTTTCATAACCCATTTCATTTCCACAGGAACACCCGGCATAGACACAAAAATCTTATCATCCTTTTGAATCCAGGATACCGGTGCTGTTCCTTTCTGATTCTGAATAATTTCAGCAGATTTCAAAACCCATGCCTGAGTAGCACTTAAACGATTAACCTCCCTGCCTCTGGCTGAGAATATACGCTCAACATTCTTGTAAGCTTCCTCATCAAAGATCAATTCGGTCTGAAAAAACTCACATAATGTCTGCTTCGTTATATCATCTTTCGTTGGTCCAATCCCTCCTGTTATCAATATCAGATCGGATCGCATATAAGCTTCATTCAAAACACGGAGAATATCATCCTTATCATCCTGCACAGAGGTTATCCTATAAAGTTCTAAACCCAGTGTATTCAGTTCTTTACCAATCCAGGCAGAGTTTGTATCGATAACCTGCCCGATAAGTAACTCATCGCCGATTGTTATGACTTCTACTTTCATATGCTTTCAACAATTAAAAAAATTACCACTTATATGTAAATCCGATACTAAGGAACTCTTTTACCTGGAAGAATGAATTATTATCATCTTTCAGAACAACATTATCATCATAGCGCACTATACAGAATATACGTGTCGTAAAGAATCTGTTGAGAATAAACGTAAATGAGTTTTCCCACTCTGACACAATATTGCTATATGTCGTATAATAATAAAATCGACTTTCCCATAAAATATTCTTAATCACAGGATAACTGATATTAGCGCGGATCATGGAACCGACAGAGCTAACTGTCTTCTTTCCTTTATCGATACCAAATCGTGTAACATCAACCTTTTCGTCACGCACTGCCAGTTTCAGATTATACGTCACAGGTGATATGAATACTGATAAATTCTGAATATTAGGACTATCAAATTTGGTTTTGTAATCCATACCGAGAGAGAAATACATCTCTGCCGGAGTCAGGAACGAAGACAACATTTCACGTGTATTTGCCTTATAAGCATTAAACAACTTCGTTTTAAACTCTACAGAGGCCGTATAGTACCATTTTCCAAAAGCCTTATAACCAAATTTAGACGTAAGGCGGAATTGATCTTCACTTACCTTAAACATACGCAGTGTATCACTTGGTGTAGAAAAGAAACCAGCCCTCCAGTCTATTTCATTATCAAACTGTATATTTTTATCATCCCGATATTCGAAACGACGATTAAATGTTGCCAGTAAGGATATATTACTCTCACCTCCCTGATGCCAGTTATCCGATATATAATTCTGTGTAAACTGAACATTCGCAACCGAGAAATTCTTCCAGTAGGATAATTTCTGTTTCACTCCTTTGATATGACTTGGTGTACTTGGCAGCTTGAATTCTTCCGGCCGAAACAGATCCGCAAACGGAGTCCCTTTTGCCGCTTCTTTTTCGATCTTCTCTAAATCTTCTTTTTTAGGCATTTTATTCACTCGATAACGCACCAGGTAGGGATCCGTGACTGCTGCCTGGCGCATTACCGCCTGACCTAATGAATCTGCATATATCTGATTTTGGAGCCATCTATCATCAACTGATAATTGAAGTTGTTCATAGACAACAGGTACATATTTACGATATAGCCCTAACGAATCAGGCAAAACCTTTCCATCGAACACAAGAGGTAAATAAATACGATTTACCGGAATCGAATCAGAATGTTGTAATTCGTATAATGAGCCGTAACCATTGGGTAACGTCATCATTCTCACCAAATTCTCACCTTGAGAAAAAGCATGGAATGCAAACAAAAAACTTGAGATTGTTAATAACAGTCTTAACTTCATTATAATTGGTTAGTTTAGAATTTTCGAAACAAAAATAATGAAACAAATGAAGAACAAAGATTTTTTCTCCTAAAATAAAAAAAGAGGAAACATCCATTCAGGATATTTCCTCTTCTTTTATATTGATAATGTATTAATTACAATACACCAATTTCTGTCAATACGTTGTTAGTTGCACGAACAGCAGCAGCGCTCTTTTCGAACAATGCTTTTTCTTCTTCGTTCAATTCAATTTCTAACACTTTCTCAACACCGTTACGACCGATAACAGCAGGAACACCGATACAGATATCGTTTTGTCCGTATTCACCTTCTAAGAATACACAAGAAGTGATAACTTTTTTCTGATCGCGAAGGATTGATTCACAAACGTAAGCAGCAGCTGCACCCGGAGCCATCCAAGCTGAAGTACCTAGAAGACCTGTTAATGTAGCACCACCTACCATTGTATCAGCAGCAACTTTATTCAAAGTATCAGCATCTGCAAATTGAGAAACAGGAATACCTTTATATGTAGCTAAACGAGTCAAAGGAATCATTGTAGTATCACCGTGACCACCGATCACCATACCTTCAACTTCATTAATATTTACGTTTAATGCTTTGCTTAAGTAACATTTGAAACGTGAGCTATCCAAAGCACCACCCATACCAAATACCTGGTTTTTAGGAAGACCTGTTGACTTAAGAGCTAAGTAAGTCATTGGATCCATTGGGTTAGATACGATCAAGATAATCGCTTTAGGAGAGAATTTAAGGATTTGCTCAACAACGCTCTTAACGATACCTGCGTTAACCCCGATCAACTCTTCACGAGTCATACCTGGTTTACGTGGAAGACCTGAAGTAATAACAACAACATCTGAATCTGCAGTTGCTGCATAGTCATTAGTTACACCAGTAATTTTTGTATCGAAATCCATCAATGTAGAAGTTTGGAAAATATCCAATACTTTACCTTCTGCAAAACCTTCTTTGATATCAAGAAGAACAACTTCACTAGCAATTTCTCTAACTGCTAAAACATTCGCACAAGTAGCACCTACGTTACCTGCACCTACTACGGTAATTTTTGCCATAATTAAATTAATAATTGGAATTAAATAGTGTCAGTTAATTCAAGGGCAAATATAACAAAAAGATAGAAGATTCCAACTATAATATCAAAAAAGCAGCAGTTACAACGATGGCGAAAAAGCATCTAAACAGTTAAATCATCAGATACTTATCAAATAGTGAGTATAAAAAAAGCAGAATGTCTAAAAAAACATCCTGCTTTATATTATAGAAACCTAAATTATTTCTCAATATCTACTAATTCAACTTCGAATACCAATGTTGAATTAGGTGTGATTTTATCACCCATTTGACGATCGCCGTATGCAATATCTGAAGGGATATAAAGAATATATTTTGAACCTACCGGCATCAATTGCAATGCTTCTGTCCAACCCGGAATAACCTGGTTAACACCAAACACTACATCATTACCGCTATCAAACTCAGTACCATCAATTAAAGTACCTTTATAGTTTACTTTTACACGGTCAGTAGCAGCAGGAGTTTTACCTGAACCTTTTGTTACTACTTTATATTGTAAACCTGATGCAGTAGATTGAACACCTTCTTTTGTTTTGTTTTCAGCCAGGAATTTCTCACCTGCAGCTTTATTTGCTACAGCAGCTTCAGCAACTTTACGCGCTTCTTCCTGTTGTTTTGGAGACTGGTAATTGCGGAAATATTCCATTGCCTGCTCAGCTGACATTGACATAGTTGAATCACCTTCTAACGCACGTTTGAAAGCATCTACTAAAATCTTTTTATTTGGTTCCTGATCTGTTCTTGCTTTGATTTCGCTTGAAGCCTGACCTGCATTTTGCAAAGCAATGATATAAGCCATTTCTTTACCTAAACCAGCTTCAAAGCCCATAATCATTGAATCTTTTTTGCCAGGTCCGCCAGGAAGTTGATCCATATACATTTTGAAGTTATTACCAACAATAACCCCTAATGCCATACTTAAAGAATCAACATCACTTGATGCTTTTCCAGATGTAGATCCTGCATTATCACAAGATGTCAATCCTGTCCCCAAAGTAGCTGCTGCAAGAGCAACAATAGCTAATTTCTTCATGTTTATCACAGTTTATTTATTTGTTTATTGAATTCTTTATTAAAGCACTTCTAATAATTCAACTTCGAATACTAAAGTACTGAAAGGCATGATTGCCTGACCTGCACCTCTTTCTCCATAAGCTAATTCTGAAGGAATGAATAATCTCCAACGAGATCCTTCTTTCATTAATTGCAATGCTTCAACCCATCCCGGAATAACCTGATTAACTCCGAAAGTTGCAGGCTCACCTCTTTGTTCAGATGAATCAAATACTGTTCCATCAATTAAAGAACCTGTATAGTGACATTTAACCTGATCTGTTGCTGATGGCTGTTTTCCTTCTCCTTCTTTAAGGATTTCGTATTGCAATCCGCTCGGTAAAGTAACAACGTTTGGATTCTTTTTGTTCTCTGCAAGGAACTCTTCACCCATAAGCTTGTTTTGCTCTAATTGAAACTTTTGCAGGTTTGTGAAATACTCATTCATGATTTGTTTTGCCTCATCATAAGAAAGAGCTGGTTCACCACCTTCGAAAACTGCAGCAACTGCAGCTGTAAAATCTTCAACGTTCAACTCTTTTATACCTGTTGCTTTGAAGTTATTTGCGATGCTTAATCCTAAAGCATAACTAATTTTGTCCATGCGTAAAAATATTATTATGAATAATGGGCAAAAATATAAACATTTTATTGAATTCCTATTTATTTATTTGGTGAAATCAGCCCGTATGCCATATTTTTACAAATAAAACAAATAAACACTTGATTATTATGTCTGTACAAAAAACTAAAATCGTTGTTCTTACAGGAGCCGGCATGAGTGCCGAAAGTGGTATCAGTACTTTTCGTGACCATGATGGGTTATGGGAAAATCATCGTGTTGAAGATGTTGCTTCTATTGAAGGGTGGTATAAGAATCCTCAATTAATACTTGACTTTTACAATCAAAGAAGAAAACAGCTTTTCGAGGTTTCTCCCAACAAAGGTCATCTCCTACTCGCTTCTTTAGAGCAGGATTATGATGTCACTATTATAACTCAAAATGTTGATGATTTACATGAGCGCGCAGGAAGCCGGAATATAATTCATTTACATGGAGAATTATTAAAGGTCAGATCGGAAAAGTTTGAAAACATCATTTATAAATTAGACAAAGATCGTCCGGAAATACAACTAGGGGATTTATGCGAAAAAGGTTCTCAACTACGTCCCTATATTGTATGGTTCGGAGAAGCCGTTCCTAAAATAGAAGATGCCATTCAAATTGTTCAACAGGCAGACATACTTTTGATTATAGGAACCTCTCTTCAGGTATATCCTGCTGCCAGTCTACTTAATTATGCTCAAAAAAAATGTCCGATCTATTTTATAGACCCCGTTATACCATCATCAGTTAAAAACACATCTGTATATTGTATAGAAAAAGGAGCATCTGAGGGAATGGCTGACTTTCTCAAACTATTGAAAAACAAATAAAAAAATGAGGACTAAACGGTTAAAGATTCTAATAAATACGTTTAACGCATATTTTTTAAGGGGTATTTAGCCCCTAATTCACTAACTTTGCAGCATTATAACAATTACAATAGATATAACAAATCTAAAAGAAAACTCTATTTTCTCATCAAATGCATGACTGAAAATCAGACAGTTTCTTTATTTAAGTGTAAATACATAAACAAATGAAGTTAAACGAAATAGAGATAATGGCCCCTGCCGGTTCTTATGAATCACTTGCGGCAGCTATTCAAGGTAAAGCAGATTCAATCTACTTTGGTATCGAAGGATTGAATATGCGCGCTAAGTCTTCAAACAATTTTACAGTAGAAGATCTTCATAAAATCGCTTCAATCTGTCGCGAAAATAATATGAAGAGTTACCTGACTGTAAATACGATTATTTACAATGATGATTTGGAGCTAATGCGAAAAATCATTGATGCAGCCAAAGAAGCTCAAATCTCAGCAATTATCGCAAGTGATGTGGCGGCGATGGTCTATGCTCACACTATCGGCGTTGAAGTCCATCTTTCGACACAACTTAATATCACAAATACAGAAGCATTGAAATTCTATGCTCAGTTTGCAGATGTCGTAGTATTGGCTCGAGAGCTAAATATGGATCAGGTAGCCGGTATCTATCAGGATATTATTGAGCAAAAAATTACAGGTCCGAGCGGCGAATTAATCCGCATCGAGATGTTCTGTCACGGCGCTTTATGTATGGCTGTTTCTGGCAAATGTTATCTTTCACTTCATGAGAAAAACACTTCTGCAAATCGCGGAGCATGCTCTCAGATGTGCCGTAGAAGCTATCTGGTTACAGATAAAGAAACTGGCGAACAACTTGCTATTGACAATGAATACATCATGTCGCCAAAAGATTTAAAAACTATTCATTTCTTAGATCGCATGATTAAAGCTGGAGTTCGTGTTCTGAAAATCGAAGGACGTGCTCGCGGACCTGAATATGTAAGAACTGTTGTTGAAGCTTATAAAGAGGCTGTAACATGCATCGTGAATGAAGATTTTACTGAAGAGAAAGTTAAAAATTGGAATGAGCGTTTATACACTGTATTCAACCGCGGATTCTGGGATGGTTACTATTTAGGTAAAAAGTTAGGCGAATGGAGTCCAAATTATGGTTCAGAAGCTACTAAAAAGAAAATGTATATCGGTAAGGGTATGAAATACTTCTCTAATATCGGTGTTGCTGAATTCTTAATGGAAACACAAAATCTGAAAGTCGGAGATGAAGTATTAATCACAGGACCAACAACAGGTGCTGTATTTATCACTATTGATGAACTTCGCGTAGACTATAAAGTAGTTACTGAAGCTAAGAAAGGTGATTTAGTATCCTTTAAAGTTCCTGAAAAGGTAAGACCTTCAGACAAACTATTTAAAATGATAAAAAATGAGTCTTTAATGGCCTGAGTATAAAAAAAGGGATTGTTCGTCAGTATGTGAACAATCCCTTTTTTATTATTTGAATTTATGAGCCAGACTTCGTGCTTTTTCCTGTATAGCACAATCCATAGCTCCTTCCGGATTGATAATAATATGGTGCGAAACATGGTTTACGTATTCATCAACTGTTGCAAATGTCAAAACCCCCTCAGATAATAAACGATCTGTATCTCTGGCATCACACATCCGGACATAAACGACTAACGCACTATGACCGGTTTCGACTAAATAAGAATCAAACCTTAATACCTCTCCTGCCTTTATCGGAGCCAGAATTTCCATTCCATGTATTTTTTGACAATAGACAGATTTAGAATCAACCAATAAGGCCAAATTCATAAACCCTGCTTCAATAAACCATTCTGCAAAACGTGCTGCATACAATGTACTATGCATATTCAAATCCGGAATCCGAACTAAATGATAGTTGGTAAAATGATGTAAAGCCATATTTTTAAAGTGTTTATATATTCAAAAATCAGAACAATTATTTTTAAAACAATAATTGTTCTGATTTAGTTTTAAGGAGATTAGACAATAATAATAGAGTGAATGTTAATTCATAAAGCTTAACATCAAACTAATAAAAAGAATCTTCAAAAAGATTATGTCAAGTCATTCCTTTTTATACATTTGCCCGATTTTTAAATCGTTCTTGAAAAACGTAGATAACAAATATTACAATTATACTTTTTATAGAGTATATGAGATGTCAAAATCTTATGTTATGCGTTTTCTTTTTTTGGGGAAATCGTATCTTTAAGCTCCACTCTAGGGTACGATTTCTTTTTTTATGCTCACCTGATTAAATAACTCAAACTTAGCGCCTTTTCTATTTGTTTATTTTATAACTTTGATTTTATATTTATCACCTACTAAAACCAAAATAAAATGCATAAGAAACTTTATCGTAGTTCAACAGACAAAATGATTGCCGGTATTTGCGGAGGATTAGGTGATTATTTCAATATCGACTCTACTATCGTCCGTTTATCAGCTGTTGTTCTTATGTTTATAACGGGAATCTTCCCTTGTATAATTGCTTATATCATTGCTGCAATTATCGTCCCTGTCAAACCGATTAATTAAAAATGGATTTTAAACTAATTTCTAAATATAAACCAACCGGAGACCAACCCGAAGCGATAGAACAATTAGTTGATGGATTTAATTCCGGAGCCAACTATCAGACTCTTTTGGGTGTGACCGGCTCCGGTAAAACTTTTACAGTTGCAAACTTCATAGAGCGGGTACAACGTCCCACTCTTATATTAAGTCATAATAAAACATTGGCAGCTCAGCTTTATGGAGAATTCAAACAATTTTTCCCGGAAAATGCAGTTGAGTATTTTGTCTCTTACTATGATTATTATCAACCTGAAGCATATATTCCAACAACTGACACCTATATAGAAAAAGATTTAGCGATCAACGAGGAAATAGAGAAACTTCGCTTATCCACCACATCTTCTCTGCTTTCGGGAAGAAGAGATGTTATTGTCGTTTCATCCGTATCCTGTTTATATGGTATCGGAAATCCTGAGGATTTCCATAGTCAGGCTGTCAATATAAAGGTAGGACAAACAATCACACGTAATGTCTTCTTACGTTCACTGGTATCAGGATTGTACTCACGAAATGAAGTACAACTTTCGCACGGTCAATTTCGTGTAAAAGGCGATACAATAGAAATCTTCCTAGCATATACCGATTTAATTCTTCGGGTTATATTCTGGGGTGATGAGATTGAATCTATAGAAACCGTCGATCCTGTTAATAATATCGTTTTGGAGAAGTTCTCTGAATATCGTGTTTATCCAGCCAATATATTCGTTACCACTCAGGAAAGAATTAATAATGCTATTGCCCAGATTGAAATTGATTTAGGCAAGCAAGTTGAATTTTTCGAATCTATCGGAAAAAATTATGAAGCTAAAAGGCTTTACGAACGGGTAACTTATGACGTAGAAATGATTCGTGAAATCGGACATTGCTCAGGAATAGAAAACTATTCCCGCTATTTCGACGGTCGGGCACCCGGTACACGTCCATTCTGTTTGCTGGACTATTTTCCGAAAGATTTTCAGGTAGTTATTGATGAAAGCCATGTTACTATTCCGCAAATCAGAGCTATGTATGGCGGAGATCATTCACGCAAACAAAACTTAGTTGAATATGGATTCAGACTTCCGGCTGCAATAGATAACAGACCCCTTAAATTTGAAGAATTTGAAACCATCGTTCCTTCCACCTTATTTGTAAGTGCAACACCTGCAGATTATGAGTTAATCAAATCCGAAGGCGTTGTAGTCGAACAAGTGATACGACCAACCGGATTGCTTGATCCGATTATTGAAGTAAGACCCAGTCTGAATCAGATTGATGACTTAATGGAAGAAATTCAATTGACCATCGAACGAAATGAGCGGACTTTAGTTACGACTTTAACAAAAAGGATGGCAGAAGAATTAAATGATTATCTGAATCGTCTTGATTTTAAGTGTGCATATATACATTCCGATGTTGATACCCTAGAACGGATTCGAATCATGGATGATCTGCGAAGTGGTGTCTATGATGTCTTAATCGGTGTCAATCTTCTTCGTGAAGGACTGGATTTACCGGAAGTGTCACTGGTAGCAATTATAGATGCTGACAAGGAAGGCTTTCTCCGCTCGCACCGCTCTCTTACACAGACAGCCGGACGTGCAGCTCGTAATCTGAATGGTCGGGTTATTATGTATGCTGATAAAATCACAGACAGTATGCAGCTCACTATTGATGAAACAAACAGACGCCGGGAGAAACAGCTTGCTTACAATGAAAAGCATGGAATCACTCCTCAAGCTATTCAAAAGGCTAAAAGCAATGTTCTTAATGATGCATTACGCCCGAAAGATACTCCTTTGGCATACACAGATGCGCCAACTATTAATGTCGCAGCTGATCCGGTCGTTCAATATATGTCTAAAACAGACTTGGAGAAACTGATTGAAACAACTCGTAAGAATATGATGAGCGCTGCCAAAAAGCTTGAATTCATTGAAGCAGCACAGTATAGAGACGAATTAATGAAACTGGAGGAAATGTTAGCTAAGAAAGCCTGAACTTTATTCAGTATGGATGCTATTTAAAAAAATCATTCCTTTGTGACAAAAAATCGCTTTCAAATTTGCTTAAATAAAATATTTCTGCTACTTTTGCATCGCAATTGAGATAAAACGCTCGATAGCGATGCCTTCTGGAGAGATGGCAGAGTGGTCGAATGCGGCGGTCTTGAAAACCGTTGTACTGCAAGGTACCGGGGGTTCGAATCCCTCTCTCTCCGCTTTAAGCGCTGAAAACTTTCGTTTTCAGCGCTTTTTTTTTTAGGTTCTAAACTTCTTATAGCAGCTTTCTCATCACATACCCATTTTATCTTCCACAAAAAATTCTATATCTTTATCCCGGATTGAGGTGACATTAAATCCACTGAATTAAAACTAAATCTTATTCAATGTACACAGTCATCAAAAGAATGGAAATATCAGCAGCCCATAGTCTGTCTCTTTCCTATCCCAGCAAGTGTGAGCAACTTCATGGTCACAATTGGATTATTACCGTTTACTGTCGCTCCCGCGAATTAAATGCAGATGGAATGGTCATCGATTTTTCTCATATCAAGCAAGTCGTGATGGATCAGTTAGATCATAAAAACATTAACGATATTGTTCCTTTAAATCCTACAGCTGAGAATATGGCTAAATGGATCTGCGATCAAATCCCCGAATGCTTTAAAGTAGAAGTTCAGGAGTCTGAAGGAAATACAGCTATATATGAAAAAGATTAATGAAATATTCTACAGTCTTCAAGGCGAAGGTTTCTACACAGGTTTTCCTTCTGTGTTTGTTCGTTTTTCAGGTTGCAATCTGAAATGTTCATTTTGCGATACTCAACATGAGAGCGGTACCTTAATGAGTAATGAGCAAATACTGGAGTATATTAATCAATTTCCCGGTAATCAGGTAATTCTTACAGGAGGTGAACCTTCTCTTTGGATAGATCAGGCATTTATAGAAATGCTACATACAGCCGGAAAGTATATTTGTATAGAAACAAACGGAACACATAAACTGCCGGAAGGTATTGATTGGATAACCTGCTCACCCAAAAAAGATGGTAAGGTTTGTCTGGAACATATTGATGAATTGAAATTGGTATTTAAAGATACCGATCCTGAAGTCTGGTTGAAGACTCCTGCCAAACACTACTTTTTACAACCCTGTTCCGGACTGAATACTCATGAGGTTATAGATTATATTCTTCAACACCCTAAATGGAGATTGAGTTTACAAACCCACAAGCTCATTAATATACCATAAGTATATTCTGTTAAAAAAACAGATTCTATTCTTTAAAGTCGATATACCCCTTAGAACAAAGGGATGTATCGACTTTTTTTATTATAAGAACATTTCACCCATTAAAAACCAACAAACTGTTTCTATTTCGCAACAACATTTATTTTTAACTAAATAACACACAGATCACCTCATCTTTTACTTACTAAAAGAAATAGAATTTATATATTCGTTTACTGTATTAATCGGATAAACCCTAAATTTAATCGAAATAATACAACGTTTAAAATCTAAGTAACTGATCAATTAATCAAAAAACCACAAACAACGAACTTATTATGAAGCTAAAGCATTTTTCATTACTGCTTATGTTGAGTATTAGCTTAGTCGCTTTTGCAAATACTCCTACAAAAAAAGGATTCAATAAATTGAAGTCTGTATATTCATCTGCTATACAAGCATTAAATGAAGTAAAAACACCCAAACAACTTCCCACTGCCATCCTCGAGTTAAATAAGATTCAAAAGAAAGCAGCCAAAGATCCACAGATTAATACTATATTAGCTTTGACACAGGCTGATTGTCCGGCTTCGTTTAAAACTGATTTCGAAGAAATTACATCGCTTCAGACTGAATTAAAAGACGCAGGTAAACGCCTTGCTATGGGTGGTATTCTACAAGATGGTGTCAGTGCGAACGCATACAAACAATTCGCTGAAAAATTTATTCCTGCAGCGGCTGAAGAAGAAGCTCCTTTGAATGAAGGAGCACCATTCGAAACGAAAGAAGCACGCGATAAAAGAATGAAATGGTGGAGAGACGGGAAATTCGGAATGTTTGTTCATTACGGCTTATATTCCGGACTTGCGGGAGAAGTTAAAGGTCAGAAATATGAAGGATGCGTTGAATGGATCCAAATGCAATCTGGTCTGGATAGCGAAACATACGCCGCAGAAGCTCTGCCTAAATTCACACCCAAAGAAGGTAAAGCTACTGAATGGGTCAAATTAGCAAAAGAATCAGGATGTAAATACATCGTTATGACCAGTCGCCATCATGAAGGATTCAATATGTTTGATACTAAATATTCTGATTTTAATATCATGAAAACGAAAGGTGTCAATATCGCTGACGAGTATGCTAAAGCTTGTGATGAGTATGGTATTAAAGCTGGGTATTACGTATCGCTTTTAGACTGGAGTCATCCAGACTATGACCCTACCGATTCGGGTATCTCTTATCCTCAAGGAAATTATGATGCCGAAAAGCGCGGAGATCGTAAATTCGGAAATCATGAAAAGTATAAAGAATATCTTTACAACATCTTCGATGATCTGACATCAAATTACAAAGTTGATTTGGTATGGTGGGATTTCAGTCAACCTAAATTCCAGGGAGATCAAGCATGGGGAGCAACGCGATTAATGAGAAATCTTTTTGACAAAAATCCGAATGCTATTCAAAACAATCGTCTTTATCATTCAGATAATCATATCAGCGAAGGAGGTATCAAAGTTACACCTACATGGAAAGGAGATTATTCTACAGCGGAACATCACATTCCTGCAACAGGTATTGATGGTGACTGGGAAGCATGTCAGACACT
Source organism: Porphyromonadaceae bacterium UBA7332 (assembly GCA_002471225.1). Classification (GTDB taxonomy): domain Bacteria; phylum Bacteroidota; class Bacteroidia; order Bacteroidales; family UBA7332; genus UBA7332. Next base: position 307,087 of record DKPO01000016.1, read on the forward strand.
TAACGGAACCTGGGGATACTCTGCAGATAATCAGAAGTGGAAAACATCCGATGATTTAATTCGCGAATTGATTGATGTTGTAAGTCGTGGCGGAAACTTCTTACTAAATATTGGTCCTGAGCCTGATGGTTCCATTCCTGCCGAAAGTATTCGTTTATTCCAGGAAATCGGAGCATGGATGGACATCAACAGTGAAGCAATTTATGAAACACGTGCCAATCCTTTTGATGTGGAATTCAAATGGGGACGTGTAACTCGTAAAGGAGATGATACATTATATTTCTTTGTATACGAAAAACCGGAAAACGGTTTATTACAGATACCTTGTGCTTTTGACACCAATGCAAAAGCTGTTCTATTGGACAATGGCGAAACAATCGCTATCCAATCAGGAGCTAATAACACAACTAAAATCGACATTAAAAATCTGACTGTACAGCCAGGAGCCAGCGTAATTAAAATTACAGGTAAATACAACAAATAAGATCACAAAAAAACATCCATCTTTATGTTTGTAAAGAACATAGAGATGGATGTCTTTTTAATACCAAAAAAGAGAAACCGTTTTGTCTCAGACTTTGTGTTTACTCATCATCTGCAAACAATTTTCCAACATTCTGAATTTACTTTGACTATTACTTTCAGAACCGAAAGCTGCTTCATTTTCAACAAATCGCTGAATAAGAGTTTTATCATGCTCTACACACATAATTTTATCTCTGCAACCTTCGCAAACTGCCGAATGTACACGGTATGGTCTTCCTTTGTACTTAATTTTCTTGTTTTCCATAATACTACCATTTAAAAAGTCAATACGCAAATATATCTTTTTTAATATACAACCATGCTCTTATATAAAAAACTTTTTGCTGTTTTACAACATAATCGTTATCCGATAAATTAATGAACAAAAGAAGATTAAACCGATGAACGTTCTTTTGTTCAATCAGGTTATATATATAAATCATTAAATAATATTCTTATGAAAAAAGTAAAAGTGATTTCGCTTATTTGCTTATCCTTGTTATTCTGTATCAGTTGCAAGAATAATAAAGAAAATACCAGAAATATGCCGGGATCTGACAAAGATAAGCATGGATGCATTGCCTCCGCAGGCTATACCTGGTCTGAAGTAAAAAAAGATTGCATTCGCATTTTTGAAAGTGGAGTCAAACTTAGTAATAATAGCAACTATGCCTGCTATGCCGTATTTTCGAATGATTCCTCACAGGTCGAATTATTCATACCTGAAATGGAGAGCCATCCCATATTACGTAAAAATGGTCAGGTTTGGAAAGACAAGAAATACGAGTTACTAAAAAATGCATCAGATAAGTTTGAGTTGAAAGAAAATAACAAGCTTATTTACAACGAATAATCATCAAATCGAAACATGGGACACAATCATAACCACAATCATGATCATGGTGATACCAAAAATATCGCTATAGCTTTTATATTAAACAGCTTTTTCGTAATCGTCGAAATCATCGGAGGATATTTAACAAATAGTATTGCTATTATGTCAGATGCTCTGCACGATTTCGGAGATTCGCTATCCCTCGGTATCGCCTGGGGATTGCAGAAAAAAGCAAAAAAAGGGCGAGACAATAAATACTCATACGGATACAAGCGATTTTCATTACTTGGATCTATCTTTTTATCCGGTGTATTGAGTGTTAGCTCTGTTTATGTACTGATTGAAGCAATCAAGCGTATCTCTGCACCGGAAAGTGTTGACGCAAAAGGGATGTTATGGCTTGCTATTTTCGGAATCATCATTAACGGAAGTGCCGCCTTCAGACTCAAAAAGGGAACGTCATTAAATGAAAAAGCTGTCTTTCTTCATATCATGGAAGATGTATTAGGATGGGTAGCTGTTCTTATTGTCAGTATCACTATGATGTTCGTTGATCTACCTATTCTGGACCCGTTATTATCCATAGCTATCAGTATATGGGTAATGAGCAATGTTTATAAGAATATCCGTGAAACATTCAAAGTCCTTTTACAAGCTATTCCGGACAGTGTAGACACTGAAGCTCTGGAAAATGAGATCAAACAAATACCCGAAGTCGAGTCTATACACGATCTGCATATCTGGTCTTTAGATGGCGAATCACATATCATGACATTACATATAGTCACAGAGAGCAAAGACAAACGATCTATTAAATCCAGGATCATTGCAATCAGTGAGAAATATCATATCGTACACGTTACAATAGAAATGGAATCAGCCGACTATGATTGTCTGCACAGCTGTGATTAACCATAAATACAGCTAAAATCAGCTTTTCAGACATTCTAATCTACTTCTAATGTTAGTCTAAGGAACGACTAATAACACGAATATACTTTTGTGGCAAAATAAAAAGTCATGAAAAGAATTATTCTGTTATTAGTCGTTCTTTATTCTTCACCAGGCTTAATGACCTCTCTTGCCGGAGAGGTCATTAAGCTTTCCTCTAAGGAGCTAGAAGTCTTATTTATCGAACGTAATCTTGAAATACTGGCTGAAGCATATCAGATTTCAATGGCAGATGCAGCCATTGCACAAGCCAAAGTTTGGGAAAATCCTAATTTATCAGTCAGCAACATTAGTTTCTGGAGTACCTCAGCTCAGAGAAATGGGGAAAAGAATGTTATACCTCCCCTATTCGGTAAATCAGGTAATAATATCGAATTTTCAGTAGAACTAAGCCAAATGATTTCTTTAGCCCGCAAAAGAAGTAAGTTGGTTGAAGTCGAAAAGGTTTCAAAAGAAATAGCGATCTGCCAGTTTGAAGAACTACTACGCAGTTTAAAATATGAATTCCGGAATATCATCCTGAATTATTCATATACCGAATCACTAACAGAGATACTTTCAGAACAGAAAACGGCTCTGGAAAAACTAATCCGTGCTTATGAAAGTCAGGCTATAAACGGAAATATTGCTTCCAGAGAAGTTCTCCGCCTCAAAGCTTCACAATTTGAAATAGATAACGAAGCTGTTAAGCTCGAGAAAACAATCATCTCGCTGGAAAAGCAAATTAAATCATTATTAGCTATAGAGTCTCCTGTAAGAATACATATTGATTCTAGCCCCGACAGCTATCCTAAACCCGCGAATTTACTAGCCGAAAATCTCATTGATCAAGCATTATCGTCAAGACCGGATATGAGTCTGAAAAAACTAAACCTCGAATATTACGCTAAAAATCTGAGGTATGAAAAAGCACAACGGATCCCTGACTTAACGGTCAGCCTGAATTATGATCGTGCGGGAGGAGTCTGGAAAGACTTCACGGGAGTAGGAATAGGCATGGACCTTCCAATATTTAACCGGAATAAAGGTAATATAAAGACAATGCAATATGCCATTGAGCAAAACAAGCTTCATGTCAGACAACAAGAAATAAATATTACCAACGAAGTCACCGAATCCTTCACCAATTATCAGAAAAGCTATGATTTCTATTTCCAGGATCAACATCAACTTTTAATTCAGGAAATGAAAGTCATGTTTCAGAATTATCTGAAAAACATGAGTGAAAGAAATATCAGCATGATTGAATTTCTTGATTTCATGGATGTGTACAGAAGCAACTCCGAAGCATGGGCTGAAGCCAAAAAAGATATCGGAGAAAGTTTCGAAGAACTTCAATATCGGATAGGTCACGATTTAATTAATAATGCACAATGAAACATACCTACTTATTTTTTACCGCATTGCTCACAATAATTGTGAGCTCATGTACAGAACATCCTGATAAATCGCAAGAAGCTCAGGAGAAAGCATCCCGAAAGATTTACACTACTACGGCAAAAGTAAAAACAAGCTCAAAAGAGATACTCTTAACCGGCAAGGTAACTACTGATCCTGACAGAACGATTCATTATCTTCCGCTTTCAAACGGAGTCGTAACCAAAACTTACTTCGTTTTAGGCGAAAAGGTCTCGAAAGATCAGGTCTTGTTAGACTTTAAAAGTAATGAGCTTAGCGCTCTTCAGGCCGAACAAATCTCATTGCATGGAGAATTTACTTTAGCACAGCGGGATTTAAAAACTGCTGAAAGTATGTATAACGACCAAATCATCTCGGAAAAAGAATTAATCGAATCTCAAAATAAAGTCAGACAATTACAGGCCTCACTTGCTCGTATAGATGCCGATATGAGTGTTTACGGGTCAAGTTTAGAGAATGGTGTGTTCTCTATAAAAGCCCCGACCGGGGGATATATCATCGCTAAAAGCGCATCAGGAGGAAGCACCGTAACTACTGAAGGTGCACCATTATTCTCTATAGCCAATTTAGACCAGGTATGGGTAATGGCAAATGTATATACAAGTAATATAGCAAATATCTCAGAAGGAACTTCTGTTGAAATCACATCTGTCGCTTACCCTGATCAGGTTTTTCATGGGAAAATAAGTCACTTAGCACAAGTATTCGATTCCGAAGACAAATCTCTGAAAGCAAGGATTATTTTAGACAACCCCGATTTAAAATTAAAACCTGAAATGTCTGTTATTGTAAAAGTACAGCAAGAAATGACTGAAAACTATGTATCTGTACCATCCGATGCGCTGATATTTGATGACAACAAATACTTTGTAGTTGTTAAGAACGAAGAAGCATTATCTATTCGTGAAGTCACACCAGCAAGCCAGAACCATAAACAGGCATATCTTTCCGAAGGCCTAAATCAGGGAGAGGAAGTCGTGATCAAACATCAGTTACTTATTTATTCGGGATTAAAAGAGATATAATATGCACAAACTTGTAGAAAAAATAATCGCAGTATCCCTCAAAAACCATTTGTTCGTATTATTTCTTACTGCTATACTTCTTATTGCAGGGATCTACGCCTATATTCATACACCGATAGAAGCTTATCCGGATGTTACAAACACGCGTGTAAAAGTCATTGCTCAATGGCCGGGAAGAAGTGCCGAAGAGGTTGAGAAATTTCTGACATTGCCTATTGTACAGCAGTTAAATACTATTCCCCGCAAAACAGACGTAAGATCTACCTCGCTTTTCGGATTGACTGTTATCAATATCCTGTTTGAAGACGGAGTTGATGACTTCTATGCGCAGCAATATGCCTCAAACAGAGTACAAAGTATATCTCTTCCCGAAGGAGCAGAATTGTCTATAGAGCCTCCTTCAGGTGCTACAGGTGAAATATTCCGTTATATCCTTGAAAGTGATTTACCGGTCAGTGAAGTTTCTGCAATCAACGACTGGGTTGTACAACGTGAGTTGCTAAGCATACCGGGTGTTGCTACAGTAGCCAGTTTCGGTGGTGAAGAAAAAATCTACGAAATCAATGTAAATCCATTCGAACTTGAAAACTACGGAATAACTCCTCTGCAGGTATTCGATGCGATTGCCGGCAGCAACGTCAATGTCGGAGGCGATATCATTCGTAAAGGTAATCAGGCTTTCGTTGTACGTGGTTTAGGTTTGCTTGAGAGTATTGAAGACATCGAAAACACGCTTATTGAGGTAAAAGGCAACAATCCTATCCGTGTCAGACAAGTTGCATCAGTCGAAGTAGCTGCTAAACCCCGGCAGGGACAGGTAGGATTGAATGAGAAAGATGATGTCGTTCAGGGCATCGTAATCATGCTGAGAGGAGAGAACCCTACAGAGGTAATTGAGCGGATTAAAGACAAAATTGAAGATCTGAATGACCGGATTCTTCCTGAAGATATTCGCATTGTTCCGTTCATGGACCGCAGTAAACTGGTCAATACAACCATTCAAACGGTTATTAAGAATATGCTGGAAGGAATCGTTCTTGTAGCTATTATTGTTTTCCTTTTTCTGTTCAACTGGCGCACCACACTCATCGTTGCGACCGTGATCCCGCTTTCATTTTTGTTTGCCATTATCATGCTGCGTATTCAGGGACTGCCGGCTAATCTCATTTCAATGGGAGCACTGGACTTCGGACTACTGTTAGAAGGAACCTTAGTCATTGTTGAAATCGTATATGTAGCTATGGCGGAAAAATCAGCCCGCTTAGGTCATAAATTCTCACGGATATCCAAAAACGGGATTATCAAACAAAGTGCAGGAAGTGTAGCTGCACATATTTTCTTTGCTCAGCTGATATTAATGGTAGCTCTCTCTCCTATTTTTTCATTTCAGAAAGTTGAAGGAAAGATGTTCTCTCCACTGGCATTTACCTTAGGGTATGCTTTACTCGGATCATTGATCCTTTCACTCACATACGTTCCGGTGATGTGTAAGGTCCTTTTGAATAAAGAAATTAAAGAAAGAAGTAATTTTATCAGTCGTGCCTTGATCAAAAGTATAGAGCAATGTTTTTGCTTTAGCAACAAATACAGAAAACAGACTCTGATTGGCTTTGCTATACTTTTAGTTCTTTCATTGGTTAGATTTTCTTTCTGGGGAACCGAATTCATACCCAGTATGAATGAAGGTGCTATTTATATTCGTGCTACTTTGCCAAATAGTATCAGTCTCGACCAATCAGTCAGTCTGACCAAAGAGATGAAACAAAAGCTAATGAACTTTGATGAAGTCGAGTTTATATTGACACAGACCGGCAGACCAAATGACGGAACAGATGCCACGGGATTCTTTAATATTGAATTTCATACGGAGTTAAAGCCCGAATCTCATTGGAAACGTAACATAAATAAAGAAGAGCTTATTGCCGAAATACAAGATTCTTTGTGTCTTTACCCGGGAATGAACCTGGCATTCAGTCAACCCATTCAGGATAATGTTGAAGAATATGTAGCCGGAGTGAAAAGTGCATTAGTTATCAAAATATTCGGGGATGATCTTTATCAGCTCGAAGATTTAGCCGAACAGACTGCCGGATCTATTAAAAACATACAAGGTATCGAAGATGTCAATATATTCCGAAGTATCGGACTACCCGAATTACAGATTCAGCTCCGGGAGGATAAAATGGCTCATTATGCCGTCTCAAAAGCAGACGCTCAGGCTGTCATAGAAATGGCCATCGGAGGAAAAGCTGCATCAGGGTTCTATGAAGGGGAGCGGGTTTTCGACATTGTGGTGCGCTATGATGAACAATTCCGTAACGATGAAGAAAAAATCGGCAACATACAGATCCCTACCATGGATGAAAAACAGGTACCGCTGAAAGAAATCGCCGATATTTCATTCAAATCAGGACCTGCTTTTATTTACAGAGATGGAAACAGCAGATATGTAGGTATCGGATTCAGTATTCGGGATCGTGACTTAGGCTCTGCAATCAGAGAAGCTCAGAAAATGGTAGCCGAAAACGTACAACTCAATCCCGAAAATAAAATGATCTGGAGTGGAGAGTTTGAAAGTCAGCAACGGGCAACACAGAGATTGCTCCTTATTGTACCTGTTGCACTCATCCTGATCCTGTTTTTATTATATCTTAATTTCGGAAATATCAAAGACACGGTAATCTCTGCGGTAACAATGACCTATGCCTTTATCGGAGGTTTTATCTCTCTCTGGATTACCGACACTGTATTTGGCATTTCGGCAGGTATCGGATTTATTATTTTATTCGGGATCGTATCGATTGACAGTATTCTATTGATTTCGAATATGAAACACGGACTGATGCTGACCCGAAATCTGGAGAAAGCAATCAGAAATGCAGTACAGCAAAGAATCAGGCCGGTATTAATGATTGCATTGATGGGATCTATGGGGCTGTTACCTGCTGCACTATCATCGGGTATGGGTTCTGAGGTTCAAAAACCTTTGGCTATTATGATTGTCGGAGGCATCCTGATCTGTATGTTATTATCTTTTACCGTAACACCACAACTATTTTATTGGGCATATAAAAATGATCGGTTATATTCGCAAAAATAACCGGTAATAGTAATTTATTGAAAATGGACATTTTAATTATTGAAGATAACAGACGCATCAGCGAATTTCTTATAAAAGGATTAGAAGAAAGTGGATTTTCGGTTTCTCTTGCCGAGAACGGAACTGATGCGCGCGAACAAATAACGATCTGCCAGCCGGATCTTATATTGCTTGATATCATGCTTCCCGATATGGACGGATATGAAATTCTTCAATATGCACGATTCAAAAAATTACATACTCCTATTCTTGTGCTTAGTGCTTTAGGGCAAACAGAAGATAAAATTAAGGCTTTAGATATGGGGGCGGATGATTATTTATCCAAACCCTTCCATTTTGCCGAATTAGTCTCACGCATAAATGCTTTACTCCGAAGACAAAAAATCTACAATAAAGATATGGATTTAGATCATCAGCTACTTATTTGTGATGATTTAAGTATAGATATCGGACGGCACATTGTAAAACGCGGAGAAGAGGTCATAAGTCTGACTCATCAGGAATTTATGCTTCTGAAAATTTTTATGGAAAATCAGAATAAGGTATTAAGCAGATCACAGCTACTTAATTCTGTATGGGGAATAAACCACACGACACATACGAATATTGTGGATGTATATATTTCTTATTTACGAAACAAAATTGACTCAGAAAAGAAAAAATATATCGAAACCGTAAAAGGACGAGGTTATATCCTTCGCTCATAACAATAAGAAATATGAAACTTCAAACACGTTTATCGCTGTACAGCTCTCTTGTTTTTGCCATCGTATTCACTATAATCTCGGGAGTGACGTATATCGTATTCTACAATTATACATTGAAGTCCGTTTATACTTCTATGAAAAAGACAGCACCTATCACTGCTTTTTTTTATCTCGAAGAAGATGAACTCAACACAATTGAATTTGATAAAGTCAAGAAGCAATTTTACAAAAATGTAAACAACCTCTTCTATCAGCTTTACAATGAAAAAAATGAGGTTGCTTATGGCTATACTTATGATCTTCTGCCTGCCTCACTATTAGATGAAATCCGCGTAAAAGGATCTATGGAGTTTTCAGACAACAAATACTTTTGCTACGCAATGACTTACAGCGATAATCAGGGTGAGTTCATAGTCGTATCAAGAGAAAAGAAAGACAGTGTATTAAGCCAGTCTTATCTTCTGTTCTGGATTCTTTCAGGAGGATTAATTATTGGTATTTCAAGCGTAATCATTATTAATAAATTAATAGCCTACTCCGCTTATAAACCGATACGTCAGGTTATTGATGAAGTCAACAAAATTACGACCGAAAACCTCGATACACAAATCAAATCACCCGGAACGAAAGATGAGCTTGAAGACCTGATTCGGACGTTTAACTCTCTATTAAATAAGCTATCCAAGAGTTTTAATCTGCAGAAAAACTTTATCAACTATGTTTCTCATGAATTTAAAACTCCGCTTGCTTCTATGATGGGGAATTTAGAGGTATTTTGCTTAAAAGACAGAAGTCCTGAAGAGTATAAGATACTATCTGATAAATTGATACTACAGATCAATGATCTGGAGAATATTCTATCTACACTTATAGCTATATCATCTGTAAAAAAAGAGAATGATCCTGTTTCGCCGATACGCATTGATGAGATTATTCCCGAAATATTAGTTCGTGTACAAGAACGATATCCAAATGCTGTCTTCCATCTCAATTTAAATATCAGTCCTGAGGATTCCTATTTATTATCTGTACAGAAACAGAGATCCGAAATGATGATTGCATTTTTTAATTTTATCGAAAATGCAGTCAAATATTCGATAAACAAACCTGTGGAAATTACACTTTCTAAATCTGAATCCCGTTTACGGATTTCAATTGCAGACAAAGGAATCGGTATTCCTCCCAAGGACCTGGGCAATATACACAAACCTTTTTATCGTGCTGAGAATTCCAACCGAATCACCGGAAGCGGAATCGGATTATCTATAGCGTTACAAATCTGCGAAAACAATCATATAGAATACGTAATCCACTCAGAACTGAATCAGGGAACAACCATTTGCCTGACTTTTTAATGTTCAGTTAATACGATCAAATAATTCAGAGCGGATTAAACGAATACTCCCGACCATGTGTTATTCAATAACATATAAATCAATAAAAAATGAAAGCACTATCTCACATTGGTCGAATATTGGTCGGAATCGGTTTTCTATTTCTGGCTTTTGTTCATTTTAAATTTGCAGATGGCGATGCTAAAATGGTTCCGTCCTTTTTACCATTTCCTATGTTCTGGGTTTACTTCATCGGGGCTTGTTGGGGAGCAGCAGGAATTAGCTTCATTACCAATATTATGACCCGCCTTAGTGGATTATTAGCTGCGCTACTTGTTTTTGTTATCATATTCTTAGTACAGCTAAAGAGTTTCACGACCAGTAACCCTATGGATATTATAACTCTTGCCTTCAGCCTTGGTTTGATCGGAGCATGCTTCATGATTTCTGCAGAAGGAACTTGCGGGGTATGCAAAAAAGAAAAGAAAAATCAGTGAGACAGCTAATCTATCTGAATTTAGCAATATGCCTAAACATAAAAAATCCTCTGTTCCTATTCTCTAAGAATTCGGAGCAGAGGATTCTCGTTATTTTAAAAGAGTCATTTTAGAATTTGTATCCTACAGTAAATGCAATATTCGCATTATGAGGAGCATCACCTTCATAGATCTTAGCAAAACCCAATTGAGTATCCAGCCCTACAAGAAACTGACCAAACTCAGCTCCTACTCCAATATTCCATCCTGCATCAAAACGATTAAAATCCATACCATTATCACCGAAAGTATCAATTTTATCTTTTCCGTTCATATTAATGCCTCCAATAGAAGCACTGCCATCAAACTTCGTTTTACCTCCTACACCGCAAGCAAAATAAGGTCCTGTTGCAATTAAGATATTGGTATTGTCACTTACATTAAAACGAAACTGAACATTCACCGGCAACTCAAGATACAACTGATTAATCTTTACTCCTGCATTTGCATCAAAAAAAGATCCATCATAGTCGCTGTCATATTTAGCTCCTTTTTGTGAAAAGAATAAAGATGGCTGTAAAGAGATTAGATCCGTAAACTGATACTCCATACCTAATCCGATACGAGCGCCTGGTTTGAATTCAGAATTTTCTGAATTTTCGCCGATATAGCTGCTTAAATTTAATCCGGCTTTTACATTAAACGAAACTTGCGCAAAGGTCAAGGTGCAAATTAGTGCAAACAATGCTGTGAAAATCCCTCTTTTCATAAGAATTGTGTTTTAAATTTGGTTATATAATTTTAGTTTAGTGGGTGCAAAGCTAAAAGATAAATTCTATTCTTTCTTGAAAAATTATCAATTTATTACTTATTTGAATCTATTGATGTATAATAGCCCTATGTCCGTTTAACAACAATAGAAAGCGTATTTTGTTCTCTCGCTTTTAAATCAGATCTGTATCTTTGCATGCTTATCTCACTTTCCCAGACTAAAAAAAT
>DKPO01000016.1:318729-358596 GCA_002471225.1 Porphyromonadaceae bacterium UBA7332
TAAATGAACTGCCCCCCAAAAGTTGGACTATTACTTATTAAGCTGATTTCAAATAAAATTGTTTTCTAAATTCAACAGGAGATAAACCATTCAATTTAGATTTAATTCTATGATTATTATAATAGTAAATATAATCATGAAGCTCTTGTTTAAAATGCTCCATACTCTCAAATTTTTGCAGATATAATAATTCTGTTTTTAATATTCCAAAAAAGTTCTCTATTACAGCGTTATCTAAACAGTTCCCTTTTCTTGACATGCTTTGCAGAATTCCATTATCTTCCAATTTATGGCGGTATTGCTTCATTCTGTAATGCCAACCTTGATCCGAGTGTAGTATTATTCCTTTTCCTTCAGGAATTAGAGGTAATACTCTATTTAGCATAGTGTCAACTAATTCAAAAACAGGCCTATCCGTTGTATGATAGCTGATAATTTCTCCATTAAATAAATCTATAATTGGAGATAAATAAAGCTTCTGTCCAAATAGTGAAAACTCAGTAATATCCGTTGCAAGCTTCTGCTTTGGTTGCTCTGTCTTAAAGTTCCGTTGAAGTAGGTTTGGTGCCGTCTTTCCAATGTCTCCTTTAAAGGATCTGTATTTCTTCATTCTAACCATACACTTTAATCCCAATTCTTCCAGGAACTTAACAACTGTCTTGTGATTGATAATATAACCTTGTTTTCTCATTTCTATAGTAATGCGTCTATACCCATATCGTCCTTTGTTAAGATTGAATAGATGCCGAATTACCGCTTTTTCTTCCAGGCGCTTAATCGGATCTGATAATCCTTTTAGGTGATAAAAGAATGTACTCTTGGCCAAAGAGGCGATCTTTAAAAGAACTTTAAGATTAAAGGAATGCCTTAGTTCATCAATGATTCTTACTTTCCCTTTGATTGTTTCAATTGTTTTTCCTGAACTAAGGCTTGAAGCTTTTTTAGATAAGCGTTCTCTGCTCTAAGATATTCTAACTCCTCTCTTTCTTGTTTTGTTAAATCACAAAAGCTGGTTTGATCTTTGGACTCTTTATCTCTTTCGTTAGATATCTTCATTACTATATTATGATCTGAATCATCAGCAAATGCAGTTATGCCCATTTTTTCATATTTATGAAACCAACTGCGCAAGGTTGATGGTGTTATATTGTATTTTTTTGCAGTACTCCGCAAAGATAATCCATTTTCGAAATGATCTAATATTACATGTTTCTTAAAAGAATTATCAAACAATGAGATCTGACGATTTAGACCAGAAACACCTCTATTATTATACTTTTCAATCCATACATAAATCAGAGTTGATGATATATTTTTCTCTCTGGCTACTGTTCGAACACCTGTGCTACCAGATAAAATTGATTTTATTATCGACTCTTTTTCTTCTATTCTCCACTTTCTATACTTATTTTCCTTTTTCATACTGTTGGAGTTGGTCCAACTTTTGGGGGGCACTTCAAAATAATTTTACATACGTATCTAAATTTATTTACATACGTACCAAAATTCAAGACTATAGGAATTCTGAAAAAACAAACGTATTTCATTCTGAACAAATGCCTTTGTTTTGATTACGAAATGCCTTTGTTTTTAGCTGCAAATACGTTTGTTTTCCCAAAAGAGCACAGTATATCTTTCAAAAGATACGGTATATCTTTTGAAACATACGGTGTATCTCTATCCGGAGTTTTGTGTTTTGAATTGCCACAATTGCCACACGTCATATAATCAACTATCTATCAGAATACTAAGTGTGACAATTACCCTGTTTCAATTGTCACTCAATTGTCACCAATTGTCACTCGAAAAAAAAGTATACCTGTAAATCTGCATTTTCAATTGCCATATTGCAATAAACAAAATAAATGCTATTATCATACTATCTATCAACAACTTGCAATATTGCAATTCATATGGCAATTAGTATGGCAATTGATTGAATTGCCATACAGAAATACTAATTTTATAATAATCTCACCTTATCAGACAACAATCCATTCATTCAAATAAATATTTATTAAAAAAGAATCACATATAGATAATCACTTCGCAATAAAATGTTAGATTTGCAAAAATAAACGCTATAAATAAACGCATTAACCAAAACAATCATGAAATATACTTCAATCATTCTTTTAATATTTTTATCAGTTATGATTGCTTTTTCGTGTACCCCCGCTAAAAAGACCATTGAAAAGCAAGAAATCAAAATCTCAAAAGTTGAAACAGACTCTTTACATATCAAAATCGTATTTAATCCATTTCGATGGGCTATTGATAAAAAGAATTTATACGTATATGATCCACGGCAAAAACCGTCTCTTCTAGTTTATGATTTAAATAATAATCAACAACTATACTCTTACGATATAATGGGTAATGGCCCTGATGAGTTTAACTTTCCTGGTATATGTAAGTTACGAAACGATCAAGAAATAGCTCTGTATGAAGAAAGACAGAATAAGTTTGTAGCATTTTCAGCAGCGGATTCACTCCTTAAAGAACAATATTGCTATAAATTTCCTGAAACAGATAATCCGACACTCTATTCGCGATTGTTTCAGTTAGATGAGTCTAAATACATAGGAGTTTCATTTACACCAAAATCTGTATTTTGCCATTTACTCGATTTGAAAGAATCAATCATTATGGATGAATTAGAGATAAGTGATAAAACCGAAGAAAATGCATCCCTATATTATTCAACTTTCAATTATGACAATGAAAGATTGATTGTCGGTTTTGAATCCATCAATACGATTCAGATATATTCTATTCAAAATGAAAAATTTCAGATTGAGCAAACATTCGGAAGTGAGATCAAACAAGGTATAAAAAATGCAGATACTCAAAACAGACATATTTATTACACCGATGTTCTTAGCACAGAAAACTACTATTTTGCATTAATGCAAAACTGTTTAGAAGATAATTTGTATTCTCAAAATTCAACTCTGGAAGTTTATAATAAAAATGGTGATCTAATTCATCTTATTGATTTGGAGCGTCCAATCAGTAATATATTATGGAGTCCTGAGGAAAATAAAATTATCGGATACAGCCCGGTAACCGAAGATAGCTATTTATATACATACAAAATTGATAAATTATAAGTCTCATTCCAGGGCCTTCATTAAAATACTCATTCACCTCAGAAGAAGATCAGAATTTATCCATTCTATCCCATAATACAGTTTTATTAAGTGAACCAACCGAAGGAATACTGCCAATAACTTCAATTAATAAGGTTTTAATAGATAAATGTCCTGAGACAATCACAAACAACTTAAGAGAAGATGGTTTTATTCTATCATTTTTTGAAATCTAACTTTCTATTAATGCTTCTTACAACAAAAGCCAAAACTCTGTTCAGATGATAATCATACAAAAAAAAGCACGACTGCAAATTACGGCAACCGTGCTTTTTTTTGTATGATTTATCTATATTCAGACCCAAGCCGAACCAATCAATATAAAGGAGTTTGCACCAATTCTACAAAAAGATTTGAGATTCGACGCACAACCTCTTGAACATACTTTTCTCCTTTCTCAGCTGTAGCTAAAGCCGGATTCCCGATACCGGTGTCTTTTGTCGCTTTTGTCCAGATTCGGGGAGCCCATGCTGTACCATCTGTCAAAGATTTCACTTTGAAAGGAATTCCTTTGCCTTCTCCTGCTTTTGACAGGTCTGTTATCTCAGGATAGTAATACAACATTGCGGAAGTCTCCAACTCTCCGGCATGATCATCTTTATTCTCAAAATAGCCCACCTGCGGTACAATAGCAAACCAATCAGTTACAGCTATAATAAAATCGGGATAATCTACTGCTAGATCTCGAATCATTGGTTTAAATGAATTCCCCCCGTGACCGTTTACGATCACAAGTTTACGCATTCCCTGATGATAAAGGGAAGCAACGATATCTGTCAAAACCATCTTCTGCGTTTCATAACGAGTATGAATACAAAAAGGCTCGTCTCTCTGACCCGGGTTCTGCGCGCCAAGAGGAATTGAAGGGAGAACCATGACATTTACTCCTTTTTCATAGGCTCTTTTAGCCGCATCAATTGCTACAGCCTGTGATAATAAACAGTCCGTTGTATAACTCAAATGCAGATTATGTGGTTCAGTAGCTCCCCAGGGTAAGACTGCTAAATCATATTTGATTTTACGGACATCGCCGTAGTTCGATTGTGTCAGATCTATTGGTATCATACAATTTTTATTTATTCGATTATTACTCTAAACGGAGCAACCGGAAGCCCTAATGTTGTTTTCAGATTGCCCTTCTGAAAGTTCTTATATAGATAACGTATTTCTTTGGGATTTGTTAAACTGTCATTCCACACCTCAATACAATTCTTAGAGCGCGGAATAAAACTGTTCGCAGGCATTAATTCGCCCGATTGAGTTAAGAATTCCAAACCTTCGACTCTGCTAAATTCAGGTATCAGCCCACTATCAGCCGCATCAAAGTAAATGATATATTTATTCCCCTTCTTCTCCCATTTCTGAATAGAGGGATATGATTTGGGTAGCCCTCTGACACCATATGTATTGGCTAACGCCGAAGCAGCCAATCGCTCTCCTACTTCTTTCTTTTTCGGAGGATGGATACATGTGGAATGTCCGATATCAGAAGTCAGGATCATCTCACAATGGGAGTCCGATGATTTGATTTTCCATTGTGCATCTCTGAATTGTGGCCAACTGATTAACGCTTCTCGTGTTGTGTTGAAAGGAGCAATCTGGGTAATATAAAAAGGTAGTTCGGGAGTATGGAATAATTCTCTCCAGTTTTTCATCCAGGATGCTGATAATTGTATATACTCCTCAGGATTATACGTATTTGACTCACCCTGATACCAGATTACCCCATTTATAGCATAATTGCGAAGTGGATGAATCATACCATTATACAAAAGCGCTCCTTTATGATATACTGTTGATATATCATTGACATTCTCTTTTTGCAAATGAGTTAAATCAACAGAAGGAATAGCCTTTAAATAGTCCTCGCTAATCCATGTTTGGATATTAGAAGCTGACCATGCAGACTGAATCATACCAATCGGTATATGAAGCGAACGGTAAAGTTGCATTGCAAAAAAATATCCCACAGCACTAAAATCGGCTACTGATTGGGGAGATAATGTCTGCCAACTCGCAAAAATACTATCTGATGGTAAAAGTGACGGACGCTTTTCCATCTTAAAAAGTCGTACCGGTATTTCACTGTCAGCATTTAAGATATGATCAAAAGAGCCTTCAACAGGTTGGCTGGAAAATCCTTTAACCGGCATTTCCATATTAGATTGTCCGGAGCATAACCACACTTCACCTAACAGAACATCATTAATCGTGATTCGATTGCCTTGCTCAAAGCTTATAGAATAAGGACCTCCGGCTTCTGTTGTGGGAATATCTGCTATCCATTTTCCATTCGTATCAACTAATACAGAAAAAGTTTTCTTAGTCCAGGACGGAGAGATGCGCACTTTTTTATTAGGTTCACCTTCTCCCCATAAGGATACTACACTATTTCTTTTCAAAACCATATGGTCTGAAAGAAGAGATGAGAGCTTTACTTCAGCTTTGGCAGGTAAATATAAAAGTATACCCAACAAAGCTGAAATGAATAATTTGTTTTTCATTTTTAGACTAAAATAGATTTATTAGAATGCTATCTGATTAACTTCATCTGTACGGATACCCGGTTTCAATTCTCCGCCGATAATATACAGTGAAGTCCCATCTGTCACAGCTCCGGCTCCGGCTCTCGCTGCCTGCGGAAATGTTCCGAGAAGATACCATTGATTATCATTCAGATTATATGCATAGATATCGGGATTAAACTGATACCATTCAACCGGATGCAACAAATAGTTCGCTTTATTATCTATAAGCGAGTCTATCAAAATAGTCTTATTTTCTTGCTTAGCTAAAGCTATCTGACGATTCACGTCTAAAGCATCAATAAATTTAGTTCGGTTTACACCGCCACCTATCAATAGAATGGAATCATTCATAGCAACACTAAATCCTCCAACCATTGCTAAAGGTTTATCCTCAGTAGTTGAATTTGGAAGTGTAGTCAACATATCCCATTTGTTTGCAATCGGATCATATTGATAAACAGTATCAGGCAATACGGGCTCTACACTTTCGTTACCTGCCTGAAAACCTCCTAATATCAGTATTTTACCATCCTTCGACGGTAATAGTTGTGGCTGGATTCTGCCTGCTCCCGGGAAGTCTGCCAATTCATTCCATGCATCGCGCTTATTCAGATCCAATGCATACAGCTTGTTCCCGATACGTCCGTTTACATTACCTCCTGCTGCATAAATGCGACTTCCGCTTACCGTAGCCGCAAAATTATCCATAGCCACCGGTAGAGAAACCAAGGTGTCAATTCGTAAAGAATCGGTAAATGTTACTGAGTAGACTGTATTGAAAGAGCCTTCGTTATTATTGCCTCCTAAACAGATCCACTCTCCTTCATAAACGACAGAAGCACCGTAACCAAGACCACGAGGCAGTTCTCCGATCAAATCCCAAGCTTCTGTTTCCGGATTATAGGTATAAATTGATTTATAATATTCTTTCTTACCTCCCTGAGACGCAGGAGTAGTCGGGAAATTACAACCTCCCGCTACAAATACCTGGTCGTTTACAAATCCGGCAAAAGGTGCAGAAACACCTTTTACCGAATCGTTATTTCCTATCGGAAGAGCACTTAACAGTGTTACCTGATCAACTTGCTCCAGATCTTTATCTTTAGTTGTAGTCGTACATGCAACTGTGCATGCAGCTAAAGCCAATATTAATATTTTTCTCATCCTTTCAGTTATTGAAGTGGTGAAGTTTGAAAAGTTGACGCAGGATATCCGGCTTTATTTACCAGATTAGCTCGGGTAAAAGGTTGCCAGCCGTAACGAACGTACTTCGGATTTCTCACTTTATTATTCCAGACTTTTACCTGGTCGTTGATTATCACAGCTTCTGCAGGATAATAAACCCCTGATTCATCCGCAATTTCAAAACATACCGGAGCTTTTCCGTCTGATGTTCCCAATCCTTCGGCATAGTCAAAAGAAATCAAAGCATGATCTTTTTTTAATACTACATCTGAATACAAAGGTCCGGAAGGTATTACTGCTTTATTGTAAGTATCAAACAACGCAAGATTTGCCATACGCTCTCCAATTACCATTTTCTGTCTCGGATGCACATCAAGAGAATCACCTCTATCGGATGAAACAACCATTCCTAAATGTGGACGGGCTTGTAGCAAACGACGTTGGCTATCGCGGAATAAAGGCCAGCTCGGACGATTCAAACTTGAAAGCTGAACATAATAAAACGGAAGTTCTTTACCCCAGTTACCTCTCCAACTGTCAATCAGCAGAGGAAATAAAATTTCATGCAACTCTGTATTATTCGCATTTGATTCACCCTGATACCACAACACGCCCTTAATTGGAAACGACTGCAATGGTTTAATACCGGATTCATATAAATAAACCGGTTCATACGGATGTCTCTGAAGCGGATTCTTCGCTTTCTTAATATTTAAGGCAGCACGACCTCTTACCCAATCCTGAATATGATCATTCTGCTTCCAGTTATAAAGGATACGAGGTAGAGCAAATTCAAGTGTTGTACGGTCAATCCATGATTCGATAGGCGAACCACCAACTGCATTATGTATAATTCCAACTGGCACATTCAAAGAATCACTTAAGGCTTTGGCAAATGAATATCCAATAGCAGAAGTTAGCTGTACGCTATTGGAGTCTGCAACCAACCATCCATCTTCTTTGAAATATTTCAAATTATTCAAATCATCCAATACCGTGGAATCCCATTCTACAGCATAAGTTTCCCAGCGAGGTTGCATGTCAAAAATACGAATCTGCGGATGAGAAGCTGCATGTTTAGTTAGTTCATCTTTTTCTACAGCCTGATTTACACGCCATCTCATATTTGACTGACCTGAACATAACCAGACCTCACCGATCAGCACATTGCTAAAAGAAAGTTTCTTAGAAGGTGCTGAAACAGATAAAGTGTAAGGTCCACCCGCTTCCATCGGCTCCAATTCAACAGACCAGTTACCATCTTTACCTGCTACGGTTGATTTCTTTTGCTTTCCAATCTGCACCTGAACTTTTTCATTTGCATTAGCCTTTCCTTTTATGAGAAGGTTTTCACGACGCTGCAAAATCATATTATCAGAATATATTGCCGGCATTTGAAGTCCGCCATAAATTCCTGTAATGGCTCCATATACACATTCAGCTAATAGTTCAGCCCCTTCAGCATCGGGATGAAGGGCATCAGGCATCAAATGAGGCTTATCGTAAAGGGGTTCCTGAAAATCGATTAATGTTGCATTATTATTTTTTGCAACTTGCTCGATAGCTTTCTGGATTTGCCAGTACCAGTCTCTTGTTCCTGACTGAAAACGAGGGTGCCAATGGAATATTGGAGACATTCTCGCAACGAAAAATTCAGCCTTCGGATTTACTGCTTTGAATGAATCAATCAAAGCACTGTAATCAGGCATAAACTCTTCACGGTAATTAGCCCAATTGCGTGGATCTGTATCATTCAATCCTAAATGAATAATGACAATATCCGGATTAAATGCCAGAGCTTGTTTAAATTCAGGCAAACTCATATATGGACGATGCCCTTTATTCAATAAAGTGGCTCCACTATGTCCGAAGTTTCCTACCTGATAACCTTGTCCCAGGAACTTCTGCAATTTTGCCGGATAGCAATTCACTTCTCTATCCGGTACCAGATAACCATAAGTGACACTATTACCGACACAGGCTACTTTCTTTTGAGCATAAGCCACAGCTACTGTGACTAACAACAGAAAAAGAGTAAATAACTTTTTCATTTGCTATTTACATAAGGTTTAACGATTTCAGCCCAATTCTGATATCCTGCACCTAATAAATGTAATCCGTCATTGGTATATTTCAGATTCATTTTTCCCGTTTCGGGATTAATAAACTTCGAGTACAAATCAATATAAGTAACTGATTTGTTTGTTGCTATTTCCTGAATAAGTTTATTCAAAGGAACAATAGATCCTGCTTTAGAAGTGTGTCCTGAAAACATTTTCTTTTCATCTGAAACAGGCAATACACTTTGAAGATATATTTTCGTTTTCGGAGATTTCGCCTGAATTTCATCTACAATCATCCCGATATTTGTTGCAATTGAATCAATGGATGTCCCATGATTCAGGTCATTAACACCGATCAAAAGGAAAATCTTTTTAGGTTGACCTGATACGATAGCATCCAGACGATCAAGAACTCCAACTGTACGATCACCACTGATACCGCGATTCTTTACATGTGGGTTATTGAAAAATTCGAACCACTCACCTCCATCGGTGATACTGTTACCTACAAAAACGATGTCTTTTTTATTGATAGGAAGAGTTTCAAATAAGGTAGCACGCTGATGCCAGTAAGTTGAATAATTATCTCTTTGAGCAAAAGAGTTTAAAGCGATAGTCAGGCATGCTGCCAATACAATTTTTCTCATATCAATTAGATTTTAAATTTTATACGAATAAATCGGATTATGCAAAAAAAATTCTGCATAATCCGATTAAGTTATTTTTTCTTCTCGGTTGAATAGATCAAATTATCAATCCGGTCTTTGCCATCCAACGTTACAAATGCTGCTGAGAACATCCATTTAGTCAGACGAACCTGAGGAATTGAGAATTTGCCAATTGGCAATTTAATTAAAACTGTGTTCCATCCTTTATTTAATGTAACAGGTATCGGATCTCTGCCAACCATATTTTCGTTACCTAATGGCACTTCATTGGATTTAGTTGTATGAGTAGCCGTCCATACGGGAGGCTGCACTTCATCCTTATTAATCCAGATTTTACTGCCTTTATAGTCCCAGTTACCTTGTTGTGGAGCTAAGTCCATTTCGGATCTACTGTAGTTCTGTGTTTCAAACCATAAACCTACTGTTTGCTTTTTAGGAGAATATACATTCGTCCATGCATAAGCAGTGTGGTTTTCTTTCGGATCCTTATAAAACGTAGGGATCATATTGCCCCATACGTGACGTAAATAAACTCCTGATCCGATTGCTTTATTTACATTGTATTGCTGATCTTCGTATATGTACGAATCTTTAATTGCAGTTTCAGGTTCAAAAGATTTAGACAAATCGCCTCCATTCGGAAAAGCATCCGTAATATTCCATTCTGCGTCTGTTTGTTTTACATAAGCAAAAGGAAGATTGGTGAAATTCTGATCTTTATGCCAAAGCATACGGGATTCGAAATCTTTAAATGCGTTGAACGGTTCGGTATTTTCAATCATATTCGTACCAAACTCGTCATAATATTGCCAGCCTCCGCCGAGCCAGGCTCTTTCTGCTATTGCAAGCATATTCGGATAAAGCTGATTTTCGATAATCATATTTACTTCTTTATCCATATAACGGTCATGCCATAAAGCAAGAATTGTTCCTGCTATCTGGTCTGATCCTTCAGATACGTTCCCGATACGGCTCGTGTAAAGCCCGTAAATATCTGCAAAAGTATCAAAATGATTTAAATAGTGAAACTTACTATCGATAGCCGGAATTCCAGGGGTTGGTTTCCCGCGGTAACTCCACATTTGTGTCATATCAACCTCACCGGCTTTGTAATTCCATCCCGGATTCCATGAGATTGTTTTTTTCCCTTTTTCGCGGATAAATGCTA
Source organism: Porphyromonadaceae bacterium UBA7332 (assembly GCA_002471225.1). Taxonomy (GTDB): domain Bacteria; phylum Bacteroidota; class Bacteroidia; order Bacteroidales; family UBA7332; genus UBA7332. Next base: position 329,494 of record DKPO01000016.1, read on the forward strand.
CCATTTCATCGCAAAAATCAGGATTGGTGAATTTTACTTCATCTGTTCCTATATGCAGATACGGCACTTCGTCCAAAACGTCGCAAACCTCTGCAATAAGTTTTTTAAGAATTTCAGTTCCTTTTTCCGATTGCATATCCATGCCAAAAGCACGCTCAAAAGCTGCACTGTGCCCCGGCATATCAATCTCCGGAATAAGCATTACATGATTCTGTTTACAGAACGCCTGAAGTTCTTTTGCTTCTTCATGAGTGTAGTATTTTCCCGGCATTCGTGTCATATTTGAATCTGCCACGAGTTCCGGGAAAACCTTACTCTCTAATCTCCATGCCTGATTCTCGGTCAAGTGCCAATGAAACACATTGATTTTATATTTCGCCAGTGTCGCAATTTCTTGCTTCAACTCAGGTAAAGAAATATAACTCCGACCGACATCCTGCATTAAACCTCGTACTTTGAAAGAGGGCCAATCAGTAATTTCCATACAAGGAATTTTACCGTTTGGATACTCTTTCAGTAATTGAGATAAAGTCTGCAGTCCCCAGAATAAACCCTGATTGGTTATCGCATTTATCTGAACTCCATCTTTTGTTATCAAAAGCTTGTAAGCTTCCGAAAAATTAGCCTTAACACCAGGCAGCTGATCCACAAGGGTAAGAGATAACTTTTTCCCTGATTCAGACAACCCAATCTCGGCTGTTTCCAACATAGAGGTCAGATCTGAATTTCCGTTTGTCAAAGTAAAACCTTTAGTCTTCAGAAATCCTTTTCCTTCAACAATCTGCTGAGGTTGAGGTAATAATTGTTTTTGCGCATTTAACGACAATGCCGTTAAGCAAAAACCTGCAAATAACCATTGTTTAATCTGTGTTCTGTTTTCCATTACTCAATACTGTATTCGGTTTTTTAATAGTATAAAATCGGGATTATTATTTAATAATATCCTCTAATTTAACATTCTGATAAAGCATATGTGCCTGGCTACTTTCGTAAATGATACCTACTGTATCTTTATCTACCATAGTCAAACAAGAATATCCCCAACCGTGACCTTCATCCAACATTACCTCATGCTCTTTTTTCCATGTTTTACCACCGTCTAAACTTGCTTTGATAGTGATAGTGTGACGACCTTTTGTCGTGTTAGGATTTGAGAATAAAAGAATGTCTTTATTCAATGAGTTATCTTTTGCAGGAACTTTTATCAAACTTGCCATACAAACAGATTCTTGTAAAGCTGAACGATTTGAGCTATGAGGCTCCCATGTTTTACCTAAATCTTTTGTTGTATAAATAGCACGGCTACCACCTCTGTTGTCACGCATGTTCAACATCAATACACCCGGTTCAACTTCTGCAACCTGCGCTTCTGTTGTATTCGTATGTGCATGATTGTGGATATGCCATGTTTCTCCGCGGTCTTTAGAATACATAATACCTGCATTTGGCACACGTGTAGAGTCAATGTACTGGATAGGGAAAACTAAAGTTCCGTCTTCCATTGTGATACCCATACCCGGACCTTGTAACAAGAAATACCAAGAAGGATCTTTTACTTGTTCAGTAATATTGATAGGAGCACTCCATGTTTTACCATCATCTGTACTTTTAGTAAGAACCAACTGTGCTGTGTGGTTTTTGTCCATCCCTTGTTGAGAGTTAAACCATGCACGGTAGTTACCCATACCATGAGTCCATGCAGCGATAGTCCAGATAGTACCAGTTTTAGAGTCAACAAGGATAGCAGGGTCACCCACACCATTCTGACCGCTTGGCAAACCAGCATCTTCACCGAATGTCATAATTGTACGCATCGGTTCCCATGTCTGACCTTTATCCGTACTACGGCTTAGTCCGATATCAACACGCTCTTGCAAGTCAACACTTGTATTGTAACGAATATCGTAAACAGCCAATAAGCTTCCTTTATTTGTAGTAACCAAACCAGGGATACGATAAGCCATTACGTTATCATCACCGGCGTGGCGAACACCAACACCCATTCTATGCACATCAGTTACAAGAGGAGCTTCGATTACAGGAGCTTTTTTATTATTTAATTCGATCCCTTTCAAGTCAACTGTCAATGTTGACAAAAGAGAAGTCTTTTTCTTCATTTCAATACTAACCCAGAAATAGTTGATTCCAGGGAATAGTTTTTTATCGCAGTTAAATACGATTGATCTTGATTTAGGATTTTTGATTTGACCTAATTCAATACTGTAAGACGGATCTGCTTTATGAGTTTTTCCAGGCACATCACGCTTGATATATTCAGTCGGATAGTAAAGAATACGGCTACCGCGTTCTATAGCTTCCGTTCCTGAATAATACAATTTAATAGATTTAATTTCAGAAAGGTTAGTGTTCTGACCAAGGCTAAGTTCAACCTTGTTTAATTGATCATTATTTTTAGCGTCGATACGCATGAAAAAGAGCGGATTATCACTTCTTTCGATCAAAATAGGCAGTTGCGTTTCTTTGACACGCACTGTATCCATTCCTGTAGATGCCATAGCTGTCATCGACATAGTTCCCAATAAAAGTACTAATAGGTTCTTTTTCATATTAAATTAATTAGATATTAAAAAAAGAAATCCAGAGGAGGAACAGATTCTCCACTCCTCTTCTGGATTCATATTAAACAAACTGTTGTTGTATGATTGTGAATATTAATAACCTGGTGTTTGAGTCAACTTAGGGTCATTGTTAAGTATTGTTCTCTCAAGAGGCCATAATACTTTATGAGCTTCAGTCGCTTCATTTAAAAGCGGTTCGCTTCCGTTTGGATTACCTTCTGCACAGAATACCAGATGTTTTCCGCCTTTAGTCAATGTCATACGACGAACGTCCCACCAACGTTGACCTTCCTGGATAAACTCTTTATCTTTTTCTGCAAGAATAGCAAGCTCGTTTTGTGTAAAGTCGCCAGCTTTGTATCCATATTCAGCAGCATTCCAGTTTTTACCATATGCACGCTCTCTTACCAAGTTAATGTACTTCTCAACATCTGCATTGTTACCTTCCATGTTCGCAATTTCAGCTAAAGAAAGATAAATCAAAGGAAGACGATAGAAAACCATATCACCATTGTAAATACGAGCGCCTTGTGCATTGATATAACCAATGTTTTTGCGAACGTGAGTCCCGTAAAGAGACAATACTTTTGTTGTCGTATCTTTTGCATAAGATGCAATGAACGTTGACAATTTACGAGAGTCTTCATCATCAAAGCTATTGAACAATGACAAATTGTATTCAGATGTTTGCGTACCTGAAGTTTGAACACCTAGTGGATCACCAAACACAGTTCCGTCAGCTTTGAAACGATTTTTTGTACTACCTGTTGCCATGTTATACAAGAAGTTGTTGAAGTTATTTGTTGCTTCTCCTTCTAAATAACGAATCGCAAAGATTATCTCGCTGTTAGCTTTGTTATTTACATCAAATACACGATCAAATGAAGGTTGTAAACTCAAACTGTAATTTGAAACTACACTTTCGAATGATTTTTTAGCCTCAACTAAATCAGCTTCATTAGCTACGTCATCACCTGTAGTTACTTTAGATGTCCACAAGTAAACTTCACCTTTTAAAGATTCTGTTGCAGCTTTTGACCAGTAAACTTTGTTTCCACGTTTGTATGGGTCAAAATCATTCACATCACCGAAATAGTTTAAAGATGTTGCAATATCACTCTTGATTTGTGCCATTACTTCTTTCGGAGTAGAACGAGCCATGTACAATTCTGTCGGATCTGTTACTCCATCAACAACATCCGGAGTCAGACGCAAAGGTACACCACCGTATACTCTGTAAAGATCGAAATAATAAAATGCTCTTAAACCATAAACCTGTCCCAAAAAGAATTTCTTCTTAGCTTCAGAGATGTAATTTGCATTTGTTACACGAGCAATAAATAAATTCAGATTCGTGATACGACCGTAGATATCACCAAACTTAGTTACCCCTGTATTGAATTCATCGAAGTTTTGCAAAATGATATTACCATAACTTGCTGTGTTACCATCACTGGTCGCACCGTTACGGAACATTCCTCCGCGTAATTCACCGAATACAAGAGAGTGCTGGAATGCAGCATCTCTCAAGTGTTTGTGAATACCATCAATATAAGCAGTAACCTGGGCTTCTGTCTGCCAGTATGAACCGCTACCGTAGTTATCTTCCGGAGCTAGTTCCAACCAATCAGAACAAGACGTTGTCACCATTACTGATGATAAAGCCATAACGCCATATAATATTGTATGTTTGAATCTTTTCATAGTTCTTTCTATTAAGTAATAATACAATTAGAATGACACGTTAACACCAAACAGCACTGAACGAGGCAATGCGTATCCTGAACCTGCATTTGAAACTTCAGGAGATGCAACAGTCTTAGCTGATGTAATGTAACCTAAGTTCTGACCTGTTACAGAAACGTCAAGTTTCTGACAGTAGATTTTCTTAGCCCACAATTGAGGTAACGAGTAAGTCAAAGAGATTTCTCTGATCGCCAAATAGTTTCCTTTGTAAGCAAACATAGTTGACTGTCTGTTGTAGTTACCGTTCATCAACTGATCCGCATAAACATATCTTGGATATTGAGCATCAGGACGCTCTTCTGACCAAGTGTCAAATACGGCTGTAGTTGTATTATATGTACCTTGCATAGCTCCAAGCATCCATGGAGTTGTACTATCATAGATCCAATAATTCAAAGCGAAGTCGAAACGACCATACAATTGAAGATTTTTCCAACGTAATCTTGTATTGAAACCACCGAACCAACGTGGAGTAGTGTTACCTACTACGATTTGGTCATAGTTATCAATCATACCGTCACCGTTGATATCTCTCCATTTTGCATCACCCGGTTGAATTGGTAACGCATTTTTTTGTTGCTCAGGAGTTAAAGCTTTCCATGCTTCAGGACCGTACATTTTTTTACCATTTGCATTACCTGAAGTAATTACAAGGTTACCCGGAATTTCATCCCAGCTTCTGTAGATACCATCTGCTTTGTAAGCTACCAATACACCCGGCTCATATCCTTCCTGATAACCACCTACCCAGATTTTCTCTGAAGTACCGTCAGGTAAGATTTTACCACTGTAGATTTGAACTGCATCTTGTTGATTACGGATCAAACCATTGTTTGGTAATTCAACCACTTTATTTTTATTGTATGAGATATTACCACCCATTTCCCAAGTCCAATCTTTTCCTTGGATGATTTTACCTGACAATTCAAGCTCAATACCTTGGTTACCAAATTTACCATTGTTACTCTTAATTGAAGAGAAACCAGTTGTTGATGGTAAGCTCAAGTTAGCATATTTGTCTGAAGTCAAACGATTGTAATAAGTCATGTTTGCATTCAAACGATTCTCAAAGAAGCTTAAATCCAAACCAACCTCTGCAGTACGAGTTTTTTCCCATCTCAAAGCAGGGTTTGGAAGAGCTCCGATCAAGAAACCAACGTTGCCATTGTATTTCTGAGGATTGTAAGAACCTTGTAAGTCATAAGGACCGATACCTGTTGCATTACCGTTCACACCAAAGCTGGCACGTAATTTACCAAATGACATAAATGGAACTGCATTACGAACGAAATCTTCTTTACCGAAGATCCATGCTGCAGAAACACCAGGGAAGAATCCCCAACGGTTACTACCCAATAATGAAGAATAACCATCCTGACGCATTACCATGTTCAATAGATATTTGTCTTTGTAGTCATAGTTGATACGACCGAAGAAAGACATAATTCTATAACGGCTATGCCATGAATCGATAGATCTGTTATCACGATCTGTCAAACCTAAATCACCGAAATCATCTGTCGGAGCACCTTGACCAGCTGCGCTGAATCCTCTTAATGCCTGATCGAAAAACTCAGTACCTGCCATTAAAGACACATTGTGATTTTTCGCAAATGTTTCGTTATAATTCAATACAAGGTTATAAGTCTGAGAAAACTCACGGTCAAATTTTGCGCTTGTTTTTCTCTCACGAACGAAAGATCCCGGAGTATTCTCGTAATCTTTTACGAACTCTTCAGCCAATAGTTCTGAATAATACCAGTTACCTGAAGCTTTTAATGACAGATTTTTCATCAAATCAATCGTGAAAGCCTGAGACATAGTAAATTTATCTCTTTGGTTGAAGTTTGTCCATTTGTCTGCTTGGTAACTTTGGTTACCATCCTGAGCATTCGGACCTAACGTTGGGTTACCGTCCTCATCTTCAAAACGAGCTGTCGGAGGTAAAGAAAGAACACGACCGAAATAGTTAGCTTCACTCGTTTGTGAACCTGGCATGTCTTTCCAGTTTGCACGGTTGAAGTTAAAGTTCGATGAACTTGTTAACCAATCCGTAACTTTATAGCTACCATTTAAAACGAAGCTGTAACGCTCATAGAAAGTTTTAATTGGCAGACCATCCTGACGATTATAACCTAAACCTGCATAGTAAGAACCATTTTCATTACCACCTGACATGTTTACGTTGTAATCTTGTGACACAGCCGGATTGTTGATATTGTAATCAATTGGTCTTGTGTCTTTGAAAATAATTTGCTCATTTGGATTAAGAGGGTCATTCATAACTCTCCATCCATGCTGCAATAAATAGCGGTTATCATCAGAATATTTCATGATGTTCCACGCTGTCTTGCTGTTCAATACGTTACCTGTACCAAGAGGTGACGCACTTGTAAGGTTTGAAAGCGGAGCAATTGATTGATAAGTTCCGTCATTCAAATAGAAACCTGATTTGCTATAAGCTGTACGAAGCGTACGGATATAGTCTTCTGCACCTAAAAACTCGTAAGGATTGTTCGCATAACTCAAACCAACTTTTGCTTTGAAGTTAATTTCGCGACGACCTGCTTTACCAGTTTTTGTTGTTACAAGGATAACACCATTACTTGCTCTCGCACCATAAATTGCTGTAGCACCGGCATCTTTCATTACTTCCATAGACTCGATGTCTTCCGGATTAATGTCAGCCAAACTGTTTCTTAACTGTCCATCTACAATAACCAACGGAGAACCAGATCCGTCGAAGTTTGTACCCCCGCGTAAAGAAATACTTGGAGAAGCACCTGGTTTACCTGAAGACTGAGTAACCTTCAAACCAGCTACTGCACCTGAAAGAGCCTGTGCAGGATTGGCATACATACCAACTGTTAAGGCATCCTCTTTCACTTTCGCAATTGAGTTAGTTACTTTTGTACGTAACTGTTTTCCCCCGTAAGCTGTTACAACAACTTCTTCAAGTTGTTCTGAATCTTCTTTTAGAGTTACATTAAAATCTGTCTTCCCTTTAACGTCAATCGTAAGCGGTTGATACCCGATATACGAAATTTTTAATTTAGCGTCCGGACTTACTGATAACGTAAAATTACCGTCAAAATCCGTAATCGTACCATTTGTGGTACCTTCTTCTAATATTGTTGCTCCGATTACTGGTTCTTTCGTCGGATCCACAACTACACCCTTAATTTGTATGTTTTGTGCATACAAAGACACGGATGCAAGCATTAGAAGGAGAAATAGAAGTTGTTTTTTCATAAATTAAAAAATTAATTTTCAATAGACTTGTCTCTGTGTGACCAAGTCAGCCCGGTCAAATTTTTAGGTTTCTCTGGAAATATATAGCTAAATATTAAAGCCAAAACCATACTCAATACAATACCGATAAGTCCGTAAAGCATAAAGTTGATCGGAGAATTTGATTTCAACCAGATCAAAATACCTACACTTACCAATAATGCGCTCAGGGCTGCATAACCTCTTACGCGAGGCATAAAAATACCAATTGCAAACAATCCGCCTAACCCGCTGGTAAGCAGACCTATAAATGTATTAAATTCATCAAAGAACGATTTAATATCCATCAGTGAAAGTTCAATAGCCAGGACTGTTCCTAAAACGCCTACAACTACCCCACTGATTCTTGCAGTATTAACCTGCTTCTTGTCTGAAAGTTTCGGGAAAATGCGTTTCGCAAAATCCACCGTGATAGCCGTTGATGCTGAGTTGATATTTGATGACAATGTTGACATTGTAGCAGCAAAAATCGCAGCAATCAATAACCCTGCAACACCTGCAGGCAGCTCATTTACGATAAAGTATGGGAAAATACCTTCCGCATTACTCATCGTTGTCGGCAATAACTCCGGATGTACATGGAAGAAAGAGAACAACGCTGTACCAATGAAGTAGAACAACACTAACACAGGTAATGAAATCAATCCGTTTAACCAGATACTACTTTTTGTTTTTGCCATATCTGCTGTAGTCAAATATCGTTGAACGATTGTTTGATCAGAAGTATATGTTATTACTGAATTTGCAATACCGGCACCAAAGAAAATAACCCAGAAAGTCGGTTGTGTAAAATCAAACGAGAAATCCAGCATTTTGAATTTGTCTGCCGACATGGCTATGGATATTGTTTCTCCGAAACCTCCGGTTTCAACAATTAAGTAAACCGCAGAAATCAAGGCTCCGAATACCAGAATCCCCCCTTGGATAACATCTCCCCAAACTACCGCTTCAACTCCACCCATTGTCGAATAAACAATTGTCACCAACGACATGAGCAAAATACATACGATCAGATCTATACCTGTTACTGTCGATAAAGCGACAGACGGAAGATACAAAACAATTCCGATACGTGTTACCATAAAAATGATAAAAAGTGTACTCGAAACTAATCTGACTGTAACATTGAAGCGCTTTTCGAGATATTCGTAAGCACTTGTTAATTTCAATCCTCTAAAAAACGGTAAATACCATCTGATTACTATCGGCGCTACGATAAGTATTGAAAAGGACATTGGGAAATACAACCAGTTTGTTGTATATGTTTTTGCCGGAATCGCCATAAAAGTGATAGCACTTAATGTCGTGGCAAAAATACTGATACCTGCTGCCCACCAAGGAATTTGTCCCCCACCTTTGAAAAACTGATCTGAAGTTGCGGCCTTTCTGCTAAAGTAAAAACCTACACCGATCATTAGTAAAAGGTAGATGGCTAAAACGCCATAATTCAACCATCCGAAATTAACTTTGTTGATAAATGAAACTTTTTCAATGGTTCCGTTGTTTAACATCACATATGCATCGTTCCACTTACTAACGATAGTATTTTCGGTTGCGTCAGCTTGAAAGCCCTGATTATCCCATTGTCCTGTTACAGTATGGTAAGTACAATATTTCCCATTTGGATCCAAAAATAAAATATGGTGTGTCCCCATTGCGATAGGTAGCTGACCACTTACATTTATAATTGATTTAGATCGGTCTGTCCGATCAGTCCAAACATTCTTTTTTAAGGAATAAGTCAGAATTTTATCTCCGAACAAATAAAGTAAATCTTCATCACCGGAGTTTTGTACAGCACTATGCGTAGTTGATCCATTATTGAAAGGAAGTGGAGCAATAGCTTCCCACTTACTGTCTTTATGTTTGAGATTAAGTTTCCAAGCCTGATTGTTTAAACCGTTTTCTCCGACACCGCCCGTTACGATCAATTGATCATTGATAACGCCGGCTACAGGATGAGCTAATTTAACAGGTAAAGACGGAAGATTCTGAATTGTATTCTGTTCGCCTCCCTTAATATCAAAAACTTCAGATGAGAACCCCTCAGGAGTTTTTCCACCTATAAGTATCAATCCACTTTTAGTATCTACAAAACCACAATCTCTTAATGGTGTAGAAAGTAATTCACCTTTAACTAAGTTAAACTCCGATCCATGTCCATCCAGTCGATAGAGATGACTCGCATATTTAACAGAGTCCGGAGAAAGCATGTCTTCGATACCGAAAACAAGTTCTCCGTTTACTGTTCCAAGAAAAACACCTTTCTCGTTTATCGCATCGTTGATACATTGAGATTTAACCTCAAGAGCAACATCCGATGCTTTTGCCGATAAAACTGACAACAATGAAAAAACAACAATAAAAAAATACTGGTTAAGTTTTCTCATTTTGTGCTTTCTTATAGTTTCTCGATTATTTCTTCAGCTAAAACAGCCGATTTAATCAACATTCTAGGAATATGGAAAGGACCTTTAAAGATATTTCCTTTTGCAGGTTGTGATACCGACCCATCTCTGTGAAGGTAACCATACCACTCTCCAAATTCATTATCAGGGAAATGTTTGTAAGTCCAATCACTGATTTGCTTGTGCATTTCAAGATATTTCTCATCGCCCGAAGCCTGATAAGCATAAAGTGTTGCAATAATTGCTTCTGTCTGTGGCCACCAGAACTTCATATCATGTGCATAATCCTGCGGAGGCAAGTTTTTACAATCTTTGAAGTTGATAATTCCACCGAACTCTTCATCCCATCCCCATTTCCAAGACCAGTCTAAGATAGTTAAACCGATTTTTGTCAATTCCGGATCCCAGCTTCTGTGTTTCGCTTCTTCCAAAATGAACCAAGCTGTTTCGATACAGTGTCCCGGATTAATTACACGACCGTTAATTGTGTCGATAAATTCACCGTTAGGACCAACCATCTCTAATAAAGCTTCAAATTCCGGTTTCATGAAGTCATTTTTAATTTCTTCAATCGACTCATCAATTTGTTGTGTCAATTCAGGAGCATCAATGGCAGCACGAATTCTCGATGCTGTATTGATAAGAATCATGCAAATCGAATGTCCTTTAGCCTCGAAAGTAGATTCATACTTAGGTGCCAAGAAGCCCGGAGTTGCAAGGAATTTCTTGATCAGGTGGAAAAGTTTCAATGCTTTCTCAGCATATGTTTTATCTCCCGATGCAATTGCATATTCAGACATTGCAATAGCTGCAAATGTTTCTGAGAACACATAGCGTCTTTTTCTTAACGGAGTTCCTTCAGCAGTTACTTCGAAATACATATGTCCGTTTTCGTCCGAACAATGCTTTTCAATAAAATCAATACATGATTTTGAAGCAGCCAACCATTCAGGATTTTTCTCTATATTGTTATATGCATGAGCAGCAATAAAACCAAAACGACCTTGAAACCAAACTGATTTCGTTGTATCGATCAGACTTCCGTCTCTGTTCAGGCAAGTATATATACCCCCGTTAACTTTGTCTAAACCATTTTTTAGCCAAAAAGGAAGAATATTTTCTGTCAGATCTTTTCTATATTGGTTATTCCAGTGTAATAGATAATTTCTCATTCAGTTATTATCAAATTAAAATTTATTACAACGATCGAAGAAGTTAATAGCTTCAAGCTCTTTTCTCATTGCGTCCTCTTCTGCTTGAGTCATGTTTTGGAATGGAGTACGGTTTTGACCTAAATCCAAGCCAATAAGTTTCATAATGCGTTTTCCGCCTACGATGTTACCACGGTAGTTGCAAATAACATTAATTACAGCCTGAGCAAAATTTTGTTTTTCGCGAGCTGTTTCCAAGTCACCAGCTTTCCAAGCTTCGATAATACCGTTCAACTCTTTACCATTGTAGTTTGTAGTTCCGCCGATACCACCTTGAGCACCACCCATTGCCAAAGCAGGAAGGATAGTTTCATCTTGTCCGTGTAACATTTGGAATCTGTCACCTGCATACAATTGACATTGGTTGTATTCGTAAATACACTCGTAAGTATATTTGATACCTGCAAAATTAGGAATACGTCCGTCAACTGCCTTAAGGAATGGCAACATAGGTAAGAACACACCACTAAGAGCAGGAATGTGATAGAAATAGAATGGAAGGTTTGGAGCACCTGCTGCAATCTCTTCGCAATATTTCACTAACTCTTCCACGCGACTAGCTTTCGGGAATGGAGATGCCATTGCACCAATACCCCATGCTCCGATTTGTTGAGCATGCTCAGCCAATCTACGGCTCATTTTCACACATGTACTACCTACATGAACGATTACTTTAAAATCCTTTGGAGATACTTCTACCCATTTTTCAGCTAGTAACATACGCTCTTCTTCAGTCAACATATAACCTTCGCCTGAAGATCCGTTGATGAAAACACCTTTAAGACCGTTCTTAACCAAAAGTTCTGCATATTTTGCAATTGGTTCAAGATTTACTTCGCCTTTTTCGTCAAACGGAGTAAAAGGGGCATTAATAAGCCCTTCAATGAATTCTACTTTCTCCATAATCGTATTTATAAATGAATTATATACGGGTTAAATTATAATCCGCAAATAAACAAATTAATAAACAAACAGGAAAGTATTTAATAAATTATTTTACTATCGAGATCATAATAAATGTATTTTATCACTATGTTTCCCGAATATTCTGAAATATAATTTTACGAATCACGATTATATAAAATAGATACATTTCAAATAGCTTATTAAATATCAACACTTTGTTAACCCTGCCAAATGCTAAAAAAAGTTCGTTGTATTATTCAATTATAAAAAAATATAATTGGTATTTTGAAATAAATTGCTTTCTTTGTAGTGATATAATAAATCCGAAACTATGACAACCAAATTTAGACGTATTATAGAAGCTTCGACTAAATCTGATAGCATCAAAAGAGATATCCTGAGACTTTTCGCTATGAAAGGGAACAGCTCTATATCAGATATTAGTAAGGAGATGAATCTAAGCGTTCCGACGATCACTAAATTCATCATGGAACTTATTGAAGAGGGATATGTCTTAGATTTCGGAAAACAAGATACAAGCGGAGGACGTAAACCTAATATTTATGGATTAAATCCGGATGCCGGATTTTTCATTGGTGTGAATATAAAAAAACACTCATTAGGAATAGGGGCGATTAATTTCAATGGAGACGTCTTGCTTTCCGAATCAAAGATTGACTTCAAACAAGAAAACACTCCTGAATCTTTGGACGAACTTTGCGGTGCTATCAATTCTTTTATTCAACGCAATAACATTGCGCAGAATAAGATTGCCGGTATTGCTATCAATATTTCAGGTCGGGTAAATGCGTTGTCCGGCTATAGCTATAGCTGTTACTACTTCAACGAAGAGCCTCTTACGAGCCTTCTCGAAGAGAAACTGGGACACAAAGTTTTTATAGACAACGACTCTCGTGCAATGTGCTACGGAGAGTATGTTTGTGGCAATGTTACCCATGAACGGAACATGATTTTCATTAACGTAAGCCGCGGACTTGGAATGGGGCTTATTTTTGATGGAAAATTGTATTACGGACATTCAGGATTTGCAGGAGAATTTGGTCACACTAAATTTTTCGATAATGAAATTTTCTGTCACTGCGGTAAAAAAGGATGCTTAGAAACTGAGGCTTCAGGCTCTGCTATCCATCGCATTCTGCTGGAAAAACATAAACAGGGAGAACGTTCTATTCTTTCCGAACAAATCGATAAAGGGGTGGATCTGAGAATCGAAGATCTGGTAGATGCAATCAATAAAGAAGATATTCTGATGATAGACATCCTTGAACAGATCGGAACAAATCTTGGCCAAGGCATCGCTGCACTGGTTAATATCTTTAATCCGGAACTAATCGTAATTGGTGGCTCTTTGGCACAAACTGAAGATTATTTATTATTACCTATTAAGAGCGCGGTAAAAAAATACTCGCTGAATCTGGTTAATAAAGATACCGAAATTCGTCTATCGACATTAGGAGACAAGAGCGGAATTATCGGCGCTTGCTTAATTGCAAGAAACCGAATCTTAAAACTAATTTAAGACTATTCTGTCACTATGATAAAAAAGGAGCAATAAGATCACTCAACTCTGATCTTATTGCTCCTTTTTTATTTCTAAATATCTTTACTATACCAAAGACAAATCAGATAAATCCATATTAATCCCGCATATATCTACCAGTACTATATTATCATATAGACACAAATATAACCATTTCACTTTCTTTTTGAATTTCCCTAATCGCTCAGAATCGAATAAACAAAACAACCTTCCCCGATCTTTTATATAAGCCTGGGAACAACAATTACATACTTACCTGATATTCAACACAGTAAATCCAATCTATTTTTAAACCTTCGTCTTTTTATCCTGATACGTATATAAAATTAATTAGATACGTATGTAAATATATTTTCATACGTATTAAAAGAAAAAGATACACCGCGAAATTCAAAAGATACGGTTTAAAAATTTAGAGATACGGCGTATAAATTTAGAGATTGACTGTAAAAAACAGAATATATCGTCAAAATCAATCAAAAAACAGAATTTTAAGCTCAAAGTACAATCTTGTTTCATCAAAAATACAAACATCACATTTCTATCAAAAAGATAATATTTCAGCGTGTTTCGTAACAGACGACATAAACAGAAGAGAGTCTGTCATCTCAGTTTTCATAAACTGAAACAACAGACTCTCTTTCTTATATGCAATATGCTAAATAAATCAGTCTTTCAACAATGGATTATTTGCTACAGCCGATTTAGGGAAACGAATCGTATATTTAGGATCGTTTTGCTCTAAAACAAACTCTGTAGTTCCGTTTGTCTTCACAATACGAGGTCTGGTCGTACGACGTAAATCAAACCATCTATGACCTTCAAGAGCTAACTCTCTTTGACGTTCGTCAGCAATCTCCCGGATTAAATCATCATGATTCAAAGCTTTTACGCGAGCTGATTCAGCAGTAAAGAACTCAGGTGTCAAACGTTTTTGTGTCAACGCTAACAAGAATTCTTTTGCTTGAGCATCTTTATTCAGATGAGCTGCAGCTTCAGCTGCAATCAAATACAACTCAGCAGTACGAATCTCTGACTTCTCAGGACCTCTAGCTCCCTTAGCTACTTTATAAGCACTACCGGATTTTCTGAAATATAGAGAAAAACGTTTATCCTCTTCTTTATTGTATTTAGATACTAATTCTTCAGTAATAGGTTGATAATCCTGAATATCCATATCGACGAACTCAACTAAAGCCAAAATAGCTTCTTTTGATTCAAAATGATAAGGAGCTTTTGCTGATTGATCATTCAGATCTTCCAATTCAGGACGCATTGCTAGAACAGACTGCGCATTTACCAGTGCTTGTTCCCAATTATTCTGATACAAAGCAACACGAGCTTTCAATGCTTGCAAAGATTCTTTAGAAAATCTATAGTTAATAGGAGCCGGTTGAGTTTGCTTTTGCATTCTGCGCTCAGCTTCCGCAATATCACTATTGATTTGAGTATAAACATCTCCTAGTAAAGCACGCGGAAATTGTTGATCAATATCAATCTTCAAGCTCAATGGAATTGATTTCGAATTAACTGTTTCCGTAGAATATGGCTGCCCATAAATATTCACTAATGTAAAGTGCAAATAGGCACGCATAGCGTAAGCTTCAGCCACAACCTGAGCTATTGGCTCTGTCCCGTCATCTTTTATCTTTGATTGCTCTTCGATAATATGATTTGCATAGAATATCGAATTATAGAATTCATCATAATGATAATTCGTTGCTTTAGGATTAGGTGTCGCATCATTCCAGATACACAAATCAAAATAAGTATCGTAACTCCAGTCCCACTCAGTCGGAAGCAAAAGCTCATCTGTTCTTAAAGTTACAAGCTTCTTGTAAGGTGGAACTTTCTGATAAGAAGAAGTCATCAAAGCTCTGAAATCTTCCGTGTATTCAGGTATTACTTTTCCGACAGGCGTTACATCTAAGTAATTGCATGACGAAAAAAATGTAGCACACAATACAAGTGCTGAATATAATGTTTTCTTCATTTTTTGTCTTTCTCTAAAATTAGAATGTCATATTAACACCGACTGAGAATGATTTCGGAATCGGTTGAGCATAAATGTTACCATAAGTTTCCGGATCAAAGAATCCTTTATAGCTTGTTCCAAACACAAATGGATTACGTGCTTCAAAGCTGAAACGGGCACTCGAGATAAATTTATTCTTCAAGACAGATTGTGGCAATGTATATCCCAGACGTATACTATTGATACGCATATAACTGATTTCTTTGAACCAGATATCATAATTGCGGAATGAATTCGCCGGGTCCATACCGTACCATTGATAAACTGTATTGGCATCTCCGCCAGTAGTAGAATAGCCTAGTAAAGCTGGATATTTACCATTTGGATTTTCAGGACTCCAGATTTGCATTGCTTTATTCGGGAAATTCATACCACGATCCAACTCTGTTGGATTATAGAACGGAGTCTCACGAACCATTTGTTTCAAACTGAAACTTGCAGAGATAGCTAAATCAAAGTCTTTATAACGGAATTTATTTACTAAACCTCCCGTAAACTTCGGATCTCCGTCACCCATGTAAGTGTACAAATCACGAAACTCCTGATGAGTCAGACCTGTTTGCAAAATACCCCAATCACCTTCCTGGATTTTGAAGAATTCTTTAGCAGACATTTTCTTACCGTCTTTTTCGAACATCGGCAATCCGTTTTCATCCAAACCTGCAGTTTTAAGTGCAAACATTGCATTAACAGGATATCCTTTTAATGAAGGCTCGTACGAATTATCACGAATATTGATATCATCTACACATGAAATATTGCGTGAGAAGTTGAAATCCGTTGCCCATGTAAAATCTTTAGTCTTGATATTTACGGTAGACAATGACAATTCGAAACCTTTGTTAGAAACGGCAGCCCAGTTCATCGTTGTGAAAATGAATCCGTTTTCACCCGGAATGGCACGCATACCGATCAAATCATTACTATTTCTCCAGTAACCTTCTGCTGTCAGGTTAATACGCCCGTTCAATACACCGAAGTCTAAACCAACGTTAGTCGTAGATGTTCTTTCCCAACGTAAACGAGGGTTTGGCGGAGAGAGAACCGTAATAATTGACTCGTTATTATCCGGCAGAATAGATGTATTTCCCCATTCGCCTAACAACAAAGGTGAAGTATTTTTATCAATATTACCTTGTACACCGTAAGATCCTCTTAATTTCAGGTTAGATAACCAGCTTACGTTGCGCAAGAACTCTTCGCGATTCGCATTCCAAGCACCCGAAATAGACCATAACGGTAAATATCTTGTACGAGGGTCAACACCAATCAAGTCAGATCCGTCAAAACGAACACTTCCGAACATCGTATAACGATTATCATACGTATAAGAAGCTGTCGCATAATAAGAAAGGAATCTGTTTGTATTCAGATTCTTTTGATATTGTTTGAAACGTGCACTGTTAATTGTCGACTGAGAAATACCCTCCGGAAATATAAGCGGTTTAGTAGTCAATGTGCGGGCATCGTATCCAAAACCTTTTGTATGGATGTCTGTCATTGAATTGCTACGCATCTCAAAACCTGCCATCATATCAACATCATGCACTTCATTAAATCGTTTCGAATACTCAGCTTGAGTACGGAAAGTATATTGCATAAAGTCACTGTTCCAGTTCTGAATTACTCCACCATCAGGCAAGAAATATTTCTGAGTATTACTTGGCTTCTCTGTATAGCGAGTTGATTCTCTGTACTTACGAGTGAAGTATGTTTCTTTATCTGCAAATTTCTCAGTTGAATTTTTATCATATTGCAAACCAAACTGAGCAGATACTTTTAATCCACTGAATATATTATAATCAAGATTAAAAACTCCTTTCAATGATGTCGTATTCAGCTCGTAATTCGTATTACTTAGCTCTTCATCAAAGTTATATGGCAAGTAGCGATTATCATACCCATCAATATCCTGATCGTATGCATAAGAGCCATCCTCATTATAAAGTGTTGCATAAGGATTTACAGTACGCGAATATCTTGCAGGATTTGTAAAGGCATCTGTATCGGTAATATAAGATGTGCGTTTACTCTGGCTACCGAAAATACCGACATTCAATTTTAATTTCTTTGAAATCTGAAAATCAGTATTCGATGTAAGATTAAAACGGTCGAATCCTGTTCCCTTCGTTGTTCCTTGTTCATTGTAATAACCAGCCGAAACATAGTAATTAGCAATATCTCCACCACCCGAAATACTTACACCGTACTGTTGGTTCAATGTAGGACGATACAACTCTTTGCCCCAATCGATGCCCGCTCCACGAAGATTATTGATTTCCGTTTGTGCTGATTGAGAAAGTGCCCCGAAACCACCCTGACGGTAAGCATCCAGCTCTCCATATTTAGCAAGAATACGTGAAACAGAACCTTTAGTTGATCTGAAATCAAGATCTGAACGTTGCGCCATTCCTAATTCGAAATCAACCTTCTGAGATGCATTCATCAGATCCAGTTTTGAGAAATCAGGACGCAAAGTATAGAAAGTTGCAGCATTAACATTCACTTTCAAGCTTCCTTTTTTACCACGCTTGGTTGTTACCACGATAACACCGTTTGCTGCTCTCGCTCCATAAATAGCTGTAGCGGCAGCATCTTTCAAAATCGTGATATCTGCAATATCTTCAGGATTCAAACCTGCAATTGAAACATTTGTCAGGTTATCAATATTATCTTTTCCTAAATCTTTAGGAGCATCATTACCTTCCAAAGGTACACCATCAATTACCCACAACGGATCTGCCGAGCCATTTAAAGATACCGTACCACGAATACGAATTTTATTCGCAGCACCGGGACCACCGTTTGTTGCTGTAGAAACTACACCGGCAATTTGTCCTTCCAATAATTGGTGTACACTCGAAACCCCTGCTTGTGCTATCTCTGACATATCAACTTTTTGAATAGCTGAAGTCATTTTGCGTTTTTCAATTTTTTGGTATCCCGTCACAACAACATCCTGCAATTGCTTTGAGTCTGATTCTAAAGCAACTGTAAATTGTGAACCTTTCGAAATATCGATTTTCTTCACTTCGTATCCGATATAGCTTACCAACAAATGCTTAACCGCTTTTGGTAAAACAAAAGAAAATGCACCGTCAGCATCGGTAACTGTCCCCTGAGGATTGTAGTCTAACGCAATTCCATCTTTTGGATCAATGAAAACAGTAGCCCCGATAAGGGTTTCTTTGGTTTCCTGATCTATTACTTTCCCCGATACTGTTTTTGTCGATTGAGCAAAAACAGTAATCGGTAAAATAAGAGTCAAAAGAAATAAGATTCTCTTCATCTTTAGTTAATAGTGTTATTATAAGTTGTGTATTATTTTATATTTAATGCTTCTTTGATACGCACTTCCAGATCCTGATAATGATTACGTGTCGATACATCCCCACTATTTTTTCTTGAACGAACCAATTCCAATACACGGAAAAGAGTACCTCTTTTCACTGAAACTGCTTCAGACACACGATTCATCGCTGTGTAATTCAAATTCGTAGCCGAATAATCAGGTCTTGGCATCATTTCAAAATGCGCTGCATGAGAAGAAGCTAACGAACAACAAGCTCTTTGGCATGAAACTTCATTGCGAATTGCTTTTTTAGTAGTCTTCTCTACTGCTTTATTAGAACTTACAATGATTGCATCAAGGAAGTTTTTCTGTGTCATTCTTTCATGCAAAGTCAGATTTTTGCCTGCAATAGAACTTTTGAAAATTGCTTTGTAGATATCATCAAACATATCTTCAGGCATATAAGTCTTTTCTTTGCCAAGCTGAGCCTCTGTTTCGTACATGCGAAGTAAACGCTCGTCTTTCAACAGATTGTAGAATGTCGCGTATTGCAATTCGCGCGCTACGTTATATGGAGAATATTCAACATCACCCATCGGAGCTTCTTGAATTGTATAGCTTTTTTTCCATACAGGATCATTGAATAACCAGTCCGGAACGATAAAGATTTCATCAATAAGATACTTAACAGCTTCTTTTTGTTTCGCTTTATCAATCGGTACGTAACGATCGATATTGTTTCCTTTTACTACATTGTTTATATGGAAACCGCCGACATTTGCCATTACATGATCGCCGTACATCTGCCATTGATTAAGAACTCCCATAAGAAGTTTTCCGGCTTCGGCATAAGTTTCGCCTTCTGTACCTGTCCATTCTATAATGTTCGGAACGATTCGTTTCAGATTCGCGATACCATATTTTCCGGCTTTGATTGCGTCGTCTCCCAAGTCTTCGGATTGAGAACGCGGATCAATACAGTTTTTAGGGTCTTGCGTTTCACCATAGAAATAATATGGATTGTCTTCGTGTTTACGAATCCACTCATTCAAAATCGGCAACTCTTCTTGCGGAGTTTTTGTATCAAGGAATCTGTATGCCCATTCTATAGCAAACTTATCATAGATACCTACTACAGGATTAAGCGAAGTAACACCGTCTCCCGGTTGTGCCACATAATTGAAACGGGCATAATCCATAATAGAAGAAGATGTACCCATTTTCTTAGTGAAAGACTCTGAGCGTAATGAATCTACCGGGTATGAGCTGGAAGCTCCCATATTATGGGTCAAACCAAATGTGTGTCCTAACTCGTGAGAAGATACAAAACGAATAGCCTCTCCCATTGCTTTTTCACTTAAAACATTCGGTCTGAATTCCGGATAAGTTGCACTTAACTGTACACGTAACCAAGAATGAATCGCTGTCATAACATTATGCCACCAAACAACGTCTGCTTCGATAATTTCGCCTGAACGTGGATCGATAATGGATGGCCCCATTGCGTTAGCTCTGGCAGATGCCGCATAAGTAATCACATTATAGCGTACATCATCCAAGTCGAAATCTTTCATATCTTCGGTTACACGTTTTACCTGAATGGCATTTTTGAAACCTGCTTGTCTGAAAGCTTCTTCCCAATCCGTAACACCGGCCATGATATAATCTTGCCATTGTGTAGGAGTAGATGGGTCGATATAGAAAAGAATAGGTTTAACAGGCTCTACCAATTCACCTTTCAGATAACGTTCTTTATCTTCAGGTTTCGGCTCCAGACGCCATCTGTTTACCAATTGTCTTTTCTCTACTTTTTGCTGCAAGTCATTGAAATACCAATGCTCTGTAGTAAAGAATCCTACTCTCGGATCATTGAAGCGTGGTTTCATCGGTTCTTTTGAAAGCAATACTAAATTTGTAGTAGTATTCACACTCAAAGGAATTACTTTTCCACCTTCTGTGTATGTAGTAGATAATACCGATTTAACGATCACGTTATTTGGAAAAGATTTGATCGATTCGATCTTTGAAAAATCTTTTTTCGGAGATCCTCCTAAAGAGATTCCATTATATAGGTCATTGAACGTCTTTTCTGATCCGTCAAATACTTTATTTACTTTGATCAATATTGAAGAATCGGCACTGTACCCTTCAATCGGGAACGTTTCGAATACGGATTCTACAAAGTTATCTTTGACAGACGCTGCTATCGCATCATCTTCTTTAACCGTAATCATTGGATTAATCGTCTTAACCCATACTTTTTTCAGTTCTTTATCGAGATGAAAACGTATCAGTTTGTTCTCATAATTCATCCCTTTATTCAATCCTGCGTCATTCAAATCAAAAGGAACTCCCGAAACTTTATTTACAATTAAAATATCGCGACCCAATAGTGAGTCCGGTATTTCAAAGTAGTAGTCTCCTTTTACCTTGTGGATTTTGAACATTCCATCCTGCGAGGTAGCTCCTTTTAAAGCCTTGTCATAGTCTGTTTCTTTTTTAGAATCAACTTGATCAATCTTCTTTCTTTTAGCAAACAATCCTCTTTGTGCACTTACAGGTAATGTACTCAATGAAAGAGTAAGTGATAAAAGAGTTAAGCAAACTTTTTTATTCATCTTCGATATTTTGGTTTTTATTCAACTTCAAAAGAAATGAAGTACAATATAAAGTCGATATAATAGTGAGAGTTTATATTTATACAATTAAAAACTATGACACTGTTTTAATTATACCTATTAGACTAACTTTATTCTGTATTATTGTCTTATGACGGTAATCTGTTAAACTTTTTTTCTCTGTGTGTTGTTAGTGTATCGGATCAAAAGAAAAATTGAATTATTGATTTCAATCCAACTATGAATATCCTAACAATCGATTTTAATTCATATTACAAAGATACGATATTCGGAAAGATAGAAATACTTAAAATTGTAATCAGAGATTTCGGAATAGATAAACCATATTAAAAAATAGAGACGTTTAATAAGAAATTCTCTTATATATTAGAAAGTGTATATAAAACAAAAAGCCACTCTTTATACAGAGTGGCTTTTATTGTATATTTATAATACTATATACTATTTCTCGCGTACATAGATATTAATCGGAGTACCTGTGAAATCCCAGTTCGCACGCACCTTGTTTTCCAAAAAGCGCTTATAAGGATCTTTTACCCATTGTGGTAAGTTACAGAAAAATACGAAACTTGGTACAGCTGTATCTTTAAGCTGCGTTACATATTTAATCTTAATATATTTACCTTTATGTGCCGGTGGTGGATAATTATCGATCAATGGTAAGAAGAACTCATTCAACTTACTTGTCGAAATACGAGTTGATCTGTTTTTGTAAACTTCAACAGCAGTTTCAAGAACTTTGAAAATTCTTTGCTTTGTCATTGCTGAAGTAAAGATGATCGGGAAGTCAACGAATGGAGCAAAACGATCACGGATCGCTCTTTCAAATTCAGTGATTGCCTTTTGAGATTTATCCTCAACCAAATCCCACTTATTGATACAAACTACTAATCCTTTTTTATTCTTTTGAATTAACTGGAAGATGTTCATATCCTGACTTTCAATACCGCGTGTAGCATCAATCATCAAAATACAGATATCTGCATTTTCGATTGCCCGGATTGAACGAATTACTGAGAAGTACTCTAAGTCTTCCGTTACTTTTCCTTTTTTACGGATACCTGCCGTATCTACTAAGTAAAAGTCAAAGTTGAATTTATTGTAACGTGTATAAATAGAATCTCTGGTCGTACCAGCTATATCTGTAACAATATTTCTATCTTCACCGATAAATGCATTTACGATAGAAGATTTACCTGCGTTCGGACGACCAACGATCGCAAAACGTGGAATGTTATCAACCTCTGCTTCTTCAACAACTACCGTTTCAGCTTTCGGAAACTGATCAACAACTAAATCAAGGAAGTCACCTGTCCCTGAACCATTGATAGCTGATAATGGAATTGGCTCATCCAAACCTAAAGACCAGAATTCAGATGCCTGGTATTGCAAGTCATAGTTGTCTGCTTTATTTGCAACCAACAATACTTTTTTATTCGATTGACGCAAAGTTTGAGCAACCATCTGGTCAAGGTCTGTAATACCATTCATAACATCAACTACGAATAGAATCACATCAGCTTCTTCCATAGCAATGGATACTTGCTTATTGATTTCTTCTTCGAAAATGTCTTCAGAGTTTACCACCCATCCACCAGTGTCGATTACAGAAAACTCATGTCCGCACCATTCAACTTTACCGTAATGGCGGTCACGTGTAGTACCGGCTTGCTCATTAACGATAGCCTGACGAGTTTTTGTAAGACGGTTGAAAAGAGTCGATTTACCCACATTTGGGCGACCAACTATTGCAACTATATTTCCCATATAATTATTTTGAATTTTTTCTTGTGATGACGAAGATCAAATATCTCCTGTTTCAAGTTTTAATTTAGCATTTATATTTCCGCTGATCTTCACAGATTCTTTTTCTACGGAAACACTGTTTATATTACACTCTGTGATTGAACCTCGCAATATAAATCCGCTATATAACTCATAAGAGTTAAAGGATTTATTAAATGCAATCAGTAAATTATCAACATCTTCTTTGAACGAATACGTTAGCATGGGTTGTATCATTGCCAAAAGATGTTTATGCAAAAACCATTCGGCTCCTTTTAATAATAAATTCTTTGTTGAAAGCGTATAATCAAAATCAGTAAATACTAAAGTCTGATCCTGACTATTCAAAGAAGGAATACAATCGATAAAAAGCTTACCTTTAATTGATCCTTCCACATCAACTTCTAATTGGAGTTTATTTGAAACTCCAAAGATACGAATTTCTTTAATAGTAACCTGCTTTTTCCCTTGACTAAAAGTCTTACCAATCATCTCTTTACGCAAAATCTCTTCTATTTTTGAGAATTTTATATCTACAAATGTCGAAATTTGAGACTGAGAGAGATAATTAGTACGTGATTGAATATCGACTAATACTGTCTTTCGGGTAGCTTTTGGTTTATATCCGACGGTTGATTCCAATACAGCTTTCACACCTATATTAATCTTCATTCGGTTTGATGACGAAATTAAGGGTGTAAGAAAAACCTCTTTAGGCATAATCGTAAGCCAGATCTGATTTTCTTTATCCAGCAATGTTGACTCTTGAACTTCTGACCAAAACTTATTCGCTATTTGCCGTAAATCAACAAATCCTCTAATAGACTTATCTATTTCCTCTTCCAGACGAGCTTTACTGTTATCCAGAGCAATATTTGCAATAGTCGTAATCGGTAAATTAAAACCTGCAACTTTTAACTGCGGCTCTTTAATCCACCTATGAGAAACTAACTGTGTCGTTACATTCAATGACCAATCTTTACTAAGTAAAACTTTACTGGAGAGCTTTAACTCTATAACTCCAGTTGCTTCGTAAAAACTTTCAATCGGAAAACCTAAAACATCTTTTTGAAAACCTGTTTTTAACCAAATATCGAGAGGCACTGTATATTCGATAACATTGCCTTTCAATTGTAATTTGATCTGATTCGCTTTTGTCAGCTTTATTTCATACCCGTCATCCTTCAGATTATGATCTTCATATAAAACACCATTCAAAGAGTGATTTAAAGACTTCTCTAATTTCGGTATAAAAAGGTCTATCTCCAGACCGATGGTTGAAACACTTGATTGTTGAGCAAAAACAGAACCTACTGATAAAAACGACATTAAAAACAGTAGTAATACATAGCCAGGTTTCATACTACTTTATAAGCGTTTATCAGGTTAATCCTGGTTGTATCCGAAACTTTTTAATACACGCTCTGCATTTCTCCAGTCTTTCTCAACTTTTACATAAAGCTGTAAAAACACTTTTTTCTGGAAAAATGCTTCAATATCCTTACGTGCCTCTGTTCCGACTTTTTTCAATGCTTTTCCTTGCTTACCAATTATGATCCCTTTCTGAGAGTCACGCTCGACATAGATAACAACCATAATATCGATCCGCTCTTCCATTTCTTTAAACTGTTCAACCAGAACTTCTACAGCATAAGGAATCTCTTTATCATAGGTTTGTAAGATTTTCTCACGCACAATTTCAGTTACGAAAAAACGAGCTGGCTTATCAGTTAATGCATCCTTATCAAAGAATGGAGGTGAATCCGGCATTAATTCTTTAATACGGCGTAAAAGATATTCAACATTAAAGTTCTCTTTTGCTGATAATGGGATAATTTCTGCTTGTGGCAAAACTTCTTTCCACTGAGCAACCAATGCTTCCAGACCATTCTGATCTGTTAAATCAATTTTATTTATAATCAATAAAATAGGCACATTCATCTTTTGCACTTTTTGCAAGAAGTCCTGATGCTTATCAAACTTTTCAACTACATCTGTTACATACAAAAGAACATCTGCGTCAACCAATGCTGATTGAGAGAAGTTTAACATAGACTCCTGTAACTTGTAGTTAGGCTTCAATACTCCCGGAGTATCTGAATACACAATCTGCATATCTTCGGTATTTACAATACCCATGATCCGATGACGCGTTGTTTGGGCTTTAGACGTAATAATGGATATACGCTCACCAACTAACGAATTCATCAATGTGGATTTCCCGACATTGGGATTTCCAACTATATTCACAAAACCAGCTTTATGCATACGTTTATGGTTAAAAAAATCAAGACACAAACAACAGAAGTAACTATTACTTACTGCCCTTTGTGTCCTGATTCGAAGTTATTTTATTTTCAATTATTTTGTTTCACTACCATCGTAACCCCATTTCATATAGGAAGCTCCCCATGTGAATCCGGCACCAAATGCAGCAAAAATAATATTATCACCTTTTTTCAAGCGAGGTTCCCATTCTGCCAAACAAAGAGGTAAAGTAGCAGCACTGGTATTACCATAATGCTCGATATTTATCATCACTTTATCTTTGGATAGTCCCATACGCTTAGCAGCAGCATCAATAATTCGCATGTTTGCCTGATGTGGCACAAACCAGCTAATATCGTCTTTTGTTAAATTATTTCTTTTCATAATTTCAACAGAAGCATCTGACATCTTTGAAACCGCATACTTAAATACAACCTGACCTTCCTGGTAAATAAAGTGTAAACCTTTATCTACAGTTTCATGCGAAGCCGGCAAAACAGATCCACCTGCTTTCATCATCAAGTGAGAATAGCCAATACCATCCGTATGTAAAGTAGCATCCATATAACCAACTTCTTCTTCAGTAGGTTCAAATAAAACAGCTGCTCCGGCATCTCCAAAAATAGGACAAGTTGAACGGTCTGTATAGTCTGTCATCGAAGACATCTTTTCAGCACCAATCAAAATTACTTTTTTGTACATTCCTGAACGTACAAATCCGGCTACAACATCCATTCCATATAAGAATCCACAACACGCAGCAGATAAATCAAATGAAAATGCATTTTTTATACCACATTTTTCAGCTGCAATGGATGCAGTTGAGGGGAATCTGTGGTCTGGTGTAGAAGTCGCACAAATAACCAAATCTATTTCATCAGGTTTAACACCTGTTTTGTCTAAAAGATTCTTTATAGCGTTAGCAGCAAGTGTTGAAGTCCCTGCTCCTTCTCCTTTTAAGATTCTGCGTTCCTTAACTCCGATTCGTGTCATTATCCACTCATCAGATGTGTCTACCATGGTAGATATTTCTTGATTATCTAAAATATAATCAGGAACCCAAGAACCTACCCCCGTAATTACAGCATTAAATTTTTTCATAACAATCGTATAGGTTGAAAGAGTTAACTCTTTCTTTTTAAGCTTATCTAAAAAAAACGCCCTAAAAGTATTACTTTTTAGGGCATTATTCTATTTCTTGCTTGTTAAAATTTGTATTCAACAAATTTTTAAACAGCAGCTTCTTTTTCGATAGCTAATTTTCCTCTGTAATAGCCACACTCTCCACATACTGTGTGATAAATGTGCCATGCACCACAGTTAGGGCAAACAGCCATTGTTGGAGCTACAGCTTTGTAATGAGTTCTTCTTTTCGCTGTTCTTGTTTTAGATTGCTTACGTTTAGGATGTGCCATTTTCTTTTATAACTTTAGTTGATTATTCTATTAATTTCTTTAATTCGTCCCATCTCGGGTCTGTTTCTACAACATCATTAGATGAATCGCTGTCCTCTTCATAAGTAATAAATTCTTCAGCTTCATCTTCTACATCTTCAGGTGCACGTGCTATATGTTTTCTTAATTTAGAAGACATCATTTTATTACACTTGCCTGCAGGATGAACATGTTTGATCGGAACAGATACAGCTACAAATTCATATATGAACCATGCCACATTGATTGCACCTTCCGATTCAGGAACAATAACAATATTATCGTCTTCCTCAGAAAATTCCTTACCGAACTTGACAAATATTTTATCTTTTACAGATATTTCCAGGTCCATATCATCTAAACAGCGATTGCAAGGAACTTGTACAACGCCATTAATGTCAAAGTTCAATTCGAAATTTGAAGAATTACGTGTAACTGTCAATTCAACATTAAGGTTTCCCTTTTGTATATCCTCAGCGTCAATGTTTTTAAAGAAAACATTGTCCATTACCAGCTCGTACTTCTGCGTTCCGAGTGGTAGAGTATTTAATTGAATATTATATGCTTGAAACTTTCCCAAAGCTCTATATCTTAATGTTCGCGCAAAGGTAATAAAATAAAATTTATACGCCGAAACTTTTGACGCTTTTTTCTCTGATAAAAAGATTGATTTTAATCAATAGGTAGTTCCATTCGGAAAGTAGTTCCACTGTTTAATTCTGAACTCTTTATAAATATTTTACCTCTATGATATTTTTCAATTATTCTTTTAACTAAAGTCAATCCTAAACCCCATCCCCGACTCTTAGTCGTGAAACCTGGTTTAAATATGTTTTTGAAATTTTCTTTTCTAATCCCTTTCCCGCTATCTGTAATTTCAATAATAAGCTTTTGATTTTCTTCAAAAACTCTGGTAAATATTGTTCCTGAGCGATCTATTGCATCGATAGCATTCTTATACAGATTTTCAAACACCCACTCCATTAAAGAAGAGGATATTGCAATATTATGAATGGGATCTTTGATTTCTAATTCAAACTTAATTTTATCAGAAGTCCGTTTTGAGATATATTCTATAGATTTCTCTATAATGACAGATATGTCTCTCGTTTCCAATTTCGGATCGGAACCAATCTTTGAAAATCGATCAGCTACTATTTGCAAACGATCGACATCTTTATTTAGTTCATTCGTAATTGAATCCTCAAGGCCTTTTAACTTAAGAAGCTCAATCCATGCCATTAATGAAGATATAGGCGTCCCTAATTGATGTGCCGTTTCTTTACTTAAACCTATCCATACCTGATTTTGCTCAGCCTTCTTCACATTCAGTATTGCTGTATAGATAATAATTATAAATATAAGTAGGACGCTTAACAGAATATATGGATAATAGGATAGTTTTTTTAATAACAAAGAATCATCATAATAGAGATATTGTTTTTCATTCTCGGCTATAAAAATTTCTATTGGCTGATTCTTTTTAAACTTGTCCCTCAAAAGTTCAGTGGGTATCTCTGATTTACTATCAACATTTGATTTCATCACTATTTCATCATTCTGGTTCAGTACCAAAACGGGAATAGCTTTATTACCCTGCAGTACAGAAAAGATCAAGTCCACTGTCGATGAACTTAACTCCTCGCCTGAAGATAATAAGGTGATTGCATTAGCCCATACTTCTATTCTATTTTGTTCTTCGTTTGAAAACTCTTTCACTAACGAATTTGATATATATATAAATAGACCCAGCAATATCATTGAAATACATATAAATATTCTGAATATACTTTTTTCTAAGTCAATATATCTTCTTTTTCGATTATTCATAATCAAATTATTATTAATCTCCCAAAGATAATTGTATAGATAGTTTTATACTCAATTTATTCCATAAAACGACAAAAGCCCCTCAGCAATAAGCTGAAGAGCTCTTTAAAGACGGCGGC
>DKPO01000009.1 GCA_002471225.1 Porphyromonadaceae bacterium UBA7332
TTTTTCTTTTTCTTTTTTAATATTGTCTGTATTAATATCTTCTATATTATGTGCGACAAAGGGTGTGACAAACGGTTCGACAGACGGTCCGATTTTTTGATCGTTTACTGATGCCTCATGCTGTACTTCTAAATTTCCGCCAAAGACCCATCCACAAAAGGTTATAGAGGTATAAAACTGTGGATTTGCAGAAGGATTACCCGTTCGACCCACAGTTCGACTAACCGTCTGACAAACCGTCTGAGTGTTTGAAGGATCAATTTTTCGCTTCTTTTTGACCAAAATATTATGCTTTGCGAGCTTGTCAAGAAACCGTCTTAGGAAGTGATCCGTCACCTTATATTTCTCCGCCATTTTCACGCACGAAAAGCATAATTTGTATTTTGCAGCTCAATATCAACCCCATACAGGTTATAGGTAGCTGGCTGATAGGGAGCACGCGCCATCAGATCGATTAAAACCATTGCTTCTTTATCGACAAGGCTCCGCCAAAGGGAGCTAAAAAGCAGCTCTCTTAATATCGGAATAAAATTTCCATCGTAAAAAAATTGTTTGATTTTGGTTTTTTCTTTGATCCTCTTCCGGAAAGAGGATCGGTTTCTGACTCTCGTTTTCGTATGTACCCGAAACAGTATACCGATGATTTCATTCGGGCCCTGAATGAAACCGTCTTATCATAGTTCGCCCAAATAGGCGAAAATAGTCCGCACACCCATTTACATACGTACCAAAATATATTTAGATACGTATAAAAAAATATTTACATAGGTATCTAAATTATATTACATACGTATCTAAATTCAATAGGATAGAATGCATTTCTCAAACTACGTAAAAAAACCTTCTACTCTCTTTTATACTGGTATATATCTGTATGATAGAACGCTAACCTGAAGATAAACTTCTATCCATAATTCACGATTCATTTAAATTACTACTCAATCTTTGTTTTTAAAAACTTCTTAAAGATAACATTTTATTTAGACATATGCAAATTCATAATCATCAAATACAACTCGAAACGGACGTTTTTCTAAATACATATCTAAGTCCGGATTAATTAACATCTATTTGATGATTTATTTTTTAAGTTTCATGATCTTTTCACACAAATCAAATCTCCAATCAGCAGTCAGATTAAATATATAGATTATTAAATGATATTTTACACTTATATACAATGCATACATATTAAATTTAACAATCATAGTTAAACACAAATATTTTCTTGTATTTTATTTAAGTCTGCTATACATTGCAAATAATAATACTTCAACAGTCATTTA
The DNA here is from genome assembly GCA_002471225.1 of Porphyromonadaceae bacterium UBA7332. Taxonomy (GTDB): domain Bacteria; phylum Bacteroidota; class Bacteroidia; order Bacteroidales; family UBA7332; genus UBA7332. Next base: position 1,287 of record DKPO01000009.1, read on the forward strand.
TTGATCCTGTTACATTATCAAACATATAGAAAATCAAAATATTAATCTTACAATAACTTATGGAAGTTCGTAGCATATTTCTGATCATCCTATTTACATCAGGATCGATTTATCTAATCTATGATAATATACGGTTATACACTAAAGTAAAAAAAGCTCTCATCCAGCTCTGCTAAAAGAAAGAATGAGAAGCAATTACTTTTTACTAGTGATTTTAATTGCTGCTATTTGCGATAAATTTTAATTCTATACAGATAGAAATGAAATTTATTATATCACATAATAGATCTGATTAAAAGTCATGAAAGATATTCATAAGTTTCTACCGCCTTCGTGCCTTATCATATCTCACCTCATATAACTGGTGAAACGGCACTAATATAAAAACAAAAGCCTCCGGTTTATAAACAACCGGAGACTTCTGTTTCATATCATTAAGCATCTAAATAGAATGATTTGATTAAGTATAATAATGCAAATAGCACAATAATTACAACAATAATCAGCCAAAAGTGATTTCCTTTTTTAGCCGGATGATCATCATCCGGTGAAGCACCCTGAACTTCATCACCTAATATTACATTATTCTCATTACTCAGTTCTTCGTCTGAAAGATTATCCTCTATAGGTATAATTTCCTTTTCATCGGGTTTTGTCTTTGATGGATTATCATTAGGATTCATAATTATTCTAATTTAATGATTACTTGCTTTTTAAACAAATCTATTATTTAGAAGTTCAATAAAATCCGTTCATTATCATATATTACCTTATTTAGACCTTTCATTCATCAAATAAGGCAAGTCTGATGATCTATAAACCCATTTACCCGGAGTGTAATCAAAGCGATTTTGATTGTTTAATTCATTAACAAATTCTTGATTTTTGAAGTAGCTCAAATCAAAAAGTCCGGCCTGGCTTCTTGGAATACCAATTGAAGTGTCATATTGATTTTGCCACCTTACTCCGTAAAAAGCGTCAACAACAGACTGTTCATCCTTTTTACCCACTACAGCACCAATACCAGAATTAACACCATCCATATCCATTAAAATTGCCGTAATTGAAAATACATTCTTTACACTTGAATTCCTTAATTGACCTACGATTCCACCTGTGTAAAATGTAGAATTCCATGCTGTATAACCTCCATTATGCCGATTATAACAATCCGAGATTACTCCATTATCCAATTCGCCTACAACTCCTCCAGTTACAGAAGCTCTTTGCTGCTCTATTCTTACATCAACAGAAGAATCTTCAATACGTGTGTTACGTGCATAAGCAACAATACCACCCATCCAATCGGCCTTAGTCTCTATACGCCCATGCAAATGAACCTTCTTTATAATACAATCATCCGTAAAGCCCCAGAAACCCGCATAGTAATAATTTGCATCCCAGTTTGAGTTTAATCTAAAATTACGAATTCTGTATCCATTCCCATCAAAGACTCCTCTAAACGGATATATATTATCCCCTAACGGCTCCCAATAACGAAGAGTACTTAGATCCAGATCTCTCATCTGTCTATAGTTTCGCCCTTCATAGTTTGCCTGATAGAAAGTTTGTATATTCTTTAATTGTTTTAAATTATACAAATCATATGGATCTTTTGATGATCCGTCACCTTGAGTCTCCATATCTCTACTGAAAATAACGGCATCATAGCCTTGAAATGTATATCCGACTTCTCCTTCGAATAAAATAGTATGTTGTGCATCAAAAAACTCTATATAATTAAGAAAACTACCCGGATTGGATGTATAATTTAAATATAAAGAGGCTTTATTCTTCAGTTTAAGATCAGTTATAAAAACCCCCTTATTCAGACGGACCGCCTTTATCTTACTCCATAACTCTTCTTTGCCGTCAACTAAATGAATAACAAATTCATTATCATCCAGAGATTCAACTCTGGGATCCTCAAGATAAACTTCTCTAATCTTCAATCCGATTCGATACCAATGATTACGTTTTATATTAAAATCACTCGTTGCATTTGAACCCGGATATATACGAAAAGAAACTTTCTTATCTTTATAGAATCCCTTCAACTCTATATACATGGCACTTTGTGGTGCATTATTCTTATTTTTATCCTCTGCTGATACAATACCCGAATTTTGCCCTTTCTGATTTTCAGGAATAAACAATACTACCTGCCCCACTTGATTACTTAATGAAATATTCAACTCCTGATAATCTACCTCAGAGTTTTGTTTTTCCTCCTTGTAATGCAGACGCTTAGGCATATTATACAGACGCAATTCATGTACCTGAAAACCCGACTCCTGCAATACCTCATAGTCAACTATCAGTTTACTACAAAGACGATTCAACTTAAATCGTCCTAAGGTGTGATCCTTAGCCTCTGCTATATCAACATTGGATTGATGGGCATAGAATGGTAATTTATCATCATAATACAGCGTTTTGTATTCATATGATAACTTATCCCAATCATTTTGACTTTGTAAAACGGGTAAGTATTTATCATTATCAGCAACAAACAGATAAACAGATTGATTAGATCCGGCTTTTAATCCAGCATCAAAGCTGGTAACCTTATCATAATTCAGACTAAGATCAAAAGGCTGGGTTTTATGATATAATAATCCTTGTGAGTCAAATTGATATATAACACCTCTTAAAGAATTACTATTTTTCGTTGCTAACGGATCTGACGGTTGCTCTTTGGGATAATACAACCAATCGGATTCTTTCAACTCGACAGATCGAGTTTCTGAAAGTCCATTTAATAAATCCGGAAACTCAAATTGAAGACTTGTTTTTATTATTTTGTCATTATCTTCTTTATCCTCCCAATTTACATCATCATTTATACAAGATGATAAAATCAGCATATTAAAGTAAACAAAAAAAGTAATGTAGTTTTTTAATCTCATTTTCTCGTATTTTACTAATATAAAATAAATACTGAGCATTCGCTCAACCATCTACTTCCTGATATTTTTTGATATAAAAGAATAAGGCTCTATATGATCGCCTTATATTTATCCACAATAAATGTGTAAGCAATATATTATTTTCAATTTTCCTCAAAAGTCAACACGCACATTAAATAATGTACCGCACAAATGTAACACTTATTACTTAGTATCACAAATTTATCCGCACAACCCAACTATCATCCTTTCAGTTATTGATAATACAGATGTTTCTATATTCAATCTTTCGGACACGATAAACAGTGATATTCTTTGCTTATTTTTTTCTGAAAACATATGAGATACACTTGAATATTAACTATTTTTGCGAACATAAGAATTTATCAATCAAACTCAAAACACAATTAATCATGAATCAAACCTACCTAAGAAGTTTATGCATAGCCTTAATTTCTTTAGTCTTCATTTACCCTTCTTTATCAAATCCTAAAAGAACACTGCGATTATGGTATGATCGTCCGGCAAACGTCAACGAAAAAGATCGTACAATGGATGATAAGTTTAATGAATCGTCCTGGCTGGATGCTTTACCGATAGGGAATGGCTATCTGGGGGCTATGGTATACGGGGGAGCCGATACCGAAAGAATACAGCTTAACGAAAAGACTCTCTGGTCGGGGAGCTATTCAGACAGCGATAATCCGGATGCCTATGAAAACCTTGAAACTATTCAGGACCTTCTAAATAAAGGCTTATTCAAGCAAGGTTCGGATTTAGCCATGAGTACTTTTAAATGCAAAGGTCCGGGATCCGGTTATGGCTTCGCAGCTAAAAATAAAGCTCCGTACGGAAGCTTTCAAACATTAGGTGATCTGTGGCTTGAGTTTGATCAAAAAGGCGATATCAGAAACTATCACCGCGAATTAGATCTTAATAAAGGCATTATACGTGTTAGCTATACGCAAGGGAATAATGATTTCACTCGTGAATATTTCATCAGTTATCCGGACAATGCAATGGTCATACGCATTAAATCGAAGTTACCTCATAGCTATAAAGCCTATCTGAATCGTCCGGAACGCTCTAAAAGCAAAATCGACAACAACACTATTTTAATGTCCGGAACTTTAGATAGTTATCAGAATACAGACGGAATGAGTTATTGGGCTCGCTTGGGAGCATCAAGTAATAAGGGTAAAATATCTTATGAACAAGACTCTTTGTTAATCATTAAGGACACAAAAGAGAGTATTCTTATTCTGACGGCAGAAACGAATTATCAGCTTAAATATAAAGATTATATAAACAAAAATCATACAGATCAGACATTAAGCCGCATAAATAAGATCAGGAATCAGGGATATCAAACGTCTTTGAAGAAACATACGAATGATTATCAGCAGTTATTCAACAGAGTTTCTTTTTCGCTTAATTCTGAGGAGCCAGATACAATACCGACAGATCGTAGAGTCAATCGATTTAAAAAACAAAGAAACGACAAATATCTGCAAGAACTATATTATCAGTATGGACGATATCTGCTGATTGCCTCATCACGTCCAGGTAGTTTACCTGCTAATTTACAAGGCATATGGAGCAATAAACTTCAAACCGCATGGAATGGCGATTATCATGCTAATATCAATGTACAAATGAACTACTGGCCTGCTGAAATTACTAATTTATCAGAACTACATTTACCCTTATGCGATTTAATTGAATCTTTAGTTGAACCGGGACAGCGTACGGCACAAGTTCACTATAAGACCAATGGATGGTGTATGCATCCGATCACTAATGTGTGGGGATATACGGCTCCTGGCGAAGGAGGTTTGTGGGGAATACATATCGGAGCTGCGGGATGGTTATGCCAGCATCTTTGGGAGCATTATGACTTTAGCCGGGACACAACTTTCCTTAAACGTATATATCCGGTTCTGCTAAATGCTTCTTTATTCTATTTAGATTGGTTAAAGTATGACCCTAAGACAGGAGAATATCTATCCGGACCTTCGGCATCTCCGGAAAATGCATTTATTGCACCTGATGGAACGAACAGTGCCATTTGCATGGCTCCGGCTCATGACCAGCAAATTATTCACGAACTATTTGAAAACACTCTTAAAGCTGCTGAAATTCTTAATCTGAATGATAGTACTACAAACAAAATTAAGCAGACTTTGCCTCAACTTGCAAAGAGTAAAATAGGTAAAGATGGTAGATTGATGGAGTGGAACGAAGAATTTGGAGAAGTTGAACCGGGACATCGCCATATGTCTCATTTATACGCCCTTCATCCGGGTAATCAGATTAATGAAACGACTCCTGATCTGATGGAAGCTGCACGCAAATCCATTGATTTCCGGTTAGCAAACGGAGGAGGACATACAGGTTGGAGCATGGCTTGGTTAATCAATATGAGAGCTCGTTTAGGTCAGGGAGAGGAAGCTCTGGATTCGTACAATAGCTTATTGGCAAAATGTACTCTTAATAATCTGTTTGACAACCATGGCCCGTTCCAGATTGATGGAAACTTTGGCGGAACCGCAGGCGTCACTGAAATGCTTTTACAAAGTCATGCCGACAATATAAGTTTATTGCCTGCTCTCCCACAAGATTGGGCAGAAGGTTCAATATCGGGACTTGTCGCAAGAGGAGGATATGTTATAGATATCAAATGGGATAAAAGCTTAGTGACCTACGCTCGCATAAAAGCTAAAACGGCCGGTCAGGCTCAGTTCAAAATAAACGGCAAAGTGTACAACCTAACCTTCAAGCCTAATGAGATAAAGGAAATCAAATTATAATATCAAAAAAAAGCAGGTTATGATAAAACATATCATAACCTGCTTTGCTATATCTAAGATTATTTGGTGTTTATTCGTGTGCGCCCGAAACATAAACCCATAATCCATTTTCTCTTTCAAAATAAGAATTTTCTAATATCTGTTCTACACGACCATTTTCAAAATAAACGGCTCTAAACTTAACAAACCCCTGATTGTCAAGCTCTCCACCATCCTCTTTACTAATAATCTCGAGCTTAACCCACTTCACAGATTTAGCCCAATGCTTTATTGATATTTTCTCTTTAATATTTCTTGTTTTGGAGTGCCAACTCTTCATCAGATATTCAGCATTACCTAATGTGAAAGCCGTATAACGTGAACGCATAAGCTTCTCTGCTGTTGAGGCAGGTATTACTCCTTCTATAATAGCTCCGCAACAATCTTTATAATTCAATGAAGAGCCACAAGGACAAAAGTTCTGCATATTTTAGATTTTAGTTTATAAACTGTTTTAATACAATTCTGAATATTCAGTCAAATTATCACAAAGATAACCCAAAACTTAACAGTAAAACTATCTGATCTGTCTTTTTTAAAAACAACAGACTTAAACCAATTATCACAAAAGCATAACGAAGCTTACTCCTTCCCTATCTAAAAACAAGACTGACACAGTTCAACGCTTTTTTCTCACTTTTCTGGATATCCATATATACAACCCCGTTAATGGCAAAATAAATCCGATCAGGACAGATAGAAAATAAAGTATTTTTGAAAAATAACCTCCCCAGTCACCTATATGCATTGAGTAAATCCAACCTCGTAGTTTCGCGGCTTTAGGAATACTTGCATAAGGAATAAAATCGACTATCTGACCATTTTGTTTATCAAATTTATACATATCGGACTCACGCTGATTTCCCCAATGAGGATATTGGACCGTGATACTCCCATCTGAAACAATTAATTGACTATAATCTGAATATTTTTGTTGAGACTCTGCTATTACCCCATCCCATACTGCATAGTTTATCTTCGACTCAGAATCTTCACTTTTCTTTATTGATGTATTCTTGCCTGTTGATTTTGAAGTACTTTTTGCTCCGAACACATCATAAAATCCATTTCTATACCACTCAAAAGACCACGTCGGCCCGGTGAGAGACATTATTAATAAGAATAACACCGCATAGATCCCTAAGCAGACATGAGCATCATAAACGAGACGTTTTGATCCTTTTTTAGTTTTGATTGATAATCTGTTTTTCAATGCTTTTCCGGATTTGGGTACCCAAATACAAATACCTGTCAATAGAATAAATGTGAAACAAATCGTACTTGTCCCCACAATCACTCTACCCCAGGAGATCCCGCCATTTGGATCTAAACTAATAAGCAACCATCTATGCAATCGAAAAAAGAAAAGAAAAAAAGGAGAGCGTTCACAGACTCCTTTCATCTCACCCGTATATGGATCAATGGAAATAAATCCTCTTTTAGGAGTAGATAAATTAAACCGATATGTAGATTGAGAATCGGGAAAGATTGATACTCCCGTAATTTGCTGACCTTCTTTTAGCTCATTTTGTGCAATATGCATTAGGCTATCCATTGATAAAGTCTGCTCACCTACCGAATTCACAATAAGTAAATCTCTCCGCATTAAATCGGTAATATCATTTTCGAATACTAACACTGAACCACTTAAGCAAATAACAGCAATAATAATCCCGAATGGAATAGAAAACCATAAGTGCAATCTCTTAAAAATCTTTCTCATAAAGAGTAATATATTATAAATTCAAAACAATCAACTTTTAACCTGAGGCAAAGATATCAGTAATTAAACAATCTCCATATCCCTATTATTAGGTATAAAGATCTGAGTGTTTAATTATATTTAGGTATCAGACTATTTCAAGCACTCAAGGTTTAATAGAGAAAATAGAAGGGCTATTACCGACCACCTCTAACCTGCATCGTATGGATATCTATCGCTCCAATAGAAAACATTATATCGAATGCATTCACTAACTACCTGACATATTAAATAAAAAAGCGATCGCCCTAAAAATAGAACGATCGCTTTTTTTATTATAACGATAAAGCAAATTTTGTCTTCATCTTTTTTATTTTCTGATCTTGTATCCGCTTCAACAAAGCCTTAATCTCTGATTTACGGATCGCGACATACGAATGATATTCTTTCTGATCAATAATTCCGATATCTGTTTTCTGAATTCCTCCTTGCTGAATAAGAAATCCTACAATATCTATTTTGCTCAGTTTATCTTTTTTCCCTTTACCAATATACAAAGTAACCCATTCTGCCATCGGAACTGCGGGTGTATCGGGGGATAAAGAAAAATACGGAGTTTTCTCATCAACATACTCAGGCAAATATTCATCGGGACCTAAAATAAGATAAGCTGCACCTTCGGCATTCATACGAGCCGTACGTCCGTTTCTATGAATAAAAGCATCCTGACTATTCGGTAAATGATAATGAATGACGTCTGTAATTTCCGGAATATCCAGTCCGCGTGATGCTAAGTCTGTCGAAACAAAGACATGTGTACTTCCGTTGCGGAATTTGATCAAAGCACGTTCACGTTCGGGTTGTTCCATTCCACCGTGAAAGAATGAGTTTGGAATGCCCTGTTCCAAAAGATAATCACTTACGCGTTCAACACTTTCGCGATAATTACAGAACACTAATTTCTTACCTAATCCCGTTTCACATAATAACCGGTAAAGTGTTTCGAGTTTATCAGCATCCGGACTTTTTACCTGTTTCAGAACAAGCCCTTTCGATTGATTCACTTCCGGAAGAAAATTCAGTTTTTCAGGATTTTGCATACCTGTATATTCCGGTATGTCAGCATCGGTAGCAGATGTCAGCATACGTCTTTTTACGTTTGTAAGCTTTGCTATAATAGCTGACATCTCTTCGGTAAATCCTAATTCAAGTGCTTTATCGAATTCATCCAAAATCAACGTATTGATCGACTCAATATCAATACGTCCACGCTCCATATGATCGAGAATACGACCAGGAGTCCCGATAAGGACCGCAGGCGCTTCTAATAGCTCATCCTTCTCTACTTTTAGTGTATGTCCGCCATAGCAACATACGACCTTAAAGCCAGTCCCCATATCACGAAAAACTCTTTCAATCTGTTGAGCCAATTCTCTTGCAGGAGCCAAAATAAGAACTTGTGTCTTATTTTTCATTTCGGGATTCAATCTTTCAACCACAGGTAATAAAAACGCTAACGTTTTCCCTGACCCTGTCGGAGAAAGAAGTATTATATCATCAGATTTACGACAAGCATCAACCATTGCCGATTGCATCGGTTTAAGCGATTCAAAACCTAATTTATTCAGGATCGCTTCAATCTGTTTATTCTGTTTTGTATTCATACTACAAAGATACGCTTTCAAGACCTTGTGATTTGACTTATATTCGTCAAACTTTCCTAAAATCTTCTTCCTATCTCTATTTTAAAACTCCGTTCTATGAAAAGAACTCATCTGAAGACATTATATTTGCAAGAAATTAGTATGCGTTTATATGTTGACAAAGAACAAAATAAAATATATACAGTCCCTACAGAAAAAAAAGCATCGCGAAGAATCAGGTTGCTTTGCTGCTGAGGGAAATCGTTTGGTTGAAGACCTTCTAACGTCTTGTAAATGCCAATTATTAGTATGTACACAAGAATTCTTAGATCAATTAAGTTTTACTCCGGAAGCAGAAGAAATAATTATCACGGATAAAAACTCTATCGAAAAGCTAAGCATTCAGAAAAGTGCACAACATGCTATTGGTGTATTTTATCAAAAAAAATACACTCTTAAACCTGAAGACCTGCACGGTAAACTGACACTGGCTCTTGATACGGTCCAGGATCCGGGAAATCTGGGTACAATCATACGTATTGCTGACTGGTTCGGTATCGAACATATAATCTGCTCAAAAGAAACAGTTGATATGTATAACTCCAAAACGGTACAAGCGACGATGGGAGCCTTAGGAAGAATTAAGGTCCACTACATCAACCTAACCGATATTTTAGGATGTGTTGATTTACCAGTTTATGGAACGTTTCTGGATGGTACAAATTTGTATAATGAAAATATTACAAGCGAAGGTATCATCGTTATGGGAAATGAGGGTAATGGGATCTCTTCTGAAATTGAAGAGCTGGTTACAAAGAAATTACTTATACCGGGATATCCGAATGAGAAACCTTTATGCGAATCCCTTAACGTTGGTGTTGCAACTTCTATAATTTGTGCAGAATTCAGACGTCAATTAACCAAGAAATAAATATATCCAACTACCAGATATGAAAAAAATACTATTTCCTATCGCCTTTTTATGCCTTTTATCGGCATGTTCGGAGAATCAGGAAAAGGCTGAAAAGATATACAACTCAGCTTTAAGCCGTTTCGAACAAGGTGATTACAATCTTGCTAAACGTGATATTGACTCTATCCGAAATAATTACCCTAAAGAGTTTGATGTCATTCGAAAAAGCATTCGCTTAATGCGTAAAATTGAATTTCAGGAGCAGCAAAGAAATTTTGCATATTGTGATTCAATGCTAACTGTATATACGAATAAATCAGATAGCCTGAAAAAACAATTCCAATTTCAAATAGATAAAGAGTATGATCAGATAGGACGCTATGTTCAGAAATCATTGACACTTGATCGAAACTTAAACCATAATTATTTACGCGCAGAAGTCTTTGAAAACGGAACTTTACAGCTTATAAGTGTGTACAACGGAACCAGTCCTTTAAATCATAATCACATAAAAGTAAGCTTAAAAGACGGTTCGTATGCTGAAACAGAGGCGATTCCTTATGATGGAGGCAGAAACTATCGTTTCAAGGATGAGGGAATGTATCATGAGCGTGTCACATACAATCTGAAAAACGATGGAGGTGTAACTGGCTTTATAGCCGACTTTAAAGATCAGCCTATCAATCTATTGTTTATAGGAGACAAAAAAGAGGCTACTTCACTCCTGCCGGAACAAAAAAAGGCAATAGCTCAGTCTGTTGAATTGTCATCCTATTTGCAAAGCATGCAGAATCTGATTGAAGAACGCAGATTAGCTGAAGCAAAGCTAAACTTACTAAAGAAAAAAGAAGAGGAACTTGCTAAAAAAGAATCTTCTGAAAAATAATTTTACTCAGCTTAATCTGTTATACAATAAACAGGTTAAGCTTTTTTTCTGTACATTTTCTAATTGTTTTAATTGGAAATTAATATTATATGCATACATTGCAGACTTAATAACTAACTAAAATATACACGTCATGAAAAATTTCAAATTTATACTTGGCGCTATCTCATTATCTATCTGCCCGTTGGCTTCTATGACAAGTCAGGTCAAAGTTCAGCAAAAATCTACTGATCTACAAAGCCTTACAACTTTAATGAATCAAATACATTTGGCTGACTCATTAGATCAACCTCAGGAAGTCATCAATCTTACGGACTCTTTAATTACGAATGCAGGACTAAAACAAAATGATGATTTTGTTCTAAAAGCTGCTATCTATAAATATATAAACCAAATCCGCTTAAGTGAAAGAAGCGACACAGATATATTGAATGAGTATCTCCACTCTATTAAACTAATACATGATAATCCTTATAAGGCTATCGGTTATTTATTTTACCTGATAAATGAAAATCCAATAATCAGGACAGAAACTGATAGTCAGATACTTGACAGTTGGAATAATGCGCTCACTCAACTGGATAATCAACCCATCGGGTCTTTTTCTAACATATTACAGGTCAATAATTTTACTCAAACTATTGCACCAACCTTAAAGGATTATCTCAAATTTTTATATATCTCAAATTTTTATCGGGCATATACTTCTGATTCTGTAAAAAAAGAGCTTGCCGGCAAGTATCTAAGCTCATTAACTACAAGTAAGTCTGCACCGACTGCTATGTATGCTCAATTTATCCAATTACAAAATAATCTATTTACAGAATCTTACCGTGAGGATATTTTAAAACTTTATGAATCGTATAAGCAGATTCCGGAGTCTGGTTTTATTTTATCTTTTTATAATAGTCCTGACAAGCAGAAAAAGGCAATTCTTATAGAGGAATATCTTAAGCATTTCCCTCAATCCATGTTTACTAATTCGCTTAGTTCTGAATTAGACTTCCTGAACAGTCCCCGGATTAGTCTTTTTATTCCTAATCAGGTATATCCTAAAACTAATACGCCATTTAACGTAAACAGTTACATGGCAGATCAATTTGCGCTCAAATTTGAGCGTAAAAAGCACAAAACAGTAACGGAGAGTTATGAAATATCAGACCCGCTTAATTATCAAGACATAAAAAGTAAACTTCAGTTACCGAAGTTAGCTGATGGAACCTGGAATATCGTTCAGGATCAACAAGGACTAACAGGAAATTTAATTACGATCACCTCATCTAAGGCTATCGGATATCAACTTGATAACCGCATAATCGCTGTGGATTTCAAAACGGGAGAACCTTTAAAGAAAGGATCTATTGTCTTATATTCTGATAAAAAGGAAGAGGAATATCCATTAAATCATGGTGAATACGATCTGACCGATTTTAATAATTCACGAAATAAAAACCGCTTTGATGCAAATTTCTATGCTATCAGAAGAGATGGAACGACGACGCTTAAAACCTATTTAAGGGACAACATAAACAGAGTCAAAAACGCAAATGAAAATGTATCACATATATTGACAGATAAACCTATTTATAAACCCGGTGATTCGGTCCGTTACAAAATCTGGAGTTGGGAAGCAACCCAAGAATCAGTAAAAGCTTTGAATAAAACAAATGGATTAGTTTATTTACTTGACACCAATCAAAAAGCAATAGATTCAACTCATATAGTAACAGATGAATACGGTACTGCATGGGGTGGGTTTAAACTTCCGCAATTTGGTTTAAATGGCAACCATAGAATTGTCGCAATATTTGATCCTAACAACAAATCCAAATTTTCGGCTACTTCAACTTTTCAGGTAGAGGAATATAAAGCTCCTACATTTTTTATTCAGCTGAATAAACCTGACTCAACTTACAGTCTGAGTTCTCCGATACATATAAGTGGAAAGGCTTTTTCCTATAGCGGACTTCCTTTGAGAAACCAAAGTGTTTCATATAAAGGCGTATATTCGCCTCTGTATCGTTTCATGTATGGTGTACAGGAATATAACGTGACCGGTGAGATAAAGACTGATAATGAAGGAGGTTTCTCTTTTACTATTAATTGTCCGGAGCAAGTAAAAGAGAATAAGTTAATTCCTATATGGGATTTAAATATTACAGCAGAATGTACGGATTTGAAAGGTGAAACTCAGAATAAGAGCATTTCATTTGTCGTTTCGGATAAAAAATTCAGACTGAATGTAAAAGCTCCTCGTTTTATGGATTTAAGCAAAGCTCAGCCTGATATTATTATTGAATCTAAAAATTTAACGAATCAAAACCTGAACTTAACCGGACGATGGGAATTGATAAATAAACAAAAGAAGATCGTAACCCAAGGAACATGGAACAGTGAAGAGCCTGTTAAATGGACAAACTTTTCTAAAATGTACACAGGTGAATATACATTCAGAGCTTCATATGCAAATGACACGGTTCGTAAACAGATCGTTCTATACAACTCCGTCAAAAAAGAACTCGCATTAGATACGACGCTAATGATCATTCCTTCGGAAGATGATAAAAATCTGATTTACCTTGTCACTTCTGAACCAGAGTTACATGTTCTTTATTCTCTTAACAGATCAGATAAAGATCCGGAGTTCAAATGGATCAAACTTCATAAAGGGATGAGAAGCATTGAATTACCGAATTTACCAGCGGGGACGTATGCTGCTTTACAAGTTGTTGCAGTCAAAAATTATAAATTTCATGAGCAAACATATAAGTATGATCATGCAATCCAATTAGATACGCTGGATATTTCGTTAAGCACATTCCGGGATAAATTGATACCTGGGTCAAAAGAAAACTGGACACTTGAAATACGTAAAAACGGTATTACAAATATTGATCAGTCCGTTTTAGCTTATATGTATGATAAAGCATTGGATTCATATCTTTCATATAAAGTACCATTTAATGTATCCTTGCTTAAACCGGAGCCTGAATTAAACATCATTCCATCAAGAGCATTTGACTCTAACTATCTGGGAATTAATAAACCTATAGTCACCCGTGATAATTATGAGCGTGCAACTATTCAGTTTGGATTCTTTTCTGATAAGAACAGATCCAAATTTATGAGGCCTTTAGCCGTACGTGGCATTCAAACGATTGAGTATATGTCAAACGATAAAAATGACATAGTCGTTGGATTTGGATCTCCGGCAGCAAAACAAATGGAAAAAGCTTTAACAGATTTGCGTACGAACTTCGCTGATTGCGCCTTTTTCTATCCGAATATTCCGACCGATAAAGATGGAAAAGTTTCATTCTCCTTTACATTGCCTGATCTGATTACGGAATGGAAATTTGTGGCTATTGCAAATACAAAAGATATGCAATTAGGAAGAAAGGAATATAACTTCACGGCTCAAAAATCATTGATGATTCAGGCTAATGAACCAAGATTCCTACGCCAGGGAGATAATTCTCAAATTACTGCTACGCTGACTTATCTGGATAAACCGTTAAATAAAGCAACAGTTACATTTGAAATCATAGATCCGCATACAAATAAAATAATTTCCCAATCGGAGAAAGAGATTACTAATCCACAACAGGTAAACAGCCTAAGCTTTCCGGTAAGTATTCCGGATAATGCGAAACAAATTATTGTCAGATTAAAGGCTTCAAGCGGAAACTTTTCAGACGGAGAACAATTTAGTGTTCCTGTGATGTCTGCTGATATTAAGCTGACAGAAACATTCTCATTAAATACTGCTCCGAATAGTAATCAGACATTTAAGTATACTTTACCCGGATCTGGTAAAGTGATAAGTCAACAATCTCAATTCAAACTTGAGCTTGTTAAAAATCCGGCATGGTTTGTCATCGATGCTTTATCCGCTATGTTACAACCTGCCAATAAATCAGCAGACGGTTGGATAAGTGCTTATTATGCAAATACAGTTGGTGAAGCAATTGCAAAAGCGAATCCCGAATTTGAGAAGGCTATTAAAATGCAGCTCCTTAACAATCCTCTGACAGGGAAAACAAGCAATACTCCCTGGGTCAATAATGAAGAGGTGATTAATAAACAGCTACAACAAATGTCACTTTTATATGAAAGCGGACAAATGGAATACTTGCGTTCTAATGCATTCAATCAACTATTAGCTTTGCAAAATGAAGATGGAGGATTTTCCTGGTTTCCTGGAATGTCATCGTCATTATTCCAAACATTAAATGTACTTCGTCGAATGGGAGAATTGACACAGTTAGGAGTCATTGAGTATGGTGAACGTGAAAAAATGCTTCAAATTAATGCACTCAAATTTGTTGATCAGAGCTTTGTAAAAATGTCAAAAGAAAGTAAGACTGACAGATCTGCAGAACCTTTGAATTCTTTACAAATCATGATGCTGTATGTAAGAAGTCTTTATAACGACATTCCATTAGCGGGAGAAACACTAACTGTCCATAAAGCATGGATTAATCAAGCCAAATATAGTTGGGTACGAACATCTCTTTATTCGAAAACCCTCCTTGCAAATATCTTGTATAACTATGGATTTAGCGAAGAAGCAAATCAAATAGTTAAGTCTATTATCAATTATGGAGTCAATTCCAAGGTTAATGGATTCTGGTTTCCTTCAAATAAAACAGATCAGATAGCTACTCAGGTCGCTGTAATGCAGTTGTTCTATAATACGCCGGCGAAAGATCTAAAACGTTTTGAAGAAATGAAACTTTGGCTTATTGCTCAAAAAGAAACCCGTTTCTGGAAAACAAATCCGGAAACACTTGATGCTGTTTTCGCACTGACTATGGAGGGTACAAGTCCACTAAAAGACACCGGTAATGTACATGTATATCTCGGTAACGAATTGTTAAATACGGATAGTCCGAATATGATTTCACTCGTATTGAACACGGATAAAGTTATAAACAGCAAAGGTTCTATTCGCATTGACAATCAATCAAACGTTCCTGTTTATGGTGCTTTATATCGTGTTTTCGAAACACCTATAAAAGAAGTAAGCAGACAAAGTTTACATAGCGGATTAAACATTCAAAAAGAAATTATCCAGAAGAATCCGGAAAATAAAGTTGGTAATGAAATCACGGTGCGATTAACAATAACATCAGATCAGACTTTAAGTTTTGTTGAAGTCAGTGATCAATTAGCTGCATGTTTTCAACCACAAGGAGAATTGTCTCAATATGAAGCAGGTCAATCGATTTATTACTACAAAGAAGTAAATGAATCATCTATAAACTTCTTCATCGATACACTTCCTCGCGGAGTCAGCGTGATCGAATACAAAGTTTGGCTTAACAGATCGGGGGAATATCAGACAGGTATCGCAACTGTTAAATCTATCTATTCACCTCAATATGCAGGCTATTCGTCAAACTCTGAATTTACTATTCAATCCCGATAAAAAATAAGTTTCATCGGGACTACAAATAAAAAGCAGCTGTGAGATATAAACCTCACAGCTGCTTTTTTATATAGTCAATCTTAATAAGCTGATACAATTTGTTTCATGTTTTCCCCGATCCTTTCAAAGAACAGTGAAATATGAAATCCATCTACAAATCCATGATTTGCTGTTATAGCAATTGGCATCACATTACGACCTTCACGAATAACCATTTTACCTACATTTATCAATGGATAATCAGCCCCATGTCTGGACTTCTGCGTAGTTGTTATTGAAGTAAAATATAACTTAGGAGTCGCACTGATTAATATTAAACCCAATTTATCCGTATCAGGATTAAGCTCTGCATTATACGGATCATTTTCCTTCGGTATATTTGCAAGAATCTCTTTGGCTTCCTGATGGAATGAAACGAAATCGGAAGCAAAAGGAAGTCTGACGGTAAAGAACTTACCTTCATCATTCACTTGTATAGGCGAAAGAAGTTCCAGTTTATCATATAAGTATATCTGATTATTATTTTCATCGTAGCGATATCTCAACTCCTTTATTGAATTTGCCGCTTTAAGGATGGCATACGCATAAGCCAGAAAAAAAGAAAACTTATGCTCTTTAGCTGCTGCAAATAAATCTCCACACTCAACTTCCGAAGTAACAGAAAAAGAGGGATTAAGAAAATCTTTAAAAAACAAATAATTGCTTTTGCGATCCCAGTTTTCAGGATTTATAATCGTTCTCATTATTATTGATTTTAGAATATTAAAAAAAGAGGCTACTTTCAATTGAAAGAAGCCTCTGATATAAGTGTGAGCAGTGATTACGCGTTTGGTGAGTATCCTTTATCTAAAATAAACTTTTTAACAACATGGGCTATACCATCTTCATCATTAGATAAAGTAATATAGTTGGATACATTCTTTACTGCATCCTGAGCATTTGCCATTGCGACACCCATACCGGCAAATTCCACCATAGTCAGATCATTATAACCATCACCACAAGCAATCATTTCTTCTTTTGTTAAAGACAAATGATCTAATAATCGCTGAAGTGATTGAGCTTTATCAATATTTTGTGGCATCAATTCAAGAAAAAAAGGTTCAGAACGATAGATACTCATACATTCTCCGTATTTCGTTTGCATCTTTTTCTCAAGAGTCGCTAATTCTTCCTGATTACCTACAATCAAACATTTCGGTAAACTCTCAGGTACTGCACTTAAAAAGCAAGGAACTTCTTTTACCGCCATCTTATTTAAGTGAGCTTCAACACCCACATATTTATCTTCCTTATTTTCGGTAATAATATGATCGTCCTTGTAAGAAAGAATAGTGAAACCATGATCTTTTGCATCATTATATAGTCCCGGGACTACATGGTTTGGCAAAACAGATTCATAAACTTTCTCTTTAGTCGCCCAGTTAATAATTGTACCGCCATTAAATGAAAGAATATAACCTCCGTAGTTTTCGATCTCAAGCTCCTGTGCTATCGGCACAATCCCATAAGTCGGTCTTCCGGATGCTAATACAATCTTTACTCCTTTTTTCTGAGCTTCAATGAGCGTTTTCTTATTCTCTTCAGACACTTCTTTCTTAGAATTAGTAAGTGTACCATCCAAGTCTAAAACCAATACTTTATATTTCTGCATGTGGTATATAAAATCTAACTTTTATTGATTGGGATGCAAATATAAGCATAGTTCCATTATTCACAAAATTTAATCACAAGTTTCTTATAATTAAACAAATACTAAAGACACACTAAGCAAATAGATTATCCTAATTCATAAATTTTACGCAATGCATCGGGCTTAAGAATACGTATAGATTTATCCTTTAACTCCACATACCCGTCAGCTTCGAAACTCTTTAATACACGGATCAGATTCTCAGCCGTAATTGAAGAAAATTCAGCTAAATCTTTGCGGGTCAAAGAATCAAATAAATCTCCGTTATCAAAATCCGACAAATAAAGTAAAGATCCTGCAACCTTACCGTGCATCTGTTTGTATAATTGGTTATTCAGAAGCGTAAAGAAGTTTTGTTCCATTGCACTGTAACGCTGAACAAGTTGATAACCGACTTTTGAGTTTGTTTTAATAAGATGCAAAATATACTCTTTTTCAAACAAACAAATCGTGACATCTGTAATAGCCGCAATAGAATAAGGAGTCGTTTCACTATTGAATAATGTGGACAATGCCAGAAAATCACCCGGACCAACTGCACGCAAGCTTGTCTTTTTTGAATTTGGCCCTTCTATAAATTCCTTTACGTAACCATCCAAAACAAACATTATACCTGAAGAAAAGGCTCCTTGCTTTAATAAAATATCTCCTTTCGAGTAATGAAGTTGCGATTTATGTTTTATCAGTTCCGACAATTCTTCGGCACTCAATGAGCTAAAACATTTCGCTCCTTTATTTATAACCGGAAAATTAAAATTGTTATCCATATCTTCCATCAATTTTTTCTTATAACAAAAGTAAGACTTTAGACCAGAAAGTTCTTATAAATACTGAAACAAATAACTTCTCAATCAGTCAACCCTCTCCTGTTAAAGCTTAAACATCATTTAACATAATGAAAACATGAAAACTTTATTTGTTTTTGAAGTTTTTCCATACATTTGCCACCGTCAAGTATTTCTAAAAATATGAATTTAAACGAAAGAATTATTGAAGTCGCCTTCGAACAATTTGCGCTTAACGGTATCAAGTCAGTAACAATGGACGAAATTGCGCGACACATGGGAATCTCAAAACGTACTTTATACGAAAACTTCAAGGATAAAGAAAGCCTTGTTCGTGAATGTATGAGTTTGTGTTCTATTAAAGGAGAGGAAAACAGAGAACAAGCAATGAAAGATGCTACAAATGTACTGGAGCTATTCTTTTTATTTATCGAAAATGTCTCTGTGTATTTCAAAAGTTTCAATCGAAATTTTTTCCGTGACCTGAAAAAGTATCATCCCCAGGTTTTTTCAGATTATGAAATTGCTCAGAATCAAAAAACAGGGAGTATGATTAAAATGCTAACACAGGGAGTTGATGAAGGATTAATCCGGAAAGACATAAATCCTGAGCTGGCTATGCTGTTACTTAAAAGTCAATTCGAATTTCTATGGTTTTCAGACCTTCCTGTTGCCAGAAATTTTTCAATTGTTGAAACAGTCGAAACAATGATCATGATCTTTATTCGTGGAATATCAACCGAAAAAGGCTTAAAACTTATAGACGATTATTACTCAAAAAAGGGAATTCAAAAATAGAATTTATAATTGGACAGATGAATATGAAGTATCAAAGATGGATTAAACGTGGCGGATTTGTTGCTTTTCTGTGCCTGAGCTCTTTAGTGCTTAAGGCTCAAAATCAAGAGCAGAATCTGAAACTGACTTTAGAACAAGCGCTTGAAATAGCACTTACTGAAAGTCCTACTATTCAAATAGCTGATAAACAAATTGAAATCAAACGCTTTGCTAAAAAGGAAAAGATTGGAAATCTTTTACCTAACATCAGCGGAAATGCCTCTTATCAGCGAACTCTAAAAAAGCAAAAATTTGTATTTGGCGGAATGCCGGGAATGGGAAATGATTCTGTTCCTTCAGCAAGTGACGCTCCTGCTGCAGTAGAGGTAGGTATGTCCAACAGCTTTTCAGCCGGATTTAATATTTCGTTGCCTATTGTAGCGCCAAGTCTTTGGAAGAACGTACAATTAGGTACTATAGATATTGAAAAGGCTTATGAATCATCACGTCAGTCACGCCTGAATATGGTAAAAGAAGTACAGGATGCATATTACAATGTACTTTTGGCAGAAGACTCTTATGATGTGATTCTTAAAAGCTATAACCAAGCTAAATCAAATGCACAGATAACTGCCGAGCAGTTGAAACAAGGTGTAGTATCCGAGTATGATCTGATAAGAGCAGAGGTACAAGTAAAGAACATGGAACCGAACTTACTTCAGGCTGAGAGTGCAGTTGCTTTATCCCGTTTGAAATTAGCAACCCTGTTAGGTCTTGAAAATATGAAGATCGAAACAACCGGTTCTCTTAACGAGTACAAAAAAGATATGTATGCTGTTGCTCTTACACAGGACGAAAATCTGGAGAACAATACATCTTTACGCCAACTGGATCTGGAAATGAAATTCATGAAAAAGACTCTGCAAATGCAGCATTTCATGCATATCCCGACATTAGCTGCAAGTTTTAATTACTCTTACAACTCGCTTGCTGATGACTTTAAATTCAAGAACTACAATTGGTTTCCGTTCTCAACAGTAGGTCTTACTTTACAAATCCCTATTTTTGAAGGAGGCGTAAAATATTTCCAACAAAAACAAACTCGTGCCGGAATCCAGACTTTAGCGTTGCAAAGAATTGACACGAAACGCAATCTGAACATGCAGTTACAAAATGCCAAAGATCAGATTAATCGTACCGTGAAGCAAATTGAGAGTACCGATGGGGGTGTCGAATTGGCACAAAAAGGTCTTACTATTGCACGTAAGCGATATGAAACAGGTATGGGGACTTTCATCGAACTGAATGATGCCGAAGTAGCGCTTCTTCAAGCAGAATTACAACGCAATCAAGCTATATTCGAATATCTGAGCGCTAAAACTGCCCTTGAAAATATTTTGGGAACTTTTGATTACGCATCTTATACCAAAGATAAAGAAAATTAGAAAACTAAAGAGATTAAAGAGAATATGAAGAGAATGAGATTAATTCCTCTGGCGTTGCTTATTGCCATCACATCATGCAGCGAAAAGAAAGTAGAGGAAACAAAAGAAGAAGTTTATCCGGTAAATGTTGAGCAAATCAATATGGAAACCGTTGAACAGATTTACGATTTCACAGCAACTGTTCAACCATATAAGAAGAACCTTATCGGATCGGCTCAACCTAATCGTATCAAAAAAATATTTGTAGAAGTAGGAGATCGCGTAAGAAAAGGTCAGAAACTGGTTGAGATGGATGCTGTCAACAGAAGTCAGCAAAAAACTCAGTTAGAAACTTTCGAACGTGACTATAACCGTATGAAAGAATTATATGCTGTAGGTGGTGCTTCCAAACAACAATTGGATCAGGCACAAGCTCAGTATGATGTTGCAAAAGATGCTTTCAGCCTATTGGACGAAAACACGGATCTGGTTAGTCCGATTGATGGTATTGTTACAGAACGTAACTACGATCCGGGTGATGTATATAACGGACAACAATCTATTTTGACCGTTATGCAGATCCAACCTGTGAAACTTCTTATCCATGTATCAGAACAACTTTACTCAAAAATAAAAGAAGGTATGCCTGTTGACGTAAAACTTGACGTTTACGGAGAGGAGAACTTCAAAGGCAAAGTAAACTTAATTTACCCAACCATTGATGAAACAACGCGTACATTTACTGTAGAGGTTCTGTTACCAAACGCGAATAGCAAAGTAAGACCAGGTATGTTTGCCCGTGTTATTTTACCAACCGAACAAGTTGAGCGCATTGTCGTATCTGACAAAGCTGTCGTTAAGCAAAGTGGTTCTAATGAACGATTTGTATATGTACTTGACGGAAATAACGTAAAACATACAAAAGTAAATATCGGACGCAGATTAGGTGATCGCTATGAAATCATTGACGGACTTGAAGCCGGACAAACTGTCGTTGTAAACGGAACAGCTCGTTTAGTAGACGGTTCATTAGTTGAAGTAAAACAATAAGCAAATCAGAATATGAGTATATACGCTACCGCCGTCAAGAAACCAATTACTACCCTACTCTGCTTTGTGGCTGTAATTGTTTTCGGACTATATTCACTATCGAAGCTATCGATAGACCTTCTTCCCGATTTTGAATCAAATCAGTTAATGATTATGACTCCTTATCCGGGTGCCAACGCATCAGACGTTGAAACAAACGTTACCCGATTAATGGAAGATGGATTAAATACCGTTGACGACCTGAAAGAGTTAAGCTCTAAGTCAATGGAAAACTTTTCTGTAATCACATTAGAGTACGAATGGGGTACAGACCTGGATGTTGCTGTTAACGATGTACGTGACAAATTGGACATGTACCGTTCTCAACTACCGGACGGAGCCGGGCAACCGACTATCTTCCGATTCAGTACAAACATGATTCCGGTAGTTATTCTTTCAGTTGAATCGAAAGAAAGTCTTCCGGCGCTTTATAAAATTCTGGATGATCGTGTTGCCAACGCACTTAACCGTATTAATGGTGTTGGTTCTGTATCTATTTCCGGAGCGCCGCAACGTATTGTTGAGGTCAATCTGGATCCGAAAAAATTAGAAGCTTATAATCTTTCGATAGAACAAATCGGACAGATTATTTCTTCTGAAAACATGAACTTGCCGGGTGGACGATTAGATATCGGTTCTGACACATATTCTTTACGTGTACAGGGTGAGTTCATCGAGAGTGATGAAATCAAAGATATCATTGTGCTGGCTAATCAGGACCGTGCAGTCAAATTAAGTGATATTGCAGAGGTTAAAGATACAAGTCGCGACAAAATTGAAGAATCTTATACAAATGGTATCCAGGGTGCCTCAATTGTAATTCTTAAACAATCAGGGGCTAACACGGTTGAGATTGCTGATAAAGTAAAAGCAGCCCTTCCTGAAATTCAGAAGAATCTTCCTCCGGATGTAAAAATCAGCATCCTTATGGATACTTCCGACAGTATCAAGAATAGTATCGCAGGTTTAACTTCAACAGTATTCTATGCGTTCTTATTCGTTGTGCTTGTCGTAATCTTCTTCCTTGGAAGATGGCGTGCCACATTTATTATTGTATTGACAATTCCTGTATCGTTAGTTGCATCCTTCGTTTATCTGCTTGCATCCGATAATACACTGAACGTCATCACTCTGTCCTCCCTTTCGATAGCGATCGGTATGGTTGTGGATGATGCGATCGTAGTACTTGAAAATATCACATCACATATTGAAAGAGGTTCACCTCCGAAGCAAGCTGCTATTTACGGAACAAACGAAGTGGGTGTTGCTGTAATCGCAACAACTTTAACAGTAGCTGCCGTGTTCTTCCCGCTGACACTGGTTACAGGTATGGCCGGTCTGATGTTTAAACCGCTCGGATGGATGGTAACGATCATTATCTGTTTCTCTACAATCGCAGCCTTGACATTGACTCCGATGCTATGTTCTCAATTATTGAAACAAGATCCGGGAAGATCGAAAATGTTTATGATCTTATATGGTCCGATTGAGAAAATCCTTGATTGGTTAGATAATTTCTATGAACGTACATTACGTTTGGTTTTACGTCGCAGATTAATCACTATTACCGGTGCCGTGCTTCTGTTTATCATTAGTCTTGTAATGGGTAAATCTTTAGCTACCGAATTCTTCCCGCCTTCTGATAATGCACAGATGAGTGGTGTTTTGAAACTCGAAACAGGCACACGTGTTGAAATCACTAAAGAGACAGCAAAACGTATTGCCGAACTTTGGAAAGAAAAATATCCTGAGATTGAAGCTCTTAACTACACATTAGGTACAGCTGATGATGACAATATCTTTGCTGTTGTTATGCAGGATAACGGTGATCACATTATCAACCTGAATGCAAGATTCAGCAGCATGGGTAAACGTGATCGTTCGATTTTCCAACTAACGGACTCTATGCGTGCAGATCTGGCTCAGTTCCCTGAACTGAAAACAATTGAATTAAACCCGGGTGGACGTAAAGGCGGAGGTATGGGCATCCCTACCGTTGATGTCGAAATTTACGGTTATGACTTTGATCGTACCAATGCTTTTGCTCAGGATCTGAAAAGACGAGTAGAACAGAATGTACAAGGAGCTGCCGATGTTTTGATCAGCCGCGAAGATTTCAAACCTGAATATCAGGTTGTATTCGATCGTAAAAAGCTGGCTATACAAGGAATTCCTCATTCTACTGCTGCACAATATGTACGTAACCGAATCAATGGTCTTACTGCTTCGAAATTCCGCGAAGACGGTGATGAGTATGATATTGTAGTAAGATACGGTAAAAAGCATCGTGAATCGATAGAAGATATTGAAAATATCATTGTTTACAACAGTCAGGGTAAAGGTGTAAAAGTAAAAGAGATCGCAGACGTTAAAGAAGTGATGTCCCCTCCTTCGATCGAAAGAAAGAACCGTGAGCGCTTCGTTACACTTTCTATTTCTGCACCAAGTACTCCTTTAAGTGAGGTCGTAGCAGGTGTAAACAGCGAATTGAAACAAATGGACATCCCTGCTGATTTTGGTATCAAAGTAGGCGGTTCGTTCGAAGACCAACAAGAATCATTTGCCGATCTTGGTGTTTTACTACTTATGGTAATCCTATTGGTATACATCGTAATGGCATCTCAGTTTGAGTCATTCTCTGCACCGTTTATTATCATGCTTTCTTTACCTTTCGCTTTAACAGGGGTGATTTTATCACTGTTCATTACGAATACACCGTTAGGTATTACAGCTGCGATCGGAGCAATTATGCTTGTGGGTATCGTTGTGAAAAATGGTATTGTCCTTGTGGACTTTATCAATCTGAACAGAGAGCGTGGCGATGAAACATTCAAGGCTGTAATATCAGGAGGTAAATCACGTTTACGCCCGGTATTAATGACTACAGCAACAACCTTACTGGGTATGATTCCAATGGCAGTTATGCCAACAGAAGGTTCTGAGATGTGGCGTCCTATGGCTATCGTTATCATCGGAGGTTTAGCATTCTCGACAATGCTTACTCTATTAGTTGTACCGGTAGTATATACATTCTTCTCTCAACGAGATGAGAAGAAAAAAGCGAGAAAAGCAGCAGCTGAAATTGCATTACTTGAATCGCTGAAATCTAAATAACAACAACTCTCAATAAGTAATTTTAAATATGAAAGCAGTATTTATATCATTCAATCAGGCTTTGAGAGAAGACATCATCTTAGTTTTTGATGAGCTTGGCATTAAAGGTTTTTCTTTTTGGGAGGAAACTCAGGGACGAGGGTCTCACACAGGTGAATCTCATTTCGGAAACCATGCATGGCCTACATTGAATTCATCTATCCTGACTATGGTAGACGCAGATAAGGTTGACACTCTTTTGGATCTGCTACATGGACTGGATAAACGCAATGAACTATTAGGGCTTAGAGCCTTTGTCTGGAATATAGAGAAATCTATCTAACAATCGTTTTTATTGTTTAAGTTGAAAAGAGCTAATCATACGTTTCCAAGACGTATGTTTTAGCTCTTTTTTTATTCAATTCTATTTCAAAAAAGACTATTCTCAGTCTCAATAAATAATTAACAGGAGATACATAAAAAGCATTCCCAATACAATCCCTTTCTTTGAGACATGCTGCTTTTTGAAAACATAAGCACTGGGGAGTATCAACTCAACAAGAGCCGTATTCACCAATATACCTGCTAATGCCGCTTTTATGAAGCCAAGGTATTCTATCGACAGATCAATCGGAAGAACCAAAGCTGTCACCATCGCTCCCAATGGTCCTGACAAACCTGCTAATAAACAGAACTTCATCGCTTTCATCCGGCTTTTAGTTTTACGATAGACCAGTAACGATATGATCGCTCCCTCGGGAATATTATGTGCCACCAACGATGCAACTACGATAAATGCAATATTCTTACCATCGAAAAAGGAAATATAAGTCGCGATCCCTTCGAGAAAATTATGAAAAATCAGAGAAGACAAGAGAAGTACATAAATATGATTCTCTTGTTTTGATCTGTTATGACATTCAACATGCGGTTTGTTTTTGGTATTTTGCTTACGGGAAATAAGAATATCCAAAGGTGCCGTAATCAAAAGACCACAGAAAAAAGCTATGCCCGAAAGCATAAGAGCCGTTTTATAGGTATATTGAGATTCAAATATTGCAAGCGCAGATGGGAAAAATTTCACAAAGGCTGCAAACAACATCATTCCCCCCGAAAAGCTAAAAACAAAAGAGATAAACTTCGTATTCTGAAGCTTCTTATATAAGGTAAAGAATAAGCCAATCATTACTGCAGTCCCTTCTACCACAGTCATTAACAAGGCTGGTATAAACAAAGAAAATTCCATAACTATAATTAAGTTTTCATATTAAACAAATCCATGCAATTCAGAGTTTTACTAGTAATAAATTAATCACAAACTTACTATGGAAAAGATTATTATTTGTCTGGGTATCAATGAATCGGCATCCTCTGTATTAGATTATGGACTTCAATTTGCCGAACACTTTAATCTTAGAGCCGAAGTCATACTAATCAGAAGATTAGCAGACGGAGACAACATTGATATTTTGCTTGAAGGAATCCCTCCTTTCATGCCAAGTGAAAAGGCTCCGATCAGAATCAGCGATGATCATGATGAAGAAATTATTAAACAGTTGCGTGAAATGATTTCTTCCGATACGGAGTGTACTGTAATGGACTTTTCGTCTGAACTAATTGAGATACTTGAAGAGAAATATAAGCACCGGGAATTCTCCACTCTGCTTCTTCCTCATTCGCCTAAGCTTGAGAAATGGCCTTTCATGGATAGCCTCAACAAGTTCGTCGAAACATTGAATTGCCCGGTATTACTCATCGATCCTTCTACTAAATTCAAACAGCCGGAGCATGTAGTCTATGCCTCCAACTATCTGCATGGTGATATCAATGTGATAAAACGATTCCGGAAAATCAGTGCGAATAAAGTTAAGGATATTGATATCATACATATTTCTTATGGAGACACTTTTAAAGAAAAAATATTGGAAAAAGGATTTCAGGCTTATCTGGAAGAAAACATAACTGATCTGAATATCAAGGTACATCAGGTATCGGCTGTCAAATCGCAATCCACAACCATTGAAGTATTTTTAGATGAAGTAGCTAAAATATCGCCCGATATGCTGATACTGATGAAAGAGGAAAAATCATTTTTAGAAGTTCTCTTCTCGAAAAGCTTCACGATTGCTACGGCTAAAAGATGTTCAATTCCTCTTTTAATCTTACATCAGAGGTATTCAAAAATAAACAGTGATTGAATAAGTCATTCGAAAACAGAGATACAAGCAAAAGAGATTCACTAATAATATTAGAGAACCTCTTTTGCTATTAATTCTGTGTTATCATAATTCTTCAGAAAAGGATCTTTCACTATCTTTTTGCTGAAGGCTAATTGCTCAGAATCGAATATTCAGAAACACTAAGTTCATTCACGGAAATACCCTCAGGATTCAATATTACATAAACAATTAATAATCAACACATAACAACCGTCATAAATTTTAACCTCATCAATCATAAATAAGATACGTATCTCATACTATTTTAATACGTATTAAAAGAAAAAAATACACCGCGAAAATTTAAAAACAAACCGTATAAATTCAAAGATATACGGCGAAAATAAAAAAATACGGTGTATCTTTTTGAAAACACAGGCATTTTACCCAAATTAAACTCAAGAGAACCCCTGAAAATGGAAAGAAAGCATATAAACCGACTTAGTTTCATTCATTTTCGGCGAGGTCTGAAAATTATCAAAAAGACAGGAAATCAATCATTTCCCTAACATGCACAAAATGCTTAATATAATAAATAAAAAAGAGGCTATCTGATATTATACAGATAGCCTCTTTTTAAAGGTCAGAATCTTATTCTTCGCTATTGTCTTTTTTGTTTTTCGAATTAATGATTTTCTTTCTCACTTCGAATTTCTCAATCATTACGCCTTTTGAAGGTAGCCATAATTTCAATGTATGATTTTTTCCTCTCAAAAACTTCACATCAAAAGTCTGACTGATTCTGTGCGTTCCGAAACTTTCTTTGATATCCAAACGTCGTGGAGAAATTTCATCTACACCTAAAGTAAGGAAACACTCATCATTTGCAACTTTTTTATCTACGCGGTAAAAACATGTTACAACATACTCTCCACCAGCAAGTTTAGATGAAAACACATAATCAACAAACGGCTGAAGCAATCTGTTTGATTCTTTTTGTTTGTATTTACTATCCTTCCCTTTGATATACGTCTTTTTGTTATGATCAACCTGATCAATATGACGTGAATTTCTAAAATCTGTTGCTTTGATGGAAACACGCATATTAGACATTTCGTGTTTACCTTCGTTTGATGCCTGAATAAAAGATGTTGAAATAACGGATAACAGAGCTACTAAAAATAATTTGAATCTCATCTTTGTTAATTGGTTTAGTTACATTTATGACAAATATACTTAAAAACCCATTTAACATCAATAATATTAAATATATTTCACAAGTAAACAGCTATTTTCAGTCTTATCACTCAATATTTTTACGTGCAAGCGCTAAGAAATCCCGCATTGCCAGAGCATCTTTTTTCTCTACTATTTGCTGCAAAACAGCTAGCTGTTTTTGTATTCTTATAAGCTGTTCTGATGTGTAAGGATTAAACAGAATCTCCTGAAGCAAATAATCATCTTCACTCAAAAGTCCCTCTGCAATCATCATTTGCTTTTTAAAGGTCGTACCAGGTGCCTCCTGATGTTTCATAACCGAAGCAAATGCCAGATTTGTAGCAAAAGGTATTGACAATGAGTAAGCAATTGTTTCATCATGCTCTTCAAACGTATATTCGAAGATATTGAGTTTCAAAGATCTGTACAATTCTTTAAAAAACATCTTACCCATAAAATCCGATTCAGCAATAATAATTGCATTATGAGAACGCAAATCACTCAATGTAGCAAATGTCGGTCCGAACATTGGATGTGTTGATACATACGGACGTTTTTGTGCTGCATAATATTCAGGCAAACCGGTTTTTACAGAAGCAATGTCTGATATAATACATCTCTCCGATAAATAGGGAGTAACGAGTTCAAATGCAGCAATTGTATTTTTTATAGTCACACAATTGATTACAAGTTCCGGATCGAAATCTGCAATTTCTTCCACTTTACTCATTCGAACCGTATTAAATACATATCTTAATCGTTTCGGATCTAAATCAAAAAGTGCAACTTCGTGATCAAAGCAAAGCGTATCTGTAAAAAAGGAGCCCATTTTACCGGCTCCTAATATTAATATTCTCATTTTATTTGCTGTTTAATTCTAGTTGCTGACGAACAGATTCTTCATGAATTGCTTCCATCACTTCTTTAACAAATTCATGAGACAAACCTAACTCTACTGCCTGCATACAGCGTTTATTGATAATTTCATCATATCTGCCCGATTGTAGTACAGGCATATCGTTTTCTTTCTTGAATTGTCCGATTTCACGAGCAATACGCATACGCTTTGATAAAGCTTCCAATAACTGTGTATCTAGCTCATCAATCTGACGACGTAGTTCAGAAAGGTTTTCTGTCGTAACTGCTTTATCACGAATTACAAGCATATTCAGAATGAAACGTAATGTCTCCGGAGTAACTTGCTGATCTTTATCTGACCATGCACAATCCGGACAAGTATGCGATTCAACCATCAATCCTTCAAAACCAAGATCCATAGCTTGCTGGCTAAGAGGAGCTATTAATTCTCTCTTACCTCCGATATGACTTGGGTCACAGATAATAGGTAAATTCGGTAAACGTCTTTTCAATTCAATCGGAATATGCCACATTGGAAGATTTCTGTAAAGTTTTTTCT
This sequence comes from Porphyromonadaceae bacterium UBA7332, assembly GCA_002471225.1. Lineage (GTDB taxonomy): Bacteria > Bacteroidota > Bacteroidia > Bacteroidales > UBA7332 > UBA7332. Next base: position 31,275 of record DKPO01000009.1, read on the forward strand.
CGTAAGAGCTGAAACCTCTGTGGATAACTCCGATACGACGGATGCCTGCATTGTAAATACGCTCTACTGCACCAATCCATAACTCTAAATCCGGATTAACGGGATTTTTGATTAATACAATTTTATCACAACCTTCCAAAGCATCTGCAATTTCCTGAACAGCAAATGGATTTGCAGTTGTACGAGCGCCAATCCATAGAATATCCACATCGTATTTAAGAGCTTCCAATACGTGTTTTGCCGTAGCTACTTCTGTAGCCGTGTACATGCCATAAGTATCTTTTACTTTTTTCAACCAGGCCAAACCTTGAGATCCTACACCTTCAAAACCTCCCGGTTTAGTTCTTGGTTTCCAAACACCTGCTCTGAATATTTTTAATCCTTTATCATGTAGTTCCTGAGCTGTTTGCATTACCTGCTCTTCTGTTTCTGCACTACACGGACCTGCTAAAACGAAAGGTCTTGTTGATTCTATTCCCGGTAATATGATTGATTGTAATTCCATTGTTATATGCTATTATTGTTATATATTCTGTTGTTTATTAGTTCATTGATTTGATTCTTGAAAAAGCTTCTTCAAGTTTATTGGCATCAGCACAAAGCGATATACGGATATAGCGATTTCCGTTTGATCCGAAGATTGCACCCGGCGTCATAAATACGTTTGCGTTATATAAAACATCATCAGCCAATTCGTAAGAATCTTTATACTTATCTGGTATTCTGCCCCATAGGAAAAGACCAACCTGAGAAGGATCGTAAGTACAATTTAATTCATCCATTATCGCTTCTGCAAGTTTTCTTCGTTCACGATAAATACGATTCATTTCATCATGCCATTCCTGATCAGCCTGCAAAGCTTTAACTGCTGCTTGTTGAATTGCGCGGAACATACCCGAATCAATATTACTTTTCACTCGTATGATCCAATCAATAAACTCTGGTTTTGCAGCAATCATTCCTACTCGCCAACCCGGCATATTATGAGACTTGCTTAATGAGTTTAACTCTATTGCGCAATCTTTAGCTCCTTCAACTTGCAGTATGCTCAGATATTCTGTATTCAAGATAAAACTATATGGATTATCGTTTACGATAACGATACCGTTTCGTTTGCCGAATGCAACAGCTTTTTCAAACAACTCTCTGGTTGCTGCTGTACCTGTAGGCATATTCGGATAATTAATCCACATCAGTTTTACATTAGACAAGTCCATTTTTTCAAGCTCGTCAAAATCCGGCATCCAGTTATTATCTTCTTTTAAATCATAAGATATTGCATTTATACCTAACAGCTTACTTAAAGAAGCGTATGTCGGGTAACCCGGATTCGGAATCAAGACTTGTTCGCCCGGATTAACAAAAGCCATCGATATATGCAGAATACCTTCTTTCGAACCCATTAACGGAAGAATTTCTGTTTTCGGATCTAAGCAAACCTGATAATAACGATAATACCAATTAGCAAAAGCTTCACGCAATTCAGGAATCCCATTATATGGCTGATAGCCATGAGTTTCAGATCTGGATGCTACTTCGATCAGTTTCTCTACTGTTTCTTCTGAGGGTGGTAAATCGGGACTTCCGATACCTAAACTGATAATTTTCTTACCAGCCTCATTTAACTTCGCAATTTCTTTGAGCTTTTTCGAGAAGTAATATTCATTTACTTCCGATATTCTTTGCGCCGGAACAATTTGTTTAGCTTTCATAGTCGTTATGCTTCTTTATATTCCCCGAATGAAATGAAGTCTTTTGTGAGTGGCTTTATTGCATCGATGGATTGATAATATCTCGTTATATCACTAAAACACAAATCAATATAAAATAAATACTCCCATTCTCGCCCTATAATCGGAAGTGATTGAATCTTAGAGAGATTCATTCCGTAAAAAGATAAGATAGATAAAACTTGTGATAGACTTCCCTCTGTGTGAGGAAGAGAAAAAGCTAAAGATGCTTTATTCGTTTCTTTTGATTCCTGATTCTGTTCAGTTTTTGATTTAGAGAGTATCAAGAAACGGGTGAAGTTATGTTTGTTGCTTTCAATGCCATTTTCTACAACTTTAAGTCCGTAGATTTCGGCTGCTTCTTTACTGCAAATAGCAGCATGTCCTCGTAGATTGTTGTTTGCAATTTCGCGTGCGCTCCATGCCGTATCACACTTTTCCACAACTTTAGGATTGGGAAGTTTCATTAAAAAATCCGTGCATTGCATCAAAGCTATCGGATGTGACCAAACTTCTTTTACATCTTCTATATTATCTTCGGGATGAATTGCGAAACAATGAGATATGCGTTGTTTGTATTCTCCGATAATCTGTAAACCGCTTTGGTTTAACAAATCATAGTTCTGAAGTAATGAGCCGGCAATTGTATTTTCAATCGCTGCGATAGCAAAATCAGCTTCTCCTTCTGCAACTTTAAAGAATACATCTCTGAAAGTATCACATTCTATTGTCGAGATATTTTCTTTACCAAAAAACTGATTCGCTGTTACTTCATGATAACAACCTTTTATACCTTGTATCGTTACGCGTTTCATATAGGGTATTATTTT
>DKPO01000010.1 GCA_002471225.1 Porphyromonadaceae bacterium UBA7332
AACTGAGCTACTCCCGCAATTGTGTTTGGGTGGGCGAAGAAGGATTCGAACCTCCGAAGACATAAGTCAGCAGATTTACAGTCTGCCCCATTTGGCCGCTCTGGAATTCGCCCGTGCTTTCTTGCGATTGCGTTGCAAAGGTACAACTTTCAATGAAATCTGCAAACTTTGAAACAACTTTTTTTAAAACAAAATCGCAAGATATAGCTTAAATATTTCTGTATTTGGCATTTAAAGCTGCCATTTGTATTGCTGTTACAGCAGCTTCATCCCCTTTATTCCCATGAATTCCTCCAGCTCTGTCTAAAGCTTGCTGCATATTATCAGTAGTAAGCACACCGAAAATAAAAGGAATATTCATTTTAACATTAAGATCAGTCATACCTTGCGTTACCCCGTCACATACGAAATCGAAGTGAGGTGTATCTCCGCGAACGACACATCCAAGTGTGATTATAGCATCAGCATTCGTACATTCAGCAAGAACTTTTGCTCCGAATGTCAATTCGAATGTACCAGGTACTTTTTCTATGATGATGTTTTCTTCTTTCGCTCCGTTACGAAGAAGTGTATTTATCGCTCCTTCTAAAAGAGGCATTGTAATATTGCTGTTCCATTCTGCAACAACAATACCGAACGTCATTGCTGAAGCGTTCGGTATTGTTGTAGATTCAGCACATGCAGAAAGATTTTGATATGCTGTAGCCATAAGTTTTATTTTTATTATTTGCTAAGTTTCGATTGTTCGATATATTTATCGATATCCATTGCTTCAGCTGAAGTCGGATATTGATTTTTGATTTTCTCATACATGGCAACAGCCCCTGTATAATTTTTCTCTGAAGCTAAAGCAATACCTGCTTTTTTCAGATATAAAGGAGAAATCAAATTGTTGTCAGCTTTGTTTGCTGCACTTTCAAAGTGTTTTACACCTTCATTCACATTGCCCATATAAACGTAGCAGTCACCGATAGCACCTACCATTATATGAGAAACCATTTGGTCTTTAGCATTGAAATCTTTCAAGTATTTGATTGCTTTGTCATACTCTCCCAATCTCATATATGAAATACCAGCGTAAGCTGTTGCCAGATTAGCTGTTTTTGTCATACCGTATTCACTGATGATATCTTCGAATCCTAAGAATTCAGCATTTCCGTTTAAAGCCAATTTGAAAGAATCTACTTCAAAATAGTGTTGTGCACGAAAGATTGCAGCTTCAGCTTCTCTTTCTTTTGGTTGCAAATAAGTGTGTTGGAATGCAAAATATCCCCCTACAACAAGAACAACAGCTAATAATGCCACAAACAATTTATTTTTATTGCGTTCAATAAATTGTTCTGATCTTGTTAATGCTTCATGAACATTCTCTAATTGATCGTGATGCTCTTGATGGTTTTCGTTCTTAGACATATAAATAAGTTCTATTTAGTTATACTTTATTGATTCATTTTTTATGAATTGCAAAATTAATTTTTTTTGCAATTACACGAAATCTTTATCTGTTTTTTTGTACTGTATTTCAAATCTTTCAGTCCAAAAACAGCGTATTTTCAAAATCCGTTACACTCTCTGAAAAAATCAAGTGCTTCGAATATTTCATTTTTGGTAGCTACCTGATTTATTTGTATTTCTCCGATATCGGAAAGTAGTGTAACATTCACATCCTGCGATTCATTTTTCTTGTCATGAGTCATCAGTTCGTAAAGTTCTTCATACTCATTGCACGTAAAATAAAATGATCCGTAGATCGTTTTAATAAAGTCAACTGCCTCACGCAATTTAGTAACAGGGAATCCTTGTTTTTTGTGTGAAATATATAATTCACAAACTATTCCCCAGGCAACAGCATAGCCGTGTGGTACTTCTTTATGAATACGCATTGCATAACTTTCAAATGCATGACCAAAAGTATGGCCCAGATTCAGTGCTTTACGCAATCCTTTCTCATAGGGATCCGAATTTACGATTCGCTCTTTTATTTTGACTGATTTACCTAAAAGAGGTGTCAGTTGATCTAAATTTTTCTCTTCCAGATTATAATGTAAAATCGCATTCCACGTTTCATCTGAATCAATTAAGGCATGCTTAATCATTTCTGAATAGCCCGAAAGAAACTCCGTATTGGTCAGTGTATGAAAAAACTCTGTCGTTATAATCACATATTTTGCATTGCTGAATACACCTACCTCGTTTTTCAATCCGTTAAAATTGATTCCGGTCTTACCTCCCACCGCAGCATCTACCGAACCTAACAAGGTAGTCGGTATATTTATATAAGTCATACCACGTTTAAAGGTCGATGCAGCAAATCCCCCTAAATCTGTAATCATCCCTCCGCCAAGATTTATCATCAAAGATCTTCGCGTAGCTCCATTATTACTCAGATACTCCCATACTTCACTCATGGATTCGATATTTTTATGTACGTCTCCATTTTTAATCGTGATGATTTGTGCTTGCTCTCTGATTTCTTCATTCATAAGCGGCAAACAATAACGATTGGTTTCTGTATCAGTAAGGATAAATAACTTATCGAATTTAAGTCCGTCAAACAATTGAGTTAATGTTTCGGATATCTTATGTGTGATTAGCAAAGGTTGTGTCATAATAGATTGTGTTATAAAAAATAGGGAGGCAAATCAAAAGACCTGCCTCCACAAATATAAGAATTAATCTATTAGGTTAGATCAATTTTTTTATTTCTTCAAGAACTTGTATGTCATTAACTGATAAGCCAAACGCGCAGCTACGAAATCAGATGCTCTTTCTTTCGGATTCGGACACAGTTCAACGATATCTACTCCTACGACATTGTAACGTTCTATTACCGATCGTAAGAAATGCAGTACCTGATAATATTGCATACCACCCGGCTCCGGAGTCCCTGTCGATGGCAATACAGACGGATCAAACACATCTAGATCTATAGTTATATAAACGTTCTCGCTTAATGTATTCAATGCTCTTTCCTGCCAATCATTTTCGAACATGATTTTATGAGCAAAAAAGATACGATCTTTGTTTGCATAGGGTAATTCTTCCACACACATACTTCTGATACCGACTTGTGTGATCGGACATAAACGCTGAGCCTGATACATTACGCATGCATGATTCAACTCGCTTCCTTCGTAAAACGGACGTAAATCCGAATGTGCATCCAATTGCAGAATAGTCAGATTATCATATTTTTCTGCCATCGCGCGAATAGCTCCAATACTTACCGTATGATTACCTCCAATTGTAAATGGGAACTTTTTATCATCCACTAATTTTACAATTCGATCATAAACTGCTTCGCAAAGCGCTTCAGGTGTTTCATCAATCAGAACAGGCTCTGCAGTATGAATACCATTTTTGTATCCTTCTGTCTCTGTTTCGATATCATACCACTCTAATGCTACCGAAGCATCCAATAACGCCTCAGGACCTTTTTCTGATCCTTTCACCCAAGTACTTGTCGCATCATAAGGAACCGGAACTACTACTGCTTTCGCAAATTCGTAATCCGAATACGGCGATGTTAAACCTGCAAAATTTTCCATTTTCATTATCGTTTATTTGATGTATCTAATTTATAAAAAAAAGGTGACTGAATAAGTTCAGCCACCTTCGTTTTAATTTTTATATTGACTCCAGACAAGTGATGTCTTAAATACCGTCTCCCCATTGAACTCTTGTTTCAACAGATCTATCGCAGATGGACCGAAATAGTTCGCTACAGCTGCAATTGAAGTTTGCCCGCTATAAGGATCCTGAACTTCATTAACCGCTACCGGTATAATATGAACAGATTCAATCGTCGAAGGATCAATTGTTTTATTTTCTTTCTCATACTTCTCAGCTACTGTTTTAATAAACGGAGCAATGTTTGAGAATGTATATGTATAAGACAGAGAATCATATTTTGCCACAAAAACGCTTTTCCCGATTGGATTTTTTGTTTTGTCTTTGTACAACTTGTCTTCAAAGAAGCTTTTCATTTCCGATTTCGGAATAAACATAATGTAAGGTGGCGCCTTGAATGTGTTAGCTTCTGCACTTGGACGTGTTGTACCAAACTGTAATCTCAACGAGTTTATTTGAGCTCCTTTTGTATCTGTTATCATTTTTCCGATTGGAATAGATAAATCAGTTGCAACTCCTGCAGGAGATTTCAAATAGGTTCTTGTTTTATTTTTTTCTGGTGAAAGCAAATCACTAATATCCGTATTTGCAATATGGTTCATCTGAACTACCTCATCAGTAACCGGCAAATAAGTAATCTTCACTGCCGTTGAATCTAATAAGCCTACATGATCATCTCCCTTTTTATCCAATTTGTATGTATAATACAAACGGATTTGAGTTTGAGATATATTAACGATCGATCCGCGTCCGAAGGCATGCTCGACATAAACACCTTTAAAGAACTTGGTAAAGTTGTTCAAATTCTCGAAAGAGCTTTTATTGTTTGCATATTCTTTTGCAAAACGATCTGTCAATGATTGATCAAGTTTAACAACGATCGATGGATAATACCCCTCTACGCTACTAACTGAATCAGGAACAGTTGGATCAAACACAGAGTAACCTTTAGATCCTAACAGAATATTCTTCTGACAAAAATCCGATGGATCAGCATTTGTATAATAATCTTCGATTAAGGCTTTATTCAGCTCAAAAACTGAAACGCCCATAGGTGCAAGTTTATCTCCTAACCATGATCCTTTTTTTGCATATCCAAGCTCTAAATCCATAGAGTCGATACTCACAAAGGTTGACGGATTCTGAATTAATCCGGTCGGACAATAAAACTGACACATATAATCTGATTCGAGAGTTCCGTAAGTTTTATCGGTATAGCTCCCCAACATACCATAATATGTCTTCGCATAAATAGAATCGACTTTAACAGTCATTCCGTTTACACCTAGAGTATCAGTAAATACTTCTAACTGATCTTGTCCGGGTTGAATAGACGATCCAACATCCGTTAAGGTATCATTACAAGCAACAAAAGCAGTAGCCAGTGTAGCTATAATAGGCAAAAATTTGATCTTCATACATTCCAATGTTTTTCAATGATTCTCGAGATAGACTCGCATCAAAGATCTAAATTATTTATTGTTTGCAGTTTCCCAAACTAAATCGTAAAACTCATTGAATTTGTCAATATAAACATCTGCCGGTTGATGATCCAATACAGGCATTCCTTTTGCTCTGGCATAATCCATTACATTTTGGTTAACTGATTCGGATCCTTGAATAACTCCGTCACAGAAGTCGATCACAAACTTATATAAGTCTTCACATGAAATTTCTTTTCCAATAACTTCCGATAAATCACTCTCAGTAATACCATCCATCTTTACTAAATCAGCAAAGTTGCTTTCGAATGGAACTTTGTAGTCATTATCGTAAACAGATAAAACAATTTTTGCGTTTGCAAAACATGGATCATCTTTATAAGCACGCTTGATATACAATGCTGTTAAAGCAGCAAACCAACCATGACAGTGAACAACATCTGGAATCCAACGTAATTTTTTCACTGTTTCCAATACCCCGCGACAGAAGAAGATGCTTCTTTCGTCATTATCAGGGAATTCATTACCTTCAGCATCCGTAAAAATAAATTTACGTTGGAAGTAATCATCATTATCGATAAAATAAACCTGCATTCTTGCAGATTGAATTGAAGCAACTTTAATGATTAGCGGATGGTCTGTATCATCAATGATAAGATTCATACCAGAAAGTCGGATTACCTCATGTAACTGATTTCTTCTCTCATTAACCAGTCCATAGCGAGGCATGAACGTACGGATTTCTTTTCCACGTTCTTGAATTCCTTGCGGTAAGTTTCTACTGATTGTTGATATTTCCGTTTCAGGTAAATAAGGTGTTACCTCTTGAGATATGAATAAAACCCTTTGTGCCATCTTACTATATGTTATATTTTTGATTGTTATGGTTATACCAATTTAAGTGGCAAATATAATAATAATAATTTTCAAAATTACAAATAGTGACCTTGAAATGTTCCTCTTTCTTTCATTCTGTTATTTAATTTATTTGTAAATTCATAATTTTTTAGCCCCCAATCAGGAGCTATAAGCAAGCTTTTGGGTGATTGAGACACGAAGCGCTCGATAACAAATCGGGGGTTTAGATGTTCGATAAAATCAATAGCAAGATCAATATACTCATCCGCTGTGAACAGTTTAAACTCTTCAGGATGCAACACAAAATCCCTTGCCATCTTTGTACCTCTAATCAATTGTAACTGATGTAATTTAACAGTAGTAAGAGGTAAGCAGGATAATCTCTCAGCGTGACCTAAAATATCGTCATGCGTTTCTCCGGGCAGTCCAAGAATCAAGTGTGCTCCGGTAGGAATCCCACGCAAAGCGGTCCGTTTGATCGTTTCGACAGACTCTTCATATGTGTGTCCTCTATTAATTTTTTCCAATGTCTTATTCAAGGTGGACTCAACCCCATATTCGACCATAACATACGTACGCTTACTTACATCTACCAGATAATCCAGCAGCTCATCCGGCATACAATCCGGTCGGGTACCAATAATCAAACCAACGACATCAGGATGTGACAGAGCTTCTTCATACTTAGGTATCAGATTTTCAAGATCATCATACGTGTTCGTATACGCCTGAAAGTACGCTAAGTATTTCATTTCGGGATATTTTCTCGCGAAAAAGGCTATACCTTCATCTATTTGTTGCGTTATTGATTTTTCGGTATGACAATAATCGGGACTAAAAGTCTGATTATTACAGAATGTACATCCGCCAAAACCTTTACTTCCGTCTCTGTTTGGACAAGTAAATCCTGCATTTATGGATATTTTTTGAACTTTAAAAGGAAATATCCCTTTTAAGTATGTACCAAAATCATTATATCGATTCATTTGATTGAATTTTATACTTATATATTGGTAGTTTCCTACCGCAAAAATTACCTATGTATAATTTATACATATACAAAGTTAACGAATTTGTTGTCTTTGTTGATATATATACTATTTTTGTACTTCTAAAAAAATACAGAAAAAGAACAGAAAATGAAAAACAAAGTTACAGCTGCTTTATTATGCTTTGGCGCTTTATTTTCTACGCTAATTGCTCAGAATACTGATGATAATTTCTTGCGTGAAATAACTTCCGGCAAATATGCATCTAAAGGCATAAAGAATTTACGGTCAATGGCTGACGGAGAGCATTACACTTCTATGAATGATCAGAATAATATGATTATCAAATATTCTTATCGGACAGGTAGGGCTGTAGATACTCTTTTCAACGCTAATACGGCTAAGGATTGTAATTTCAAGAACTTTTCCGGCTATGAATTAAGCCCGGAAGAAAGTAAAATACTCTTATACAAAGATGTAGAACCTATATATCGTCATTCTTTTAAAGCCAATTACTTCGTATATGAAATTAAGCGAAATAAAGTAAAAGCTCTTTCAGAAGGAGGAAAACAACAAGAGGCAACTTTCGCGCCTAACGGAAAAATGGTTGCATTCGTCCGCGACAACAATCTGATTCTTGCTAAACTGGATTACGAAACAGAGTCGGCGATTACCAAAGACGGAAAGATGAATGAAGTCATTAACGGTATTCCTGATTGGGTTTATGAAGAAGAGTTTGCTTTTAGCCGTGCATTCGAATGGGCTCCTGATTGTTCTCACCTGGCATTTATCCGCTTCGATGAGACAAAAGTAAAAGAGTATTCTTTTGATATGTACAAGGGTTTGGATCCAGCTTATCCTCAGTATACGCTTTATCCCGGCGCATTGAAATACAAATACCCAAAAGCCGGAGAAGAAAATGCCCAAGTATCTGTACACACATACAATGTCAAAACTCGTGATATCAAACGAATGGATGTGCCATTGGATGCAGATGGATATATCCCTCGTATACGTTTCACGGAAGATCCCGAACATCTGGCTGTATTCACGATGAACCGCCATCAGAATATCCTGAATATTCATTATGTGAATCCGGCATCAGGGGTGAGTCGTTTGGTATTGAAAGATGAAAGTAAATACTATATCAACAATGATAATCTGGATATGATTCATTTCTATCCTGATCAGATTATTTTTGCCAGTGAAAAAAGCGGAAACAGACAATTATATGCTTATAGCCACGTAGGTACTTTAATTAAACAAATTACTGATGGCAAGGAAGATGTTTCTAACTTTCTTGGATATGATCCAATTAAAAAAAGCTATTATTTCGAAGCGACTGAAAACGGACCATTAAGAAGAGCAATCTATACTGTGGATTCGAAAGGCAGAACAACAAAACTTTCACAGTCTTCCGGTTGGAACAGCGCATCTTTCTCTAATAGCTATAAATACTTTATCAATAACTATTCTTCGATTAATACACCTCCAGTCATTTCCGTAAATGACGCATCTGGAAAAAGTATACGAACATTGCAGGATAATGCTGAACTTGTTAATAAAATAAACAATTTGGCAAGCTATGCACGTAAAGAATTCTTTAGTTTTAAGACTTCTGACGGTACGGAACTTAATGGTTGGATAATGAAACCAGCCAATTTCAATCCTGCTAAGAAATATCCGGTTGTGATGACTCAATATAGTGGTCCGTTCTCTCAGCAAGTAAAAGACCAATGGAGCTTTGGATGGGAACAAGCATTAGCTAATCAGGGATTCATCATTAGCTGTGTAGATGGAACCGGAACCGGTGGACGTGGTGAAGAATTCGCCAAACAAACTTACTTGAAGCTTGGACAAAAAGAGGCTCATGATCAGGTAGAAGCTGCCAAATATCTTAAAACTCTTTCATTCGTTGATAATAATAATATCGGAATATGGGGATGGAGTTTTGGTGGATACACTACGCTTATGAGTATGTCTGTAAGCAAAGATATCATCAAAGCCGGAGTTGCTATAGCACCTGTTACAGATTGGAGATATTACAATACGATCTATACCGAAAGATACATGAGAACACCTCAGGAAAATAAAGAAGGATACGATCAGGGTTCTCCTATTTTCCTTGCGAAAGATTTTAATGGCTCATTGCTATTAATTCATGGTACAGCTGATGACAACGTACAATATCAAAATACGACAGAATATGCAGAAGCTTTAGTACAAGCAAATAAGCAATTTGATATGCAGATATATACAAACAGAAATCATAGTATTTTTGGCGGAAATACAAGATATCATCTTTATTCCAGAGTAATCAACTTTTATAAAAGAGAGCTTAAATAGCTCTCTTTTTAAATGTCAATTAGATCTCTCACTACTCATACAGTTTTATGATCGCAGGCGCAGTTAACTTATGTTAATTAAAGTACTTATCGCAAAACTTAAGATTTCTAATTGTGTTATATGATTATCTTATATTCTCACTGTACTGAATGAAATCATTTAAGTCAATTTTCCAAAGACAGTTGTTTAGTCCAGCTATAGGATTTTTTCCAGCAATCATATTTATTTTACTCGATCTGTTTATTGGTGTAAAATATGCTATGACAATAGCTTTCACTGCTAATATATTATTAGTAATATTGGCGCTTAAACAATTTAAGAAGCAGGTATATAACTTTATGATATTTGCTTCTATTTTAATATTCGGTATTTTCATGGCTATTAGCCATCTTTGGTTCTTCAAGGATTATGAGTTTTATGCTCCTATAATCTTGGAGTTTATAACCATTTTCATATCGGTAATTTTCTTATTTACGAAAAACCAAATTCTTGGAGTACTGAAAAATACTTTTAGAGCTCAATATTTCGTTTCAATAAAAAATAACTTCTATGAATATGTTTGGCTGACTACAATATTATTGAAAATCTTTTCAGTTCAAATTGTCCTTTCCATTATCTATGAGTTATCCCCATTCAATACGGAATCATTAAATAGCATTTTCTACAGACAGACCCCTTTGTACACATTTGTTCTTTTATTCATATATGAGCAAATCAGATTACGTTTTATTCAGACGAATCTTACCCAGGAAGAATGGGTACCTGTCGTTAATGAATCTGGATCTGTTATAGGAAGGATCGCAAAATCAGAAGTTAAGGCAGAACATAAAGATCTGATATTCCCGGTAATCAAAATAGCTTATATCTACAATAATATGGTGTATCTAGTGCGAGATAGAAAATCCGGGCAATATAACTGGCCTGTGAATAGATTATTACCATATGGGATTGATCTTAAAAAATATATTTCGATGATATTAGCTGAGGAGAATGGTAACACACTACATAGCCCCCGCTTATTAATGAAGTTTATCGAAACCACGCCAAAGCATAAAAACTTAGTATTCCTATATACAGTCAATATTGATGAGAAATATAGCCCTAAAGCTAAGATAAATGGTAAACTATGGCTGGCTTCTCAGATTGATGATAATTTAGGAGTAGGACTTTTTTCAACTCAATTTGAAGAAGAATATCAATTTATACGAGCTACCGTACTGGTTGATCATGATGAGCTCATCTCAACACATTTATAAAAAAGGCCTTGCATTATATATGCAAGGCCTTTTTCTATATTATCTACTCTAGATATGTATAACCATATAAACCGGATCGATAAGTTGAAAGGAACTCTCGTCCTTCTTCCGGTGTAATAACTCCTGATTTCATCGAAGCTGTCACCCATGTCTCAACCTTTCTAACCATTTTCTTGGGATTGTATTCTACATATTCTAATACATCTGCAATAGTTTCTCCGTCAATGATCTGTTCAATCTCATAACGGTCAGGATATACACTTACATGTACTGCATTAGTATCACCAAATAAGTTATGCAAATCTCCTAGAATTTCCTGATAGGCACCAACTAAGAATACACCGATATAATACGGTTCTTTAGATTTTACTGAGTGGACCGGCAAGTGATATGAGAAATTACGAGTTGATATAAAATTATCAATTTTCCCATCAGAGTCACAAGTCACATCTTGTAAAGTAGCTGTCCGTTCCGGTTTTTCATCTAATCTGGTAATAGGCATGATCGGGAAAATCTGATCGATAGCCCATGAATCAGGTAGTGACTGGAACAAAGAGAAGTTACAATAATACTTATCTGGAAGCATTTTTGCAATAGACTTCAATTCGTCAGGAGAATGCTTAATCTCAGATGCTATTTGATGTACTTCTCTTGCAACTGACCAAAATAGTTTTTCTATTTGAGCTCTTGTGCGTAAATCTAATAAGCCCAGGCTAAACATATTCAAGGCTTCTTCTCTAATTTGAAGAGCATCATGCCATGTTTCTATTAATCTAGGTTGATTTAATTTCTCCCACAATTGATAAAGCTCTTTTACTAACTCATGATCAGATTCTGCGATCTCTTCATTATCGTTCCATGATGGCAGCGTAGCTGTCTCCAATACCTCAAATACTAAAATTGAGTGATGTGCAGTAAGAGAACGTCCCGATTCAGTAATTATATTAGGCTGTGGAATATCATTCTTTTTACATGCATCAACTAAAGAGTAGATTGAATCATTCACATATTCCTGAATTGAATAATCCATACTACTTTCTCCGATTGAAGATCTTGTACCATCATAATCAACACCTAATCCTCCACCAATATCAACAAATTCAATATTAAAATTCATTTTGCGTAATTGAACATAAAATTGCGCAGCTTCACGTAATGCATTTTTGATCCGGCGGATTTTGGTAACTTGACTACCAATATGAAAGTGAATAAGCTTAAGACACTCATGCATATCTTTTTTATCCAAATAATCAAGTGCCTCTAATAGTTCACTAGAATTCAGACCAAACTTACTTACATCTCCTCCTGATTCTTCCCATTTTCCACTTCCTGAACTAGCAAGTTTAATGCGAATACCGATATTCGGTTTGATCTTTAATCGCTTAGCAATCGAAATAATCTCTTTCAGTTCATTTAATTTCTCTACAACCAAGAATATTCGCTTACCCATCTTTTGAGCTAATAAGGCTAATTCTATATACGCAGAGTCTTTATATCCATTACAGATAATCAATGAATTTGGATCAGTATTGATAGCTAAAACAGCATGTAACTCAGGTTTAGATCCTGCCTCTAAGCCAATATTAAATTTCTTACCATGGCTTACAATTTCTTCTACTACCTGACGCATCTGATTAACCTTTATCGGATATATGATAAAGTTTTGAGCATTATAACCGTACTCTTCAGAAGCAACTTTAAAGCAGTTAGATATTTTTTCTATACGATTATCCAAGATATCTGGAAAACGTAAAAGAACCGGAGCCTCAACATCTCTTAGTTGAAGTTCATCCATTAAATCTTTTAGATCTACTGGCACACCATCCTCACGAGGAGTCACTTGTATGTGCCCCTTCTTGTTAATTGAAAAGTACTTCAGACCCCAACCTTTAATATTGTAAAGTTCTGCTGAATCTTCAACACACCATTTTCTCATTTCTTATCTTTACAGTGATGGTTAAAAAATAAATTAACTCTTGACGATTATTGAAGCGTCTATATATTAACATCAGGCTTCAAAATTCGGTTTGCGAAATTATAAAAAAAGATACAGATATGTCTCTTTTTAATATTATATAATCATAATATAATGAATTGAGGACCAATTACATCTATATTAATAATTATAGCGGATAAATATTCGGAAAATAACGATATAAACGACAAAAGCCCCTCA
>DKPO01000046.1 GCA_002471225.1 Porphyromonadaceae bacterium UBA7332
AAAATTTCATTCTCGCAAGTTTTCGGAAAACTTTTCTCGCTACTTTTTGCGCTTGTTTTATCTAACTAATTGATAACCGGAGTATTAACTAATATAAGTTTAACACCGTTTAACAATACCAAGTATTAATTTCCCCTTCACTATGTCGTGAAATCGTACTCACGCCCGCTCCTACTGTTTTTTAATTTGGAGTAAAGTGTGTACGTTTTTTTAAAACCGGTTTACTTTTGTGCTCCTCGCTATGATGAGGTCGGTTATTATTAGGGCGATTATGTCGGGAAGGTGTACGTCCCGCATTTGGATTAAACTCCGGAGACTCTCCTATATACTCTGGTATCGGAAGTTGCTCAATATCCCGTCCAATCAGACGACATACTTTAATCAATCCCCGCTGTTCTTTCTCTCCAATCAAAGAAATCGCCTTACCTTTAGCATCAGCTCTACCCGTACGACCGATACGATGAATATAGTCTTCTGTATCCATTGGTAAATCCCAATTTATAACAAGACCTACATTATCAATATCAATCCCCCGGGATAAAATATCTGTAGCAACCAAAACATCCAGTTTACGGTTACGGTAATCTAATAGTACCTGTTGGCGCTCATCCTGCTCCAAATCGGAATGCATCGCTGCTGCACGGATCTTTTTGCGCTTTAAATGATAAGCCACATCTCCGACCTTCTTTTTAGAAGAACAAAATATAATAACCGTCTGATCCGGATTTTCCTTAATTATATGTTCAACCAGATTCAATTTCTGATTTTCATAACATATATATACGAATTGTTCAATTGATTCATTCGGTTTCGAAACGGCTACATTAACATGGACCGGATTATGCAAAATAGACGCAATAAGCTTTTGAATTTTCAAAGGCATCGTAGCCGAAAATAAAACTGTCTGTCTGTCTTCAGGAAGATATTCTACAATTTTCTTAATATCATCAGCAAAACCCATATCCAACATTTTATCCGCTTCATCCAGAATAAAATGTTTCACATGCGATAAATCAATTTTGCTATGTTCGAGATGTGAGATTAAACGTCCCGGTGTAGCAACAATGATATCGGCACCCAATTTCATACCTCTTTTCTGAACTTCCCAATCAGGTCCCGTACCTCCTCCATAAACTAATAAGGAAGATACAGGCAGAAAATAAGAAAATCCTTCAATCTGGGTATCTATTTGTTGAGCCAATTCACGTGTAGGAGCCATAATGATTGCTTTAATCTTATTCTCCTGATAATTATTATTGGATAATTGATTTAATAAAGGAAGTACGAAAGCGGCTGTTTTTCCTGTCCCTGTCTGAGCAGAAGCGACAACATCTCGACCTTCAAGTATAATAGGAATGGCTTTCTCTTGGACAGGGGTCATTTCCTGAAAATTCATTGTATCTAACCCATCTAACAATTCTTCAGTCAGTTCTAATTCGTCAAAACGCATATTCTAAAAATGTATTATATGTCACAAAGCTAACGAATAAAACGAACATTTAAAACGAAAGCCTTCATTTATCTTATTTTTTCTTTTTAACACTCATCACCCGATGTCCGAAAACAGCCAACAGCAATACGCCTGCTAACACCTTCACCCACAGCACTCCACTTCCGAAAAGAATAAATGAAATAAGCAATAAACAGGTTATCACAAATAAGATTGATGCCGGATTTCGTATTAATTGAAAAAACTCTGGCAAGGAGTCTTTATTTGAGAATGCAAAATAAAGCCCCACACATCCAATTAACAACAGAGGCTTTTGTATCCAGGTTTCGATAAACATCGATGAGAGCATCATCCCGAAACTCACTATAATCACTATTGTATAAATAATTTTCTCTTTCATCTTTCTTCTGTTTTGATCTAATCAATGCGAAAGATAAACAAATAACAGGGCGATAAGGTCGTCCTGTTTCCTTTATTCACAAAATTTATAACATAACGCCTATTCCGGCTTACTTCCTTATCCTCAAACTCTTTCTTTATATATATAGCAGAAAACGACTCTGAAATATCCAGTTACACGAAAATAACCGTCCCAAACATTTGGCTCTTTCAATCTTTTTATACTATATTTGCACTGCAATTGAGAATAACGCTCGATAGCGATGCTCATCTGGAGAGATGGCAGAGTGGTCGAATGCGGCGGTCTTGAAAACCGTTGTACTGCAAGGTACCGGGGGTTCGAATCCCTCTCTCTCCGCTAAAAGCGCTGAAAACAAAAGTTTTCAGCGCTTTTTTTATTTAATTTCAAAGCCCACTAATGGGAATCATTTTTAACGGCTCCTCATGTCTGGTGGTCGTGATTCAAAATAAGTGAAAGTATCAGCACCTACTACAAAAGGAAACAGTTCAACGAAGAGTAATAACACATAAGCCAACATGAAAGAAGAAGAAGAAGAATATTCCTTGAGTCAAGATCTTCGGGATTGGGACGAACGACAAGATAAATATGAGAAATGGGAGCTTAATAATGGCAACGAAACTTCTGATTTAACGAAAACACACAGTTATGACCGGAAGAACCATATAACACCTAATATCGTATCTGTTGACTAGCTGGCATAACAGACGCCAAATAACCATTATGATATTTTTGCAAGCAACTATTGTACCCCAAATAATGGCAACATCTGGTTAACAAATAAGATACCAATAGCATTAATCCAAATAAAACTGAATATCTTGTATCAGCAAAAATACTAATCGATGCTATTAGCTCAGCGATTTGTATTTTTTACTATTAAGTAGACGGAATGAGTCTTAACTATGAGCCAGACTTGTAGGGTTAGTTAAATGAACTCATCTATTTTGCCAAAATATGATAAACCAATAAATGTCATTATCTTTTTAGTACTAATATATTATTACTTAATACGATAAACTATGGATAACGACAATATATTAGCTCTTATAAACAAAACACCAAATACTTTGATGCAAAGTATCGCAGAAGGTGTCAAACAAAGGAGATTGGAGCTTAACTGGACGCAAAAGATATTGGCGACAAAAGCAGGAATACCTCTTGCAACCTATCGTCGATTTAAATCACATAGTGAAATTTCTCTTCTGGGATTGGTGCGATTTTGAGTATGATACTGACTGGATAAGACCTAAAATTCTTATCTATAAACATAAAAAAACGATATATTCAAGTTCTATCTGACAAAATATTTTTTTCGACTGCCCCCATTACCGTTTGACTTGACTTCAGCTGTAAGTCTACAAGGACTTGAACTTGATGGATCACTCTCCCGGAACAATCTTTGCCCGTCTAATGAAAATGACTAATTCGATTATGATATCAGATAATATTATAATGCTCCAAAAGAGCAAATGTATATTCGCAATCTAGCTAAATAAACAAGCTTTACTTTATACGACTTCGGAGGGTAATTTCCCCCCTTGTGGGGCAAGGTGCTGAGAGTTACTCTCAGCACCTTGCTGTGTTCTGTCGAACACAAAAACTACATTGTAATCTAATTCGGATTCTTCGTGACAAACTACGCAATACTATTTTGTGTTTTTTTAATAAGTATAAATAAACAGCTTTATTAGATCAATACATATTCAATCAGACTAGTATTTAGTCTTATATTTGATCAACTAATCAGTTAACTGCATAGTTGAAAAATCAGTAGGATATTAATCAATAGGATAAACAGTAATATATAAGCAAATTGGACTTGCCAACTTATTTACTTAGACGTTAATTCTTTTATCTCTTTCAATAGTTTGAAAATTATATCGGTTGGAATCATGTCTTTTTTCTCTTCTTTGACAATAGTCTCCTCGTCATATTTACTATGTTTTAGTCCAATTGATAAATGATTATCAAGCAGTCTATCTATCGCTGAATTTACTCGTTTCATAGAATCATTTATATCAATAGATAGCGAATTTAAAGCCAGTAATAAACCCTCTACATACTCTATTTCATGTATATGCTTGGCTAAAATAACCAACTGCCGTTGAGCCCTATTTAATTGAGAAATGAAAGCCCACAATAAAGCACCAGTAACAGGTATTGGAAGCATTAATATTAAATAATCTTTCCACTCAGGAAATGTGTCTATTTTGTGGAATTTAGAACAAATCACAATTTCTAAAACAACAATAAATACTATTACTATGGCTGTTAATATCAAATATGCACAAAACATTTTTTTCAAACGGTCGTGCTCCTTTTTTATTGGAGATAGATAAATGCTTAATTCACTAAATGTTGCTTTTATCTTGCTATTCCATTCTGTAATTGCGTTTTCTTGTTTTTTCTTTTCTTCCAACTCCATTTGATAGCTGAGTATTTGTTGATTAGCAGCTTGCAATTGCTCTTCTTTCTCTTTTATACTCATTTTATGCCGTTTTATTTCTTCCGCACTTTGGCCTTTAATATCTTCTTGTTTTTGCTGCACATTCTTTAGTGCCGTAACAAGCTCATCTCTTTGTTTCTGAATTTCATACTTTTGCTTTTGGATTTCATCAATTTGTTCTTTATAATATATTTCAGAGTTATATACAGATGGTCTATTTATGCTAAATTCACGAAGTAATCTTTTTGCTTTTGATATGTTATAGTGTATTTCTTTTGATAGATTTTGAAAAGTTGATTTATATTTATCGGTCACCCTTCCCTCCATCTCAATACCCTTTCTTATTGATTGTAATTCGGAATATATCGAATAAAAATCATCGGAGATAATATTTGACACAAAATCAATCGTTGACATAGAAGATGAATCAAGTTTTCCTATGGTATTTTTAATAATAAATAAATCATTTATTAATTGATAGTCACATAAATCTTCAAAGTGTTCTGACGATAAAATTAAAATCAGACTATCTATGATATCTACTTTATCTTCGAACTCCATCAGCATTTTTTTTACTTGCCCCATATGTTTATTTTTTTCAATAACGCAGTGTTAAAATATTAATATTTACCGTATAATACATTGATTTAATTGTAAATATAGATATATTTCTGTTTTGTTGGTTGCAAGATATTAAAAAATAGCCACCTATGAATAATTTTAATAAAAAGTTGTAGCTATTTTACAACTTAGATTATTCCTCTTCCTTGCTGCTGTCATTATTGAACGAAAAAGTAAGCTACACTAACTGTCCGAAACTATCCTCCACATATATGTCAATGGTTTGTTGGTCGGTCGATGCAGAGGTGTAGTAAAGCCGGAATATCTCTTTCTCTAGTGGATAAAAATCGTTCGACAGGAACAATGTACCGTTATCCATTTTCAGCTCCCCTTAACTGTCCGGTTGGAAGAATCGAATTTGGTAAGTGACCAATAAATCTCGCCGGCTCGTTTCAACTGACACCTAACCTCTGTGCTCTCTAGAGCTTTCAACTTCTATATTTCAAAATTAATTGGAAATAACAGTTAAATATCTAATAATATTCCTATATTTACCCCCATAAATAAGCAGACTCAAAACAGTCAGCAACCGACTTATAAAGAGTTATAATCGTTACAGGTTCGTTACATAGGAATATCAGTCTAAAAATAACCGATTGATTATTACGAGATAAGACAAGGGAGGTTCATAATCCCTCTCTCTCCGCTAAAAGCGCTGAAAACTTTTGTTTTCAGCGCTTTTTTTATTTAAATTCAAAGCCCACTAATGGGAATCATTTTTAACGGCTCCTCATGTCTGGTGGTCGTGATTCAAAACAAGTGAAAGTATCAGCACCTACTACAAAAGAAAACAGCTCAACGAAGAGTAAATAGAGCTTTTGAGGCTACAAAGCTTATGGTAATTGTAGGCTTTAGTCTAATGAAGACTGTTGTTGCGCTCTCATAAAGGTCCCTTTCATATAGTCCAGGTATACATTGATTGAGTCTCCCTTTTCTTTGTTCTGCCCGTAAAATTTGATTTGTTTTGCTGAAGGATCAATATAGATTTGTTGGTAGCGATGAATAAAGTCAACGGTAAACAATCCTTCAAATCCAATATTTTTAAAGCGATCAATAATTTTTTTATCTTTTTCGAAGGCAAATAAAGCATATTCAATCGTATATTTATCTATTTGAAGGTTGTCAGAGAGCCAAGACACTGGAGCTGAATTTCGCTGAAAGGCCAATCCGCCATGAGTTTTACACCATGAGGGTATAGAGTCATATTCATGAAACAAGACAAAGCTGCGGTTTTTTAAACTGAACCCTGTGTCGAATAGCATATTTAGTTCTTTCTTCGGGCTTAAAGGCAATTTTACAGTGAAATAAATATCTTCAGCCAGATCGTAGTTTAAGCACATTGTTTCTCTCTCTAATCTGACAAAAGGTTTACGGGAAATATGTACAACTTTCTTATCCAGATCGAAAAACCAATGATAATTCGAGATAATATTCATACCAAGAATATTGACTTTGTCATGTATGTCATGCATGAATTCTGCCTTATTGCTAAACTCTCCAATTTCAAAAGAACCATTCGGGTATTTTTGGGCAATAGTGTCAAATCGGTACCTTATGAGGTTAGTCTGTATTTTACGCAAAGTGTCCTGAGGTGAGTAGTCGAATATGCTTGTAATACTGCAACCGGTATCAAAAAGAAAATCTGATGTTTCTCCATTAAATGTTACAGGCAGATATATTCTTTGATCTACCCCGCCAAATTTTATAGGCAAAATAGTTACCTGATCCTGATTGTTTTTCTGATTGTTCTTCTTATCGTTAGTGCAACAAACAAAAAAAAGCAGGTACGTAATAAGTAAAAAACAGTTTAATCGTTTCATGAGATTGTATTAGTTAAGTTATTAAGCATGCTGCTCCGTTTTAAGAATAAAACAACATGTTGATTATAGAGGGTGGATCCTTGGTTTGCAGTTGTTGATGTTGTATCTTTTGACAGAAACCCCATTTTGTCATGCTTTGTTTATCTTATTAAGGCTAAATAATTAAAAAGGCTTGTATCTATTAATTTAGATATCAGCGATTACATAAACTATACCTATCTAACGATCAACAATAACCACCTTCAGGTATTTGATCCAAAAATAAAGAAATATTTTTAAAAATCAACTAATCAAGAGTTATAATAGTTACAGAAAGAGATAAGTATAAATAACAAATTGATTATTCAGAGATAAGACAGAGGACGTTAATCATCCTCCCCCTTCCTACAAAAAGCGCTGGAAACAAAAGTTTTCAGCGCTTTTTGTATCTCAATTCTTTAAGAATCTAAGATCATCAAAATAATAAGAATCAAATCACAAATAACCAACAAACTACCTATCCACCAAAGCTGTATTTTCCAAAACGCTTACAAACTGTCTTTTTATTGTCGTTTCAGAAATAAAGAAGACATTGACTTCATTGCCCGTCTGTGTATAGGCAGCCCGAAAATTTGCGTTTTTCACAACTACTTTATATTCGTAAATAGTAAGTTTATCTCTTTTCAGATGATAGGCAGGCTTGATTTTGTGCGGTCGGTTCAGAATGATATCAGGCAATTTGTGATAGAAGTTATCTTTAACTTCCTGCTCATACTGTGGAAACTTCCTGAAAAACTTTTCCATGTATCGGTTATCTTCGACACTTATATGTAAATCCATCTTATCACGTATTTAAAGATCCAGTTTAAATGGGTTATCTAAAGTTGCAGGGATTATTTTCAAAAAGAATTTGTTACTCCTTGGAAATTCAATCCGTTGAAGTTGTTTCAAATGCTTCTCTAATTTAGACTCTTCCACATTTCTAAATTCTTTTACTTCAAAACCATCCTCCAGAATGTCATAATGATGTTCTGCTTTTTTGATAAGAATAACCTTCCGATCCTTTTTATAGGTAAGCAGTTCAACCTGATCTCCTTCGTTCAATCCCTTCAATCTCTCAACCGGCATTCTCGTAAAATGCTTTATATCTATCATTCCCATGATTATAAGAATTTCAATTACTTATCTTATAACCTCTCTAAATCTCAAAGGTTCAAATCAAACTGCCTTATAGAAGGCTCAACTCTTTAGCAATCCGAATTGCTTCAATAGAACTTCCCACACGTAATTTTTCCATAATATTCTGCCGATGCCGATCGATTGTGTTTTTACTTACATTTAGCTTATCAGCAATCTCTTTACTTCGTAGTCCTTTTTCTACTAAACACAAAACTTCAATCTCTCTTTGAGAAAGAATCGAGACATTCCGATCGTTTACTTTAAAAAACTCACCGGTAGCACAATTCTGGATTCCTCCTGTAAAAGATTTGACAGGCTCATCTATAAAATGAAAATTATACAGGCACAAAGCCAACCAGAATGACCCATTCTGATCACTACACAAATACAACGTCCTATGCAGAATCGATCGGTAAACGCCAGCACTATCTTTCATCCTTATTACCGAATAGGTTCGATAATTATGCCGCTCATTCAAAGATACTTTTTTAAGAAGCAGAAAGAAGTGCAGTTCCTGTAAATGACGAGCTGTTAAATCCTCCGGATGAATACGATTATAAACTTCCTCTTCCCAAATAGTGTTTATCTGATGATTATCCTGATTTAACCCCAGGACAACAGCTAATGCTCCATTATAGATATAGCTTCTGTCCGCTTTTAAATCACTGAGAACTGCTATTGCGTTTTCATTTTTTGCATATAGCGAAGCCATCTGTTTGTAATATTCCAATAGATCCGTATCTTCCTGATCCGAGAAATTCTGATTTAACAAACAAGATTCAAGTTCTGTTATTTGATGGTTATTTTTTACCATTGCGCACGCTGTTTCTTATCCATATTTTTGCAAAGGTAAAACTATACTAACCACTCAAAAAACACAATTATGAAAAAATTTCTTTACACAACTCTTTTTACATTTCTAATATCATCTACAATAATGGCACAAAAATTAGACAAAATGCAATGGTTCAACGAACCTCTGGAATGGGAAATTCTGAATCCGACAACTTTTATTATGCATGCACCGGCAAAAACAGATTACTGGAGAATTACACATTATGGTTTTACCGTTGACGATGCTCCTTTTTACTATACGACATACGGCGGTGAGTTTGAAACGAAAGTCAAGATTACAGGTGATTACAAAACTACATTCGATCAGATGGGCTTAATGCTTCGCATTGATCATAAAAACTGGATTAAGGCTGGTGTGGAATTTGTCGATGGTAAATTCAATGTCAGTACAGTGGTTACTCATAATACATCTGACTGGAGCGTTGTCGAATTAGATAAAGGTCCGGAGTTTATTTGGATCAAAGCCGTTCGCAGACTAGATGCTGTGGAAGTCTTTTATTCTTTAGATGATCGCGAATATAAAATGATTCGCACCTGTTATCTCGAAGATAATTGTCCGGTACAAGTCGGTATTATGGCTGCTTCTCCTGATGGTGACGGATTTAAAGCTATTTTCGAGCATTTTGAAGTAAAACAGCTTCCTGATTTGCGCAGATTGGAATGGGCGAAAAAACAAAAATAAGGCTCTACAGAAATAGCTGAATATTCATATAAACACTGTCAACTAAATTCAGTAAAATACGATTTATCTATCTAAATACAAATTAGATACGTATCATAATAAAATTACATACGTACCAAAATATCTTTACATACGTATGTAAAATATTTTTCATAGGTATCAAAATTCTGTGAGACAAGACACAGACAAAAAACAAAAGCATTTCGTTATCCGTAAATACCTTAGTATCTGGAACGAAATGCCTTTGTTTTCTATATGAAATGCGTTTGTTTTTTCAAAAAGATATACGGTATCTTTTGAAAGAAACGGTTTATCTCTGAAAAGATATACCGTTTCTTTTTTGAGATATACGGCTTTAGTAAGCAGATATCACTAAAGAAATATATGCTCCAATTGATCCTACACATCCTACACACAGGATATAACATACTGTTTATCAGATAAATAAACACACAAATATCCTATTTGATCTCACACCATCTTACACCATCCTACACCCGATCATTCACACTTTAACTGCTGTTTATCAACAGATTAATACCTTGGTGTCAGATGTGAAAGATAAATTGCATATTTATCAAGAGTTTCTTCTTATTCCTCCCGCAATTTTTTTTCGCATTTTATCTGCAACATCTGCAACAACACTCTCAAACCCTTTACTGATCATGCTTTCAAGTGTTGCAAATAGATTTTTATTTGCAACCATTTGCAACCATCTGCAACCATCTGCAACATCATAATCAGCTGTATGCAAACAACTTATATACAATGTTGCAAATGTTGCAGATAAAACGATCAAAAAAACGTTGTAGTGTTTCGTATGTATTTATAAGAATCGATATTCTATTATAAATCAGAACTGATCCATGCCAAATCGAAAACAGCAAATTTTATATTCAGCAAAACACTTTGTACACGGTTTTCAAAACGAATTGTGCAGATTTAACAGATTTTTCATATTTGACTATTTAACATATTTAAACTTATAAATGAGCATTATCCATTCTGAATAAACATATAGCGGTATGGTATATTTCAGTGATTCGCGCTACACGATTAAATAATTTACTATATTTGTAAAGCAAAAGAGAGGTTATAAGAGTCTGTGCGGCGACTGTATATCCCGATTTCAAGGCTTATTTCTTCTCTTTTGCTTTTCCTCAATACTCATCCCGTCAAAGATCAATTAAGTTGCTTAGACGTGATTAAAGGCGTGTTGATATATGCTAGATATGTCCGATAACACATCGGATAAAGAGGATTTACATATCTTCTCCAAATTTCCTTATAGCATTTTGCACGATTTCCAGGCTCGTAATACTCTTGAGTTATATCGCATACGATCTTTATTCTCTTTGCTGTATTTGGATGTAATTTTGCCATAATTCTTTTTCTTTAAATGCTTGAGTTTAATAAACTTTGTTTGCTTTGTACACTGTAAAAGTGAATGCAGCATCTTCAACTTTACCAGGCGATTGCCAGACATTTACAAAAAAACAGTTCGCTACCGAATCAATCCCCATTCGGGTTGCATAGTTATCGCTTGTTAATGTTGATAACATTACAATATAAGCATCATCACCTTTCATGTATTCAGGTAGATTTATTACGTATACACCCGTTGATTGTTTTCTGGATTTTACGGTATCGCCTATTGATCTTACAAGATTACCCAACGAATTTACTTCACCACCGCAAACAAGATAAGGGACATTACTATCGGGAGGTATATCTCCCTTAAAATAAAATGTCATTTTTGGTGTTGTACGTGCTTCTTCAATTGTATTCATGTGAAATAAACCGTATTTAAAACCCCAACCGACTCCGTATGTTTCTGCAATGAGTGTTGCAGCTTCGTAGCACGTTAAGCCTTTATAGTTAATCGTTTTGCGCTGATCCGTATCTATAACGCTGCCTAATTTTACTGGCATACCTAAACGGCTCATAGTATCCATTAACCTATCAACATGCTCTAACACTGTTCCTGTAAACGAGTAATCAGACCTAAGTTTGCCGACTGTAGCAGGGGGCATTAGGGCATGCTTTAAACACCTTTCCAGCCCGTAAAATGTAACTTCATACAGATAGTTACAATCGCTTATTTTTTTTGGGGTTGGGGCTTCTTCTATCATGTATTTATCACCCTCTAACATAATATAGTCACCTGCTTGTAATTCCTGTAAATAGGGTATTGAAAATTCTATACTTACATTATTTTCTCCCGATCCTTGACGGGAACACGTAGGTGTTTTTGTGGGGTACACTTCTATTTGTGCATCGTTGTTTCGTTTGTAGATCGTAATTCTCATATACTATTCATTTACGGATACAATTGCGCCTATTCCTTTGTTTCTGATAGGCATTGCGATAAATCTTTTATCGAAGCCTACAACCGTTCCCCTTTGCTCTGGATCATCCTCACGGCTGAACATCTTAATTGTTCCGTCTGCTTTCATTACCTCTTTTGAATAGAATGCAACAGAGGCAAATGAGTCGCTTGCGTTTGCTTGACCTTTAAAAGAGGTCTTTTGATAGGTTCCTGAGCTTAAACGATACAAAGGCATGTTTGAATATGAATAGACTCCGAAACCAGCGAATTTTTTAGGCTCACCGTCTTTCATATCTGTCAACTCTTTAAACAGCTTTAAATCTGAGAGCAACAAGTCTGATACGTGTTTTGGATGCAGTACTAAATATCTGTTCTCTAAAGGTATTAAAGCATCATCAAAACGCTCTTTTAGTTCTAGAATATCCTCAAATGAAATCATCTTTCTACCTCTTCGAATACTCCCAGTTGTTAATACAATAGGCGTGTTAACAGTGTCTTCTAACGGAGCAAAAGCGTGTATCGCCTTATCGGCTGCATTAGTCGTTAACACTGAACGGTGCTGCCCTATAACGCTTTCTAATTTTTCATAAGCGTATTCAATCTCTTCTGCATTACGAACAACAGTGTTTTCCGTTGAAAAGGTATCTAAAGGGATTTCATGATCCTTATCCTCTCTTTCTAAAATCGGAATAGGATACGTCTTGTTATTGATCAATACTTCGGGATCAATTCCCGCACTTGCGATATGAATTTTATTATTTTCTACAAGTGCCGAATGATCGGTAACCTTTGATAGAAAACTGCCTATAGGGTAAAAATTCTCTGCAATTTGCTTTACCCATACTTCTTTATTTAAAGCCATATAATATATTTTTTAGTCTTTGTTTTTATTAAATTCTTTGTCTAGTAACTGTTTGTAAACATCCGGATTGGAAAGCAGGTATTCAGGATCGTTCTTTCTGTACCAATCAAGATCTTTACCATAAATTGTTGTCTTTCTCTCTTTCTCAAGTAATGATCTGTATAACTCTGGATTGTCTTCTAACTCTTCGGGAGCAAATCTCCGATACTCATTTAGTCCCCAATGCGATTTACACCCTTTTGTTCGAACAGGCTGAGAGAGACTTATTTTGCGGGGAAGTAACTCAATAAAGCTGTTAAGCGTACTCAATCCGACTTCCTGTGAAATTTCTAACAGCTTATCTGCTTCGGGTCGAATTAGTCGCCCCTCTGATACCGCTATCGTTAAAGCTGCAGCTTTCTTTTGTATGTGTTGCTGCTCTAACTCTGTCATATGAGCTTCAAAGGCTTGAGGGTCGTGTTTTTGTATAGTTTTTAAAAGGTGAATTTCTGTTTTGTTGATAAGTCCTGCCTTTAAAGCCTTTTCCACTCCATCCTCGCTCTCTTTTCTTTCCTCTACTATACTTCTAAGAGCCTCGAACAAAGCCGCATCGGATGTTTCAATCGGGAGATTTAAAATCTCTAAAATACTTTCTTTTATCCGCTTCTGATCAAGCTTGTCAGAGAGTTTAAAGTGAAGCTTTACAGCATTCTGATTACTCGGAATATCCGCCACTGAAATTTCATGTAAAACGCTTTGTACTGCCGTTTCCACACCATTAATAGTTTGCATATCCAGTACTTCAATTCCCATTGAGACACTGTTAAGAAAGCCGTTATCTACTTTATCTTTTACGGTTCTTCCTACTGGATCGTTTTCATCAAAAACAGCATCAGCCAAAAGCCTTTCACCGTCTACTCTAAGGTTTTCCCAACGACCGATAACTCCTTTTTCCCGATCATGCCCATAAAGCATTACAGGGTTCTTTGTGAATCGTGATAAGTTAATGCCAGATGTTATAACTTTAAAGCCATGAGAGTTTAAAGATGCATCATTTATGACGAATGTTTTGTTTGACATAATCTTTTATGTTTTAAATTCTTACACAAAGTTATAGCGCAAGAAATCTACATTAAAAAGGAGTGGAAAATATTTACACTTTTCGAGTAGCTGCATTTTTTTAAACAAATATTTGCGTAATCAAAAAACTATGCTTTCCTTTGTAGCGACTGCTATACATATCTATTTGAATAAACTTCATTTTATTCAATACGATAAAAAAGAAATACCCTTATGGTGGTGGTGTGGAAACTACCCACGATACTTACTTTTGTATGTATGGCAGTCACACCTAACAGGGTATTTCTGTTTTATCTTAATTCTTATAATTATGACTGCCAATAAGAATTTTTACAAAAAGGACGCTTATAATCTAGCGTTGTCTCTCTATTTAGAAACTGGCTTATCTAAAAAAAAGATAGCGGAAGAATGCGGAGTCCATTTAAACACTGTACAGGCATGGCTTAATGGTATCGTGAGGGATAAAAAACACATCAAAGATGTTGAATATCATAGTGCTTTTAATCTTTGGAAGACAAACCAATTTTTAAACAAAGAGATTGCAAAAGAATGCGGAGTTAGTGAAAACACATTGACTCGCTGGTCAAAAGAATGGAAATCTAATCTTGAATACGTCATCTTCTCATCTGATGAAATAGACGAAATCCTTAATGAAGTATCGAAAATCAAAGATACTACTCTTCGTGAGCGGATCACTTGCAAACTAAGCAAGAAAGGAGGTTTATTATGAATAAACAACCCAAATTAATCCCTGCAAATAAGCCTCTTGATGATTTAAATATTGATGGATTAGCTGAGATCTTCGAATTTTACAGCAAAGGTAATGTACACAAGATTATTTTGGATGCTTATTTTTCATTTTCAAAGCTTGCTATTGAATCAGGTGATGCAGGTATCTTTGCAGATGAATTATATGCAATAGAGTTGCTTTATAAAGCTTTTGAGAAAATGGAGAAGTAAAACAATATAATAGAAATACAAAGAGCGGGTAATTTAATTACTCGCTCTTTTTTTGCTTCTATCGCTTATTAAAATTGTTGCAACGGATTGCAAAAACTATTACAAAGTAATTATAACAAGATTGCAACCCAGTTGCAACGATAAAGATATGGACTAAAATAATTGCGAGATATAAATATGATGTATTTACACACAGTTTTATTATTGATTATTCTTTATTTCAATACATATATATACATATATAATGTATTGATTTTCGTTTTACTATGAATACCCAATGTACGCCCAATATGTCCGCCCAATGAGTTTTTTAACAATTGTAACTAATTACAACGTTGCCACACAACTAAAGAAGCAAGCCTCTATTTAGCCTCTAAACTCCCCCTAGAAAATAAAGTTATAAGTATCAACACAAACACCTAAAACGCTTTATTCGTGCTGTTTTTCGCCTATTTTGGTGATCAATCCACACCTTACTGTATAAAATCACTATTAACGTTGCAACATATCGCAACAACAAGGCTGTTTCTCAACACTAAATCGCTACTAATCCAAATTTTGCACAATTCGTTTTATCACATCATTTTCATCTAAACTACTCTCAAACGCTTTATACATCGGTGTTGCAGCTACATTCATTTCACTCTCTCTTTTGTACACTTTGTTTTCCTGCCTATAATTTAATATTCTCATTTGCCTCAAAAATAACACCT
This sequence comes from Porphyromonadaceae bacterium UBA7332, assembly GCA_002471225.1. Classification (GTDB taxonomy): domain Bacteria; phylum Bacteroidota; class Bacteroidia; order Bacteroidales; family UBA7332; genus UBA7332. The sequence continues at coordinate 15,377 of DKPO01000046.1, forward strand.
ATCTTATTGCCCGGTAAACGTGTAGGAACCGAATACTGATATTCTGTAAAACGATTACCATAAATTCGCTTACGTATATCCCAGGTTTCACCTTCATCATAGCTGATGCCCATACTTCCATTGATCCGGATTGGCGGAGTCGTTGCATACGTTCTTTTTGTTTTGCTATCAGTCAGATTCGATGCCGGATTCACGAAAAGAAGGATCGACTTTTCATTGCCTTTCAATCCGCTATAACGATAAATAGCTCCCTGACATAACGGATCGGGCATATCCAATCTTACTTCCGTATCCTCCCAATCGCCCTTATTTCCATCTATATCCACACGAATGACACCTCTGCCACGCGTTACTTTTTCGAAATTCCAGGGATTCCATCCTTGCGGAGCTTTATCTTCGTCTCCGGGAAAACGGTGACAACGAGCATTTATCATAAACTCGTCATTGCCTAACTCTACAAGCTGACTTTCATTAGTCCCATATTGAGAGTGCCCCTCTATTATTCCCCAGGTTTTACCTGAATCATCCGAATAAGCTAAATAATTAAACCAACCTCCTGATCCTGCTACCGCATTGAAAGGAACCAGAATACGCCCTTTATGTTTGCCTGTTTGTACCCGGATAGCCAGGCCGGGACCACTTGCCTGACTTGCGACATCCGGCAATTTAACCTGCTTGGTTATATCCTCCATTTTACTCCATGTCAAACCATTATCTTTGCTTCGGATTAACAAAATACGCGTCACATCATCGCCTTCGGCTCCTGTTTTACGGATACCTTCATTCATTTTAGGAGGATAAAGCTGGAAAAGCACGATCACTTCATTGTTTTCCTCTACGTATACCACAGTCGGGTTGTTCAGGCTCGCCTGGTCCGCTGTAGCAGCAACAATCAGCTTACTCCATGTCTTGCCCTGATCGTCACTGTATTTCATTATTATATCATTCTCCGCGCAATCAGAATCAAAACGTGTTCTTGATTCACAGAAAGCAAGGATTCTACCTGTAGGTAATGTTGCAACAGTAGGAATGCGATAGCTTACATATCCTTCTTCTCCACAAGTGAATATGGTTGAATATTGCGGCCGCATTCCCTCTGAATAAAGTTTATTTAATGCCGAAAGAGCCTGATCAACAATCTCAGTTGATCCATTAGCCTTTAAATTCTTTGCTCCATCCATGATAGGCGTATGATTACCAATAAATACGGGTAAAATAAAGCGTTCTTTCGCCAGATGGTATCCTTTTTCATAATCATCCAGAATAAACAAAACATCGGGGTATTGTCCAACTGAGTCGAAAACGCTAAAAGGAAGTTGCTGCTCCTGAATTCGTTTTTTCAGCAACGTCGCACAAGCATCAGCCTGCATCGCATTTAAACTGTAGAACGCAGCATGATGTATAAGTTTGTCATCTTGATTTACATCTTTCGGAGTCCATAATTGCTGCGCAGAAATACTTATGCACAATAGGATATGAAAGAACAAAAGGAGTGTTTTTTTCATTGGTTTTGTATTTAATTGGTTCAAACTGTTCTTAACTATAAGGTTAAAGTTTTCATTTCGAATCCAAATATACGAATATTCTCATTGCTTCCAAGTAATGCCTTCACCTCATCGGATTTCTCTTTCTCTGAAAACAGACGGCATTCTAACATCTTCATCCTCTATGTTAAATTAGCGTAAAATAAATACGATAATTTCGTAATCTCCTATTTTTTAATACGTTTGTATTTTAACCTTATATAATACGATTATGGGACAACAAGTAAAAGTAGTAGGTGTACTCACGTTAGCCTGTCTTGCCTTCTCTTGCCAGACAGGATCTAAACGATCCGGCGGAACAGCGGATCTGTTAAAGGATGCACCGGTAGTAGGCGAATATGTACAAGTCGGTAATGACAAAGTCTTCACCTTAAATCCGGAGTTGCTGAAAGATACAATCTCCATTCCTCTCAGTAATTTCATCGATGATCTGGAAGTTATAAAATTAGACAACCGGGATGAAGCCTTAGTATCGCAAACAGGAATCACTATCTCTGACAACTACATCGTGACCCACAGCAGTTATCCACCTCAACCTTACAAGTTATTTGATCGTAAAGGGAATTACATCAATACGATCGGATCTATCGGTCAGGGACCGGGTGAATACAAAAATGTTTACGATGTTCAGATTGACGAACCGGCTAACCGGGTTTATCTTTTACCATGGATGTCCCGTAATCTTCTTGCTTATGACTTAAAAGGTGTTTTTATAGAAGCCATTCCATTAAACACATCAATCCCGAAAGGTAAATTCCGTGTAGATTCGAAAAACGGTACAGTATCAGTAGTCTGTTTGCCATTCCAGAATATAAAAAATGTGGCATGGACACAGGATATGAAAGGTACCCTGATCGATTCGATCCCTTCAGGACATTTAGCTCTTCCATTTGACTTCAGCAATGAAGTAATGGTTTCGCGTAACGATCCGCAAACATTTGATGTACTAATCTCAAGTGTAACCCCTACCCGTGCGGATACATTGTATCATTTCGACACAAAATCAAACCGTCTGCGTCCGGTCTTTACCTATGACTACAAGGACAAACAAAATATTCCATGGCATATGTACAGTGAATGGCCTGAATATTTCACCGGCAATACGTCAGGACCTCCCGTAGCCCAACATGTTGAAGGAGGAGGTACCATCTATACCCCGGGGGAAACGGCTTATTATATCGTAGATAAAGAGTCGGGCAAAGGATCGTGGTTCAAAATGTACAATGATTTTCTGGGTGATGAGCCTATCAGGTGGCCAAACAGTGCATTTGCAAATGGTTATTACCTGATTAATAACGAACCCGGTAATCTGATCCCACGTCTGGAGAAAGCCCTGAAGAATCCGGATCTGACAGAAAAGCGCCGTAAGGAATTAACCGATTTATTAAACTCAATTGACGAGAACGACAATAACTATTTATTAATCGGAAAGCTAAAAAGCTAAAATAAAAACGGAGCTGTCTTCTAACAAGGTAAAATCAGGTTAGTAGAAGTTACTGTTTATAATGATCATTGTAGGGGAGGATCTGCGTATCCTTCCGTTTCCCGAAGCCATCGAATAACCAATTGATTACACAAGCTATATGATCCGCATAATGCATTTGTTTCATTGGTTAAATGCGATTGCCGTACGATTGAGGACCGCGGTTGAATACGTAGATTCAACCCTCGTATCTTTGTA
>DKPO01000036.1:0-70204 GCA_002471225.1 Porphyromonadaceae bacterium UBA7332
TCTCTTATATCTTTCTTGAATAAATACTGATAGAAGTTTAAAGGTAGATTCATTCATATAAATGGTCGCTTTGCTAAGTCTTCCCAATTTATATAATGCTGCTTGCTTTTCATTGGATTCTTTAAAGACATCGAGTAGGGTAGAGTCTATCATAACTTCAATCTGATGAAAGAAAGCATCTTTAAGAGTTTGAGGTGTTACTTCAAAACCTCTATCTCTAAGCTCAATCTCTTTTTTATAGATGTTCGCTTTTAAGGAAGTCAGATAATTATTCAAAGTAACAACTTCTTCACTTCGTCCTTTGACTACTTGTTTAACCCTATCCCAGTGTTTAACTGGAATTTTCTTACCAGCAGAAAAGAATACTCTGCTTTTACCCATTCTAATTACGACATCAAAAGGTGCATAGCCCTCTTGATCAACTCTATTTTCGCGTACGTAAAAGTTGATTGAATACGTTGTTTTTCCAATGTTTTGTGTGTACATAAAATTCAAGATAAGCAACTGTTCTTCAGTAGATCACAATATTAACAAAGCGTAAAATGAGCGTTTTTTGAATGTCGAGGAAATGTACACACAAATGTACACACACTTTCGACTTTTAAACCTGAAATAGCAAAGGATTGTGGTTAACCTTACGTCAAATATTGAATTTCAAAGCTTGCCTAGTGAAACAATAACTGTCCCTTCAGCTATAGACATAAAAAAAGAGGATGTATGAACACATACATCCTCTTTCGTTTTGTCTGTAAAAGGTTGTTTTACAGATTATTATTTTGAAGCTTCTTCGATAGCAACGGCAACAGCAACAGTAGCACCTACCATTGGGTTGTTACCCATACCTAAAAATCCCATCATCTCAACGTGAGCAGGAACTGAAGAAGAACCAGCGAATTGAGCATCACCGTGCATACGACCCATTGTGTCAGTCATACCGTAAGAAGCAGGACCGGCAGCCATGTTGTCCGGGTGAAGAGTACGACCTGTACCACCACCTGAAGCAACTGAGAAGTATTTTTTACCTAGTTCCATACATTCTTTTTTGTATGTACCAGCTACAGGGTGTTGGAAACGAGTTGGGTTAGTTGAGTTACCTGTGATAGATACGTCAACACCTTCGCTACGCATGATAGCAACACCTTCGCGTACGTCATCAGCACCGTAACATTTTACTTTAGAACGAAGACCGTTTGAGTAAGCAGTTTCTTTAACAACGTTTACTTCGCCAGAAGCGTAGTCAAACTGAGTTTGAACATAAGTAAATCCGTTGATACGAGAGATGATCATAGCAGCATCTTTACCAAGACCGTTAAGGATAACGCGTAGAGGTTCAGTACGTACTTTGTTAGCCATCTCAGCGATTTTGATAGCACCTTCAGCAGCAGCGAAAGATTCGTGACCTGCAAGGAAAGCGAAACATTTAGTTTCTTCGCGAAGAAGCATAGCAGCAAGGTTACCGTGACCGATACCTACTTTACGATCGTCAGCAACTGATCCAGGGATACAGAAAGCTTGAAGACCAATACCGATAACTTCAGCAGCTTCAGCAGCATTAGTTACGCCTTTTTTGATAGCGATAGCAGCACCTACTACGTAAGCCCATTTCGCGTTTTCAAAACAGATAGGTTGAGTTTCTTCACAAATTGTGTAAGGATCGATTCCTTTCTCTGTGCAGATAGCTTTCGCTTCTTCGATATCTTTGATTCCGTATTTGTTCAACTCTGCATTGATAGCGTTGATACGACGGTCATAACTTTCAAATAAAGCCATAATAATTGTTCGTCTTTAGGTTTTTTTGTTGAATATTTTAATGGATATTCGTAAACAGGATGCTTTCTGTGTAACTTTAGTTACGGAAGTTTTTGTTTACAAAAAAGATTGATATAAGAAAATTTACAACCAACACCGCTCCACACATTACGACGAACAGTCCGAGATTTTCGGGAAGGACGAAGTAGGCTATGGCTGAACCGACTACGGTAAGGCCTAGCAGCATGTAAAGCACGCGAAGGAAGATTTTCTTATTCATGACGTGGGTCGATATATTTAGCAGCTTCGTTGAAACGGCCGTAAGTGCTCTTAGCAGCTTCTAGTGCTTGATTTGCGTCAGTACCTTTTTTCACTGCATCCATAAATTTACCAAGGTGAACGAACTCGTAACCGATAGTTTCGCCGTTTTCGTCCAAAGCCATACGAGTACAGTAACCTTCAGCCATTTCAAGGTAACGAGGACCTTTAGCTAAAGTACCGAACATAGTACCAACCTGGCTACGAAGACCTTTACCTAAGTCTTCAAGACCAGCTCCGATAGGAAGACCACCTTCAGAGAAAGCTGATTGAGAACGACCGTAAGCGATTTGAAGGAACAATTCGCGCATTGCTACGTTGATTGCGTCACATACAAGGTCAGTGTTTAAAGCTTCTAGGATAGTTTTACCAGGAAGGATTTCAGCAGCCATAGCAGCAGAGTGAGTCATACCTGAACAACCTACAGTTTCGATCAAAGCTTCTTGGATAATACCTTCTTTGATGTTAAGAGTAAGTTTACAAGTACCTTGTTGTGGAGCACACCATCCCACACCGTGAGTCAAACCTGAGATATCTACCACTTCTTTTGCTTTAACCCATTTTCCTTCTTGTGGAATCGGAGCCGGACCGTGGTTAGGACCTTTCTTCACAACACACATGTGTTCAACTTCGTGTGAATACATCATAATTCGTACTTTTAATCTATTAATGAAAATCGAATATTGTCATTTTTAAGACGCACAAAGTTAAAATTATTCTTTTACGTATGCAAAATTCTCTATTTGCATTTAGATATTTTTGTCGAATTAATTATAAATTGATACTCTAATTGATTGTAAATTGGTGAGTTAATGAATTGTTAAAAGTAGGGTTTTAACAAAAAAAGCCCCGATATAGTGGATATATCGGGGCTTTATGTATCAATTTACTTGTACATATTTGAAGTATGGGGTAAGAAGTTCCTTTGCACGGAAGAGTTGCTCTTCTGTATTTGAGGGTGTATCTTCTAATTTATACGGTCGTCCGAGATGCTCGTACTTGTGTTTGCCAAGTGTGTGGTAAGGAAGGATTTCAAGACGTTCGATATTTTCGTAGTCTTTGAAGCGTTCGCCAAGGGCAATAAGAGCTTCTTCCTGATCACTAAGTCCGGGTACGAGTACGTAGCGCAACCATACGGGAATATTCTTATCACGCAGGTATCGGGCTGTATCGAGGACTTGTTCGTTAGTAACACCGGTAATCACCTTATGCTGTGATGCAAAGATGTGCTTGATGTCGAGCAGTACCAGATCGGTGTACTCGAGTAGCTCTTTGACGTCATCAGTAAGGTTGTTCCCATTTGAATCGAGACATGTACGGAAACCTCTGGCTTTAAGTTCTTTGAATAGTTCTTTCAGCGCAGGAGCCTGTAGGGTAGGTTCACCACCGCTGACAGTAATTCCTCCTTTTTTTCCAAAGAAGGCACGCTGGCTTTCGGCCATGGCGATGATGTCAGCTATGTCTGTTTCTTTGCCACCTTTCATCGGTATGGTGTCAGGATTGGCACAGTAAAGACAGTTGAAACGACAGCCCTGGAGGAAGACGACCAGGCGCAGGCCCGGACCGTCATGTGTCCCCATTGACTCGTATGAGTGTACAAATAGTTTGTTATTCATAAATTTGTTTGAATGTTTAATTACATTCTTTCGAAGAAACTACGAGAGATTACTTCTAATTGTTGTTCGCGGCGAAGACGTACGAAGTTTACTGCGTAACCTGACACACGAATTGTCAATTGCGGGTAGTTCTCTGGGTGTTCCATCGCGTCACGAAGTAATTCGCGGTTAAGAACGTTCACGTTCAAGTGGTGAGCTCCTTTTGAGAAGTAACCATCCATCATCGCGATAAGGTTTTCGCATTTTTCTTCGTCTGTGTGACCAAGAGAGCGAGGAACGATTGAGAATGTGTTACTTACACCATCTTGCGCTGTTTCATAATCGATTTTAGATACTGAAGAAAGAGAAGCGATAGCTCCTTTTTCGTCACGTCCGTGCATTGGGTTTGCACCCGGTGCAAAAGCAACTCCTTTTTCACGTCCGTCAGGTGTAGCACCTGTTTTTTTACCATACATTACGTTTGAAGTAATCGTAAGGATCGAAAGTGTAGGTTCAGCGTTTTTGTATGTCGGAAGTTCAGCTAAAATATTGTTGAAATATTTAGTGATGTCAACTGCCATTTGGTCAACGCGGTCATCATCATTACCGTAGCATGGGAATTCACCTTCGATTTTGAATTCAACTGTTAAGCCTTCTTCGTTACGAACCGGTGTTACTTTAGCGTAACGGATTGCTGATAATGAGTCTGCTACGATTGAAAGACCTGCTGCTCCGTAAGCAAGGTTGATCTTAGGATTTGTATCGCAAAGAGCAAGCTGTGCTTTTTCGTAGTAGTATTTGTCATGCATGAAGTGGATGATATTCATCGAGTCGTTGTAAACACGAGCTACTTCTTTCATAACATAACGGAAGTTGTTCATTACAGCTTCGTAATCAAGAACGTCACCTTCTAATTTAGGTACGTTTTTAACTACTGTTTTACCTGTGAATTCGCAACGACCTTCGTTTAATGCAAGCAATAATGCTTTTGCAAGGTTTGTACGAGCTCCGAAGAACTGGATATGTTTACCGATTTCCTGGAAAGAAACGCAACATGCGATACCGTAGTCGTCAGAACAACGTGTAGCACGCATCAAGTCGTCATTTTCGTATTGTACAGATGATGTGTCGATAGAAACCTGAGCACAGAATTTTTTGAATCCTTCAGGAAGAGAAGGAGACCAAAGAACTGTCATGTTTGGTTCCGGAGATGGACCTAAGTTGTACAATGTTTGTAGGAAACGGAATGATGTTTTTGTAACTTTAGTACGACCGTCATTCAGGTTACCACCGATTGCTTCAGTTACCCATGTAGGGTCACCTGCAAAGATTTCGTTGTAGCTATCCATACGTAAGTGGCGTACCATACGTAATTTGATAACGAACTGGTCGATAAGTTCCTGTGCGAATGATTCGTCGATATTACCTTTTTGTAAATCGTATTCGATATAGATGTCAAGGAAAGAAGAAACGTTACCTAGTGACATAGCTGCACCATCTTGCTCTTTTACAGCTGCAAGGTATGCCATATATACCCATTGTACAGCTTCTTGTGCAGTTGTAGCAGGACGAGACAAGTCAAGACCATAGTATTCACCTAATGTTTTCATCGCTTGTAAAGCGCGGATTTGCTCTGCTACTTCTTCGCGAAGACGGATACGATCTTCTGTCATTGGACCTACAAGTGCTTTAAGATCTGCTTTTTTAGCTTCGATCAAGCGGTCAACACCGTATAGAGCCATACGACGGTAGTCACCGATCACACGACCACGTGCGTAGTTATCAGGAAGACCTGTAAGGAATCCTAGTGAACGGTAAAGGCGGATTTCGTCAGTATATGCATCGAAAACACCGTCATTGTGCGTTTTGCGGTAGTTGTAGAAAATATCTTTTACTTTTTCATCAACCTCTAATCCGTGTTCTGCACATGCTTTCTCAACAACTTTGATACCACCAAGTGGCTTCATAGCACGCTTAAGAAGAGCGTCTGTCTGAAGACCAACGATTGATTCGTTTTCCTGATCGATGTATCCAGCTTTGTGAGATGTGATTGTAGAAACAACATGGTTGTCGATTGAGTGAACGCCGTTGTTGCTGATTTCAAATTTAAGAGCTTCTTTACAGATCTCCCAAACTTTTTTTGTACGCTCTGTAGGGCCTACAAGAAATGAAGCGTCACCTTCGTATGGAGTGATATTTTTTTCAACAAAATCGCGAACGTCAATAGCGTCGTTCCAATTACCTTTTTTGAAATCTGGTGTAATCATATATTCTTTTCTTCTGGTTGTTATTAATTACACGACAAATGTACAACAATAAAAATCATGTTGAAAAACAGGTTTCTTACTTTATAACAAATTGGAATGACCTATTTTGCTATATAGAGATTGCAATATTTGTAACGTGTTGATATTCTGAACGTAATCTATATTCTGAAATTAAGCTAAAAATTCAGATGTAACACATTTTAGATTCTTTTATAGTGTATAGGATGTAAAATAGATCCTTTTAAAGCTAATAAATCTATATTCATTGTAATAATTACAGGATAGCAAGTATATTTTAGTTGTGAATATAGTTTAATTTAGGTGGTTGAATATACAGGTTAGATTATCATATTGTCACCTATAAATAGCAATAAGATATAAAAAAACCGATTGAAAGGATTTTAATCCTGTCAATCGGTTTATAACTATAATAAGTTTTTACCAAACTACAACTCTGTCGTTAGGAGATAAATACATTTTGTCTCCCTCCTTAACGTCAAAGGCCTGATAGAAGGCATCGATGTTTGGAAGAGCACCATTTACGCGCCATTTGCCTAAAGAGTGGACGTCGATTTTAGTAAGACGTAAGATCTCTTCGTCACGAATATTACCGGCCCACAGTGTTGCGTATGCAAGGAAGAAACGTTGATCAGGAGTGAATCCGTCGATCATTTGTTTAGCAAGTTCCGGATTTGCCGCAAGCTGGTTTTGAAGAGCTGCGTATGAAACAAGCAATCCGCCTTGATCGGCAATGTTTTCACCTAATGTGAATGTTCCATTTGCATGTGTATCTCCAAGCACTTTGATGCTGTCATATTGTGCTACCAAACCTTGCGCACGTTCGTTGAAACGTTTAGCGTCATCTTCTGTCCACCAATCTTTCAGATTGCCGTCTTTGTCGAACTGACGCCCCTGATCATCAAATCCATGAGTCATTTCATGGCCGATAACAACACCGATTGCTCCGTAATTAACAGCATCGTCTGCATCCAGATAGAAGAATGGAGGCTGAAGAATAGCTGCCGGGAAACAAATTTCGTTAGTTGTAGGGTTATAATATGCATTCACGGTCTGAGGACTCATATGCCATTTTTCTTTATCAACCGGTTTGCCTAATTGAGATGTCATATAATCCCATTCGAATTGGGAAGCATTCTGAACATTCTGATAGTAGCTGGCATTAGGATCGATATTTAAAGCACTATAATCTCTCCATTTATCAGGATAACCTACTTTTACAGTGAATGTATTCAGTTTTTCCTGAGCTTTTGCTTTAGTTGTATCACTCATCCACTCAAGGTTTTGGATACGTTCACCTAATGCAATCTGAAGATTTTTAACCAGGTTAATCATCTTTTCTTTCGCTTGAGGAGGGAAGTATTTTTCTACATACATCTGACCTACAGCTTCGCCCAACACACCGTTTGTTGTAGCTAAAGAGCGTTTCCAACGAGGTTGCTGTTCTTGTTTACCAGACATTGCTTTTTCGTAGAAATCGAAAGATGCTACTTCGAAATCATCACCTAAATAGTTAGCTGCACCATCCAGAACTTCGTAAGTAAGGTATGTCTTGATATCCGCTAAAGATTGAGATGCCATTACTTTTTCGATGCCTTGCATGAAAGGTATTTGTCCTACGCTAACTTCTTGTGCTGCTGCAACACCTGCTGCATCGAAATAAACCGGCCAGTCAATTCCTTTGAATTTAGCTTCGAAATCTTTGCGTGACATTTTGTTATAATTAGCAACCGGATTGCGAAGATCTTCACGTGAAGATGCAATTTTAGCTAATTGAGTTTGAATTTTAAGAACTGTTTCAGCTGATGATTTCGCATCTTTTTCAGTATAGCCTGCAAGAACAAACAGTTTTTCGATATAGCTAAGGAATGCTTGACGTAATTCTTTAGAATGATCGTCTTCTAATAAGTAATAGTCACGATCACCCATACTCATTCCGCCTTGGTAGAATTGTGTAAGGTTCGCAGTACTATTGCCAGGATCTACATCCACATAAAGATAGAAGAAAGGATTAACTCCCTGACGAGCCATTTGTCCAAGCAGTTGACTTAATTGCTTGTTATCTTGTATGTTGCTGATTGCATCAAGCTGTGATTTTACAGGTGCAACACCTTCTTGATTAAGCTTAACGCTGTCTAAACCTAATTTGTAGAGATCAGCAATTTTTTGTGCAACTGTACCCGGTTGGTGAGTGCCAGTGCTTAGTTCTTCAATAAGAATACGTAATTGCTCTTTGTTGTTTTCACGTAATTGATCGAATGTTCCGAAACGTGCATATTCGGGTTGTAGTGGATTATTCTTCTGCCAACCACCGGTAGCATAATTGTAAAAATCATTTTTCGGAGAATAAGTTGTGTCGAGATTTGCTAAATCTACACCAGGGATTTTATTCTCCTTAGGTTGTGTAGCACAACTTGTTGTAGCCATAACACCAACAATTAAAGGTAAATAAATTAATTTTTTCATTGAAAATATGCATTAATGAATTATGGATCAAATGTAATAGTTATTTTACAAAATGATGTCGGAATATAGGGAAGTTTTAGGCTAGGGGCGTTAAATAAGGGATAGAAGGCTAATAAATGTTTGAATTGAGGATGGGAGAAAACAAAAAAACGGTCTGTTATGTTAATATGATACCTTTATGAATAAACTAATATGATTTTTTAAACTTAAAAACTTTAGGAGGATTTTATTATGTTACCTTCAAGAAAAGGGACCCAGGGATGGTTACCAGATGTGTTTAATGATTTTTTTGAAAACGAAATGATGAAAACTCGTTCCAGTATGCCAGCTGTGAATATTAAAGAAACTCCAACGGATTTTAGTGTGGAGTTAGCAGCTCCGGGGTTGACTAAAGATGATTACAATGTAAGTGTTAATGATGAAAACCATTTGGTGATTTCAGTAAAAAAAGAAGAGAAAAAAGAGGAGAAAGATGAAAAAGGTAAATACTTAAGAAGAGAGTTTGCTTATACTGAATTCCAGAAAATGCTTATTCTGCCGGATAATATAGAAAAAGATAAGATTGAGGCAAAAGCAGAAAATGGTGTATTAACAATAACTATTCCTAAAAAAGAATTGCCTGCACCGACAGGAAAAAAACAAATAGAAGTAAAATAAGTAAGTTTCTCGTATGTGAAACGCGTAAAACAGAGGTTTTTGTCTGTTTTACGCGTTTTTTGTTTAAAAATACAGACATATTTTTGATAGCATTTAGATTGCTATATATCGGTTTATGTAGTCATAATGACGTAATATAGTAAATTTGAATTACTATCTGTCATTATATTGTACTTATAAATATCTTTACGTACAAATCCTAATCGCTCAGAATCGCATGAAATTTTCTTCCTGTACATTTGATAAGAAAGAAGGCAAGGATTTGCGATTTAAGATTAAGGAAAATGTCTTATTCAGTGAAAATAAAATCAAATCGTAATGAAATAGGAGTGAGGTAAAAAAGAAAGAGACTATCCTAAAAATAGGATAGTCTCTTTTATGATAAAATAAATAGGAATTATTTATTTAATTCTTGTTCGATAGCATCGTATTCTTTAGTCATATCTAATTTATAATAGATAGAACGAAGAACGATCATGTAACTTCTTTCGCTAGGATTTAGCTCGTGAGCTTTTTGGAAAAAAGGAATCGCTTTTTCGAACATTGGGTTTAATAAAGCTTTTTCAGCTTCATATTTTTTGTTGTCTCTGATTTGAGAAACTTCTTCATCTTTAGCAACAGCCTGGTTGTAGTAAACACGTCCAATGTTGTTGTAAGTTTCAGCATTGTTTGGATCAACTTTTTCAGCTTGTTGGAAAGCAGCTAAAGCACCTTGAATGTCTTTTTGCTCTTCAAGAATAGCTCCTTTAACGTTATAATAGTTAGCGTTGTTTGGATCTAATTTGATAGCTTCATCTAAATAAGCGATAGCTTCATTCATTTTACCAGTTTTAAGATACATGTTGATCAAGTTCTGGATAAAATAAGGTTCGCTGGCATATCTTTTTGCACCTTCTTGTAAAGTGTTGATTAGCTTAGTTGTATCTTTTTGTTTCTCATACTCGAAACAAAGGAATTGAAGAAGTTCATTTCCTTTATACTCGTCGTTTTTGAAACGCTCAAGAGTTGAGATTGCCAATTCTGAATCTTCAGATTGAACAGCCATCAAACAAGTATAATATTTAATATCTTTCATCAAAGTGTCTTTTGCCCATTCGATGTCTTTCATCATAGGGTTGTTAGGCAACTCAGTGTAAGTATTGAATAACTCGTAAGCTTTTTTGTAGTCTTTCTGATCATTAAAGTAAACACCACCATTGATGAAGTTTGGATAAATACTTGTCAGATCAGCAGTCATTTTCTTCACAAATTTAGGTTTAACTTTCCCTTTTTCGTCAGGAAGTTGATCTAAATCATACGCTTTAGTGTAGTAGTTATACATACTCAATAAAGAATTGTACATTACTGCATCATTAGCTTGTTGTTGAAGAAGCGTTTTGTTACGTTCTGCTTCAAACTGCTTAAGTTGTACATATCCTGCAACATAGTAAGTTTTAGCTTCTTTATCAGTTTCAGGATTTTGCATTGCTGCATCAATAAGACTGATTGCTTCACCAAACTTAGGTTTCTCAGCATTTGCTTCAGATAAGGCACTGCTAACGTTCTTTTTTTGAGCAAAACCAACGCTTGCTACAAGGCAAAGAGTAGCCAATAAAGACACCTTTTTCATAGAATATTAATTAGTTATGTTTTTAGAATAATGACATTTGAGACTTTTCGTTTTGATCGTTCTCATTTGAAGTTTCTTCCGAGTGAGTATTATTTTCAGTAGATGGATCAACCGGTTGATCAATATTAATGTTTTCAACAAACGTTTCCTCATCATCTTCTGTCATAACTTTACATACAGATGCAATCTCATCATTACGCTTTTCAAGGTTAATTAATCGAACACCTTGAGTAGCACGGCCCATTACACGAACATCGGCAACTTTTAATCGAATAGTAATACCTGATTTGTTGATAATCATCAAGTCATTGTCGTCTGTTACGTTTTTGATGGCAACTAATTTACCTGTTTTATCAGTAATGCTCATTGTTTTAACACCTTTACCACCACGCTTAGTGATACGGTAGTCACTTACAATGCTTCGTTTACCATAACCTTGTTCTGACACAACCATGATTGTTTCACTGTATCCATCATTTTCTGTAATTTCAACAGATTCAATGATTTCGTTTTCTGTTTCGATGATTTCAACTTCTGTTGTTTCTTCGATAACTTCTTCGATATCAGCTTCATTTAAATCATTGTCGTTATAAATAGGTGCAGGTGCAAGACTTTCGATTGTAATCATACCGATAACCTCATCCTTAAGGTCATCTAATGACATACCTCTTACCCCCGTTGCATTACGGCCCATAACACGCACACCGCTTTCGTGGAAACGAATAGCACGTCCGTTTTTATTAGCCATAATAACTTCATGATTACCATTTGTCATACGAACCTGGATTACCTGATCGTCTTCACGAAGAGTAATCGCGTTCACACCGTTCTGACGAGGGCGAGAGTATGCTTCAAGTAATGTTTTCTTAATAACACCCTGTTTTGTACAGAATAATAAATAATGCTTACTATTGAATTCAGGATCTTGTAATCCTTTTACACGAATGAACGCATTTACACGATCATCGCTTTCAATATTAAGAAGATTCTGGATAGCACGACCTTTAGCGTTTTTAGTACCTTCAGGTATTTCATAAACTTTCAGCCAGTAACAACGACCTTTCTGAGTAAAGAATAACATCGTATTGTGCATAGAAGCAGGGTAGATGTATTCAATAAAGTCTTCGTCACGAGTGCTTCCTCCTTTAGAACCTACACCACCACGATTCTGAGCTCTAAACTCTGTTAATGGAGTACGTTTAATATATCCCATATGAGAAATAGTGATTACCATTTCGTCATCAGAATAGAAATCTTCCGGATTAAACTCTTCAGAAGAATAAACAATTTCAGATTTTCTATCGTCTCCGAATTTATTTTTTACTTCCAGTAATTCATCTTTAATAATGTTCATACATAGAACATCATCCGTAAGAATTCGGTTCAAATATTCAATTAAAGCCTTAATTTCTTCGAATTCTTTACGTAATTTATCCATCTCAAGACCAGTTAACTGTCTCAGACGCATATCAACAATAGCACGTGATTGTACATCGCTCAATTCGAAACGCTCCATTAAATGGGCAATAGCCTCATTTGGTGTAGCAGATTCTTTAATAATGCGAATCACCTCATCAATGTTATTAACCGCAATGATCAATCCTTCAAGGATATGAGCACGTTTTTCAGCTTCACGAAGTTCGTATTTCGTACGTCTGATAACTACTTCATGGCGATGTTCAACAAAAGCCTGAATCATATCTTTCAGATTCAAAAGACGTGGACGACCTTTGATCAAAGCGATATTATTAACGCTGAAAGATGTTTGTAACGCACTTTGTTTGAATAATGTATTCAATACAACATTCGAGTTGGCATCTTTCTTAATATCAATTACGATACGCATACCCTGACGGTCTGATTCGTCATTGATATTAGAAATTCCGTCGATCTTCTTATCATTAACCATATCGGCAATGTTTTTAATCAGATCGGCTTTATTTACCATATATGGAATTTCAGTCACGACGATTTTTTCACGTCCGTGATCATCCATTTCAATTTCAGCTTTAGCACGCATAATAACGCGCCCGCGGCCTGTTTCATAGGCCTCCTTAACTCCGGCATAGCCATAGATATAAGCACCGGTAGGGAAATCAGGAGCCTTGATATAACGCATCAAGCCAGGAATATCAATTTCTCTGTCTTCAATGAATGCAACTGTAGCATCGATAACTTCAGAAAGGTTATGAGGAGGCATGTTTGTAGCCATACCTACCGCAATACCTGAAGCACCGTTAACCAATAAGTTAGGAATACGGGTAGGTAAAACTACAGGTTCTTTCAGTGTATCATCAAAGTTTAGTTGGAAATCAACCGTATCTTTGTCGATATCACGAAGCATTTCTTCTGCAATTTTGCTTAAACGAGCCTCGGTGTAACGCATTGCTGCAGGGCTATCACCATCAACAGATCCAAAGTTACCTTGTCCGTCAACAAGTGTGTAGCGTAATGACCAGTCTTGAGCCATACGAACAAGAGCCATATATACAGATGAATCACCGTGAGGGTGGTATTTACCTAAAACCTCACCGACAATTCTCGCACATTTCTTGTATGGTTTATCGGCAGTATTGCCAAGTTCATTCATCCCAAACAAAACTCTTCGGTGAACGGGTTTAAAACCGTCCCTAACATCCGGAAGTGCACGAGAAACGATCACCGACATCGAGTAATCGATATAGGCCGTTTTCATCTCGTCTTCGATGTTTATTTTGATAATTCTGTCTTGATCAATCATTTATGTTTGTAATTTGTATTTACGATATTCGAGTCTATTTTATTTACCTATAAAATAGTGCACTAAATTACTACTTTTAATTGAAGTACGAAATAAGATTGTTAAAAAAACGTCTTTGGGACAATAAATAAATACGCCTGAATATGCGATATATAGAGAGATAGGAGAGGTTTGAAGAAAAAATGAATTCGTAATATATGATTAAAAAATATTGATAAAGAAATAGATATAAGTAATTATAGCCAAAATAAAAGAAAGAGGTACCACAAATTGTGATACCTCTTCTAGTATTATTCGATGACTAAAGCATCTTTTACTTTTTCTTTCAATAAAGCAATTTCGAAAACTTCGCGAATATCGGAAACGAAATGGAATGTCAATCCTTTCAGATATATTTCATTGATTTCCAGAATATTTTTTCTGTTTTCTGTGCTTAAGATAATTTCTTTAATTCCGGCACGTTTAGCAGCAAGTATTTTCTCCTTGATACCTCCAACCGGTAAAACCTTACCACGTAAAGTTATTTCTCCAGTCATAGCCAGTTCTTTTTTCACTTTACGCTGAGTGAAAGCAGAAGCTAAAGCGGTAGCCATAGTAATACCGGCCGATGGCCCGTCTTTAGGTATAGCTCCTTCCGGTACGTGAATATGTATGTTCCAGTTTTCAAAAGCCGTTTCAGGAATGTTTAAAATCTGAGCATGACATTTTAGGTATTCGAGTGCCAACATGGCAGATTCTTTCATTACGTCACCTAAATTACCTGTCAATGTCAGTTTTCCACCTTTACCTTTACTTAAGCTGGATTCTATAAATAGAATTTCGCCTCCGACAGCTGTCCATGCAAGACCGGTAACTACACCTGCGTAATCATTATTCTGATAACGGTCACGAGTATACTCCTCAATTCCTAAGAACTTCTCTACGTCAGCAGGAGTGACTGTATAGCCTTTCAAATCACCTTTCGTTTCGGTAGCCTGAATTGCTAATCGACGCATTATCTTGGCAATTTTCTTTTCAAGTTCACGAACACCTGATTCACGTGTATAGCTATCAACGATTTTCTCAATAACAGGTTTTGGAAATTTTGCGCTGTTTTTTACTAAACCGTGATTTTCCATTTCTTTAGGGATCAAATGCTTACGAGCGATCTCAACCTTTTCTTCAAGAATATAACCACTAACATCAATTAGCTCCATACGGTCTAAAAGAGGACGAGGTATATCATTGATATTATTTGCAGTTGCAATAAACATGACTTTAGACAAATCAACATCTATATCCAGAAAGTTGTCATGGAATGTATTGTTTTGCTCCGGATCCAATACTTCAAGTAAGGCTGCTGAAGGATCTCCTTTTATACCACTACCCATTTTATCAATCTCATCAAGAATGAATACAGGATTGGCTGAACCAGCCTTGATCAGATTTTGAACAATACGTCCAGGCATAGCACCTATGTAAGTACGACGATGTCCGCGAATCTCAGCCTCGTCATTAAGTCCTCCTAATGACATACGAATATATTTACGTTTCATTGCTGAAGCGATAGATTTTCCTAATGAAGTTTTACCAACTCCGGGAGGGCCATAAAGACACAAGATAGGGGATTTCATATCGCCTTTTAACTGTAATACAGCTAAATATTCTATGATACGTTCTTTTACTTTTTCAAGTCCGAAGTGATCTTTATCCAGGATTTTTTTCGCTTGATTTGTGCTAAATCTATCGTTCGTAAATTCATTCCAGGGAATATTCAGAATTGTTTGTAGATAATTCACCTGTACGGAATAATCCGGAGATTGAGGGTGAAGTCTCTCAAGTTTACGCAATTCTTTTCCGAATATTTCAGCTACTTCAGGCGACCATTTCTTAGAAAGAGATTTCATGCGCAACTCACGAATATCTTGCTCATTCATGCTTCCGCCCAACTCCTCCTGAATATTTTTCATTTGCTGTTGCAAGAAATATTCACGTTGTTGCTGACTTAAATCCTCACGAGCTTTGTTTTGAATACGAGCTTTAATTTCAAGCATCTGCATTTCGCGATTAAGGATTTTAATCAGATCGTATGTCCGCTCTTTTACATCATTCAAAACCAACAAAGTTTGTTTCTCTGAAACTTCGATCGGAATATTTGAACAAATAAAATTAATCAAATGAAGAGGATGAGTTATATTTTTGATCGCAACAATTGCTTCCTTCGGCATATCCTGCTGGGTACGTATCATTTTGATCGTCATATCCTTGACAGTAGATGCTAAAGCCTCAAACTCCTGATCGTCAGATGTCGGGATAACTTCGTTAAGAAGTACACCCTCTCCGATAAGATAAGGCTCATTTGTATGAATTGCATTCAACTCAAAACGTTTTTTCCCTTGAAGAATAACGGTAGTTGTTTTGTCAGGCAGATCAAATATTCGAACGACTTCAGCTATAACCCCGGTAGCATAAAGGTCCTTAAAGTCCGGATCTTCAAGCTCCTCATTGATTTGAGTTACGACACCGATTAATTTCTTTTTCTTGTATGCTTCTTTAATTAAACGCAGAGATTTGTCACGACCTACACTTACAGGCAAAGCCACAGTAGGAAACATTACCATATTACGCAATGCTAGAATAGGAATATTCTTTTCGTCAATCTCAATATTGTCAAAATTGTTATCTAATTCTATTTCAGTAAATATTGGCATAATTATATCTTGTGTATCATCAAATTCATTATCGTCTATAAATTCTAGTTCCATTGTCATAAAATTACTAGTTTATAACTTAAATAGTTAATTCAAAATTATACAAGAGTTGTGCCAAAGCTGTGTATATTTGCATAAAACTTCAAACTAACTCAAAATGTCTAAAGATTATTTCGAATTTAAACAGTTTAAAGTGTTTCACGGGCAATGTGCAATGAAGGTTGGAACGGATGCAGTGCTCATTGGAGCCTGGACTCAAACAACACATACAGATAAGTCAATCCTGGATATTGGAACAGGCAGTGGTATTATTTCATTAATGCTTGCTCAAAAAACGGATGAGACACAAATAGACGCTATAGATATCGATGAATCCGCATTCCATCAGGCAAAAATCAATTTTGAAAACTCGCCATGGAGCAATCGTCTTCATGCCTGTTTGATAGACTTCACACAACAGGATAATGGAGATTTGCGTAAAGAATATGACTTAATAGTATCTAATCCGCCTTATTTTACAAATGGTGTTCTTGCTCCTTGCAATAAACGCAGCACAGCCAGACATGTAAACTCTCTAAATTACCAACAACTATTTAAAGGGGTTGTTCATTTTCTATCTAAAAACGGGCGTTTTACATTAATTTTGCCTGTGGAGGCAGAAAAGGATATCGAAGAGCTGGCATTTTCCTGTAACTTACATATAACTCGAAAGTGTTTTGTTTGTCCTAAGCCTGATGGAGTTGTAAAACGAATAATGTGGGAATTTTCAAAACAAAAGGGTCAAATGAAAGAAGAACATCTTACAATTGAACTTTCCAGACATATATATTCACCAGAATACATTGCATTGACTAAAGATTTCTATCTGAAAATGTAGTGAATTATTTATCGTTGTTTATTGCTCCTTATAATTGAAAATATGGTAATTATTATAATTAATTTATTCATGTATAGCAGATAATATATACTGTGATAGTTGTCGCTATTCAAAGCACAAAACTCCGGGTAAAAGTTATAGGCAGATGGATGCATTAAAGATCAAAGAGATAAGGATCCTTTGGGTAGAATAAATAATTCGCTTTAAACCATATCATCTCCGGCTTTTACCTGTTTAACTTTTAATGTTCGATGGAAAGGTATGAACCGTGCCACAATCATTATAATAATTGATACAATAAGTGTCCATCCAAATAGCTCTTTCATTGCAATTAATGAAGCTTGCGGAGCAATAATTGAATACATTTTTTTAGTTGCTGTTATGGCAGCATCATCATAGCTATTCCCACTATTTAACGCATTTGAAAGATAATTATTGAATAAATCTCCTGATCTCACTGATACAGAATCTAATTGTTCACTCAAATGCTGGATATACTTGATTTGTTTCCGGTAAAGCATATTCGAAAAAAAAGAAGATGCTACAACAGGAGCTATGACTGATCTGATACTAACGATAAAAAAGGCATTGTGAATAGTATACTTGGGAGCCAGATCTTCAACAGCATATACACCAAATGCTATAAATATAATAATCATACCTATCCCTCTGAAAAACATAGGCAAAAATAAGTATTCATACCGACCATCAGGCATCAAACCAAAATATAGTAAGGCCAGATATATATTTAAGCTTGCCATGCCCCAAAAAATGAGTGTTCTGAATCGAAATATCTGAAGCTTGAACCACCAGTAACAGATAACAGCTCCGAGAATAAATCCCGGAATACAGAATAAATTCAAAGCATTTGATTTAACATTATTGACTCCTATAATATTTGTAGCATAACTGTTTACTAAAGTATTACTTGATATAACAAACATTGCTATAAACATAAATCCGTATGATATTAAAGGCTTCCCGAGTTTCAGAACATTTAGGTCTATGTAGGGAGCTTTCCTGTTTTTCTCGTGATAAAAGAATAAAAACAAAATTATTGGAATCAATAAAAAAGAACATGTGATATATGGAGATGAAAACCAATCATCCATTTTGCCATACAGGCAGATATAGATAAATAATAGTAATATAAAATCCATGAATAACAAGCTCCTCCAATCAATAAACTTGAAAGGAATCTTTACGGGCTTATTTTCAAATCGCATAGTGATAAGAATCATTCCTGAGGCAATCAATAGCATTATGATAGCTATATAATACATGTATTGCCATTGAAAACTGTAGGCGATCAAAGACGTTATTAATAATGCAAGTTGACTACAGCCATAGACCATAGGATAAAAATAAGAATAAAAGTTACTCCTGATGTTACCGGGACTAAGAAAAGGACGTATTAGCACTATAAGTTCCAGCATCATGAAAGCTTTAAGAAAGCCAATAAAAAATGAGGCTCCAATGATGACAGCAATAGTTGTCGCATGAAGGCAGACAAAGCTAAGAAGTAATTGAAGAAATATATCAATCAATAATATCGATTTGGTAGA
This sequence comes from Porphyromonadaceae bacterium UBA7332, assembly GCA_002471225.1. GTDB lineage: Bacteria > Bacteroidota > Bacteroidia > Bacteroidales > UBA7332 > UBA7332. The sequence continues at coordinate 18,552 of DKPO01000036.1, forward strand.
TAATACGCTTCTTACACGTGATGCCATTGGATATGTAGCTATCATCCCCGCAGTAGTTGCATAATATGCCATACTTATATCTTCTCTCAATACACTGAGTGATCCTGAGATATCAATACTTGATCCTGTATAAGCACCATTCAAAATCAATGTAGTAATTAAAAGGACGAGTACAGTAAGAAATCTGCACCAATAGGGGAGACCCGGTCTGAAAATATCATTATGCATAAGAATATTCTTATTTTAATTTTTAGCCTCGACAATCACCATCATACCAGCTTTGATCTGTTCTGAATCTTCAGGGGATAGGTTTTCAAAGTCTATTCTGACAGGAATGCGCTGTTGTACCTTAACGAAGTTACCTGCAGAATTATCGACAGGGAGCAAAGAATACTTTGACCCTGTTGCTTCCGAAATAGCAGTAATCCTACCACTAAAGATCTTGTCTTTGATAGCATCTATCTTAATATCAACTACCTGATTAATGTGCAGATCAGCTATTTGAGTTTCTTTGTAATTGGCCGTAACCCATTTATTGGAAGGGTCTATCAGATTAGTTATTGTTTGTCCGGCTTGTATTAATTGTCCGGTTTCGCAAGTCCTGCGTCCTGTATAACCAGATCGTGGAGCTATAATAGTTGTATAGGATAAATTGAGTTTAGCCATTTCAAGTTCAGCTGCTTTTTGAGCAATGACTGCTTTTTGCAACGATATTTCCTTTTTAATCTCTTCAACAGTATATTGTTTTGATACTTTCAACATTTTCAACGATTCGCTCTTAGCTAAAGACGCCTTTATATCAGCTACACTTTGTTCGTATTCTTGTTTAGAAACAGCATTTTGGTCATATAGAAGTTTATAACGGTGGGCTTTATTATTAAGACTTTGACTCCAGGCTTCATTTTCAGTAATATTTGCTTCGGCCACGGCGATATTACTTTGTGCTGACATCAATGATGCCTGGATTCCATCGAGTTTTGCGATAGCTTGAGCCAGAAAGGCTTCAGCTTCCAATACTTTAATCTTATATTCTGATGAATCTATTACGAGCAGAGTATCGCCTTTATGTACATAACTGTGCTCGATAAAATTGATTTGACTAATGTAGCCGCTAATGCGGGTATTTATGGGTGATATATACTGATCTACATATGCATCGTCAGTAATCTCATAATGCATATATCTCCAAAGCGCTCTGCCACCCCATATGATGCCGGTTATGATCAATATTAAGCCTATAGTATTGAGGAGTATATTACGTATTTTCTGTTTTTTGAGAAGAGTTCTCTTTGTGTGATGATCCGATTGCATAAATTAATTATTTCAGTTTATTTATAATATCGTCTAGTTTGATTAGTTCGGCATACATATTATCGATATCTGATTCGTTCAAGTCGATAGATAATTCTTTATAAATCTCTCTTATAGCAGGATAAAATATTGATTTCAATTCCAATCCGCTATCTGTTACGAGCAAGATTTTATTACGCTTATCGGATTTATCTTCTTTACGGCTGATAAGATTCCTTTTTTCGAGATTATTTAATACATAACTTAAACTTGATTTATCTTTAAGTAAACGGCGGGATAATTCTTGCTGGTTGATACCATCTTCTTGCCATAGTTTGACCATAACCTGAAGCATTTCGAACGTCAGGTCTAATTTCATAGTGTTTAACTTGCTCTGGACCTTTGCCTTAAAGGAGTTCTGGACTTTAATGATTTGCATTAATAAGAGTCTCACTTTTTCTATTTCCATGATTGTAATATTTATGAAATGCAAAATTAGGGATAATAGTTGAATATTCAACTATTATCCCTAATTTATTAATTATCCGCGTAATCAAATAAAAAACAGGCTCCTTTATATCTATAATAAGGAAGCCTGTTCAAATATTAAAATCATGAATTCTCGAATAATTTGCTAATCTGATTAGCTATATGCTCTCTCGTGCGCTCATTTGACATATATTGGAGGTTATCTTTAAATAACTGATATCCACGATCCTTTTGAGCAGGGGAGCCTTGTTGTGCGATATATCCAAAGCTCAACAGGAGGCTGATTCTTGTTTGATCCGTCGAAACCGGAATACATTCATTCAGGATATCCATAAACTTATCTAAGTCATTATTGATTCTCGCTTGAGATAAATCGATAATTAGTTTGTTTGCATAAGCATCAGATAGTTTGGCTTGTTTGAATTTACTCAGGCTTTTGTTATAGCTCTCAAGCTTAAAATTTTTATCTTTCTCATGAGCACCCATAATAAACGGAAATATAGATGGGTAAGATGTTCGTAGAAGCCATAAATTAAAATTCTGTTCACCCATGAGGTTTTTATAATAGTCTAAATTAGCTAAGACATAATCTATTCGAGGATCTTCCAGGTTCGCAGTTGTAGGGCCTAATACAGACCAATATTCGCTGGATTGTTTTTGCGCGTCACTGAGTTTATTCCAAACATCAAGAGAAACTGTTGTCAATTCATCATAATTACCTTTATTACTAAGGTAGCTCATATATTTAGAAAGAAACTCTGGAGAATGATTGCCACTCTTATATTCATCATCTAATTTTGATGTCCAGTTTTCAGAATTCATTCCTTCAATAACTTTCTTTACAAAGTCGTCCGGAGCAGCTCCACCGACAATTCTGTAAAGTTCTTTTCCATTGCCATCCAATAGCAAGAAAGTAGGATAGGCCTTAACACCGTATTTCTTTGCTAACTCAGGACCTTCCCCTTTCTCCATGTCAATTTTGATATTGACGAATTTTGAATTAAAGAAATCGGCAACACGGTCTAACGTGAATACGTCATTTGCCATACGTTTACATGGGCCACACCAAGATGTATAGCAATCAAGAAAAACAAGCTTGCCCTGATTATCTGCCATCTCAACAACTTCTGATAAGGGTTTGTCTTCAAATTTTACGGATCTGTTTTGTGCTTCTCCTGCTAAAAAGCAAAGAGCAAAACTTGCAATGAGAATCTGTTTTTTCATTTACTGTCAATTAAAGGTTGTTTCGTAATTTGTGCACAGAGATTATTATCTTATGCTACTGGATTGCAAATAAAATGCATTTTTTTATTTATATGCTTATAGAAATATAATATTTTGTCTATTATTTGGGAATATAATGAGATTATAATAAAATAAACAGGAGCCAAGCAGAGATTTCTGCTTGGCTCCTGTTTAACTATTAAAAGGAAGAATGTTAGAAATAATAGCCCAGATTTACATAAAATCCAACTCGCTTAACATGGTTGGAGTAACTAAATTGAGCACTTAATGGACCTATAGGGGAGTCATAGCTATATTTAAGTCCCAAGGACCAGGTATTTCGGCCATTATCAAAAGAACTAAGATCTTTAGCGTCATGCCCATAATAACCATACGCGAAAACATATTGATTCTTCATGAATTCATAACGAAGGTCTAGTTTAGCCATTAATAAAGAATTATTGAAGACCTGAACACCTCTGACACCTGGAAAAGCTATTTGCTGAGGCAAATAACGTCCATTCATCTCACCACCTACATAGTTCTGATAAATAGCAGGAATATCATCACCAATCAAGACACGTCCCATCACGCCGGGAATAGCATAAAAACGTTTAGTCAGCTCAATTGGTAATTCATAATTCAGACTTAATGCAATCTGCGGACCATTATCTTGATATTGATAAAAGTTGTCAGTATAAATTTCAGCTTTAGCCATTCCCTTCGTTCCTTTTTTCGGGAAATACTCATTATCATATGAGTTAATACCAATTTCTGCGAAGTAATTGAAGAAAGATTCGCTGTTGATAGGAACGGGGTTGTTATCCGTATTGTATAAATTGCTGGATTTATTAAAATGCTCCCATCTGATACCGACATTAAATAAAAAAGCCTCAAGCCACATACCATATTTTATATCGGCGCTCTGCCATAGAAATGAAATATCATCACGTTTGTGTCTTCCTGAATAAAGCAAGAAATCATGATAACCGATATTATAAGAAGCACCTAAAGAACTTTTATAATTTGGACGCCATTCCCCTTTTATATTCAGATATGGATTGGTGCTCAGTTTTCCTGTTCCGGATAAACGCCATCCTGAAAGAAAATTCTGATAAAGCGTAGTGTTTAAAATAAGAGAAGCCATTTCTTCTGTATCGAAGCGCAACCCTAAATTCAAATGATTTAACGGCTGCTCCTTAAGATTAAAAATCAAATCATAAGGTCCATTAAGTTTGCCATCTAATTTATACGTACAAGTTGAAAAGATAGCCATGCCGTCAAACATAGCAATCGCTTCATCAATGTCATCCAGACTGATATAAGCATTCTCTTTTAGATTGATCTTTCTGCGTAAGAAATTTTCAGTGTTTTGAGATACTCCCGAAATGCTGATGTCTTTAATATATAGCTTTTCTCCTTTACGAATGTGCGCAGACTCAGGAACAGTTTCATATACTATATCGGTCGTATCACCATATATTTCTTTTTTTAATTTCAGGATATCATCCCAATGACTTCTTGCAGCAGCTAATCCACGATTATACATAGTATCCATTGATGCAGCATTAAAGTCCATAGCCGAGTATCCCTTAAGATCAGGATTTAAATATAAATCTAATCCTTTAAGGTTCTCATCATACATTGCTTTACCGGTCATGTCGGTCAGGGTATTTATTAAACCTCCAATCGACATTAAGTCTTTATAAGGTGTTTTACCTGTTGAAAGGTCAATACCGATAAGAATGTCAGGTTTGAAGCCCTTTACAACATCAGTTGGGAAATTATTAAGTACACCGCCATCGACCAAAACCATACTGTCAAGCTGAACTGGAATAAAAACTCCCGGGATTGACATACTCGAACGCATGTTTAGAGGTAATGATCCCTGATCTAAAACAACAGAATTTTCCTCTGCTAAATTAGTAGCAACGCATTTGAATGGCAAGGGGAGACTGTCGAATGTGCTCATATTATGATATCCGACAGTAAGACCAGAAAATAAATTCAATATATTCTGCCCATTAATAATACCTGCCGGTATATCTAATTTTTTATTACTTTTAAAAGGAATACTGATAACGTATCTACCATCAATATCTCTGGCTCTCAATGATTTTCGGGATTGCGGTGTCGTGTTGCTTAATAAAACCTTCCAATCTAAAATCTGAATTAAACTATCCAGATCATGTGCATTGTAGCCAATTGAATATAGTCCTCCCACAATGGCACCAATACTTGTACCTGCAATATAGTCGATTGGAATTTCAGCTTCTTCAAGCACTTTTAATACTCCGATATGAGCTGCCCCTTTAGCGCCACCACCACCAAGAACAAGGCCTACTGTTTTGCGTTCCTTAGCAGATAAAGAGAGGGTTAAGAGAATAAAAAAGAATGATATTAACTTTCGCATGTTTATTTTTTTCTTAATAAATACACTATTAAATTTTATCTTAAAAACAAGAATCTCTAGTTTAGGTTCAAGTTAAATCCTATATTTATCTAAATTTTATTTATGAGCATAATTCGCAAAAAAAGATAAATAAATTAATTGTTAGTTTCAGTAATTTCTAATTGCAAATATATAAACTTTGTGGGTAATTTATTCGATCGTTTCTGAAATTACTGATAGCAATTTTTGATAGGTCGAGTCAGTATACCCAATTCCCTGATATACAATTTTACCTTCAGGCGAAATAACAAAATTACGTGGAAATGCAGAATAAGCGAATTTATTGAAAGAGTCTCCTGTGGGATCCCTGAATAGCTCAAATTTAATATCAGCAGATTTTTTAAATTTGGCCAGTTCTTCAGGAGAAACATTTGGACCAACTGATATAAATGCAAATTTGTTCGAAGGATATTTACCCAAAAGCTCATTTTCTATTCTTTTGAGTTCGCGTTTACATGGTCCGCATGAAGTTATCCAGAAATTAATAACTAACGTTTTATTCGCAAAATCAGAATTTGTATAATCCTTATTATCTTCACCTCGGAATATAAAAAGGGGAACAGGGTCTCCTATATCTGTCTGAGTATCGTCAATTGTTCTGACTTTGATGATTTTACCCGTATCTGTAGTAATTTCCCGTTCAATATATTTGATTTTTTTCTCCGATGACTGAGAAAAGGCTGAAAGGAATGAAGCTAAAATGAAAATAACCAGAAGTAATGTTTTCATATTATTAGTATTTCGCAGAATGATCTTTTGTTATTCACTTTATATAAAAACCCTTTTGTTTCTACTTTTGTTTAATCAATACAAGAAAAATTTAATTTAAAATTAGAATATTCAGGTATCGGCTATTGTATGGCTAGTGATAATAAATAGCAAAATGGATATTAATAGATTGAAAATCTATCATTTTGTCATTAAAAAAAGTATCAGATTCAGGAACAAATATGAGAGATATAAAAGCAAATATATAAATAAAATAAAGGAATATCTATAGATTTAGAAGAGTTATTATCTAAAATAATATTATACTGAACCGGAATATATACTTCCTATAAAATTAATACGTATATTGTGATCTTTAAATACGTATATAATTGCTTCCAGATACGTATATAAATATAATTACATACGTATATAAATTTGAAAAGAACAGAAGAAAAATAAGAAAATTAAGAGTGTTATGGTAATTACTTATGGATGTGAAGGTTACGAAAATAGCTATGTTGAGGTTGTATAGAATATATTAGGTTGAATTATTTTACAAGCCTGGGAAATTCAATTAGAGAAAGTCAAAATGTCAGGTATTATTCGATAATTTAAACATTTTGATAGATAATACAGAAGGGTATTTTATAATTAAAAACGTAAATTTTAAAGACTGTTTATATGGTATATATTATTGTTAATCTAATCATTTTCATAGCGATGGTAAGCATATTAATCATTATGCAAAAACGCTATATCAAGTTTTCGAAGAGAGTATTTCTTGCACTAGGTCTTGGCGTTGTCGGCGGACTTCTGATGCAGCTACTTTATGGTTCGGATGAATTTGTTATGAAGGGGACTTTAGAGTGGATAAATATTGTAGGACAAGGTTATGTCAGATTACTGCAAATGATAGTCATGCCTTTGGTTATGATATCTATAATGTCAGCAATTATTAACTTAAAAGAAGGAGGTAAGGATCTTGGAAAGATGACATCATCTGTGATCGGGATACTTATAGCAACAGCAATGATAGCAGCGGTCGTAGGGATTGTTACAGCAAACCTCTTCCATCTGAACGCTGAAGGTCTTGCAATGGGAGCAAATGAAGCTGCAAGAGCAGGTTATCTGGAGTCAAAACTAGTAGATTTAAATCAAACGTCCTTTGCTTCACGGTTGATTAATATGATTCCAACAAATCCTTTTATGGATATGACAGGTAGTAGGGATACATCTACTATCGGAGTGGTTATATTTTCAGCTTTTCTCAGTGTTGCTGCTTTAGGAATAGCCAAAAAGAAACCTCAATCATTCGGTTTCTTTAAAGACTTAATAAATTCTTTGCATGATGTCATTATGAGGCTTGTGACACTAATACTCAGATTGACTCCTTATGGTGTGATTGCTCTAATGATAAATGTTGTTGCAACAAGTAGTTTGTCCGATATATTAAGTTTAGGGCAATTCATTATTGCTTCTTATGTGGCTCTGATTGCTATGTTTATTATCCATTTAGTCATAATAGGTGGATTTAAATTAAACCCTATTATATATCTGAAAAAGGTTATACCGGTTTTAACCTTTGCGTTTACTTCCAGAAGCAGCGCCGGAACAATACCTATAAATATTGAAACACAAATAGATAAACTGGGGGTAGAAGAAGGGACTGCTAATATATCAGCTTCTCTGGGCGCTTCGATAGGGCAAAATGGCTGTGCAGCAATATATCCTGCTATGCTTGCTGTAATGATAGCTCCGACGGTTGGTATTTCACCTTTTGATATGGAGTTTATTCTAAAATTGATTATCATCATAGCGATTAGCTCCTTCGGTGTTGCCGGAGTAGGTGGCGGAGCAACCTTTGCAGCGCTCATTGTTCTTTCATCTATGAATTTACCGGTTGCACTTGTGGGACTTCTTATTTCGATTGAACCACTGATAGATATGGGTAGAACATTGTTAAATGTCAACGGTGCCATGACAACAGGAGTTGTTACTTCTCAAATAATGGGAACTTTAGATAAAGACGTTTATAATAATACCGGTCAACAGAATGACCATTCTGCAGAACTCTAAAACCCAAAAAGGTTATATGATAGTAACTAATACTATTCATATAACCTTTTTTGTATATCAACATTATTTTATTGATTGGACAAACAGATTTTATGAGCCTTAATGGATATTTAGAACTACTACCGATGAAGATTTGAAAATATATATTTCCGTTCGATTAGCTGCTTTTATCAGAAGTAGCTAATCGAGCGTATTTGATGATCAGTATAAGCAATGATAAAATTGTAGAAATAAAAGAGAATGCTAAATGAAATATATATCTTTGAAGTTTAAATGAAATAAAAAAAACGATTCTATGTCACATCAAAAAATAACCCCGGAAAAATATATTATAACACGTGCAAGAACTTTACCTATTTGTGAAGTTCTAGTTAATGACGATTGGGAAACTTTGGGCTATGCAACAGTATTTGTAGCAAGAGCTCATAAAAGTGGAAATCTGACATTAGGAATATATTTTCTTGATTTATACTTGCTGGGTATTACAAAAACGAGTGTGTTTTTTAATATTACTCCAGATTCATATAAAGAGCTTAAATCCAGATTTTCGAATATAAACTTAGTAGAGGCGGATTATGTGACTATGCATAATCTGATACTTGGTATTGAAGAATATGCAAATGATTATGGATTTAAACCTCATAATGAATATAAATTGTCCAAATATATTTTGGAGGAAGACACTGAGGACATTCCATTAATGGAGTTTGAATTCGGGAAGAATGGTAAACCATTTCTTGCAGTTGAAACATTTGCGGAGTTAAAGAGATTACTTCCGATATTACAGAAGCATGCCGGAAATGACTATGATTATCTTGTAAAAGAAAGCCCGGATAAAAATGTCAGTCATTATGATCTAAAAAATCTTCATAATGAACTTTCATTAGAGAACACAATCTTATATGAGCTGTTTGATATAAAGAACAAAGCCGGTTTTACAAATGAATTCCTTCAAAAGATCTCTGTGCTCGAGAAGAATTCATTAGCTGAGGATTTACATAAGATTACTCTATATGAAGTAAAACGTGCCAGAAACGCAATAATTAGCTCGGATACATACTGGTTAAGCCAATATAGTTCATATACGCTTCTTCATGTTTTAATGCTAATAGAATATCTGAAATTGAGTTCTAATGTGAAAGATATGCTTTATATTCTTTCTCAGGATTTTGAATTCCAGGACCTATACTTTGGGGATATTGAATCCTATATATATATTGGTAATATTATTATGGCTTCAGAAAAAAACATGAATGATTTAGCCACATTTATGAAGCAAAAAGTTAATAATAATTGGGCTAAAACAGCAATTATCATTGGCCTTAATATTGTTTGCGCTCTGCAACCGGAGAGAAGAAGTGAAATCTTGGAATGGTGTAAATATCTTCTGAATTACTATATAGTGTATTCAAAAGATGATCTACGTCGCTACTCTTCAGAGATAAATGCAATTATTGCATTATTGATAGAGATAAAAGGAGTAGAGGTAAAAGATTTGGTTATCGAAGTATATGATAAGGATTTAATTGATATTGAATTATCGGGAGATCTCAAAGAAATATTAGATGATATTGATAACCCTGAAGAATTCTACTTGCCAAAAAGTTTTGAAGAATTCAACTATGAAGAGAAATATCAACATATAGGAATCAAGAAATAAAATTAAATGGAAAGAGTGTTGGATTACCGACATTCTTTCCATTTGAATATAAAGTAAAGCGCAATTATGAAAATAGCGATTTTTGGAAATACTTATGCTGAACAAGATAGAAGTGCTTATCTTGATTTTTTAAACATATTGGCAGAATATGACTGCCGTATTTCTATGGAACATGATTATTATCAGTTTTTGCAAGAAGCGCAAGGTATCGATCTGTCCGAAATAGAAGTCATCTCTAAGAATGGTGATGTTAATGCTGATTATATTTTCAGTATCGGGGGAGATGGTACATTACTTCGAGTGGTTGAGCGAACTGCAGAATATAATATTCCGGTTTTAGGAATTAATGTAGGACGCTTAGGTTTTCTTGCAGATTGCCCTATAGATGAAATAAGAGAAATGATGGAAGCGATCAATTCAGGAGATATTGAAATAGATGAACGGAGCCTTATTCATCTGACTTCAACCTCAGAATTTGATTCTAATCCATATGCTCTAAATGAAATAGCAATTCTTAAGCAAGATAATTCTTCAATGATTACTATCCATTGCTGGATCGACGGTGAATATGTAAATGCCTATCAGGCAGATGGCTTGATTATAGCGACACCTACAGGATCGACGGCATATTCATTAAGCGTCGGAGGACCGATAATGATACCGGATTCGAATAGTTTGATTATAGCGCCTGTAGCATCACATAGTTTGAGCGTACGTCCGCTGGTTATTTCTTTCGAAAGCAAAATCGTATTGAAAATACAGGGGAGATGCAGGCACTATCTGGCAGCGATAGATGGCCGCTCAGAAGTGTTTGATCTCACAACAGAATTAATGATCAAAAAATCAGGACGAAAAGCCTTATTATTAAAAAAGAAAGGCTATTCGTTCTATAATACTTTGAGGAATAAGCTAATGTGGGGAGCTGATATTCGGGTTACGCCTCCTCAGGGCTATCATTTATAGCAGCTTCTTTAACTTTTTGAAATAAATTTGATGCAAACACAAAGTCATTCAAGACTTTGTTGTTTGTTGTCAAAATCTTATCTTTATTTCCTTCCCAGGCAACCTCGCCTTGATTTATAAAAGTAATATTATCACCAATACCCATCACTGAATTCATATCATGCGTATTAATTACGGTCGTGATATTGTATTCAGCTGTAATATCATGAATCAACTCATCAATCAGAATCGATGTTTGCGGATCCAAACCAGAGTTCGGTTCATCGCAAAACAAATATTTGGGGTTTAAAGCAATTGCACGTGCAATTGCAACACGTTTTTGCATACCACCACTAATTTCTGACGGAAAACGCTCTGTAGCGTGTAATAAGTTTACACGTTCCAGGCAAAACATCGCACGTTTATATATTTCAGCTTTCGTGTAATCAGTAAACATTTGCAGGGGGAAGGATACGTTTTCAAGAACAGTCATCGAATCAAATAACGCTGAACCCTGGAAAAGCATTCCTATTTCGGTGCGAATATGTTTCAACTCTTTAGGTTTCATAGAAACAATGTCGCGATTATTATAAAAGATATGCCCGGAATCAGGCTTATGTAAGCCTACAAGACACTTTAATAATACTGTTTTCCCAGATCCGCTCTTACCAATAATAAGATTGGTTTTACCTGCTTCAAATGTTGTGTTAATGCCTTTTAATATGATGTTCCCATCAAATGATTTTATAAGATTTTCAACGATAATCATTGTAATAATAATTTTGTAAGAACAACATCCATAAGCAATATATAAATACTGCTTACAACAACTGATTTTGTACTTGCTTTACCAACATCCAGAGCACCACCTTTTGCATAATAGCCATGGTACGATGCTATAGTACTAATTAAAAAGGCAAATATAACCGATTTAATGATTGAATACCATACATAAAACTCCTTGAAATAGCTTTGAATGCCATATTCCCATTGACTTAATGAAACTAAATCAGTAAAAATGGCAATACAATATCCTCCCATTATACCGAAAAACATGCTGAAAACAACCAATACAGGCGTAAAAAGCATTAATCCGACCACTTTAGGAAGAATCAGATAATTGGCTGAATTGACACCCATTATATTCAACGCGTCTATTTGTTCAGTAATCCTCATAGTACCTATTTCCGAGGCTATATTTGATCCTACTTTTCCAGCTAAAATTATACACATAATAGTAGACGAAAATTCCAGCAGTAGAGTGTCTCTGGTTGTCAAGCCTAAAATATACTGAGGCATGATAGGGTTGGTGAGGTTTAACTGTATCTGGATTGCCATTACCGCACCAATAAATATGGAGATTATCCAAACTATACCGAGTGAATCGACTCCTAGCTTATAAATTTCTTTAATAAGCTGCTTAAAAAAGACTTTCCATTTATCAGGTATAGTAAAAACCTGTAATAATAATACTATGTATTGACCTAAAAGGAAAAAAGGTCGTGTATATAATTGTAATATTTTTTCCATATGTAATGTCTGAATATGAGTTTAACTCAAGGCTCCGGTGCAAAGTTAAAGCAAAATATTTTGATGCAACAAAAATAATATAGAAATCTATAAAACTTTATCTTAGTTACATATGTAAATAGTGTAAAAGATACGAATGTAAATCACATGACTTGTTTTGTAAATTACATATGTAACATATAGGTTATAATTATATAATTAGCGCGAAGCTCCTATGTACAAGTATTTTAATATATTATACGTTGTTGTTTTCCAGTGTTTTAGCTACATATATATATATCTTTGATTTATATATATATTTCTTTATTTGCCCGCTCTTTATCAGCATAGTAATATTTAAGCGTATATACATATATACATTATATTATAATTCTATCTATTAGCGTTTTAGGTATATATACTTATAGTTATTGTTTATAAATGAGCGAAACTGGCTATTAATGCATGTAAAGTATACTATTTTCAGCATTATATATGCTTCTACGCTTATATTCACATTAGCTATTGTTTACAATTATACAATACAGAATGTAACCGTTGTTGTTACAAATGTAATTCACATTTAGTGTTTACATATGTGTATCATAATTTACATATGTGCTTCAAATTATTTTTGTAAACAGCGATGTAAATTCCAAAAAATAGATACATTTGTAACCTAAATCATGGATTATTTATTCTCAGAAATATGAAAGAAAGAATAGAAACACTAATTGAAAAAGAAAATCTTAATCTTGCCAGGTTTGCTGATCTTGTCGGTTTAAACAGATCTGCATTATCACACATATTATCAGGCCGTAATAAGCCAAGTCTTGATGTTGTTACTAAGATTCTGCAGACTTTTCCGCGTATTAGTTCAGATTGGCTTCTTTTTGGTAAAGGGGAGATATATTTAGATTCAGAGGGTAGCACATTATCTAACCCTTCTTTATTTAAGGATAGTAATTATGTATTGCAAGCAGAGCCAGTAACGCAAAAGACACATTCTGCTGCTTCGGCTCCTTTATTTTCGTCGCCAGTTCTACCAAGTAACCAGCATCATGGAGAAGAACGGAAGATTGCTAAAATCATGATCTTCTATACAGATAATACATTCGAAACCATAACTCCCGCAGATAAAGGAGGTAGTTTCTGATTATTCCATGGTATTTTATAATTGCCAGAGAACATTATTCTCGTTATATTTGCAGTGCTAATATATATTCTTATGATAAAGAAAAACGTACTTGATATGATAGTTATTGATAATCAAGAGTTATCAAATAACTATTTTCTTCTTAAGCTTGCTCCGGTAGATTCGTCTCAGAGTTTACCTTATGCAGAAGCTGGTCAATTTGTAGAAATTCGAGTTGATAAATCCCCAACAACTTTTTTAAGAAGACCTATTTCAATCAATTTTATTGATTTTGATAATAATGAACTTTGGCTTCTTATCCAAAAAATAGGAGATGGTACCAAAGCTTTATCCCAACTTAAAATAAGTGACACTTTAAATATTATTTATCCATTAGGTAACTCTTTTGGTTTACCGGAGGCTCAAAAGTCCAAGCTAGTATTAGTTGGTGGAGGAGTAGGTGTAGCACCAATGCTTTATCTTGGGAAAGTATTGTTTGAAAAGGGTTATACTCCTGACTTTCTTTTAGGATTCAGATCAAGCTCTGATATAGTTTTAATGGATGAATTTAAAAAGTATGGCAATGTTCATATCACTACAGAGGATGGTTCTTTTGGAGAAAAAGGATATGTTACAAATCATTCTTTATTAAATGAGCCTATTCAAAAAATATTTACGTGCGGTCCTAAACCAATGATGATGGCCGTTGCTAAGTATGCTAAAGAGAATTCTATTGAATGTGAAGTATCTTTAGAGAATACTATGGCTTGTGGCTTTGGTGTTTGTCTTTGCTGTGTTGAAAAAACTACAGAAGGACATGTGTGTGTTTGTAGCGATGGTCCAATCTTTAATATTGAGAAACTAACATGGCAGATTTAAGAGTTGAAATAAATAAATTAAAATTGGACAATCCAGTTTTAACAGCATCAGGAACATTTGGTTACGGTCATGAATTCTCTGATTATATTGATCTAAATCGTTTAGGTGGATATCTGGTAAAAGGAACTACACTTCATCATAGAGAAGGAAACCCTTATCCTCGTATGGCAGAAACTCCTTCAGGGATGCTAAATGCTGTTGGACTTCAAAATAAAGGGGTTGACTACTTTATTGAAAATATATATCCAATTTGCTCTCAGTATTCCTCTAAAGCAATTGTAAATGTTTCGGGTTCATGCATTGACGATTATGTTGCTTGTACTGAAAAGATAGCAGCTTTAGATAAAATCGAAGCAATTGAGCTTAATATTTCATGCCCTAATGTTAAACAAGGCGGTATGGCTTTCGGGACTTGCCCTAAAAGTGCTGAAGATGTTGTAGCAGCAGTACGTAAAGTATATCCTAAAACTTTAATTGTTAAGCTTTCTCCGAATGTTACAGATATCACTGAAATCGCAAGAGCTGCAGAAGCAGCTGGTGCTGATTCGGTTTCTCTGATTAATACACTACTGGGGATGGCAGTCAATGCTGAAACTCGCAAACCAATATTATCTACTGTTACAGGAGGACTTTCGGGTGCTGCCGTAAAACCAATTGCATTAAGAATGGTTTGGCAAACTTATAAATCGGTAAAGATCCCGGTAATAGGTTTAGGAGGAATTATGAACGCAACTGATGCCATTGAGTTTTTACTGGCAGGAGCTACGGCTATACAAATTGGTACCGCAAATTTTATCGATCCGCAGATAACTGTTAAAGTAGTCGACGGAATAAATGAATACCTTGATCGACAAGGTTGCAAATCTGTCAATGAAATTATCGGCGGACTAATTTTATAATAGAATAGAAATGAAAAAGCATTTAACACATCCGATTTTCGCAAAGATTTCAGAAGCTGCAGATGCACTTCATGTTGATTGCTATGTCATCGGTGGTTTTGTTCGAGATATATTCTTAAACAGATCATCCAAAGACATCGATGTTGTGGTAATTGGAAGTGGAATTGCAGTCGCTGAATCTTTACACAAAGAATTAGGAAAAAAATCATACTTATCTGTGTTTAAGAACTTCGGTACTGCACAAGTTAAGTATAAAGATATAGAAGTAGAGTTTGTTGGTGCTCGTAAAGAATCTTATCAAAGAGATTCGAGAAAACCAATTGTTGAAGACGGCTCACTGGAGGATGATCAAAACAGACGTGATTTTACTATTAATGCGATGGCTATTTGCCTTAATAAAGGTCGTTTTGGCGAATTGGTAGATCCTTTTGATGGCCTGACTGATTTAGAAAATAAAATTATTCGCACGCCTTTAGATCCGGATATTACATTTAGTGATGATCCTTTACGTATGATGCGCGCTATCCGTTTTGCCACTCAGCTTAATTTTGAGATAGAGGACGAAACTTTTAGTGCTCTTCATAGAAATAAAGAGCGTATTGGCATTATCTCTAAGGAACGTATTATAGATGAGCTGAATAAGATAATGTTATCTCCCAAGCCATCAATTGGATTCAAATTATTGGAAAAATGTGGTCTGCTAAAACTTATATTTCCTGAGCTTCAAAATATGAAGGGAGTTGATATTGTTGAAGGTAGAGCTCATAAAGATAATTTTTATCATACACTTACTGTTCTTGATAATCTCGCTCAGGTGAGCGATGATCTTTGGTTACGTTGGTCTGCTGTTCTGCATGATATTGCAAAACCGGCGACAAAGAAATGGGATGATAAATTAGGATGGACTTTTCACAACCATAATTTTGTTGGAGAGAAGATGATCCCGCATATTTTCCGCAGAATGAAACTACCATTAAATGATAAAATGAAATTCGTTCAAAAAATGGTTAGTCTTCACATGCGTCCTATTGTATTAGCAGAAGAAGAAGTAACAGATTCTGCAATAAGAAGACTTTTGTTCGATGCGGGTGATGATATAGATAAATTAATGACTTTATGTGAAGCTGATATAACTTCAAAAAATAAAGAAAAGGTTGTTAAATATCTTCAGAACTTTCAGTTGGTCAGAGATAAACTTCAGGAAATAGAAGAGAAAGATCGGGTACGTAATTTTCAGCCACCTATTTCTGGTGATGAAATTATGGACATGTTTGGTTTAACACCATGCCGTGAAGTCGGTATTCTTAAAGCAGTATTGAAAGATGCTATTCTTGATGGTGAAATCACAAATAATAAAGAAGAAGCCCTAGAGCTTTTACTGAATAAAGCATCTGAACTAGGACTTAAAGTCAAACAATAACAACTTAGATTATGGCACTATATCCGAATTTAATTTTGGAGGCACTTAAGAAAGTCAGATATCCAGGTACTGGCAAAAACTTGATTGAGGCCGAAATGATAGAAGATGATATGAGAATAGATGGTCAAAAGGTAACCTTTTCAATTATTTTTGAGAAACCCAATGATCCATTTATTAAATCTGTAGTAAAAGCTGCAGAAACAGCTATTTTAACATATGTTGGAGAAGATGTTGATATTAAAGGTAATATCTCTATAAAAACCAAACAATTAGCTAGACCTGAACCCGATAAACTATTACCACAAGTAAAGAATGTGATTGCAATTTCTTCAGGAAAAGGTGGAGTAGGAAAGTCAACAGTCTCTGCGAATCTTGCGGTTGCATTAGCAAAACTAGGATACAAAGTTGGTTTGTTGGATGCTGATATCTTTGGTCCATCGGTTCCTAAAATGTTTGGAACAGAAGATGCAAGGCCTCTTTTAGAAAGAATAGATGGAAGAGATTTAATTATTCCGGAAGAAAAATACGGGGTAAAGCTTTTATCTATAGGTTATTTTGTAAAGAAAGAAGATGCTGTCGTTTGGCGAGGTGGAATGGCTAGTAATGCTCTCAAGCAATTAATTGCAGATGCTCATTGGGGGGAGTTAGATTTCTTTTTATTAGATATGCCCCCAGGCACTAGTGATATTCATTTAACTTTGATTCAAACATTAGCAGTTACAGGAGCTTTGGTTGTCAGTACACCGCAGCAAGTAGCTTTAGCTGATGCTATTAAAGGAATTAATATGTTCACTAATGATAAAGTTAATATTCCGATACTTGGTCTGGTTGAAAATATGGCTTGGTTTACACCTGCTGAATTACCAGCGAACAAGTATTATATTTTCGGTAAAAATGGATGTAAAAATCTTGCCGAAGAAATGAATATACCTTTGTTAGGACAAATTCCTATTGTTCAGAGTATTTGTGAAGGTGGAGATACTGGTGTTCCTGTTGCTCTTGATGAGAATTCAATAACAGGTCAGGCATTTTTGCATTTAGCAGAGAAACTTGTGGAACGCGTTGTTGATAGAAATTCTCATATTTCACCGACTAAACGCGTTATCGCGAAATAATATATATTCGGGAATAGCTTTAAATTTGGCTGTTTCCGAATATTTGCTTTGTGATTTTTTATAAGCGCAAAATAAAATTATAATGATGATTATGTATACTACTATTATTATATTATGATTATATACAATACAACCTACCAGATTGACCCTTCGATTCATGAAGAGGCTTTGAATTGGATTAAAGATTCATTGATTCCTAAAATTCTACAAACAAAGCATTTAACAAATCCCCGATTAGTTAAAGTTTTAACTGATGATCCAAATAATAATAGTTATTCTTTACAATTTGAAGTAGATTCCGTAGCCGATCTTAATACATGGTATAAACAAACAGGTGCTGCTATCTATTCAGATTTGACAAAGAAGTACGGCAATAAACTATTAGGATTCACAACTCTCTTAGAGCATATAGAGCTATCTTAAATATAGAAGTATACATAAAGATGATAATCATTTTATCTTATGTATACTTCTATATGTCAGAATAATAAACTGTAAATTAATAACTTCATTAATGAGAGAACGAATAATTTTAGGTATTGACCCTGGTACAACTGTTATGGGTTATGGGATAATCAGAGTTATTAATAATACACCTGAAGTTATAACTATGGGAGTTATACATTTAAGCAAACTCCCCGATCATTATGTTAAATTAAAACGTATTTTTGATCGCGTGGTATCATTAATAGATGAATTCCATCCGGATGAATTAGCGATTGAGGCGCCATTCTTTGGCAAGAATGTTCAATCAATGCTTAAATTGGGGCGTGCCCAGGGTGTTGCTATGTCAGCCGCACTTTCCCGAGACATTCCTATCTTTGAATATGCGCCATTAAAAATTAAAATGTCGATAACCGGGAATGGTCAGGCTGCTAAAGAACAAGTTGCATCTATGCTTCAAAAGATTTTAAAAATCCCGCAAGAAAATATGTTACCAGAACTTGATGCTACCGATGGGTTAGCAGCTGCTTTATGCCATTTTTATCAGTCGAATAGACCTGTTCAGGAAAAAAGCTACAATAGTTGGAAAGACTTTATAGCTAAGAACCCGAAGAGAGTTAAATAGGGAACCCTCTCCCATCCTATCTCAACTATTTGTTTCTCTAATTGTTCTATTACTATATTAGACTAAACAATTTATATTATGCAAATAGATAAAAATCAGGTTCTTGACTTAATACGTTTCTCTAAGTATTGCAACATGTCGACCATTAATGAATATGGATATCCAAGAATCATTATGATGGCAGTAATAAGATTTGATGATTTAGAGAATATTTGGTTTGCAACAAGTAAAAATTCGGAGAAATATAAGCAATTAGTGTTTAATAACCATGCAGGTCTTATATTTCAGCAAGGTACGAATTATGCTTCTCTTATCGGAGAAGTTGATATATTTGATGATCAGCAAACCAGGAATGACCTATGGTCTCCTGCATTAGAAAAGTATTTTCCTCTAGGCATGACAGATGATAACTATATTATCTTAAAGTTTCGGACAAAGTCCATTACTGCAGGCTTTAACTATTCATCTTATTCAGAGCAAATTTCTGAGTTTGTTCCTGGAAAATAAAAAATAAAGGTACTACTTAAATGAAAGTAGTACCTTTATTTTTTATATATCTCTATTATCCAAGCCTAGCTCCTCATCAAAGTCATCGTCATAACTGTCCGGACGATTATCTTCAAGACAAGTTCTAAGATTTATGCCCATTTTTATTTTTAGTATGTTATCTTCCTGATCTTCAATTTTACAATTTATAAAAGAGTGATTCATCAGATAATCCCCTAATAATTGTAGCTGACTGATTGTAAAGCTCATTAGCTTGCCTCGATCATTTATTTCGTATTTAGTTATTTGATTTTTAGGAATTCCCAACCACACTTCATTAGTTCTCATTCCGCTAGCTAAAGCAAGTAAGAATAATCTTATTTTATTGATATAATAGCTTTGTCCAAACGATTGGTCAAGTTTTAATGGATTTTCTTTCTCTAATATTTTAGCCAGTTCATTTAGAGCAATAATACCATCACGCATTGATATTATTATCATTTCGGCCAATATTTTGTGCATCGAAGAGTCTATCAATAATATATTAGAAAGAAATACATCCGGCATTACATTCATAAGTTTCAATTGATTACCCGAAAGTATAAATTGTTCCCGCAATCTGACTAATCGATCCATCTCTTCCACTACAGGTAATACTGCTATCTTTGTCATTGAAAAAACAAATAACGGACTTTCTGATTGTTTTAATAATGAGTTTGCTAATTGTATAATTTCATTTTTCATCATGATATATATTTATCTGGTAATACTTAATTTCTTACAGTATATAAACAACTACCCTCCTCTTTTGTTTCAACAAATGCAGAGATAAAAAAAGGGATTATCCGTATGGATAATCCCTTTCTAATTTATAATAACAATTATTACTCAGCAGCTTCAGCTGTATCAAAAGACGCAGCAGCAAGTCGTTTGTAAGTATTGTATCTCCATTTTGCATTTTCTTCAGCAGCTTTGAACAATTCTGTTGCTTCAGCAGGGAATTGTTTCAATAACGCAGAATAACGTACTTCTCCTTTTAGGAAATCCTGGAATTTATCCCACTTAGGTTCTTTAGAATCTAAGATAAACGGATTTTTACCTTCAGCTTCCAACTCAGGATTGTAACGCCATAGATGCCAGTAACCACAATCAAGAGCAGCTCCACCTTCAGCTTGAGATTTACCCATACCTACACGTAAACCATGAGCAATACATGGAGAATATGCAATAATTAATGATGGTCCATCATAAGCTTCTGCTTCACGAATAGCTTTAAGTGTTTGCGCCTGGTCTCCACCCATATCGATCTGTGCTACATACACATAACCATAAGTAGTAGCCATCAAACCAAGATCTTTTTTACGAATACGTTTACCTGCCGCAGCAAATTTCGCAATCGCTCCTACCGGTGTAGATTTAGATGATTGTCCACCTGTATTAGAGTATACCTCTGTATCTACCACTAAGATATTTACATTTTTACCAGATGCTAATACATGGTCTAATCCACCATATCCGATATCATATGCCCAACCATCACCACCAATGATCCATTGAGATTTTTTGATGATATATTGAGTTAAACCTGATAATTCTTTGCAGATATCACAAGTACAAGCTTTTACAAGTGGAGTAATTTTCGCTTCTAATTCGACAGTTTTGTCTGCATTTTCACGATTCTCAATCCATTCAGTAAATAATGCTTTTAACTCGTCAGAGCAACACTCACAAGTTAGACCTTGTTTCATTAAACGCTCAACACGATCACGCATTTTTTCTACAGCAAACGCCATACCTAAACCAAACTCAGCATTATCTTCGAATAAAGAGTTAGCCCATGCCGGACCTCTGCCTTGTTCATTTTTTGTATATGGAGTTGAAGGAGCTGAACCAGAATAAATAGAAGTACAACCAGTCGCATTTGCAATCATTTGACGATCACCGAACAATTGTGAAATCAATTTAACGTATGGAGTTTCTCCACAACCCGAACATGCACCAGAGAACTCGAACAATGGAGTTGCGAACTGTGAATTTTTCACATTAGCTTTAACGTCAACCAAATGTTGTTTTGATTTAACTTCGCTAACACAGAAATCCCAGTTTGCTTGATTTGGCATCTCTTGTTCAATCGATACCATTTCAAGAGCTTTTCCATTTTTATTACCCGGACATACATCAGGACAGTTACCACAACCCATACAGTCTAGAACGTCTACCTGAATGCGGAATGTCATATCAGCGAATTGTTTACCAACTGCTTTAATTGTTGCCATTTCAGGGTTCTTAGCTTGTTCTTCTTTATCAAGAACGAAAGGACGAATTGCTGCGTGAGGACATACGTAAGCACATTTGTTACATTGGATACAGTTTTCTGGTTTCCAAACAGGAACCATTGCTGCTACACCACGTTTGTCATATGCTGCTGTACCTTGATCCCAAGTTCCGTCTTCGCGACCTTTAAATGCAGATACCGGAAGATCATCTCCGATTTGAGCATTGATCGGACGAACAACTTTTTGAACAAAATCAGGAGCCGGAGTATGTTCCAGTTCGAATTTGCTATCAATTGTAGCCCACTCAGCAGGAATATCTATTTTTGTAACATCACCACCACGTTCAACTGCCGCGAAGTTCATGTTAACGATATTCTCACCTTTTTTACCGTAAGATTTAACAATCGCTTTTTTCATTTGCTCTACAGCCAAATCATAAGGAATTACTCCTGTGATTTTAAAGAATGCTGATTGCAGGATTGTGTTAGTACGATTACCTAAACCGATTTCCTGAGCAATTTGAGTAGCATTGATAATATATACAGTAATATTGTTTTTAGCTAAATAACCTTTTACATTATCAGGTAAATGTTTTTTAGTTTCTTCAGCATCCCACATAGAGTTCAACAAGAATGTACCATTCTTTTTCAAACCTCTTGTTACATCATAAAGACGTAGATATGCAGGTACGTGACATGCTACAAAGTCAGGAGTGTTCACTAAATAAGTCGAACGGATTGGTTTATCACCAAAACGTAAGTGAGAACAAGTGAAACCACCTGATTTTTTAGAGTCATAAGAGAAATAAGCCTGACAATATTTATCAGTGTTGTCACCAATAATTTTGATTGAGTTTTTGTTAGCACCTACTGTACCATCAGCTCCTAAACCGTAGAATTTAGCTTCGAAAGTACCGTCAGCTAATAAAAGTTCTTCTTTCTGAGGAAGGGAAGTAAATGTTACATCATCTACGATACCAATTGTGAAACCATTTTTAGGTTCTGGCAATTCAAGGTTTTCGTAAACAGAAACGATTTGTGCAGGAGTTGTATCTTTTGAAGAAAGACCATAACGACCACCTACAACTACAGGTGCATTAGGTTTTCCATAATATACATCTTTAACATCTAAATATAAAGGTTCGCCAGTTGCACCAGGTTCTTTTGTTCTATCCAATACTGCGATACGTTTAACGCTTGCTGGCATTGCTGCTAAGAAGTGTTTTGCAGAGAATGGACGATACAAGTGAACTGATAGCAAACCTACTTTTTTGCCTTGTGCTTGTAAGAAATCAATAGCTTCGCGAGCAGCTTCTGTTACAGAACCCATTGCGATGATTACGTTTTCAGCATCTTCAGCTCCGTAATAGTCGAACAAACCATATTTACGACCAGTAATGGCTGAGATTTTCTCCATATATTTTTCAACGATTGCAGGAATTGCATCATAATATGGATTACAAGCCTCACGTGCCTGGAAATATACGTCCGGATTTTGAGCCATACCTCTGGCAACCGGGTTTTCAGGATTGATTGCACGTTTACGGAATGCATCTAAAGCTTCACGATCAAATAGTGGTTCAAGATCTTCTTGCTCCAACATTTCTACTTTTTGGATCTCGTGAGATGTACGGAATCCATCAAAGAAATGAACAAAAGGAACTCGACCTTCTAATGCTGCAAAGTGAGCAACACCAGCTAAATCCATAACCTCTTGTACTGAACCTGTAGCTAAGAAAGCATAACCAGTTTGGCGTGCAGCCATAACATCCTGGTGATCACCAAAAATTGATAAGGCGTGTGATGCCAATGCACGAGCAGATACGTGAATTACACTAGGTAATAATTCACCTGCCATTTTGTACATATTCGGAATCATCAACAATAAACCTTGTGATGCTGTGTATGTAGTTGTTAATGCACCAGCTTGAAGAGATCCGTGAACTGCACCTGCAGCACCAGCCTCTGATTGCATTTCTTCTACTTTCACAGTTTCTCCGAAGATATTTTTTCTTCCGGCAGCAGCCCATTCATCAACGTATTCAGCCATTGTTGATGATGGTGTGATAGGATAAATCGCAGCTACTTCACTGAACATATATGAAATATGTGCAGCAGCCTGATT
Source organism: Porphyromonadaceae bacterium UBA7332 (assembly GCA_002471225.1). Taxonomy (GTDB): domain Bacteria; phylum Bacteroidota; class Bacteroidia; order Bacteroidales; family UBA7332; genus UBA7332. Next base: position 42,308 of record DKPO01000036.1, read on the forward strand.
ACCATCACAGGTCAAAAACTTCTTTTGTTTAGTCATAATTCTAACTATAAATTAAAACATACGTTTAGTCTGATCTATATATAACGAATCAGAATACTGATTCGGTTGTATTTCTAATATAAAAAACCAAAAAGCCAGAGAGGAATTATGTTATCTTCCCCTACTTCTATTAAATCGCGGGCATAATAAAAATCACTATTTATTCTACCACGAATATTTTCGCCCTCAATTCTGAAATTGAATTGTTCATTTACGAGGAACTGAGCGCTTTTTTCTCCGACATGTATTTCATGCTCTTTATATAAAGCATTATAAAAAAATGTCTCTCTGATTGTTTGTTCATCTACCTGATTCATTTGCAATGGATACATAATATTCGTATTATGCAAATATATCTGAGCAGGTTTTTTGGGGTACGAATCACCTTTAGTATATAAAAGATTTATCAATCGTGCATCTTGCAAATACTTGATGTAATTCATAACAGTTGCTCTTGAAGTCTTAATCTCATTACTCAACTGACTGACATTAACAGCAGTTGTTGAGCTATTTGAGAGTAAGTAAAGGAGCTTTCGTATCTTATGATAATATGAAACCTCAATTTCTTTCAAGAAGAAAATATCTCCTTCGATCATCATATTGATCGTTTTCAGAAGATTTTCAGAAAAGTTTCGTTGTTCCAGAAAAAATGGATAAAATCCATGATGAATATAATCGGGAAGATAAGCAAGAGGTTTAACTCTGCTGCAAATATCAGTAGCAATCTCAATATGGTTTTCAAGTATTTGCTCTAACGTATAATGCGGAAAACTCTCACCGCTCATCAAATTCAGGAATTCTCTGAATGAAAATCCTCTTAAATAATATGAATCTACAATACCCGAGAGTATTGGGTTTTCTTCTTTCAGTCTCATGGCCGATGACCCTGCAAAAACGATCTTTAGCTCCGGAATATTATCGTAGCAATGACGTAATGCATTAGACCAATCCGGATACTTAAATATCTGATCAATCAATAATGTTTTACCTCCGCGCTTATAGAACTCTTCGGCAAAATCCTCCAAAGTTCTGTTCGTAAAGTAAAGATTATTCATGTTAATGTAGAGACACGACTTATCATTCGCTCCAAAATAGTCTTTTGCATATTGGAGCAAAAAGGTTGTTTTGCCTACACCTCGTGTACCTTTTATACCTATCAGCCTGTTATCCCAATTGATTTCTTTCATCAATTCTCGTTTAACAGGTGATGAGATATGTTCAACCAAATATCTATGTGTTCTAATAAATGAATCCACGCTATCCTATTAAAATCTCGTTATCGTGGCAAATGTATATAAAAATGTCTGTTTTGCAAACTTGAGATTGCATTTTTCGCATTCCATTTCATAATAACTCATAAAAATATCTTTTTTACTTGGATTCAATACTATTTAATAACCTAATTCTTACTTTGTTATTTCGATTTCGTACCACTAGCCCTCAAATATCTATTTATATTGAAAAAAAGGAATAACTTTGCACTCATAACAACCATATAAAGTTTTATCAGTATATGCAAGCATCATTAAACAGAAAACAATGTCCACATATAGAACTGTTACACAATATTGAATTTACACCTATTAAACCTTCAATATTATCTAACGGTATTGAGTTATATTCAATTGATAAGTGTGATAAAGAAGTTACACGTCTCGATTTTATGTTTCAGTCCGGAAAATGGGATCAAACAGCTCCCCTTTCAGCTATATTCTCAAACACGCTTTTAAAAGAGGGTACTCAGAGCTATACTTCAGCTGAAATTGCCGAGAAGCTTGATTATTATGGAGCTTGGATTCAACCATCCGTAACTCAGCATAATTCTTATTTAACGGTCTATACATTGAATAAGCATTTTAATCAGGTTATACCTATTATAGAAGAGATGATCAAATCTCCTACTTTTCCTGAAAAAGAATTCGGAATTCATTGCAACCGCCAGCGTGAGCAATATATGGTTGAAATGAACAAAGTACAGGTTCTGGCTCTTCATGCATCAATGGAGCAACTTTACGGACTTGATCATCCTTATGGCGCACATGCGACCTTAGAGACATTCAATCATATTAAACTCGATAATATTAAAGACTTTTACAATCGGGCTTATAAATCTTCCAACTGTACCATTTTAATTACCGGTAAAATAACATCCGATATATTAAAGGAAGTAGAAAACCGATTTGGTGCAGAGGCATGGGGAAACAACGATTTAAGTTTTACAGCTAAAAATACATTAGCTCATCCGGCTGCTGATCATTATACTTTTGTGGAAAAAGAAGATACTCAACAATGCGCTTTGCGTATAGCTATGCCTTCCATAAATAGAGAGCATCCGGATTACAACGGTTTCCGTGTACTTAATACTATTTACGGCGGTTACTTCGGAAGTCGTTTGATGGAGAACATCCGAGAAGAAAAAGGCTATACATACGGTATCGGATCGTCTACGTCAGCTAATAAATATGGAGCTCACATGGTTATATCAACACAAACAGCTAATATTTATCGTGACGCTGTCATTGACGAGATATTTAAGGAAATGGATCGTTTAAAGATTGAATTAGTCGGACAAGAGGAACTATTGACCGTTAAGAGTTATCTAATGGGAGAAATGGCTCGAATGTTTGACGGACCTTTCGCTCAAGCAGATGCTCAGATTTCGTTAACCGCAAATAATCTTGAGGATGATTATTATCAAAAACAGATTCAGATTATCAAAAACATATCAGCTGAAGAAATACGCGATTTAGCAATTAAATATTTCGTAAAAGAAAACTTCTATACTACAATAGCAGGATCTCGATAAAACTCTTTGTCTGCTTCTATTGTTAGTTATAGATTAGAAATTACTAATTTTTTAAGAATATGGATATTGATTTTGCAGAAAAAATAAATTTCTATCTTGAACAAGCAGATTTTGATTCAGCCGTACAAGTAGCTTCGGAGGAACTAAAAAACTGTGCTAATCGTAAATTTGACAATGCCCTTTATATAAACTTTGACTCACAGGCTGAAAGTCTGACTTATTGGATCGAAGAATATTTTATCGAAATTAATGATGAAAATAAATTCAATGTACTATCTATTGAAATGACTGATTTTTCATCTGAAACCGATACCTGGCATTTCGATATTTTTGCATATTTGAAAGATGGAGGACTAGAGGATACAGAATGGATGGATTATTATGATCCGGAAATTGAAAACGAAGAAGTTTATCCTTTATTAGGCTGTGAAGACGAAGAAGAAATCTTCGAGATCTATAATATTTTGCGCGATCGGAATCGCCTTACTGATGAGTTAGTTGACGCTCATGATTGGGCTGAGCAATTAATTCGGGCAAAAGCATTCAAACTTATATATTTAGCTAAATTAAAAGCTAAAGAGTTAGATCTTGAATGGTGTGATATGCCTTTATATATAGGAACGAAAGATGATGATTTTCGAATCAGGATTTAATAAAAGCGCTGAAATGAATAAACATTTCAGCGCTTTTTGCTTAGACAAAATGTGCAGGTATTATCCTGACTGTATTATATTTGCACCTATGACAGTTAATACCTGAATTTATGATCTACCTAAAACAAATTACCGATAAAGAAGATCTCTTTACTCTTCAAAAGTTAGCGATAGAAATTTTTCCTCATACATATAAGTCTATCTTGTCCCAGGAGCAAATCGATTATATGATGAATATGATGTATAGTTCCGATATACTAAACAATCAATTCAATTCTGCAAATCAGACCTTCTATCTTGTTTTATCACAAAACGTACCTGTCGGATATTGCGCCATTGAATTTGAATCGGATAAAGCAGCTCTGATTATTCAAAAATTATACCTTTTACCCCGTTTGCAAGGACAAGGACTCGGTAAATGTATTATGAATCAGATCATCACTATAGCACGAGAGTTACATCCTCCGGTTCGTATCGTGCGACTTTATGTCAATCGATATAACCAAGCCAAAAACTTCTATCTCAATTATGGTTTCAACATTGCAGAGGAACGTGATAACCCAATCGGAGAAGACTATTTTATGAATGATTATATTATGGAATATGCACTTTAATCAGATCTGGTATTTATCACCACACCTAATTATATAAGTGAATTCCTAAAAAGTTAACAGCTAATTTTGTCAGCAAAGAAAAATAAAGTATCTTTGCATCGCTTTTTGAATATACCCTCTCGTGTGATGGGAAATTAAGGAAGCACTTAATTTTGAGTAACACATTAAATTTTTATCAAATGAAATCATTTTCACTTTCTGGCGTTGGACGTCACGATTTAGGAAAAAAAGCTACTAAAGCTCTTCGTTCTGAAGCTTTAGTTCCATGTGTAATTTACAGCAACGGTACAGAAGCTACTCACTTCACAGTGACAGAAGCTGATATCCGTAACTTGATTTATACTCCGGAAATCTACGTTATCGATCTTACAGTTGATGGCAAAACTTGCAAAGCTGTTTTGAAAGATATCCAATTCCACCCGGTAACAGACAAAATCCTTCACATCGACTTCCTTCAAGTTTCTGAAGATAAAGCAATCGTATTCGAAGTTCCTGTTAAATTGACAGGTCTTGCAGAAGGTGTTAAACAAGGGGGTAAATTGGCATTAGAAATGCGTAAACTTCGCGTTAAAGCTCTTTACACTAACATTCCTGAATTCTTTACTATCGAAGTATCTAGCTTAGGTCTTGGTAAAACAATTCAAGTTGGTGAATTAGCATTCGAAAACTGCGAACTTGTTAATGCTAAAAATGCAGTTGTATGTGCAGTTAAACTAACTCGTGCAGCAAGAGGTATGATGGCAGCAGCAGCGAAAAAAGGAAAATAATCCATACGCTGAAAAATTTAAAGCCGGGATTCGGGATAAAAGGACTTAACGTCCCAAGCCTGATCCCGGCTATTTTTTTAACTTGATTTTTGTTATCTGTTATAATGAAGTATCTGGTAATCGGGCTTGGGAATATTGGTCCCGAGTATGTATATACCCGCCATAATATTGGATTCAGAGTAGTTGATCTCATTGCCGAAGAAGCTGGAGCAACATTCAAAGATGATCGTTATGGAGCGGTATGCGAAGTGAAAGTAAAAAATAAAATTCTTCTTTTACTTAAACCTTCTACATTCATGAACTTAAGTGGAAATGCTTTACGCTACTGGATGCAGAAAGAAAACATACCTGTAGAGCGGGTTTTGGTAATTGTTGATGATTTAGCTCTTCCTTTCGGGACTTTAAGAATGAAGCCTCGTGGATCTGATGCCGGTCATAATGGATTAAAGCATATTCAGCAAATTCTGGGTAACGACAGTTATCCGAGAATCCGTTTTGGTATAGGCAATGATTTCCCTAAAGGCCATCAGGTTGACTATGTATTAGGCAATTTTACGTCTGAACAGGAAGATTTGCTGAAAGAAACTTATTTGAAACGTGCTGCGGAAATGACTAAAAGTTTCTGTCTGGCCGGTATTCAAATCACAATGAACCAATTCAATAATCTAAAGTAAATAAACAATGGCTGCAGAAGTAAGAATTGATAAATGGTTGTGGGCTGTGCGAATCTTTAAAAGTAGAACAATCGCAGTTGAAGCCTGCAAGAAAGGCCGTGTATCCATAAATAATGTCACTATCAAACCTTCAAGAATGATTAAGGTTGGTGATGTTATTCAAGTTCGTAAGCCTCCTATTACTTATTCGTTTAAAGTTCTGCAGTTGGCTGAACGACGTATGGGTGCTAAGTTAGTTCCTGAATATATGGAAAATGTAACTACGGCAGATCAATACGAAATTTTAGAACTTCAGAAAATAAGTGGTTTTGTTGACCGCCAAAAAGGTACCGGTCGACCAACCAAGAAAGACAGAAGAAGTCTGGAAGATTTTACGGATCCTATGGTTATGGACGACTTTGATTTCGAATTCGATTTTGACTCGGAGGATGAATAAAATAAAAATGGAGAATCAATTTTGTTGATTCTCCATTTTTATTCTTAGTATAATTTATTTCTTTGCAAATTCATTATAAAACTCACAAACGGTCTCAATACCTTTCGTAAACAGATCTAATGAGAAGTTTTCATTTGGTGAATGAATAGCATCTGATTCTAAACCAAATCCCATCAAAACACTCTTCATCCCTAAAACACGTTCAAAAGCTGCAATAATAGGAATACTTCCTCCACTTCTAACTGCAAGTGGTCGTACACCAAACACTTTTTGATAAGCTGCTTCAGCTGCTTTATATGCAGGAAGAGTTATCGGGCAAACATAGCTTTCGCCGCCATGCATAGATGTTACATTTACCTTAACATAATCCGGTGCGACTTCTTCGAAGTACTTCTTAACCAGCTCTCCTATTTTCTCATGATCTTGTCCCGGAACTAAACGGCTCGAGATTTTAGCATGAGCTTCAGACGGAAGTACCGTTTTTGATCCTTCACCCTGATATCCGCCCCATATACCGCACACATCGAATGTCGGACGAATCCAGGTACGCTCCAAAGTAGAGTATCCTTTTTCTCCGAACAGAGCATTCACATCCAGAGCTTTCATATACGCTTCATCCGTATGAGGAACTTGCGCAATCATATCTCTTTCATCCTGTGATACAGGAAGTATATCATCATAGAAATGAGGAATTGTAATATGTCCGTCTGCATCAGTTACATCCGCGATCATTTTGCACAGTACATTGATAGGATTAGCAACTGCTCCGCCAAATATGCCTGAATGCAAATCTTTATTCGGTCCGACTACATCGATTTGCCAGTATGCCAGACCTCTTAATCCGGTAGTTATACTAGGCTGATCTTTACTAACCATTCCTGTATCTGAGACAAGAATTACGTCAGCTTTAAGCATTTCTTTATGAGCTGCGCAGAACTCTTCAAGACTTGGAGAGCCAATTTCTTCTTCTCCTTCAAAAAGGAACTTAACATTCACCTTAAGAAGATCATTTTTAACCATTGTCTCAAAAGCCTTAGCCTGAATATACGACTGGCCTTTATCATCGTTTGCTCCACGAGCCCAGATATGGCCATCGCGAATTTCAGCTTCAAACGGGCTGCTTTTCCATAATTCTAACGGTTCTGCTGGCATTACATCATAATGTGCATATACAAGAACTGTCGGATATTCCGGATTGATAATTTTTTCACCAAACACGACCGGATTACCTTTCGTTTGCATCACTTCAGCTTTGTCTGCACCTGATTTCAACAATAACTCTTTCCAGTGTTCTGCACAAGCTACCATATCAGACTTATGCTCGGGCTTTGCACTAATTGAAGGAATTCGAATCAGACTGAATAATTCGTCAAGAAATCGATCTTGATTATTTTGGATATATTGCTTAATCATAAAATTAAAAAGTTAGAATGTTTAAGTTTGAAATAATTTGTACACTATCGCAAACATAAACATTCTAACTTAAATATCCTATAGTTGTGTTGTTTTTCCTAATAAATAATAATCAAGGATAACCATAGCAGCCATAGCTTCCACAATCGGTACTGCACGAGGCAAAACGCATGGATCATGGCGCCCTTTTGCTTTAAGAATCTGTTCCTCACCGGTTTTATCAACCGTTTCTATATCCATAAGAACAGTCGCTACCGGTTTGAAGGCTACCCGGAAATAAATATCCTCGCCGTTTGAAATACCACCTTGAATACCACCGGAATTATTAGTTTTAGTCCGTATTTGCCCGTTGTCGTTATAGAAACGATCATTGAGCTGCGAGCCTCTTAAGTCAAGATCCGAGAATCCCATACCGTATTCAAAGCCTTTAACGGCATTAATACTTAGCATTGCACTCCCCAAAGCTGCATGTAGTTTGCCAAATACAGGCTCACCTAATCCGACTGGTGTATTCTTAATTACGCAGGTCACTACACCACCGATTGTGTCACCTGCTGCTTTCACCTCCCTGATTAAAGCAGCCATTTCTTCAGCCTTTTCAGGATCAGGACATCGGACACTGTTGGTTTCAGTCAATGATAGATTATATCTGCTATAATCATTTGATAAAGCTATATTTCCAACCTGAGAAGTATATCCCTGGATATCTACACGTAACTGACGTAAAGCTAATTTAGCAAGCGCACCAGCAACACAACGTGCTATAGTTTCACGAGCAGACGATCTTCCACCCCCGCGATGATCCCGGTTCCCATATTTTTGCGAATAAACATAATCCGCATGCGATGGTCTGTATATATCTTTCAGATTGTTATAATCCGAAGAGTGTTGATTCTCATTGCGGATAATGAATCCTATAGGAGCTCCGGTGCTTTGCCCCTCAAATATACCCGAAAGGAATTCTACCTTATCACCCTCTTTTCGAGGTGTTGTCAAATCGCTTTGCCCCGGACGTCTGCGATCCAGTTCAAGTTGAATAAAATCTAAATCGATATTAATGCCTGCTGGCATTCCGTCAATAACTCCCCCAATTGCAGGTCCGTGTGACTCTCCAAAAGAAGAAAGACGATATATATTGCCGAATGTGTTTTTCATAAAATCATGTATTAAATGAACGGTGAATTTATCACCAATACATTAGTTCAGATGCACGATTAGTTTCAAGTAAATTTGTAAACAAGCCCATGCATCAAGTGAAGCATATTTCTTTTGAGCATCCGTCAGAATATCAGCGGCCCAATTAGTCAAACGCTGTTTCTTCGATATCTTTTGTTTAAACAAAATTGCAAAAATCTTTTGAAGGCTGTTATCAGCAATCCCGAAGGGTTTAACAAAGCTTTGTAGTTCAATAAAACCTTTTGGTGTGATACCGGCTAGTCTGTTAAGCTGTGCAAAGTCGTCTTTAAGGGATAAACCCACCTTTAAAACTTTTTCGTCGGCAAGTAATGCCGAAAGAGAGGCAGGCATTCCGATCATATTTAAACGGAATAAGAAGCAGGTATCTTCAGTCGAAAGCTGTAACAGCGCAACTTTATTGATTACTCCTTTCTTGAAAGCCGGTTTGGTTTCAGTGTCAAATCCCAGAATGGAAAAAGTTGACAAATATTCAATAGCTTTATTAGCATCTTCCTCCGTTTGAATAGTCACAATGCGACCTTGATACTCTACAACAGGCAGTGCTGCTATTTCGTCTTTTGTTATTTGAATTAAATTATTTTCCACTGTGATTAGAATATTTCGTCTTCAATATCAGAATTATTTGTAAGATCGTAACCAAATGAAGAGTTTTCATTTTCATCATGCTCACGGGAGTCATCTTCCTCTATATCAGCCTGCGCCAAAAGAGCGTGTATAGCCCCCATAGAGTTTACTAACTTCTGTCCCCAGAACTCATAAAAACTTCTACGACAATCAGCCAAAGCAATACGCATAGCCTCTTCCTGACGAGTACTATAAATATATGCAAGATTCTTGATATCCTGATAAACATCAGCCAGATCTTCTGAAATATAAGCTGCTATCGGAGCATCGCTGTAATTCATATCCGGATGGAACGTTTCAAGATAGTCATCATCCTCAGCCAGTACGGATGCAATCACAGAGCGAATCATTTCATACTCTGTTTCTGTTACAAATTCTTCTGCATATCCCTGCAATTCCTCTTCATTATCCTTTGGCAGCAGTGTTGCTTTCAAATATAATAAAGGAAGAACAATAACTGCTTTACGAACAAATTCAGATTTGCTGTATCCACTTGCATTCTCTAACAATGAGCAATACTCTACGCCTACTGTTATAAACTCAATGCTATTCTTGTCGTATATTATTTTCTCCATTTCAATTTTTCTTATCTGCTGCAAAGATAAGGTAAATGCTGCATTTATCAAGATTGTATCCTATTTATTCTCTTTATTGTACACATAAACGATGATTCATGAACAAATTCAGTTTTCATAAGTTTATCAAACAAGAGTATAGACTGCAATCTCCTATCTGACTTAAATTGGATACTGACAACTATAACTCTTTGGCTTTTTTTTATACTTTGTGGCAAAAACACAAGTAATCCAATTCTGACGTTATGATTTAATATTGAGAAAAGAACTATCTTTCTGATAATATTTTTGATACTGTTTTATTTGGAGACTTTGGATGAAAAGATTTAAAATCCTGCGTATTTAAGACCAATTCAGGCAATATATAAAATAAGATACGTATATAAATATATTCAGATACGTATATAAATATATTTTCATGCGTTTGTTTTTACCGGCAAATACGTATCTGAATTCCTAAATGAACGTATTTTGGTTATTTTTACTCCTACTAAAGCTATAAATATAGCTTCCATGAGGAATTATATCCATACAATAATAAGATTAACCAATCAACAATCAGATAATCAGATAGATATATTAAATTAATTTCTCAGAGCTGGATAAAGAATAATCTTAGATAAATATTTATATCGCATTCTGAGCGATTAGAAATCTTACATTATGCTTCTATTTTTAGACAATAGACAGCATAATGACACTTGTATTTCTTTAATTAATACTATTATGAAAAATATTAAGCCAATAATAGAAGCTTTATGTATTCGTGCGATTAAACGTATAAAGTTAGGTTTTATTACAGCGAAGACATTAGCCGTATTTGCGTCTTTTATAGCCGGTGGTGCTTTATCTGCTTTATTTCATAATCCGTCAGCCTACTTGGGTGCTATGTTGTCAGCCATTTCCACGATTGTCGTTCTTCAGCAAGAAGATTTATCAAAAAGCATAAATCAGGGATGGCTAAGAGTTCTGGGTTCCTTCATCGGTGCACTGATAGCATTTATTTATTTATCGTTTTTTCCTTTTACATTGATAGGAATGACGATAACTATTTTTTTTCTTGGAATCATTTGTATGATATTATCGGTTCCCGATAATGGAAAGATGGCAACAGTAGTCCTTATATGGGTCCTGATTCGTTCTGTGGATTCGGATCAATCCCCTTTGCTCAATGGGTTTCTGAGATTCTCTGAGTCTGCTATAGGTGTCGGGATCGGATTAGTTACGGCATGGATATTAGCGAAGCTGAATTCGTTATTCAAAAGCGGACAATCTTAATTCGTCCGAATAATTAATCTGCGAATTTCTTCGACAGAAATTCGCAGACTACAATTTGTGCGCACTGGACTTACTCTTCAAAAAAACATAACAAAATAATGCATTTACAACACTGATAAAGAGCTTGTGAAATATAATGTGGCATCTTCTTTTTAAATCTTAATCTTTAGTCTGGCATTTTCTTAGTAGCTCTTTGGGGGTACAATTAAAATGTTTCCGGCAAAATCTATTAAAATGAGATGGAGAATCAAAACCCACCTTGTACATTACATCTTTTATAGAAGCCCCCGGTAATGATGCATAATAAATGATACTTTTCGATCGTTGCTTCAAGATCCATTGATACGCCGTTATGCCAAACTCTTTTTTAAATACTTTCATGAAAATACTTCGACTTAAACAGCTTGCTTTTATGAGTGCATTCAGATCCGAATCTTTTTGATAAGTATCCATAATCAGACTTTTAAAATCAATGTTCTGTGTAATAAGTGGATAAAATAAATTCTGAATATCTTTTGAATCGTAAAAGCTTCTCAGTAAGATAAAAAACTCTTTATGCTTTATTTTATAATAATATTGGTCTCCTATACCTTCACTCAATGTTTCGTGCATGAAACGTATAAATGAGTGTAACGGCTTCTTAATTTCTAAAGTTACAACCTGATATTCCGGACTTCTTTCCAGGAGATTTAAACTCTGAAAATAAAGCTTATCTAAAGGATTCAGTAATCTTTCAAAAGAAAATATCAACAGATTGACATTATTTTTTGCAATAGAATCAAAGTGTGAATATTTAGGCATATAAAACATGTTCCCCTGTGTAACGGACACTTGGTTATTCATGTGATTGCTTATCATTACTTCACCCTCTAAAACAAAACATACGATATGCATCGAAATTGCCTCAAATTGATTTTTACAATTCTCTTTCATCTTATAAAAACGAAAATGAGTTTCATTATTTTCTAATATTACTCTATCGGTTGTATTAAGTTTTGAGTTTGAAGTTCTTTTCCCTTCTTTCATCATGTTACTTCCCATTATTTACTTACCATATTACTCAGTTTTCAGATCAGGAATAGTTTATCGATCAAACGACTTGGTAAGTATTTTGTGATAAAACATTTAGACAATATGCGAATTAATGTATTATATTTTTTCTAAAATTGACTATTCGTATTTTTTTATTATCACAAATTGATTTATCTAAATATATATGCCCTGTGACATATGCGACTTAAGTGAGATTTTTATAGCTGGTTTTGATTGTTATGTATTGGAAAATAAGCTATCCTACTCTACTTCAATAGCTTTACTTTCAGCACAATCTTCTTTTTTGAAATATTTATTATATAATTTTCCACATCCCCATATAAAGGTACAGCTTATTAAGACTATAGAGAAGATACATATCATTCCGCCTAAGTTAAGGATCAGTTTATCTACCTGATTTTCAAGTTTAGCATTTATTACCAGATCATCCAGACTATATAAAAAACCATCAATAATAAGACATCCCATTATTGCGAGAGTATCATTGGCTATTGTTTTTTTAGAATGTCTGAAATCATAGATAAAATGCAAAAATGGTATTAGCATCAAAACGACACATAGTATCATTATTATCAATGATTGCGCATTAAATGCATGAAAGGTTTCTGAAATTTTTATCCAATAAGAACAAATAAAGAAATTGAGTATAAATGAAATGAGATGGATATATTTTGTCAGAACGTTAATCAAAAACAAAGTGAAACAAATAATTCCGATAATTTTAAAAGAACTGATGATTCCGGAATCACATAATAAAAACGTTAATAAACTAAGTTGTGCTACAAAATCGACTTTTTTATACCAACGAATAATATTTTCATCTTCTCCTTTCTGAAAAGGACCTACAATGAGTTTTCTAATGATATTTACATCCATAGTTGAGTGTATTAAAATAAAGGGTTATTATAATTAAATTTGAGTATTCTGTTAACTTTCACACGTGACCGCAAATCAAGTAAATTTATTTCATCTATAATTGACTATTCGTATGTATTTATTCTAAAAAACGTATCGTTTTTGGATTATTTCAATTCAAAAAATTACATTAGTATATTGAATCTCTTGTAATATTTTTAAATACGTCAGTATATTCTTTATAAAAGTAAAGGAGAATACCTTTAAGGTATTCTCCTTTTAATTTTTTCGATAAGCACTATCAAAAAAATTCCATAATTGCTTTAGACAAGATTACCAAAACTCATTTTGCATTAATAGTTGATAGATGTAAGTGAGTTAATGTTTTGATAGATGTAAGTTTCTCTCACTGATGCAAAGAAACTGCAATTAATATATAAATCATACAAACCTATGGGGACATGAGAGGTACAATTTCCAAAAATCGGATATTTCATCTTTTTTTATATATTGCGGTTGATTTGTAATTTAAATAATAAAGTGAATGAAAATCATACTGGCTTTTGATTCTTTCAAAGGATCTGTTTCCGCAATTGAAGCTTGTTTATTTGCTAAAGCAGGAATAGCTGACGTTTGTCCTGAGGCTGAAATAATTGAAGTACCTCTTGCTGACGGTGGTGAAGGCACTGTAGAGACTCTGGTTAATGCAACCAACGGAATTTTGATTTCTGCTCCTGTCCATGATCCTTTAGGAAGGCTTATTGAAGCTCAGTATGGTATTTTGGGTGATAGAGAAACTGCCGTTATAGAAATGTCTGCTGCAGGCGGGATTATGCTATTGGAACCTGATGAATATAATCCCATGATCACATCGACTTATGGTGTGGGAGAATTAATTCTATCCGCGTTAGATCGTGGATGTCGTAAATTTATAATCGGTTTAGGTGGCAGTGCAACCAATGACGGCGGAAGCGGAATGTTAGAGTGCCTGGGCTTTCGTTTTTACGATCAGAATAATCAGCTATTATCCGGAAAAGGAGGTTCTTTAAAACAAATCGTACGAATAGATCAGACGCTTGCAGATAAGCGAATACATGAATGTCGCTTTGATATAGCTTGTGATGTTACAAATCCCTTTTATGGTCGCGAAGGAGCAACGAAAGTCTTTGCCAGGCAAAAAGGTGCGACTCCACAAATACTGGATGAATTAGAAGACGGTATGATTTCTTTTGCCCGTATTATAGCTGAAACCAGAGATATTGATCTGAATTTGGTTGCAGGAAGTGGTGCAGCAGGAGGATTAGGCGGAGCAATTGTGGCATTTCTTAACGCTAAAATACATAAAGGTATTGAGCTTATTCTTGATAGAATCAATTTTGAGTCCAGGATTACAGATGCTGATTATATTATAACGGGAGAAGGAAAAATGGATATTCAGACATTGTACGGAAAGGTTCCTTTCGGAGTATTACAAAAAGCTCATAAGGCCGGAGTTCCTGTTATTGGACTATGCGGAACGCTGGAGGACTCTGATTCGCTTAATGAGGCTGGTTTTATGGCTGTTTTCTCAATTCTGACAGAATGTATCAGTTTGAAGGAAGCTATGAATAAAGAATACACGGGTGAAGCGATTCAAGCTGTAATCAGGCAGATTATGCGTTTATTGTATAAAAAAAGAGGATGAAATGCTTCACCCTCTTTTTTTGCTATACCCGGATTTAGAGTCTCGGAAATTAATTAAATATACTTATTATAATACGTTTTATTTTTCAACTTTAATCACTGAAACCGGACAGTTCTCTGCAGCTTCATCTATTTGTTCTTCATAGGATGCAAAATCAATTCCTTCATTCACTTCACTAACTTCCCCGATTGTAAAAACTTCGGGACAAATAGATTCACACATACCGCAAGCGATACATCCTTCTTCTACTAATACATTTTTTATCATGATTCTATATTCTGTTTTGTTTAATTATTTCTGAATACGCCGTACTAAATAATACCCTTATTATTTAATTACGTTGCAAAGATAATCAATTAATACCATATATCATATATGTAATGATTACATTCATATATATATAAGTTAATTTAGCATTTAATCCTTACGCTTTCCCGTTGCTACATATAATATTCTTACACTTAAAAACCTTCATCTGCAAATGGTTTCGTATCATACGCAGCTTCAGCAATGAACTATTTAATAATTAAATCATTTATATTATAAACTAAAATATATAAACATCTTTATTATATTTACGCAATAACTTTATAGACTATGAAAACACTTATCTATTTTAGAAATCAAAATGCATTGACTTTACGTATGAAAGATGATTTTCTTTCAGGAAAGTTTAAACCTTGTGTGAATGAATATCTTGCCTGGAAATTTAATTCTCACGGATCTGACAGTTTATCCCTTCATCAGATCCATTCAGCATTAATGGTTATCGCACAGCAATTAGATAACTATTCACGTAAACACTCCAGGCCATACGCCGGATTAGGTCTTTATATTAACAATGATCCATGGCAGTTCTACTCAGGTTACGGGGAAGATAAATATATGGTCTCCTATCTTGAATTTATTGAAGATGAATTGCTTCGTATTCTACCACTTGTAAAATAGATTAATTCTGATTCTAAATTTCGATATAATATTAAACTTAACTTAATCGTTATTTGTTTTCTTAAAAAGTTTAATCTTATGAAGCGAAATCTATCTTACAATTACATTTCACCTATACTGATTCTAGGTAGTCTTTGGGGACTGTTTGAAGCAACAATCGGTTGGGTTATGCACTTAGTTCATTTTAAAAATACAAGCTTAATTTTATATCCCATAGCAGCTTTATTAATGAGTATTGCAATACGTAAAACTGGCAAATCATCTGCTGCTCTTGGTGTTGCTGCTGTTGCTTCGGCTATTAAGTTAACGAATTTATTTTATGGAACTGTCCCGGCTTATTGGGTAATCAATCCGGCCTTATCGATCTTATTAGAGGGGGTTTCTGTATTTTTTGTATATCGCATTCTGAATAATTTATTCTCAAAATCAACAAGACTCACTGCTATGGCAGAGAGCTTTGTGATTCTGTTCTTTGTCCAAATTTTATTTACTTTCTGGAGGATCTTCTCTAATGCTTATATTTCAGAGAATCCTAATGTTTTATCCAATAACTATGATCAGTTATTTGGTACAGATGCATTAGTGTCCTTATATAAACTCTCTGTATTATTTATTTTAACCTATCTGATACGAAATGTACGTATGGATAAGTTTAACATTAAATTGTCATGGAGCCTTTTTCTTTGCGTAATAGCTATTTGCGTTAATCAAATTATTTAAACCGGTAATATGAATCTCAACGGATACATACTGGCCGGTGGTCATAGCTCCCGTTTTGGGAGTAATAAAGCTCTTGCGCGGATTAATGGAAAATCGTTTATTGAGCAATGTGCTTTGACTTTACGACCATTCTGTAAATCAGTATCTATAAGTGGCAGAAAAAAGGAGTATGCACATCTGAATATGGAGCAGATACCCGATCTTATATCAGATATCGGACCTCTGGGTGGTTTATATAGTTGTCTGAAAGCTTCTGATACCGATATGAATCTATTTCTGACTTGTGATATGCCTTACCTGACTTCTGAGATTTTAAGACCCCTGACCAATACAGAAACAGAACGGGACGCATGCATATATATTGAAAATAATATCAATGCACATCCTTTTCCGGGTATTTATAATAAATCAATTCTCCCTGTGATTGAAGAACAGATTCTAAACAATGATTTTCGACTAAAATCTCTTTTATCAAAAATACAGGTAGAATCTATTATTATAGATCAGGCATTTAAAACAAACTTCAGCAATATCAACTATCGTGACCAACTCGATCATTTTTAATTATCTCTTTCTTGCTTTTTAGATGGAGACAAGCGATTGAGATGTGATTGATTATTAATACAATTCATAAATGACTAACGCTATGTTGGATGAATTAAGATACTTCGATAAAAAGACCGGATATACGAAGGACGGCCATGTAGAAGTAAAACAGGAGGATCGCTCCTGGGAAAAGTTCTACAAAACCCGTTGGCAACATGATAAAGTCGTACGTTCAACACATGGAGTTAACTGTACGGGATCTTGTTCCTGGCGTGTATTCGTAAAAAATGGAGTCGTAACGTGGGAATTGCAAGAGACGGATTATCCACGTACCCGTCCTGATTTACCTAATCACGAGCCGCGCGGCTGTCCGCGTGGAGCAAGTTACTCCTGGTATTTATATAGTTCCGCCAGAGTTAAACACCCTATGATACGAGCTAGTCTTTTGCAGCATTATCGTGCCGCTAAAGAACAGACGAAAGATCCTGTGCTGGCATGGGAGGCTCTTATGAATAATCGTGCGGCTTGCAAGGAATATAAGTCTGATCGCGGATTAGGAGGTCTTGTCCGATTTTCCTGGGATGAAGCTTTAGAAATTGCTGCAGCTGCCAATATCTATACTATTAAAAAATACGGCCCTGATCGTGTTGTAGGATTCTCTCCTATTCCTGCCTTCTCAATGGTTTCATATGCTTCGGGTATGAGATACCTGAATCTTATCGGAGGAGCCAGTCTGAGTTTCTATGATTTTTATTGCGATTTACCACCTGCGTCTCCTCAAACCTGGGGCGAACAAACCGATGTGCCTGAAAGTGCCGACTGGTTTAGTTCGACATTCCTTATGCTTTGGGGATCGAATGTCCCGGTAACTCGTACTCCTGATGCTCACTTCATGACTCAGGCAAGATATAAAGGAACAAAGGTAGTCGTTATTGCCCCTGACTATAATGATGCTGCAAAGTTTTCAGATATTTGGGTAAGACCTAAACAGGGTACAGACTCTGCCTTAGGCATGGCATTAGGACATGTTATTCTGAAAGAATTTTATGTCGATAAAGCAATCCCCTATTTTGTAGATTACGCAAAACAATATACGGATCTTCCTTTTCTCGTTAAGCTGGAAAAGAACAATGACAGATGGACTGCCGGCGAAATGCTGAAGGCTTCAGATTTCAATGACTCTTTAGGTATTGATAAAAAAGCGAACTGGCGTCCTGTTATGATAACCAATGAAGGGCAAACCGTTGTACCAAATGGAACAATTGGTTCGCGTTGGGACGGAGACAATAAATGGAATCTGGAATTGAAAGATGTCCGGACAGGTGAAGTTTTTGATCCAATGTTATCTGTTTTAGATAAGAAAGAAAGCGTATTGGAGGTATCCTTCCCTTTCTTTGGTGGAGAAAACTATAAGAATCCTTTTGTAAATGCCACGAAGCATTCAGATATTATTACGCATAAAATTCCCGTAATTAAAATTGATACTGGAACTGAGACTATTTATTGTACAACAGTTCTGGATTTAATGATTGCCAATTATGGAGTAAACAGA
Organism: Porphyromonadaceae bacterium UBA7332; assembly: GCA_002471225.1. GTDB lineage: Bacteria > Bacteroidota > Bacteroidia > Bacteroidales > UBA7332 > UBA7332. Next base: position 60,742 of record DKPO01000036.1, read on the forward strand.
GGTTTGAATGATGAGAATTGTGCTGATTCTTATTCGGATAATCTACCGTATACACCCAAATGGCAAGAACAAATTACAGGAGTTCCTATGCAACAGGTCGTAACTGTAGCCAGACAATTTGCTGATAATGCTGCCAAAACCCAAGGTAAATCTATGATTATTATCGGTGCGGGTGTCAATCAGTGGTATAACTCTGACATGACATACCGGAGCGCTATTAATTTATTGATTCTTTGCGGTTGTGTCGGACAGTCCGGTGGTGGTTGGTCTCATTACGTAGGACAAGAGAAAATCCGCCCATTGGCAGGTTGGGGAATATTAGCTTTTGCTCTTGACTGGCTTCGTCCTCCAAGACAAGTTAATTCCACTTCATATTTTTATATGCACAGTGATCAATGGCGTTACGAACATGTCGGATTATCTGAAATCTTATCGCCTCTTGCTGACCAAAAACGTTGGGAAGGTTTATCTATTGTCGACTGTAACGTCAAAGCTCAGCGCATGGGATGGACAACCTGTTCTCCTGAAATAAACATGAACTCTCTGGATGTCGTAAAGAATGCTAAAGCAGAAAATAAGGACCCTAAAGACTGGTTATGTGAAAAACTACAGTCGGGAGATGTTGCTATGGCGAGCGAGGATATTGATAACGAGAAGAACTGTCCGCGAAACCTGTTTATCTGGCGTTCAAACTTAATCGGTTGTAGCGCTAAGGGTATGGAATATGTCTTGAAACATCTGTTAGGTACACAAAATAGTGTCGGAGGAGATAACCTCAAACAAAGAGGCGTTACTCTCCCTAAAGAAGTAAAATGGGTCGATGAAGATATGGAAGGTAAACTGGATCTCGTCATTACGGCCGATTACAGAATGACAACTTCCACCCTTCATTCAGACATTGTCCTTCCTGCTGCTACCTGGTATGAAAAAAACGATATCAGCAGTACGGATATGCATCCATTTATCCATCCTTTCTGTAAAGCTGTAGATCCTGTTTGGGAAGCCAGATCCGACTGGGATCTCTTTAAAGAATTATCTAAAAAATTCTCTGAACTTTGTATCGGACATCTGGGTAAGGAAACAGATATTGTACTTCAGGCTATTCAACACGATACACCTGTCGAAATAGCTGAATGTGCCAATGTACAGGACTGGAAAGAAACCGGAGAGTTACCACAACCCGGCGTTAATATGGCTAATATTATTGAGGTCGAACGTAATTATCCGGAAACCTATAAACGCTTTACATCTTTGGGTCCGTTAGTGTCAACAAAAGGTGTAGGAACTAAAGGTATCAGCTGGGACGCTAAAGATGAGGTGGAATTATTGAAAGAAATGAATTTTACTGTCACTGAAGATGGCGAAACGAAAGGTCTGCCTCAGCTTCAGACGGATATTCAGGCAGCTGAAACAATTCTGACGCTTGCTCCCGAAAGTAATGGCCGGGTAGCTGTTAAGGCATGGGAAAGCTTAGAGAAAAAAACAGGTCTCGATCATTCCCATTTAGCGAACAGAAGACGTGGTGATCATTTACGATATGATGATTTGGTTGCTCAACCCCGTAAAGCGATTACGTCTCCTTGCTGGAGCGGTATGGAGTCTGAAAAAGTAAGTTATAATGCCGGATATATAAATGTGCATGAACTTATTCCGTGGCGGACTCTTACAGGTAGACAATCGTTTTATCAGGATCATATATGGATGAGAGAGTTTGGAGAAGGATTGGTAACTTACAAGCCTCCTATTTCCACTAAAGCCGTAAACTCATTATTAGAGAAAATGGACACACAAAATAAGAAAGAGGTCCTGGCTTTGAATGTGATTACTCCTCATAACAAATGGACTATCCACTCTATGTGGTCGGATAATCTGCTGATGCTGACCCTTGGTCGTGGAGGACCTGTTGTATGGATAAGTGAAACAGATGCTGCCAAAATCAATATTAAAGACAATGATTGGGTTGAGCTATTCAATGATAACGGTGCGACGATGTGCCGGGCCGTTCTTTCTCAAAGGATTCCCGAAGGTGCACTGATTCTTTATCATAACCAGGAGCGATTTATTAATATGCCTTTGAGTAAGCATACGGGCGTGCGTGGTGGATTACACAATTCATTGGCGCGTATTTGTCCGAAGCCTACACATATGATTGGAGGATATGCCCAACTCTCTTATAGTTTCAATTATTATGGAACTATCGGAGCCAATCGGGATGAGGTGGCTATTATCCGCCCGGTATCTAAGGTTGAATGGGGCGATGAATCAGTTTAATCATGAATTAATTCACTAAAGAATGAAGATTAAATCTCAAATATGTATGGTACTCAGCCTGGACAAATGTATAGGCTGCCATACCTGTTCTGTTACTTGTAAAAATGTATGGACTTCCCGACAGGGAGTAGAATATACCTGGTTCAATAATGTTGAAACAAAGCCTGGTCCTGGATATCCTACTGATTGGGAAAACCAGGACAAATATCAGGGTGGCTGGATAAAAAAGGGCGATAAACTCAAATTGAAACAAGGATCTAAGTTTATGGAGTTATCTATGATCTTTGCTAATCCGAATATGCCTTCGATTGATGATTACTATGAACCTTATACATTTAACTATTCAACGTTGCAAACAAGTGGAAAGCTTAAAACTCCACCCACTGCACGCCCCTATTCGATTCTGACGGGGAAACGTATGGAGAAAATAAATAAGGGTCCGAACTGGGAGGATAATTTAGGAGGCACATTTGCTGACAGAGCTTCAGATCCTAATCTTTCAGGTTTGGATTTAAAAGATTTTGAGTCCTTCGAAAAATCTTTTATGTATTATTTACCACGCCTTTGTGAGCATTGCCTCAATCCTGCATGTGTGGCAGCTTGTCCTTCAGGAGCCATTTACAAACGGGACGAAGATGGTATTGTTTTGATTGATGAAGATAAATGCAGAGGTTGGCGAGAGTGTGTCAGTGCGTGTCCGTACAAAAAGAGTTATTTCAATTGGGTCAGAAAACGTTCGGAAAAATGTACATTCTGTTTTCCGCGTATTGAGGACGGTAAACCTACTGTTTGTTCTGAATCATGCGTTGGTCGGATTCGATATATCGGAGTAATGCTTTACGATGAAGAAAGAATTAAGGAGTATGCTTCAGAAAATGATCCGGCAAAACTCTACGAAACCCAATTGAATATATTCTTAGACCCTCACGATGAGAATGTATGTAAAGAGGCATTGAAACAAGGTATTCCTTATCAGTTTATCGAAGCGGCCAAAGCATCGCCGGTTTATAAAATGATGAAAGAATGGAAAATTGCATTTCCTCTTCATCCCGAATTCAGAACGTTACCTATGGTTTGGTATATTCCGCCTTTATCTCCGGTAGTTTATGAAATGGAGAATAAGGTCGATGCGCCTGAATTAACAACCGTCGAAGAAATGAGGATTCCTATTAAATACATAGCCAATATGTTATGTGCAGGCAATGAGGTACCGATACAGTCTGCTATGAAAAAGCTGGTTGGTATGAGAAATCTCATGCGAAATAAATTTGTCGGCAATGAGGTAATCGCAGATTCCGTTTATGAGGATTTAGGACTTACTGCATTACAGATTGATGAAATGTATCGTTATCTTGCTTTAGCCCCTTATGAAGAACGCTTTGTTATACCAAGTGTCCGTACAGACCATTTTCCTGATACATTTGCGACACGCTCCGAATCAGGATTTGAGAAACCGCACGGCAAAGAACGTAGCAAAAATTTAATGGGAGGATTATAATGGATAAATGTCTGAAATTAATATCTATACTGTTGGATTATCCGACAGAAAAAATACAAAAGTCATTCGAATCCTTTAAAAGTTTCTTGATTGACGATGAAAGCTTGTCTCATAAATCCAGGCAAAAAATTGAAAGATTCATCCGGACTTATGAATCAATGTCTTTAATCGAATGGCAACAAGCTTATACACATTTATTTGATTATACGCCTTCTGCTTCTCTTTATATGTTTGATCACATTTATGGTGATTCCCGCCAAAGAGGCATGGCGATGGTTAATCTCAAAATGATGTATGATGATGAAGGATTAGAACTAAACAATAGAGAATTACCCGATTATCTTCCTGTATATCTCGACTTTTTAGGATCTGTAAAGGATCGTATTTCAGCAAGAGATTATTTAGCTGAAGTTGCTGACGTTTTAAATGATCTTGCATCCAATTTAAAAAAAGCAGAAAGTCCATATACTGAATTAATTGAGGTATTGATTAAAGAGTATGCAAATAAAGGCAAAGCCTCCGGTTATAAAGAAATGGCGCCTTTGAATGCTATTCAGATGACTTGTTCGGGATGTGATTTACATCAATCTAATGTTAATATAGAAAATTAAAAAATAAGTGCCTTATGACAAGTTTTTGGAATAATGCATTGTTTAATTATCTTCCACATATCGTCATCGTTTTACTTATCTTTGGTATTGCAACACGATTTGTGAAGGCTTCTAAAACAATTCAGGCAACATCCGTTCAGTTATTATCCAAGAGTAAACTTTACGACACTGCTTTACTTTTGTTTCATTACGGGATCGTTTTCGTTCTGTTAGGCCATATCTTTGGGTTGTTTACTCCCAGATGGCTTTATGAATTAGTAATGACTCCCGAAACCAAACGATTATTAGCCATATCTATGGGATCGTTTTTTGGTATATGCGCATTAATCGGTATCGTAATCTTATCGTATCGAAGGTTTATGAATGAACGTGTTCATGACAATAGTTCTGTTCATGATATTTTTATCTCATTACTCGTTTCCGTTCAAATATTTTTAGGTGTATGGTCTACTGCGATAACAGCAGTATCCCCTCCCGAACAATATTTTTTACTGGATGTCTGGGCAAAAGGCGTTGTAACGCTCAGTCCGGATGCTGCATCTGTGATGTCGCAAATGAGCTTAATACATAAACTTCATATTCTGACAGGATTATTTATTTTCGTTTTGTTCCCATACTCTAAACTAATGCACTTCTTAGTTGCTCCTGTCCAATATCTATGGCGAAGAGCAGCTCAATTAGTATGGATCAGGAAGTAAGACTCCCTTATATAAAATTAAAGCGATCGCAGAAATCTTTAATCAGATACTGCGATCGCTTTTTGTTATAAAGTAATGATCCGGCAATCATTGAGTCGGAATTTATGCAAAATCTTATCTAATAATGTCTCCCGGACACTCAATCTTAATTCTATTTGCTTTTTTTGAGCATCATCAATAATATCAGCATATCCGTATCCGAAAAGTTCGAGATATCCTACTTCATCTAACCACAGCACAGAATGTGCAGATAATTTTTCTTTGAGCATATCACTAACCGACTTAAATACTTCTGACGAAAATAAATATCGTCCTTGTTGAATAAGTTCTGCGCCGGAAAGATCCTCCGTATATTGAGGTAATCTGCATAATGGCAATTTGATTTCATCAGGCAGAAGAAGAATATTATATCCGATATGTGAATCAGCCAGGAATATCTTCTCTGAAATTATTCCACAACCATTTTTCTCTTCCAGATACCATTGCTTCAGATAGGTGGATTTCCCACTATTTTTTTTACCGGTAATTATCGTTATCATACTATACTTCTATTTTGACCTAGATTCAACATATTGTCATACAGAATAGTTTAATCTGATCATTAAAACCTTTATATTGCAACTTTGTTTTAACTAAAATATAAATCCAGTTATTTATGAATGATATATTGGCCTTCTTAAAGGATTTAAAAAAGAATAATAATCGAGATTGGTTTTTACAAAATAAAGATCGATATGATGTTATCAAAGAAAGGTTTGACCTTGAAGTTGAAAAATTGATTTTAGGTTTAAATCAGATAGATCCGGATATTCGCAACCTTGCCGCTAAAGATTGTACATGGCGTATTTATCGTGACACTCGCTTTTCTTTCGATAAAACGCCTTACAAAACTCATTTCAGTGCGTTCATAGCCAAAGGAGGAAAAAAATCTCCTTACAGTGGATATTATATTCATCTCGAACCGGGAAATTGTCTGATCGGCGGTGGTGTCTGGTGTCCTGATTCCAAGATACTCAACACAATACGCAAAGCAATTTACATTCACACCGATGAATTTCTATCTATACTAAACAATCCTCAATTTCATAGCAATTATCCGGAGTTAGATCAGGAAGATAAACTCAAAGTTTTACCCCGGGGGTTTGCAAAAGATTTTGCACATCCCGAATTAATTAAATTAAAAAACTATCTGGTCAGTAAAGAATTACAGGATAACTTTTTCGATGACACAGAATGGAATAAAAAAGCGGTTGAGCTTTTCAGCATTCAATACCCTTTTCATAAATTCCTGAATCATTCGATAGAGCTATTTATTGAAACATTATAAAATCAAAAGCGGCTTAGAATAGGATTTCTATTTTAAGCCGCTTTGTTATTGATCAATCTTTTTATCAAATGTGAGATACATGTCTTTAAAATTGATAATCATTTCTTCATATCCATCTGCCATATTCTGACCAATTACGCCATCACTTACGTTCCGCTTTAGTCCAAGAGGCGAAATCAGAACATGCACTATCGGAAGTTTGATTTCATTATCAGCAATGGACAATGGGAAATCTTTCCACGAAAAGCAAGTAACACGCGTAGAACCTCCCGCCCCGCCTATATTTATAGTTGTCAGGTCTCCGAATCTTTTAGTATCCTGGTCATACTTAGCATAAAAAGAAGCATACATTTGTGTCCCGGTTGAACCGGTATCAAATAAAAGTTGAATTATCTCATTCTTATATTTCGCTTCTAATATCGGACTCAAACCATCCATAAACAGATTACTCTTCCGTTTATAAAGAGGCATTGGCGGTACGGACATTACACCTTGCTTACTAATGATCATCTCTCCCATTTCTCTCATAACCGGATAACCGATGATACCCGTAATTTTATATCCCACTTCTTTGAAGTTAAGCACTGAATCGGGCAATACGAGAAATGCACAATTCCTGACTTTAAGATCTCCGAGAGTTAATTCATCAGCAAATGCTACTTTTGCCTTTACCGTCCCATCTATCGAAGTACCGACATCGACAAATCCGCTATCCAATATATCTATATCCATAGAATCCGCCATAGATTCTGTTATTACAGACATATTAGCACCTGAATCAAAAACAAAATTCTCAGTTATGTTTTTATGAGAAACGGGCAATATATAATGGCCCATCCCATTTTTATACAAAGGGATATAATGGTAGTCCTTCCCTTTTACAACTTCTAATGGAGGCTTTGTTTTCAGAGGTTCATAAAGAGTAATCATGTTCCGGTAGGCCGGCTTCTTTTGCATGGTTATCTGATCTGAATTAACACCTTCCAGCAACCTGTAAGTTTCCAGTACCTTCGGATAATCAGACTTTTTTGTATTATTGTCTATGATCAGTTCATGAAGAAAATAACGAATTGAGTCAGGTATCTCCGTACACTCCTCTAATATTTTATAGATTAACGAATCAGATTGCTTTAATTTGCCAAAAGCATTATCCAGAAAAGCTCTGTACATTAATCCATCACAAGTATTCTTCCATTCGGCAGTAGTTGAATCACGAACATATTCTTCCAGTTCGAAGAATCGTTTATAATCAAATAATTGCCCGAGTTTTGACTCCTGTGCAGCAATATAAAAGAAATTACAGATTAAGAACCCTATACATATCAATCTTCTAAACATAATCAATGTATTATCTCGTTTGCAAGCTTATCCTCTGAACTCCATAAATTCCAATAAACATCCGCTATAATATTTGGATTATTCTTTTTTGATTGAGGAGAGACAACACCGCAAATTGTTACCTGAGATATTCTTATCTGTGTATTTTCATATTTTTTTGCCAAAGCTTGAACAAAATTCCTCATAGCTGCTTTACCCATGCATAATGATAACCATTCCGGATCACCATCCATAGACAGACAACCACCCGTAAAAAATAACGTACCTCTCTTTTTCTTTTCAAAGTGAGGCATAATTATTTTCGCTGTATTATAGGCCCCCCCGGCATTGATATCAATCATAGCCCTGATTTGATCCCAGCTTAATTCGAACTGATCTCCGGCAATATATCCCGAAGCATTGTACAATACAATGTCCGGAGCACCAAATAATTGCAATAATTGGTCTAAAGCAGACTTCAACGACCCATAATCAGACGCATCGCCTACGACAAAGCAACACTCAATTCCTTGCTTTTCCAGACGCTTACGTTCATTTTCTAAGCTAAATTCATTTCGGGCTATTAATTGTACACGAAATCCTTCTTTGCCGAAACGTTCTGCCGTTGCGCGGCTTATACCGGGTCCGGCTCCGATTATTAATATATTTTTCATGAGCAAATTATTAGATGTGACATTTTTGTATAAACAACCTGATATCAATTTAAGTTTTATGATTTTCTCTTAATACTCCGAAGATTGCTGTTTATCATACAATTATCGGACACTCTTCTTATTTGAAACCATTACAACAAATAAAAAAAACGAATCAATTTGTGTATATTCTTCTATAATTACCTAATTTAGTAGAATATTTCACTCATTATCATAACAAATAATGTTATTTCACTGTTAATATAGACAGTTATTTTAATACAGTTATAATCACTATGAAAATTTATAGACTTATAGTAATATTCGCTTGCCTGCTTGTTACGGCTTCAAGTTTTTCCAACACTCAACCTAAAATGTTGCAAGCCTATTTAAAAGGCAATTGGGAATATTGGAGACAACAGATTGATTCTTTAAAGTCAGCACCTCATTTATCAAAAGAGAGCAATAAACAGCTTGCCCTTTATGAATTCGAATATATTGGATTCCTGTTAGGTCAAAAGAGAAATAGCGAAGCTGCAGTATATTATCCTGATGCACGTAAACGCATTCAAAATATAGTCAAAACTGAAAACAGTGCACGATTTGACGCTGTGATGTCTGCATTTATTGGCTATGACATTGTCCTTAATCCGATGAAAGCACCTTTTGTTAGTCCAAAGACTTTCGAGTATGCACAAAAAGCGATCGATATTGCTCCTCAATTGCCTTGGGGATACTTCCAAATGGGCAGTTTGAAATATTATGCCCCTTCGGTCTTCGGCGGTTCCAAAGAAGTTTCTCTTAAATACTTTCTCGAAGCCAAAAGCCGCTTCCGAAATGTTAAGAATCATCTGAACAATTACCAATATCCTTCTTTATTAAGAGCTATCGCGCAAAACTATGAAGCTATCGGAGATTATCAGACAGCATTAAAATGTTATAACGAAATACTGGATATATACCCAGATTTCTTATGGGTTAAAAACACATTACGCCCGAATTTACTTAAAAAGATGCATGACTGCAGATTAACCCAATAACTGACCTAAATATTGGATTGCACAATGTCAGCCAAAACGCAATCAATC
>DKPO01000036.1:70529-70746 GCA_002471225.1 Porphyromonadaceae bacterium UBA7332
CCCAAAACCATCAAATATTCAATAAATCCCACGAAATATATGATCCCCACGATGCAATAATTTTGTTCGGTTAAATTCGATTACCGTACGATGGTGAACCACGGATGAATACGTGGATTCATCCCTACATTTAAAAACCAATTCGTATAATGACGTATCTTGTTATTAATCCAACCAAACATTTAAATACCAGGCATGTAGATACTATCTTTAAAAG
>DKPO01000028.1:0-3905 GCA_002471225.1 Porphyromonadaceae bacterium UBA7332
AAACGTTGTTAGACAGCCTCTTTTTTTGATTGTGCTTAAACGGATTTATCCCGGAATTGAAAAATCCGGATTGAAATAAATAAAAGAACAGATACTAAATATTCATCTCAATTTCAGCTTTTGATTTATCGACATTGAATCCGATGGATTGGAACCATGGGAAGAGGTCTTTGCCCATCGCAATGCTTAATACGGCTACCGTATTGTTGTCGTCATATTTCTTTAATGATCCGGCTTTAGCGTGTTCACGCTTCGCTTTAAAGTAGTTGGATACAATGTTCGGATCTTGTTTACGCAGTTCTTCGAAGATCCAGTACATTTTGCCCCAGTGAACATCATTAACGGCTGATTGCGCCAGGGGTTGAACACCTTCTTTATTGGTATTACCGCGCATATCGTAGAGATTGAATTCGGGATCGTGTTTACGGGCTCTTTCGATTGCCGCTTTTATACGTCGGTTGCCTTCTTCGGCATGTCCCATGTCACACATAACGAGATTACCTACATAGGTAGCGATCGGCTCATTCCATATTTCGGGATAAGGCAATACCCATGAGTGGACTGCTTCGTGAGTTACAAACTCGATCATACTGTCTTCTTTGTCCGGGAAACCTCCCCACCAAACAGCTAAAGCAAGAATCTCGCCGCTGGAATAACCTCCACCGTCTGTCGGAATAAGGATAATACGAGAGCCCATGCCGGGAGAAAGAGGTACCCCCATTCGGTTTTCGATTACCGGCATACATCTTTTGGATATATCAAACATGGCATCGGCGTATGGTTTCATATAATCGCTGTAGTTAATATCCATACCGTCTTTCTGCGTGCGATGCTCGAGAGTTTCGATGAAGTTATTTCTGAATGGTTTGTTCGGATCTACATTTTTGCCGGATGCGGCCATATTCCATATTCCGCGCCATAATCCGGCATTGATAGAGTCGCTCGGATAATCGGGGTGATCACCCATAATGGTTCGGGCACTAACCACAATGGTTCCTTTTCCTATTTTGCGGGATGCCGTTACCGGATTATTCTTACTATCTTTGACAATTACATCCCACTTTTTAGGATTATCAAGTTTCAGAGTTAAAGCTTCTCCTTTGACTGTCACTTCATCATCGGTATAACGTACAGCTTCGAGCGGCAGGGTTGCTTTGCCGGCAAACTCTACACCATATGATTTAAGCAGTTCATTTTGAGATTTAGGATTGCCGCGTCCCATCAGGACTACACCTCCACCGTCTTTAAGGAAATTATCGACGGTTTTTTTGTCTTTTTCATTATAGGCTAAGCGATTGTCACAGTTCCATAAAAAAAGCAGGTTGGCATTAGACAGATCTGCATTATAAAGCGCACACCAACTTTTGACATATTTCTGATCTTTGAGATACTGGCGCTGGAAACCCCAGTCTGCATGGAAATCATAGGCATGCGATACACTGTTTACGGCATGGATCCGATTTTCCTGAGCCTGGAGAGAACCCAGACATAAACAATTTAAAGAGATTAGTGATGATACTAATAGTTTAGAGTACATGGTTAATAGTTAATTAAAAGGTGAAACGCAAAAATACAATATACCTTAATAATAACAAGTAAATATCTACTTATTTCTGTCACTATTCTTCTATTTGGGCTGATAAACGAACAAATTATTCAAACACATCGTTTTGGTATTAAACTAAGCGAGTAAAAATTTTCAAATGATAAAATCTTCGAACTATAATACAAATGCGACATTACAGCTTCTGAAGCTGGCATGGCCAGTGATACTTTCTTCTTTACTGCATCTTACTTATAATCTGATCGATATGCTATGGGTAGGACGGCTGGGAAGTGGTGCGGTGGCTGCTGTAGGTAGTGCCACCTTCTTTATTAATCTGGGATGGGCGTTTGCCAGTATTATAACGATCGGGACGACTGTTTCTATATCACATGCGGTCGGTGCGAAGAACAAGATACTCGTTCAGAAATATGCATCATCGGCATTTACGGCAATGATCGTTATGGCGGGGTTTTACACTTCCATATTATTACTCTTTCCGGAATATTTAATCCGCTTTTTTGAAATACAGGATCCTTTTGTTGTCGAGAATGCCATCAAGTATCTGCGAATCAATGCCATCGGTATCATCATCGGTTTCTTTAACCTTATACTGGGTGGTATTTTAGATGCACACGGGAGGACGAAAAGCTCATTCAGAGCTGTATTGTTTGGTAATATAGCTAACATCATTCTGGATCCGTTCTTTATCATTTATCTGGATGAGGGTGTGCCGGGTGCTGCTTATGCAACCGTATTGTCCCGGACGATCGCTCTGATATATTACGTTACGCTTATACGTAAAAACAAACTGATACAACTGACTCTTAAACATGTAGGAAAGGAGTATCTGCAGAAAATATTAAAAATAGGTCTTCCCGGCTCTTTGCAACGGACCTTGTTTACGCTTATTGCAATCGTGATCGGGAGAATCGTTGCTGATTTCGGTACGGATGCAATCGCCTCTCAAAAGATCGGGCTTCAGATCGAGTCGATAAGTTTTACAATCATGGGCGGACTGTCTCAGGCTATGGCCATACTCGTAGGACAAAATTACGGAGCGAAATCCTACAGTAACATTCAGAACCTATACAAAGCGGGTTTGCGGATAAATATCCTTATCGGTGGAATAATGAGCTTGTTCTTTATCTGTTTTTCGAGACAGCTTGTGGAGATTTTCGTATCGACACCGGAAACCATCGAAATGGGTAGCGCGTACTTACGTATCGTTGGTTTCTCTCAAATATTCATGGGTCTGGATATGATGACGGCAGGTACGTACAATGGTCAGGGGCTTACTAAATATCCGGCTATGAACAGTATTTTTCAGACTATATTCCGGATACCGTTTGCCTATTACCTGAGCCATTACACTTCACTTGGTCTGGATGGGGTCTGGATCAGTATATCACTAACGAGTGTGAGCAGAGGAATTATCTTATACTTTATGTATAAGGTGAGACAGAAGAAACTGAGTCGTTTAAGCATTGTTCAGTTTCATAAAGAGATGAAGAAAAATAAACCGGAGAATATGGAGAATGAATATCCTTATTCGAGTAACACAATTAATGACAATTAATACATACAACGATGGACAAACTATATAAAAAAGCCAGGAACCTTTTTCTGGAAGGAAACTTCGGGATAGAAAAAGAAAATCTAAGAGTGCATGCTAACGGAGAGTTGGCACTGACCTCTCACCCGGATTTGTTTGGCGATAAAACCGTAAACCCTTTTATCACGACAGATTTCTCGGAAAGTCAGATCGAGATGATTACGCCTCCGCTACCCAGCATTCGGGAGGCATTGGGCTTTGTAGAGACGATCCATGACATTGTGTCGGAAAACATCGGGGATGAATTGCTTTGGCCACAAAGTCTGCCTCCTCTGATCCCGGAAGAGAAGCTGATCCCAATTGCCGAATACGGTAATGAGAATCATGAGTTTCGCTTATACCGAGAACATTTAGCGCAGATATATGGAAGAAAGCGTCAGTTAATCTGCGGTATTCATTTTAATTTCTCATTTACGGACGAATGGTTTGCGAAGGTACTGAAGGATAACGATCAACAACTGACTCTTCATCAGCTGAAGGAAGTAACTTACATGAAGGTATTACGGAACTTCATGCGTCACCGCTGGAGCTTAATCTGGTTGTTCGGTGCATCGCCGATAGCGGAAGAGAGCTATCGGGTAAAAATTATCGGGGCCGATCTGGAAAGTCCTATGAAAACAGGACAAAGTATCAGTTTGCGAAACGGACCTTTAGGATATCGCAATCAGGAAGAGTTTATTCTGGATTATTCATCACTGGATAATTATCATCATAATATTGAGCAATTCGTTCATGAAGGGCGTATCA
>DKPO01000028.1:4156-57366 GCA_002471225.1 Porphyromonadaceae bacterium UBA7332
GCACCTTCATATATAGAGATCCGGACGATTGATCTGGATCCTTTAGAGAAATCGGGAGTGTCTCCGGATGTTCTTTATTTTTCTCATATCCTCCTGCTCTACTCTTTAATTAAAGAGGAGACGGATACGTTCGGACACAAAGAGCAAATTGAGGCCAACAGAAAAAGTGATTTTGCAGCTTCATTCGGCCGATGTAAAGAGTGCTCATATAATAAGGATGAGAAAAATATGCTTCATCAGGTACAGGAGCTGATTGAGGATATCTATGAAACCTTGTTACCTTATAATATATGGAGTAATAGGGTCTATGCCGAACAATGGAGACGGATCAGTGAAATCGCTTTCAATCCGGACTCAAGAAGTGGCCTGCAGGTATATCGAGGATGTAAGGAGTCGGGATTCCTGAATTACTACCTGGAAAAGGCTGCACGCTACAAACGTGAATCAATTGAGAAGGGTTATCAGTTTCATGGATTAGAAGATATGGAACTTTCAACTCAGCTACTATTGAAAGCGGCCATAAAGAAAGGTGTATCATTTGAGATTATCGATCGTCAGGAGAATTTTGTACGCTTATATAACCGGAATAAAGAGGAGTATGTGGTTCAGGCAACCAAAACTTCGCTGGATAATTATGTTTCTATCCTGAAAATGGAGAATAAATCCGTAACGAAGCTACTGCTTCAACGAAAAGGAATACATACTCCGATGGGGAAAGAATATCATGATCCGATTACAGCCTTTCATGATTTTGCATTTTTCAAGAATGAATCGGTAGTCATCAAACCCAAATCGACGAATTTCGGTATCGGAATAACCATATTAAAGTATCCGTATAATCAGGAGGATTACGAATGGGGAATCAAGCAGGCTCTGAAACATGATAAGAATATTCTGATAGAACGTTTCATTGCAGGCAGGGAATTCCGCTTCCTTATTATAGGAAATGAAGTGGTAGGCGTACTGCATCGTGTTCCTGCAAATGTGACAGGCGACGGTATTCATACTATCCGTCAATTGGTAGAAATGAAAAATCTGGATCCTTTAAGAGGTAAAGGCTACAGAACTCCTCTTGAAAAAATCCGGTTAGGAAAGGATGAAGAGTTGTTTCTGAAGAATCAAGGTCTGGATTTTGAGTCTGTACCGCAAAAAGAATCTACGATTTATTTGAGGGAGAATTCAAATATCAGTACGGGAGGTGACAGTATCGATTATACGGATCAAATACATCCGAGTTATAAGGAGATTGCACTGGCTGCAGCCCATGTGTTAAATGTTGCTATAACAGGCGTCGATATTATGATTACAGACATACATTCTACGGCAAATATTTCAAACTATGCAATTATTGAAATGAATTTCAATCCTGCAATTCATATACATTGCTATCCATATAAAGGAGAAAACAGGCATGCTAATGACAAAGTGTTAGATGCTCTCGGATTTTAATTTCATAATGAAATATCTACCCTTGAAAATTTCAGAATCACAAATATTCTAACAGAAAATAAATTTCGATCAGATTATAATTTAACTGAAAACAAAGTGCGATTTAGGAATGTTATAACTGTATCAAATGAGTGCTTTTTATTTAGTTTTTTCTTCAAAACATAAGATATTGATTACTATATAAATATCGATATCAACGAAAAAAACTTTCATTTTTCTATTTGGAAAAAGTTTTGTCGAATCAAATAATATATATATTTGCACTGAAAATAAAGGAGTTGAACAATATATGACAAATAATCAAAATTTAAGAATTTGACATTTTGCTACTTATTTAACACAAAAACTCCGTTTTAACATTTAATCCTCTTAATTTGAATCATTCTGCAAAAGATTAAGATTGTTAGACAAACAAACAGAAACCATAAAACAAACAATATTTACAAACTTAATACTTATAAAGTATGGAAATGAGAATTGAAAGCGACTCATTAGGTGAATTATCAGTACCTAAAGACGCATACTACGGAATCCAAACAGAACGGGCTATTAGAAACTTTCAAATTTCTAACACTAAAATAAGTGACTACCGTGAGCTTGTAAGAGCTCTTGGTATTATTAAATTAGCTGCTGCGAGAGCTAACTACGAGCTTGGAACATTAGATAAAGAACGTTTTGAGCCAATCGAAAAAGCATGTATTCGTGTAATGGAAGGTGATTTTGATGATCAATTCCCTGTTGATATGTTCCAGGGAGGAGCAGGTACTTCAACAAACATGAACGCAAATGAAGTAGTTGCTAACGTTGCATTGGAAATTTGTGGTCGCCAAAAAGGAGATTATAAATATATCTCACCAAATGACCACGTGAACCTTTCTCAATCAACAAATGATGCTTACCCAACAGCATTGAAAATCTGTCTTTACTCAAAAAGCCAGATCTTAGTAAAACATATCCAAATGTTGGTTGACGCATTCCGTGCAAAAGGTAAAGAATTCGCTCATGTAATCAAAATGGGTCGTACTGAGAATCAGGATGCAGTTCCGATGACTCTTGGTCAGGAGTTTGAAGCTTTCGCTGAAAACTTGTCAGAAGAGATTACACGTATCAACCAAATGGCTGCTTTGTTCCTTGAAATCAACATGGGTGCAACTGCTATCGGTACAGGTATCAATGCTGCAAAAGGATATGCAGAATTGGTTACTAAAAAATTAAGCGAAATCTGTGGTGAAGTATTTATTAAAGCACCAAACTTGATCGAAGCAACTCCTGATACAGGTTCTTACGTAATCTATTCATCAGCATTGAAACGTCTTGCTGTGAAATTGTCTAAAATTGCCAGCGATTTACGTTTGCTTTCTTCAGGTCCAAGATGTGGTTTACATGAAATCAATCTTCCTCCACTTCAACCAGGATCATCAATCATGCCAGGTAAAGTAAATCCTGTTGCTCCTGAATTGATGAACCAAATCAGCTTTAAAGTAATCGGTAATGACCTTACTGTAACTTTCGCTGCTGAAGCCGGACAATTACAGTTGAACGCGATGGAGCCTGTAATTATTCAATCTCTATTGGAATCTATCATTTACTTGAGAAATGGTATGGACATGTTGAGAGAAAAATGTATCAATGGTATCACTGCTAACGAAGAAGTATGTCGTAACATGGTTTACAACAGTATCGGTGTTATCACAGCTTTGAATCCATATATCGGATACAAAAACAGTGCTATGATTGCTAACGAAGCTTTAAAAACAGGACGTGGCGTATATGACCTTGTTCTTGAACACAAGCTTATGGACAAAGAAGCATTGGATAAAGCTTTAGATCCACAAAACATGTTGGAACCTAAAGAATGGAAAAAACTATAAGCAGTTAATAATCTATTTATAGAATCACACATCACTCAAAAAAAGGCTATCCTCAACGGATAGCCTTTTTTCTTTTATCAAAACATCAGATTTAATCCGATCCGGATACCGGATTTGCTAATATCAGGATGATTGCGGTATGTTAAGCGCCATACGTAATCAATGCGCATAAAACGGAAAATATTATCTATCCCCACACCTAATTCCATATAAGGCATTCCATTCATTTTATAACTGATAGGATTACCCGATTGTTCCAATGGAAAAAGGAAGGTGTCAGGATTCTTTTTGGGATTGTTCTTATCACTCAAAGCTCCGATATATCCTTTAAAAGATATAACCTCACGAAACTTAAGATAACGATTAACTGGTAACAAATTAAACAAAGCTCCGTTTAAGTGATATTCCGTATCCCAGGAGATATACTGATCGGAAATAAACTCCATTACGTTCATCAGATCAAAGGTTTCCTTGATCTGAAAATAAGACGGATTCGCCTGAGGGATAATCAAGAACGGATAAGGAACCTTATTCCATTGTTTCCCTAATTTTATCATCGTATCGAAATGGCCAAACAATGACGCATTGATTCGTTGAAAGACTGAAAATTCTGTCAGATTAGAATTATACTGAGAACCCCAGATACCTTTAAGCCCCATTTTATGAGATAAGGTCAGAATCGGATTATTGTTCGACAAATAATAACGACTGTATCGCCTTTGATAGAATTTCTCTTGCGGTGCATAGCGAAGCGTAAGTCCCAGCTCCGTTTTTGAAAGACTGGCTATTTGCTTTACTGATCCGTCAGGCTGTCGGGACTCAAAATACAACTCTCCTAATGGAGACTCTCTAAAGACATCTGCGGTAAGTTTATATGAAAATCCTGATTGATATTCCCGCATATATCTCAGACCTATAGATCGTATCAGATACATTCGTTCAATCGGGTATCGCCTGAATGAGTAAAATAAGTTTTCTTTATTCACCGATACGAGATCTTGTCCGGGAAAACTTACGTCATTCTTTATACTTAAAGCTAAAGAGTGAACAGGAAATTCGGTAGGATAGCTTTCGATATCACGAAACAAGTATTCAGCCTGTGCGTAATATTTCCATGTTTTATCTTCTGTTCCATAAGCTCCATAACCCTCCAGGAAGAGCCTCTTACTAAATTTACTGGTAGTTGTTCCTCCGAGCCGGAATCTAAAACCTTCTATATCGTTTCGTGAAACCATCGATGTTAAAGGACCGACCTCGAACTTGCCTAAATCAAACGCGTTTTCAAAAACACTTGCTCCTAAATATCCCCAAAAGCTGCCTTTATTGTTTTCATAAAGGTTTTTGATTTCATTCTTGACCTGAAATTCCTGATCACTCACAACCAATGGCCGCTTATCTGTCCAATATTCATCCGGCTGATTCCACGCATCTTGCCTGTAAAACAGAATGGGTAATGCATTATATTCCTGATTAGACATCTGATTGAGCTTATGATTGGAGAAATAACCAATCCTACGCACAAAAGCTTTTAACAGAGAGACCTCAATACTGACATCATCTTTGGATAGTAATCGATAACCTCCTACCCTGGCAGCATAATCATGGGTGATTACGATATTGTCAACAAAATTGAGATTCTGTTCATTCTGTACACACAATACAGCACGCCTGACCGCATAACTACCATCATCCAGAATATACAACCTTCCACGAAAGCCTAATATTCTGGGATTATGAGGTTCGAAATCTACAATGTGACAGGCTTCTCCATCTATAAATTCGATTGAATCATTCAATACATATTTATATACACTTTTAGCCAAAGGCATTGAGAGTGGTCCTACAAAATTTTGCAGGAGCATTTTGATGTTATTATCATATATGCTAAACCCTGAGAATGCTTCGTCAGCTATTGCCTTAATCCCTTGTTCATTGAGCATTTCATCTACCCAATCCCGATTAACTGCCTTTACATCCAGCTTGATATTTCTGCCTTTTTTATATGCTAACGATTCGAATTTTTCACGACTCATTACATATTGAATAGGCTCATTGGTCACATCACTGGTATCTGTATGTTCAAATAAGAAATTAAAATAGCGGAGATAAATGCGATTTCTTTCTTTTTGAGTAAGATTTACCCAACCTACATTAATCTTCTCGTATCTGTCACAATTAATTATTTCACCATCACCAATATTATTATCTTTTTTTGCTGCAATGACATTTGATATTAACTCTATTGCATCCTCATCAGAACGATCCTTATAACTATTTATAGCTTGTCTGGATTGCTCTAATACTTCATACGGCTTCCATTTGTCTTGCGCTTCTGTATAGGGAAACAAAAACAACAATAAAACTACACCGATCCCTCCTATTTTATCAACTATACATTTATGTTTCATTAGAATCAACGCGTAAAAGATCTTCTGTTTCTGAATAGAACCCATATGATGACCGGAGCACCAAATAAAGCGGTCACGGAATTAATAGGTAAAGTCATAGATAAACCTGGCAACTGAGAAATTACATCGCAAAACAACATCAGTGTAGCGCCACATAATGCTGATCCGGGAATGATATATCTATGATTAGAGCTCATCAGAAAACCTCGTGTTATATGAGGCACTGCTATACCGATAAAAGCAATCGGCCCGGTAAAGGCTGTTGCTGTTCCTGCTAAAAGCGCAGTTGCTATTATTATTTGTATCCTTGTCTTCTTTACATCAACACCTAAGCTCTGAGCGTAATTATCACCCAGCATTAATACATTCAGAGTTTTCTGCATTAAAAAAGTCATTATAAGTCCTGCTGCTATTAAGGGACACATGATCAGCATTTGCTCTTTTCCGACATTACTCAGACTACCAAAAGTCCAGATTATAAAAAGCTTTATCGAATCGGGGTTACTTACACTTTGTAAAATACTGATAATAGCTCCGGCCAGATTACCAATCATTATCCCGATTATCAACAGAGCTGTATTTTCTTTTACCCGAAAAGAAATTGACAATACCAGCAAAAGGACTGCCAATGCTCCGATAATAGCAACGCCCATTATTCCCCAGTTCCCAATCACTGGTAAAACCGATAATCCAAACATTGTAAACAGCGCCACTCCTAATCCTGCTCCCGCATTCACTCCTAATACATCCGGTCCTGCCAGTGGATTACGAAAAAGTGTTTGCATCAGAACACCACCCACAGACAAAGCTGCTCCAGCCAAAATCGCTGTAATTGCTTTAGGTAGCCGATAGTTGAGTACAATTTCAGAAATCACCTCATTAGGTGCCTTATTCAGAAGTGTATAGAAAACATCTTTGACTGGTAACAGCACTGAACCCAAGGACAGATCCAGAATCAATCCAATCAACATCAAAATAAGTAAATAGCTGAGTTTCTTCATATATATATTTCAGATACTACCATATCTGGTATCTTTAATAATCAAATCAAAAGGAATAACAAAAATATAGAATACTCTTTGATCTAATTTGCTATAGCACTTAAAAATCAATAAAGCATCCATTATCCATCAGCTTATACCTAAAAACGAACAAAGCCGGCTGTCTCTAAAAAAGTGAAAGCACAAACTCACACTTTAAAAGCGTGAGTTGTGCTTCCTATGTAATTGACTATAACGTCTCTATTAAGCTCCTGCTTTAGGCTTCTTTGACTTCAGTTTTTTGATTTCATCTTTCAGCAAATGAATCTCATCAGCCTGATTATGGATCGTCTGAAGTAATGAGTTTAGTTCCTCATTTTCAATCGATGATGGATATTGAGCCTCTACTCTTGTAATGAAATCACTAAGAACGTTCATATAATTCGTAAAAGCTTCAAATGGTGATTCGTAAGGACTGAACAGTTTGTGAACAGAACCATCAGCAAAGTGCTTGGTGCTCATATAGTAGAAATGATCGCTACATTGCAGGTAAGACCAGTCCTGTTGAATTCTTCTATCGCTACACAAACGGACACGTTCACCTATTGAATATAGTTTTTCAAATGCTTCCGTTTGTAATTTGTTGCCTAACCATGCTGTCGTATCTCTTTCCTCATCGGCCCATGAAAAAGGATGCAAGGTTGTAATTGAATCCATTACTTCATAACGCTTAATCGCTTCACTTGGCGTAGAGAATGAGATATTCTTTTCTTTCGCAAAATAAGGTAGCGCTTTCATGAAATCAAAGATACCGGATTCTGCTTTTTGAATACCTCCTAATGCATCTAAGCTCATGAATAGACAGAACACTTGCTCTTTAGGGTCAGTAGCTGCGATCCAGTTCATGTATTTATCGGCAGTCAAAGGATATTCACTCCAGTTATAATCTGAGAATCGGAATGTTATATCATCACTGAATTTAAAATTCCTCATAAGTAATTTTAAATTCGGAGCAGCCATGCTTCTATAAATATAATTAGGGCTCTTCCATCCAAGTATATGCTTCGCTCCTTCAGCTAACATTCCTTTGAACCCTAATTTCGAAACTTCCGCTGCCACTTCCTCTGAATATATAAGCTCAGTGTTTCTAAAGACTTTCGGACGTTTGCCAAAAAGGCTTTCAATCTTTGCACTATGCTTATATACCTGATTCATAAATTCTGTCGGATCTATCAAAGATGACAAAGAATGGGCATATGTTTCTCCTAAAAACTCAACACATCCTGTTTTATTAAGCTTCTGTAGTAATTCGAGAACCTCGGGTGCATAAATTTCAAATTGCTCTATAGCAATACCCGAAATAGAGAAAGCAACTTTAAATTGTTTTCCCGATTCTTCAATCATTTCAAATAAAGTATGTAAAGCAGGAATATAAGATTCTCTTACCAGACGGGCTATAATGCTTTCATTTAAGAAATCATCATAGTAATAGCTATCTTTTCCTATATCAAAGAAACGATAGCGTTTTAGGCGAAACGGTTGGTGTATTTGAAAATAGAAACAAATTGTTTTCATATTCTATTAGTGTTTTCTGTTAATGATTAAGGATATTATTATAAATATCAATTACTTTTTGTCCAGCCTTAGTCCAGACAATCTGATCTACTTCGTTCTTTCCTTCAATTCTTAAATGCTCATACATTGCAGGATAAGTAACTATCGAATAAATGGCATCAGCCATTGAATCTATATCCCAATAGTCTGTTTTTATAACATTATTCAGAATTTCGGCACAACCAGATTGTTTTGAGATTATAGACGGCACTCCTACCTGCATCGCTTCCAACGGAGAGATACCAAAAGGTTCGGATACAGAAGGCATAATATACACATCACTTGATTTTAACATTTCATATACTTGCATCCCTTTCAGAAAACCTGTAAAATGAAATTTGTCTGCAATATCTCTATCGGCAGCTAATTGGATCATTTCTTCCATCTTATCTCCACTACCTGCCATTACAAAGCGTACACCTTTAGTTCTTTTCAATACTTTAGCTGCTGCTTCGACAAAATACTCAGGTCCTTTTTGCATAGTTATCCTTCCTAAAAAGGTAACAACTTTATCATTCGTATTGCGTTCGGGTTTTAAGGCCTCTATCTGCGGACTAATAGGCTCTACAGCATTATGTACAGTTGTTACTTTTGATGGATTGATACCATATTTTTCAATCACAGTACGGCGTGTTAAATCACTAACGGTAATAATATGGTCTGCATAATTCATTCCATCCTTTTCTATAGCAAAGACCTTAGGATTAACGTTCCCACGGCTTCTGTCAAAATCTGTAGCATGAACATGAATAACCAAAGGTTTACCTGTAACCTTTTTAGCATGAATGCCTGCCGGATAAGTCAGCCAATCATGTGAATGAATTATATCAAATGATTCCGTTCTTGCGATTACCCCTGCAACAATAGAATAATTATTTATTTCTTCCAATAAATTTTCAGGATATCTTCCAGAAAACTCAATACATCCAAGATCATTGGTATGCATATATGAAAAATCTGCATAAATGTGATTTCTCATATCAAAATAAGTTTGAGGATCTGTACAGTAGCCAATACGTTTTTCGACATATTGATAAGTTACATCTTTCCATACGACAGGAGTACAGTTAGCACCTACAATTTTGGCAAATGATTTATCTTCATCTCCCCATGGTTTAGGAATAACAAAAGTTATATCCATATCACCACACTCGACCATGCCTTTTGTTAATCCATAACTGGCAGTACCTAAACCACCTAAAATATGCGGAGGAAATTCCCATCCAAACATTAATGCCTTCATTATATACCCTCCTCGTACTTATTAATAATTTTCATAATTCTAAGTATTTCAGCTACATTCATTGCAAATGAAATTGCGCCGCGTGCTTTAAATGGAGGATTACCATCAAATAATTCAGCAATTGTTCCGACACAATGCGTACGCATTTCATCTTCAAAGCCGATTAATGCTCTTTCTGCAAAAGATATTCCACTTTGTTTATAAATCTTCAGGTATGCTTCAAGATAGAAACCTGTCAGCCAAGGCCATGCTGTCCCCTGATGGTAAGCATAATCCCTTTGAACCTGTGGTCCCTGATAAAATGGATTATAACCAGAGCTTTTAGGACTAAGTGAACGAATTCCTTTAGGAGTTAGAAGCTCTTTCGTAATGTAGTCCAAACATGTTTTTTTCTCTTCTTTTGAAAGAGGAGAATAATCAAAAGCCAAAGCAAATAACATATTAGGACGGACGCTTAAATCTTTGTATTCGCCATCAATATAGTCAAATAAATAACCATATGGATTTTTAAACTGATAAACAAATGAAATACCCGTTTTTTCGGCTATTCGAATGAAAGTATCATGACTCGTATCATCATCTAAAGCTGATGCCAAATCCGAAGCAAAACGCAGTGCATTATACCATAAAGCATTAAACTCAACCAAATATCCTGTACGAGGGACAATAGGATGTCCTCCTGAAGTCGAATTCATCCATGAAATTGCTTTTGTTTTACCATCTGAAAGCAACAACCCATTAGTTTCTAATTTTAGATTATTATGTTTGTTATCTCTGATAAAATCGATAACTTCCAGTACAAATGAAGCATATTTCTCAAGTACAATTTCTTTATCTTCTTTATATAACTGCTGGATAGCCCAAATAGCCCATAAAAGAACATCGGGTTGATAAATTTCTTTAATTACAGGATCCTCGACACCCGTTTCCATAAATCTCTTTAATGCAGGTATTGAGGAGTCCAGAATTTCATAGAATGCATCTTTCTGATCAATACCCAAAGTACAACCCGGTAGAGAAATGAATAAGTCTCTGGCACGAACTTTAAACCATGGATAACCGGCTAACAGATATAACGAATTATCTTCTTTACGATTATAAAATTGCTGTGCTGAGTTTTTCAAACAGTTATAAAAACTATCACGGGGCGTTCTTTTTTTCTCTTCCTCAACGAATATATTTTTATAGGTCTTAGTCGGAACTTCATTAAGTCCCGCAGAAAAGTAAACCGATTCTCCCTTTTTTATAGGAAACTCAAAATAACCAGGAACATACAAATCTTCATTGGAATAATAACCTCTTTCTTGTTCCTTTATATACTCAATACCTTTATACCAGTCAGGTTGATATATAAATTCATTTTTTTTACTTAACTGCATGTACAAAAGAGGGTATCCTTTATATAAGGATGTGCATACTCCATTTTCGACCTTCAAATATTCTTTATTTATCTGATCATTTTCATGAGTTAACATACGTACGCTACGGAATGCCAGAAAAGGTTTTAACCGAAGTGTTGTTGGAGAATGTGCTTCCAGTAAAGTATATTTAATTAAAATACGATTTTCATGCGAAATAAAAATCTTTTCTTTTGAGAGAATAACTCCCCCAACTCTGTAAATTGTTTTAGGTATTACATCACAACTAAACTCTCTAATGTATTTATGTCCATTAGGAGAATAATGATCGCCATCATATTTATGTAATCCTAAATTAAATTCCGCGCCATGCTGAATAACAGTCTCATCTAAAGACGAAAGAAGAACATGATTTTCTTCGTCGATAGTTGGCACAGGAATTACTAATAGACCATGGTACTTACGTGTGTTACAATCTACAATTGTCGTGCAATGATAAGCGCCTGATTTATTCGTACGCAATAACTCCCGATGAAGTGATTGCTCCAGATTAATTAATAAGGTTTTGTCAAATTTCAAATAATTCATGCGTGCTCAAATTATAATAATTCAGGTAGTATTAAAGGATTCTCTATTCTATACTATTTAGTAAATACCAAATATTCGACACAAAAAGTTTCACAGATATTGCCAGCAAAACAATTCCAAAGAATTTACGTAAAACATAAACTCCCCCTTTTCCTAGAATATACTCTATAATATTCACTTTTTTCAATACAATATAAACGATTATTATATTCAATAATAACGCGATTATTATATTTATCATGTGATAGGTTGATCTCATTGAAATCAAGGCTGTAAATGTCCCTGCTCCAGCTATAAGAGGAAACACCAAAGGAACAATTGTTGATTGACCATCAGGTGAGTCATTTTTAATAATTTCAAAACCAAATATCATTTCTGCTGCCATAACAAATAAAATTAATGCACCTGCTGCTGCAAAAGAACGTATGTCAACACCAAAAAGATTCAGTAATGATTCACCGACAAACAGAAAAAGAAGCAAAACAATCAAAGATATGATTGCTGCTTTCTCCGGATGATAACCCTTTCCCTTATTCTTAAGTCCTATTATAATAGGAAGACTTCCTGTTATATCAATCAAAGCAAATAAAGCCAGAAAGATTGTAACAATGTCTCCAAAATTTAGATTTGAAAAAAATTCTAACATTTGATTAATCATTTACTTTTCCACAATTTATAAGGTCTCTTTGCTAACATGCTATTATAGTATCGGATATCTCCGGTTACTTCTTCACCAAACCAGGAAGGCACCTCAAATTTATCATAAATACTTTGAAGCTCAACCTCCACTAACACAAGCCCCTCATTTTCGCCTTTAAACTCATCAACCTCTGCAACATGATCTTTATCAAGAGGTATTTCATATCTTATTTTATCTATTATAGATCCCGGCTCACATAAGTTGAGAAGAGACATTCCTTCCTCTAAAGGAATCTCCTTTTCCCATTCAAAACGGCTCATACCACCATCTGTTCCCAGCCCCTTTATAGTTAAAAAACTTTTATCATCTCTTATCCGTATGCGTACAGTCCTTTCAGGAAGAGATGATATATAACCTTGTATGATGTGGGTATGTCGAATGCTAAAATCCATATACTCACCTACCACTAAGAATTTTCTTTCAATTTCTTTTTTCATCACACATCTTTTTAATGTTTTACAAATATAAATATTTTATCAGCAATACAAACAATTCATAGAAATAAATATAATTTTCATCAAGAATACAAGAAGATTCATAATAAAACCTATAATTATACATTCAAATCCATTATATAAACATTCGTCTCTCTTTGTGAGAAACCTATTTTTCTATATAAATTATTTGCAGCTACACGTGTTGGTCGAGATGTAAGCATTAGTTTTTCTACACCTTTATTACGTGCAAAAACAATTGCCTCTTCCAATAGTTTTACCGAATATCCTTTTCCTCTGAATTTCTCGTCAACTATAACGTCCTCTATCCAGCCTTTTATACCACTCAATGTCTGATAATATGTAAGAGTTGTCATTCCAATAAAACAATTGTCAATTTTCAAAAAAAGAAGAACCGAAGTATCCGCATCTATTATTTCTTGAAATTTTTGATATGTCAATTCATTATTATTGGTTAGTTGTATCATCAGATTTGAAGCAACAGCATATAATTCCTCAGTAGCTTCTTGAACTTCAAGTACTTTAAGCATGTATTAAATATTTTATTCAGATAGTTTGATACAAATATAAAAAAAGATCCCGCTCTTTCATCATTTTTTAGAAAGAGCGGGACAACCATTTTATAAACCAGTCAAAATACTAATGAAAACGATATCTCAAAATCAGATTTCTCGCAGCCATTACTTCATCAGCACGCCCAATCGGAGTAGATTTAGGAGCATCGTGCAATGCCTGAGGATCCGCGTACGCTTCACCAATAATTTCTTTCATTTTTTCAGCTACCTCATTTAATGTATCCAAACTTTCTGTTTCTGTTGGTTCAAACATCATAGCTTCTTTTACTATCAGCGGGAAATAGATTGTTGGCGGATGGACCCCTTTATCCATCATACCTTTCGCTATATCTATAGCTCTAACTCCAATTTCCTTATTAATTGACTCAGCGCTCACTATAAATTCGTGCATACAAATTGTATCTGCTGTTTCTCCATACAATGGCGCTAATTTTTTATAAAGATAATTTGCATTAAGAACGGCCATCTCACTGGCATTTCTCAAGCCTTTACCGCCCAAAGTGATCATATAGACCAATGCTCGGAGTGAAACCAGGAAGTTACCATGAAAAGAACGGACCTTACCAACCGAATCAAATTGTTCTTCAGTTCCACATCGATATGGCAGCTCTGTTTTTGGAAGGAACGGTACTAATATTTTCTTACATCCGATAGGACCACTCCCTGGACCTCCTCCACCATGTGGCGTAGAGAACGTTTTATGAAGGTTCAAATGGACAATATCAAATCCCATATCACCCGGACGAACAATACCCATTACTGCATTTAAGTTAGCACCATCATAATATACCAATCCGCCATGCTCATGAATAATGTTTGTAATTTCTTTTATTCCTTTTTCAAATTTACCCAGAGTATTCGGGTTTGTAAGCATTAAGGCTGCTGTATCTTTCCCTACTACTTTCTTTAAGGCCTCAATATCAACAAACCCCTCGGGTGTTGAAGGTATCGAAACCACTTCAAAACCAGCCATAACTGCACTTGCAGGATTGGTTCCATGGGCCGAGTCCGGAATAATAACTTTAGTTCGTGCAAAATCACTATGATGATGATGATAAGCACGTATAGCTAAAAGGGCTGTAAATTCACCATGTGCTCCTGCTGCAGGTTGAAATGACATCGCATCCATCCCCGTTACTTCACATAGTCCTCTATTCAATAACTCATATACTTCAACCGCTCCTTTTACAGTGCTAAGATCCTGTAGCGGATGTATCTCTGCAAAGCCAGGTAATGAAGCCACAACATCATTGATCTTAGGATTATATTTCATTGTACATGAACCCAAAGGATAGAAGCCTGATTCTATACAATGTACCCTTTTACTTAATGCCTGATAATACCTATGAAGATCAATCTCTGCTACGTCTGGTAAACGCACATGCGAAGTTCTTTTCTCACATAATGTATAATCCTTTATACCATCAGTTGGAAGTTGGAAACTATTTCTTCCTTCCTTTGACAATTCATATAATAGTTTCATAGGTATTTTTATTTAAGCGCGTCTTTTATACATTTCACCAGATAATCAATATCGGCTTTACTATTCATCTCTGTCGCACACCATAAGATT
The DNA here is from genome assembly GCA_002471225.1 of Porphyromonadaceae bacterium UBA7332. Lineage (GTDB taxonomy): Bacteria > Bacteroidota > Bacteroidia > Bacteroidales > UBA7332 > UBA7332. The sequence goes on from DKPO01000028.1 coordinate 18,971, forward strand.
TCATTTTCACCTACCGGATATCCGGCTAATATTTGATGTTCATCACATATTTCTAAAATCCTTGAGGCTGACACATCTGACACCGTCACGAATTCGTGGAAAAACTCTCCATGAAATCTCATTCTTATACCTTTGATCGTACATAACTGATCTGCCAAATAATGAGCCCGATTGAGACATTGTTGAGCGACCTGTTCCAATCCGCGAGTTCCTACTGTTGACAGATAAACAGCAGCTCGCATAGCGCATAAGGCTTCGTTTGAACATATACTTGATGTTGATTTTTCACGTTTAATATGCTGTTCGCGTGCCTGAAGAGTCAACACAAATGCTCTTTTTCCATGTGTATCAACTGTTTCACCCACGATACGTCCCGGTAACTTACGCATTAAAGCACTTGTACAGGTCATTATACCTAAATATGGTCCTCCGAAAGACAATGGTAAACCTAAAGGTTGACCTTCTCCTACAGCTATATCTGCTTTACATTCCGATGCCGATGGTAATAACGCAGCTGCTATCGGGTTAAAACCTAGTATAAATTTAATTTTTCTATCCTGACAAACAGCTCCGAAATCTTTAGCATTCTCAATTAACCCATAAAAATTCAACTGCTCCATATAGAAGCAAGCTGTGTTTTCATTTAACGCATAAGAAAGATATTCTAAATCTGTTTTACCATCTATTACAGGAACCATTCTTACTTCTATATCCAATGGATGAAGATAAGTACGAATAACTTGTAATACTTGCGGATTGATCGCACTTGAAACATAGATATGATCTTTCTTTTTATCCAATGTCATTTTACAAGCTTCAGCAGCTGCTGTTGCTCCGTCATAGACACAAGCATTTGAAACATCAAGACCGGTCAATTCACACATCATTGTCTGAAAATCAAAAATAGATTGTAGTACACCCTGACTGATTTCAGCTTGGTACGGTGTGTAAGTTGTCAGAAACTCTGCACGGGAAGTTATATTATTTACCGATGACGGTATATAATGATTATATGCACCTGCTCCTCTGAATATAGAGCAATAAACTTTATTCTTTGAAGCGATATCCTTAAATAGGCGTAATGTTTCCATTTCGCTTAAACCATCAGGAATATTAAGTTTTAAATCGCCTTTTACTTTTAATTCATCCGGAATATCCTGAAACAGTTCAGATACTGTATTCAAGCCTATTTCTCTGAGCATGACATCTATATCCTGCCCGGTATGTGGAGTGTATTTTGACATAGAAATAAGGTTTTAAAAGATGAGGTTTCTTACACCTCATCTTTAAAGTATAACACTAACTATTTTTATTGCTCTGCACAATAAGCTTCATACTGACCAGCATCCATTAAATCATCTGAAAGTGATCCTACTTCAACCTCTATAATCCAAGCTCCGTAAGGATCTTCATTCAATAAGGCCGGTGTATCATTCAATACTTCGTTTACAGCCACTACTGTTCCTGTAACAGGAGAATAAATGTCAGATGCAGCCTTCACACTTTCAACATCAGCAAAAGGTTCTCCAGCAACAACCGTATCTCCTTCTTCTGGTATAGAGATATATACGACATCTCCTAATGCATGTTGTGCAAAATCTGAAATTCCTATCTTAGCTTTTGAGCCTTCAATCAATACCCACTCATGAGATTTCGCATACTGTAAATTTGCTTTAACTTCCATAGTCTTAGTTATTTGTTGTTATTCTTTTGTATAAATGGTAATTTAATAAAATCCGCTTTCAATCTTTTGTTTCTCACTTCTATTTCTACAGGCGAATCTAATCCTTTTTCTACACGGACCATTGCCATAGCAACATTATTTGTAGGAGAGAAAGTACCGGTAGTGACATATCCGACTTCACGTCCTTCTTTAAAGACCAAAGCATGCTCGCGAGCAATCCCTTTATCTGTTAGAATTACTCCGCGACGTATATATTTAGCCGGATGTGACTCTAATGCGTCTTTCCCTATAAACTGAGGCTTAGACATTTTAATACAAAAGCCCAATCCTACTTCATTTGCAGGAATAGTATCACTTAATTCATGTCCGTACAATGGCATTCCCGCTTCAAAACGCAAGGTATCACGACAGCCTAAACCACATGGTATAACACCATCTTTTTCACCTGCTTTTAATAATGCCTCAAAAATCGGCTCTATTTTAGACGGATCACAATATATTTCAAATCCGTCTTCTCCGGTATACCCGGTTCTTGATAAAATACAATCAACACCTAAAATTTTCGTTTCAACGAATGTATAATTTTTCGACGGTTGTTGTTCTACCGGCAATAATTTACTTAGCACTTCTTCAGACTTAGGTCCTTGTAATGCGATCTGCCCAACTTCTTCTGAAATATCTCTCAGAGTTGTATTTGTCAGTAAATGTTCTTCTACCCATTTATAATCCTTCGCTATATTAGCAGCATTGACAACTAACAGGAAACGCGTATCAGTAAATTTATAAACTAATAAATCATCAACAACGCCACCTTTTTCATTACACATTAATGAGTAGATCACACCACCTGGTGTCATCAGAGCAACATCATTTGTTATCAGGTTATTAATTGTTTCAATTGCACCCGATCCCTCTACCATAAATTCTCCCATATGGGAAACATCAAAGAGACCTGCTGCATTTCTGACTGCATTATGTTCTGTTATAATCCCTGTTTCATATTGAATTGGCAATTCATATCCTGCAAATTCAACAATTTTGCCTCCATGTTTTACATGAGCATTATACAAACTTGTTCTTTTTGGCGTATTCATTTGATTATTTTGATTTAAAGTCTTTTATTTTCTTTTCGGCATGGTATGGATAGCCTTGCCCATACTTTCTTCTACACATTCTAACAAGCTTTCTGCAACTGTCGGATGCGCATGAATGGTTTTACTTATATCATGTGCAGTCAGTTGGTTAGCAATAGCCACAGCATATTCATGAATAAGTTCTGTTGCGTTAGCTCCAAGCATTTGAGCTCCGATTAAAACACCTGTACGGGCATCGAAAATGGTCTTAATAAAACCTCTGTCCTGCCCCATAATCATTGACTTACCATTGCCGGCCATCATATATTTCGAGACAACTACATCATCCTTACAATCTCTTTCATTTAATCCCACATAAGCTGCTTCTGGAGTAGTATAAATACACCCCGGAACAATATGCAGATCTTGTGACACAGATACACCCGCCATATGCTCAACAGCTGCTATAGCTTGTGCTGAGGCAAAATGTGCCAGTTGAATCTTGTTCGTCACATCTCCTGCGGCATAAATGGTTGGAATAGATGTCTGCATATACTTATTAATTACAACAGCACCCCGATACATATCTATACTGAGTAGATCCAAACCCAATCCTTCAGTATTAGGCTTACGCCCGACACATGAAATTACGAGATCATATACCTCTGTTTCAACTTTATCTTTGGATTTATATTCAAGTGTGAATTGTTCTTCGTGTTTTGATATGGCTAATACTTCTGTTTTTACTTTAAGCTTTGCACCTTCTTTTTTCATGTGCATAGTCAGGTGTCTTATTAAATCATCATCTAAAACTGACACTATCTGATCCTGAAACTCGAAAATGGTTACATCCTTACCTAAATTAAGATAATGAGAGGCAAACTCCACTCCGATAACGCCTCCTCCAATAATAGCTATACGCTCCCCAATAGTAGGAACAGAGGTAACGTCATTACTATTTACTGTTAGCTCAATTCCTTTGATTGGAATGGTAGCTACGGAAGATCCGGTTGCTATCAAAAACTTATCTGCACCATACAGTTCGCCGTTTATCAATATTGAATGTATATCTGCAAACGTTGCCAGCCCTTCAATAATCTCAACTTTATTGGCTTTAAGCAAACCTTCAATTCCTTTTTTCAGTTTACTTACTATTTGATCTTTATAAGTATAAGCTTTCTCTATATCATAAGATACAGTAGCTGAAACACCACAGTTTTCTCCGGTCGATGCCTCCTTATATAATTCTGATGAATGTAATAATGCTTTAGTCGGAATACAACCCCAATTCAGGCATGTACCCCCTATGTTTTGTTTTTCAACTAATGCTACTTTCATTCCTAATTGGGCAGCTCTTATTGCTCCTACATATCCTGCAGGTCCACCCCCTATTACGATCAGGTCAAAAGTCCTCATGGCTTATTAATGGTTTTTCGTTCTTTAGATTTCTGTATTAAAATGAATAACTTCATTTTACACATGGGTTATTAGTCTCAAATATTCATAGATGAATTCTTCAATCCTCATCTCTGAATTCTGCCGCAATGTAATTCTTTTTTCGATAAACAATAACTTTTTCATATATTTTTTTCAACAGATCTTATCAATCAATACTATTAATATATCATTTTGCTATTTCACCTACTTTAAATACATTGATATACAATATAATAAGAAAAATTTGCTATTTCACCTACTTTAAATACATTGATATACAATATAATAAGAAAAAAATGCTAACACAAAAGCTTACTATTGTGTTAGCATTATATAATTCCTATCCGAATATTATTTTTACAAAGCTTTTGTCCATCCTTTTGTCCAATCGTTATCAGGATCTACTGCTCCTTTATAACTTGTTGGTGTAAAAAATGCATCAACAGATGACATATCTTTACCTCCTTCTTTTATCCCTACGTATCCTTTTGAAAAGCTTAACTCCACACCTTCTGCATTTCCTTCAGCCTGAGATAAGCCAGCAACTCCCGATTTGAAGATCGTCGCAACTTCCGTAAACAGAATCTCTGAATTCCCGTTCACAAAGCTGGACTCAGTTTCAGCAGTTTCTGTTGTAACAGCTTCAGGTTTCCCTGTAATTAATGTATTATACATCTTTACATAAGTACCGGCACGAAATCTGGCTCCCCTTTTTGAAGTTGTAGAATTATTACCAATCAACGTTAAGTTTGCTATTGTTGGATTAGACACCGGAGTCAGTGTCGTATTACTTGATCGATTATCAGCCTCAATTAAACAATCTCCTTCTGCTCCCTGTTGTGCAACCCAGAACTGACCATAACCTTTCCATCCATCAGTCCAGTCAAACGAATCATCTTCCGAACCTGAAGAAACCAGATATTTAGCATTTACTGTTCCTCCGAACCATTCAAAACCATCGTCTGCTCCTTTATAAGCTTGTAAGTATTCTACTTTCGTACCTCTTCCGACTCCGTAGAAAGTTACACCATTGGACTCTTTCTCCTCAGAAAATGCATAACCAGTATATTCCAAACGAATATATCGCAATGTACCTGAGTTATCCGTTTCATCTGAACCTCCGAATTGGGCATCTCCGATTTCTGATTTTCCACTTCCACCTTCCAGATTAATCGGAGCTCGTCCGCATATATGTAACCCACCCCATGCACCCGGCTCTTTCAGATCCGAAGTCATTACAATAGGTTTACTTGAAGTTCCCTGAGCATCAATCATACCTCCCTGCTCAATCAATATATAATCTACATCACCATCATCTTCTGACAAAATCGTTACTCCTTCATTAATTTTAAGCAATCCTCCGTTCTTAACATGATAACCACCTTTAAGTACATAAACCTCTCCTGCCTTAAGCTCTTTTTTTGAACTTAACTCACCGGATAATACATAATCATCCTCAGTTTTAGTAGGATTATCCGTCGAACTCTCTGAACAACCTATAAACCCGGCTACTGATAGCATTGCAATCATTGATCTTGTACCTAAATACATAAAATTCTTTTTCATAATGTTTTTGATTACGTTAATAAAATGAACGTATTGATATTTTAGAATGTATAATTAAAACCTATATTGAAACTAGTCCCTTTTTTATATCGCTCTACGATTTTTGACTCCCCCGTATCTGCAACTTCTTGCTTAAACTTATATTCACTATTCAATAAATTTTTCGCTTGAAGCTTCATTTGTATGGATTTGGACATCTGATAAATCAAATTAAAATCCAATGTATTCAATGCCTGCTCTACAACATTACCTACTCCGTTTATACCCACAGAATGAATTCTTGGTCCGCGTAAATTATAAACTAGCGCCATAGAAAGATTTGATTCATCACGACGATAAGGTATCCAGTTAATATCTGCATTGATTAAATAAGGAGAAGCACCTTGTAAGTTTCTCTTTGTATCTGTATAAACTCCGCCTTCAGGCAACTGAATATGTGTATAAATATAAGAGCCATTAAAACCAACACGCAGATTTTGTGTAATACTTTTCTTATACTCAAGCTCTACTCCGGCCACTTGTCCTTGCTTTACATTTCTAAATGTATTAATCGCGGCTCCTGCATATTCCTGTACACGTTCTATCGGTGAATCAAGTAATTTGTAGTAACCTGAAACCGAAATCAAATCTCCTGCTGACGGATATATTTCATATCTTAAATCTACATTATAGTTATAACCATTTTTCAAATCGGCATATCCTCTGATAGCAGAACCTCCATATGACTCTTTATATTCAAAAGGAGACATCTCAATAAAAGAAGGTCTTGTCACTGTTCTGGAAGCGCTAAAGAATAAGTTTTGTTTCTCTGTAAGCATATATTTTACATTTAATGCCGGAAACAAATCATTTGATTTTAGCTCTGCTTTCATTTCCTTCCCGGCATCAGTCCAGTATCTTACAGTTTGATTAGCATATTCATATCTCAAACCTCCCGATAGGAACCACTTTTGTCCGATCAGATATTCAAAATCGACAAACGCTCCTCCTGTCTGACTATCGGCGTAATAATTATTTCTTGGCAGACTCACTTTTTTAATCGAAACAGAACCGTTAGCTATATTTGCATCATTTATAAAGGATGGGTCATAAATATCTGTAATAACAGGATCAATATCCTTCAAATTGTAATAAAAATTATATGACTCAAAATCCCGATTCTTCTGTTTATAAGCAACACCCAAACGTATCTTATTCTTTGGATCACTTAGTTCTTGAGGAAAGAAACTCAAATAAGCATTACCACTCCACTCCTTCTCATCAAGTTCGCCAAAAAAACGGGAAGTCTCCTGCTGATTTAATTTAAAAAGCTCATAATCTCCTTTATCATTTTTCACATAGATAATCTGACGTCGATCCGGCTCATCACTACTTGTTTTACCAAAAGCTCCACGCCAGTTCAAATTCCACCTTGACCCTAAATCGTGAACACCAAACAACTGATTATTCAACAGATTATAAATTCTGTACACAGAGTTATTCGCTAATATCGGCATCCCTTCAGCATCAAACCCTTCACGAGTGGCATAATTATCTTCGGTTTTATTTACATAAAGCACATTATAACCTAATCTGTTTCTCTCATTAATCGTATATCCGACCTGACCGAAAGCAGTTGCTGTCGTCGAGTAATTCCATTTATCCGAAGTAAAAGCATCAAGCATTACTCCCTGAGCTGTCAATGTTGACTGAAAAGCATCTGTATAAGTTGTATAGTCATTAGAAAATTGAGCACTAAACATCAATGACAACTTTTGCTCACCCCATTGAAAGTTATGACCTCCTTCAAGATTCAAGCCCAATTCCGGTGCTGCATTTCGGGCTGAAGACGAGAAATTCGTATTAAACGGACTTTTCTTTAATTTCGAAAAATCCTTTGGCAACATATTTTTCACATCTTCCGGTAAAACCATACGCCGGTTAAATCCCCAATACACACTTCCGGGCATATCTGCTGAACGAAACTCCTTAAATGTCGTTCCTGTGTTCATTCCTGTAGATACTCCTAAAGTTAAATAAGTACCTTTTTGATTCTCACGCGTCTCTACATCTATATGTGCACCCGCATAATCTCCAAATGCACTGGGATTATATACTTTGGAAACACGGATATTATTTACTACTGAAGAAGCAAATAAGTTCAAAGGAATTAATTTGTAGTCCGGATTCGGAGAAGCAATCGTCAAACCATTCAATGTTGTGATACTGTATCTGTCTCCCAAGCCGCGAACAAACACCTGATTAGAGCCAGAAGTTGAAATTCCCGTAATCTTCTTCACGCCATCTTCCACATTAGAAATACCTTTCAAAGACATTTCTTTAGCTCCCATGCTTTCGACTGCTACAGTTGCCAGCTTTCTTTCTAAAAGCAAAGCCCCTTCACCATCTGTCCGCTTTCTGGCTATGACTGCTACTTCATTCAGCACTACATTATTCTTACCTAATTCTACATTTATTTCTGTTATTTTTCCACCTTCAACCTTGACACTTCCCATTTCAATGGGCTCATAGGATATATATGTAAAACGAAGTTTATATTCTCCAGGTGCCAGATTCTCTAATTTATACAATCCATCTATATCTGTAATTGTACCCCCTGTACTCCCTATAATCTGAATAGCAGCACCAGGAAGTGTCTCATTAAACTCTTTATCTACTACGACTCCCTGAATACATCCCATTTTAGCATTTGTATTCTTCTTTTCTGTCACCTTATCGTCAGCTCCATAAAGCTCGGTAACAAAAAGAGTCAGTATAAATAGTAAAGCTGTTTTAATTAATAGTTTCATAATTCTGTTCATTGGTTATTTTCTTCATTCTTTACACCGGCAAAAGTATCTGTGAAAAATGACAGAACATTGACAACAGGAATTCATTTCTATTAATACCTCATAACATTATCTTTACAAGGTATTTCATTTAAATGATAGATGTTAATACGAATTTTTCGTAGATTATAAAAAAAAACTTTCATCCCTTTACCAGAAGGGTTTTAATCTATTTATCAATAAGTTATACGCTCTTGATACAGGCGCATTTTTTTACGAAATTATTTATTTTATATATTTTAACAGCGAGACTGTTTGCTATTTACGAACTTTTCGTAGCTTTGCGATGTTCTCGTAATAAACAGAATAATAACAAACTATATGGAAAGACTTACAGCACAAGAAGAAGATGTTATGCAACGCATCTGGAAACTTAATGAGTGTTTGGTAAAAGATATCGTACAAACCTATGATGAACCTCAACCTCCATACACGACAGTTGCATCTATATTTAAAAATCTCGAAAGAAAGGCATATATTAAAGCTAAGAGAATAGGTAATACCTATCAATACTCCCCACAGATAAGTGAGGAAGAGTATAAAAAATCCTTTCTTTCGAAACTTGTAAAAAATTATTTTTCGGATTCTTATAAATCAATGGTTTCCTTTTTTGCCAAAGAGCAAAATATTTCACCTGATGACTTAAAAGAAATTATTGATATGATTGAGAAAAGGAAGGATAATAAGTAAAACCAGAAGAGCAATAAAACTATGAATCCCTTTTTAATCTATTTCCTGAAAGTAAACATCGGTATCATACTTTTCTTTGGTTTTTACCGATTATTTTTCAACCGTGATACATTCTTTAAAATGCGCAGGAGTGCATTACTAAGTTTCTATCTGATTGCTTTTACCTATCCGCTTCTGAATTTTCAGAACTGGATTTCAGAAAAGACGGACGTCACAGAAGTAGTTGAGTCATACTCGGTTTTGATGAATGATTTTTACATATCTGCTCCTGCCGAGACAAGTCTCACATTAACTGATTACCTATATATTATTTATGGTATCGGTATATCGATTTTATTAATCCGTTTCCTAACTGACCTGATTAGCATTCTGATCATACGGTTTAAATCGCCTCAAATTCATCTTAACGGTATAAATTGCTATTGTTTAAAAGGTGATTGTGCCCCGTTCTCCTTTTTCAAATGGATTTTCATTAATCCTGAGAAACACAATTCTGAAGAGTTGGATGAAATTCTGACACATGAAATTACTCATGCTAAACAATACCATTCATTTGATACGATTATATCTGAATTGATTTGTATTATCCTTTGGTTTAATCCATTCGTATGGTTATTGAACCGGGAGATCAGACAAAACCTTGAGTACTTAGCCGATGACTCTGTTCTGGAAGTCGGGCATGATGTACGTCACTATCAATACCATCTTCTGGCATTGACTTATACAAAGGCTGCAGCAAAAATTTCAAATAACTTTCAAGTATTACCATTAAAAAACAGAATTCGTATGATGAACAAGAATCGGACATCAAAAAAATGGGGAGTAAAATATGCTATTTTCGCACCCCTTACATTATCATTGCTTTTCGTAAGCAATATCGAATTAATGGCTCGTCAGGCAACTAATCTGGTCAGCTCGTTTACAGAAACATTAATTGAAAAACCGACATTGATTTCAGAAGCAGTAATTTCTGAGCAAACTCCACAAAATGAGCAAACTTTTGCAGTTGTAGAAAAGATGCCTGTATTCCCGGGAGGAGTAAATGAATTACTGAAGTTTATTGCCAAAAATGTCAAATATCCGGAAGATGCGGTAAAAGAAAACAAGCAAGGCCGTGTCATTATAAGCTTTGTCATTGATAAAAATGGAAAAGTGGTAGATCCGGAAATTAATAGAGGCGTTTCCCCTTCTATTGATGCAGAGGCTATACGCGTTGTACAATCCATGCCTAACTGGATCCCTGGTGAACAGCGTGGACAAAAAGTAAGAGTTAAATACACTCTTCCAATCAATTTTAATATTCCAAAACCAGCTGCCAGCACTGAAGCAACAAATGCTCAATCTAGCACATCTACTGATCAGAAGTTCATGGTCGTAGAAAAAATGCCTCAATTCCCTGGTGGTGAAACAGAGATGATGAAGTTTATTGCCCGCACATTAAAATATCCGGTAGTTGCACAAGAGAATGGAATACAAGGTCGCGTTATTGTTACTTTTACAGTCGATAAAACTGGTAAAATCGTTGATCCAATTATACGAAAAGGTGTTGATCCTTCTCTTGATCAGGAAGCTATACGTGTTGTAAATGCAATGCCACAATGGATTCCTGGCGAACAAAAAGGTCAAAAAGTCAATGTAATGTACACTGTTCCGATTACATTCAGACTACAAGGACCTGAAAAGGAGGAAAATGCATCCCCGGTAAAAGCTAAAAAAAATGATGTCGTCGTTGTTGGATATGGTGCTACAGATAATACAAAAAAAGCCCCAATTACTGTACCGACGCTAGACTTAAACTCTACTGAGAACCCGCCACTGATAATTGTTGATGGGAAAGAAATATCACAAGAAGATCTGAAAAAGATCAATCGCGATACTGTTAACGAAATCTCCGTTTTAAAAGGCGAGGCAGCCAAAGAAAAATATGGAGACAAAGCTAAAAATGGTGTTCTCATTATCAAACTAAAAAAATAAAACGCAAAAGCGGATCTACTGACAGATCCGCTTTTGGCAGTTTGATGTCATTGCTATAAGAAATACTCATCATACGAATTCTGAAACTGATTCCAGTCTTATAGTGATTTACTATATAAGTATAACCTAAATAATATCAATATGAGAACAACGTGCGTTATCCTGTTACTCCTTACCATCCAAGTAATCGTAGCCCAAACAAAAGATTTTGATTCGGCTTTACGTAATAGGCAATATGAGGTAATAGTCAAAAATGCAATTAATTTCTCCAGTCAGGATTCTTCTAATCTAAAGTTGATTACTCAGATTGCTCAAGCATATGAAGGATTGAATGATTACAGAAAAGCTTATCAATGGTATGAGCAAGCTCTGAAAATAGACCCGAATCTTTTAGATATAAAAGGCTCCTTTGCCCGTGTTTCATCTTTATTGGGTAAAAAAGCTCAAGCCAAAGATCTGTATATTGACATAATAGATGCCGACCCTGGAAATTATTTTGCTAACTATCAATTAGCATCTATCCTGCGTGAAGAGGAGAATCATATAGATGCATTAAGTATTCTTGAAAAAATTGCATTCAATTATCCGTCTAATATATCGATCCAAATCGCTTTAGCCGATTGCTACTTAAAGATTAATGATAAAGCACGTGCGATATATTCATTATCTGAAGCTCATCGTCTTAACCCTGAAAACGATCAGATTTCGGAAAACCTCTCCAACTTAATCTTTATTCTGGAAGGAGACCCTAAGCGTGTTATAACTATATGTGATACGACATTAGCGTACAATCCCGAATCCATTAAAATGTGGGCCACTAAAGGGAAAGCATATTTTATGATGAAAGATTATGGTAAAGCTTCAAAAATCTTCCGAAATCAAATCGATAAAGGCGATTTGAGCTATACGAACTATAAATATTTAGGAGCTTCACTATTAGCAAAAGATAGTATTATCGAAGCTGCCGATATTTTAAATATTGCTTATAAATTAAATGACGGGGATGTAGAAAATTCTCTGTTATTTTCAAAGGCTCTTACTGCGCAAAGTCTTACTGATAGCTCAGCTTACATTCTCGCTCAATGCGAGCAGCTGATAGAGCCACCTAAAAATATCGTTTATGAAATACTTAAAGCGAGAGGAGATATTAAAATTGCCGAGAAAAAATATTTAGACGGATTAAAACTTTATGACCAATCCCGTAAGCTTGCACCTAACTCAATGGTTAGCTGGAATAAAATGCTACAGGTCTATAATAAAGTTCCGGACACCTATACACTTGGTATAATCAAAGGTTTTATAGAAGCCGGTAAAAATCAACATATCAAATTAGAGCCATATATACATTTGTCCTACCACCTGAAGAAGCTTAAAGAAAAAGCTTTCTTCGAAAATAAACAGGAAATCGAATATAATGAACCTAATGGTAGTAAAGGGAAATTAAACTTAATTGAACTCGATCGTTTAATAGACAGTTTCTATCCTTCCAATAAGATTAATCCGAGTGTAAGTAATTTATAAGTTAATCTTACAAAGCAACAAAATCAAGGCACATTTATCGAGTTTGTCCAACCTCTGTAAATGTGCCTTGATTATAAAATCCTTAAAAGAAATAAGACTATGCTTCTGTAAAATAAATTAGGCTTTATGAATTGGCATGTCAACTAAATCTGATATAAGATATTCCGCAACACTACTTATATCATTATAAATCAATGCAAGAGCATATTGGATTTTTCATACGTATTAAAATATTTTTTCATAGGTATCAAATTAAAACTTCATAGGTATGAAAATTATTTTTCATACCTATCAAAATCCGGTATGCTTAAATTCGCAGAAAAGAAGGATAAATCCCACATACTCCACACTACCTGCAAATAATCCTCCTTAGCGCAAATAATACGAATAAAAGATTTAACCTGTGAGAAATTCTATCTGATTTCCCGCTTTCTAAATCTGATTGAATCAAGGGGCCAATCTATCAATACTCCAATTTTTATCGACATCCTTCAAATAGACAAATCGATCGTGTAGTCTATTAGGTCTTCCCTGCCAGAATTCAAATTCAAAAGGCTCAATAATATATCCGCCCCAGTGTGACGGTCTTATCAATTCTTTCTCTTGCTCCATTACACTATACATTTCATATTGCATTTCGACCCATTTATCGTCAACCACCCGACTTTGAGGAGAAGCCCATGCCCCTATCCTGCTATTTTCAGGTCTGATATTAAAATACATGTCACTTACTTCAGGTGAGGTTTTCTTTACCTTACCAACAACTCTGATTTGTCTTTCGAGTATCGGCCAAAATATATTTACTGCAACAAATTGATTTTGCTCGATTTGTCGACCTTTGTTACTTTGATAATTTGTAAAAAAGACTAATCCTTCAGAAGTAATATCTTTCAGAAGAACAGTTCGGACATGAGGAATTTTATGACTATCTACAGTTGCCAGATTCATCGCAGTCGGTTCTATCTCTCCGGCAGCAATAGCTTCATCGATCCATTTTTTTAATTGACTAATCGGATTAATATCTAAATCTTTACGTTCAAGTCTCCCTTTAACGTATTCGCGTCTAATCGCTGCAAAATCTCTCATAGTTTATTTTTATTTAAATTTTCTGTCACCTATATTAAAAAGAAACAAACTTCCAGGTAAAAAGATTCAGATACCAACTTATTTTTTTACTCTATTTCAAATAACTTCAAGAGCAAATTAGTCAGGAAATTTATAGCTTTGCAATAATGGATTTACGAAAAATTATACATATTGATATGGATGCCTTTTATGCATCAGTCGAACAAAGAGATTTCCCTGAACTCAAAGGGAAACCCGTTGTTGTAGGCTCATCTGAAGCTCGAGGTGTCGTATCGGCAGCCAGTTACGAAGCCCGGAAATATGGAATACGTTCAGCAATGCCCGGCTTAAAAGCTAAGTCTTTATGTCCGCATGCCATATTTGTAAATCCGAGAATGAATGCTTACAGAGAAGTTTCAAGACAAATACATGAAATTTTTTCTGATTATACCGATCTGATAGAACCTCTTTCATATGATGAAGCTTTTCTGGACGTCACTATCAATAAAAAAAATATCGCTTTGGCAATGCACATAGCTGCTGAAATCAAACAGCGCATAAAAACTGAGTTAGATTTAACAGCATCAGCCGGAGTATCCTATAATAAGTTTTTAGCAAAACTTGCTTCAGATTATCGTAAACCCGATGGTCTATGTATCATTCATCCGGATGCAGTTGATAAGTTTTTATTAGACTTACCGATAGAAACATTCTGGGGAGTTGGTAAAGTTACGGCTGAGAAAATGAAAAAACTTGGAATAACTAATGGTTTTGAACTCAGATCCAAAGATATTCATTTTCTTTCTCACCATTTTGGAAAACAAGGGTTACTGTACTATCAGTTTTCCAGAGGAATAGATCATAGGCAGGTTGAGAATACCTATATCCGCAAATCTGTCGGATGTGAGAATACTTTTGAAGAAGATCTTTATTCAATCAGCGAGATGAAAGAAGAATTAAATATATTACTTCCGGACTTAATGAAACGTATCGAACGGAATAATTTTAAGTCAAAAACACTTACCCTAAAAGTTAAATATAAAGATTTCTCAATCAAAAGTAAAAGCAAGACTGTTAATAGAGTATTAGATGAGGCTACTGATATTCTAGAACTTGCTTTCGAATTGCTTGATGAAATAATTATAGTCGAAAAAGGTGTACGTTTACTTGGGCTTTCGCTTTCTTTGCCGTATAGAAAATCCGAACCGGAGTGTCAACTTTTATTACCTTTTCCTGATTTTGATTTTTAGGATATGAATGCATTTTAAGAATATAAGTTTCAAATCTATAGATTTTAGAATTAACTATAATAATAAACTAACTTATGTTCACCAATAAACATCCTAGACTCGTTTTGAACACAAAAAAATGCATTTACAGTTCTTTGTTTTTAATGCTTACCATCGGGTCTCACAATAACACCGATGCCGCTACTATAAAAAAAGACCTGACTTATACAAAGTATACATTAAAGGATACTACCTATGTTAACAAAAAGATGCACGTCATACAATGGAATAAAATAGATTCTGCATTAAATAAGATTGAGGCTTTTGAAAACACAAATCATAAATTCGGAATACTCACTAATTACAAAAATATAAAAGGACTTGCTCCGGTCGTTGAAAATCATTCGATTGACAAATATCATGAAATACAAGACGCTTACGGTTATGAAAGGGACCAGGCAATTCCATTATATCTTACAGCTGATCTTAAAACGGCCGTTAGATATGCTCATGACGGCACATGGGTAGGAATAGAGAATTCGGATAAAAAGGCTTCCTATTGTAACATCATCTTACCAAATGGATCGTGGTATATTCCCAATAAATATATTAAAGAAATTGATGCTACTCAATTTACAAAAGTGATTGTAATAGATCGTACGAATCAAAACATTGTCACTTTAGAAGAACAAAATAACATCTGGTACGTGCGCAGTATAAATCCTGCAACCACAGGTTTGGACTATCCTCCTTACAAAAAAGCAACTCCGCTGGGTTATTTTGTATTGCAGGCTAAAGAAGAGAAAATGGTGTATGACAAAGATAAAGGTACAGGAATAGCCGGATATGCACCTTATGCCAATCGTTTTTCCGGAGGCGCGTATATTCATGGTGTTCCTGTCGAATTACCTCGAACAAAACTCATCGAATATTCGCCAACATTAGGGACAACACCAAGATCACATATGTGCGTAAGGAATGCGACATCTCATGCAGAATTCATCTATAATTGGGCTCCGGTAGATGCAACAATCATTGTCGTTATTGATTAATAATCTATCTGTTTTCACTTAACTGATCAGATCATATTTCGGGCAATCAACTTACTGAAACATAACAATATCTGAAAAGAAAACAATTATATAAAAACACATCTTTCTTTCGATCCTATTTCATATATTTGTATATAGGTAGATCGGAAGAAAGATGAATTTATAATACTATGAAACATCTGAATCCATTTACTATTCTGACACCTACACTCCTTGTTTGCGGAGTTATTGCATTCTTTTCGGCTACGATACGAAAAGATTTGCTTTATGACAAATACTCGTTAGCTGATGAATATTCCGTTGGAAAAGATAAACGTATGTACCAATGGAATAAAATTGAAGAATTTCTGGATACTCTGGAAAATTTTCAAAATCGTAATTTTCTTTTTGCTGTTCTGACGAATTATAAAAATCAGACAGGTATCCCTCCTACCGTTGAACCTTATCGCGTAGATAAATACAAACAAGTAACGGATACCTTTGGAGTTTCCCGAAATCAGGCAATTCCTTTATACTATACCAGCGAGTTGGATACTTTAGTCAGATATGCTTTAGACGGATCTTTGGCCGCTATTCTGAATAGCGATTCAACTTCCACAAAAGTAGAGCTTTTACTACCTAAGGGAATTTGGTATATCCCGAATAAATATATTCGTAAAATCGGTCCCATCCGCTTTTTAAAAACTATATTTATTGATCGGAAAAATCAGAATATAGCTACGTTGGAATTGATAGACACAACATGGCTAGCCAGGAGTCTAAATCCAATAACAACCGGAGTAGAACGACCTCCATTTAAGAAGGCTACTCCATTAGGCATTTTTGTCACTCAAAACAAAACTAAAGAGATGAAATTCTATGTCGACGGCAGTCATGAAATCGGAGGATATGCACCCTTTGCCACACGCTTTTCGGGCGGAGGATATTTGCATGGTGTCCCTGTTAATTTACCGGCAACTGCACACATAGAATATTCTCCTACTTTAGGGACAACTCCGCGTTCGCATATGTGTGTACGAAACGCAACTTCACACGCTGAGTTTTTGTATAACTGGATTGATCCCTACTCAACAATCGTATTTGTGTATGAATAACCTATATTTATTATAATCTATATGTTTAAGAAAGCATTAACTTTTTCATCTTTATTCGCTTTAGGCATAGTTTTGACTATTTCATCATTAAACGCTCACTCAGCTTTATCGATGTCTAAAGAAGATTGCTCTATCGGAATTGATAGTTCTGAACAAACAATAAAGACTCAGACAGACTCTATCAAATCCTTATATCTGAAAACAAATATAGACAAGTATGTAACGTATGATGTCTTCAAAAACGCTGTTCAGGGATTTAATAAGATTAATAGTAAACAGAAACCTATTCTGACTCTTATTGATTTTTCCAAACCATCAAGTGAAGAGCGTCTCTTTGTAATTGATCTGTCAAAGCAAGAGATTATTCTTAGCAGCTATGTCTCACATGGCAAAAATAGCGGCGGGAATTATGCTGAAAACTTTTCGAATCGCAACGGATCTTACCAAAGCTCTTTAGGATTTTACAAAACTGCCGGAACGTATATAGGAGCTAACGGTTATTCTTTGTTATTGGATGGACTGGAGAAAGGATTTAATGATAATGCCCGTAAACGAGCAATTGTTATGCATGGCGCAGACTATGCAAATCCAAATACAATTAAATCAATGGGCCGCTTAGGCAGAAGCTTAGGATGTCCTGCTCTACCCCGATCGGTTAGTAAAAAGGTAATTGACATTATCAAAAACGGAAGTGTCATGTATATACACGCCAACAATCAGGAATATCTGACACATAGTAAACTTCTTAATTCTTAATTTAGAATGATCAAAAAAAGATTAGATGAATTAGCTGATAAATATAATATAAAAAGTTTTGAGATTAAAGATCCTATACAATTCCCCAAGAAGTTCAGTAAGCGTCAGGATATAGAAATATCTGCATTACTAACATCTATTATCACTTGGGGTAAACGGGATATGATATTACGCAATTGTGAAAAGCTTCACTCAATGATGAATCATCAGCCTTATCGTTTCATCATGTCTAAAGAATGGCAAAAGTTCGAGAACTCCGATGTGAATATTCATCGCACATTCTTTGAGCGTGATTTGTATGTTATATGCAAAGGGCTTCATACCTATTATTCCAATCACGAAACATTAGAAGAATTATTCGAAAATGACATTCAAAACGGATTATATGAATTGTTTATGCTTTTCGAAAGTAAACATGTAGGCAATCCTGCAAAAAACAGTGCCTGCAAAAGAAGTAATTTATTTTTACGTTGGTTGGCCAGAAAAGACGGGATTGTTGATATTGGCATCTGGAAAAAAATAGATGAATCAAAATTAATAATACCACTTGATACCCATGTAAGTCGTATTGCCAGATCGATTTGGGATGATATTCCTAAATCAAATTCTATGCGAACAGCTCTTTATATAACAGAACGTTTGTCAGAACTCAATCCTGACGATCCTTGTGTTTATGATTTCGCACTTTTCGGCTGGGGAGAAGAAGGTTATAAAACCATTTGAACGAAAATTACTTATGAATTGTTAGTCTTAAATAATTAAATTCTAAGACTATGGCGGCAACACAATTTCCTCAGACCTATCTAAAAGAAGGTAAAGATAAAAATTTCGAGTACATTTTTGAAGTAAAATGTCCATTTTGCGGAACTGAACTTATCAGATACAGTTTACCAAATGACAACTTTGACTTCGAAAGCGAGACACCTCTTTTAATAGAAAAAACATGTCCTCATTTAGTGTACATGTGTGACTACGAAGTCGGATTTCATATTTTCTCATCACCTGAGATGAAAAAGTTATTAATCAATGAATGGGGAATACTCAACCCCGGATTCAAAGAGATGCTAACTCAAAAGCATGGATCTGATTATAATATTTCAGATATTCATCTTGAAGACTTTCTTATGAAACGTCCTCAGAATGCCCGGGTCCTTGCTGAAGTAATTGATAAAACATACAATACATCTACTATCTGTTATCTGGATCACCATAAGAAAATTAATGGTGCAGGATGCTGCCCTACCACTATATCGTTTTCTATTATTACAATTAATAAAATCTAATTTATATATAAACCAGAGTCAATAAGCCCAATTCTGACTCTGGTTGTATTCTATTATACTGACTTAAAAACAAGAAAACTGATTTTTTAGTAATTAAACATTATCGTTTTTACAAATCAAAAAGACTACATAACATCATTATTACATATTTTAGCCTACAATCTTTACATTTTGACAGCAGAAGTTCTATTTGTATAAATTTCCAAACATTGATTTATTACCCATAATATTGAATTTTATTAACGCTACATATATGTTGATAAAGTTGGATAAGGATATCTTTGTTTCAGTATTGAAAAGATCTTTCATATATGAAAAAAACACCTGAAATTCAAGATGACCCTTATAAGGTTCCTAATCTTGAAAAGGGGCTGAAAATTTTAGAAGTCCTGGTTGAATCTCAAGAAGGTTTAACATTGCAAGATATACGAGCGCAGGTTGAAGTTTCGCAAACTACAGCTTATCGTATCCTCCACACATTAATCCGAATGAATTATGTGTATTATATAGATCATAGCAAACGATATATGATTTCATCAAAAATGTTATCGCTGGGATTTAAAACCCTGCATGAGCGAAACTTACATGAAATCGTATTGCCTTATCTTAAAGACATCAGAGATGAAGTTAAAGAAACGGTTTGTTTTGGGGTTATGAGTACAGATAAAGTGATGTTCCTTGAACAGGCTTTAGGCAGCCACCCTTTTTGTTTCGTCTTAACACCTGGTAAATTGATTAACTTACATTGCTCTGCTCCAGGAAAAGCTATTCTCGCTGCAATGCCTGATAATATGAGAGATTTTTATATTCAAAAAATTGACTTTATCAAATATAACGAACGTACTATAACAGATACAGCCAGTTATTTATCAGAACTTGACAATGTACAAAAATCAGGTTATGCTCTTGATCAGGAAGAAGAAATGACAGGTATTATGTGTATAGGATCTGCAATTCTGGATCACACCGGAATTCCTTGCGGATCAATTTGGTTAGTTGGCCCGAAAGACAGACTTGATAACGATACGATTCGTAAAGATGCAGAAATAATAAAAAATGTATGTCTGAAAATATCTCAGGAACTGGGATATACTAAATAAGAAAACAGTTTATTAAATGAGTATTTCAAATATAATTAAGCCTAATAATTTATTTAGTCAGTCCTGGCTTAAATCCGGTTATATAATATTATTACTAATAATAAATCTTTTCAGTCTTAAAGCACAAGATATCGAAAGAACTGATGCTGCCAGATTGATGAGATATACTATTCCGTTAGATCATGTCGAAAGATTAAAAGAGCTTGCTGTAGAAGGTATTGATAAACGCATTGTTCCTTTTGATGTCTATTGCAATCAGATTTTTAAGTTTATCTCTAACAAAACCGATTTTAAAGCTTTTACACCTACGCAGGCAGTAATGGGCTTCTTATTATATCCTGAAATCTGGGGACGTGTACCCCTGATATATCAAACGGATACGGAAATCAGCTATTTAATTGGTTCGGGAGATATGTATATATCTTATTTCTCTTTATTCAACGGAAAACAAAATTATACTCTCAATCCATATTTAAGACTCACTTTACTGACTCCACAACATGAATTGACAGAACTTGATAAAAAGATTTTGCTTTTTAATGAGAAGAAAGAGATCCTGACTGATTTAATGCATGCCAAATTCACTCCAATTTTCCCTATATCAGAGTTAAAACGCTGGGCTTCGCCGGGAGACAAATCACCGACGCCTGAACTACAAGCTCAATATTGGAAAAATGAAGAATTATTTGCTATTTATCTCAATCAATTGATTGAAGCAATAAGAACCAATAACTGGGCGTATGCTGATGCAGCATTAGAAGATCTGATTACAGCTCAAAGAGAAACAGGATTCATAAACCCAACCAGACTTGAAGTGAGTGGTTTTTTTATCCGAAACAACATCAGGAGCTATATTGCTTATGCATACATAACCATATGTATTCTGCTCATTGTTTCTTTATTTGTCCAACACTTTTATTCTGATAAAAAATTATTATCAAGAGTATCAAAATACCTTTCAGGATCAATTCTTGGTTTGTATTTCATACAAATTATTTTCACTTGTATTGTTATTTACATGAATAACTTCCGTATGAGTGCAAATGAAGCGACAACAGAAATTTATTATTCATTTACGCTGGCTACCATAGCCATAATATTACGTAAAGAATACTTATCGCTAAAAATTGTATTGATAGCACTTGCGTCTTATATTCTTATTACTTTTCAATATGGAGTAGACGGAATTTCTATTTTTACACTGAGAGAAATCGATAATTACTGGTTACTGAAATGTTATTTACTTACCTTGGAAGCCAGTGTCGTATTTCTTACGATCAGTTCAGTACTTGCTTTAATCGCATTGGGTGAGTCTATATGCAGCAATAAGTTCAATATTGAGTTACCGCTCTCTTCTGAGATTATTCATACGAAAAAGACATTTTTGTATGCCGGTCTTATTGCTCTTATTGTAGGATTAGCTATAAGACTGACTGTATCTCTGGTCTTATATCCGGAAATACCATTATGGCATAATGATTCAATCTGGATTGTTTGCACCGGTCTGTTGTACTTGTTTGCATATGCAGCAAACAACTTCAATCAAATAAAAACATTCACGTATAGCAGGGCATTCTATATACTTGCCTGCATTATTATGATCGCTTCTTATCGTAGTTTAATCTAAAAAGAAGAACTGCGTATATATAACGCAAAGTGGATTAATGTACTACTATAGCGGTATGACTTAAGAAAGTCATACCGCTTTTTTTATTAATCGATGTAATGACACATATTTCTATGAATCAGATAAACTTTCAATAAATTCTTTATATTAAATTTGTAGCTAATTATCACGACAAAAAGAACACTCATTATATGAACACATTTGGATCCATAAAGGAATTGCTTAAAACATTGAGTCGCGAGCATAATCTTTTTACTGAGATCTTTGGCAAAAGAAAATCATTATCATTCAAATACGAAAATGCGCTTGACCTGACAGATCAGGATCAAGCCAGAATTCAATATCTTATTGATCGTTCGGTTATCAGACAAAACGGAGAATTTCTCGAAATGGATGATTTGTTTCTTCAATTCTTTGAACAAATACTCGAAGTTAACGAAGAAATTAATCTCTCTTTTATCAATGAGCATATCGAACATGTCAGACAAAACATCTTATACTACAACAACGAAAACACGGAACATCGAAAATATAGTTATCTGCGTATAATCAAACGCGCTTTCCGTAGTATCGGTGTTGTAACAATGCGGAATGTTATTGATCTTAAACGTAATATTGATACGACTTTTAAAAGTGAGCCAAACTATAAGATTAAGAAGATTAAACTGGAAAAGTTTGACGAAAAACGCGAAAGCATTCATAATCTTATCAAACTGACTGAAAATATCATAAACATCCAGGAGATCGATTTTTTTACGAATGTTAATGACGAAGAGTTAGACAGAATCATTACAAGATTGAAGATCACACTAAATGAGTGCCGACATAATCTTATCGAAATTCAAAAGCAAATTATTGATTATCTGAATCAAATTAAGCAACAAGCTATTTCATTTGAAAAAATAAGACACGTCAAATATCTGAAGGATCAATTTGAACTGGAAAGTCAAACAAATATCCGCGAAATACTCGAAAGCAACTTAGATGTGATATTTGAAAACAGGCCGTCATATCCGCTAAAGCTTTCTATCGATTTTCTTCAAAACGATGATGAGGTACTAGAGTCAATAAGAAAGGTTTTTACTCGAATGCAAATGGGCCGAAACCAAATGAATCAAATAGCAGATTCGATAGCTCCGGATTATTTAGACATTCAAACCGAAGAAGAAACAAACATAGATCTCTATCAGCTAAAAGAAAAATTCAAGCAAACAGACTCTGATTTATTCTCCCTGTTAGTTTCTGAAATGGAGAACCATCAAATGAGCTTTGATGACTGTGTTACTTTATATTGTCAATTAGTTTCTAATTTTGATCAGGATATGCAGATTACGAATCAATACTCTCATTGTAATGATGTAGAATACGCTATTGTTTATCCGAATGTCAAAGAACAGAAAAAGAAAAAGAAGAAAATATGATCGCTATAAATTATATTGACGAAATATTTGATATCCTGAGCAAAGGATTATTTATTTCATCAAACAGTACCGATGCTAATATTCGTCGGTTATATAAAACAATCGAAGAAAACAAAGAACAGATATATCAGTATTTTGCAGCCATAAATTTCTATTTGGAAGAAGGCAATGAATACTTCTATTTTACCCGCAAAGAAAACAAAGTTGATTTAGAGAGAAAGCTCGAAATGGCTATGAAATGGATCGACATTATCGATTTTCTAAAAAATTACGATAATTCGTTTGGTCCGGGTATCCGCTTCACATCACATGATTTGGTGATTTCGTTAAACCTAAACGTCGAGATGAAATCTAAAGTCGAGTATCTGAAGAGACATTATAACGGCAGAAGCAAGCATGAAGAAATTATTGATCGCTTAATTTATGATTTAAGGCGAGATGGATTTATTGAGCTTGAAAATGAAATAGAAGGCACCTACAAAGTATTATCAGCTTTTAGTTATATCGAAAAGTTAGTATTATCAATCAACATTCCAGAAGAAATTATCAATGAGATTCCTGAATAAAGTTATTTTCATAAACAGTGCAACCATCAATTACTCTGAACTAAACATTGATGGAAATGTACATTTGATCGGAACACAAGGCGTTGGGAAAAGTACAGCTTTAAGAGCAGTATTATTCTTTTATAATGCGGACAAACAACGCTTAGGTATTTCAAAAGAGAAGAAAAGTTTTGATGAATATTATTTCCCATACACAAACTCCTATATTATATATGAGGTAATACGAGATGATAAAACATTCTGCGTTCTTGCTCACCGCTCCCAAGGCAGAGTAGCATTCCGTTTTATTGATGCCCCCTATTCTCAGTCTCATTACATTAATGAAGACGGAAAGGTCTATGAAAATTGGGACTCAATTAAAGAAGCTATGGGACGGGATATATTCTTCACTCGTAAGGTTGATCGCTACGAAGAATACAGAGATATAATCTTTGGAAACAACCTTTCTCTGAGTCCTGAGTTCAGAAGATTCTCACTGATTGAAAGTAAACAATATAAAAATATACCCCGGACAATTCAGAATGTATTTCTAAACTCAAAATTAGATGCTGAGTTTATTAAGCAGACGATAATTATGTCTATTGATGAAGATGATATTAAGATTGATCTGAATTCTTATCTTCACCACCTTGAAGGATTTGAAGGTGAATTGTCTGATATTCGTAAATGGACAGAGAAAGATAAAAACGGGGAGCTTAAACTTCAAAAATTAGCTGCGCAGGTTACTGAAACAGCAGCGGCTATTCGTTTCCTGGAAAAAGAGAAAAAAAATATTGCAGCGGAGTTAAACTACGCTTCTGAATATGCACGTACTAAAATTCCACAACTGACTAAACGTATTTATGACGAACAGTTAGCTTTAGAAAAGAAGAATCGGGAATTAGGCGAACTGGAGTATAAATGGAAATTGAAGAATGATGAATTCGTCAGTAAAGCTGCAATTTATACAAACAAACTTCAGGAATCGAAAAAGAAAGAGGCCTACTACAAAGCTCAGCAAATTGATAAAGTATTATCTCGCGTAGACAGAAAGAGTGAGTACACAACCGTTCTGGAAAGTCTCGTTAAGCAGAAACAAGTACTTCTTACACGTTATGAAAGTATTAATGAACGCTTTGAAGCTCTGGAATTACAGGTTAAGAATCATCTTCAGGAGATTATTAATCTGAAAAATAGTGAGAAAACTTCACGTCAGGAAGAGTTCTTAAGAAACAAAGAAGAACTTCTTCGCATTAGTTCTGAGCAATCTGTGCTGATCAAGGATCAATTTTCAAATCAATTAAATCATCTGAAATCTCAGCTTGCTGATTTCTCTCTTGAGTTGAACAAGCTAAAAGTCAAAGAAGCTGAAATTAAACATATCCGTTTCTATGAGTCTGAGTTAATCAAACTAAATCAGGAGACCAGAAAAAATAAAGATGAACTACGAGATCTCCAAAACGAGTCTAAGCATATTGTAAATGAGCGTGAATCTCTTCAAAATGAATGGGTCCTGAAACAAGAAAAGATCGATCTTTCATTTAATCATACAAAGGAAAAAATCGAACAGGAGATCCTTTTACTGATGGAACAGGAGAAAAAAATCAACGAAACTCTGGACTCTTTTAAAGGATCTTTATATGATTGGCTTAACAAAGAATACATCGGTTGGGAAAATACAATCGGAAAAGTGATCGATGAACAAACAATTTTGTTCATGAAAGATTTAAATCCGAATTGGTGCGGTAATCCTGAAAACGGGTTCTTTGGTATCCAGCTTAACTTATCCGAGGTTAGCCGTAAAGTAAAATCTACTCAGGAATACGAATTAGAGATCCAGACTATTCAGTCTAAAAGTCAGGATCTTAAGACTTCATTATCTGAAGCTGCAACAGCTTATGATCAGACAAGTTTATCTTTAAAAGACGAATATCTGCCAAGAATCAAAAAGCTGAAAGAGCGAATTCTTGAGCTTAACTATTTAATTGAACAGAATCAAAGAGATCAGGAGAAACTTCAACTTAAGATCATTGAACTTGAGGAGAAGGCAAAAGTTGAAAAGGTCGAAAAAGTCGAAGAGATTAAACTACAGATTGAATCTTGCGCTAATCTGAAATTAAAAAAGGAAGAAGAAATAAGATCTGTAGAAAATGACTTACAGAAACAACTAAGTAAGCTTGAGAAAGATCAAAATAAAAAAATAGCCGAACTTGATGCCAATCGCAATGCTCTCAATAATGAAATTGAGCACAGTATATTAAATGCTAAAGAAGAGGCTAGAAAGAAAATTGAGCATCTCAAAAAAGATCAGTTGTCAGAACTTGCCGGTAAAGGTGTTGATACGAAACAGATTCACGAAATCGAGCGCGAAATCAAAATCGCAAAAGAAGAGCTTGATTTTATTGAAAGTCATCGGGACCTGGTCGTTGAATATAAGAAAGATAAAAAAGAACTATTAGATCATCAGGATGACTTTAAAGCCCGTCAAAAGGCATTTAAAGATCAGATGAATCTTGAAAAAGAACAACAGCAAGAGTTACGCTCAAAACTAAAACTGATGATCAAATCATCGGATGATTTGATTAAAGTCCTGCAACAGGAATATAACAGTTTAATTGAGAACATTAAAGAAAGTGAGCAATTCTGTCTTACAGAGAATTACATTTCTGTAAAGCATATACAAGAACATAAAGAAACCGATAAAAGCTGCAAAGTATTAATCGGCCTCTTAAACCAGTCTCACTTCAAGGCGATTGAAAGACAAACTCAACTACAGGAATATATACATCGTTTCACGGGTAATTTTTCTGAGCGGAATGTCTTTAAGTTTAAAACAAACTTGATAGAACAATCTGAGTTTATTCAGTTTGCAATTGATTTGCAGGAATTTATTGATGAACACAAGATAGAAGAATATCAAACTCGTTTGAATCAAAAATACATTGATATCATTAGTTTGATCGGACGCGAAACATCCGACCTTACTTCCCGTGAGAACTTAATACAACGGATCATTAAAGATATTAATCAGGACTTTATTGACCGAAATTTTGCGGGTGTAATCAAAAACATTGCCATGCGCATTGTTTCGAGTGAAAATCGTATAATGCAATTATTAATTGCCATTAAAGACTTTAGCTCAGATTCGCTCTTTGATTTAGGTGAGGCGAATTTGTTTTCTTCGACAGACAGAGAACGTAAAAACAATCAGGCTGTCGATTTATTAAAAAAGCTTGTTCGCGAAATCTCATCTGCTAAAGACAAATCGATTGGCTTATCGGATACTTTCGAACTACAATTCCGCATCATAGAAAACGACAATGACAGCGGATGGGTTGAAAAGCTATCCAACGTTGGATCCGAAGGTACTGACGTATTGGTAAAAGCAATGATCAACATCATGTTGCTAAATGTATTTAAAGAAAAAGCATCTAAACGATTCTCCGACTTTAAATTGCATTGTATGATGGATGAAATTGGCAAATTGCACCCGAATAACGTGAGAGGAATACTGGAATTTGCTAATCAGCGAAATATCCTTTTAATAAATGGTTCTCCAACCTCTTATAATGCAGTAGATTACAAATATACCTATCTGCTCATGAAAGATGCTAAAAATATCACTGTTATAAAAAGATTAATAAAGAAGGGAGTTTAAGCTCCCTTCTTCTTTTTTAATCACTTGTATATCAAAAAGAAAAAACCAGTAGCAATTTATAAGTAAACAACCCCATAAATCTATCGAAATAAAAGTTTTTATTATTTTTTTATATCAAACTATTGCATGTTATTTTTTTTATTCTACTTTTGCAAACAACAAAAACATAGAACTAAATTAACATTTATGAAAAATAGTCAACTATACGTCATTAATTTACTAGTCATTATTCTGGGTATTATTACTTAGAACGGAAAGGTGTATAGTGATTTTTAATCATAGAATAAAAATATTGAGCCTTTCCTTAATCAAATTAGGAAAGGCTTTTTTAATAATAGCATATGAAACAATTTATATTTCCATTACGTAGTTCAGAAAGTACGCAAGGACGAAGAATGGCTGGTGCCAGAGCATTATGGAGAGCAAATGGGATGAAAGACGATCAGATAGGAAAACCTATCATTGCTATTGTAAACTCTTTTACTCAATTTGTACCAGGACATGTACATCTGCATAATATCGGACAAGAAATAAAGGCCGAAATTGAAAAACTAGGCTGCTTCGCTGCTGAATTCAACACAATAGCCATCGATGATGGTATCGCTATGGGACATGATGGCATGCTTTATTCGCTACCTTCAAGAGACCTGATCGCTGATAGCGTTGAATATATGGTTAATGCCCATAAGGCAGATGCTATGATCTGTATAAGTAATTGCGATAAAATTACTCCGGGTATGTTGATGGCGACAATGCGCCTTAATATTCCAACTATTTTTGTTTCAGGCGGTCCGATGGAAGCCGGGAAACTAGGAAGTAAAGCACTTGATCTTGTTGATGCAATGGTTAAAGCTGCGGACGATTCGGTTTCAGATGAAGAAGTAGAAGCTATTGAAAAATCGGCATGCCCTACATGCGGATCTTGTTCGGGCATGTTTACGGCTAATTCGATGAATTGTCTTAATGAAGCATTAGGCCTGGCTCTTCCGGGTAATGGTACTGTCGTTGCTACTCATCAACAACGTAAGGAGCTATTCTTAAGCGCCGCTCGTAATATCGTTGAGAACTGTCAAAAATATTACGAACATGGAGATACTTCTATTCTACCTCTTACTATTGCAACCCGGGAAGCATTCTTAAATGCCATGACATTGGATATTGCTATGGGAGGTTCTTCAAATACTGTCCTTCACTTATTGGCTATCGCTCATGAAGCCAATGTAAACTTCTCAATGAGCGATATTGATTTGCTTTCCCGCAAAACGCCAGTACTTTGCAAGGTGGCTCCAAACTCACATTACCATATCCAGGACGTAAATCGTGCGGGAGGAATTATAGGTATCCTGAGCGAGTTAGCTAAAACCGGATTAATCAACGGAAACGTTTCGCGTGCTGATGGTTTAACTCTTTCACAAGCTATAGAGAAATATACATTAAATACAGAGGCTGGCATAAAATTATGGAGTGCTGCTCCTGCTAATAAATTCAATCTTGAACTCGGGTCTCAAAACGAGATATATACATCGCTGGATGATGACAGAAAAAACGGATGTATCCGATCTGTTGATCACGCATATGCCCAGGATGGAGGGATAGCGATTCTTTACGGGAATCTTGCATCTGACGGTTGTGTTGTTAAAACAGCAGGCGTTGATGAATCTATATGGTATTTTGAAGGTAAGGCACGCGTTTATGATTCTCAGGATGCTGCGTGCAAAGGCATTCTTGAAAATGAAGTAAAAGCAGGTGAAGTGGTAGTGATCACTTATGAGGGACCCAAAGGTGGACCCGGGATGCAAGAAATGCTATATCCGACCTCTTATTTAAAGTCCCGCCATCTCGGAAAAGCTTGCGCTCTGATTACGGACGGTCGCTTTTCTGGAGGAACTTCAGGTCTTTCTATCGGACATGTATCTCCGGAAGCTGCTTCAGGGGGAATCATCGGCCTGGTTCAAACAGGAGACCTGATTATTATTGACATACCTAATAGAAAAATAGAACTCAGAGTATCTGACGAAGAAATTGAATTACGACGCCAAAACGAACTGAAGCGGGGTAAAAATTCTTTCACTCCTCCTTTCAGACAAAGAAATGTCTCAAATTCACTAAAAGCTTATGCCAAGCTTGTAAGTTCGGCTGATAAAGGAGCTATTCGCATAATAGATTAATATTGAAAAGTCATGATACCACAATTAACTCAAATAATTTTAGCATGAATACAAATAATATGATCACTGGATCTGAAATATTGATAAGATCATTGATGGCCGAAGGAACGGATACCATATTTGGTTATCCGGGCGGAGCCGTAATTCCGATCTTTGATAAACTATACGATTATACCGAACAAATACAACATATACTTGTCAGACATGAACAAGGTGCTGCACATGCAGCCGAAGGATATGCCCGCGTTAGCGGAAAAACAGGTGTAGTATTGGTTACCTCGGGACCCGGTGCAACTAATATTGTTACAGGTGTAGCTGATGCTATGATTGACAGTACTCCGATTGTGGTTATCACAGGACAAATTGCATCTTCTTTAATCGGTACAGATGCTTTTCAGGAAGTAGATATTGTGGGTATAACTCAGCCTATTACTAAATGGAGTTGCCAGATTCGCAGACCTCAGGATATCGCTAAGGCGGTAGCTAAAGCTTTTTATATTGCATCTACCGGACGTCCGGGACCTGTCGTTCTGGATATTACGAAAGATGCTCAAATGGGTAAAGCAGAGTTCCATTACGAACAATGTAAATTCATTCGCAGCTATAATCCGATTCCGACACCTGATGAAAGTTCTCTTTCCGAAGCAGTCAAATTAATCGACAACGCGAAAAAGCCCCTGCTTCTTATTGGTCAGGGAGTAACGATAAGTCACGCAGAAGATATGCTTAGTCAATTTATCGAAAAAGCTGATATTCCGGCAGCGTGGACTCTTTTAGGAGCTTCTGCCCTACCTACCGGACATCGCCTGAATAAGGGTATGCTTGGAATGCATGGTAATGTCGGACCCAACATGAAAACCAATGAGTGCGATTTACTTATCGCTGTTGGTATGCGATTTGACGATCGTGTGACAGGAGATCTTAAAACTTATGCTAAGCAGGCAAAAGTTATTCATATTGATATAGATCCATCTGAAATACATAAGAATGTGAAAGCCGATGTGGCGATCATTACTGATGCACGTTTAGCTTTGACTGAACTATTTTCTCGTATTAAAGAGAATAATCATACGGATTGGATTGACAGTTTCAATATTCACGAACAAGAAGAGTTTAACCGGGTTATTCGTGATGAAATACATCCGCTTGATGGCGAACTTAACATGGGAGAAGTTGTGAACTTTATCTCTGAAGCGACTAATCATTCCGCAGTTTTAGTAACCGATGTCGGACAGAATCAAATGATAAGTTCTCGTTATTTTAAGTACAAACAAGGAAGGAGTATCGTTACTTCGGGAGGCTTAGGTACAATGGGATTCGGATTACCTGCTGCAATCGGAGCTAAATTAGGAGCCCCGGAAAGGACTGTTTGCCTCTTTACAGGTGATGGAGGTATTCAAATGAATATCCAGGAGTTAGGTACGATAATGCAATATGGCATAGCTCCTAAAATCATCATTTTAAATAATGAATACTTAGGAATGGTACGTCAGTGGCAAGAATTATTTTTCGATAAACGCTATTCTCACACCCCTATGTTTAATCCTGATTATGCAAAAATAGCAGAGGCTTACAGTATTGACTCCAGGGTAGTTTCACATCGTAGTGATCTGGAAGATGCTGTAAAAGAAATGCTGAAATATCCGGAGAAACCATTTATTCTGCAAGTAAATGTAAAACAACAGGGAATGGTTTACCCCATGGTAGCAGCAGGAACAACCATTACAAATATTTTAATGGGAGACTAAAATAGTTAATGATATGAATACAATGAAACATTTATATACAGTCTCTGTATATTCAGAGAACCATGTGGGTCTTTTAAGTCAGATTTCGAATATTTTCACCCGAAGAAATCTGAATATAGAGACACTAACAGTCTCTCCTTCGTCTATAAAGGGAATTCATAAATTCACCATCTCTACTTATTCTGATTCATTCACAATGAATCAGCTAGTAACACAAATAGAGAAAAAGATAGATGTAGTAAAGGCTTATTTCTATGAGAATGAAGAAATCATACATCAGGAAGTCGCACTTTTTAAAGTTTCTACGTCCGGATTATTTGAAAGTAAGGAAATAGAAAATATTGTCAATAAATTTCATGCTGAGATTCTTGAAGTTAATCCTACTTATACAGTGATAAAAAAATCCGGAACTACGGATTATATCGATGAATTATTCAACCAACTGTCCTCTATGGATGTTATTTTACAGTTTACACGTTCCGGCAGAGTGTGTATAACAAAAGAAACCAAAGAGAAAGTAAGTGATTTTATTCAAGAACAAGAGAAGTGCCGGATCTCTTAATTTAAAACTCAGTATTATGTATTCGAATATTGCGATTTATACCTATGAAGTTGATCCGTTTTATACCGATCCGAACAAAGAAATGTCAATCGCGGCAATCGTAAATCACATCCAAATCGCAGCCAGCGCACACGCTGACAGTTGCGGCTGGGGCTTTGACAAATTGTCTGAATCAGAAACAAGATGGGTATTGGCCCGTTTGGCTGTTGAAATGAATACCTATCCCCAACTCTACGACACACTGGTCGTCGAAACCTGGGTAGAAGACATTACGCGTCTTTTTTCGATTCGTAATTTCGAATTCAAAAATCAAAATGGAGAGACATTAGGATATGCCTGTTCCATTTGGTCTGCTATCAATATGGAAACCCGAAAAAGTATTGATCTGACATCCTTATCGGGAGATATCATGTCTTACAAATCAGATAAACCATGTCCGATAAACAGACCGGTCAAACCCTTAAGCATTGCTGATACCTCTTTTCTGGATTTACCTATCCGATATTCAGACATTGATGTAAACAGACATGTGAACAGTACAAGATATATCGAGCATCTTCTGGATTTATTTCCACTGGATTTTCACGATAAATATATGATTAACAGGTTTGAGATCGCTTATCAGAATGAAGCCAGATTCGGAGATACTCTGGAGCTTCATAAGAAAGAACTCGAACCACTTAAATACGCTTTTGAGATTAAGAAAAATAATCTTGAAACAGCTTGTAAAGCACAAATTAAATTCAAACCGAAACAGTCAACTAACTAAAAAAACACAAATTATGGCAGTTATGAATTTTGGAGGCGTGGAAGAAAATGTAGTAACACGCGAAGAGTTTCCATTGGAAAAAGCAAGAGAAGTTATGAAGAATGAAGTAATCGCAGTTATCGGTTACGGAGTTCAAGGTCCGGGTCAGTCTTTAAATCTGAAAGACAATGGTTTTAATGTCATTATCGGTCAAAGAGAAAACTCAAAATCATGGGATAAAGCTGTTGCTGACGGATGGGTACCGGGTGAAACACTTTTCCCTATCGAGGAAGCTTGCCAAAGAGCTACTGTCATTCAATACCTTCTTTCAGATGCAGCTCAAATCGAGATGTGGCCAACAATCAAAAAACATCTGACACCTGGTAAAGCGTTATACTTCTCTCATGGATTTGGTATAACTTATAAAGAACGTACAGGAATCGTTCCTCCGGCAGATGTTGATGTTATCCTTGTGGCTCCTAAAGGTTCGGGTACAAGCCTAAGACGCATGTTCCTTGAAGGACGTGGTCTGAACTCAAGCTTCGCTATATTCCAGGATGCTACTGGCAGAGCAAAAGAAAGAGTTATTGCCTTAGGTATCGGTGTTGGTTCGGGGTATTTGTTCGAAACAGACTTTAAACGCGAAGTTTATTCTGATTTAACAGGTGAGCGTGGTACTTTAATGGGTGCTATCCAAGGTATTTTTGCTGCTCAATATGAAGTTTTAAGAGCTAACGGACACACACCTTCTGAAGCATTTAACGAAACTGTTGAAGAGCTTACTCAAAGTTTAATGCCGTTAGTCGCTGAAAATGGTATGGACTGGATGTATGCTAACTGTTCAACAACAGCTCAAAGAGGTGCTTTAGATTGGTGGAAAAAATTCCGTGACGCATCAAAACCTGTTTTTGAGGAACTTTACAGCGAAGTTGCTTGTGGCAATGAAGCGCAACGTTCAATAGACACAAACAGTAAACCTGACTATCGTGCCGGTCTTGAAGAAGAGTTACGTGAACTAAGAGAAAGCGAAATGTGGAAAGCTGGTGCAACAGTTCGCAAATTAAGACCTGAAAATAATTAATCCTTTACTTTCATAAAAAGGCTGTCTAACTCAGTTATCTGAAGTATAGACAGCCTTTCTTATTTAACTTTACTCCTGATCTATCAGTTTTTCTGCAGCCAGTAACCCTGCTTCAACAGCACTTTCGAAAGTTGGATATAAACGGTAATTTTCCGAAATTTAAAATATCATTTTTCCAACAATAACTACTCCTTACTATCTATTTGTATTTTCCTAATGCCTCAGATTGCTTTATTCTGAAACTTAATCCAGTATCGCTTAAATACGCACAGGATTCTATATTACATAACAATCTGATATACAGTACATAATAATATAATCAAATTTCGAAGATACTTTTTCAGATTATAATACCTATCTAAAATGATTTTCATACGTATCTAAGCAAAAATACAAAGGAGGAAAATAAAAAAGCAAAGGGCGAAATTTTGAAGATATACCGTATAATTTTCAAAAAACGGTATATCTTTTCTGAGCAAGCGGTATCTCTAAGAAAATCCGGGGAATAATATCATAAATCGGTCCTGTTACGTATAGGATTCAGAGTGTTTTTATCTCAAATCCATAACATGAACAAACTTTCTATTTGACATATAATATAACATATATTTAACATAATGATTATTCAGATCCCAATAATTACAGACATTCTATATAAAACAGATGCTCTGCAGACTGAAAGCATTCATACAAATAAAAAAAGGCTATCCCAAATGGGATAGCCTTCATTATGATTTATTGAAGAGGTAAATTATTTACCAGCCAATTTATCTTTCAAAGCAGCAAGCTCTTCGATGTCACCTAAAGTTGTTTTCTCCATAGCTGGTTGAGCTACAGTAGATTCTTTTTTAGGAGCAGCTTTACGAGCAGCTTTTTTCTCTTCGTTTTTCTCAGTTTTGTTAGCATCTTCGTGGATACGGCTGTGAGAAACGATGATACGTTTAGCATCTTTGTTGAATTCGATTACTTTGAAGTCAAGTTTTTCGTCAACTTGAGCTTGAGAACCGTCTTCTTTTACTAAGTGTTTTGGAGTAGCAAAACCTTCAACACCGTAAGGAAGAGCAACAACTGCACCTTTGTCTAACAATTCGATGATTGTACCTTCGTGGATAGAATCAACAGTGAAAACTGTTTCAAAAACATCCCATGGGTTTTCTTCTAATTGTTTGTGACCTAAGCTTAAACGACGGTTTTCTTTGTCGATTTCAAGAACTTGAACATCGATATCTGCACCGATTTGAGTAAACTCTGATGGGTGTTTGATTTTTTTAGTCCAAGAAAGATCAGAGATGTGGATCAAACCATCAACACCTTCTTCGATTTCAACGAATACACCGAAGTTAGTGAAGTTACGCACTTTAGCAGTGTGTTTTGAACCTACAGCATATTTTTCTTCGATGTTTTCCCATGGATCTTGTTTCAATTGTTTGATACCAAGAGACATTTTACGCTCGTCGCGATCTAAAGTTAAAACAACAGCTTCAACTTCGTCACCAACTTTCATAAAGTCTTGAGCGCTACGTAGGTGTTGAGACCATGACATTTCAGATACGTGGATCAAACCTTCTACACCTGGAGCGATTTCGATGAACGCACCGTAGTCAGCCATAACCACTACTCTACCTTTAACTTTGTCACCAACTTTTAAACCTTCGCTAAGTGCATCCCATGGATGAGGAGTAAGTTGTTTAAGACCTAAAGCGATACGTTTTTTGTCATCATCGAAGTCAAGGATAACAACGTTCAATTTCTCGTCTAATTTAACAACTTCTTCCGGGTGAGATACACGACCCCAAGATAGGTCTGTAATGTGGATCAAACCATCTACGCCACCAAGGTCGATGAATACACCGTATGAAGTGATATTTTTAACAGTTCCTTCAAGAACTTGACCTTTTTCAAGTTTAGAGATAATTTCTTTCTTTTGTTGCTCAAGTTCAGCTTCGATAAGAGCTTTGTGAGATACAACAACGTTTTTGAACTCTTGGTTGATTTTAACAACTTTGAATTCCATAGTTTTACCTACGAATACATCGTAGTCACGGATAGGTTTAACGTCGATTTGAGAACCTGGTAAGAATGCTTCAATACCAAATACGTCAACGATCATACCACCTTTAGTACGACACTTGATGTAACCTTTGATTACTTCGTCGTTTTCTAAAGCTTCGTTTACGCGATCCCAAGAACGAGTAGCACGAGCTTTTTTGTGAGAAAGAACTAATTGTCCTTTTTTGTCTTCTTGGTTCTCAATGTAAACCTCTACAGTATCCCCAACTTTTAATTCTGGGTTGTAACGGAATTCATTCATTGAGATGATACCATCTGATTTGTAACCGATGTTTACTACTACTTCTCTTTTGTTCATAGCAATAACAACACCTTCTGTTACGTCTTTATCTTTGATTGTGTTCAAAGATTGATCATAAGTTTTTTCTAACTCTTCGCGAGATTGAGTTGAAAATCCTTCGCCTTGCTCATACGCATCCCAGTCGAAATTCTCTACTGGAGCAATAGTTTTTAATTCTGTCATGTTAATAATTTGTTGTTTTTAGCTAATACGTTAGACATTATATCGCCTTACTCTAAAGCGCGGCAAAGATATATATTTTTTTCTCATATCACAAGTAATACATCCTGAATATTTTAGCGCAAACACATAGTACCAAAGAAAGATCATGAAGTCCAAATACGCCAAACAATCATTTTTAATCATATATATACCGCATACAATCACGCTCTGAACTTAAAATATTATCTGCATAAAAACATTCATAATCATATGTAAATCTGCATTATATAAGAGATACGGCGAAATATCTAATTTATAACCAATACAAATAATAACCTTTTTATTGAGATTAAACCAAACTTTTTTTTCATCTTTGCACCCGAAATAATACAGAGATTTTTAGTCATTATGGAGAAAAATACATTTCAAGAGCGTTTAGACAAAGTTGTATTACATAAATTCTGGGGGTATCCGATCTTCTTTTTCATTCTATATATCATATTTCAAGCTACATTTATTATTGGAGCTTATCCTATGCAATGGATAGAAAATGGTATCGATTTACTAAGCCAGACGATCATCACTTATATGCCTGAAGGCATACTTAAAGATTTGATAATAGATGGTATTATTGCTGGTGTAGGAGGCGTTATCGTTTTCCTTCCTAACATTGCTATACTCTTCATGTTTATTTCAATTCTGCAATCAACCGGATATATCATGCGTGCGGCGAAGTTGATGGACAAAATGATGCATCGGATCGGTCTTTCAGGTAATTCATTTATACCTTTAATAATGGGATTCGGATGTAATGTTCCTGCTATTATGTCTACAAAAACGATTGAGGACAAACATAGTCGCATTATTACCGTATTGGTTAATCCACTTATGTCTTGTAGCGCACGTTTGCCTGTTTACCTACTTTTATCAGCAGCTTTTTTTGAAGAAAATGCAGGTCTGGTAATATTTGGTCTTTATATGTTAGGTATTCTTCTGGCAATTTTACTCTCGTATATATTTCGAAAATTTGTCGTAACTGACGAAGATACTGAATGCAGTTATGATCTTCCTGACTATTGCTTCCCTTCACTGAAAAGCACATGGAAAGATGTATGGGGACAGGTTTCTCAATATCTCAAAAAAATGGGAGGGATTATTCTGATTGCATCTATTCTTATCTGGTTTCTGGGGTATTTCCCAAAAAATGAACTTCTTGAACAGGAGTATGAAGCTAAACAAGAACAAATTATCCAACAGTTTGATAGCAATATCCAGACGACACCTCAATTTAAAGATGATTTGCTCGCAGAAAGAGATAGTATCATACAACATAATAAATATGAATATGAAACGCAATTAGCTTCGGAATCCTATATCGGACGTATCGGTAAAAGCATAGAACCTATAATGGCTCCTCTTGGTTTTAACTGGAAAATGAGCTCTGCTCTATTAACGGGAATTGCCGGGAAGGAATTAATTGTAAGTACAATGGGAGTTCTTTATGCCGGAGATGATGGAGGTAATACGCTTATTCATGCATTAGCTCACAGTCATGGTAATGGATTTAATCCGGCAGTGGCACTAAGTTTTCTTGTTTTTGTTTTAATCTACTTCCCTTGTATAGCAACAATCAGTAGTATTAAAAATGCAACCGAAGAAACCAAGTGGAGTATTTTCACAATTGTTTATACAAGTATTCTTGCTTGGGTTATGTCATTCATCATTTATAACATCGCTTCGATGTTTATTTAAGCAATTATGATTCAAATAATAATCACATACGCTATTGTATTAATAGCATTTCTTATTGTTGCTTTTAAGTTTTACAAGCTACTCAGTCGAAAGGACAATAAATCCAGCGGATGTTCAGGCTGTTCAGGTTGTGACCTAAAAAATGAGATTCGGAAAAATCTCAAGCAAAAAGAACAAAACTGCAATGATCATAAACAGAGTAAATAGCTAAAAACCGGATGA
>DKPO01000028.1:57570-110306 GCA_002471225.1 Porphyromonadaceae bacterium UBA7332
TCATCCGGTTTTTAGCTATTTACAGGAATGAGTCCATGTCTTTATATTCTAAATCACGTCCTCATTTTCTTTACCTATGATTATTTATTTTTTAGCTGCTAATTGCTCAGCTACAAAAGTCTTCATTGCATCTCCACCTAAGTCACGAGCTACAATTGTACCATCCGGTGCTATCAACATAATCTGAGGAATTCCACGAATTCCATACAAATCTGTAGCATCATTGTTTTCAGAAGCATAGATATTTGGCCAAATCATTCCCTCTTCTTCTAATGCTGCTTCGAATCGGGGCTTGCTATCCCAAACATTAACACCTAAAACAACTAATCCATCTTTTGAATAGGTGTTATAGATTTCTTTTAAGTATGGAATTTGTCTCTTACAAGGCCCACACCATGAAGCCCAGAAATCAACTAACACATACTGACCTTTACCAACATAATCAGATAAAGACACCGTTTCTCCTTTTAAGTTAGTTCCTTTGAAATCCACAAATTTAGCACCTGCCTGTGTTTTAGCAAGATTCTCCTTTTGAGTACGGATTTCTGTCAATTGTTTGAAGCTGGAAGCCAAAGGTACTTCTTTCATCATCGAATCAATCTGAGCTAATCCCATATTGTCTGCTTGCATTAAGAAAGACCAAACACCTATCATATTATCTTTATTCGCATTAAGATAAGAATTTGTCAACTCTTCTTGTTTCTCCTGAAACTTTTCGTAAATTGGCGCAAAAACTATCTGAAAAGAATCTGCATTGTTTGCGTATTTCTGCTTCAACTCATCTGCTTTTGTCCGAACCTCTTTCGATAATAAAGACGATTCTGCTTGCATTTTCCCAAATGTTGCATTTAAACCTTCTCCCGTAACATTTGCAGGTTGTTGAGAAAAGTCTATCTGAATAGGAGCATTTTCGGCAATAACAATAGCTCCTGCTCTACCTAATTGCACCTGGTAAATAGATGGAGCTTCTACAGATCCTTTAAAAACAAATGTAGAGCTATCAACAGTAGTACTATCAACACGTTCACCTTTTGCCAGGTCATACAAATAAACAGTCTGTCCATTCATCTGCGTATTCCCCAGGTTACCTGTTATGGTATATCCTTTAGGTGATGATGTGCAAGCGACAGCCATAGTTGCTGCCGAAGCAAGAAATAATAATTGTTTCATAAAAAAGAATTTTTGTGTATCTAATGAATATTATACTCTCCAAAAGTAATCTTAATCTCTTTTCTTAACGACAAAAAGTGGAAGAAAAAAGTAAATTGCAAGAATCGAGAAACAAAGCCCTCCGATTGTACCTGCAGCAAGCGGATACCAGAATCCTTCCTTTTGACTACCGATCAGAAAAGGGACAAAGCCCAGAATAGTTGAAACAATCGTCAAAAATATAGGTATAATCTTTGCATTCCAGGCTTTGACATAAAGCTGAAGTGAATTTAGATGTGGGAATCGCTCCTCCAGATTATTATATTCATTAATAATATAGATAGATGCATTCACTGTTAAACCGCATAACAGTATAAATGATGCAAATCCTCCCTGATCAAAATTCAGTTTGAAATAATAAAATGTCAGAAATACACCTATATATGATATCGGTATCACACATAATACGGCAATCGGCTGTTTTAAAGAGTTGAATAAAATCGCTGTTGTAAAAAAGATGATAATAATAATCAGGAACAATAGGAAGTACTGTTTCTTTTCTTTTTCCCAACTCCATCTATAGGCACTTCCTTTTGCCGAATACCCCATAGGCAAAGTTGGAATAAATGCATCCAGTGTTTTTTCCTGTGACTTATTACCTCCTACCATTGATCCTATATATTCATATTGCAAGAAAATACGATACTGCTGATCTATCTTACAGACATCTTTAGGAGCCTGAGATTTCTCCATCGTAGTGATATCTCCAATTTTAAACTTTTTATTTCCGGTATTCATCTCAACATTCATCATATTCCATAAGTCATAATCTGAACGCTGTTTGGATGTTAAAGACACTGTTTCGGGCTCTTTATCGACAATAATCTGACCGGCATATTCATCTTTCCCGAAAATCGGATTTATTCCGGCAAATAACTCCATTGGTGTTATATCGGCATTCGCGAGCAGTTCTCGATCAGGCGTCAAAATAAACTCCTGATAATCATCCTTCCAGTAGCTCATTTGAGAATTGATAAAGACTTCCTTGATCCGTCTGTGCTCGAGTAACATTTTCTTCAACTTTTCTGCATGAGAATATAATTCGTCATAATTATAACCACGCATTTCAACTGAATAGTTCCCGGCTGTTTCTCTGACATCATTAGAAAATCCCTGATCTTTTAATCCATACACACCCCAACTACCACCTCCTAATGTCAAGGCATGGGAGACAACACCTGACTTCAAGACATAAGGGAAGTTTGAATTCTCAAACTCCGGTTTAAAGAAAACACTGATAGAAGCTCTGTTCGGGTTATACACCGAAGTTTGAAACTGCTTGATTTCTTTATATTCACTCAAATAAGCCTCCATCTTCTGCACCAGACGATTCATCTGCTCTAAAGTAGTTCCATTCGGCATATTTGCATAAATGCTCAACACAAGCTCTTCATTTCTCGTAAAATAACTTCCTTCATAAACCTTCTTTACAAACAAACGCAATGCGCCACCGGTAGCAGGATCAAGTACAGGACGTATTTTATCTTTATAGAAACCCGAACCAATAGTCTTATTATACAATTCGGCATAAGGCTTCTTTTCATCAAGTTTCTCCGGCAATAAGAACAAAGGGAGACCAAATGCTAATAATAACAGTATAATTACGGCAACACGGAAACGCACCAAAAATCGAATCGTTTTAGCATAAATAAGAGTAAAGTACACAGGTAAACGCTTATTTTGCATCCATGAGAAACGCTTTTTTCTGATTTTCGTTTTTCGATGTAATGAGAGATCTATTTTTTCTATAAGGGACGGAACAAAGAATAGCGCAACAAAGAGAGATATAAATAAGTTAACAATCACAACTGCTGCAAAATCTAAAAGATTCAATCTCACCTCATCATCCAAAAAGAAAACAATCATCAACGCACCTATTGTTGTAAGCGTAGCTGCCAAAATAGAAAGGAAAGCCTTTAGATTTTTACGATGCAACAAATGATCGGTCATGACAATTGTATTGTCAATAATCAAACTAAGTGAAATCGTGATTCCGGCCAAAGAATATAATTGAATTTCCAAACCTAAAATCCAATATAAAATAAAAGCAATAGACAGATTTACGATCAAACTTACAATGATTAAAAACAGGTACTTCCAACTCCTTGTGATCAAAAGTACAAATAGGAGAAGTATCAGGATCGTAAATCCCGAACGCACATATATTTTATGCAATTCTTTACCTATAAACTCAGTTGCATCATAACTCGTATAGATCTGATATCCCTCCGGTAAATCTGTTTTTACTTTATCCATTACCGTCTGAATCTGTTGACCCAGGCGAATCTGATTTGCTTGTTCCTCAGCTGTTATATTAAGATAGATCGCACTCATACCGTTTATCCGGTAATAACTCCGTGGCTCAACCTCTTCATGGACTACTTTCACCAATTGATCTAAGGACAATAAATTATGATTCTTATCCCGTAAATGAATCGAAGATGCATCAAATTTATCACTCTCGCTATCTTGCTTCAGAACGATACGAATCTGATTAGGGTCTCCATCAGTCAAAGGAGCGACTCCCAGAAAGCTATTCCGATAATGCTTCGAAATAGCCTCTTTGATTTGAGTAACTGTCAATCCATGTTCCTTGAGCAAATCATTGTCGTAGTAAATATTCCATTGCATAGGCTGAGCTCCTGAAATATCGATCGAATAGATACCTGGTATTTTCAAAAGCTCCGGCTTGATCGTATTTTCTACATAACGACTAATATCAAGGGGCGTTGAAGGGGCATTAACCGTAAAAGAAAGAAATGGTCTGTTTGCTTTTTCATCCGGCCGTCGGACCGATACAACCGGATAAGTAGCATTCTCGGGCATAAGCGGCCACATCTGACGAACAATTGTGGAAGCTTCAAAGCGAGCAATATCCATGGATGTATGTTTATCAAAAGAGATATTTACTCTGCCCCATCCATTTCCTGAAGTTGACTCAATGCTTTTCACGCCTTTCATACGAGCCAACATAGCCTCTAACTTGGATGTAACTTCTATCTCTACAATTCTGGATGAGCTTCCGTTCATATTAAATGAAACACTCAAAGATGGAAGAATCTGAGAAGGAGCCAGTTTTACAGGTAATAATGGCAAGAACGAAAGTCCCACCAAAGCTAAGGCGAGAAATAATACGATCCAGGTAAATGATGATATTTTCCGTTTTTCTTTCATACGCTTATTCTAATCCTATCTTATAATCAAAGTTACGTGAAAGGGAGATTCCTGTTTCAAAATCAAACAGAGTCAGTTTACGAATTTTGAAGAAACTAACCCAATAGTTTTTTAATGAACGAATGTAGTTTTGTTGTGCTTCCTGCTCACGTTTTTGAGCTAATGTCAGACTACTGACATCAGCCTTACCAATCAAAAAGCGCCTCTTTGTCGCATCGTATGCTAACGTTGCAATATCTAACGCATTTTCAGCACTTTGAATCATTTTTTGTTGGATATTAAAATCACCGACCGTCATAATCAGATCTTCTTCCAACTGCAACTCTTCCTGCTTATTGGAGATTTTCAGAACATTCAGGTTATTCTTAGCCATATTGTGGCGTCCTTTTCTAACGCCCCAATCCACTAAGGGTATGGATATATTCACACCTACAATCTCCTGTTGCAATAAATCACGATAGGCTTTACTAAAATTATCAGCCACCTGATTTAAACCGATACTTGCATTCACACGAGCATTAAACATAGATTCTTTACGCGCTTTATCTACATCCCGTTCAGCCTCCAACTGACTTTCTTTCATTTGAAGAAACTTAGGATTATTCTCTCTGGCTAACTGAAGTGCTTTTTCCACAGATAAATCTACAGCTGTAGGCTTGCCCGGAATAACCAGTTTCAATTGACTGTTTTTATCATATCCTAAAAAAGATGCCAATGAAAACATCGCTCTGCGCAATGCTATTTCTGCATTTTGAAATGTATTCTGAGCATTAATTTTATCAAGCTCCAGCGTTAATAAATCTGCCTGCGAAATTGCTGCGATTTTATGTCGTTCCACGCCAATCCGATAAAGAGTATCCGTTGTTACCAGATTCTTCTTTGCCAAATCAAACTCGGCCTGGCACATAGCCAGTTCAAAGAAATAGTTCGTCGTTTTTTCAGACGTTGCTTCCAGATTATAAATCAGTTCTTTTTTAGCTCTTTCGTATTTTAATGGTTCTATTTTTTTCTCCCATCTGAAAGCATTATATCCAATTAAACTTTGTTCATAACCAATACGTACAGGTATCGTATTAAATTGAGAGTATTTATTGTCTCCGAAATTATACATATATCCCAATTCAGAATCAATAAAAAACGTACCCCCTGTCAAGTCGAAATTCTGCTTAATTGCTAAATTCATCGATGACGAAATAGTTTGTTGTTCACGATACACATCAATATTCTGATCATAATCATAACGCT
Source organism: Porphyromonadaceae bacterium UBA7332 (assembly GCA_002471225.1). GTDB lineage: Bacteria > Bacteroidota > Bacteroidia > Bacteroidales > UBA7332 > UBA7332. Next base: position 63,199 of record DKPO01000028.1, read on the forward strand.
TTGTTATATCGCGATAGAATTGAACAGGATTTGTATTCAAAGTAAGACTTGGTAAGCGATTTGCTTTATATGCAATATGCTGCCAATAATATGCCTGATATAGATTTTTATACCGGAAAGCATCCAATGAACTATCAGATGCAACTTCTATCGCTCTGTTTAAAGTCAAAACAATAGGATTTTTTTGTGCGTGCGTTAAGCTTATACAGCTTAACCACACCAACCACAATACTATATATATCTTTTTATTACGCATGTTTTTTTTGATCTTTACGTCCATAAATAAAATCATAGGCCAACGGTATCATGAATAAACTAACCAGGGTTCCCATTCCCATTGCTCCAATCACAGCTATAGCGAAAGGCTTTTGCAACTCTGAACCCATATCTGCAGTAAACAATACCGGAACCATAGCAAAGATTGTTGTTAATGACGTCATGACTATAGGACGAAGTCTTCTATGACCCGCTGTATGAATAGCTTCAATCATAGGCATTCCATTTTTTCTTAACTCATTAATCGCATCTATTTTAAGAATTGAGTCATTTATAATGATACCACAAGTCACAATAATACCGATTGCAGACATCAGATTCAATGTATCCCCGCATAACCACAGTAGCAGTAAAGCAAAAGCAATATCTATCGGAATCTCCAAAAGGACGATTAAGGGTTGTAGAAAACTTTCAAATTGAGCCGCAAGAATGAAATACATCAAAAGGATAGATATAAACAGAATCACAACCATCTCATTGATCATTTGCTTATTTGAAAAATAACTGCCACTTAACTTAATATCCCAATCTTTATCTGCTAAAAACTCGCTTTTAACTGACGATATTATTGCTTCGTTTCCGTCAACATCCGTAAAACTAAATCCAATAAACTCCCCATTCTTTCCTGCCGTAATAGTCTTAACATCTTCTGATGGCTCAATCTTCAAAATACTGGATAACGGCACATCATATGACTGACCCGTTTTACGATCCTGTACAGTTATAAGAGTTTCAGTTACAATTTCATTAATACTCTTGTTTTTTCCGGATAAGTTAATGGGTATAAATTGCTGATATGAACGAAGAAGCGTTACTTCATTTTCCTTCATTGCTGTCCTTAATATTTTATGCACAGCATCCAGATCTACATTATATAGCAGTAATTTTTCCTTATCCAACGTTATATTAATTTGATTTGCAAATGCAACTTTTGATGGTTTGGTTTTTGTTACTCTTTCGATCCGCTCCCCTACTTTTCTAATCTCCTCAGATTTGGGTATATACGAGCGATTCTTGTAATACATCTCTGAAACAAGCTCAGCTTCGCCCGTTTCAAAGATCCGTTCAAACAAATTGGCAGGAGGTGTAAATTCGACTGTAGCTTCAGGATAATATTTACTTAACCATGCCTGAATCCGTTTCTCAATATTCTTCACCTTAGATGATTCACTAACGCGAAAATAAATATCTGCTTCACTGGATGTTAATGTTCTATCACGATTCAACAGAAATTGTTGCTCACCTATATAACCATTATTTTCCTCTAAATCGGAATGAATAGTCAGGAATAACTGATCTATTCTCTTTCGGTTTTCTGCCATCGGAATCGGCTCATTCCATTCTATGAAAGCCATCCTGTCAGCTTGTTTCAATGCTGGCATGCGTTCCTTTTCTATTATCATAAAAAAGAAAACACATAATGGAATCACTATAATAAAAAGAACCGTATTTAGTATTTTGTGCTTAAATGTAAAGCGCATACCTGCTTCGTATGCTCTATCAAGATAGTTTCCATGAATCCCTTTCTGAAAGCTTTTTGGTAATAAAGAGCCTTTAAAAAATTCTTTCCCATAGATCAGTTTATACAAAACTGGTAATAGCAAAATACCTGTAAAGTAAGAAACCAGTAATCCTACAGTCACTGCAAATGCCTGATCGAAAAATATAACACCGGCTATCCCGCTAAGAAATACCAATGGTATAAATACGGCAATTGTTGTCAATGCAGAACTAAGCATCGGAGTTATGACCTCTGATGTTCCCAGGTCACAAGCTTCATCCAGAGAATATCCCTGATCTTTATATTGCGTGATATTCTCTGTCACAATAATAGAACTATCAATCATCATCCCTAAAGCAAGAATCAAACCTGATAGGGAAACGATATTAAGTGTAACGTGACATAAATAGAAGAAAAGGAAACTTATAATCAGCGATACGATCATACTTAATGCAATTACAAATGGTGACTTCACATCACCTAAAAAAAGAATTGCTACAATACATATAAATACAAATCCGATGATAAGATTCTGTTTAAGATTCGAGATTGTATAATCTAACAGTTCTGTCTGATTACGTGTAATGGTAAATTCCATTTCAGGATATTCCGTTTCAAAAGAAGAAGTCACTTTACTTAAAGCTTCTTTCATTTGAGTCATACTCTCATCGGATTGCTTTATTATGGCCAAAGTCACCGATTGTTTACCCTGAGCTACTGATATACCCCGCATATCCTTCGCTCGCATATCTACCTGAGCTAAATCTTTTAATTGGAAAATTCTATCCTGTTTACGGATAAGAATTTTTTCAACATCTTCTTTAGTTCTCAGCAAAGACAGCACTTTTATATTATATACATAATACCCATCCTGTACAGACATACTTCCAGGTTCAATATTATTGTTTAGCAAGGCTGATTCAATATCCGATAAGTTCAGTCCGCTCATGGCCATTATTCTCTCATCAGGAATAATGCGTATTTCTTGTTTGGTAACACCTGATATATCAACCATTGCAACCTCAGGTAATTGCTCAATTCGTCTTTTGATTACTGATTCGGCAAATTCACTCAATTCAAGAAATGATGCTTCATTCGTTTTCTGAAAAGCAGAATCGCTTTTTAGAGAGATATTTAAACAAAAAACAGGAATATCTGTAGCACTTGCTTTTACTACACGAGGTCGCTCTACATTTCTGGGCAACCGGGACATAGATGCATCTATTTTTTCATTAACTTCTATAAATGCAAGATCCGTATCAGTTCCGAAGTCAAACTTCAACCGGATAATTGCAGAACCATCTCTTGTATTACTGCTGATATCCCGTAATCTCCCGACTTGCAATAACTGATTTCGTATAGGTCTGACAAGTGTATTTTCTAATTCTCTTGCAGATGTCTGATTCCCGCTTATCTGTACAGTAATTTCCGGTATTGAAATATCCGGCAACAGAGATACCGGAATTGTAAAATAGGTTATTAAACCAATTATTGTAAATGCCAGAAAGGCCATTATTACAGCAATTGGTCTTTTAAGTAAGAATTTAATCATAGTATTTCTTTTACAAGTACAGGTGACTCATGTGCTAAATTTAATGTGCCTGATACGACTATGGTATCTCCTTCTGCAAGGTCCTTATTTTCGACTAAAGTATAGGAATCACTATTTTCTAAATCTGTCTCGACATAAACCCAATACGCTTTATTATTTGTCAGTTTGAATAAAACTTTGCGTCCTGATCGAAGTACAATTGCTTCTTTCGGAACGATTAAAGCATCCCCTACCGCACGCTGTACCTTTACTTTTACATTCATTCCTTCAAACAAATCCGGATTAACACCTACTGCAGCTTTTACTTTTACCATTCCTGCGACATCAACCAAAGGATTAACCTCGGAAACAATACCTTGTACGTTTACATCTTTGTAAGCATACGGAGATATTCCGACCTTATTGCCTTTTCGTAAGAGAGGTAGTTCACTTTCCAACACCTGGAAATCTACTTCTAAGCCTTTTGAACCTATGATCCGGCAAAAAGGCTCTCCGGCTTTAGGCTGATTCATTTCTTTAATAAACAGATTTGCAATTTGCCCGTCAAAAGGAGCTATCAGCTCCGCATTATCAAAATCATGACAGGCTAATTCATATTGAATTTTAGAACGGTCATATCCACTTTTAATCTTCGCCAGACTGAGAATAGCTTTAGGAACCCTTGTCGTATCTTCCGGTGAGTATCCTTGTCCTATTAATACATCCTGAAGATCTATGTATGCTCTTTCATGCTCATCTTTTGCTTGCTTCATTCGATTCCGAAGTTTAAATCGATCTAAAACAGCAATCACTTCCCCTTTTTTTACAAAATCTCCATTTTCTACATTTATCTTTTTAATCAGATCATTCGTTTCAAAGTATAGATCTACTGAATTTGCCGCATTAACTTTTCCATTACTGATTAATTCATGTTTGAAGTCTCTTTTTTCAAGCACACTCACATTTACTTGATTAGGCTCTGCTACTAAAGCTGTTTCAACTCCTTCATCATCTTTCACTTCTTCTTTCACCCCACAAGAAACAACTAAAAAAGCACTAGCAAGTAAGCTTACGATTACTTTATTATCCATAGGTTAATTATGTGTTTTTTTAATAATGTTTGCAAGATAAACATTATGTAACAATTCAGAAATCCTTATTAAATTTATAATATTAATTAACACACAATGCTATTTTATTCTTTCACAACAGACGAAGAATTATATTGCCATTCACTCCGAGGTCCTACAAGATTATTCATTCGCAGAAACAGTTAGGGATAAGAAGCTAATAACGAAAAGAGAATCCGAGTCCTTACTTACCCACATAAAAAAAAGATTATCTACCTGATTTTTAATACGTACCAAAATTATCTTTCATACGTATGTAAAGATTTTTTCATACGTAGCAACGTAAACGCCGGTACGTATCTAAATCCAAACAGATAAGTATCTAAATCCAAACAGATAATATACCTATAACTTCTACCCGTAATTTTGTGTTTTGAATCGACACTATCGACACCAGCACCATAAACAACTGGTTTTCAAATAATAAAAGATATCGACTCACCTATTTCAATCGACACCCAATCAGCACCCAATCGACATCAATTGTCACTTACCTTACCCAAATTAAAAATCAAGATGAAGCGAAATAAAAAAGGATTGATACACGAAATGTACCAATCCTCTTTTAATACGAATGAGATATTTTAATCAATAACTAAAAATTCTCAGTTATGGCGATTAATTTATGATGGCCTTCTAAACCATTATTATCCATATCTTCTTTAATAGCATGTTTTGCTAAAGATTCCATTGCAATATGTTTTGCTTCTTTTTCTTCAGGCACACCATTAATATCCATAACAATATCAAATCTTTTTCCGTTTACTTCATAAGTAACGGTTGCTGTTTTCTTTTTCATGACTAGATGATTTTTAAAATTCTATTACCAAAACAGCTTAGAAGGGAAGGTTGTTCAAAAAATTCAGAATTCTTTAACCTTTCGCTTACAGCACCATCCTAATTCAACAAATCGACTATTAAATTAAAAATAAATAAAATAATTGCAGATGTAGATTAATTTAGTTTTATTCGAACTTTAAATGTATATTATTTAACTACAACTCAACCTTTTCTAAAATCTACGAAGAACATTTATATGGATTATTAAACTTAAAAGAAGGCTAATGAAGAAAATGAAAATGGTCGTAGCTGCCTTAGCAGTTACATCTTTAACGGTCAGCTGTACACAAGAGAATCAAGTGCGCAGCTACAATGAGGGAATCAATGTCATCCCTGTTCCGTTAGAATTGTCGGTTACAGACTCGTTAACAAAATTCACACTTAACAAGAACACTAAGATTGTAGTTAGTTCTCCGGACTTAGCACAACCAGCTGCATTTCTTGCTTCGAAAATCAAATCTTCTACAGGATATGATTTAAAAATCGAAGAAACAGAAGGCGCTAACTCTATTTCTATTTTATTAAACACTCGTGTTCCGGTTGGGCATGAAGGTTACTTATTAAAATCAGATAAAGATGGTGTAGTTATTGAAGCCAGAACTCCACAAGGAGCATTCTACGGTATTCAAACACTTCTTCAGTTATTACCGGCTGAAATCGAAAGCAAGACACTGGTAAAAGGTGTTAACTGGGAAATTCCAGCTGTGAATGTAAAAGATGAGCCAGCCTTTAAATACAGAGGTTTGATGCTTGATGTTTGTCGTCACTTCGCCAGCGTTGACTATATCAAAAAGCAATTAGATATTCTGGCTATGTTTAAAATGAATCGCTTTCACTGGCACTTAACAGAAGACCAGGCATGGCGTATTGAAATTAAACAATATCCGAAGCTTACAGAAATGGGGTCTCACCGTATTGAAGGCGATGGTCAGAAATATGGACCTTTCTTCTATACACAAGAACAAATTAAAGAAGTCGTAGCCTACGCTTCAGAAAGATTTATTGATGTAATTCCAGAGATTGAACTTCCGGGTCACGCTTTGGCTGCATTAATCGCTTACCCTGAATATTCTTGTCAAGGCGGACCTTTCGCTCAACCTCGTATTATCTGGGGTGTAGAGGAAGACGTATATTGCGTTGGAAATGAAGAAACTTTCACGTTCCTTGAGAATGTTCTGACTGAAGTTGCGGGATTATTCCCTTCTCAATATTTCCATATCGGAGGAGATGAGTGTCCTAAAGTTCGTTGGAAAGACTGTCCTAAATGTCAGGCTCTAGCTAAGAAATTAGGATTAAAACCAAAAGACGGACATAGTGTTGAAGAGCAACTACAAAGTTATGCCGTTACCCGTGCAGAAAAACACCTATCATCACTTGGTAAAAAAATGATTGGTTGGGATGAAATCCTTGAAGGTGGTCTTGCTCCGGGTGCTATCGTTATGAGCTGGAGAGGCGAAGATGGTGGTATCGCTGCTGCAAATGCAGATCATGAAGTTATCATGACTCCCGGATCAGGCGGTTTATACATTGACCATTTACAAGGCGCGGCAGAGGTAGAACCTACATCAATTGGTGGATATGCTCCACTTGAAAAGACATACAGCTATAACCCGATTCCAAAGAATCTTCCGGCTGATAAACATAAATATATTCTGGGTGCTCAAGCAAACATGTGGACTGAATACTGTTTAAATGAAGCTCAGATGGATTATATGATTTATCCAAGAATCATTGCAGTAGCAGAAGCTACATGGTCTCCTGATTCGAAAAAAGACTGGAATTCTTTTGCTAAGCGTATTAATAACGCGTATGCTAGATTAGATGCGTATGATGTAAACTATCATATCCCTATGCCGGAAGGAACAGTAACATCAAATGTTGTTTTCACAGGAGATACTGTTTCTGTAAATTTCAAAAATACGAGAGATTTACCTATGGTATATACAACTGATGGTTCTGAACCTACAGCTAAGTCACAAGTTTACGAATCTCCTATTGTTGTTTCTGCAAATACGGATATTAAAATTGCGACATTGCTACCTACCGGTAAAATGAGTCAAACACGTACTGTTAAAGCGGAGAAAAAAGAACTTCTTCCAGCTGTAACTCCTAAAGAAAGTGTTAATGTAAATGTACCATCAGGATTTAAAGTAGGTGAAGGTACAGTCGTTCGTGTAGCTCCGGGATTATTTACTTCTAATGAAGCTATCAATAATGCACAATTCGGTGAACCAACAATCGCAAAATCTTTTACAGGTAAAGATTCAAATGCACCGAAAACGGATATGAACGAACCGAGCGTTGTTATCTATGAAGGATATGTTGATTTCCCTGAAGATGGAATCTATACATTAACAACTGACATGGATCAACTTTGGATTGACGGACAACTTGTAATCGAAAACGAAAAACTTAGTCGTCACAACAAATCTAAAGCTCAAATCGGATTAGCAAAAGGCAAACATGCTTACAAATTGGTATTCAACAATTATATCAAAGACGGATGGCCAAATAACTGGTCGCCTGTAGGGTTCATGTTTAAAGCACCTTCAGCTGAAAAATTCCAAAATGTCACACCAGAAATGTTGACTTACTAAAATACAAAAGCGGCTTACTGATACCAGTAAGCCGCTTTTCTTTTAATCTTTAAATCTTAATATATTTATAGCCTTCATCAAGCAATCTTGCTATTTCGATAACGGCAGCATCATTTGTTATCTGAATTTTAGGATAAACCCATTCCTGAGCAATACCATACTTCAACAGATTTTTACAGCATACTTTAAAGTGAACATTCTTTTCTGAGTATTTATCAATACCTGCCTTTAATTCATCTAATTTCGAATAATTCAAACAAGACAACGAAGCTGAACCTGTTATCATTACTACAATATTCCACTCTCCTTCCGGCGAAGCTTTCAAATGACCAATCATATTCATTACATGATCCCACTCTTCATTTTTTGCCATATGCAAAAGAACATTGAAATTACTCATAATTTTAATTGTTTAGGTTAGATTTCTTATTTTGAAAATAGGACTTAAAAGCGTCCCTGTTAATGATATAAAATCCACATAAGATCAATGCCAGTCCGATAGGATCGTGCCATGAAAACACATCGGTTTTCATAAAGATAGCTACGATTGTTCCTAACACCGGCAATAAATAGATATATAAACTATCGGCAAAGGCTGATATATAATGCAGAGCTCTTACGGCTAAAAGATAAGCCCCTATAGTAGAAACGAAGACTGTAAAAAGGAGTTTTCCATACACGCTCCATTCAAAAGCATGATGAAAGACAGGTGCATCTATGGCTTCTTTTATTCCAAAAGGGAAAGTAACTATTATTGCACCTATAGACATCCATTTCATTACTGTAAACGGATTTATATGAGAAGTTATTGGTTTAATCAAAACAAGAAAGAAGGCATATGCCACTGAAGATAAGAAGATCAGCACATCACCCCAGAATGAATCAATATGCTGTCCCTCTAACGGAGTCGATAAAGATACATATATTGCACCCAGCAATCCGATAATAATACCACCCAATTGTGATATTTTGAATACTTTATGAAGGAATATGATTGAAAGAGCAAAGACTATGGTTGGCTGAAATGTTCGAATAATAAAAGCATCTACAGGACCGGTCATTGCTACTCCTTTAATATACAGAAGCATATTCAGTCCCATACCAATCACGCCACCCAATAACATCATCAATATCTCTTTTCGGGTAGGTTTTACTTTATCACGAATAAAAAGGCTAATCAAACAAAAACATACAGCACTTCCGCCTGTACGTAAAACAACTAACCCAAATGGATCAATCCATTCGGGTAGAAGAGTTTTCATGAAGTTTGTATTAAAACTATATATTATAATGGTCGATAGAACCATTAAATGTCCTATTATAGTTTGAGGTTTGCTATCAGACATATGATTATGTTTTTATAAAAGAAACAAATCAATTTGTATTTTGTTTTGGAATCAGCTAATATTGACCTCTTCTAATGTTACCAGTTTATTAACAATTGCATAAATAGTAAGACCTGCCGTACTGTTAATCTGCAACTTACGTGTAATATTCTTTCTGTGTGTAATCACGGTATGTGCAGATATAGACAGTTCATCAGCAATCTCCTTATTTGACATACCTTTAACAACACATACTATTATTTCTTTCTCTCTATGACTCAATTGTTGAACTTCTTCATTCGTTGTTTCATCTTCTACACCGATCTGAAGCAAACGTTCTATTTTGCTTTTTAATTTACCAAGATCATCGTAAATAGTAATCGTATCATCATAAGCCTTCAGACTTTCCGGATCCAAAACATTATAAAGTAAAGCTACAACTTTTACTTTCGATTTGACCTCAGAACGTAAACGCTGCAACTCTATGGCTCCTACCAAAGTAGGATTTATAATGACAATATCAGGTTGATACAGTCTTAAAGATTCACTCAGCAAGTCATAATTTGCAATCTCGATAAGTTGTGTTTTACCTGGTAAAAATCTTCTCAAAGATTGAGTTACGCCTAAACGAATGATCAAAGAGGTTTCTGTTATAATTATTTTATACTGACTCACACTATTTCTCATACATTTCAAGCTCCTTTTCAAGTTTATAAATTGCCGGCACAAATAAGTAATCTTCTATTCGTGTATGCATATCAAGATCCATTTCACAAATAAACAGATCATATAAGACATCATTAAGAATATTACCATTAGAAGATGTCGGAATATATTTTATCAGCATATTTTTAAGATCTGTCAACTTCGAATCAATTTCGTTATGTCTCTCACTGAACTTCTCAATACTATAGTTCTGTGGTTTCAAACCAACAAGTAATCCATCAACATAACTAAAAACTATTCGTTCTTCATAAGACATATGTTTCATCACCTCCAGAACATACTGATCATAGAAGCGCAAAACCAGAGCTGATAAAGATTCATCCACACTCTTCAACACCTCATCTAATTTGGCACGAATACTGGGATATCTGTAATCCTTGTAATAGGAATGTGCATTTTTCAGAAAATCTATAAAGGAACGGATAGACAACTTTAGTTCGGAAGGATATTCAAAAATCTGACCATTAATTAAGAAGTTCGCAATACATAAAAAGGTTTCCGTATCAACCCGATGGGTCTCACATACTTCTTTTATGCTTTTATCACCAAATCCAAATGGTATTCCGAAACGCGTCAGAATCGATAATAACTGGTAGTTATCACAAATCAGATCACTCATTTTATCATGTGGCTTATATGCTAATTGTTTCTTCATTTTTACGTTGTTTTGTTTGTTAATTCTATTTTATTATCTAACAGAATAAGGAGATGTTTCGTTGTCTTTCAGTCTGTTAAAACTTCGGAACGAATGGCTTATACGCCCCGAAGCTCTAACCATGACTAAACAAATTAAATGCTAAATGACAACATTGATAAAATCAATAGAAGAACACTGCAAAAGTATTCAGCTATCACTCCCTAAGCAATACCTAAAAATGGGTATTTTAGCCTTGTCTTATACCTACATCATACTTAAATAAGGTTAAATGCATAATAAATAAGGTAGTTTGTATTGCATAGTACTCCTTTTCGTATACATTTGTAGCGTAAATGCAAAAGATGCACAAACTATTCAGTTCCTATTGCATAGTAGCGTTGATAGTTGCCGTGTATAAATCTCAAAATATATAATCGAATGAACATTGAGAATGTCAAGTCACAGATGCGGAAAGGTATGTTGGAATATTGCATTCTATTAATTATAAGTAGAGAGCCTGCCTATGTTTCCGATATAATTCAACAGCTGAAAGATGCCCGACTCATCGTTGTCGAAGGAACTCTTTATCCGTTGTTGACTCGTCTTAAGAATGCAGAAATGCTTTCTTATAATTGGGTTGAATCAACTCAGGGGCCTCCACGTAAATATTATGAGCTTACTGAAAAAGGACAAGCCATATTATGTGAACTGGAAAACTCATGGAATGAAATCAGTGGTGCAATCGAACACCTCCGATCCATACATAGCAATAATGAATAATTAACTATACGCATATATTACAATGAAAAAGACATTGACTATCAACCTTAATAACACCGTCTTCCATATTGATGAAGATGCTTATGAAATTCTTCAGAAATATCTGGATGATCTGAAATGTTATTTTGCGACAGAAACAGATGGCGCAGAAATTATAGGTGATGTAGAAGCGCGTATTAGTGAGCTGTTCAGTGAACGTATGCGTTATGGATTACAAGTAATTACGACTTCCAATGTAGAAGAAATTATTTCTATGTTAGGACAACCATCCGATTACGGCTTTGTCGATGATGAACCCGGAACAGAAACACGAAAAGATGACGAATCTTCTCAAAATGAGACAAAATCAGCTGCCGATCCTACACGTATCAAAAAAAGATTATACCGGGATAAGGACAATGCTATTATCGGAGGAGTTGCTTCCGGTCTTGCAGCGTATCTGAATATAGAAGCATCAGTATTACGTCTGGTGATGATATTGATATTCTTCCTTATGTTTATTACGCCTCCTTCATCTCTTTCCTTAATTTTCGTCTATCTGATCATGTGGATTATCATTCCACCTGCAGACAGTGTAGCCCAGAAACTTGAAATGAAAGGTGTAGATCCGAATATTGATAATATATCTTCTTATATTAAGGATAACACTGAGAAAATAAGTACACAGGCAAAAGAATTGGTTAATTCGCCTAAATCAAGAAACTTTTTCTCTAACCTCAAAGATGTATTTATCGCAGTGCTGAAAGGTACAGTAAAAGTAGTAGTCGCTTTATTGGGCGGATGTTTTGGCTGCTTGGGTGTATTCATCATCATCCCTCTTCTGATCATGCTTATAGCATTGCTGACAAATGCAACAGAGATATTTACCGTACTTACGCCTTCCGGCATGACAGGACCATTTTTCGGGATTTGGACAACAATGCCGTATTTAGTTACGTCATCATTAATAATTATTACGCTCCCGCTACTGGTACTTTGCTATATTGTGATTCAGCGTTCGTTCAAATGGCCTCCAATGAATAAATACGTAAAATGGATTTTATTCATTATATGGGCATTAGCATTAATTGCTTCAATTATTTGGGGGCTTAAAAGTTTACCTGTAATTTTGCAGCAACGAACTTTTTATTTCTAATCACACTATTTAAATGAAAAAATACATACTGATATTAATAGCCTACGGTATTGTAACTTATCTTTGTTTGATGCCAAGTCTGCCAAACACATCCATACCGTCAATACCGAATATAGATAAGGTAGCTCATTTCTTATTTTATCTATTCATAAGTGCAGTATCGTATTTTGCCATTTATAAGCGTGAGCTAGCTTTGTGGAAACTCTATACCGGAGTTCTAATCTTCCCAATTATTTTTGGTGGATTAATTGAAATCTTACAGAAATATTTCTTTCCTCCGAGAAGTGCCGAATGGTCTGATTTTATCGCAGATATATTAGGATCTCTTGCAGGATATTGGTTAGGAATTTTTCTCGTAAAAATAAAAAATCGATTTTTCAAGTGATTTTTTACATAATTGTTTAGTGTAAAAAAGAGAAACAATCAGTAGATTATACTGAAAGTTTCTCTTTTTGTTTTTTATAATAGCATCTGCCCGCTACTCAAATAAGAAACAATCCTCAAAAGAACAGCCTTTCTTATCCTTATCCGATAATAAAAATTCTTCTTCTTTTAATCGCCAGTCAATATTCAACATCGGATCATTAAAAGCAAGAGTTCTTTCGGCTGAAGGCATATAGACATTATCTACTTTATAATTAAATACCGCAGCATCACTGAGAACGACAAACCCATGAGCGAAACCTCTTGGAATGAATAACTGACGAGCATTTTTATCCGAAAGTTCCACGGCAATATGCTTTCCGAAAGTCTTAGAGCTCTTTCTTAAATCGACAGCCACATCCAGAACCTTACCTTCAATCACTCTTACCAATTTCGCTTGAGAATATACACCCTCCTGAAAATGCAGTCCTCTTAAAACACCGAAAGCAGACTTTGATTCATTATCTTGAATAAATGAGATATCTCCGATATTTTCTGTAAAAAGGTCTTTTTTGAATGTTTCCATAAAATAGCCCCGTTCATCACCATATTTCCCGGGAGTTATGATCCACACTCCTTCTATATCTGTCTGTTCGAATTTCATAATGCTTAGATTTTAAATCTTTATTTATTTTGATTTTGTTCTGCCAAACGAATAGCAGCCATTATATTAGCAGGTGGAAGTTGTTGAGCTAACTGTCCGGCCATATATTGCATATAAGGATATACATGATTATAATAATGCTTCAGACCTGTACATAGATAGTTCAAGCCCTTTTCTCCGTCAGCCGTTTTAATAATCCGATTTTTCGGACACTCTCCATTGCATAAATCAAGAAACCTACACTCACGACATTGCTGAGGCAGGGAACTCCTTTTAGCATCACCAAACTTTAGCTGCTTCTCTGAAAGCATCATTGAGATCAGGCTTTCTCTGCGTATATTACCCAACTTATTTTCCGGAAAAACATAATGATCACAAGAGTAAATATCCCCGTTGAATTCTATAGCTGACGCATGTCCGCATGTCTTTGCATACACGCATACACCCGGAGCCTCTCCAACCAGACAAGCAAGTGTTGAATCAAACATTTGCACATATACACGTCCTACGTCATTTCGCACCCATTCGTCAAATATGGCAGTCATAAATTTCCCATATTCCAAAGCCGGTACAGACCACTCTGTAACTACAGAGGTTATCTCATCATCGGGAGCAAGAAGCTTCAATCCGTCAGGACGTTCACCTTGTCGTTCTACAACCGGAGAAAACTGAATATACTCTGCACCGATTTCCTTAAAGAAGCGATAAACTTCCAACGGATATTGAACATTATAGCTATTAACTACAGATAGAACATTAAATTCAACCCCATGTTTCTTTAGCAATTCGATACCGGCCATTACCTTATCAAAAGTTCCATGTCCGCCCTTATCTTTCCGGTATTGATCATGACAATGCTTAGGCCCGTCAATAGAAATACCGATCAGGAAGTTATTATCTTTAAAGAAACGACACCATTCGTCGTTCAAAAGAATACCATTTGTCTGAAGCGTATTCGTTATCTGACGTCCCCGAGCATATTTTTTCTGGAAATGCAAAGCTTTTCTGAAGAAATCCATACCTCGCAACAGTGTCTCTCCTCCGTGCCACGTAAATAAAACATGCGGTGTCGGCTGAGCCTCTATATATTCTTTCGTGAAAACCTCCAGGAGCTCTTCACTCATTCTATTGTTCTTTCTGTTCTTATATAACTCTTCCTTATCTAAGTAATAGCAATATTGACAATCGAGATTGCATAAAGCCCCGACAGGCTTTGCCATTAAATAAATGGGATAAGAAAGTGGGTTAAATATAAGCGTATTTCCTTTAGCCATTAATTCTTCTTTAACGTTTGTGTTTGTTTAATAATGCAAATATAAAAGAATCATAGAAGGATTTAGAAAAAATCACACGATAAGATATGTCGTAAAGAACTAAATTTTTAATTTTGCCCTAAATCGTCATTTTAATATACGATAATAACTCATAACTGAATGAAGAGAAACGAACGACTATATAAATATTGGAAAAACTTATCGTTTAAGTATAAACTTTCAATCCTCAACGAAAAGAAACTCGAAGAGGTCTTCTATTTCCGCATATCCTGGTTATCGGGAGTATCGACTCTGATAATTACACTTCTGTTGATTATCGTTTTTGTCTCTACGCTGATAATCTCAACTCCTATAAAAAATTATTTACCCGGCTATCTGGATGTAAATGCTCGTAAAGACATTGTAAACAATGCTCTGAAACTTGATTCTTTAGAACAAATATCCGGATTGCACGACAAGTATCTTGATGCAGTTAAAAAAATTGTTTCGGGCGACTTAAGTACAGACTCTATCAATTCTCTTGACTCTCTGGCTCAGGTAGATATGAATAAACTCCAACCTTCACAGGCTGAGTTGGATTTCCGTGCCAAATATGAAGAAGAAGAGTACTATAACTTAAATACGCTGAATAAGCCCAAAACCGGAAATATGATCCGGTTTATGTCGCCTGTTAATGGAGTAATCACAAAGAATTACACAAAAGAGGATCTGGGAATCGGCTTACTTGTAAAAAAAGATCTTCCTATACGCGCTATTGCTGATGGAACGATTATATTGATCGAACAGAGTAAAGATACCGGTATAACACTTTTACTTCAACATGACAATAACTGGTTATCTATGTACAAAGGGGTTGCACGAACTTCACTTTCTACAGGATCGCGTGTTACAACCGGCGAAACAATTGGTATTACCGGTGAAAATATAAAGGGGAAAGAAGAGAATCTATTTTTCCAGCTTTGGAATAAAGGTCGTGCCGTAAACCCTATTGAGTATATCACTTTTTAATTAAACATTGAACATTACGGCATTCACGAAATGTTGATACATAATCTATTATGACAAAAAAAATAGCAATTTTAGGTTCAACAGGATCGATCGGCACACAAGCCCTCGAAGTTATTGATGAACATCCTGACCTATTTGAGGCTTATGCACTCACAGCACACAACAATGCAGAACTACTGATTCAGCAAGCGATTAAACATAATCCTGAAATGGTTGTTATCGCTAATGAGAAAAAATACGAACAGGTTAAAGAGGCTCTGAAACACTTACCCATTAAGGTATATGCGGGTTCTGAAGCTATTTCACAAATTGTTGAAGCAGGACCTATAGATATTGTTCTGACTGCAATGGTCGGATATTCAGGTCTGAAACCAACTATCCACGCCATAAAAGCAGGCAAAGCAATAGCCCTGGCTAATAAAGAAACATTAGTCGTTGCAGGGGAGCTTATTATGAATATGGCTATTGAGTACAGAACCCCTATTTTGCCTGTAGACTCTGAACATTCAGCCATTTTCCAGTGTATTTCTGGAGAACCGAATCCTATTGAAAAGATTATCCTGACAGCTTCAGGAGGTCCGTTCCGCAATTTCTCCTTAGAAGAGCTGAAGCACGTTACAAAAGCACAAGCACTGAAACATCCTAATTGGGAAATGGGAGCCAAAATTACTATTGACTCAGCCTCAATGATGAATAAAGGATTTGAAGTAATCGAAGGCAAATGGCTTTTTGATTTACAACCTGAACAAATCGACGTTGTTGTTCATCCGCAATCCATTATTCATTCAATGGTTCAGTTTCAGGATGGGGGGATCAAAGCACAAATGGGCGAACCGGATATGAAACTTCCTATTCGTTACGCATTCTCTTATCCATATAGATTGCATGCACCAAATGCTCCTCGTATGGATTTCACTCAAACTACTCAGTTAACGTTTGAACAACCCGATTTAAAACGTTTCCGAAACTTACAATTTGCTTTTGAGGCAATGCGTACAGGCGGTAATATGCCTTGCATCCTGAATGCAGCTAACGAAATTGTTGTAGATGCCTTTCTTCACGAAAAGATCGGATTTCTCCAAATGTCGGATATTATCGAAAAAGTTATGGAAAAAGGGGAATTTATCGCTAAACCGTCTTATGAAGATTACGTCGGGACGGATGCAGCTATTCGCCAATTAACTAAAGAATTAATTTTAAACTAAATATTTAATCGAAATATATGTCTGCGGGCTGATATTTCATCTGAACTTCGAATGGAAACATTTTTAATTAAAGCATTACAACTGATAGCGAGTTTGTCGCTTCTGGTATTTATACATGAATTAGGGCACTTTATGTTCGCCCGTTTATTTAAAGTTAGAGTCGAAAAATTCTATCTGTTTTTTAACCCTTGGTTCTCGTTATTTAAGTTCAAACCTAAAAACAGTGATACTGAATATGGTATCGGTTGGTTACCTCTCGGGGGTTATGTAAAAATAGCCGGGATGATTGACGAATCAATGGATAAAGAGCAACTTAAAGAACCTGCCAAACCATGGGAGTTTCGCTCGAAACCTGCATGGCAACGTTTATTGATTATGGTCGGCGGTGTTATGATGAATGTGCTGTTAGCTCTTTTCATTTACAGCATGATCCTATTCACTTGGGGCGATGCTTATGTTCCGACAAAGAACGTTAAATTAGGAATGGAATATTGCGATGCCGCACAAAGCATTGGTTTTCAGAAAGGAGACATCCTTCTTGCAGCAGATGGCGTAGCGATAGACCGCTATGACGATAAAGCTGTAAGACAAATTGTTGAAGCTGGAGAAGTGACTATTTTGCGAAACGGTAAAGAGGAGAAAATCGTTATTCCTGCTGAATTTATGCAGGAAATTCTGAAAGGAAAACAACCTTTTGCTTCCGAACGCTTCCCGATGGTTATTCATAGCACTGTTAAAGGTTCGGCTGCTGAAGCTGCAGGTATTCAGGCAAACGATAGTGTTGTTGCTTTTAATGGTACAGGGAATATTTCTGTACATGATGCCGTGAGCTCGTTAGCTGCAAACAAAGGTCAGAATGTTCAGCTTACAGTTTCACGTAACGGTAGCCTGGAAGACTTGACTGTTGCAGTTGATACTTTAGGAAAAATCGGCGTTATGATGAAAAGCCCTGTTGAACTTTACGATGTCGTAATTAAAGATTATAGTTTCTTCGAAGCTTTCCCGGCTGGTATATCTAAAGGTATTGCCAAGCTGACAGGATATGTTTCGGATATGAAATATGTATTCACAAAAGAAGGAGCTCAATCTGTCGGCGGTTTTGCAACAATCGGTAGCATCTTCCCGACATCTTGGAATTGGTTATCTTTCTGGGAAATTACTGCATTCCTTTCATTGGCTCTGGCCTTCATGAATATTATTCCGATCCCTGCATTAGATGGAGGACACGTTATGTTCTTATTCTACGAAATGATTACAGGCAGACAACCTAATGAGAAATTCATGGAATATGCTCAAATGGCTGGTATGATCTTCCTTTTCGGACTAATGCTTTATGCAAATGGAATGGATATATTCCGCTTCTTCACCAAATAAAGAAACAAGCGTTTTAATCAAAATAAAAAGAGGCTGTCTAACAACGTTTGTATGTTACAGTATGAACTTATAATCTGTAAGTGATCGTTTTTATTTCGTTCCAAAACAGTACGACGTCATAAAATATCGATCAATAGTTTATAATGCTCGCTGTAGGGATGGGCTTTATGCCCATCTTGGATTCTCAATCGCACGGCAATCGAATTTAATGAACGAAACAAATGCGTTGCGGGTCATATAGCTTGCGGTATTAATTGGCTATTTGATGGTTTCAGAACACGGATGGGCATAAAGCCCATCCCTACATAAAACCGGAATATTTCTAAAAAAGTTCCATTTTAGACCGATAAATTCAGGTCTAAAATGGAACTTTTATTTATGTCGTAATAAACTGTAACTTCGACTAACTTGATCTTGACTTGCTAGACAGCCTCTTTCTTATTTACAAGAGTATATAAAGAAGATAAATCCAGTATGCAAAATACAAAAAGAAAGAAATAGATTCAGATCTATAGCATTTAGATAAAAAAATAAGCTCCTGATGTCTATATACTTTTTAGCCGTATCTGTCTCTTAAAAGTGTATTTTCAGACGCAATACCGTCATTTTCTCCACGCAATGAGGGTTACTTTTCAACGGAACGGTATATCTTTTTATTTTCACGGTGTATTTTCAAATTTTCGCCCTTTGTTTTTTTATTTATATACCTATGAAAATCTTACGTAATACGTATCTAAATCTCAAAACATCCCGCCATTTCACACCTTACTTTGTTTGCGACTGTAAATCAACTAATTACAAAATATAAAATCCAGCGCATATTTCACTATTCTATCCATAACATTACTAATATCTCATTCTGAGCGATTAGGAAAATACAAAAAGACAGCAAAATCATCGATTAATAATCAGAATATCAAATTCAGCTTCACTGATCCTTTTAAGCTCTTTACCCAATAGTCAATACAACTCGACCCCAAAACATACGCAAAGGCATCGGATAATACTGCGTACTTTCATAGTAAGCATTAAAGATATTGTCCACTTTAAGAGAAAAACTCATTTTTACCTTTTTACGGTAAGACAGATTATACCCAACCTCTGCATTATGTGTAGTATAAGCCGGTGTCTGATAGGATGCATCTGCAGAAGTATTGCGGATATCAGTAAACTGAATGAGATAATTAGCCCATAATTTATCGGAGTAATTATACCGGTAACCCGCATTCCATCTGTTTCGCGGGATATAAGGTATTTGTACGCCTATAGCACCGTCGTCTCTACCGCTGTTATCTACCGAGCTGGTAAACGAATAATTTCCGGTAAGTGAATGTCGGGATTTGCGACAATGAAAGTTCAACATTGCATTCACCTCAGCACCCTGAGAACGAACCTTATTAAAATTGACAGGCTCCCATATTGCTCCGTTACCTTTAGGTATCCACATAATCCAGTTATTGATATTCATCAGGAAGTAGGTCGCTTCAAGTCTAAGGTCAAAGTTTCCAAAAGATGGTTCAGACAATAATGTAAAGTCACTTGAGAATCCCTTTTCCGGTTTAAGATCCGGATTTCCTCCTGGATTCCAATATAAATCATTCAGGCTTGGCACTCTATAATTATAATTACTGGAAGCTTTCAACGTAAGGTATTCATTCAACACCCTGTAACGTCCGGTAAGATTATAAAGCCCGTAAACATTATTATCTATCATTTCTCCCGTAGTTTTAAGATCAAAATGCAACTTTCTGGTCAGACGATAAGTCGTCATCAATTGTAAAGAAACTGCATTACGGGTCTTATATTTCTCGTCATAATTATTCGAACTCACCTTATCAAAGCGATACATCAGGGATGCCGAAACAGGAAACTTTGCCCAACCTGAGAAATTATAATCAGCACGGGCAATTACACTATTATTCGCATTATCGGTACGAGTTGTATCACCGAATATTTTTGTATATCTGGAATCCCCACTCAGAAAAGCCAAGGTGCCCTTCAAATGATGAAAATCTCTGTTAGCATCATAAGAAAGCATTGTACGAAAATTATTGGTTCTTATTTTCTCTTTAGGCGTCCCGCCTGCGACCGTCAGCATCTGAGGCAAAGATCTGTCATCAAAATGCCACCAGGCAATCCCTGAAAACAAATCCCCATAGGTATTTCTGTAATAAACCTCCTGCATTACTCCTGCTTGCTTGTAATCAGCATTTTTTCTTCTGTCATATTTCGGATCTTTAGCAGTAACTCTATCCCAAAACTTAAAATTATTCTTGGATTGCTGGTAAAAAGCTCTTGTCGAGAATGTAAACTTATTCTTAGACGCCCTGAATGTCAGTGCTTCGGAATAGGTAGAGTTAGATGCAAATTCACTTAACAAAGAAACGACCGGATTATCAACCGGATTAGAAGAATTAGCCAGATTGACACTTCCTCCGATAGCTCCGCTCCCGCTGCCTTGCGCACCTCCACCATGATATAAATTTACGTTATCGATAAAATAGACCGGAATCTGAGAGAAATCAAAATTACCTAATTGCGGAGAGTTTAAAGATATTCCATTCCATAATACCTGAGTATGCGAAGATGATGCACCTCTGATTGAAACAGTAGATAATGCCCCCTGCCCCATACTTTTGACCTGAAGCGAAGATGCTTCTGTCAATAATTCAGATAAACTCCGTGTTTGATTACTTTTTAATGCGGCATTTTCGATTTTAGTCAAACGAGCTCCTACTTCAGACTGTTTAACCTTTACTTTTTCTGTAACTGTAACTTCTTTAATCTTTATATTTCTTTCATGATTCTCTTGCGCGCATAAATACGCGCAAGAGATGATGAATAAAACTGTGGCAAATAGTTTTTGTTTACTCATGTATTTTATTTATTCAAAATAGATATAATGCGGAAAGATTCCGGCTTTAAACGATCGAATCAATGAACCATCATGAGGGTTATATTCAGAAATGACTGCTCTGGTCAACGAACCGTATAAAACTTCAGCAAAGAAAACAGTATTTTCTTTAGAAACAGACATCACATAAACAGTTTTCTGTTTATCGCCCTCATATTGCATCAAAGGAGCCTTAGGTGTTTGCGGATTATTTACATCAATTGAATAAAGCGTTCTGCTTGAATTGAAATAGATCGTTTCTTTATCGGGAGAAATATCTATACATGAGACCCATGAGTTAATATCAAGGTCAGATACATTCACTTCATGAATACATTGTTCAGTTACCGGATCAAAACAATATATTGTGTTCGTTCCGAAAACCCATAAACGATCTTGTTTATCCAGCAAAAGTTTCGAGAATTGAACCAAATCAAATGTTTCTCCCGATTTCGTTTTTAGTGTACGTTTACCTTGCTGCGTAATATTTCCTAAATCAAATACAGAAACCGTACTACCTCCGACAAACAGTTTATTTTTAACCAACTGCATTTGGAAAGTGCTACCTCCCATATCGATTGTACGACGAAGCATTTTACGAGACGTTCCATGATTAATGTCCATGATCATTAACTTGGAACTGAAACTTTGATCGGTTACTGCGATTGAGTCGCCCCCTAAGTGCTGAACATACATCGGGATTACATTCAAATCAATAGGCATAGTTTCTACTGATTTATATGTTTTCGCATCAAACACTTCTATTTTCTTTGAGTTATTCAAAGGCACATAATAATTATCACCGATTTTGGTAAGAGACTGTGCAACGTCGCCCATTGGACGGCTATTGATTCTGCGGAATACGTCTTGTTCAACGTTGCCCATTTCTGACAGCGTTGTCAAAGAAGAAGTCCCGTATCCAAATTGTCCTTCATTAACTACAATAGCTCTCAGATTATTTGTTTGAGGCTCAACAGTATTCTCGGTTGATTCTGTACAGGCACTAAAAATCAGACCTAAACTCAGATATAGAAATATATTAATTTTTTTCATACTTCGATACATAGATAGATTTAGCATTTTGACCTACTTCTGTTGTTCCGATTAATTCCCATCCTTTGGAATCCGGGCGTACTTCAAAGACTTCACTTGGAGTATTTGGTGACTGTTTCTGATCGATAAATAATAAAGTTCCTTCTTTTGTTATTTTCAAATCACATAATAAACCTACGTGTCTTAAGAATTCATATACCGGCTCATCTAATTCTGCCGGAGCATCAACGTCTACAGTATAAAATGCCTTGTGACTTCTTAGATAGACTGTTTTTCCGTCATTACTCATCGTATATGCAAGCTCGTTCATCGTTGACATTGTCACAGGCATTGTTATAGCATGCTTTACAGTTTCTGTCTTGGAGTCAATACAGAATAATTTATATTGTCTCTCGTCGTTTTCAGTAGCCGCAAACCATAAATTCCCGTTTTTATCAATCGATGGAACAGAATATCTGGAACTTAAGTGTAAATTGGATTTAATTTTTCTGATGCCGGATTCATGTATATTCTTCACATCCATTACGATCAGATCCGGCTGAACAGGTTCGCCATTTCGGTTATCTCTGCACCCAAGCATAAATACTTTATCACCGATCTTCTTTACGGAATAGACTGTAAATCCAATATTAAGTTTTCGTTTGATCGTTGCTTTTCCGCTTATATCAGCTATAAAAGCATTCAGCTCTTCATCTTTGTATCTTCCTGCTACAATAATGGAGTCACCACCTAACCATTCGATGGTATAGGGTGTCATGTTTTGTTTAAGATCAATATGATCTACCTTCTTGAAAGAGTTTCCTTCCAATATACTCACACCATTGTCATTCCAGTTTGATCCATAAGCCAAAAGAACTTTGTCTTTGAAATGGAACGCAGCGTTAGGATCGCAAAGCACTTGCTCTCCGTTTACTGTTTTATAATAGTCATCAAAAACCGTCCCGTTTTTATGTACATAGGATACTGAAGGAGTCTGACCTGAGTAATTGCCTTCTCTATTCAGAGTCAGATAACGAAAATCGACCGGAATAATAATTTCTGCAGGTTCTTTTTCACTTTCTGTTTTGTCTGTTACAACATTGTCATCACTGCATGACCATAATAATGCCGGAGCACTTAAAAGAATCAATCTGCACGTTTTAGATAATTGCATTTGTTTAAGTATTAAATTATTTAAGAGTGAATAAGTTAATACTTCGTGTTAGAGTAGATCGTTGGAATAAAATTCAAGAGAGGATTCTCAAATTCTGTCTTTCAATTAAAAGAGTGTTTCTTACCGACCATGCCTTAGCCCGAAGCATCAAATAAGCTATCGATTTGGCAGGTCTTCTGGCTACCTCAAACTATACGCCTTCCCATTAAGTAAAATAACAGTGACATTTTGTATAGTTCTTTATTGAGGATTACAGCTGCGGGTACAGCTCCGAAATCACATCGGATTCCCTTTTAAACATGTAAAAATATATTTACATTGTACCAAAACGATGCGAAATTAATATTTTTTCTTAGATAATTGCAAACATAACTTACAAAGTTTTTTTATGAAAAAATTTAACCATTGTGCAATCCTAAGAATTAAAAGGATTTAGAAACTTATACGCCTTCGTCTTAAATTCACGATTGTAATTATTACATTATTCTTTATATCTTTGTATCCGAATGAACGATGACTGTTTCGACACATCTGCTTATTTGATGAAACAGAATAGTCCGAAACATTATCAAGCAGACCCAATTTCTCTTTCTGATTTATGACTTAAACAACAATATGGAAATTATAAAACGTAACGGCACCAAAGAACTTTATGATCGTCAGAAAATAGCTACTGCACTTCAAAAAAGTTTCCTTAGCACAGATACACCTTATACAGACGATGCAATAACCTCCTTAATAGATGAGGTAGAATTATTTGTAAATCAAGATATAAAAAATTGTTCTGTCGAGAAGATCCAGGATGAAGTAGAACGTGTCTTAATGGAAAACGGCTATTATTCGATTGCGAAAAGCTATATTCTTTATCGTTGGCAAAGAACCGAACGAAGACGATCTGTAGAGAAAATTATTAACTGTCTGTCAGATTCTAATATTGGGGCTTTACTGAAGGAGATTCAAATCGATTATCCGCAAGAGGACTACGATCTGAATCGTCTTGCCGAAAAATTCCATAGTTTTTGTAAAGCCGAAATGAAAGCTGAAGATAAACTATCTGCTTTGATTAAAGCTGCTGTCGAACTTACATCTCAAGATGCTCCTGACTGGGAGTTTATCGCTGCACGCCTACTGAGTTTTCAGTTGAACAATCAATTACACAAAGATCAGCAGGCTTTAGGATTCTCTTCATTTTATGACAAATTGAGATATCTGGTTGATGAAGGATTATATGGAAGTTATATCCTAAATCATTATAGCTTTTCTGAAATCCAGCAAGCTTCTGAATTTATTGATAACTCGAGAAACAAATTATTTAATTATTCAGGTCTGGATCTGCTTATTAAGCGTTACTTAATACGCACTCATAATCATAAAGTCATGGAATCTGTTCAGGAAATGTATCTGGGGATTGCTCTTCATTTAGCAATGAATGAGCCCAACGATCGTCTTGGATGGGTCAAAAAGTTTTATGATCTGTTGAGTAAACTTGAAATAACAATGGCTACGCCAACATTGTCAAATGCGCGTAAGCCTCATCATCAATTATCAAGTTGCTTTATTGATACTGTTCCGGATAGTCTGGAAGGTATCTACCGAAGTATCGATAACTTTGCCATGGTCAGCAAATTTGGCGGTGGTATGGGGATGTATTTTGGTAAAGTCAGAGCTTCGGGTGGTAATATTCGCGGATTTAAAGGTATAGCGGGCGGAATTATACGTTGGATCAAACTTGTCAATGATACAGCCGTAGCTGTTGACCAGTTAGGGATGAGACAAGGTGCCGTAGCTGTTTATCTGGATGTCTGGCATAAAGACCTGCCGGAGTTTTTACAATTACGTACAAACAACGGTGATGACCGAATGAAGGCTCACGATGTGTTCCCTGCTCTTTGCTATCCGGATTTATTCTGGAAAATGGCTAAAGAAAATCTGAATCAGGACTGGTATCTGTTTTGTCCGAACGAAATTCTTATGACAAAAGGATATTGCCTGGAAGATTATTACGGAGAAGAATGGGAAAAGCGATATTTCGAATGTGTACATGATGCACGTATTTCTAAACGCTCTATGAGTATTAAAGATATTGTCCGTCTTATTTTAAAATCGGCTGTCGAAACGGGTACTCCTTTTACATTTAACCGTGACATTGTCAACAGAGCCAATCCTAATGGTCATAAAGGGATCATTTATTGTTCGAACTTGTGTACTGAGATTGCTCAGAATATGTCGGAAATCCAATCCGTTTCTTCTGAAATCAAAACAGAAGATGGAGATACAGTAGTTGTTAAGACTGTCAAACCGGGAGATTTTGTCGTATGTAATCTGGCAAGTCTTTCTTTAGGTCATTTACCTTTAGAAGATAAAGACAGAATGCAAGAAAAAATAGCAACCGTTGTTCGTGCATTAGACAATGTAATTGATCTGAACTTTTATCCTGTACCGTATGCAAAAATAACAAATCACCGTTATCGAAGCATCGGACTCGGTGTAAGCGGCTATCATCATGCTTTAGCGGTCCGCGGAATTAAATGGGAGAGCGAAGAGCATTTGCAATTTATGGATCAAGTTTTTGAACAAATCAACTTTGCAGCTATTAAGGCAAGTTCGGATATTGCTAAAGAAAAAGGATCGTACAGCTATTTTGAAGGAAGTGACTGGCAAACGGGAAGCTATTTCGAAAAAAGAAATTACAATTCAGAATCATGGAATAAACTTGCCCATGAAGTTGCTACAAACGGTATGCGAAATGCTTATTTATTGGCTATCGCTCCGACCAGCAGTACAAGTATTATTGCAGGAACGACAGCAGGATTAGATCCTGTCATGAAACGCTTTTTCCTGGAAGAGAAAAAAGGAGCCATGCTTCCGCGTGTTGCCCCTGCCCTTTCGGACAAGACCTATTGGATTTATAAAGGTGCATATCTGTTGGATCAGCATTGGAGTATCAAGGCTGCAGGAGTAAGACAACGACACATTGATCAGGCTCAAAGTATGAATCTTTATATTACGAATGATTTTACAATGCGTCAGGTTCTTGATCTTTATCTGGCGGCTTGGGAACAAGGAGTAAAAACCATATATTACGTCAGAGGTAAATCGCTTGAAGTCGAAGAATGCGAAAGTTGTGCATCTTAATTTATCACTTGTTTATTTAAACCAATAACAGACCTATTATATATATGACTAATAAGCTATTAAAGAAAAACGCTTTATTTAACCCGGATGGAGATATCGAAATTCATTTAAGAAAAATGATCGGAGGTAATTCTACTAATCTGAATGACTTCAACAATATGCGATATAGCTGGGTTAGCGATTGGTATCGTCAGGCTATGAACAACTTTTGGATTCCTGAGGAAATAAACCTGACTCAAGATGCCAAGGATTATCCGAAACTCGAACCTGCTGAACGTAAAGCTTATGATAAAATATTAAGTTTTCTGGTATTTCTGGATTCTTTGCAAAGCAACAATCTGCCAAGTATAAGTGAATATATCACAGCAAATGAGATAAATCTATGTTTACATATTCAGGCTTTTCAGGAATGTGTGCATAGTCAAAGTTATAGCTATATGCTTGACTCCATCTGTAGTCCTGAGGAAAGAAATGAAATTCTTTATCAATGGAAAACGGATGAGCTTCTTCTTGAAAGAAATACATTCATTGGTGATTGCTATAATGACTTTCAGGAGAATAAAAACGATTTCTCATTAATGAAAACGCTTATAGCCAATTATATTCTTGAGGGAATTTACTTCTATAGCGGATTTATGTTTTTCTATAATCTAAGTCGTAATGGAAAAATGCCGGGATCTGCTCAGGAGATCAGATATATCAATCGTGATGAGAATACTCACTTATGGTTGTTCCGGAATATAATTTTAGAGCTTAAAAAAGAAGAACCTGAATTATTTACTGCCGATAAAATCGCACTCTATGAGGATATGATGCGTGAAGGTGTTCGTCAGGAAATAAAATGGGGACAATATGTTATCGGTGACCAGATTCAAGGATTGACACAACAAATGATAGCAGATTATATTCACTACTTAGGAAACTTACGCTGGACAAGCTTAGGCTTTGAACCATTATTCCCTGAGAATCTTACTGAGCCTGAAACTATGAATTGGGTTTCTCAATACTCTAATGCAAATATGGTGAAAACCGATTTCTTTGAAGCTAAAAGCACTGCTTATGCAAAAAGTTCGGCACTAATAGATGACTTATAATATATGAATTACCCTTCATGAAGAAAAATAAAAAAGAGGAAGCAAATTGAATTTGCTTCCTCTTTTTATATCTGATATAATCTATCAAAATTAAGCGTTGATTTCTCTTGAACCATCACCAATATTTACAGGATAGATTTTACATTCTTTTCCAAATTTATCTTTGAATGCAACTTTTACTTTTTCAATGAATGGCTCATACAATTCATCTTTAACCAAGTTGATTGTACAACCGCCGAAACCGCCACCCATAACGCGTGAACCAGTTACACCACATTCTTTAGCTACGTCATTTAAGAAGTCAAGCTCTTCACAACTAACTTCGTAAAGTTTGCTCATCCCGTGATGAGTTTCATACATTTTCTGACCTACTGTTTCATAATCATCTTTTTCAAGAGCATCACAAGCATCCAATAAACGTTGAACTTCACCGATTACATATTCTGCACGCATATAATCTTCTGCAGAAATCTCGTTTTTCACTTCATTCAACATATCCATAGTTGCATCACGAAGGAATTTCACTTCAGGATGTCTTTTTGCAATAGCAGCTACAGCAGCCTCACAAGACTCACGTCTTTTATTGTAAGCAGAAGAAGCTAATTCGTGTTTAACCACTGAATCAACCAATACTAATTTATATCCTACCGGATTAAATGGTACATATTTATATTCTAATGAACGGCAATCCAAACGAATCAAGTGACCTGTGCTACCAAATACAGACGCAAACTGGTCCATGATACCACATTTAACACCTACATAATTATGCTCAGTAGATTGTCCGATTTTAGCTAATTCGAATTTATCGATATTCAGACTGAATAATTGATTTAAAGCAAAAGCATAAGTACTTTCTAATGCAGCAGAAGAAGACATACCTGCTCCTAATGGCACATTTCCTGAGAATACTGTATCGAAACCACCGATAACACCACCTCTTTTGATGATTTCACGGCATACTCCGAAAATATATTTAGCCCATCCTTGAGTCGGAGCATCTGCTTCGTTTAATCCGAATTCAGCATACTCATTCAAATCATAAGCGAATGCACGAACTTTATCAGTACCGTTCAAACGGATTTCTGCTAACATTCCTTTGTCTACAGCACCTGGTAAAACGAATCCCCCGTTATAATCTGTATGTTCTCCGATTAAGTTAATTCTACCTGGAGAGAAAAATAATTTTCCGTCAGTTCCGAATAATTCATGGAACTTGCCTCTAACTTCTGATTTATTCATTGTCTATTGTTTATATTTTAAGTTCTAACTAAAAGGTTCCGAAAGATATGAATTTTGTTGAATTTACAATACATTTTATACCATTTTATTTCTATTTTTTTAGAACGAGAAAACATAAATATTTAATTAGCAAAGATTTAAATTAAACAAAAAAAAGGTTAGACACTTTCTCAAGCATCTAACCTTACATTCATTCACTAACAGAATTATTATAACTTTTTCAATCCTTTCAATTGAGAAGGATTTGTAACCTCTATTACACTAATAGCGAAACCACCACCTGGTGCGCTTTTTTGTTTCAATTTAGATTTGTTTGTTACAACATACTTATTGATAACATAAGCCTGAGGATTTTTCTCGTAATGAGCATCCTTTGCATCAGCATAAACAGTTGCTATATATTTTTTGTCCGGATCAAGGAAGTTGAAGTTAACCATACTTTCGTGACCGTTTTCATCTACTGTCGAACCTACAAACCAGTTGTTTGATCCTTTTGCCTTACGAGCAATCGTAATGTAATCTCCTGGCTCTGCTTCAAGTACTTTTGTATCATCCCAATCAACAGCTACATCTTTAATAAACTGGAATGCATCCATATATTGTTCGTAATGTTCCGGAAGATCCGCAGCCATTTGTAAAGGACTGTACATCGTAACATATAAAGCAAGCTGACGAGCTAATGTAGTTCTTACCCATGAATCATTTTCAGGATTCAACTTATTCAATTGAGTCACAAAAATACCCGGAGTATAATCCATCGGACCACCAATCAATCTTGTAAATGGAAGAATCGTAGTATGATCCGGAGTATTTCCACCAAATGACTCGTATTCTGTACCACGAGCAGACTCATTACCTATCAGATTAGGATATGTACGATGTAATCCCGTCGGTCTTACAGCCTCATGTGCATTCACCGAGATTTTGTAATCTGCAGCTTTTTTGATCGCATATAGATAATGATTATTCATCCATTGTCCATAATGGTGTTCTCCACGTGGAATAATATTCCCAACATAACCACTCTTAACAGAGCTATAGTTATTATCTACCATAAATTGGTATGCCTGATCCATATGACGCTCATAGTTACGAACAGATCCTGAAGTCTCATGGTGCATTTGAAGTTGAACACCTTTTTTCTTCGCATATTCTCTGATTTCAACTAAATCAAAATCAGGATAAGGAGTTACAAAATCAAAAACATAATCTTTTGATTTATCAAACCAATCTTCCCAACCTTCATTCCATCCTTCTACCAAAACCTGATCAAAGCCATGTTCAGCAGCGAAATCAATATATCTTTTTACTTTTTCTGTATTTGCAGAATGTTTTCCGTTAGGCGTAGTTTTTGAATAATCAGTTTCGCCTAATTTTACACTATTCAACTCATCTGTGTAAGCCCAAGATCCTTTGCCTGTAATCATTTCCCACCAAACACCAATATATTTAATTGGTTTGATCCATGAAGTATCTTCATATTTAGTAGGTTCGTTCAAGTTAAGAACCAGTTTTGACTCAAGAATTTCAGGAGCTTTATCACTTACGATCACCGTTCTCCAAGGAGATTGAGTTGGCGTTTGCATATATCCTTTATTCCCAACTGCATCCGGAGTTAAATGTGATTCGAAAATCATGTTCTTATCATCTAAGTCCAAAGACATTGTTGAATAATCAACCAATGCAGCCTCGTGAAGATTTACATATAAGCCATCATCACTTTTAAGCATTAATGGAGTTTGAACTCCAGTATCTGAGAATGTTTTCTGAGAACAGTTCGGAGTAACAGCCTCTGGCATTTTAGCGCGAATTTCAGATAATTTTGACTTCGTATAGTTATACTCTTGTGTGTCATAATCACCCGGAATCCAGAAGGCATTCATATCACCCGGCATCGCAAACTGAGTTTTTTCCTCTTTAATTACAAAGTAATTTAAGTTTGGTTGCTCCGGGAATTCATAACGAAATCCTAATCCGTCATTAAACAAACGGAATCTGACAATCATCTCACGATCTGTATTCGGTTGCTTCAATGTAACCTCCATCTCGTTATAATGATTTCTGATTTCTTTAACTTCACCCCATACAGGTTTCCATGTTTCATCAAAAGTTGATGTTTTAACTCCTGATTCAACGAATCCGTCCATTAAATCCGGTTGATCTTTTAACTGAAGTCCCAAGCGACTTTCTTTAATAACCGGTTTATTTTTATAATCTAATTCATAGACAGGAACCCCGTCTTTTACTTCAAAATTTAGAATAAGATTTCCGTTAGGAGATTTGATCTCCTCAGCATTTGCAGCCAAAATTGACATCACACATGCTACAGATAAAAAGGCTTTCTTCATTTATAATGATTTTAAGTGTTTGTCGATATTGCAAATATATAGGGCTAAACCACGATTTGAAATAGCCTGTCATCTCAATATAGCTACAAAGTAGATAAATATAGATACCAAAAACAAATAAACAGCTTATATACTGCAACTTACATAAATACAATAGCTCAAAATAAGTAGACAAAATAGAGTCCTTACTGAAGCAACATAACCTCTTTTTCAAATTCTTCGCGAGGTCCTTTCGACCTGTTTCGCATTTTAGTCCGGTAATTATAGATAGTCGTTACGGAATATCTTAAGAAATCCGCAATCTGAGAACTCTCAGTGATTCCTAAACGAATTAAAGCGAAAATCCGGAGCTCTGTATTTAATAACTCTCCTTGTTTAATTTCAATTTTCTCATCATCTGCCAACAGGTTATTGAACGATTCAACAAAGTTAGGGTACAAATTAAGAAAGGCTCGATCGAAATCATTATAGAAGGCTTTTAACTCATCATCCAACCATTCCTTTGATTTTAAAATTTGAATTAACTCCTTTGTATTTTCAGCCGATGCTTTTTTCAATAATGATCTACGGAAGTCATCCATCTTACCTATATAAACTGAACACAATTTTAAATACTTCGCTATGTAACCTCCCTGTATATGATTTAACTGTGATAATTTTGTATTAACCTCTGAAACTTCACTATTTTTCAATAGTAAATCAGCATTCAACTTCTTCAATTCTTCATTAAAATCAAAAATCCGCTCGTTAGCTATTACTAATTTCTTTTTTTGCAATAAAATATAAAAGAACGAGGCTAATAGAAATATAGATAAGACTGACACTATTATAAAAAACATCATAAGTTTTCGCTTGTCTGCTTCAGATTGCTCTTTATAAGCTTTATCTATTTCAGGAAGTATTCGTAAAATCTCAATAGAACGAAGCTTGGAATCTGAAACCAATGCATCATCTAAAGCAAAACGAATGTAATTGTAAGCTTCGACAAGATCTCCTTCTTTGTATAATTGCAATGCAAGCGTACCTAAAGAAGTATTTTCCTTTACTGCATTACGTATATCTGAAATCGCAGAAAGAGCTAAGGCTTCTTTCTCCATAGGTATATTTCCTTGCAATTTATATGCTTTGGATAAAGCATTGGAAGTAAGTGCATAATTACGATCAGCAGGCGTCATTCCTTTCTGAATATCTGTAAGTAATACTATTGCCTCATTGATTTGCCCCTGATCGACCATACGATCTGCTTTTACCAGTTTTGTATTAAGATCAGCCGGATCAGAAATACTTAACAATGAATCCTGATATACCATCCTTTGTTTATTATAATATGATCGAAGATCTTTATCTGAAGCAAAAGCATCCATATAACGATAAAGCTCAGCAGAAACACCATAATAAAAAACCTTCAGGGATTCGGGTAAATCCTTCGAATGAAGAGAGCTCAATATTTCATACGATTCTTTATACATACCATTCGTATTGTAAATTGAGGCCAAAGTCAACTGAGACTCAGCTATCAAAAAAGAACTCTTCAATGCATTTGCCGTATTTAATGCTTGTTTTGCATAAAATAGGGCTGAATCACTTTTGAAAGGGCGATATTCTGATGCCAGATCTTTGAATAGCAGATATTTATTCTCTGGATTCAGCTTATTATTTTCTTTTAATTTAAGTGTTCGTAATTTATCCTCCTTCTCTTTTATATAGAGGTTACTGTTCCTTATAGCTTCATCTAATTGCTTCTGGGTTTGCTGATCAAATCCTTGTTGAGCAGCTAAAGGCAAAAATACCGACACAAAAATTAGAATAGAGTAAAATTTATTCATAGCTACAATATAGTATTCAAAAAATTAATGCCACAAATTAATAATATAAATAGCATTTATACTAATAATTAATAGTGTTTCATCTATTATATAGAACCAAAATTCTATCAAACTGTTTACTTTATATATTCAATATAAAAGAATAATCAAATGGGACATGATATTTTAAATGCAGAAGAGAGAAGAGAGCTACCTGACAGTGAGTTCGGACTTCCAGATAGAAGAGAATTTCCGATGCCTGATGCTGCACATGTAAGAGCTGCAGAAGCATATTTCAGATATTGCCCGGAAAACAGAAAACATGAATTAGCCGTAAATATTCTAAGAAAAGCAGATGAATATGGAGTGAATATTCATAGTCAGACAATAATGGAATGGGCTAATCAATAATAAAAAAGAGGAGGACTATAATATATACAGTCCCCCTCTTTTTATTATTGTTATTTCTTAGTTATATGAAGGTAACGAGTTATACTCCTTCGAATATCTAAGCATTTGCTCTGCATAGCCTTCGTTAAAAGATACAGTAACATCTGTGATATTTCCGTTAGCATCATAAATCGCTGTATAAGTTGGATTCACAAATCCTCTCCATGGAGCGAGATTAAGTTTAGCATAACGGTCTAAGATTTCTTTATGAAGTTCCGGATTCACTTTCACTCCGTAGTTTTCAATCATATTTTTACCTGCCTCATAATCTCCTTCCGATTTGATACGTTGGATCTCTGCAAGTAATTGTCCGATTAGACCTCTCATTTTTTCATAGTCATTTACAACTACAAAAGTTTTACCATCACGCTGAACTAATTCAACAACCTGATCTTCTTTACCCTTCTCAAGTACCCATTGAGAGATTGCAGCACGACAACGCATATGTGCTTGCTCAATAGTTTTCCCTGGCTGAATTCTTGTTAATTGAGTCATTAAGCCATTCATCAGATATTTATAATACTCTGCTTGATAAGCATCAGCTGTTGGTAATAAACCAAGCTCTGTAGTTTTAGGATCAGCCATGAAATACAAAGCATAAAGATCTGCTCGCATTTCTTCAAGAGGAGAACCATATGCTTTTAGAGCATCCGGATCTGTTCCAGGAAGAAGTTTACCTGATCCATGTCCTAAACATTCGTGTAAGTCAGTATGAAGATTATCTGCAATAAAGCCGTAGTTTTTAATCAAATCACGTTCTTTGTCACTCCAAATAAATTCTTCACCAAAACCACTCCCCTGAGAAGCTGCATCGTATGCTTCCGTAATGTTTTCGATTGTAACTGATTTTGATCCATGATCACGACGGATCCAGTTTGAGTTCGGAAGATTAATACCTATAGGTGTTGTCGGATACGTATCTCCACCTAACATCGCTAATGTAATAACTTTAGCCGAAACGCCTTTTACTTCTTCTTTTTTGAATCGATTATCTACCGGCGAATGATTTTCAAACCATTGAGCATTTGCAGAAATAAGCTCAGTTCGTTTAGTTGCTTCTTCATTTTTAAAGTTAACAACAGACTCCCAACTAGCTTTCATTCCTAATGGATCACCATAATTTTCAGTAAATCCATTTACAAAATCAACTTTTGAATCTAAATCTTTAACCCAAAGAATAGCATATTCGTCAAAGTCTTTCAAATCCCCTGTGTTATAGTATTTGATAAGAGTTTCGATTACGGCTTTCTGCTGTGGATTTTCAGTATATGCCAAAGCACTATCTAAATGAGCAACAACCTTTTCAATTGCAGGAGAGTACAATCCTCCTACCTTCCAAACTTGTTCAACAATCTGACCGTCAACTTTTGCCAATTTACTATTCAAACCATAAGATACCGGAGTGTTATCTTTCGGATCTTTCATTTTATTGTAAAACGCTTCTGCTTCTGCCTGAGTTACACCTTCATAATAATTATTAGCAGATGTAGCTACTAAGTCTTCACCATCTTTTTGATTAGCTCGCACTGGAAGTACAGATGGATTAAATATTACCGGTGAAATTTCAGCTATAAATTCAGTTACAGACTGCCCCGCTTTAGCAGGAACCGCAGCCGGATCCAAAGCACTTACCTGTTCTGCGAAAAATGCTTCAGAAAATTTAGGTTGAAGTTTATCTGTAGAGTTATAATGATGAATACCATTATTGAACCATACTAATTTAAGATATTCTTCAAAGTTTTTATACTCTTGAGAATTCTTATCCCCTTTATAATTTTCATAAACGGCCTCTAACGTTCTACGAACAGGTAGATTCCATTTACAGTTCTGATCATATAAGATATCACGGCCAGCTGCCGCAGCTTCTGTCAAATGATAAATTAATGCTTTTTGTGATGTTGATAAATTCTCAAATCCGGGAACTTTATAACGCAACATTTGCACATCTGCAAAATTCTCAACGACATAATTAAAATCATCGTTTTTTTGCTCTTTCTGTGTTGTAGAGCAAGCTGTAAATACACCAGCAGCAACCATCATTGCAATCGTTTTTTTCATTTTACTAAACTCTAACTTTTAATTGTGTTTTGGGCTTGTTAATTATTTCTTCTGCCAAATATACGTAAAAGCATCAAGAATAAATTAATAAAATCCAAATAAAGAGTTAAGGCACCCAAAATAGCCAGTTTTGACTTCATTTCTTCGCCTTGAACTAAAGCTAAAGTTTTAAGTTTTTGTGTATCATATGCAATTAAACCAACAAAAACCAATACACCTACATAAGTAATTATCCAATAAAGCATTGTGCTATGCAAGAATATATTTACAACACTAGCTATTATTATGCCTATTAAAGCCATAAAGGATAAACTTCCTAACGATGTCAAATCTTTTTTTGTCACGAATCCGAATATGCTCATTATGGCAAAAACAGACGCTGTAATAAAAAACGTTGATGCGATTGACTCTGCTGTATATACCATAAACAGCATCGAAAAGGTCACACCTGTAATAAATGAGTAAAGGATAAATACCGTTGAAGCAGTTGTTACCGACATTTTTTCTACTCGCGCTGAAAGAAAAATAACCATACCTAACTGTACAATGAACAGTCCCCAAAATGCCCAACTGTTTGTCATTAAATAATTAATAACAGTATGGTTATTTGCAACTAAAGCAGCGGTTGCTCCTGTGATTAATAAAGCTATCGACATCCAACCATATACTTTACGTATTAAGGCTGATACGGTTTGTCCTTGTCTTTCAGGATAAGAATCCACTTGTCTGTATTCCATAATTTTTAATTTAATAGTTTGTTTATAATAGAATTTGCCCTTAAAGCTAATCCTTAAGGGCAAAAATAAGATTTCCTAGTTAAATAACAAGATTATAACTTGATTTTCCATATAACACCACTTTGTGCAGGTACCCGCGTTCTAAACGGACTTAAAACCGATAATGACTGATAAAGTGTCATTTTTGATAATAATTCCTTACACTCAATCTCTGCTCTTTCCTCTACTTGCAAATAATCGAAAGCATGCTTTGGTATTATTATCTTGCAATCCTGTTCATATTGATCAAAATTCACGACTATCAATAACAATTCATTCCCGCTTTTGCGAAGAAAGGCATACTGTTTATCCGGATTAAAATATTCAGATGAAGGATTAACATACATCAGATCGAAGAACAAGCCCTGTGATATTGCTTTTTCCTTTTCTGCAACATTAAGTAGTGAACGATAAAATGAATATATCTTCCTCTGTCTGTTAGACAACATCTTATTATCACAATTGCCATGATTAAACCATTGTCTAATACTTTCAACACTCCAGAAGTCAAAAATAGTAGTTCTGCCATCCTGACCACTAAAACCCTCTGTATCCATAGCTTCTTCTCCCAACTCCTGACCAAAATAGATCATAAATGGAGCTTTTGACATACAGGCTGAAACTATTGCCCCAGCAAAGCCTGCCTCTGCACTACCCGCAAAAAAAGGAGAAGCAATACGTTGTTCATCATGATTTTCCATAAAATTCAACATATGATCACCAATCTCACCCAAACGTTGCCAGCAGGAAGTCAATTGTGACGCAGGTAGTTCACCTCGTATTATACCTTTTAATGAATCATACAATCCAACTTTATCATACAAATAGTCAAACTTACCATTGAAAATATAACTATAATATTGATTAGGATCATAAACCTCTGCTATAAAAATAATTTCTGGAAAATCCTGTTTTATTTTTGCAATAACCCATCCCCAAAACTCAACAGGCACCATTTCAGCCATATCACAGCGAAATCCGTCAACACCTTTACCTGCCCAATATTTCAAGATATCATACATTTTCCACCAAGTATCAGGAATAGGTTCAAAATGCTTGGCTCCCCATGCTGAGTAGTCGACTCCATAGTTAAGTTTTACGGTTTCGTACCAATCATTATTGGTTGGATATGCATTAAAACAGTCATTTCCTGTTGCTTTTGCAGGATATTCTTTATATTGATTTTCGCCTTCACCCAAATAAAATTGTCCGGCGAATACCTGATAGGGTATGTAATAAAAATTATTATTCGGATTAAATGCACAGGACGTATCATCGTTTGCTCCAAAGTCCATTACACCCTCCGGCTTCATATCCGAATGATATATTCTGGCAACATGATTTGGAACGAAATCAATAATAACTTTCATATTAGCAGAATGTGTCCTTTCTATTAATTGTTCGAATTCAGAAATTCGCTCTTTCATATTATCTGCTAAATAAGGATTTACGTCATAGTAATCCTTTATTGCATACGGCGACCCGGCATTCCCTTTTATTACAAACGGATTATCTTTTGTTATACCTATTGATGTGAAATCTTCTTTTGTTGCATGCTCAATAACGCCAGTGTACCAAATCGCATTACATCCAAGTTTTCCTATTTCCGATAATGCTTTATCCGTAAAACTTGAAAATTTCCCCGTACCGTTTTCTTGTAATGAACCATCAAATGTCAGATTCTCGTTACAATTACCAAATAATCGGGGCAAAACCTGATATATGATTAGTTTTTTAGTTTCCATTTTTTTAATCATGTATAAATTTTTGCTTAGCATATTGCATAATATGCGTTTTCGCTTTACTTTGTTCAAGAGCTTGTATGGTCGCATTATATCCTATATCGACAATTTCATTTACATGCTGAGTATCAAATAAGCTGTAACTATAGGTTTCCTTAGTCTCAATAGTCAGATCAGACAATTGCATATCCTGAAAGCTATTAGCTTTAAACATAAAAGTATAAGAGCGCTCTGCAATACTAATAATCGTTTTCTTATACTCTTTAAGAACTAATGGCGTTGCATTGACACCTATCACAATATCACAAAGAGGAATTAAAGGTGTTACAGGAAAGTTTTTCAGTACACCTCCATCTACATAATTAACACCATCAATATTTTGTGGTGCAAATAATACAGGAATAGAACATGACGCTGCTATCTTATCTATTAATTTATCACCTGTTTTAAATATTATACTATTACCATGATCAAGATCTGTTGCAACAATCATTAATGGCTTCTTCAATCCTTCAAATGTATTTGCAGAAATATTATTTTTCAAAAAGCTCTTAAACCCATTCATAGTCAAAAAGCTTTTCTTTGGAACAACAATTTCAGCAAAATCTAAAAACTTGATAGGTCGAAACATTTCTATCATTTGTTCAGGAGTATGTCCGTCACAATATAACGCACCCACCAAAGATCCGGCACTGACACCTGATACTATATCGGGAATCAACCCATATTCTTCTAATGCTTTTATTGCTCCAATATGAGCAAAGCCTTTTGCTCCTCCTCCACTTAAGGCTAATCCTATTCTATAAGGTTTACTTTCCATACATACATTATTATATAAATGAAGAACAACCTTTCAAAATCAAAGTTCAAGTAAATAAAGCTTGATAAAGAATAAGTCATTTTATATCTTAAACAAATATACCACTAAAAAAACATATACAATCCTATTTGTCCTCTATTTTCCAGAACATTAGAATATGCTTTTCTTTCTCTGACATTACATATATAATCTGTAAATATATTTGTTAATCTTATCCGTAATTCATATAACACACATATTAATTAGACATTTATATTGCTTTCCTCTTCTGAAAAGAAACACGATATATTGCATTTATATGATATTAGTACTCAAAATAAAAAGCTACATAGCTCTTCGATAGGAGAAAATAAAAGAAGTAATATAGGTGATTTCAGCATCTACATATCAAAATAATGAAATGTTCATTTATATAATTTTGCAGATTAAACAAAAAGAATATCTTTGTAGCAATTCATTTGCTGATCATTTTCAAATATTATATTATGGAAATAGTAATTATCACAACATTATTAGTGTTAGCAATCATACTAATATTAATCGAGATATTTGTTTTACCGGGTATAACGGTTGGGGGTATTGCCGGAGCTATATTAGCTGTTATAGGTCTTTATTACACCTATCTGGCTTTTGGCATTTCTGGTTTAATAATTTCTATTACAGTTTCAATTCTTTTATTTATAGTCTTATTTTATATCTGTATTAAGTCAAAACTTTTTGATAAAGCAGCTTTAAAGAAAGAGTTAAATTACAAAATAACAGATACACATATCAATAGTCTTCATACAGGAGACATATTAACTACGGTATCGCGTCTTAACCCAATGGGTAAAGTCACTGACGGCTCTAATTTTTTTGAAGCAAAATCTGAATGTGGATTTATTGAAGAAAACAAATCAGTCTATGTTATTCGCATCGAGCGAAATACGGTTATTGTCAATAGAGAAAAAATCAAATAATAATTATTTACAAATACTAATACTAATAAATTATGCTTGAAACAACAATTGTTTTGTGGGTAATAGTATCCTTTCTTATCATTTTATTCTTTTACTTTGTACCGTTTCCACTATGGTTCTCTGCTAAGATTTCCGGGGTACACATTTCATTGCTTCAATTGATGCTTATGCGCTTCCGTAAGGTGCCGCCTTCAGTTATTGCTCGTGCCATGATCGAAGCTCATAAAGCTGGGTTGAAAAATTTGACCCGTGATGAATTAGAAGCTCACTATTTAGCAGGTGGACATGTTGAACGTGTAGTACATGCTTTAGTATCAGCATCAAAAGCAAACATTGATTTGAATTTTCAAATGGCGACAGCCATTGACCTTGCCGGGCGTGATGTTTTTTTAGCTGTACAAATGTCTGTAAATCCTAAAGTTATCGACACCCCTCCTGTTGCTGCTGTTGCAAAAGATGGTATTCAATTAATTGCAAAAGCTCGTGTAACCGTTCGTGCAAACATCAAACAACTTGTCGGAGGTGCAGGTGAAGACACTATCTTAGCTCGTGTTGGCGAAGGGATTGTCTCCTCTATCGGTTCTTCGGCATCACATAAAACAGTACTTGAAAACCCGGATTCTATATCTAAACTTGTATTGAAAAAAGGTTTAGATAGTGGTACAGCTTTTGAAATTCTTTCAATTGATATCGCGGATATGGATATCGGTAAAAACATTGGTGCTGTATTACAAATGGATCAGGCTCAAGCCGACAAAAATATTGCTCAGGCAAAAGCTGAAGAAAGAAGAGCAATGGCAATTGCGCTTGAACAAGAGATGAAAGCAAAAGCAGAGGAAGCAAGAGCTAAAGTAATCGAAGCTGAAGCTGAGGTTCCTAAAGCTATGGCTGAAGCTTTCCGTTCCGGGAACTTAGGCATTATGGACTATTATAAAATGAAAAATTTAGAAGCTGATACAACGATGCGTGAGACGATTGCTCGTCCGACAAACGGCTCGAAGTAATAGCTTCATTATTATAAAAATAAATTTTTATGAAACACTATCCTGAATCTGAATTAATCATAAATGGAGACGGAACTATTTTTCATCTTCATCTTAAACCCGAACAAATCGCTGACAAAGTTATTCTGGTTGGTGACCCGGGTAGAGTTGACCTTGTAGCTTCTTTCTTTGATGAAAAAGAATTTGAAGTACAAAGTCGTGAATTCCGTACAATTACAGGAACATATAAAGGTAAAAGACTTACGGTTTTATCACATG
Source organism: Porphyromonadaceae bacterium UBA7332 (assembly GCA_002471225.1). Classification (GTDB taxonomy): domain Bacteria; phylum Bacteroidota; class Bacteroidia; order Bacteroidales; family UBA7332; genus UBA7332. Next base: position 104,355 of record DKPO01000028.1, read on the forward strand.
GTATCGGTACAGATAACATTGATATCGTAGTCAATGAACTTGACGCTTTGGCTAATATAAATTTTGCAACCCGTACTGATAACCCGGAGTTCAAACAATTAACATTGGTAAGAATTGGCACAAGTGGCGGTTTACAAAAACACGTACCTGTAGGAACATTCTGTGTATCAGAAAAATCAATCGGTTTTGATGGTGTTCTTAACTTCTATGCAGGAAGAAATAAAGTTGTAGACCTGGATTTTGAAGATGCTTTCTGCCAACAAACAGGATACTCTCGCCATTGGGCAGCTCCTTATGTTGTAGATGCTGATTCAGAATTAGTTGAACGTATTGCTAAAGACGATATGGTTAGAGGGGTTACTATTTCCGCTAACGGTTTTTATGGCCCGCAAGGCAGAGAGTTAAGACTCCCTCTTGCAGATCCGCATTTAAATGAGAAAATCGAAAAATTCTCTTATGAAGGATATTGTGTTACCAATTACGAGATGGAAAGTTCTGCATTAGCCGGACTATCTAAACTAATGGGTCATAAAGCAGTAACAGTATGTTCAATCATTGCCAATCGATTAATTAAAGAAGCGAACAGCAATTATAAGAACTCAATCAGTGATTTAATTCGTGTTGTTCTTGATCGTATTTAATACAATAATAAAGAATAAATAACTGAAAGAGGATAAGTCTGAATTACTTATCCTCTTTATAATTTAAATACACACAATGAAACATAAATCATATATTTTAATAATCCTGTTATTCTTTTCGATTTTACACAGCTGCGGGTTGAAAAGCTACAATTATCCATATGCTGAAAATAATACAACAATAGATACAATATATGATATGGAGGTAACTGATGAATATCAGTGGCTTGAATCAGATTCTGATGTAACCAGAGACAAATGGTTGGAGGAGCAAAGAATTTTCACCGAGAACTATTTTGCCAATGTTGATAACCAATCAATATTAAACAACCGGATTAATGAATTAAGTAATATCCCTCGCTTTTCTATCGTCGATTTAAAAAATGATACTCTTTATTACTTTAAACACCAAATGAATCAAGACAGTATCAGATTATTTAAAATGAGCGGAAATGATACAAATCCTATATGCATAAGTGCTTCTGTTTATAAAGTAAATGCCAAAGAGCAAATTAATTGTGCATCCATTTCTAAAAACGGAGAATATATGGCCGTTCCTGTTGAAGACTCTGATAATCTCAAATATGCCATCCAGATTTATAGTTTACATCACCAAGATGAGATATTTGACTCAATTCCTGCTATTGCTTATAATCAGAAGCCTTTATGGAGTGAAAACGGATTCTTCTTCGTTGGTTCAACTGATAAAACAAATGAAAATGAAGTCTATTTCTATGATTTAGAAAAGAAACAATATAAAACCATATATAAAGGTAATGGTATATTAGTAAACACTATAAACATATGCCTTAATGATGATGAAAACAAACTATTAATAGCCGAATTATCTCAGCTTGAAAACAAGCTGATTGTAAATAGTTACGATCTTAATAAATCTTTTGCTCCAATAACCAAAGAGGGCGAATTATTTATCAAGAACCGTGATCTTAAAGTATTGGGATATGACAATAACAATATTTTCATTTGTCGTCCTTTAAAAAATCACGTTGAACTTATCGCATACAATCTAAATGAAAAGAAGTGGCATAAAATATATGAGACACAACATTCTATATCTTCTTTGAAGTACTTAAAGAATCAAATTATTATTACCTATAAAAATAACAATCACAATCAAGGCGAAATTATCGATAAAGAGACATGGAAGACTTATAATATAAATCTCCCTAAAGATGGATTTACAGAAATCATCACAGATAAAGAGAATTCAACCATTTATATACTAAATGAGTCTTTAATACAACCACAGGTCCTTTATAAAACGTCTTTAGGACAACCTACAGATTATACTCTTGTTCAAACAATAGATAACTTAAGTTTTAATCCAAAGGATTTCATTATTGAAGACATCATTGTAAAAGATAAGCATGGCAATAATATGGATATTGTTTTGACTTATAAAAAGGGATTAAAGAAAGACGGAAACAATCCTCTTTTATATTTTGATTTCTCTAATGGTATGAATCTTTTTGCTGATAAGTTTTTCTATACACGTATAGTACTGATTGAACAAGGATTTATTTTTGCACATAAGCGCTTTGACAGTCCTAATTCAAGTCTGCTTTTAAATAGTAAAACGGATGAAATCACCAGTATTCTTGATTATTTAATTAAAAATGGATATACGAATAAGAACTCTATTGTATTATCGGGACGTGAATATGGTGCAACTACAATTGCCCATCTCATCAATAAAAAGCCTGATATTTGCAAAGTAGCTTTATTAAACAGAGGAGTTTATGATATTATCAGACATCGAAAGCTAGATGAGGATCTTCTGCCTATTGATTCTACTTATCAGATTGATGATAAAAATAATTTTCAGCTTTCATTACAGGTATCTCCTTTTCATAATGTAAAAAAGAACTCAAACTATCCTGCGATGATTCTTTGCACGGGCATGAACGATGTTGGAATATCTCCTGTACATACTTATAAGTATATAGCAAAATTACAAATGCATACATCCGGTTCTAATCCTCTTGTAATACTTGCTAAAAATCAAAGTACAGTCGAACGTTCTAATAAGTTCAGTGCATACAATGATGAGTTATTATTAAACTACCTGTTTTTATTTAATAATATCAATTTAGAATATTCAGAAGACAACTTCTCCCGAATTTTAGATTAATCATCTATACCGAAAGCGCCAGAATGTCTGTATTTCAATGCACTAAACATTGAAATACAGACATTTTGACGCTTTATTATTTTTATATTATATCATCTATAGAATAACTTCCCGAAACCTTTATTATCAACAAGTATATTATCAAAATAAAATTTTCAGCCCTAAACAAAAGCTTATGAAAACAATCAACTAGTTTAAGTGTTATTGTAAATAAACAGACAAAAAGTCATTATTAATAAAATGGCAAGATATTTGAAAAGCCTAAACCTAAAAAATAACATATAGGAGATTTGCTTATGAACATGAATAACTTTACAATCAAATCTCAAGAAGCTATTCAGAAAGCTATTGAGATTGTGGCTGCAAATAATCAGCAAGCAATTGAACCTACTCACATACTTAAGGGTATTATACAAGTAGGGGAAAGCATTATTAATTTCCTTTTCCAAAAAACAGAAGTAAGCTTACAGACTGTTTCACGAGTTATTGATCGTGAAATTGAGTCGTATCCTAAAGTTTCAGGAGGAGAACCTTATCTAAGCAGAGACGCTAATAACGTCCTTCAAAAAGCTATCAATCTAGCTAATAAAATGGGTGACCAATATGTTTCTATGGAACATATTTTATTAGCAATCATTGAAGAAAAAAACAGCGCCGGAACTATTCTGAAAGATGCCGGACTTACAGCAAAACAACTTGAGGCTGCTATTCAGGAGTTACGCAAAGGTGAAAAAGTAACTTCTCAGTCTGCTGAGGAAACTTATCAGTCTCTTGGCAAATATGCAATCAATCTAAACGAAAGAGCTGAAAGTGGAAAACTTGACCCCGTAATCGGCCGCGACGATGAAATCAGACGTGTGCTTCAGATTTTAAGTCGTCGTACTAAAAACAATCCTATTTTGATTGGTGAGCCGGGAGTTGGTAAAACAGCTATCGCAGAGGGTCTTGCTCATCGTATTATTCGTGGTGATGTACCTGATAACCTTAAAAGTAAACAAATCTATTCATTAGATATGGGTGCTTTGGTTGCAGGAGCCAAATATAAAGGAGAGTTTGAGGAACGCTTGAAAGCTGTCGTAACTGAAGTAACAAAAGCTGAAGGAGAAATCATTCTTTTCATTGATGAAATCCACACATTAGTCGGAGCCGGTAAAGGTGAAGGCGCAATGGATGCTGCCAATATACTTAAACCTGCATTGGCCAGAGGTGAATTGAGATCTATCGGAGCAACTACGCTTGAAGAATATCAGAAATATTTTGAAAAAGACAAAGCTCTTGAAAGACGTTTCCAAATGGTAATGGTAAACGAACCGGATGAATTAACTTCTATTTCTATCCTTCGTGGATTGAAGGAGAAATATGAGAATCACCATAAAGTTCGTATCAAAGATGAAGCCATTATTGCTGCTGTTCAATTGTCAAGCAGATATATAACTGACCGATTCTTGCCGGATAAAGCCATTGACTTAATGGACGAGGCTGCTTCGAAACTACGTTTGGAAGTAAACTCTGTTCCTGAAAATCTTGATGAAATCTCCAGACGTATTAAACAATTGGAAATCGAACGCGAAGCTATCAAACGCGAAAACGATGAACTTAAAGTTGAACAACTATCTGCTGAGATTGCGAATCTGAAACAAGATGAGTCTCTTATGAAATCCAAATGGGAATCTGAAAGAGATTTGATCAATAAAATTCAAGCAAAAAAACAAGATATTGAAGTTTTCCGTTTTGAAGCTGACCAGGCTGAACGAAACGGCGATTTCGGTAAAGTTGCCGAACTTCGTTACGGTCGAATTAAAGAAGCCGAACAATCTATCGAAGATTATCAAAACGACCTGATCGCTATTCAAGGTCCGACTGCGATGATCAAAGAAGAAGTCGGTGCCGAAGATATCGCTGATATCGTTTCTAAATGGACAGGCATCCCGGTTAGTAAAATGCAACAAACTGAAAAAGAGAAGTTGTTACATCTTGAAGAAGAGTTGCATCAACGTGTTGTCGGGCAAAATGATGCCATTATTGCTATCAGTGATGCTGTTCGCCGTAGTCGTGCCGGACTTCAGGACCCACGACGTCCGATCGGTTCCTTTATTTTCTTAGGAACAACAGGTGTTGGTAAAACTGAATTAGCAAAAGCATTAGCTGAATATCTGTTCGATGATGAAAATATGATGACTCGTATTGATATGTCTGAATATCAGGAAAAATTTGCTGTATCAAGACTTATCGGTTCGCCTCCGGGATATGTTGGTTACGAAGAAGGTGGTCAATTAACTGAAGCAATCAGACGTAAACCATATTCAGTAGTTCTGTTTGATGAGATAGAAAAAGCTCATCCGGATGTATTCAATATCTTACTGCAAGTATTGGATGATGGACGTTTGACAGATAATAAAGGTCGTGTCGTTAACTTTAAAAACACGATTATTATCATGACCTCCAATTTAGGATCAAATATTATCCGCGAAAACTTCGAACATATTACACCGGAAAACAGAGACGAGGTAATTCATAAAACTGAGACTGAAGTTGTTGATTTGTTGAAAAAAACAATTCGTCCGGAATTCCTGAATCGTATCGACGAGATAATAATGTTCACTCCATTAAGTGAAGAAGAAATCCAACAAATTGTTGATATTCAACTTCGATCCATCCAAAAAATGCTGGATTCTAATGGAATACACATGGAATTCTCTCCTGAGGCTGTACAATATATAGCTAAAGAAGGATATGATCCTCAATTTGGAGCGCGTCCTGTGAAACGTGTTATTCAAAGACTTGTTCTCAATGAGTTGTCTAAAGCACTTATTGCCGGAACAATCAATAAAACGTTCACTATTAAAATCGACTTTAACGGAGACGATCTGGTCTTCAAAAACGAAGATTTTTAAATATATACAAAGGCTGCCTGATTCAGGCAGCCTTTTTTAGTTTCAGCTTACTGATTTCCAGAAACCGTATTTATCAAATTGAACACAAAACCTCGATTTTGCTTTCTTTTTTTATTTTCCTAATCGTTCAGAGTGCGATATTTTCTGCTTATTAAAATATATACGAGAATATACGCTGTATTCATAAATACATAATAAACTGTGTATCAACACCAAACACCAAACAGAAATATTCAACGTCTGATTTCAAAATAAGATACGTATC
>DKPO01000013.1:0-77347 GCA_002471225.1 Porphyromonadaceae bacterium UBA7332
AACCAACTGAGCTACTGAAGAAGGTTGTGAACATTTTGTCACTTTTTAGCATCGTTTTTTCCCGATTGCGTTGCAAAAGTAATCGCTTATTTTAAAATATGCAATATATTTGCAGAAAAATTATTGAGATAAATGAAAGTACTTGGAGTGGGAAATGCCCTTGTAGACGTATTAGTACGATTAGAATCAGACACTTATCTTGAAAAAATGGGCCTACCAAAAGGTAGCATGCAATTGATAGATGAGGACGGATTAATGCGAATTCTTGAGGCTATTAGAGATTATGACACGTTTTTAGCAACCGGAGGATCGGCTGCGAATGCTATTTGCGGACTTGCCAAAATGGGAATAGAGGCAGGTTTTATTGGAAAGATCTGTGATGATTATTATGGAAACTTCTATAAAAAAGATCTACAAAAAAATGGAGTTAAAACATTTCTTACAGTAGATACTATTACATCAGGCTGTGCGATGGCTATGATTACACCGGACGGAGAAAGAACATTCGGGACTTATCTTGGTGCTGCAGCCAATTTAAATATCCGGGACTTATCTCCTGAGATGTTCCTGGGATATGATTATTTTTTCATTGAAGGTTACCTTGTCCAATCGCCGGAGTTTATTCGTCGTGCAATAAAAATGGCCAAACAGGCAAATCTGAAAGTTGTATTAGATTTAGCAAGCTATAATATTGTCAATGCTAATCATGCATTCTTTACAGAATTGCTTCAATATACAGATATCGTATTTGCCAATGAGGAGGAATCATATGCATACACAGGATGTGAACCTGCCGAATCAGCGAAAAAGCTTGGTGAGATCTGTCCGATAGCCGTAGTTAAAATAGGTCCTAAAGGATCATATATCGCTCATAACGGATCTGTGATTCATGCAACAGCTACTAAAGCAAAATGTATTGACTCAACAGGAGCCGGCGATTTATATGCAGCAGGTTTTCTATATGGCCTTTCTAAAAATGCGCCTTTAATCACTTGCGGTGAAATTGGCTCTCTGATTTCGGGACATGTTATTGAATGTATCGGAACAAAAATGAGTGAAAAGGTATGGACTTCGATTAAGAAAGATATTGCTCTTTTATTAAACACTGATTATATACGCTAAGAATAAAAAAAGGACTCCGGCGAAATTTCGCCGGAGTCCTTTTTTTATTCATCAAACAAATATCGATCTTTTCTTATGCACTCATAGATACACTGTCGTTTGCTTCTTCTGCTTCTACGATCATTTTCTTACTAATCTTATTGAAACGAGAAATAAAGCATACAGAAGCTGTGCCCAAGCCGAAAATAAATCCGATCCAGATACCAAGAGCTCCCATACCTAAAACGAATCCACAAAAGTAGCCGACCGGTATATTAATTAGCATATAAGAAATCATTGCATAAATCATTGGACGCTTCACATCAGAAATACCACGTAGAGCACCAAGTGATACCACCTGCAAACCATCAGGAAGCTGATAAATCGCACAGATAATAAGCAGTTGAGCGGACATTGAGATCACTTCAGGATCTGAAGTAAAAATCATTGGTAAATAATTTCTGAATAAAACCATACAAGCTGCCGATAAGACAACAACACCCATCGTCAAGTGAAACGATGCGAAAGCTGCTTTTCGCATATTGTGATAAGATTTATTACCCAACTGATGACTTACGCGGATAGTGGTACCCGCACTAAGACCACTCAGGATCATAAATATCATATAAGACATATTCATTGCAATCTGGTGACTTGCAAGAGCAACAGCTCCTAACCAACCAACCATTACTGCCGTAAAGCTGAATGCCATCTGTTCTACCAAAACCTGAGTCCCAATAGGCAAGCCGACTTTGGTTATCTCAGTTACTTTCTTCATAGAAAACTTCTCCCATCCGAATTGAGAAAGATAAGATCTGAGACCTTTACGGTTAAGGAATATTACAAAGAAGAAAATAGGCATTAATACCCTGGAAACCAATGTTGCATAAGCTGCTCCGTTTACGCCCAATTCAGGGAATCCCATTTTTCCATAAATCCACAAATAGTTTAATCCAATATTTATCAGATTGGCCACAATGGTAATCATCATCGCAATACGAGTATTACCGATTCCTTCCATAAATTGTTTAAATGCAAGAAACAACATTAGAGGGAACATGGAAACAATCATAATTCTAAAATACGGGATCGCTAATTCAACAACTCTTTCAGTCTGCCCCATCCGATCCATAAAGAATGAAATTGCAAATAAGACACCACCGACTACAAATGCAAAAATCATATTCATGATAAAAGAGTTCTGGAAAAGCGAAACCGTTTCATCCGATTGCTTCTGTGTATATGCTTTTCCGATTAATGGTGTCAATCCTAAGGCAACTCCCATACTGAAAAGGAGCCCCACATTAAAAACAGCACCCGAAAAAGAAACAGAAGCTAACTCCTCTGCGCCTAAGCGACCTACCATCATCGTATCGGCCATTTGAACAACTACCTGACCCAATTGTGATAACATCACCGGAACGGCAATTGCTAAATTATTCTTGTAAAATGGAATGTAACTCTTTAAATTCATATATTAATCATTTTTTCACGTTATCATTTATTATATATATACGTCGAACTACTCCATATAAAATATAGGTAGAACAATTGCCACTTCATCTTGAAAAATCAAAATAAAGGCCCAAGCTTTTAGATGATGAAAAGGGGAAAAAATCGTGGAGAAAGCCAGCGGCTTTTATAATTGGCTGCAAAATTAATCAAAGTCATTCACATAACCATAAAACAATCACAGTTTTATCCAATATTAATACTCATTATAAAAGCAAAGGGTAAGTTGCCTATTGCAACTTACCCTTTCATAACATTTTAGATAAAATGTATAATTAGTTTATTTTGAATCGTTCAATTAAAACCATCTCACGTAACAGAAATCCTGACGGTGAGGAAGATCTTTATTTTTAGGATACATACGGAAACTCAATCTGAATTCGCCTGCGTTAAGCAAATTAAAGTTCATACCATAATGTGCAATTGATCCCTCAACCTTAGTTATAGATAATTCGTGAGTAGATTCAATTTTAGATTTACCGTCCTGCATTGAAATCGCGACTAGCTCAACACCGATACTGTCACCCAAATCTTTACGATCAAGCACAACCTCAACATCATACTCCTGACCTAATGAAACATTGTTCAAATCAGGCATATGAACCGAAAGAATATCTATTGTATGCCATCTTTGAGCAACAAATTCTTTCCATTTAGCCAACTCTTTAGCTTTCGCAAAATTATTGGCAATCAACTCATGCGTACGTTTTGCCTGTTTATCATAGAAACGACTAATATAGTGATCCAACATACGTTTGGTTGTATAATGCGGAGCAATCTGAACAAATGAATTTTTAATATACTGAATCCATTCAGGAGAATACCCTTTACTGTTTTTAGCATAATATAAAGGAATAATTTCTCTTTCTAAAGTTGCATAAATTGTCGCTGCATCCAATTGATCCTGATGTTGCTGATTCTGATAAGTACGATTTTCAGTCAAAGCCCATCCGGCACCCGGACGATATCCTTCATACCACCATCCGTCTTTTACAGAGAAATTCAACACACCATTCATTTCAGCTTTCTCGCCGGATGTACCTGATGCTTCTAATGGACGAGTTGGTGTATTTAACCAAATATCCACACCTGCGATAAGACGTTTCGCCAAAAGCATATCATAATTTTCCAGGAATATGATCTTACCTAAGAACTCAGGTCTATGAGAAATCTCAACAATATGACGAATTAACGCCTGACCTGCAGCATCAGCAGGGTGAGCTTTACCTGTATAGAAGAATAATACCGGATATTGAGAGTTATTTACGATTCTGCTCAAACGCTCTAAGTCTGTAAATAACAAATGCGCACGTTTGTAAGTCGCAAATCGACGTCCGAATCCGATAATCAAAGCATTAGGCGTAATATTCTCTAAAATATTAACTACACGTGACGGATCTCCCTGGTTTTTAATCCAATTTTCACGGAATTGATCTTTAATGTAATTAATCAATCTATTTTTAAGACTCTGTCTTACACCCCAGATTTTATCATCGGAAACTTTATAGATTCCCTCCCACATTGCCTCATTGGATTGATCATGCATAAAGTTTGCAGGTAAGTGTTCCTTAAAGAATTTCAACCATTCTGATGAAGACCATGTTGGCAAGTGCACACCATTAGTTACATAACTAACATGCAATTCACTTGGAAGATATCCTTTCCAGATAGGAGCAAACATGTCTTTAGACACTTCTCCGTGTAACCAGCTTACACCATTTACTTCCTGACAAGTATTACAAGCAAATACACTCATTGAGAATTTCTCAGCTGTACCCGGATTCTCACGACCTAAGTCCATTAAATCCTGCCACTCAATACCTAATTTCTGAGGGAATTCATACATGTATTTACCAAATAACTGCTCATCGAAGCTATCATGTCCCGCTGGAACCGGTGTATGAACAGTATATAAAGAAGAAGCTCTGACAACTTCTAATGCTTCGTCAAATGACAACTGGTAGTTATGAATATAATCAACAAGACGCTGAACGTTAATAAGTGCAGCATGCCCTTCGTTACAATGATAAACGTCTTTTTTGATTCCAAGTTTATTAAGCATCTGAATACCTCCGATACCTAACAAATATTCTTGTTTCATACGGTTTTCCCAATCACCCCCATATAATTGGTGAGTAATCGAACGGTCAAACTCACTGTTCAATTCTAAGTCTGTATCCATAAGATATAATGTGATACGACCTACCTTTACTTTCCAGATATAGCAGTAAATATCACGACCCGGGAAAGGAACAGCTAAAATAACAGGAGCGCCTTTTTCATCAAACATCTGTTCAACCGGAAGATGTGCAAAATTCTGAGCTTCATAATTTGCAATCTGCTGACCTTCCATTGAAAGACCCTGAGTGAAGTATCCGTAGCGATACATAAAACCGACAGCAACCATATCAATAGCGCAATCACTGGCTTCTTTTAAATAGTCACCGGCCAGAACACCTAGTCCTCCGGAGTAAATTTTCAAGATATTAGCCAAACCATATTCCATACTGAAGTATGCAACTGACGGTTTTGACTTATCGTATGGAGTATTTATATATGCTTTATAGTCATTATAAACATCTTCTAGTTGAGCTTGAAAATCCAAATCATTTGCCAATTCTTCTAAACGTTCATAGTTAAGAAGCTCAAGCATCAATACCGGATTATGTTGTGTTTTTTTCCATAATTCGGGATCGATAGATGTAAACATTTCTTTCGCCTCATAATTCCATACCCACCATAAATTTTTAGCTATTTCGCCAAGTTTCTCAAGCTTTGCAGGTAACTTTGATTTTACAATTATATCTCTCCAGTATGGAGAGTTTGCATTACTTATTTGAACTTTCATACTTTATATGCTTTTATTAAACATTTATCTTATCATAACACAATATCTATACTTAGATATTATTTCCATATTTTGATATTCACAAAAATATACGGATATTTCAATCTACTCCTATAAACATAGATGAAAATACGAAATTTATTTCTGAACTCTCATATTTGCATTCTGGAATGCAATATCGTAAGCTTGCAGATAACGACTTATAAAATGCCCCCAATCAGCTAATTTAGAATCCAATAGCGCCTGAGCCCGTATTTCATCCTGATGCATTACATCCAAATGAATATAATCATCTAACATTTTGGCAATGGCATCCGAAACTTCTATTTGATTTGTATCCGTCCGATGGATCACATTGATACCTGAGCTTAATGAATTTGTATCACAAACATCCTCCGCCCATCGTCCGAATCCGGCTAAATCAGTTGTTATTGTCGGAACTCCAAAAGCTATACTTTCTAAAGGAGTATATCCCCACGGCTCATAATAAGACGGGAAGACTGTCAGATCTAAACCTATTAGCAAATCGTAATATTCTTTGTTGAATAAAACATCCTCTCCATCTAAATAAATCGGAACAAAAATCAAATGTACAGGATCGACTTTATCATTCGCAAAACCAAGCCATTTCATTTGATTTAGAACGTAATCCGATTCCATATTGTTCAGATTGTGAGTGATTATAGGATTAGGTAATGCCGTTTTTTTCTTTGCTTTACTTTCTATATTTTTGAGTAAGTCCGGACGACATTCTTTGACATCTGCAGGAACCAAAACAAAGGCCAATATTTGTTTGTCTTTAATATCATCTTTAGCTCTGAGTCTATTCAAGGCATCAATAAATAAGTCTATTCCTTTGTTTTTATACTCATAACGACCAGATGTGGCAACCAGACAAGTCTTCTCTGAATTATAGTTTTTCCCGGTTAATGCGGTAGCAATATTAATCAATGCTTCTCTTGCCTGTTTTCTTTTGGCTTCATACTGCGCTTTTTTAGGTACAAAATTCGGCTCAAAACCATTTGGTGTAATCACATCAGGAATCTTATCCAAGAGTTCAGCACATTCTAATGCGGTTATTTTGCTTACTGTCGTGAAACAATCTGCCGCATGAGCTGTCATTTTTTCCAGTGAGTGTTTCGACACCATATTTAATTCAACAGCCATCTGATCTCCGTTATAAGCCTGTAAATAATCATATAACGGTTTATTGTTCCCACAAATAGATCTGCCTATTGATGTTGCATGTGTTGTAAATACCGTTGCCACTTCAGGCTGAGTCAGCTGAGTCATTAACAAAGCAGCTCCGGTTGTCCATTCATTGAAATGTGCGACAACTTCTTTCGGCAAAACCTCCCGAACATTATTATTTAATAAACTATTGATAACTTGTGCACTTGCATAAGAAAAAGCACATGCCTCATCATAATCTCCATATGCAGCATGAGACTGCACACCATATTTTTCCCATAAAAGGCCATACAGTTCATTCAACTTTCCGAAATAATCAGAAAAATCAACAAGAATGGCAATTGGTTTTCCGGGAACATTCCATCTGCCGACTCTTACCTTTAAACCCTCTTCTGCCGCTTTGGACTTCCAGGGTTTTAATAAGCTTTTGACTTCTGTAAATAACGGATTATGCTCTCTTTCGGGAAAATCAGGACCTATAAATATAATTGAGTCTTTATAGAGATCTTGCAATGTTTTAGCACGGGTAGACAGGACAGTGTAGATACCACCTATTTTATTACAAACTTCCCAACTAACTTCCAATATTAACTTAGGAGATATTAATTCAGTATTCATAGCAGTTACATTTTGTTAATAAGATAACACAAATATGCATATTTTTCTTCCATTCAGAAAGAATTACGTCGTAAATATTAAACAATTAGATTCCTCAGAAGTTGATTTTGACCTCATTTTGTCAAATAAATCATTATTTATTTTCTATTTCTTCTTACCTGATCTATATGTTTTTGATTTCTTGTTTACGGGTTTTACAGCACCATGTTTTCTGGCACTCGCTATAAACTCAGGATTCACTCTCGCATCCTCAAAGCGGATTCCCTGACGTTTAGCCTCTCTAATTTCTTCTTTTGTTTTCATAAGAGTCTATATTTCAGGCAAAGATAACAGCATTCTATTACAATAGTGTAAAAAAACAAGATTGAAAGCTCCTTTAGTATTAGAACTAATATTTATTCTTTATTGTTTTTAACCAAGGAGATATGCATTATCTTTGCTTTAAAATCAAAACATATTTGTTAGAATGTTTATTTAATCCATTCAGCAACAAGAAGATAAGATATGGAAAACAAAAGACAGACCATTATTCAGAGCTCTTTCGGATCGGTATTCTCTACATTTGGAGAGAATGAAATCCAGGAGTTGATGAGTGACAACAAAAGAAAAATTGCTATTTCAGGACGTATTAACAATCCCGGGATCTATGAAATTCCGGAAAACGCGACTTGTGAGGAAATTATTGAACTTGCCGGAGGTATTACAAACGGACGTAAACTAAAAGCTGCTCAATTCGGGATTCCTTTCGGTGGTTTTGTTTTACCTTCTGATAAAAACAAACCTCTTGATCTCAACAACTTTTTCGAAAAACAAGTACGTAACCTAATCATTCTATCTGATGAGGATTGTATAATTCAATTTTCTAAATTCTATATTGAATTTATTCTGGGTAAACTACGTTCTGCTGAGTTTTTTGGATTTGAGAAAGTGCAATATGAATTAGAAAGAATGTGGCGTATTCTCGATCGTATCGCTAAACGCAAAGCTACCAACCGCGATATTTACTTACTCAGATATATCGGTGAGCATATCAAATCTACGTTAAACCAGCGTTATAATATGATGCTGGAAGTTATTGAGAACTTCTATGACGAGGTTGAAGAACATATTGAGGAACATCGTTGTATCGCAGGTCAATGTCCTCATTTGGTAAAACTACGTATAACTGAAGCTTGTATCGGATGCGGAGCTTGTAAAAGAGTCTGCCCGGTAGATTGTATCGATGGCGAACGTAAACAAAAGCATTATATACATACAGATCGCTGTACTCATTGCGGACAGTGCTTCCAGGCTTGTCCGGTTAACGCTATTCATGCAGGAGACAATACCGTTAAATTCTTACGTGATTTAGCAACTCCTAACAAAACTACCATTGTACAAATCGCGCCAGCTATCCGTGTTACAATCGGTGAGGCTTTCGGATTTGAACCAGGCACCAACGTTGAAAAGAAACTAGCTGCGGCTTTACGTATGATCGGTGTCGATTATGTATTTGATACATCATGGGCTGCCGACTTAACAATTATGGAAGAAGCTCAGGAGTTTAAAGGCCGGCTTGAGAAGTATCTTCGCGGAGATGATGACGTAAAATTACCTATTCTGACATCTTGTTGTCCTGCATGGGTTAAATATATCGAGCAAAACTTCCCTGAAATGCTTCATGCTCCATCTTCTGTAAAATCTCCAATGTCTATCTTCTCATCTATTGCCAAAGATATTTGGGCTAAAGAAAAAGGTATTCGTCGCGAGTTCATTACGAATGTAGCTATCATGCCTTGTATTGCAAAAAAATATGAAGCATCTCGTATTGAGTTCTCTCGTGGAGATAACTTCGATACGGACTATGTTATTACTACTCGTGAGTTGATTAAAATTTTCAAGGAATCGGGTATCGATTTAGCGACTATCAGAGAAGAGAATTTTGATAATCCATTCGGAGAATATTCTGGTGCAGGTGTTATCTTTGGTCGTACCGGCGGTGTTATCGAAGCTGCCATTCGTACAACAGTAGAATGGATGACCAATGAGAAACTTGGCAACATTGAATTCAATCAATTACGTGGATGGGAAGGCTTCCGTGTTTGTGAAGTTCCGATGGGTGAAGAAACTCTTCGTATCGGTATTGCTCACGGATTGGATGAAGCCGGGAAAATGCTTGAGAAGATCCGTAGCGGAGAAGAATTCTTCCATGCTATTGAGATCATGGCTTGCCAGGGTGGTTGCATCGGTGGTGGAGGTCAACCAAAAGCTAAGAAGCGGAAGGAAACTCTGGAAATGCGTGCTGCAGGATTAAATAATATCGATAGCAGTCTGCCTATTCGCCGATCACATGAAAATCCATATATTCTTGCTATCTATGAGAAATATCTGGATAAACCGGGTAGCCGTAAAGCACATGAGTTGCTACATACAAAATACTTCCCGAAAGTAAAATACTATTAATAAAAAAAGAGAGATGATTTTGACAATCATCTCTCTTTTTTATTTTATCATCTTTTCCAGTTCAACACCACTGTCTTTCAACTCATCCAGAATAGAATCCAGAAAGCCTTCGGTCTGATCCATAATTTCTTTTACTTCTTTCTTAGCTTTACGAAAGCCTGATTTAGCACGCATCAATACATATTTACCTTTCAATTTGCCTATTTCTTTTTTATCAGAAGCTGTCAGGTTATCCTTAAACTCAAAATTATCTGTATCTGCCAATGCTGTGAAAATTTTATCTGCTTTTTTCCATTGCTCCTCTGTAAAGTCATTTCCTTTAAGAGAAACCTCATCAATAAATGATGTAAACTTCTGCAGATACTTTTCCTTATTCATTTTTTTATCACAGGAGAATAATACAAATGAACTGATAATAATCAAAAAAGCACAAAGTAAATTCGATTTCATAATACTCATTTTAGTTTAGTTATTCATTTATACCTAAGTAGTTGTTATACAAATATAGAATACCTTATCCACATAAACAAATCATCAAAATATAATTCGTTTCAGAGTCACCCGGCTTTTACTTTAATAAATGAACATATTGAGGTGTTATTCCGACTTCAAAACGATTCAGGAATTCTCCCTGATTTGTAAATTCATAAACGAATCCTCTGGAAGCGAAATCTGTCGCATCACAAACCAGAAAGGTATCCTCCCCTTCATGTGAAACTACGAAATTATATTGTTGCTTAACTTTGTCGGAATAAGAGAAAATCAGGTCCGATGGAGCATTCGTATCTGTAATAGCAAATTTAGCGACACCTTCTGCTGCTCCTTTACGTGCTGTAAAATAAAGAATATTCTTTGTCTGAGAAATTCCTAATCTCGAATTCCATTCAATGGCTAAGTCGCTAATAGAAATTTCCTTCAAAACTTTTTCTTTAGCGACATCGATACAAATTAATTTATTAGCTGTCAGAGTCCATAAATGATTATTAGCGTCTTTTACCAACTGCGCATCTCCATTGGTAGCTATCGAGTTACCCTCTGAATCTTTGATCTCTCTCATTTTATCAGCAGTCATACTTCCTAAAGTCAGAACCCGGAGTTTATTCCCCGGAACAAATAATTTACCTGCAACTTCCACACATTGAGTTGCCGATCCAATATCTAAAGATCTCCTTGTTTTCCCTTGAGCAATATCAATGATATAAAGTTTTCCTGTACGATCAAGCAAATCTCTTTCACCAAGAGCAATTGAATCCCCGCCTAAATAAGTAATATAAGCCGGTACAATTCCTTGAGGCAAAGCAATCGTTGCATAAGATACCATATCCTTAGACATAACAACCTCAATTTTTCTGGAGTTATTAAGGACAAAGTAATATTTATCTCCTATCTCAGCCATAGATTGCGCTACATCTCCCAATGGCCGGTTATTCATTGTACGAAACAGATCATTCGTCACCTCATTCTGATAATCCACACAAGATACAGATGCTGTACTTTGTCCGAATTGTCCCTCATTCAAAACAAGGAAACGCATATCTGATTTCGTTGGGATAGGAGTTTTATATTCAACAGGATCTGTACATGAAGATAATATACCGGCAAAAGAAATACCTAGTAATAAGCTTTTATGAAGTTGCATTCTCATTTTTAATTATGATTGGTTAACAGAGGCAAATATATAAAAAAAAGCTGCTCATTCAGGTTTTCACCCTCATGAACAGCTTTTTATATACTAACTTATTTTATTTCAATGCATCTAATGCTGCCTGATAATCAGGTTCGTGAGTAATCTCCGGAACCAATTCTTCATATTGAACAACACCATCTTCATCTAATACGACAACGGCACGTGCATAAAGACCTTTAAGCGGACCGTCAGTGATAGTTACTCCGTATTCAGCACCGAAACCGCTACAATCACATACATCTGTACATGAACAATCACAATCGCGGAAACCTGACAGAGTGATCACATTTTTAATTCCTTCAGTTGTGCAGAAACGTCCGGCAGCAAAAGGCAGATCCTTAGATACGCATAAAACCACAACATTTTCAAGTTTTGCAGCTTCCTTATTGAATTTGCGAACCGATGTTGCACAAACATCTGTATCCAAACTCGGGAATATATTGATTAGAACTTTTTTACCCTTAACATCACAAGAGCAAAATTCAGAAAGATCTGCTTTTACCAACTCAATTTTTGGTGCTTTTGTTCCTACTTTAGGAAGCTCAGCCAAAGTATGTACTTCCGTACCTTTTAATGTTACAATAGCCATAACTGTAATTCAATATTTATTATTAATAAAAGGTTTACGCCAATAAAAACGCAGTATGCCGGCTTTTGTTCAAACTCTTCTATTTATTTAAGACCTGTATCATATCCGAAACCCTCAGGTACGAAAAAAAAGATTGGTGTTACAGAAAACTGCAACACCAATCTTTTTAGCTTTATCTTAGTTACCCATTTCGGATAAAAATTTAATTCGAACTAAGCGAATCTCCTCTTCTGTGAAAGCCATACCTAATTCATCAATAGCATCTGCTAAATTATCAGTTTCGGCTTCTCTGAAATATTCAACAATTTCTTCGATATGATCTTCATCCATAATCTCATTCAAGAAATAGTCAATATTAATTTTCGTTCCTGAGAATACAATTGCTTCAACTTCTGAAAGCAATTCACTAAACTCAATTCCTTTTGAAATAGCAATTTCATCTAAAGCGATCTTTCTATCGATACTTTGAATAATCGCAACTTTCATTTTTGATTTATTGGCAACTGTGCGAACGCGCAAATCTTCCGGACGATCGATTTCGTTTTCCTGAACGTGCTTTTTAATCAAAACAAGGAATTCTTCTCCATAACGTTTTGCCTTACCTGCTCCGACTCCCGGGATATTCTGCAACTCTTCCATCGTTATCGGATAGATCGTTGACATAGCCTCCAATGAAGGATCCTGAAAAATAACATACGGAGGTAAATCCAGTTTTTTTGCAATTTTCTTACGAAGGTCCTTCAGCATTCCGTATAAAGCAGGGTCTACAGCACATGCTCCACCTCCTTTAATTGGCGCCTCATCAACTTCTTCTTCGAAATCATCTTCTTTTACGATTTTAAAAGATACCGGTTTTTTCAAGAATTTCTTCCCTGCATCCGTTACTTTCAAAATACCATAATTTTCGATATCCTTATCCAGATATCCATCTAGTAAAGCTTGGCGAATTACATCTGTCCAAGTTTTGTCATCCTCATCACTTCCCGAACCAAAAACTTCTAGATCCTGGTGACTATAAGAGTCAATTTCGGAAGTTTCTTTACCAATCAGTACATTGATTACATACTCAGTTTTAAACTTTTCCTTCAATGCCTGAATAGCCTCAATGGCTGTAATCAATAAATCTTGCGCTTCTACTTGTTTCTTTGGGTGCATACAGTTGTCACAATTACCACAATTATCTTCTTTATAATCTTCACCAAAATAGTGTAAGATTGATTTTCTACGACACACAGAAGAGTCGCAGTAAGCAGCCGTTTCTGCGAGAAGCTGTTTTCCGATTTCTTGTTCAGCGACCGGTTTTCCTTGCATAAACTTCTCTAACTTTTGTAGGTCTTTGGGCGAATAGAACGCAATACATTGTCCTTCTCCACCATCACGTCCTGCACGTCCCGTTTCCTGATAATAACCTTCCAGACTTTTTGGAACGTCATAATGAATTACGAAACGAACATCCGGTTTATCAATTCCCATACCAAAAGCGATGGTTGCTACAATCACTTGCACTTTTTCCATTAGGAAAGCGTCTTGATTGGCGCTTCGTACATTTGAGTCCATACCGGCATGATAAGCCAGGGCATGAATTCCGTTTGCACGCAATACTTCGGCTAACTCCTCAACCTTCTTACGACTTAAACAGTAAATAATACCTGATTTGCCAGGGTCTGATTTAATGTATTTGATGATTTCTCTTTCTATGTTTTCGTTTTTAGAACGTACTTCATAGTAAAGATTTTCGCGGTTAAAAGAGGATTTAAACACTGAGGCATCTAGCATGCCGAGATTTTTCTGTATATCATGTTGTACTTTGGGCGTTGCCGTTGCTGTAAGAGCAATAATCGGTCGTTTTCCAATCTCATTGATTATAGGCTTGATTCGTCTATATTCCGGTCGGAAATCATGTCCCCACTCAGATATACAGTGTGCCTCATCAATCGCATAAAAAGAGATATTCACCTGACGTAAGAATTCTATATTATCTTCTTTTGTCAAAGACTCAGGTGCCACATACAGCAACTTTGTCTTTTGTGATATCACATCTTCTTTTACACGATCTATAGCCGATTTATTTAAAGAGGAGTTTAAGAAATGGGCAACTCCGTCTTCTTCACTAAAATTACGCATAGCATCGACCTGATTCTTCATTAATGCAATCAAAGGAGATATAATGATAGCAGTCCCCTCCATCATAATAGCTGGTAACTGATAACATAGTGACTTTCCTCCTCCGGTCGGCATCAATACAAATGTATCATTTTCGGACAGAAGGTTCTGGATCACTGCTTCTTGATTCCCCTTAAACTTATCGAATCCAAAATGTTTTTTTAATTCCGAAATTAAGTCGTTCTTATTAGCCATGACAACAATTTTAAAAATCTCATTCGTGTTATTTCAAAACAAAGTTAGAATAAGATTTTCTATTTACACAACTACAAGGACAGTATTTTGCGATTTTTTTTACACCAAAATCATAAAAAACTGACTTAACTATTGAGAAAGTAAAAAAACGGATTACTTATCAGACTGTAAATAAACAATATGATGCTACATTATATAAATTCAATTAAGTATAGTCTAAAATCATAAATGCATTAATTATTTAAAACGTTAACGTAAAAACCAGACGTTCCTTCCTATAGGTCATACTCAAACCCGGTATGAGCCATAGTTTTGTCGGAGCTTCACGAATAAACGAATCTAATATTTTTAAAAAATTCAAGAACTTAAAAAACATATACCACTGCGGAATCTGAAAAAAATCAAAATTTACCATTTGTCTGCTTATCGGCACAATCGGAGAAATAGGTTCAACAGCTTTAGGTCTGAATCTTTCAAAGATTATATCCCGGTAATTATCGTTCTCTATTTTAGATTTTGTAAACTTCGGTCGTTTTTTATAGTTTGTCAATTTCCAATTCCACTCTGGCTGATCTCCTAATTCACTATCCATAGATTTTTTTATATCAGCTCTTATATTTTCCATAAATAAGGAGGAGCCTGCATACAAATTTTCAGTTTGCATAAAGAAAAATTCCCACAACCGGATCTTCTCTTCAACAGAGTTTACGCCGGGAAATGGATTCACATATATACACTTATCAGTTCCTTGATTATTTACGGAACTCATAAGAGAATCTGATGTCTGTGCATATAATTTAGAGTAAGTGAGCATTAACAACAGACAATATAATATTATGCAAACAATTTTCATAGTCAAGCTTTTATCTGTTCAACTATTATAAACCAATCTACATTTTTAAGAACGTTTCGCCTTC
The DNA here is from genome assembly GCA_002471225.1 of Porphyromonadaceae bacterium UBA7332. Lineage (GTDB taxonomy): Bacteria > Bacteroidota > Bacteroidia > Bacteroidales > UBA7332 > UBA7332. The sequence continues at coordinate 15,264 of DKPO01000013.1, forward strand.
AAGCTTTGTTTTTTGTTCTCCTTCTTTTTTGTGTTAAATTTCTATTTTTAGTTAACCCCCGGAATCTCCTCAGCAATCCTTTCTTACCGAAAACTTATAGCTTTTAAATATTGCTGAACCAACCTGAATGACAGAATGTTAAGTTATAGGCTATTATTTAACGAATAGACTATGAACTTCTAGTATAAATCTAAACTTAAACAGAATGAAAGTTGGTTATTTTGTTCCTTGTTATATAGATGCTTTGGCTCCTCAGGCTGCTAAATCTACCTACAATCTGCTCAAGCGCTTCGATCTGGATGTTGTCTTCATTGAGCAGGCTGCCTGTTGTGCTCTCCCTCTGACGGATATGGGATATGAGAAAAAAGCCTGTAAACTCGAAGATAATTTATATCCCTTACTAAAAGGTTATGATGCGATTGTTATTCCCTCAGGGATCTGCACCGAACAGATTCGGGATCATTTTGCAGCAGATGTAAGTAACGAAGAGAATATGAAAATCAGAAACTCTGTGTATGATATCGTTGAGTTCTTACATGATGTTTTAAAGGTCAAAAGTCTTCCCTGGGCACATTTTCCTCATAAAGTTGCATTACATAATGGCTGTCATTCTCTGAGATATTTAAAACACGCCCGACCTACTGAATTAATGGAGCCGGATTTCTCAAAAACAGAAGATTTACTGAAACTTGTTGACGGAATAGAAGTAACCTATGCTACCCGAAAAGACGAATGCTGTGGCTTTGGAGGTACCTTCTCTATGTGGGATGTCAGTTGCTCAGGACAAATGGGTAAAGACAAAGTACATGATTATGCAAACAATGGAATACAGTATGTTACATCGGCTGACTATTCCTGCTTACTACATCAGCAATCCATTGCCAACAAATTAGGGCTGGATATAAAGACCTATTATATTTCTGAAATTCTTAACGGAGACGTATAACATGAAACAGATAGATCAAGTGGCCAATGGGGCAAAATTCATAGCCGATACTCCTCACCGTGAAAGCCACGATAAATGCCTATGGGCTGCACGTATAAGACGCGACAAGGTTGCTCAGCAAATTCCGGAGTGGGAAGAAATGAGACTATTGGCATCTGAAATTAAAAAACATACATTATCTCATCTTGATTATTATCTGGATGAGTTTGAAAAAAATGCAATTGCTAACGGAATACATGTTCATTGGGCTAAAGACGCACAAGAACACAATGAACTGATTTACGAAATATTCAAATCTCATAATGTCAAGACTGTCACAAAAGGAAAGTCTATGCTTATGGATGAATGTGAGATGCGTGAATACATGACAGAAAGGGGCATTGATATATTCGAAGCGGATTTAGGAGAGCGCATTCAGCAATTAAGTAACGAAAGAGCTTCACATATCGTTATGCCGGCTATACATAAACTCCGGGGAGACGTATCCCGACTTTTTGCCGATCATATGAACAGTGATCCGGATAATGACGATCCTCATTATCTGAACAGTGTTATGCGTGCCGATATGCGAAAAAACTATATCAAAGCTGACGCGGGGATGAGCGGCGCCAATTTCGCAATAGCCGAGACAGGTGGAATCGTAGTTTGTACTAATGAGGGAAATGCGGATATCAGTGCCAACGTCCCTCCTCTTTATGTTGTGAGTGTCGGCATCGAAAAACTAATTCCCAGAGCAAGCGATGTTCCGCTTTTCGTAAGATTACTATCCAGAAGTGCTTTAGGTTTTCATGTAACACAATACACGTCTCATTATCATGGTCCGCGCGAAGGTCAGGAAATGCACATCGTTATTGTAGATAACGGCAGATCTGAGCGCCTCGCAACACCTGAATACTGGGAGGTACTTAAGTGTATCCGTTGTTCGGCCTGTCTTAACACATGCCCTGTTTATCGCCGATCGGGGGGATTAAGCTATGACGCAACCTATATGGGCCCTATCGGCATTGTGCTTGAGCCGAGCTACGACCTTCATCTTTACGCACAACTCCCGTATTCCTGCACTCACTGCGGATCTTGCGGGAATGTTTGTCCCGTACAGGTTCCTCTGCCTTCTCTTATTTTCAGATGGCGCAATATTTTAGTTGACAAAAAAGAAGATTTGCTGGTTCACCGTTTCCAGATGGATGCTGCTGCTATTGCATTAAAAAATGAATTCAGACTAAGTTGGGCTGAGAAGTTTGCTTTAAGTGCGCTGAAAAATACACCTTCCCGTATTCTTAATTCGAAACTGAACGATTGGGCCGTTAATCATACCAACCCCGTTCCTCCTGAAGAAACTTTCAGAGAGTTCTATAAGAAGCAGGAAAAACAAAATAAATCTAAACTCGATCAATAGACATGGATAACAATTTAAATAATTCCCGCGAATTAATTCTAAATAAGATACGCAATGGTAAACCTCAGCATGTAGCTCTACCTGACGTTCCGTTATATGCTTATAAAGGAAATTTAATCGAGGGATTTCGAACGCATCTGACTGAATTCGACGGTAAGTTTCAAGAGTTCGGTAACCGTAGTGAAGCTATTAAATGGCTACAATCGGAGCTTGATCCAGGAAAAAAAATATTTTCCAATATCCCGGACTTTCAGGGAACGATAGCTACTGACAGCTTTAAAGATCCGCACTTAGCACATGTCGTAGATATTTGTGTGGCTGAAGGTGTGTTGGGGGTAGCCGAAACCGGATCCGTGTGGGTTAATGACGAAGTTTTAGGAGTCAGTGCCGCCGCTCTGTTTTCTACCGATCTCTACTTACTTCTGGATCGCTCGAAACTCGTTGACGGCCTTCATGCCGGCTACAAATCATTAAACCTAAGGCATCATCAGTATGGTGCTTTTTATACCGGCCCTTCAGCTACTGCTGATATTGAAGCTGTACATATCACAGGGGCTCAGGGTGAAATAAGTTTAACGGTTTTATTATATTAAATACGGGTATTATATGCCTGTCGTAATTAAAAGTAAAACATGTAACATCCTAAGTCTATAAAATAAAAAAGAAGAGTCTCCGATTGAATACATATCAATTGGAGACTCTTCTTCTTTATATGCAGATAAACTAACAAAATGATAGTTTTCGCAAAGCTGAATTTCTGATCAAAGTTATCGCCAAAATAAACAGCCAAAACGTATTTTTTAGCCGAAATGCCGATAATCGGACAATAATACACCGTTATTTTTCAAAGAAACGGTATATCTCTGAAAAGAAACGGTATATCTTTAAATTTTCGCCCTTTGTTTTTTTGTTTATATACGTATATAAAAGTAACGCAATACGTATCTAAAAGCACTACAATACGTATTTCGGCCCAAAACAATGCTTTCTGACTCGCATTACAGCAAATAACACCTGATTATCAAACGATTACACAAACAACAAATCCTGCGCATATATGCTGATAAAAAGAATAAAATCGAAAACAGCTCAATCTCAGCGATTAGGGAAATTCAAAACGTCACCAAAACAAGCCTTTTACTTGATTTTTATCATAAAAAGCACCAATTAAACTCTGCTCCTCCTCCGTTTTATCTTAAATCTTTTCGCCTGATTTTACCACTCTCAGTCCGTGGAATCTGTTCGATATGAATTATCTCTTTCGGATACTCATATTTACTCAATAATGCTTCCATTTGTGACAGCTTTGCTGCAGATAGTTCCTCTTCTGAATACAAAACCACTTTCTCTCCAAGTCTGGAATCGGGCTTGGCAGAAATAGCAAAAGGAGACACAAAAAGATGCGCTATTTTAGCTTCAATCTGTTCTATCTGTAATTTGACACCACCGCTATTAATTACATTATCTTTCCGCCCGATCACCCTAAAATTACCGGCTGAATCAAACTCGACGATATCATTTGTTTGCAACGTTTCGTCACATACATTAAACGCATCAATGATTAGAGCCTGATCCGATGACGTCCGGAGTGAAACTCCCGGCAGAGGAGTGTAAAACAGCGAAGCATCAGGTCCGTTTACACGACGAAGAGCTATATGCGAGAGAGTCTCGGTCATGCCGTAAGTGGAAAAAACAGCATTGTGCAATCCCTGCAACAGTTTTTCTATTTCGGGGTCTATAGCTGCCCCTCCAATGATTATCTGAGAAACCGATTCTAAACGCAATTTCTCTGTTTCATTTGTCAGCGTATTAAAAACCTGTAATGGGATCATGGCTACAAAATCAACAGCAAAACGGATCTTACTGAACGGATGCCCGTCTGTTGAAATAACGTGCAGACAATAACCCGATACCAAACCGCGGACAACCATCATTTTTCCGGCTATAAAACTCATAGGCAGACATAAAAGAGCTTGAGTCTGCGTATTCAGATTCAAAAATTCGCAGGTCATTGCGGCACTCTGAATCATCTGACTTTTACGTACAACCCGAGGTTTGGGTGTTCCTGTAGAACCGGAAGTATGAACCGTTATCTCTTCAGAGGAAGAAAACCAGTCGCGAAGAAAAGAGAATACTTCTATTTCCGCTTCAGACCAGTTCGAAGCATTTTCGGCAAAAACATCATCAATTGTATCTTTGCTGATTTCGTACGAACCTAAACGTAAGATCTGCTTATTTCTGTCTGTTATATACTTATTCATTGAATTATTGTAAGAGGATCAAAGTTTATATCCGGATTAATCCATAAACAATCCTGACGAATCTCCAGATTCATAGGTATATTGTTTGTGTAAAGCATTCCTGTACCTAATCCCTGCGGCAATGGATTTTTGAACGTCGAGGTCCATTGAGCAATCGCATTCAATCCGATATTCGATTCTAAAGCAGAAGTTATCCACCAGGGAATATTTCTTAACCGAGCTTCCTGAATCCACTCTGATGTCCCGGCCATACCTCCGTGTAAAGAAGGTTTCAGAATAATATATTGCGGTTTGATTGCTTCCAGTAATGCTTGTTTATCCGAGAAGTCATTTACACCTATCAGCTCTTCATCTAAAGCAATCGGAACAGGAGTCCGGCTACACAAATCTGCCATTTGAACCCATTGCCCGGCACGGATCGGTTGTTCTATTGAATGTATCTCAAACTCAGATAGACGATTTAGTTTATCCATCGCATCCGTCAAAGCAAAAGCACCGTTGGCATCAACACGTAATTCGATTTCATCCGAAGAGAAATGCGCGCGTATATATCGCAACAAATCTATTTCCGAATCAAAATCAATCGCCCCGATCTTAAGCTTTATACATTTAAATCCGGCTTCCAGTTTAGCAACAATCTGGTCATACATTTTCTTTTTATCACCCATCCAGATCAAGCCATTGATACGAATCCCTTCCATTCCGGATGCAAAATCCGTATCATAAAGATGATAATCCTGATGCCTTTCATATTGTCGCATAGCTGTTTCCAGTCCAAACAACATAGACGGATAGTTCCGTAAACTTTCCGTATCGACAGAACCTGCTTGCTCCGTCTGTTTGCAAAACGCCTTAAGAACTTCTTCGTAATCCGGCAGATTGTCACAGCTAAGATCTAAAAGTGGAGCACATTCGCCTATACCTATATGTAAAGGGTCTTTCAGCGAACGAATAACAACGTACCATACTTTCCTGAAAAGATAAACCCCGCGCGAGGTACCGGCGGGGTTTTTAAATTTCAGTTCGTACGGATATACTTGTATTGTAAAATCCATAACACAATTATCTTATCAAGGATATTTCGGATATTTTTTGAAGTCAGGTTTACGCTTTTCAAGGAACGCATGTTTACCTTCCTGCGCCTCTTCTGTCAAATAATAAAGCAAAGTTGCATTTCCTGCAAACTCCTGTAGACCTGCCTGACCATCTAATTCAGCATTCATTCCTAATTTTAGCATACGAAGTGCCATCGGGCTGTGTTGCATCATTTGCTGTGCCCATTCTACCACCTCATCTTCCAACTGATCAAAAGGAACTACTTTATTTACCAATCCCATATCCAAAGCTTCTTGTGCTGAATACTGGCGGCAAAGGAACCAAATTTCACGAGCTTTCTTTTGTCCGACGATTCGAGCTAAGTAAGACGAACCGAAACCGGCATCAAAACTACCTACTTTCGGACCTGTTTGTCCGAAAATTGCATTTTCTGATGCAATAGACAAGTCACACATTACATGTAAAACGTGTCCGCCTCCGATAGCAAAACCGTTAACCATCGCAATGACAGGTTTCGGCATAGAGCGAATTTGTTTTTGAACATCAAGAATATTCAAACGTGGTACACCGTCTTTCCCAACATAACCTCCAACACCTTTCACGTTCTGGTCACCACCCGAACAGAAAGCTTTATCTCCGGCTCCGGTCAAAACCACCACACAGATATCCTGATCTTCACGACAAATGCGTAAAGCATCACTGATTTCCATAGATGTGGTCGGTGTGAAAGCATTACGATAACGAGGTCTGTTTATTGTAATCTTAGCGATTCCATCAAAATAGTCGAAAAGAATCTCTTCGTACTCTTTGATTGTTTGCCATTCTCTTTTAGTTGCCATTGTTCAATGTTTTTATATAATGATAATAGGATTTGAATACTTTAGGATTCACCTCAGCCGAAGTAAATACCTCCAAAAATAATGGTTTATTCGATTCCTTATTCATAAATGTTTCTAATATTTCATCTAACTGTTCCGAATCAGAAGCAGAGAGATATTCAAATCCACGACTCAGAACCCACTCCTTTGCCTGAGTCTGATGATGGCAGGCTATGAAACCGTCCATTGCTTCCGATTTATCAGCTCCCGGTAGCAGATGAAAGATTCCCCCACTGCCATTATTCATTAATACGATACGCAAATTGTTTTTTACATACTTATTCCATAAACCGTTCTGATCATAGAAGAAACTTAAATCTCCTACAAACAGAAATACAAGTTCGGATGTTTCGCAGGCAAAACCCACAGTCGTTGACACAATCCCGTCAATACCACTCACTCCGCGATTACTGATTACACGAATAGATGCATCCAGATTACATAATTGAGCATTACGCACAGAGGAACTGTTGCCTAAATGCAAAAAGCTATTCATTGGTAAACGGGACATCAATGTATCTATTGCTTTCAAATCAGAGTAGTCGGCAGATTGAATCCATAGACTACCTGCTTGCTGCAACTGATTGGCTCTTTCGTTCCAGTAAGTTGCATAATTACCTTCAGCCTTTCCGCTTGCATTTCTCAATAATGAGTTAAGAAATACTGTCGGTGACATATCATAAACCTCCGACAGACAAGAAAAAGCATCCTTTAATTCATCCCCCGATTGCAGAGACCAGCAAGCTTTGGGTGTATGTGACCGTAAAAACTGCTTAATACGTCTCGAAACCCAGTGTCCTCCTATTGAAATAACTATTTCAGGCGCTAAATCTGTTTGCTCTTCCTCCGTAAGCGTATAAAGCATGGCATCGAGTTGTTTCATGACAAAATCGCCTGAAAGATTGGAAGTATGTTCAGAAATAACAAGCGCATCATATTGTGCCGCAAAACGCTGAAGTAAGTCAGTTAGAGAAGCATCCGTATTCATCTGACCGCATAAAACCCAGATTTTACCTGATGCTTGCAATTGTTTAACTTCCTCACCCGCATCATAATCACAAACGGACTCATGTTTACGGATAATACGAACTTCGGGTAAGACTTCTGTCGTGAAATTATATAAAGGTTCCGCAATCGGTATATTTATATGTGACGGCGTACCTCCCTGGTTATACAGATTAAGAATTGCCTGATTAATTAAGCGGTTGCAAAACCAACGTTCTTCCTGCGTATTGATTTCAGGTAGTTGAACTGAGTAATTACAAACAGCTTTTAAGGCATTATGCTGCGGAAGCATTTGTCCGTCCTGTTGGCCCAACCACGCCAAAGGGCGATCGGCCGAAATAATCAGAAGCGGAATCTGCTGATAAAAAGCTTCGGCGACAGCCGGTGCATAATTCAACAATGCACTACCGGAGGTACAACATATGGCTACCGGTTTGTTCAATTGTTGAGCTAACCCCAACCCGAAGAAAGCGGCGCTTCGCTCATCTACCACCGAGTAACACTTGAACTCAGGATGTTGCGAAAAGGTATGCAACAAAGGAGCATTACGTGAACCGGGAGATAAAACGATATCCGTTATCCCATGTCTAAGCATAACTGCAACCAACTCAAGCACGTTCTTTTTATCCGTATATTTCATTGTTCTCTCTGTTTTAGTTTATACAAACACTAATGTAGAAACAGCGAACGCATGGTCTGCATTTTATCCTCTGTTTCATTCCATTCAGATTCTGCATCGGAACCACAAAGTATTCCTCCGCCGGCAAAGAAACGTATTTCTTTACTTGAAAGTTGCATACACCGTAAATTGACATAAAGATTTGTTTCACCTTCGGCATCAATCATCCCCAGGAAACCTGAATAATATTTCCGGTCATATCCTTCATGTTTGCGAATAAAAGTATAAGCCTCTTTTTTAGGTAATCCGCAAACAGCAGGGGTCGGATGCAACAAAGAAACCAACTCCGAAACCTGTGAAGATTCCGAAAGACTGAATTCAAATATTGTTTTTAAATGAATCAGATTGCCTGCCGTTGCCGTAAATGGTCCTTGCTCTTCAGGATTAATCCCCAGCGTTTTCAGACTTGCTCTTATATATTCCGAGACAATTGCCTGTTCCTGTTGATTTTTCTTGCTCCATTCGTAAGCGATAAAAGGATCACTGATACGCATTGTTCCAGCCAAAGCCACTGTCGAGTAGTTTCCACTTTTCCCTGATAACAAAATCTCCGGAGTGGATCCTATCCAAACGCCGCCTGATTGTGTAAAACACAAATAGACAAAAGCGTTCTCATACAAAGCACAGGCTTTTTTGAAAAGTGCATAAAGCGAATATTCTCCTGTCACCTTACAAACTTTACTTCTTGACAGAACCAGTTTCTCAAACTCTTTCTGGTGAAGTGCATGACTGAATTTTGTAAATACATCCTGATATTGCTGAAAATCATTCGTATTCATATTTGAATGCAACGAACAAACCGTCGTATCGCCATTCAGATCAAATCCTTTTTCCAGGTTATCCCATCCCTCCAATATATCGGTCGGTTCAATAACAATCAACGGAGAATTCTCCGAAATCGAGAAAGGAGCCATTACAAAACCTTTCTCATTTTGTAATTGAGTAAAATCTGTCAGTCGTTTAGGTTCACCGGAACGTTGTATCACTAAAACAGGTTCTTTAGTCATTGGCAACCGATACAAGGCAAAAGCAATGTTTTTGTCTATAAGATCTTCGGGCCATCTGTCCGAATTTAATTCGATTGTACTATTCACTTCTTCTTAATGATACTGTTCGTTATTCTGACTGATGAAACCAATTTCTCATCATCTGTAAATACATCTATATTCCAAACATGCGTACTTCGTCCTTTATGAAGCAATGTAGCAATTCCTTTCACATAACCTGAACGAGCAGCATATACATGATTGGCACTCACCTGCATGCCGCGGCTCACCTCATCTTCTTCACATAAAAGGATAGATCCTACTCCGCAAATAGTTTCAGCTAAAGCAATGGTTGCTCCCCCATGCAGAATACCAAATGGTTGCATCGTACGGGAATCTACCGGCATAGTTGCCTCTACTCTGCCCTCTCCTATAAAAGTGTACTCAATGCCAAGACTCTCCATAAGTGTTCCTTCATTCTTCTTATTGATGTCTTGAAGCGTCATATTGTTTGGTAATTCCATTATTTCTCTTTTTTGTCCGACAAAAATACAGATTCCAAAGAAATTAGAAACAGACTTTGAAGTTTTCTTTCCGACTGATGAGTGATCTGATTTATTTGCAAGGCTTGACAGTAATCGCAAAACCACCTCCGGCAGCCATAGGTAACGTCAGTACAGAAGTACTATTTACTTTTTCTTCTTTTACTTCGAATGCAGCAGGATTACTGATCCAGTCAGCGTCTGCCGCATCTTTATATATGCAGGCAATATACTCTCCTTCAGGCAAGAAATCAAAAGAAACATTTAATGTGCGACTGTTTTCATTCGTTGTAGCTCCGATAAACCATTCTTCTCCTGCTCGTCGTGCTATAGCAATGTATTCTCCTACTTCAGCATCCAGAACAATTGATTCGTCACAATCGGCTTTATAATCTTTTATAAACTGAAAGGCAGGGTGTCCCTGATAGTTTTCTGGAAGATCGGCCGCCATTTGCAATGGACTGTATATGGTTACCAATAATGCCAACTGATGACAGAGCGTACTGTGAACCCGTGTTTGAGAAATATCTTTTAACTGGTCGTTCCACTGGGTACGTTCTTTTTGCTTTGCTGTTAATAAAACGTCAATAATTCCCGGTGTATAATCCGTTGGACCTGCCAAGCCCCTCGTAAAAGGTATTGTAGTTGTATGCGATGGCGTATTTCCGATACTCCAGGCTTCCCACTCCATACCACGTACACCTTCACGAGTCATCAGATTCGGCCATGTCCGATCTAAGCCTGATCCTTTAGACGGCTCATGAACATCCAGCATAATCTGATACTGAGCTGCTTTCTCGACAATATACTGATAGTGCTCAACCATTTGCTGCCCGTGATGATTTTCGCCAGTTGAAACACCTCCTGCATAACCTGTCTTAACCGCATGGATACCTAACTCTTTGCATAAAGCAAACGCAGAATCCACCAACGCTTCATAACCATGTATGTCCGCTCCGGTTTCATGATGCATAATAAGCCACACTTGCTTCTCTTTTGCGTATTCAGCCACTTCTCTGAGATCATATCCTTTTGCCGGAGTTACATAATCAAAAGCGTCTTCCTGTCCCCATTTATCCCAACCGGTATTCCAGCCTTCGATAACAACACCTCCGATTCCGTTTTCGGCAGCAAAGTCAATATAACGTTTAGCTTCTTCGGTTGTGGCAGCCTGCATTTTCCCTTCTTTCCACTGTTTACTACCCAGGTGCATTTCCCACCAAATCCCCATATATGTCATTGGTTTAATCCAATCAGAAGGAGCAATCTTTGAAGGTTCGTTCAGGTTTACCATCATCGGTGATTCGATCAGACCTTTAGCATCAGGTGAAACGACAAGCATTCGCCACGGAGTATTAAAAGGCGCTTTGACATATGCTTTAACTCCGTTTTTCCAGGGAGTCAGTTCACACTTCATTCGTCCTTCACCCATATTTTTGACTGTCATATCCGGATATTTAAGGATAGCTGCTTCATGAATAAACATGTGCGTGCCATTATCTTTACGCATAGTCATTGGTGTTGCTGCCCAGGAAACACTATCCAGTCTGTTATGCATAAATTCTTTTTCATAGGTATTAAAGTCTGCATAACTCCACCAGGTTTCAGGATTTCCTTTTATTCGGAATTCGGTCACCTCATCCATAATTACTATTGAATCTTTAGAAAAAGTTTCCGGGAATTCGTAACGCAGGGCCAACCCATCATTAAACAAACGGAACTTAATAAGATATTCCCGCCCGCTTGGTTTATGACTTACTCTTACCAATGCTTCATTATAATGATTTCGAACAGATTTATTTTCGCCCCATTGCCGCTGCCAGGTCTCATCGAATGCACTGTATTTTATATCCGCAATCTGTAAATCACGACACAGAGAATCACCATTTTGAAGGACAAAGCCCAGGCGGGATGGAGAAACGATTGTATCGTTTCCTTTTAATAATGAATAAAGAAGAGTTCCGTTTGCGGATACATCAAGGTTTAAATTAAGTTGATCATCGGGCGATAAAACCTTCGAATCGGAAGTTGTCGTACAGGATATGGCACACATACAAGAAAATGCCAGAAGTAATTTTTTCATAAGATCATTGGTTTATTAAAGCTAAACAGTATTTGCATAACAAAAGATTAATATCTGTTTTTAAGAAAAGACCGGGTAAGTATGCAGCGAGCCCATTTACAAAAATAATCATTCATTCTGGTTATGTCAGGCATCCCCAATATTAGGTACTATTCTTGCAAATATACCCATAAATAGGTATTTAATCCCTTCTCCCGAGCCTGTACCTTTGCATCACAAAACAATCACACAGCTCTGAAATGAAGTTATATTACATCATCATACTTTTATTAATCAGTTACATTCCTATATCCATTGCTGACGATCAAACAAAGATCAGCTATGATTTGACAGGTATCGTTATTGATAAGGATGATCATCTTCCAATCATAGGAGCAACAATCTTCATTGAATCGCTCAATAGCGGCACGATTACGGACAGTAACGGAAAATTCCACATTCAGCACATACCTTCTTCAAATGCTGAAATTTCGGTTCGCTATCTTGGATACCGGTTACAAAAACAGACTATCTGTTTATCTAAACAATCATTTATCAAAATACACTTAGAGAAAGAGAGTTTTAAGCTGAACGAAGTGAACGTTATGGCTGAGAAAAAAAGTGAATTAAGCAACTATACAATCAAAAACAAGGCACTGGAATATATACAGCCATCCGGATTATCAGATATTCTTCAATTACTGCCCGGCTATCTTCATTCGGACGGTTCTTTAGCCTCAATGCAGCAAATTACGGTAAGACAAGCAGGAAGAGATCAATCTACTGCACTTGGCACCAGCATTATTGTTGATGGGACACCTATATCAAACAATGGTAATCTATCAAAAGTAAGTGATGATTCAGGCATTAATGATAAATCGAATATGAATGGCGGTGTCGATCTACGCTCTATTCCCAGTGATCATATTGAGGAAATTCAGATTATCAATGGTATCGCATCAGCTAAATACGGAGATATTACTTCAGGAGCGGTTTTAATTAAATCCAAAGCGGGAAAATCTCCATTAACTGTTCGTGCGAAACTGGATCCTTTGAATAAACTGGTTTATGCCGGTAAAGGCTTTATGCTTCCTAAGCAGGGAGGAAACCTGAATATCGGGTTAGACTGGGCTAATGCAAAACCTGATGTAAGAAACAGTCTCGAAGCTTTCCAAAGATTGTCAGGCCAGGCTATATATTCAAACCAGTTTAAGTTAGACAATCAATTGCTTAGCTTCAATGCAAAGTTGAACTATACAACTACTCTGGATAAAATGAGAAAAGATCCGAATCTGATGCATAGTACAGAAAGTTTTTCGATTGAGAATCATAGAATCAATGGGTCGGTTTATGGTCGCTGGTGGATTAATCAATCATTCTTCAAAAGCGTTTCTTATAATTTTTCAGCGAATCAAACGATAGACCGGACAAACCGAACTAAAATTATCGCTCAGAAGAATGCATCACCCGTTGCTGTGGAAGGTGTATCAGGAGAACACGAAGGATTCTTCTTACCTAATGAATATATAAGTACTTATCAGGTAATAGGAAAACCTCTTCAATTATATGGATCAATTGACAGTGAGTCATTTTTCAGATTGGGCAATACGAGTCATAAATTAGGTATCGGGGTTAACACGCAATTTGAGAAAAATAATGGAGTCGGAATGATCTATGATCCTCTTTTACCTCCGGTTGCGGGAGTTCGTAATCGTCCGTTCAATCAGGTTCCGGGAATTGGTCAATGGGCTATTTATGCAGAAGACCAGGCAAACGGCGAGATAGGGAAACATAGCTGGATGGCACAAGCCGGAATCCGACTGGGATCTATGTTCGGTCCTGAGAACCACATCCATATTCAAAATAAAATATATCCTGAGTTACGTCTTCTTTCTGAGTGGAACTTCCCTAAATTTTATTTTGCAGGAAGCTTCGAGAATCAATTCTCACTTATAGCAGGATGGGGACAACAAAGAAAATATCCGACTATGAGCTATCTCTTTCCTGAGACCGCATGGTTCGATGCCGTTGCTCTGAACTATTACAGCCAAACGGAAGCAAACAGATTAGCCATCATGAACAGTCAGTCCCAGAACAGAGAAAATTACGATCTGAAACCGGCTTTGAATACCAAAACCGAATTTGGAATAAGATTTAACCGAAATGCTTTTCAGGGATCGGTTACGATGTTCAATGAAAATCTCGATAACGGATTTATGTTTATGAGCAGATACAACCCTTTTATATATACAAAATATGAAGGCTTGAAAAAGCCGGTAGATGGAAAACCGTCTATAAGTGATTTTAATTCGAAAACCGATACTTTACTTATGAGCTATTCGCGACCTCAAAACGGCGAACGAGTTATCAAAAAAGGAATTGAATATCGGTTATCGTTTCCTCAAATAGAGATTATAAAAACATCGATAGAAATAAACGGGGCCTGGTATAAAACGACATATGATGTATCGGAACCGATCGTATATCGTCCCGGTCAGCAAATCAATAACAAACCTTATCCGTTTGTCGGTATTTATGGATGGAACAGCAATAGTAAGTCGAATGAGCAATTCAACACAAACCTCTGGTTTAATACTCATATACCGAAATACCGCATGCATTTCAGTTGCATGATTCAGACAGTTTGGTATACACAATCTCAGAGTTTGAAATTTGACGGAAGACCTACACATTATATTGGATATAACGGAGAGGTTAATCCATATACTGACGAAGATGCGCAGGATCCCATAAAGAAATTATTGATCCGTAGTTTTTCTGACAACTATTTTAAAGCAAATCGTACTCCGATATCTATGAGTATGAATTTAAAAGCGACTAAAGAATTCGGTAAGCATTTATCCGTATCCTGCTTTGTCAACCGAATATGGGATTACAATCCTATTTATAAAAACAGCCTTGACACAAACAGACGAAAATGGGATGCTCCTTTCTTCGGAACTGAAATAAAAGTATCGATTTAACAACTAAAAAACTATATAAAAATGAGAAAGATTTCATGGTTATCCTTCATGATGACTCTATTATTAAGCTTTTATGCTTGCGAGAAGGACACAATTAACACAGAGACAATCGTTACAATTCAAATGAATATGCCGGAAGGATATTCGGATTATTCTAAAGATAATTACGAAGTAACCTGGACTAATTTATCGAATCAACGATCAACGACTACAAAAACAGATGATGCAGGTATCGCAGTAACCACTCTGTCTGACGGTATTTATAAATTAGATATTAAAGGTGAAAGCAAAAATGCCGCAGGAACTGATCTGGCAACTTTTCAGGCAAGCGAAACTCAGATCGCTGTATCAGGTAGCTTAAAAACATTGACGGTAAATATGGAACAGGTTATCCTGAACGATGGATTCCTTATTCGTGAGGTTTACTTCTCAGGCTCTAAGACGCCTAATAATAAAAACTACTTTCAGGACCAGTATATTGAAATCTACAATAACAGTGGCGAAACATTATATGCAGATGGTTTGAGTATCGCTGAATCGATGAATACCAGTAGCGTGACAACCAATCTTTGGGGTAAGTTTCTTCCGAATACGGTTGCTGTAGGTACGGTATATACAGTACCGGGGACAGGGAAAGATCATCCGGTAAAACCGGGAGAATCATTAGTTATTGCAAGTATGGGTATCAACCACACGGCTGAGAATCCAAACTCTCCGGTAGATATGTCAAAAGCAGACTTCGAGTGGTATGATGATCATAATATGGATACTGATGTGCCTGAAGTTCCGAACATGATTAAATATTACAGTTATTCAAATACGATCTGGATCATGCACAATCGTGGTCATAAAGCCTACATGATCTTTAAATCAGATATTCCGATGGATCAGTTTATTCAGAAAAATACAATTTCTACACTTAGCCCTTCAGGCAGTGAAACATTCGCTATCGGTGTACCGAACCATCTGATTATCGATGCTGTAGAAAGTGCTGCTCCGAACGGACCGGAAATCAAATCACTACCTTCCGGACTGGACAAAGGATATACTTACTGCGATGGCGCGGGATCAGGACTTTGCATTAAACGTAAAACAGCACGTACAGAAGGCGGACGTATCATTCTAAAAGACACGAATAATTCTACAGAAGATTTTGAAGTAAATGCAAAACCTTCGCCCCTAACGAAATAAGGAAATAATGATTAAAAAGTCTCTTTCTCTTTTCTGTTTTATTTTTGGGTTCAGCATGCTTAGTCAGGCTGAATCCAAAGACAGAATGCTGAATTCTTATACTCAATCTACCAATCCTGCGACTTCAATTTTTTCGGACGAAGGTACATCCGGGATTGCTGAAATCAAACAATCCTATTATAGCCAACCCGATATGGGACTCGTATGGGATGGTAAACGAGGAGAATTCACGGATATTAATATTAATGGAATTCATCGTACTTCCGATAATAGTTTCTGGAGAGGAGGAGCCGGATATAAACGCGGAACACGATTTGATACTCAATGGAGCAATACAGCTCAGTCTGAAATATTCTACCCATATCTGGTAGGCGACAGTATCGGAGGCAATTATAAATCCGAAACCTATTGGTTAGGCGGAGGATACGGAAAACGATTTAATCGTTCTACTCTTGCCGGAGATTTTACATATTCGGGTAGTGTGAGCTGGAGAAACAGTGATCCCAGACCTAAGAACACAAACGCTGATCTGGCATTAAAGCTTGGTTATTTATATGAATCACGTATCGGAATCTTTGGCTTAAGCGCCGGTTATCAAAACTACAAGCAGCATCTTAATATAAATATTGAAGAAGATTATCGGAAAGATAAATTCTATCTGATGCTTGGTATGGGACTTTATGATCGCCGGTATTCGACCCTTGAAAGTTCCTATTCACGATACTACAGAGGCAATGCCTGGGAAATAGGATTCTCTTATTTCCAAAAAGAAAATGCTGGATTCTTTGCAGAAGCAACTTATAAAAGCAGTCGTTTTCAGGTGGAGGAAAGTGATTTCCGGATCTCGGCGAAAGCAAACACGAATAATTTAAATCTGCTTGCCGGATATTTGCAACAAGTTTGCGGACAATACTCGATTGATTATCTGGCAGGAATCAGTTTATCCGAAAGAACAGGTACAGAAAATGCATATAAAAATGAAGTCAGTAACGACCAGACAGGAGCTACAGTTCCGGTATTGATCAGCTCAAATTCCCCATTTCGTCTTACTCAGGGATACTATTTCCTGCAAACGCGATTAAGAAACAAAGATGAGAATCGACTTTTTAAGCGAGCTACCGTCTTAATCGGAATGCAAACAGAGAATGAGACATACGAGGAATTGTATGCCCGATATACAAACTTCATTTCATCTATAGGCGGTGAGTTCTGTTTTCCGATTAATCAACGAGTCGTTTTCGAAACAGATTTATCTCTTGCGTATCGAATGAATCTGAATAAAGCTCTGCATCATGATTCTTCAGACGAAGTTGTATCAGGTTTATTGGTGCCTAATTTCGAATATAAAAGTCGCTCTGTTTTATCCGAAAATATAGAAGTCCGATGCCGGATACAGACCAAAGATATTGACTGGATCCCTTTTGTTTCATGCAATCTACGTCAAAGTAACAATCAAAAGAAAGCTTATACCCTTTATGCTGGTTTAAGATTAAATATATAAGAAGATGGAAAATGTAATCGAATGCAATAATCTTACTCACTATTACGGTAAGAGAAAAATATATGAAGATCTGAGTTTTACGGTTCCGAAAGGAAAAATACTTGGATTGCTGGGTAAAAACGGAACCGGAAAGACTACGACTATCAATATTCTGAGTGGATATTTAAAACCTAAAGCAGGCGAATGTCGTATTTTCGGACAAGATATTACGACAATGGATCCTATTGAGAAAAGACGTATCGGACTTTTACTTGAAGGGCACGTACAATATACTTTCATGACCATTGAACAGCTGGAAAAATTCTACTCGGCATTTTATCCTAATTGGGATAATACGGTCTATTATGAATTAATGAAAAAATTAAAGGTTGCTCCTAACCAGCGTATCTCAAATATGTCATGCGGTCAACGTTCTCAGGTTGCTTTAGGTATAATCCTGGCTCAAAATCCTGAATTGCTTATTCTGGATGATTTCTCTTTGGGTTTAGATCCCGGATACCGTCGTCTGTTTATCGATTATCTGAAAGAGTATGCTGTAGCAGAAGGAAAAACAATCTTTGTTACTTCACATATCATTCAGGATATGGAGAGATTTATTGATGATTGTATCATCATGGATTATGGAAAAATATTGATTCAGGACTCCTTAGACAATCTCTATAAATCCTTTAACTGCTATGAGTTTGAAACTCAGAACGAACAGATCAATCTGGATACATCTCTATTTATAAATACAGAAGTGTACCGCAACAAAGTAAGAACTTACACTTTCGGCGAAGACGCTGAAGTTTATCAGGCTCTGAATCAGAAACAAATTGATCCGGCTTCATTAAAGAAAGTCGATATGAGTCTGGAGGATATATTCATCGGATTGACGGGCAAATACTAAAACACGAAACTATGAACTCAATAATAAAGGCTGTTTTTTACAAAGAATGGATTAAAACCAAACTCGTATTTTGGCTATTCATGGCAATATCAATTGCCTATTTACTCTATAATATCGGTATCTGGTATCGTGTCGATACTGTTAAAGGTACGGGACATCTCTGGGATATTGTATTGAGCCGGGATACCATCTTTATCCAAAACTTCCGTTTTGTACCAATAGCATTCGGTGCTATTCTTGCTCTATTTCAATATACACCTGAAATGCGGGAACGGAGATTAAAACTTACGCTCCATCTTCCGGTAAATCATACGAAGATGACATGGATGATGCTTTCCTACGGTGCTTTTATATATGGTATGTACACATTACTGCTTATGGCATTTACAGCTTCAACTGCCTGGTATTATTTCCCATCGGAAATCATAGCACGTATTATTGCGACAACGTTCGTTTGGTTCATTGCTGGTTTGTGCAGTTATTTTCTAACCTCACGTATCGTATTGGAAGAAACAAGAAAGTACAGTATTATCCATTTTCTGATTTCATTAATGATTATCGCAATCTTTTTTATCAATGATATTCCGGGAAGCTATACATCTTTCATTCCGCAAGCTATTGTATTATGCTTGCTCACTGCAACCTGGACCATATTCTCTATTGACAGATTCAAATACGGAGTAAGAGATTAATGCACAATTAGACTAAATAGAAGAACAAATGAAACGTTTACTACATATTTTATTCTGGGCTGTTATGATCGGATTGTTTGCACAATTTCTGCCATCCATCTATAACTATGTTTTCGTAAAAGCACCTAAATCAAATTTCACACTATACAGTAGTGTAAGCAATGAATTCGTACACCTAAAGAGTACCGATAACGGAGTAATCCGCGAAAATGTTACCGGCTCCAGAGTTTACACAGAAAGTCAGTTTGATTCTATCCTGCCTTTCTTTTATTTAAGACAGTTAGTTTCGGAAGGACGCTTTCCTGACTCAATCAACGGAAGACCCACTCCAATGAAAGAAGCGCAAAGATATAACTTCATGTTTCGTTATACTCCAAGCGATTACTTTAAAGATCGTATTTTACTTTTTCCGCTTTTTGAATCAATGTCAGGACGTGTTGACTTAAAAATGCCCGATGATTTCATGCGTATCAATAATGAGGGTATCCAATTTATAATCGCTGAAACAAACAGTATAGATTCTGAAAAATCAGAACTGTTTACAAAAACATTCATCAATGAGGGCTTCACCTTCCCGGCCAAACAAATATGGGGAAACCCTTCTCCTAAAAAAGAATACGATGAGGGGTATTTCATTAAAGACGCGAATGATAAGCTGTTCCATTTGAAAAGGATGTGTAATCGTCCTTTTATCCGTGAGGTAAAACAACCGGATGATCAAAACATCAAATGGTTTAACGTAACTGAATTCAGAAACAAAGCTTTCTTTGGTGTTGGTTTTGATTCTAACGGAAATGTATATATGTTAGAAAAACCAAGCTACACATGGGTCAAATTACCAGTAGGTCCATTTAATCCGGAAAGCGATCGCATGCTTATTGTTGGCGAACCAATAAACTGGACAGTGCAAACGACTAACGGAAATATCAATAACTATTATGCAATAGCTGCATCAGACTATAGTGTAACGGATTCCTATCAGGTGAAAAATGACGAAAATATATATACTACAATCGCAAAATATATTTTCCCGTTTGAATTAAAATTCACGACACCAAACGATGATCAGATTAAACTGCGTATTGAAAATTTTTCACCTTTTGCATTGATTTTTAATCTTATAATCGCTACCTTCGTTTTCTTAAACGACCGTAAATCAATAAAAGAAGCGTTGATGATTTTGATATTTGGTCTTTACGCTTTTATTCCTTATTTATTGTACCGTAAATATTTTACTAACTAAACAAATAAATGACATTATGAAAAAGATTTTATTTATTCTGGGAGCTGTTTCAATGTTAACACTGGCTTCTTGTAATTCAAATAGCGCGAAACAAACACAAGCGACAGAAACAACCGAAACAACAAAATCTGCAACTATTCCGGTTGCTCAGGTATTAGAAAATCCGGATCATTATATCGGAGGTGAAATTGCGGTTGAAGGTATCTGTACACACCGCTGCAAACATGGTGGAGCAAAAATGTTTATCATGGGAAATAATGACAAACAAATTCTGCGTGTTGAATCTTCTGAAGCATCTGGTAAATTCCCAACGGAAGTTGTGAATAACATGGTTGTCGTTAAAGGTACTTTGGTAGAAGATAAAATTGATGAAGCTTATCTTCAAAAATGGGAGTCAGAACTAAAACAAGAAATGGAGAAACACGGTGAAGCCGGTGGTTGCGCTACAGAAAAAGCAGCTCGTAATGAGAGTGCTGAAGCAAATACTCCGGAAAAACGTATTGCTGATTTCCGTCAAAAAATCAAAGAGCGCAAAGATAAAGAAGGAAAAGATTACTTATCTTTTTATCACTTGGAAGCTCAACACTATGATATAATGAACTAATAAAAATATATTTGATAGGCTGAACAACAGGAGACTGTTTTCAGCCTATTCATTTAAACTATAGATATGGGTAGTTTTGAAAAAAAATTCCGTAAGATTTGTCGGGTCGTACACCGTGACCTATCTTATTTTCTGACAGGTATTATTCTGGTTTATGCTATTTCAGGACTTGTATTAAATCATAAGGATTCTTTTAATCCTGATTATTCAATTGATCGAATCGAGTTTTCTGTATCGGAAAGCTTCCCTAAAAGTGCAGGAAACATTAATGAAGAGCTAATCAGTAAAGAGCTTGAACTGATCAAACGTTCAGCTCCTGTAATGAAATTCTATGCACCAAAGCCAAACGAAGTAAAAGTCTTTATAAAAGGAGGTAGTTCTATGCTTATCAACCTGTCTGATCGTTCAGCAGTTTATGAATCCATCAAAAAAAGACCATTCTTCAGTCAGATCAATTGGCTGCATTTCAATCCTAAAGGCTGGACTATCTTTGCAGATCTTGTTGCAATAGGACTTATACTTATTACACTGACAGGTATATTTATGAATAAAGGAAAACACGGTCTCCGGGGCAGAGGCGGTATCGAAGTTATTATCGGTATATTAATTCCGATTCTTTTTATTTTTCTGCAAAAAAGCTAATCTTGTCAGATAAAAAACGGTAGAATGTATTTTCATTCTACCGTTTTTTTATCTTTTTATTGCTGAATAAAAGTCATACGCCCCGGCTCAAATACATAACGCGAAATAACCGGTGTCACATAATCAAAAATCATCTCCATACCCGGATAATTAATCTTGGATTCTAAATCTGTATGTGAATGAAAGTCTTTACTTCTTCCCGAAGAAAAAGATAACGTCGGAATACCTTTACGATAAAAAGAGGCATAATCTGTCGGTTCGGTACCTGACATGATCAGATTAAGATTTAACCAGTTTACATTCGGAGCAGCTGCTAAAGTTGGGAATGCCTCTGCAAATGTTCCTACCCCGCGAATATGCAAAGTTTTAGCGGTTAACCTGCCTGTCATATCAAAGTTGAACATCGCCTTGATCGTTTCAGCAGGTACCAATGGGTTTTCTGCAAAATAACGTGAACCCTGTAATCCTCTCTCTTCAGCTCCAAAGGCTACTAATACAATATCCTTTTTCAACTGATCACGACGTGCAGCAAAATAGCGGGCCATCTCAATCAATGTTGCTACTCCCGAAGCATTATCATCTGCTCCATATAAATACACAGTATCTTTTTTGGTTATTTGCTGACCGATATGGTCATGATGAGCGCCGATAATGACAACATCGTTATTCGGATTCAAATTCCCTTCAGCCTTAATTCGGGCAACAACATTATTACTCTTCGTTTTCTTACGATCTCCGTGCTCGATCCGTACCTTGATATCAGCTTTAACACCATTTTTCAGCTGTTCTGCCACTTTAGGCGAGACTTGTATCAGGGCCAAACGACGATTTAATACCTTATCAGTCTCCGGATAGTTTAATTCAGGAGTAACCCAGATAATTCCCGAAGCCTTTACTTTCTCAGCTTTCTTACCCATTTCTTTTAAAAGATCTTCATAAGGAAGCTCCGGTGATGTTGTAGCGTCAATTAGTAATATCTTGCCTTCTGCCTGAATAGAGTCCGTGTTTATCTTTTGTAATTCGCCTGCATAAAGAATATCTCCATCTAATTTTCCACTTTGGAAATAGGGTGAGACCTGAAAATCTTTTCCTTGCTTAAGTTTTTTTCCATTCAGACGCATATAGGTACTATCGGGAATAAACTCTCTTAATCCCGCAAATGCGAATTCCTGTAATCCATCCTTACCTAAAAGCTCCACACCCGGAATCTCAGAAAATTGTTTTTTAATGTATTCGACAGTCAATGTATCACCGGCAGTCATAGGTACACGACCTCCTAATTCTTCACTGGCCAAATAAACGATATGTGATTTGAATCGTTTTTGCAACGCAGACGGTTCTGTATTTGTATTTTGTGAGGTTTGTGCCATAACAGGAAAAGACATGGCTGCACTTCCCAATAAAAGGGAAAATAGAATCTGTTTTTTAATCATCGTGTGTTCTGTTAAATCATGTGGTTAATAAAAAGCTCTCTTTTTCCATTGGAGGAAAAAAGAGAGCTTTAAGTATATTTTAGAATTCAGATGTAAAATGGAACTTGATTTTCGGGAAATCTTGTTGAGCCATCATCAATACATAACCTGAATCAGCTAAAAAGACATCACGTCCCTCTTTATCAACAGCCATATACTGGAATTTACGACGTTTGAAGTTTTCCAATTCTGTCATATCTTCACTTTGTATCCAGCACGCTTTATAAAGATTGATCGGCTCCCATTTACATTGAGCACCATATTCATGTAAAAGACGATATTGAATAACCTCAAACTGAAGTTGTCCTACCGTACCAATAATTTTTCGTCCGTTAAACTGGTTCGTAAATACCTGAGCAACCCCTTCATCCATCAATTGATCAATACCTTTGTTCAATTGTTTCGTTTTCATAGGATCTGCATTTTCGATATATTTAAACATCTCAGGAGAGAAGCTTGGTATTCCGCGGAAATGTAAATCTTCTCCACCAGTCAGCGTATCCCCGATTTTAAAGTTACCGGTATCAGGTAAACCAATAATATCACCCGGATAAGCCTCATCGACTGTTGATTTTTTCTGAGCCATAAACGCAGTCGGACTTGAGAACTTCATCATTTTCCCATTACGCACGTGTTTATAACTGGCATTACGCTCAAATTTACCGGAGCAAATTTTCAAGAAAGCAATACAACTACGGTGGTTTGGATCCATATTGGCATGGATCTTAAAGATAAATCCTGAAAAGCTTTCTTCTTCCGGACAAACAATTCTTTCTTCAGTCTTAATCGGACGTGGTGTCGGAGCTATTTGCACGAAACAATCCAATAGTTCTTTTACACCGAAGTTGTTTAATGCCGAACCAAAGAATACAGGAGCTAATTTACCATCCAGATATTCTTGTACATCAAATTCAGGATAAACCCCTTCGATCAATTCAAGATCTGTACGCAATTGCAACGCATCCTCATCGCCAATAATCTCTTCCAGTTCCGGACTGTTGATATCACTAAACTCGATTTTCTCAGTTACAACCTGTTTACTTGGCGTATATAGATCCAGTTTTTCTTCATAGATATTATAAACACCTTTAAAACGTTGTCCCATACCGATAGGCCAGCTTAACGGACGTACCGAAATCTTTAATTCCTGCTCAAGTTCATCTAACAAAGAAAAAGCATCAACTCCTTCTCTATCTAATTTATTGACAAAAATAATTACCGGAGTATTACGCATACGACAAACTTCCATCAGTTTTCTCGTCTGTGCTTCTACCCCTTTTGCAACGTCCACGGCAATAATTACACTGTCAACAGCTGTCAAAGTACGGTAAGTATCTTCAGCAAAATCCTGGTGACCCGGTGTATCCAAAATGTTAATTTTGTAATCACCATAATTGAATCCCATTACGGATGTTGCCACAGAGATACCACGTTGTTTCTCGATCTCCATCCAGTCAGATGTAGCCGTTTTCTTAATTTTGTTAGATTTAACAGCACCTGCGACATGAATAGCTCCACCGAAAAGCAATAATTTCTCTGTAAGTGTAGTCTTACCGGCATCGGGGTGACTAATAATCGCAAAAGTTCTTCTTTTTAAGATCTCTTCTTGTAATTCAGTCATAATTGTTTAGAAAGAGAAAATCAATTCTTAATGATTTGCTCCTTTAATATTTATAGTTACTATTTATTTTAATCTCTCTATACAACGCGCCAGACTTTCTTCCCAATGTGGAATATCCACTCCATACGTTGCTTTTATTTTTTTCTTATCCAACACACTGTAGTAAGGTCTTATAGCCTTTGTCGGATACTCGTCTGTACGAATCGGTAATACCTGACAAGTCGTAATGCCACCCAAACGATGGATAGCTTTAGTAAAATCATACCAGCTACATACGCCTTCATTCGAATAATGGAATATACCGGAAACAAACAAGTCATGATGAACGATACATAGAATCGTTTGTGCAAGATCTGCAGCATAAGTAGGCGTTCCAATCTGATCGGCAACAACACCTAACTGAGCTCTTTCATTACCTAAACGCAACATCGTTTTTACAAAATTATTTCCAAATTCGGAATATAACCATGAAGTACGTATAACAAGCGTATGATCACAGAATTTCAAAGCATTGCTTTCTCCATCAGCTTTCGTTTTCCCATATACAGAAACAGGCGACACGGGATCTGATTCGGTGTACGGTCTATACGATTTGCCGTCAAAAACATAATCCGTCGACACATGAACAAGTTTAGCTCCACTTTTTTGGGCAGCCTCTGCCAGATATCTTACAGATTGAGAATTAATCATCTCGCAAATCTCATACTCATCCTCAGCTTTATCAACGGCTGTATAAGCAGCACAATTTATAATTACATCAAAAGAATGCTTATCAAAATAGCTTTTTATAGATTCAACCGATGTCAGATCCAATTCTTTGATATCTGTAAAATAGAATTTAGAATCGGGATATAAAGGTACTAAACGAGCAATCTCATTGCCCAATTGTCCGTTTGATCCTGTAACGAGAATATGTTTCATCTGTTTCAAATTTAGGTAAACCGAAAGTAACTGATTGTTAAAGCTCCAACTCTTCTGTTTTTTCTGCATTATATCTGTCTGCCAACAGCATCAGAAAAGACGAGATCTGAGTTACAGCCTTTTGCGTTGGTTCAGATATTTCTTTCCCTTGCATTTTAAGCATCAAAGTACCATATAATGCATCAAAACAAGTTTCCAGTTCTCCTTTTTTATGTTCTCCTGCCTTAGCACGAAGTTCAACTATAAAAGGTAGAGTTTTATAAAAACCTGCAGTATAAAAAGCTTGCTTTGTCGAATTCAACAGTCTGTTATGTAAATCAGTCAACTCAATAATGACATTCTTATTAATTTGCAAATGTCCCGATTGTTCCACGCCTTCTAAACGCATCATATCACACAAATCGGAATACCATTGACGAATCACAGCTCTTTGTTCATCATCCACCTGATATTGAGAAATCAACTTTTGATCAATTTGATCCATGTCTAATTTAAACGCACGAATCAAATCCTCCACCTGCCACATATAAAGCAGATATTCGGCTATATTTTCTTTTTTCTTTTGACTTGCAATTATCATAAATCAAATTCTTTTAGTTCCTGTTTATATACAACAATAAACTACGTGAAAAGGCACAAAGAATTATAAGCATTGCCTTTTTTCTTTGTGCCTCTAAAATTATAACTTTCTGTCGGTTATAGAAAACTATATTCCGAAATTGCTGCATAAAAATCCTTATCTTGCAATCCGAGTTGTCTGCAAGCCAATCTTGCAGCGCTCAAATTACGTAGAAAATACTCATCCTTAATATGAATCGAAAATAAGCCAAATCTGTTTTTCAGATAAGTTTTACCTTCACCCTCCACCAGTGTATCTTCCTGATAAGGCATCGCGGTAATATCCTCCCGCAATGTATTTGCGATAGTAGACAGATTATGATCATTCTCATGATAAATAAACTTACCCTCACGCTCAATACGTTCTGCCAATCCTTTAAATGCATTCATATATGAATCATACGTAGGATAGATTGCAGATTCGGCCCACTGTATATTCGGTATCACAACTATATGCGGACGATATAATGAATGTACCGGCCGGGATTCTAATGCAGAAGCCGGACCTTCAGTCCCTACAAGCAGAACCATCCGTGCATCATAACTAAGCTTCACATTACCCTCTATACCTTTGATAGGATCTAATGCAACATAGTCAACTTTAATCTTATGCTTGTTAAGCGCATAAAGCATCATACTTAGAATCGTATTTTTACCTTGTGAGCCACAAATAACCAATCGCGCTTTATCTTTCGTCAGCCAATAAACAAATTCAGCAAAAGAAACAACCTGTAAATTGAGTTCTTTCGCTTTATGCAATTCGACATTGTCTTCTTGTACATGAAGAGCGGGAACGACAAAGTCAATTCCTTTTACAATATTCTCCGCAAAAAACCCCTCTTGTTCGGGCAATAGACCATGAGCTTCCAGCGCTTCTTTCCCTTTCGTATCCAGAGAAACAAACGATGAAGTTATTTTATAGCCCAACTTATGCAATTCGATTGCCATATTACAAAAAGTGGGATCACTAATAGATATAAAATGGATATGTATCATAAATAATGAACTGTACCTAACGCAATAAAAGGAACACTTAATTGCGCTCCCCTTTGTTAGTCTGCAAAGTGAAATATGATTAGTTCGCTTTGTTAAACTCCTACAAAGGTAATAGCTTTTAAGCGAAGTAGCAATTTAATAAATTCTCAATTTCGAAAATGAGTGTATAATTAACACGATTACTATCAACTAAGTTCTCGGATACTTCATTAAGAATGAATAGAATAAGAATCAATTTCACCTACACCCAATTAACTAAAAAAAATAATATCTAAAATAATCACCGAAACGCGAATATGTTAACTAAAACTAAATCCGTACCCGATATTTAAAAACATTTGCTTATTCCAAATATATACTCTACTTTTGTACCACAAACATCGCGGGATGGAGCAGTGGTAGCTCGTTGGGCTCATAACCCAAAGGTCATCGGTTCGAGTCCGGTTCCCGCAACTAAGAAAAAAGCTGTTCGATCAAATCGGACAGCTTTTTTTTATTACCACCTTATATTCCTGATTTTTAATACGTACCAAAATTATTTTACATACGTATGTAAAGATTTTTTCATACGTAGCAAAGCAAACGCTGATACGTATCTAAATCCAGAGAGATCAGACGATCGGAAAACGAACGCATTTCGTTATCTCCAAATGCGTTTGTTTTAGTTACGAAATGCGTTTGTTTTCCCAAACAAATACGTCCGTATTACCCAAAAAAGATACGGTATATCTTTCTAAACTTACGGTATATCTCTGAAAAGTAACGGCGTATCTTTTCAGAGATATACCGTTTCTATTTAGAGATATGCCGATAACTTCTACCCTGAGTTCTGCGTTTTGAATTGCCACAATTGCCACCTCACACATAATCACCTACTCATCAATACATTAAGTGTGACAATTACCCTATTTTCAATTGTCACTCAATTGTCACCAATTGTCACCTAAATTCGATTTACTTGTTCCATATTCAGTTCAGATCAACACTCCTAATGTTTCGTTTTTGAATTGCCATATTGCAATAACCGCAATAAAACATAGATAAACAACTATGAATAAGATACTTAATTAATTGCAATTCACCTTGAAATTAATTAAACTACCATTCAATTGCCATCTATATTATACTATATATCAGCAAATTGCAATAGGAAAATTCAAAACACGCAAAAACACACTATGAACAAGCAAAAGAAATTATAGATTATTTACCCCAGCAAACACACGCCCTCCGTTCTAATATTTTAACAATTAAAATTAAACACTATAAACCATTACATATAAAACGTTTACGACCAACCCTACATCCAAGTCAGCCGACACATCTACAAAAAACATCTGAAATAATTTGCTATTCCAACACAGATACACTACTTTTGTATCACAAACATCGCGGGATGGAGCAGTGGTAGCTCGTTGGGCTCATAACCCAAAGGTCATCGGTTCGAGTCCGGTTCCCGCAACTAAGAAAAAAAGCTGTTCGATTAAATCGAACAGCTTTTTTTTATTTTATCAATCCTGATTAATAGCTTAGAACATCCAGGCTATTGTACCGCTTAAAGCTCTGTTTCGAGTCTTTATTCCGGAAATCTCTGAGAGATTTATAAAACCGAGACCATAGTTGACTAAAAAGCGAAAACTAAGAAACTCAACACCGGCACCCATATTGAAACCAAAATCAACACGTTTCATCTCCCTGTTTGATCCTGTGAAGTCCACATCGTGAGATACACCATCCAATTTTTTAGTTCCTGATAATGCAATCATCATATAAGGACCTGCCTGAACAAATGGTTGAATAATAGGAGTTCTTAGTTTCATTGACATATTCACAGGAATTTCCAGGTTTTTCGTAACCAAAGTTCCTCTGATCTGATCACCCAATATATCATTCTTACCGCTATATCCTCTGTTTGCATAAAGCAAGCCGGTATTGACAGATGCAAATTTAGAAATTGGCATATCCAATATAACACCTCCCGTAAAACCTACTTTAGATTTTAATCCATGATAAGAATAATCTCCTGAACGTAGCGTCATTTCCGAAAAAGTCATACCCCCTACTACACCAAATCGCTGTGCCTGTATGCCCATATTTACAGCCAATACGACTAATATGAGTACAAAAAAACGTTTCATAAATTCCTTATTTTGAGTTTAGTTATTCGCAAAGATAAAGAATTTATAAAACGTTAATAAAAAAAACGCAGAAATTTATTTAGTCTGCACGGCTGCTATTATTTCAGTAATTCCATAAAACAGAATTACGAATCCAAAATACATAAACAATGTAGCTAACGAAGCAAACGGATTAAATAAAACGATAATACCGGAAACCAGCATTATAATAGGGAATATATAATAATATCCGGGAACCATACCTCCGGCTCTTTTTATTGCTGAATAACTCAACAGTTGATTAAGCCCTGCAAGTATTAATATAATACCTAACATATACATGATCACACTGACAAAAAAAGCAGGGAATGCCAGTAACAGTACACCAAGAATTAAGCCTGGGATATTCCCATAAGAAATAGGATATTTTTTTATAGCTGCATAAATCATCGGGATACCTGACCCCAACACCAGAAGGATACCTAATGCCAATACCAGGTAGCTAACAACAACACCCGGCCATGCAACGAACACAAGTCCTAACACAACAGAAAAAATACCACGTATTGCTAAGGCTTTTGATAGAGAATTAGTAGAATTCATAATTCGGTTAGTTTAGTTAATAATAATGTTATGATAAAAAAACAATAAGACAAAATGTTATGTTCGCAAAAAACAAAAGAGTTCTCAGGAAACTGACAGTTTGTCTCATATAGTGGACAAAAGTAATGAAAATCTGGCGCATTTTTAGCTAATAAATATTTTGGCACATAATTCGTATTTTGAATTGACAGAACAAAAACCGATAAATTCGGTTATTATAAAAGTAACGAATAAAAAACTTATAATACACATTGAATCATTATGACTATTAAACCATTAGCAGATAGAGTGCTGGTAAGACCGGCCGCTGCAGAAGAAAAGACTATCGGCGGAATCATCATTCCTGACTCAGCTAAAGAAAAGCCTTTGAAAGGAGAAGTCTTAGCTGTTGGTAACGGAACTAAAGACGAGGAAATGGTACTAAAAGCTGGTGATCAAGTTCTTTACGGTAAATATGCCGGAACAGAAATCGAAGTTGAAGGCGAAAAATTGCTAATTATGCGTCAGTCTGACATCTTAGCGACTCTTTGAAATTTAAAATTTCAGTTCAAATTTATTATTAACAATTCAAACAATCCGCTTATTGCGGTGAAATGATTATGGCAAAAGACATTAAATTCAATATTGATGCTCGCGACCTTTTAAAAAAAGGTGTTGATGAGCTGGCAAATGCAGTTAAAGTAACTCTTGGTCCTAAAGGACGTAACGTGATTATCGAGAAAAAATTCGGTGCTCCTCATATTACTAAAGATGGTGTATCTGTAGCAAGAGAAGTTGAATTGAGTGATCCTTATCAAAACATGGGTGCTCAACTTGTAAAAGAAGTTGCTTCAAAAACAGGTGATGATGCAGGAGACGGAACTACAACTGCAACTGTATTGGCACAATCAATCATTGGTGTTGGATTAAAAAATGTAACTGCGGGCGCAAATCCAATGGATTTAAAACGTGGTATCGATAAAGCTGTTGCGAAAGTGGTTGAATCAATCAGAGAGCAAGCTGTAGCTGTTGATGATGACTTTTCTAAAATTGAAAGTGTTGCTCGTATTTCTGCAAATAATGATGCTGAGATCGGATCATTAATTGCTGAAGCTATGCGTAAAGTTTCAAAAGATGGTGTTATCACTGTTGAAGAAGCTAAAGGTACAGTTACTGAAGTTAAAACAGTTGAAGGTATGCAATTTGATCGTGGATACTTATCTCCATACTTTGTAACTAATACAGAAAAAATGGAAGTGGATATGGAAAATCCTTTCATTTTGATCTATGACAAGAAAATTTCTGTATTAAAAGACATTCTTCCTCTATTAGAAGCTTCTGTTCAATCTGGTCGTCCTCTTTTAATCATTGCTGAAGATGTTGATAGCGAAGCATTGGCTACATTAGTAGTTAACCGCCTTCGTGGTTCATTAAAAATATGTGCTGTTAAAGCTCCGGGCTTTGGTGACCGCAGAAAAGAAATGCTTGAAGATATCGCTGTTTTAACAGGAGGTATCGTTATTTCTGAAGAAAAAGGATTAAAACTTGATAGTGCTACAGTTGAAATGCTGGGTACTGCTGAAAAAATAACTGTAAATAAAGAAAATACTGTTATTGTAAACGGTGCAGGTAGCAAAGAAAGTATCGCTACTCGTGTAGCTCAGATTAAATCGCAAATCGAAACAACTACATCTGATTACGATCGTGAAAAACTTCAGGAACGTTTAGCTAAATTAGCTGGTGGTGTTGCTGTATTATATGTAGGTGCAGCATCTGAAGTTGAAATGAAAGAAAAGAAAGATCGCGTAGATGATGCGTTAAGTGCTACTCGCGCAGCTATCGAGGAAGGAACTGTTCCTGGTGGTGGAACTGCTTATATCCGTGCAATTGCTTCTTTAGAAAACATGAAAGGAGACAATGAGGATGAAACTACCGGTATTGAAATCATCAAAAGAGCAATAGAAGAGCCTCTTCGCCAGATTGCAGCTAATGCAGGTGTAGAAGGTGCTGTTATCGTTCAGAAGGTTAGTGAAGGTACTGGTTCATTCGGATACAATGCACGCACAGGTGTTTATGAAGACCTAGTTGCAAACGGAGTTATCGACCCTGCTAAAGTTACTCGTGTTGCTTTAGAGAATGCTGCTTCTATTGCAGGTATGTTCTTAACTACTGAATGTGTAATTGTTGAGAAAAAAGAGGAAAATATCCCTGCTGCTCCTATGGCTCCCGGAATGGGAGGAATGGGCGGTATGATGTAATCGACTCATAAAATATTATACATATATATTATAGATATTGGCTAAGAGAGTTATGCGTGAGGCATAGCTCTCTTTTTTTATTTCATTTCCACCCGATTAAGCATTCTAATATAAAATAATTATAAATAATCACATCTTAAAAATTGACTTTAGTGAAAATCCTTATATTTGTTAGCTGTATAGTAACCTTATATTAAAATCTTACATATATGCATCAATTAAAAGCAGCTTTAAAAGTTTTTTTACCTGCAACAATGGGAGCTTTTCTACTAGCTTCATGCAGCCACAGCACACAAAACACGGATCAATCCGATAACCAAATTGAACAAGCTGAAATCTCGCAAAATCTGATGTATGGATTAGATATAGACTCCCTGACATTCGAAACTCATACGATTCGAAATGGAGAAAACTTGTCTTTGATTCTCAACAAATTCGATTTAGGCAATGGCATTGCAGAAGCAATCAACAGCAAATACAAAGAAATTCTTGATGCAACTAAATTGAGAGTTGGCTATCATTACGATGCTTTTTTCAGCAATGATACGGAAAGTCAGCAGCTAAAATATCTTGTTTTCCAAAAATCTCAAATTGATTTTGCGGTTATAGATTTCACGAAAGATACTCTTCAAGTTTATCCTTATACCAAGGAAATAACTTTAAAACGAAAGTTTGCTTCAGGGACTATCGAATCGTCATTATGGAATGCGATTGCTAAATCAGGGGGAGATCCTATTCTCGCTATGAAGCTACACGATGTTTATGCCTGGCAAATAGACTTCTTTGATACAAAAAAAGGAGACTCTTTTGCGGTAGTATACAACGAAGCATACATTGATGACACAACAGCTTTATATATAGAGTCTATAGAATCAGCAAAATTCGATCACAACGGAAAGTCCTTTAATGCTATCCCATTTGTTCAGGATGGCGGTACTGAATATTACGATGAAGAAGGTAACAGTTTAAGAAAAGCTTTCCTGAAGGCACCTTTAGACTTCTTCAGAATCACTTCAAAGTTTACAAATGCCAGATTCCATCCTGTACTAAAACGATATCGTGCACATCACGGTGTCGATTATGCCGCACCAACAGGTACCCCTGTCAAATCTATTGGAAGCGGAAAAGTTATAGCTAAAGGATACCAGCGTGGTGGAGGTGGTAACTATATAAAAGTAAAACATAATGGTTCGTACGAAACCAGCTATATGCATCTTTCTAAATTTGCCAAAAACCTACAGGTCGGAGCCAATGTACAACAAGGGCAGGTAATTGGATACGTAGGATCAACCGGTTTATCAACAGGACCTCACCTGGACTTCCGGGTTTATAAAAACGGAACTCCTATAAACCCATTGACCATGGATGCTCCTTCAGCGCTACCTATAAAAAAAGAACTTAAGAATTCTTTTTTTGCTCATCGAGACTTACTTATGAATGAATTAGACAGTTGCATCCAGGTTATTCCGGTTGAAAGCAAACCTATTATTATCAGTCCGATTGAAAATGCGATCACCAGTAATCGGATACAAAGTAAAAATGATGACGACCGTTCTTAATCAGCATTGTTATAGTCTGCGTCTGATTTTATAAGTCTGATGGTAAAAATATATTTCAAAAAGAATCTTGTTTTTTGACTATTATGCCAAAATACTAATCTGATAATAAAACCATTAAACTCTCTCAACTGTTAGTAATGTGAATTAATTATTTAATGATTTAACTATGAAAATCACTTATTTCTTTGCAGCTTTGACACTTTGCAGCTTTATATCTTGTAATAGCGGAGCAAAAAAAGCATTAGAAACTGAACCTCAAATGTTTGACATTTCTAAGGTTATGGGCAGCTATGCTTCACCGGAATATACTCAACGCGCTGAAGGATATGACTGGGTAGGTGTTGTATTGACTCAGGTTAATGACTCCACTGCCAACGTTATGGTTCGTTCACGGAGTGACATAAAAAATCCAACATGTACATTTGATGGCAAAGCTACTATACTAGGACCTGATACCCTTGTTTCGTCATTTGAGGGAAATAATATCTTGCTGATATTCAAGAATGATTCGTTATGGATTGATGCTCAAGACCCTCAAAACGCCAACTTCTTATATTATTTCTGCTCAGGTGGAGCTTCTTTAGGTGGAGTGTATACAAAAATAGAAGGTGTACTGGACACTATACCTACACAAAATACTATCGACTCTACTAAACAGACGAATTAAAAACACATATAGGTTTTACCAATACTTATATAGGAAGATACTATCAATCTGAAGATATAATCATCGATTTAATATATGATATTTGCATAGTAATCCTTATAAATTAATTAACGACTTAAATTTTAAAGCTATGGTATTAGTTGGTAAAAAAGCACCTTTATTTAAGGCGGCTGCTGTTATTAACGGCAATGAAATCGTAAACGATTTTTCATTAGAACAATATATTGGAAAAAAATACGTATTATTCTTTTTCTATCCTGCGGATTTCACATTCGTTTGTCCATCAGAACTAATTGCTTTCCAAGACTCTCTTTCAGAGATTGAAAAACTGGATACAGTGGTGGTTGGTTGTTCTGTAGACTCACACTTCTCACACCTTAAATGGTTACAAACACCATTAAACCAAGGAGGTATTGAAGGTGTTACATATCCATTAGTTGCTGACCAGAGTCATATGATCGCTGAGAACTATGATGTTTTAGCTGGTGAGCGTTCATTTTCTGAAACAGGTGAAGAAATCTTTGAAGGAACACCTATGGCTTACAGAGGTTTATTCTTAATTGATAAAGCCGGAGTTGTTCGCCATCAGGTTGTAAATGATATGCCTTTAGGAAGAAGTGTAGAAGAGGCAATCCGCGTATTAGAAGCTCTTCAGTTTACTGAAAAGTATGGAGAAGTTTGTCCTGCTAACTGGAAAAAAGGTAAAAAAGGAATGAAACCTACACAAGAAGGTGTTGCTGAATATTTATCAGAAAATTCAAAATAAAATAGTGTTTTAGTTGTATTAAGTATCAGAGTGAGTAAGTCCCCCGATTTACTCACTCTTTTTTTGTGATTCGCGAAACTTATATAGATCTGTATTTGTTTTAGTCTATAATATAAACCTTTATAATAATGGGGCTATGAAACATCTGGTGATATATGCGCACCCTGACTCCAAAAGCTTTTGTCATGCCATCAAAGAGGAGTTTGTCGAAGTCTTAAAAGCGCACGGAAAAGAAGTTGTGGTGAGAGATTTGTATGCCGAAAACTTTGATCCCGTTTTAAGGAACAAAGAGTTGAAAGGTAATCTGAAAAATATGGATATTGCCGAAGATATTAAGATAGAACAAGCATACATTAAATGGGCGGATGTTATTACATTTATATACCCTATTTGGTGGAGTCATATGCCGGCAATATTAAAAGGATACATTGATAGAGTTTTCTCAGTAGATTTTGCTTTTTCTGTTAATGAGAAAGGTGAAGTTAAAGGATTACTTACCGACAAAAGAATTTTATTAATTAATACAATGGGGGCAAGTAAAGACCTTTATCTAAAAAAAGGGATTCTATCTTCTATTGAATTAATTGTCGATGAATGTATTTTCAAATCGCTGGAAATGGAAGTCGTATCCCATCATTTCTTTGGAGACATGACTAATGGTACGGATGAATATCGAAAAAATATTTTGAAACAAATAAAGCATATTGCTACAGGTGCAACCAACGAAATTAATGAGATTTATTTCTGAAATTTGTCAATAATCTGAAAATATTTCAGATGTATAGCCCACAATCATCAACTCTGATTATTAACATGTTACGATGCAAAATATAAAAATTAATATTTTAAGAGCTGATATTTTGTGTAAAAAAATCAATTCATAACAAACAATTTTGGTTTTCTCTTTGTTATGTAAATAAATGAAAGAGAAATCTGTTATTTTAAGTTTGATTGATTTTGATTGAGAATATTTTTCTCTTTGGACACAATAAAGGAAGAATTGGAACGTTAAAAGATAGATCCAATTTCTTCTTTTAGTCCTGAAATTAAACTGATAATATTTAATATTACAATATACAAATAGAGTTACTATAAGCTATTAATCTAACTTTTTTTGATTCTCGAGAGCTTATGTTTACCCGTGATGGGATATAGGATAAGTTCACCCCCTTGGAAAAGCGTCTTCCCCTGACGCTTTTTCTTTTTATATAACTATCCATCCAAAAAAAGACAACTCCGCAAATTTTATTTTTATAATTCCCAAAAAACAATCTCCGAAATATCATTTACTTATATCCTTTTTTTTATTTTTGTGGAAAGAATTGTTTTATATCGTAATTTAACAAATAGAAGTGCGATATTAATTGGAAATTAATTAGTTATGAACAGACCTTCTATATATTTCATTGGAGCCGGAGGAATTGGTATGAGCGCTCTAGTTCGCTACTTCCTGGCAAAAAACTACAAAGTCGCAGGTTATGACAAAACCGCAACTCCTCTTACGCATGCTTTAATTGAAGAGGGGGCAGAAATACACTTTGAAGATTCTGTTGATTTAATTCCAGCATACTGTAAAGATAAAAATACAATTATTGTCCGTACACCAGCCGTTCCTGTTACTCACAGTGAATATTGCTGGTTTAAAGATAATGGATATCGAATATTAAAAAGAGCAGAGCTATTGGGTGAAATAACCAAATTATCTAAAGCATTATGTATTGCGGGCACACATGGTAAAACAACTACCAGCACAATGCTTGCCCACATATTAAAACAATCAAAAGTAGATTGTAATGCTTTTTTGGGCGGGATCGTCAAAAATTACAGTAGTAATCTGATGCTTTCAGACAAAAGTCCACTGACAGTTATTGAAGCGGATGAATACGATCGTTCATTTCATCATTTACATCCATATATGGCTGTAATTACTTCTTCAGATCCTGACCATCTTGATATTTACGGAAATGAAGAAAGTTATTTGGAAAGCTTTGAACATTTTACCTCTTTAATTAGTTCTGATGGTATATTGTTACTAAAAAAAGGATTGAAGATCAAACCTCGCATCAATAAAAATGTAAAATTATATACATACTCAATTGAAGGAGGTACAGATTTTCATGCAGAAAATATACGTATAGGTAATGGCACAATTATCTTCGATATGATTTCTCCAATACAAAACATTAAGGATATTGAACTTGGAGTACCTGTATGGATTAATATTGAAAATAGTATTGCAGCTATGGCCATTGCACAACTTAACGGAGTTGATGAAAATGAATTACGTTCAGGTATAAAAAGTTATCTTGGTGCAAAACGTCGTTTTGATTTTTGGATAAAGGGCAATAATCATGTTTTAATTGATGATTACGGTCACCATCCGGAAGAAGTCAGTGCAAGTATTAAATCTGTAAAACAATTATTTGAGGGAAGAAAACTAACCGTCATTTTCCAGCCTCATTTATATAGCCGAACTAAAGATTTTTATAAAGAATTTGCAAAAGCTCTTTCTTTTGCGGACGAGATATTATTATTAGATATTTATCCGGCAAGGGAAGAGCCAATCGAAGGGGTCACTTCTGATCTTATTTATGATTTAATTGAGTCTGACAATAAGAAAAGACTCACGAAAAGTGATTTATTAGACTATATTAAAACTAACGATTTTAATGTATTAATGACTTTAGGTGCAGGTGATATAGATCTGTTACTGCCTGAGATAAAAAAGTTAATTGAAGAAAAATGAAACAAATACTACGCATTCTAATTGTTGTTTTTATTTTTAGTTACGTCATCGTAACGCTTGTTTTTGCGAACAAACATATTGACACAACTATCTGCAATGATTTTAGAATTGAGCTAAAAGATAGTAGTAGAATGCATCTTGTTTCTACTTCAGAGGCTAAACGCATTATAAAAACGAAAGGATTAAATCCTGTCGGAAAATCTTTTTCGAATATAAATATTGATGCGATCGAACGGTCTTTGAGGGATATGAAACAAATTAAAAACGTATCTTGTTATCGTTTAGCCGGAGGAGTTATACAGGTTGATATATCTCAACGAACACCTATTCTTCGAATTATAAGTAATAATAGTAATTATTTTATAGATTCTGAAGGGAACGATATGCCTGTATCCTATGTACAATCAGTATATTTGCCTGTTGCTACAGGTAATATAGAAAAAAAATATGCTACGACTGATTTATACAATTTTGCATTATTTTTGCAGGATAATGAATTTTGGAATGCTCAAATCGAA
Organism: Porphyromonadaceae bacterium UBA7332; assembly: GCA_002471225.1. Lineage (GTDB taxonomy): Bacteria > Bacteroidota > Bacteroidia > Bacteroidales > UBA7332 > UBA7332. The sequence goes on from DKPO01000013.1 coordinate 53,662, forward strand.
CAAATAGTCGTACATGACTCTACAAATGTTGAACTTATCCCTCGTATTGGCAATCATACTATCCTGGTAGGTGATTTAAATAATCTGGATAACAAGTTTAATAAACTAATGAAGCTTTACGAAGACGGATTTTCCAAAATCGGTTGGAATAAGTATCGCTCCATTGATTTGAGATATAAAAATCAAGTAGTCTGTTCCAAGTAATAAAGAAAACTTATGAGACTAGATAAATACTTTGCAGCTTTCGACCTGGGAACTTCTAAAATAGTAGGAGTTATTGGTCAGCGTAATCATGATAATACAATTACAATCCAAGCAATTGAAAAAGAAGAATCCCTTTCATCGATGAAACGTGGATGTATTCAGAATCTGGATGAAGTAGCATCAAAAATAAAACGCATAATCAAGAAATTAAATAATCAGGTACAACCTGATATATCACGCGTTTATATTAGTATCGGGGGACAGTCAGTACGCTCTATTGATTGTACCTCTTCCTTATTTTTAGGAACGGCAGACGTTATTAGTGACGCCACTATTGAACAGCTAAAGAATAACAGCAGAAATCAGCAGCCCGAAGCTGTTGAAGTTCTTGAAATAGTAGAGAATTACTATTTAGTTGATGGCGAAAAAGTAACAGAACCGATTGGTCGTGAAGCTTCTGAAATTGAGGCAAGCCATAAAGTGATAGTATCACGCCCTGCTGTTTATAAAAATATCATTAAATGCTTTGAAGAAAAAGTAGATATCGAAATCGCTGATACTCTTCCAGCTCCATTGGCTGCAGCAACAGCAATCTTATCGGATGCAGAAATTGCCCGAGGCTGTGCTCTTGTTGACTTTGGAGCAGGTACAACTACTGTTTCTGTTTATAAAGATGGAGCATTGGCACATTTGGCTGTTATTCCATTCGGTGGTAACCATATAACAATGGATATTGCTGCATTAGGATTATCTGAGAGTGATGCTGAAAAATTGAAACTGTCTCAAGGTAGTGCTAAATATGATGATACTGCCGATAGCAAGATATTGAAACAACAAGTTGCAATCGCTAATGATGGTTCAAAAATTGAGATGCAGAAATTGCATTATACTATTGAAGCACGTATTGAGGAAATCTTGCTAAATGTTGGCGCTCAAATTGATCAAGCCGGATTTAGCAGACATCAGTTAGAAGCTGGTATTATTATTATTGGTGGCGCGTCTCAGCTTAAAAATCTACCGAGCTTAATGACAGAGAAGCTAGGAATGGATGTTCGTAAAGGAATCTTACCTAAAACAATATCTATTGCGAATGCCGAAGTAGGAGCTCTGTCTGGTTTAAATATTGTAGCCGGACTTCTAATGATGGCCAAGGTCAATTGTTCTTCATATGTTGAGCCAGTTGCAGCTCCTCCTGTAAAAGAAGTAAAACCTGAAATACAACCTGAGTTTGAAACGATTGCAGAAACTCCGATAGCACAACCCGTTGAGCAGGACGAAATCATTATAAAAGAAACTAAACGTCCTCAAAAAGAAGAGGAAGAGGAATATATTCCTAAAAAGCCAACAAAAGAGAAGCATAAAAAATCGGGCCTTCTTGAAGGTATCGGACGCTTATTTTCTTTAGATGATTAATTTATTTCTAACGTATTAAATAAACATACTTCTGCGTATGGATCAAGATATTATGGATTTCCAATTTTCGAAATCTGCAAACACGATTATTAAAGTACTGGGTGTTGGTGGCGGTGGAGGTAATGCCGTTACACATATGTTTCATCAAGGTATCCATGATGTTTCATTTGCACTTTGTAATACAGATCAGCAAGCATTAAATAAATCTCCTATTCCTCACCGGATTCAGTTAGGTAAAACAATCACTGAAGGATTAGGTGCAGGAAATAAACCTGAAATTGCACGCCAGGCTGCTGAAGAAAGTGAAGACGAAATACGTGATTTACTAAATGACGGTACAAAAATGGTCTTCATTACAGCTGGTATGGGGGGTGGAACAGGAACAGGAGCTGCTCCTGTAATTGCTCGTATCGCCCGCTCGATGAATATATTGACTGTTGGTATTGTTACTATTCCTTTTTATTGGGAAGGTGCTCCTAAAATCATTCAGGCATTGAATGGTGTAGAAGAAATGAGTAAATACGTAGATGCCCTTCTAGTTGTAAATAACGACAGACTATATCAGATCTATCCTAAATTATTAGCTAAAGAAGGATTTGCGAAAGCTGATGATACACTCTCGGTTGCAGCTAAAAGTATCGCAGAAATCATTACGATCGAAGGTTATATAAATCTTGACTTTGCAGACGTACGTACCACTTTAAAAGATGGTGGTATCGCAATTATGAGTACAGGAACCGCAACGGGCGAAAAACGAATTACTCATGCCATTGAAAATGCTCTGCATTCACCTCTGCTAAATAATAATGATGTATTTAGTGCTAAACGTATTCTTATCAACTTTACATTTAACGATGTTATTATGGAAGAGTTGAAAGAGGTTAATGAATTTATGGAGAAATTCAGTAATGAAATTAACGTAATATGGGGTGCTAATATTGATGAGAGTGTTGGAGATGAAGTAAAAGTTTCGCTTTTGGCTACAGGATTCGATCTTACCAATGTGCCTGGTATCCTTGAAAACAGGGAGAAAAAAACTCAGGAACAACTTCAGGAAGAAGAAAAACAAAGAATTGAAGCTGAAAGAAAGAAAATGGAGAATCTTGAGCGTATCTCAAAAGTATATGGTTCTTCAGTAACTTCGAAACCTATTCGTCGTTCAACTCCTATTATATTGAATACAGAGCAATTGGACGATGAAGAAGTTATTCGTTTAATGGAGGTTAATCCGACTTCTACACGTAGTGCGGAAGTTACAGCCGCTATTAAAGAAGCTTTACGTGAAAAAGAAAGTAATGGAGTATCATTAGATGGAATTACCATCAAATTTTAATATTAGAATATTATGAATTTATTTGATCAAATAAGTGAAGATATCAAAAAAGCAATGCTCGCTAAAGATGCTTTGCGTACTCAAACTCTCAGAGGTGTAAAAAAAGAATTTATTGAAGCTAAAACAGCTAAAGATTCAAACGGAGAACTTACTGATGAAACAGCAACACGCATTTTACAAAAGATGGTAAAACAACGCAAAGATGCTGCCGAGATCTTTAGTACACAAAACAGACAAGATTTGGCTGATTCTGAATTAGCTGAAGTTACAATTATTGAACAATACCTTCCTAAGCAAATGACAGAAGCAGAGCTAGAGGCTGCTCTTAAGGAAATTATCGCACAAGTGAATGCTACATCGGCTAAAGAAATGGGTAAGGTTATGGGGGTTGCTTCAAAACAATTGGCAGGAAAAGCTGAAGGTAAAGCGATATCTGCCAAAGTAAAAGAACTCCTAGGATAATGAAATCTTTTTGAAACATATAAACACAAAACCTCGAACAATTTGATTGATTCGAGGTTTTTTTATACAAAATAGGAACTTTTGTTTGGATTTATTCTACTTTTTGTTAGTTTTGCATCATTCTAAATAAGCAGTCCTTATTTTTCAAGGTTATAAATAAGAAATGATATAAATCAATATTATAAATCGCTAAAATAATAAAGTCTATGAAAAAGATTAGAGCAGCCATCGTAAGCTATGGCAATATTGGAAAATACGTATTTGAAGCACTTCAAGCAGCTCCTGACTTTGAAATTGTTGGTGTAGTCAGACGCGATGCAAGTGGCAATAAGCCTTCAGAATTGGCTGACATTACAGTAGTAGACTGTATTAAGAAATTAGCTAATGTTGATGTCGCTATCCTTTGTTCTCCTACCAGACAAATCGAGACTTACGCTAAAGAAATCTTAGCTCTTGGAATTAATACTGTAGATAGCTATGATATCCATGGAGGTATTGTAGATTTACGTCGCGAATTAGATAAAGTAGCTAAAGCAAACAATGCAAGAGCAATTATATCTGCAGGATGGGATCCGGGATCAGACTCTGTTGTACGCGCATTATTAGAAGCAGTTGCCCCTAAAGGTATCACTTATACAAACTTCGGACCTGGTATGTCAATGGGACATACAGTTGCATGTAAGGCTATTGAAGGTGTTAAAGATGCGCTTTCTATGACTATTCCGACAGGAACAGGAGTTCACCGTAGAATGGTATATATTGAAGTAAAAGATGGATATGAGTTTGAAAAAGTTGCTGCCGCTATTAAAGCTGATGATTATTTCGCTCATGACGAAACACACGTTAACAAAGTTGATTGTGTTGATGCTTTAAAAGATATGGGACATGGTGTACATCTTGTTCGCAAAGGTGTTTCCGGGAAAACACAGAATCAGCTTTTCGAATTTAATATGAAAATCAATAATCCTGCCTTAACAGCTCAAATCTTAGTTTCTGTTGCGCGCGCATCTATGAAACAAGCTCCGGGAGCTTATACTATGATTGAGATTCCAATGATCGATATGCTTCCGGGTGATCGTGAAGAATGGATTAAACGCTTAGTTTAAGAATTATTTTCTATATTTGCGAGTTGTATGACATAATGTATGTTATACAACTCGTATTGTTTTATTTAATCATATAAATCTATGCTCTCATTCATAACGTGGACAGTTGACCCCACCCTTTTTTCAATTTTCGGACGTGAAATCAGATGGTATAGCCTGATGTTTGCTCTTGGATTTTGGATCGGATATAAAATAGTAGAACGAATGTTCAAAAAAGATCATGTCCCAGCAAATTGGCTTGATTCCTTATTCCTTTATGTATTTGCAGGAACAGTAATCGGAGCAAGATTGGGACACTGCCTGTTTTATGATCCCGGATATTACTTATCCAATCCAATTGAGATTATTAAAGTTTGGGAAGGCGGTTTGGCCAGTCATGGAGGAGCTATCGGAATAATTATTGCTGTATTAATCTATTCCAAAAAAGTTACTCACCGCAATCCGTTATGGACATTTGATCGCCTGGTTGTTCCTGTTGCTCTTGTAGGAGCATTAATACGGATAGGTAATCTAATGAACCATGAAATATACGGTTTGCCTACAAACTTACCCTGGGGTTTTAGATTTATAGAAAATCTACATCAATGGAAAATGGGTGCAGAACCAATTTTTTCAGCACCATCTCATCCGACACAAATATATGAAGCTAGTTGTTACTTACTTACATTTATTTTATTGATGTATATGTATTGGAAAAAAAGGGCTTACGAAAAGCAAGGCTTAATATTTGGCACATTCTTAATTGGTATTTTCGGAACTCGGATAATTATGGAAGTTCTAAAAAATAATCAAGAAGCTTTTGAAGACAATTTGTTTCTGAATATGGGACAGATATTAAGCATTCCGTTTGTTATACTTGGCATTTTCCTTATTATAAATGCTTGTAGAAAAAGAGCTTAAAAATTGAGCGACATATATCTTCTTTTAATCATATGAAAGAAAATATATGTCGCTTTGTTTTATAAAATATAAAACAATCTTCGGGTAGCTATTTACGGGATCTAAAAAATAACTATTTTTGACTGAAAATTCAAATATATATCCCGATCTTAGACTACTATTAATGAAAAGAATCCATGTATTTTTTATTTTTCTTTCATCTGTGCTATCTTGTTTAAGTCAAGATAATCAATACGCTTTTTTGAATATTAATTATTCGCCACGTATTGCTGCTTTAGGTGGAAGAAATGTATCCTTAAGCTCCGAAAACATTAACAATATATCTGACAATCCGGCTTTACTAAATTATGATCAACATCATCAATTAGCCATAAGCTATATGAATTATGCCAGCGATATTAATGCCGGGAGTTCTATATATGGACAAAGCATTGGGCTAAGAGGTATGTGGGCGATTGGGATTACTTATGTAAACTATGGAACATTTACAGAAACGACACCTGATAATTCTATTTTAGGGACATTTTCTGCAAATGATATCGCACTTACATATTCCTATTCCTATGAACTAACTGACCGGTTAAGAGCTGGAGCTTCAGGGAAAATAATATATTCGGGATATGAGAAATACTCCTCATGGGGAATAGCTGTAGATTTAGGTCTAATATATATTAATCCGGACCATAATTTATCCACTGGTATTTCAATCAGAAATATTGGAGGACAAATAGCTTCTTTTAATGAAGAGCATATAAAAATGCCTTGGGATGTAAGTTTTGGAATAACGCACAAACTAATGTATGCGCCTTTACGCTTCTCATTGACTGCTCAAAATCTAAACAGATGGAATAGCAAAAGTTTCTATGAGAATAATACTAATAATGGCGATTTAATTGCAAAAAAAGATAACTTTCTGGTTAATCTTGCCAAACATTTTGTTATTGGATGCGAATTCATACCCAATGCGAATTTTTATTTAGCTGCAGGCTACAACATTAAAGCTCAATCTGATTTTCATACAATTGGGAAAAAGGGCATTTATGGATTTTCCTTTGGAGGAGGCTTTAAAATCAAGTATTTCCAATTTGATGCCTCTTTCTCACAAAGAAATTATAAAGGTGGAACATTACTTGTAGGCTTAACTACAAACTTAGATAAATTTAGATTTTAAATTATGAAACGTAAAATAACAATAGCTATTGATGGTTTTTCATCATGTGGGAAAAGCACAATGGCAAAAGATTTAGCAAAAGAACTCGGATACATTTATGTAGACAGTGGTGCTATGTATAGAACTGTCACATTATATGCTATGGAAAATGATTTAATAAGCAATGGCATTATTAATACCGAGAAACTTGAGGCAGAAATGGATAATATTCATATTACATTCAAATTTAATGATATAACAAAAAAACCTGACACATATTTAAATGGGACATATGTTGAAGACAAAATACGTCAAATGGAAGTTTCCAACAATGTTAGCCCTATTGCTGCTTTAGGTTTTGTACGAAAAGCATTAGTAAAAATGCAACAAGCCATGGGCAAAGAAAAAGGAATTGTTATGGATGGAAGAGATATCGGAACAGTTGTATTTCCTGATGCCGAATTGAAGATATTCGTTACAGCCTCTCCTGATGTCAGAGCGCAAAGACGATTTGATGAACTCACTGCTAAAGGAGATACCGTTAATTATAACGAGATTCTTGAAAATGTAAAAAAGAGAGATTATATTGACCAAAATCGTGAGGAAAGTCCATTAAAGCAGGCTGATGATGCTATTGTTTTAGACAATTCTGAAATAACTATTGAAGAGCAACGAAGATGGTTAATCAACAAAGCTTTAGAAGTAATTAATCGATGAAATACATAGAAATTGATAGCGGTTCAGGCTTTTGCTTTGGAGTAGTGAATGCTATAAAAAAAGCCGAAGAAGCCTTATCCGAAGGACAGGAACTTGATTGTCTGGGAGATATTGTACATAATGGACAAGAAGTGAATCGTTTAGAGGACAAAGGGCTAAAAACAATTAATCATACTGATTATTTCTCTCTTAAAAAAGGGAGAAGAGTTTTGCTCAGAGCTCATGGAGAGCCCCCTGCCATATATGAATATGCTCAAAAAGAAAATATCGAAATCGTTGATGCTACATGTCCTGTTGTTCTTCAGCTTCAAAAGAAGATTCGGAACAAATATGAGAATTTAAAAGCACTTGAGGTTCAGATTGTCATTTTTGGAAAACCGGGGCACGCTGAAGTTGTTGGCTTAATGGGACAAACGAATGATACAGCGATTGTTATTGAAAATAAAGACGATTTGAGAAAAATCGATTTTTCAAAAGGAGTCTGTCTATTTTCCCAGACCACAAAATCTGTTGATGAATTTAATCAGATTGTTGAATTAATCAAAAACAGTCTGGCTGATTCATTAGTATTTGAGCATTATGATACAATTTGTCGTCAGGTATCTAATCGTATTCCTAATATTAAAGATTTTGTGAAGAACTTTGACTTGGTCTTATTTGTATCAGGAAAGAAAAGCTCGAACGGAAAAGTCTTATACGAAGAATGTAAGAAGGTTAATGCCAATACAATAATGGTAGCTGATGAATCTGAATTACCGATAGATTTAATCCAAAAAGCTGAACGAATAGGGATTTGCGGTGCTACATCCACTCCCCGATGGCTCATGGAAAAAATAGAACATCAAATTAAAAATCTTGAATAACAATCAAAGGTCGAACTTAATATTTTCCTATAAAACATGATAAGTTCGACCTTTTCCCATGTTAATATACACATATATTAACACTACATATAAAAAGCAAGAGTCCCAAAAAAACAATTAATACAATCTTTTAAGAGTAACATATAAATATCATATCTAACTAATTATCAATAAAAATAAATATTCAAAGACCCATCCAGACAGGACTCTAAGCCACCTCTCCAGGAAATAACATATATAACACAAGAATGGAAAAATAGTGTTAAACACACAATCTTAATTATCAAACTGATTACCTTTGCGACTCAATTAACATAACTAAACTTTAACAATAACCACCCTTGACATTGAATATTTTTTATAAATTCAGTTTTGATCAGGAAATTAATTAAGTTGGTAAAAGAGGTTATTTTAAAGTATCAAAAACTAAAACTATCTAAGTATGAAAAGAAATTTTACACTTGTAGGAGCTCTTGCTCTTGCCTTTTCTGTATTGCCTTTTAACAGTGCAAATGCTCAGTGCAAAGAAGACAACAACACATTCCTTACAAACCGTTTTTTTGACAACTGGTTTATTTCCGGAGGTGTAGGTGCTCAAGGACTTATCGGTGAAGGAACTTACAGACACAGCTTTAAAGATCATGTGACTCCTGCTGTTTCTTTATCAGTAGGTAAATACGTTGCTCCGGGTTGGGCTGTTCGTTTAAAAGGGGATTCATGGAAAGTAAATACTTTTGGTACAGGTGCTAAAGAATCTATGAACTTTTTTAATATCCACACAGACTTTATGGCTGATTTAATGTCTGTTTTCGGAACATATAAAGAAGATCGTATTTATCAATTAATGCCTTATATCGGGGTTGGTTTTGCTCGTGCTCAATCAGGACACAAAAGCTTTACTGCTAATGCAGGTTTAATTAACAGCTTTAATGTATCAAAATCGGTATCGATCAATTTAGAATTAGCAATCGCTGCTGTTTCTGATGATTTCAATAAAAGCGTATACGGAAAAAAATACGACGGAATCGTTAGCGCTGAAGTTGGTGCTACTTACTATTTCAAAAGAAGAGGTTTCAGAAAATATGATGCTGAAGCTGTAGCAAGAGCTAAATCTTTAAATGAAGAAGTTAATTCTTTAAGAGGTGAATTGAATAACAAAAACAATGAAATTGATCGCCTGAACAAAGAATTAGCAGCAAAACCAAAAACTGAAACAATCGAGGTTGTGAAAGAAGTGAATGCTCAATCATATGCTTCTGTTTTGTTTGCAATCAATAGCTCTGTAGTTAAAGCTGATCAAATGCTTAATATCGCTACTGCTGCTGAAATCATCAAAAACAATCCAAACGGTAAATATCTAATTACTGGTTACGCTGATAAAGCTACTGGAACAGCTGATTACAACTTGAAACTTTCAGAAAGAAGAGCTAATGCAGTTGCTAATATCTTAGTAAATAAATTTGGTGTAAACAAAGATCAACTTGAAGTTAGATGGGATGGATCTAACCAACAAATGTTTGATAACAATGTATGGAACAGAGTTGCAATCATTAACTTGAACGCAAACAACTAATCTCCGCATTCATATATAATAAAAGGTATTAAAGAGATTTCTCTTTAATACCTTTTTTGTTCAATATAGTTGAACAAAGAAAATTAACCAATTGTTTTTATATGGAGATATTAACACTTTTCTTCAGACAAAAAACGATTTACAATGAAATACACTAAATACATCATTTTATTTTTAGGCTGCTGCTTTTTCTTTTCCCTCAATGCGCAAATTGTTAATATTGCAGACAAAATAAAGCAATCCCAAAATGAAGAATACAATAATAAATTAAATGCATCTAATGATAGCCTGGAAAATCAACTTAATAAACTTCAAGCTAAATTAGACTCAATACAGGAAGTACAAAATAATACGGCTATCCAACAAGTTCAAGTCAATTTAAAGCACTCTACAGATTCCCTGGCTGCATTACAACAAATTGACTCTCTAAAAAAAACTATAACTCCCTCTCCTATTATTATAAACAATGATACAATAATGGAATTGTATACTGGTTTAGGAGGAAGAACTGCTCAAAAAAGAGCCTTACTTGCTGAAACCATTATCAATAAAATAGCAGAAGAAGTAAATTTTAATGTTGACTCTTTGTATATAATTAATGGTAAGTACCTTACTGATATTATGTATCGAGATATTACATTATTTAGTTTCACTGAATCTGATGCATTATTTGCTGGTTCGACCAGAGAAGAGTTAGCTAAAACCCTGCTAACTACAATAAAAAAGCAAAGTATAGAGCTAAATAAAGAACATGGTTTTTTTGCAAGAATAAAAAGGATCGGATTATTTACGTTGATTATTATCGGACAAATTATATTATGCTACTTAATAATAAGACTATTCAGAATACTACGCGGAAGAGCCTATAAGCTTAAGGAGAAACGACTAAAACCTATTATCATTAAAGATTATGAGTTAATCAATATAGAGACTGAGTTAAAGCTAATACAGTTTCTGATTAAATGTACCCAATATTTAGTTATACTGATCTTATTAATTCTAACTGTACCTTTATTATTTGCGATTTTCCCTCAAACAAAAAAAGTTGCTGATCTGCTCATTTCGTATATTTTATATCCAATAAAAGAATTATGGAATGGTATCATCAACTTCATACCAAACCTGATATCAATTATCATTATTGTTTTTGTGATCAGATATCTGATAAAGGGTATCGAATATATTGCAGGTGAAATTGCAGCGGGAAGACTTAAAATATCAGGGTTCTATCCTGATTGGGCTATTCCTACATCTAATATTGTAAGATGGTTGCTTTACGCCTTTTCAATTGTAGTGATTTACCCATTAATACCGGGAGGTCAATCGGATATATTTAAAGGAGTATCAGTATTAGTAGGATTAATTATCTCTTTGGGATCAAGTTCCGTTGTTGGAAATATCATGGCCGGATTAGTCATTACATATATGCGCCCTTTTAAAATTGGAGATCGCATTAAATTAAATGATACTGTAGGAAATGTAGTTGAGAAAAGTGCTTTTGTTACACGAATAAGAACTCCAAAAAACGAAATAATAACTGTCCCTAATTCTTTTATTTTATCATCACAGACGACCAACTTTAGTCACTCTGCAAGAAAACTGGGACTCATTATTCATACAAGTGTAACTATCGGATACGATGCTCCCTGGAGAAAAGTACACCAATTATTAATAGATGCGGCTAAAGCGACCAAAGGGATTTCCGAATCACCTGAACCATTCGTTTTAGAGACATCATTAGATGATTACTATGTAAGCTATCAGATCAACGCAGTTATAACCGACGCTGATCAAACTCCACGTATCATGTCAGACTTACATGCCAATATTCAGGATATGTTCAACCACGCAGGTGTTGAAATCATGTCTCCTCATTATCGTGCAAACAGAAACGGGAATACAATTACAATTCCTGAAGACGATTTATCCGGTTATAAAAAACAGGACCCTGATCCGGTTACAGCAAACAATGCTGATACACAAAAATCAAATGAGGATATTCCTCAAAATACTCAGGGAAGCAAGGATTAGCATTACACCTAAAACACCGTAAAAGAATCGGGATCCAACACGTCCGAAGGAATTAACAAAAAATTCTGCCATTCGCGTTTGATAAAACCAATCCCAATTAAATAAAGCCCCTAACAGTGCTATCACTCCGGGCATAATAAAAATAAACACTGTTAATATTCCTTTTATATCCATACAACAAGAAGAAAGGCTGTCTGAGAGAAATTTTCACAGACAGCCTTATTTTATTTATATTACATAATAACTCTAGAAAATGGAGCTGCATCCATACCACAAAACTCTTTATCCAAATACTTATAATATCCTGTAATAGCAACCATCCCTGCATTATCAGTTGTAAAAGCAAATTTTGGAATATGAATCTTCCAGCCAAACCTTTTAGCGTGGTCTTCAAAAGCTGCCCGTAATCCTGAATTAGCTGAAACCCCCCCGGCTACAGCAACTTCTTTTATGCCCAACTCCTTAGCTGCTTTACGAAGCTTATCCATCAGAATTTCAATTACTGTATATTGTAATGACGCGCAAAGATCTTCTTTATTTTCTTCAATGAAGTTCGGATTTTCTTTTAATTCATCGCGAATCAAATAAAGGAAAGAAGTTTTTAATCCACTAAAACTGTAATTAAATCCGCTAATCTGAGGTTTATTGAATTTGAATCTTAATGGGTTTCCTTCTTTCGCTAAACGATCTACAACAGGACCACCTGGATAGCCTAGTCCCATAACTTTCGCACACTTATCAAAAGCTTCTCCGGCAGCATCATCTATTGTTTGGCCAATAACTTCCATATCATTATAAGAGCGTACCAATATTATTTGCGAATTTCCACCTGAAACAAGCAAACATAAAAAAGGAAACTGTGGTTGATTGGTATCATCCTCACTTTCTTTTATAAAATGAGCTAAAACATGAGCTTTTAAGTGATTTACTTCAACCATGGGGATTCCTAAAGCTAAAGAAAAACCTTTAGCAAAAGAAGTTCCAACAAGTAAAGACCCCATTAAACCAGGACCTCTTGTAAAAGCAATTGCCGAAAGTTCAGACTTGTCGATATTAGCTCTTTTCAATGCGGCTTCAACGACTGGTATGATATTTTGCTGATGGGCTCTCGATGCCAACTCAGGAACGACACCTCCATACTGAAAATGGACATCCTGATTTGAAATAACATTCGAAAGAATTACACCATTACGAATTACTGCTGCAGAAGTATCATCACAAGACGATTCTATTCCTAATATTGTTACATCCATAATATACTAAATGATTAGACACGAAATCAGCAAAAGCACAGAAACTTCATAAAAGTGACTTTACTGTATTCTTATTACAAAAATAGAAAAATCTCTGGATCCATATTAAGTTTTTCCTTATTTAAAATGCACAAGATTTTATAATAAAAAAAGGTCACCTAAGAATATCCTTAAGTGACCTTTTCAATGCTTCAAATAATAGCTTTATTTTTTTTCAAAGAAACGCTTGTATAGACCTTGGAAAGCTTGTCCATGACGAGCTTCGTCTTTACACATTTCATGAACTGTATCATGAACAGCATCTAAGCCTAACTCTTTTGCACGAGCTGCAATACGCTTTTTATCGGCGCAAGCTCCGGCTTCAGCTTCCATTCTGGCTTTCAAGTTTGTTTTTGTATCCCAAACAACTTCACCCAGAAGTTCAGCAAATTTAGCTGCATGTTCAGCTTCTTCCCAAGCAATACGCTTATATGCTTCAGCTACCTCAGGATAACCTTCGCGATCTGCTTGACGAGACATTGCCAAATACATTCCAACCTCAGTACATTCTCCCATAAAATGAGCCTTCAATCCTTCTAAAACTTCCGGATCTACATCTGCAGCAACACCAATACGATGTTCATCAGCCCAAGTCAATTCTCCTTCTGTTTCGATTTGCTCTTGGAATTTTGTTGCAGGAACTTTACATTGAGGACATCTTTCAGGAGCAGCATCTCCTGTATGAACGTATCCACATACAGTACAAATAAATTTCTTTGCCATTTTCTCTAACTTTATTAAATTGGTTCTGTTAATTATTTACAGAACAAGTCCTTGCCTGGCACTCTTTGCAACGTCCTCTATAATAGACGTGGATATCTTCTAATACAAACCCCTCTGGAACAGCATTCATCAATCCCTCTGTAGAAATATCAAATACATCATGGATATCTCCGCAATCAGAACACAAAAAGTGTCCGTGACTCGAAATATCTCCGTCAAAACGGGCATTTTTTAACTCTATCCCCAAACAAAGCGCAGCCCCTTTATCCACAAACAAACTCAACGTATTATAAACCGTTGTTTTTGAAAGTGTTGGTATAAAAGGATGTAAAGCAAGATAAATCTCATCCACTGTTGGATGCGTTTTGTTTGATAGAAGATAGTCCATAATTGCAATTCGCTGCACGGAAGGCTTTATTCCGTATTGTATTAAGCGATTTTGCGCTTCGTTACTAAGCTTTATCATTGGTCGACCAATAAATTTGTAATTATTACATTTTTTATTCTGCCGCAAATATAGAACTTTATTATCAATTTTCACAATCAATTCCTTCAAACAACTATTTTTTTAACATTTAATACATCGCTCTCCACAATTACTCTAAGTATAAAGCGTCGGTATAAGATATTTATTTACATATGGTATATTATATTTGCATATAAACAGTTTTATGAGTACCAATAAAAATTATTACACAGTCGCAGTTACACATAGTTTTTCGTGATAAAAAACCAGCTATTCAAATAGAATCATTACTTTTGAATTTAATTTTAAACTAATAAATTTGACCATTATGTTCTCAGGAATTGTAGAGGAAGCAGCAAAAGTAGTTGCTATTAAACATGATCAAGGTAATGTACATCTAACGATGGAGTGCTCATTTACTCATGAGTTAAAAATTGATCAAAGCATTGCACATAACGGTGTTTGTCTTACTGTTGTTGAGATAGATGACAACAAATATACAGTTACTGCCATTAAAGAAACACTGGAACGCTCAAACTTAGGAAAACTTGAAATTGGCAATAAAGTTAATCTGGAACGTAGTATGATTATGAACGGACGTCTTGATGGACATATCGTTCAAGGTCATGTAGATCAAACAGCTACTTGTACAGAAGTAAAAGAAGCAGATGGTAGCTGGTATTTTACCTTCGAATACGAGTTCAATAAGGATATGGCCAGACAAGGATATATGACCGTAGAAAAAGGATCTGTTTGCGTAAACGGCGTTAGTTTAACTGTGTGTAACTCAAAAGATAACAGCTTTCAGGTAGCTATTATTCCTTATACATATGAACATACTAATTTCCATCAAATTAAGGCTGGTTCTGTTGTCAATTTAGAATTTGACATTGTAGGAAAATATTTATCTAAAATGATGCGCTACGCATGAGTTTCTTAGATCTTGTCAGTAAAAGACAGAGTGATAGAGCTTTTGATCCGCACAGACAAATTGAACAAGAGAAACTTGATCGTATTTTACAGGCTGCTCAATTAGCTCCTTCTGCTTGTAATGCGCAACCCTGGCATTTTATTATTGTAAAAGATGAACTTCTAAGACATCAGGTAGCGGATGCAACTTCTACCAAAATGCTAGGTATAAATCATTTTACAAAACAAGCGCCTATTCATCTGATTATTGTTGAAGAACCTGCCAATTTCAGCTCCCGAATGGGCTCATTCTTTAAGAAAAAACATTTTCCTCATATTGATATCGGAATTGTTGCCGAACATATATGTCTTGCAGCTACTGATGAAGGAATAGGAAGTTGTATGATCGGTTGGTTTGATGAAAAAAGGATAAAGAAAATACTGAATATCCCATCTTCCAACAATGTAGTATTAGATATCGTATTAGGTTATTCTACTCAGGATCTACGACCTAAAAAACGAAAAGAGATAAAAGAACTTGTATCTTATGACAAGTACTAGTATTGTATAAATAGGATTATCTGACAGAATCATTATTCTTTAGATAATCCTATTTTTTTATTTGCAAACCTTATACTATAAATGAATGTTATTGTAGTGTAGCATTTAAACTCAAAGTCCAAACCTTAACATTATTCATTATGAAAAGAGGTACAATAAAGACTATAGTATATACGTCTATATTTTGCGTCAGTTCATTGTTCTTTGCATCTGCCAAAGACATTAATTACAGCCAATTGCCCGCTCCCATACAAAAGAGCGTAAAAGGATTTATTAATCCTAATAGTATTGTGAAAGTAATAGACAGTCCTGAATCCTATCGCATTGAATTCGGAAAAAAAAATTATATCGAATATTTCAAATCTCAATCGGTTTGGAGAAAAGTATATATCCCCTCAGGCATACCTGCCAAACTCTTAAATACATTACCTCAACCTGTTCTGAGTTATATACGCAAGAACTACCCAAAAAGTAAGTTCATAGCAATGGAGTTTATAGATGGTGAGTCTATTTACCAATTACAAATGATGGACAAAGTAGAGTTAATGTTAACACCACAAGGAGAGCTCGTTACTTTAGAAAATTAAACTAACTAAAAACCAATCATAATTATGAAAAGAATTTTATTAACATTCACACTACTTATTTCTATTATTAGCTTTTGCTCTGCAGAAGGTAAAAGTAACATTATTTCATTTCAACAATTACCGGATTCGATCCAATCATTCATGAAGTTACATTTTAAAAATGATCCTATTCAAAAAATAAAAGTAAACTCCAAAGAGTATAAGATCGTCTTCACCAACTATGATGAAATAGAATTTAGTAAACAAAATAATCAGTGGATAGATATGGAAATTGAAAATGGTATTCCTGCTTCAATCCTTGAATCTCTTCCAAATAGAATTGTTTATTGGTTGGTTGCGTATCATCCCGGCATACCTGTAGTCGAATTACAACGTTTAAACAATGGCTTCTTTGCCATGGAATTAACTACAGGACAAGATCTTCTTTTTAATCAGGAAGGTGTATTCGTTGAGACTCAATATGGTGATGGTCTAAATTATCCGGATCCAAAACCAATGTATCCATAAAGCTATATGTATATGAAAGATTTTGTCTTTTTTACATTATTCATCCTTACTGTTTTCTCATCTTGTCAAAACAGTAAGGATGATCCTTCAAATCAATCAGATAACAATATACTATTTTCAGCTCAGGTAAAGCCAACTAAATCGACAACACCTCTCGTACCCGGTGTTATCGCTACTGTTTATGCTTTTAAATCAGGTAATAACTATCCTGTTAATCAAGGAGACTATGAAGCTTTAGCGTCAGGTGCGTTAACAGGCGTTGATGATTATATTATGTATCTTCCCGACGGTACCTATAATTTTTATACCGTATCAACTAACACGTCCGATATGACCGAGTCTTTATACAATAATCAAGTCACTAATTTACAAAATAATACGGATTATTTATGGGCTCAAAACTTAAACGAAACAGTACTCAATGCTACAAAAAGCGTCTCGGTGGTGCTTAAACACATTGCATGCCAAATAAACATTAACCTAATTGCAGGCAATGGAATCACTATCAACTCGATAGACAGTGCATATATACAAAAGCCTGACAGTTCGGGGACAATCAATATATTAACCGGTGTAATTAGTCAGAGTCCTTTATCTCCTGACAGTACCAAAATGAATATTACAGGAACTGCTGTAAAGACAGTCTTATTACCGACGTCTGCTACCAGTATTCCTTTTTATGTATACCTGAAAGTTAATGGTGAAAATTATTCATTACCTTATAGCGCTTTGATAAATACGCCAAGTGGTGGTTTCTCTTCAGGCAATCTATACGAATACACTGCTGTAATAAATCTTGAAAACATGATATTTTCAGCCTTAAATGTATATGATTGGAACACCAATGACTTGACCGATAATCCGATATATCCAGAAGAATAATCTAATATGAAAACAAGAATTATATTTATTGGCACCTTACTTCTAATCTTATTCAGTTGCACTTCCGAGTCATACTCAGATTTTGAGTCAACCGACATTCCGAAAGATCGAAATATTGAAGTCCGTTTTCAAATCCCTGTAAATTCACAAACCTTAGGATTGACCAAACAGTCTGAAATAATACAGATTAGCAGTAATTCAAAAAAAGCTGTAACTATAACGCCTTTTCAACAACAAGCTACCAAGAGTAACAGTTTTACTCCAATCCCTATTGGAAGTACTGTTCGCGTTTGTGCATATAAACGTAAAACGGCTGCAGCTAATACAAATATTGATCAATTTATAACTTCTCAAGCATATGAGCTGGTATCAAATGGAGTTTTAAGACCGATAACAGTTGATAGCGATGGCAATAAGACAGGTGTTTCTGATCAGGAAATGTATCTTTCCAATGAAACAGTAGATCTTTATGCCTATTCTCCGGCAATACCGTTAAATAGCAATTCGACTGTATTGATTAATCAAAATACGAATTTTATAACTTCAAATATACTTGATGTAGATATATCAGTTCAAAACAAGGATTTTACCTTTCCTACTTTTTCAAGAGAGATGTCCCGTGTAAAATTTATCATTAAACCTGACAGCACAGCTAATATGATTGACAGTCTTTCTTTGAATGGATTAGGTTTTTCTATGTCTTCCTTAACCGGTTCTCCCTATAGCCATACTATAGGAGGCTCTTTTACGTCTAACTCAAACTCATCGGTGTATATATTCCCGGCAGATAGCTGTCTTCAATTAAATGATACTACTATTATTTGTCAGTCAGTTATTCTTCCTCTTAAAAAAACCTCACCAATCATTGAGTTAAATTTAAAAGTAAATGGAGTGAAGACATTCTTTTATGCAGCACTGCCTGAAGTAGAATATCTTGCAGGGAATGAATATATTTATTCTGTCAGGATCAAGAAATCAGCATTAGACGTTCAACCTGTTTCTAATTGCTATATGGTAGTACCTGACATATCAATATATTTCCCGGTGAATCAGATCAATGCCATGGGTACATTTAATTCTGCCACACAAACATGGAAAGCTGAAGTATTATGGGAAACAACCGAAGGTATGGTTGATATTATGGACTCTGACCAAGTCGGGGATTATCTTCAGATCAAAACAAATACTACTGGAAACGCTCTCATTGCCATAACCCCATCAAATAGTAATTCAATCTTATGGAGTTGGCATATTTGGAGTACTGGCTATGATCCTAATTTCGGTCTAAATTCAGTACAATCTTCTACGAAAGTACCTGAGGGGTATGTTTACCGATTACCTTCATCTGCATTTGCAGGTAATAAAAAAGTAATCATGGATCGCAATCTGGGAGCTTTAGGTACATCCCATAATGTTTCTTCATGGGGAATGCTTTATCAATGGGGACGAAAAGATCCGTTCCCTCCTACCGGCATCAATATCGAAGGAGAAAGTACTGATTATGATTTAGCTTACTTGGCAGATTATCATACTGCCATCCAAAATCCGACTACTTTTTATTATGGCTACTTCAATTGGTTGCTTGGCGGCAGTGACTATTTATGGGAGAATTCTTCAAAAACGATCTTTGATCCTTGTCCTGCAGGATGGAAAGTCGCACCATCATCAGCATATAATGTACCAATGAGTACGACAATCAGATGGAGCTCCGGACCGACCGTATATACCGATGGTGCTACTTATACACCTTTAAATATATGGTACCCTGCGCAAGGTGGAATTTACAATTTAACCGGCAACCCGACCGGGCGGGGAAATACAGCTTATGTATGGAGTTGTACGGATGGATTCTTTGATTCAAGTTATGCACTTTATATAACCAGACAAATGAATACAGCAGCCAACGACTTAGATCGGGCATACGGATTACCGGTAAGATGTATTCAGGAATAGAATAATTTGATAAAACCAGCTGCTAAATTAAACAGGAAACATTACTTTTGTAATTATGAAAGTTTTAGTTACAGGAGCAGCTGGTTTTATCGGATTTTTTCTGATCAAATCTCTATTAAAGAATAATGATTGCCAAGTCATCGGACTTGACAATATCAATGATTATTACGATCAGCAACTTAAATATGATCGTCTGAGTCAGTGTGGAATATCTCAAGCTAAAATCGCATCAGATACATTAATAAAAAGCGATTTACATCCTAATTATCACTTTATCAAATCCGATATCGAAGATAAGGAGGTTTTATTTAAGCTATTTAAAGAGGAGAAATTCGACTACGTATGTAATCTTGCTGCGCAAGCTGGTGTCCGATATTCTCTCGAAAACCCCGATGCTTATGTGAGCAGTAATATTGTCGGATTTGTCAATTTACTGGAAGCTTGCCGCAACTTCCCTGTCAAACATTTTGTTTATGCAAGCTCCAGCAGTGTATATGGACTTAACCGCAAGATGCCTTATTCGACAAAAGATTGTGTAGACCATCCTGTCAGTCTGTATGCCGCAACCAAGAAGTCAAATGAATTAATGGCTCATACCTATAGTCACTTGTTCCATATTCCGACAACAGGATTACGTTTTTTTACTGTTTACGGACCGTGGGGAAGACCTGATATGTCGCCGATTCTGTTTGCCAATGCCATTACTTCCGGATCTGTCCTGAAAGTCTTTAATCAGGGAAAAATGATGCGCGATTTCACATATATCGATGACATTATAAATGGAGTACTGAAAGTGTTGTTTACGCCGGCCTGTTGCGATAGCTCTTTTAACGGAGAATTGCCGGAATCCGATAGCTCTTCAGCACCCTATAAAATATACAATATCGGAAACTCGAATCCGGTTCAATTGATTGACTTTATTAAAGTAATCGAACAAACCATCGGAAAAGAAGCAAAGAAAGAATATCTCCCTATGCAGCCCGGAGATGTAGTTGCTACCTACTCTGACGTTACTGAGCTCAAAGATAATTTTGGTTACTCGCCTACAACTTCTTTGGATGAAGGTATAATGCACTTTGTAAACTGGTATAAGTCTTATTATAAATTAAACGACAAATAATTATATACAACAATGATAGTTTCCCCATCTCTTTTATCTGCCGATTTCGGCAATCTGCAACGTGATGTCGAAATGTTAAATAACAGTCAGGCTGACTGGTTACATATTGATGTTATGGACGGAGTTTTTGTACCGAATATTTCTTTTGGATTTCCGGTATTGGAGTACATCCAGAAGTATGCTAAAAAGCCTCTTGATGTACATTTAATGATTGTCGAGCCACAGAAATTCGTAAATGAAGTAAAAGCTTGCGGAGCTGAATATATGACAGTTCATTATGAAGCTTGTACTCACCTGGATCGGGTTGTTAATCAAATTAAGGATGCCGGAATGAAAGCTGGTGTCAGCCTTAATCCTCACACGCCGATTTCTGTCCTTGAAGAAATTATTACCGAAGTTGACCTGGTTTTATTAATGAGTGTCAATCCTGGTTTTGGAAATCAGAAATTTATTCCATATTCCGTAGATAAAGTTCGTAAATTGAAGGAACTGATTACAAAAACCGGCTCTAAAGCTTTAATTGAAGTAGATGGCGGTGTTAATATGGAAACAGGAAAACTTTTAGCAGATGCTGGCGCAGACGCAGTTGTTGCCGGTAGTTTTGTATTTAAATCAGAAAATCCTGCTGCTACAATAGCGAATCTGAAAACACTTTAGACCCAAACAGAGTCTTAATTATACCTTATACATGAAGAACAGAACACAAAAAAACTATACTTATCCTTTACTTCTATTGCTGGTGCCTTACATCAGTGGTGTTCTGTTCTTCTATGTTTATAAGAATTTAGCAGTCATTTATCTGTTAATCCCTGCCATTACGGGCTTTTTCTTTACATATCTCAGATATAAAAAAACAGAGTCATATACCCGGACTCTTTTTATCCATTTATTTATCTATTCAGCAGCCTTTCTGTTTGGCTATCTCAATATATATTTAAGTACTCCTGAAGTTGTCAAACCTCATGATAGCGATATTTATCATGCATGTATAATAGATTCTCCTGTCCATAAAGAAAAAGGAACACAAGTTCAGGTCAGGATTTTATCGGGCAAAACGAATAACCACACTCTGGTTAATCAGCATGCCCAATTATTCTTAGCTAAAACAAATGAGGATTCCTATCTGAAGCCAGGAAGCATTATAATCTTCAACACCTATTTACAAACAACAGACAAACCTTCTCCTCCGGGTATTTTCAGCTATAACGAATACCTGCAAAAGAAAAACATATCCTTTACGGCATTCGTTGATAGTAGCTCATGGGAGCTGCAACAACAAGTCGAATACAAGTCTGCACAAACGATATCCAAAAATATCAGATCTCATATTCACATATATCTATCCCAAATCTTTACCGAACAATCGTCCATCGCGTTAATTGAAGCCCTCTTATTAGGAGAAAAAAAGCTATTAAGCGATGAGCAAAAAGAAAACTTCAGGCAAAATGGTATTTCTCATTTACTTGCAGTAAGTGGTTTTCATGTCGGACTTATATATACCTTCATCTTTGCACTCTTAATGTTTATCCCCCGAAGCTCCCGTATATACAATATACGTCTTCTACTCCCTTTACCCATTCTCTTTTTCTATTGTTTTCTGGTTGGCTTTACACCATCTGTTCTCCGTGCAGTGCTGATGATTACAGTATACACTATTGCCACACTATTTGAAAAAGATCGTTTCAGTCTGAATACACTTTTTTTCGCCGCATTAGCCCTACTTGTTTACAATCCTTTATTTATAACGGATCTGGGATTCCAACTTAGTTTCCTTGCAGTATTCGCTATTTTAATCGCACAATCATTTAATCAAAAGCTATTAATTAATAAACCGAAGTGGATCCGCATCTTTCTTAGTTATCTTATCATTTGCATATCGGCGCAAATGATAACAGCTCCGCTTGTATCCTATCATTTCGGGATATTCCCAACCTATTTTCTTGTCGCTAATATTCTTTCACTACCGTTTATTTATGTATTATTTGGGGGCTCTGTTATCATTATCTTGTTACGTGCCTGTACTGTGTCTTGCATATGGTTAAGTAATGCTATACAAAAGACAATTTACTGGTTCGAATTAATGCTGACACAACTAAGAGGTTTGCCTGCATCGACTATTAAAATATCTCTGAATCTGGAAGAATTACTTAGTATATACATCATTTTCTTATGCTGCCTGTTTGTTGCAATCAATCATAAAAAGATTGCATATACGACGATATTAATATGGATCTGCATCTTAGGTATTATTCATTTATCTGAACCTGCTGGTACTCTTTATATCACCTCATCCAGGAATGAAATGTCGGTTCTTGTACAAAAAAATAAAACCCTTACTTGCTTCCATACAGATACGATAGTTCTGTATGGCGATCACGACCGGTTGCTGAAGCGTGACTTAAAAGTATCTGACATTAATCATTGCCCTATTAAAAACATGAGTACTATTGCTGGACGAACCATTCTAAAGCTCAACACGGATACTCTTCGGAAACTGAAAGCCACCAATCCTGTGTCGATTGATTATTTAATTTTATCTCAAGGCTGCAAGGATAGTTTAACACATATAATCAGTCAATTTGAATCAAAACATATTATTCTGGATACCGGTCTTTCTATTTTTTGGAGAAAACAATGGAAAGAAGAGGCTAAAGAATTGCAAATTGAACTTTCAGATCTCAATGATATTGGATTTTTCAAAGCATATCTATAGAAAAACGGCAAAATCATATATTTTTTTTCATGCTATTTTTTCCTTTTAATCCATTGTTTTCTAATCCAATAATACAAACACCTCATTATAGAAGCGAGAACAGAGCAAAAAAAAGCTATTCCAAAATTTGCAAATTCAAAGAAAAACCCTACCTTTGCAACGCAATTGAGAAACAAAACAACTCAAAAGCAGCTTTTATGGCGGGATAGCTCAGTTGGTTA